>CAVYEK010000008.1:0-1101377 GCA_963767595.1 Terriglobia bacterium
AGAGCCAGATCGCCAGCAGCACAACCGGCAGCACACCGGCCCGCAGCCGGCGCAGGCACGGAAACCGCCGCCGGCAAGCCGGCGCCCTGAAGCGGAGCAAACGGCTGCACGATTTCCTCAATCGCCAACGGCACTCGCGCTACCGGCGTCGCGGGAATCAGCCACCGTCCCAACCGCCCGCCCATGCCTGCCAGCACGGAGAACGGAATGAGAAACTTCACCGACGCCGCCAGCCACAGCCCGTACCGCGCCCGCGCCGAATTGGCTCGCAACGCCAAAGCCAGTACCACCGCCACCGCCGCAAAGCCCGTGGATTGCCACAGGTGATTGGCCGCGAGGCGCCCGAAAGTCACCGCCCATTCATGCGCCAGAGGCATCGCGTTATCCTCTCTTGGCCAGCTTGCGCAGCGCCTTGCGCGCCTCCGCGACATCGTCCAGAGTCAGCTTGCCGGATTCGATCAGATGCGCCATCACCGGCTGCGTCCGGCCGCCAAACAGCCCCAGCAGGTCGTCGATCAACCGGCTTTGCGCGTCCTCGCGCGAAACCGCCGCTTCAAAAATATGGGCATTGCTGATCTTCTTCACCCGGCGCAAGGCTTTCTTCCCTTCCATGCGATACACCGTGGTCTGCACCGTGGTGTAGGCCGGCCGGCCCGGCTCCGGGAAGGCCTGCTGAATCTCGCGAATGGAGCATAAGCCGTGGGTCCAGAGGGCCTCCATGATTTGCAGTTCGAGTTTGGTTAACTTGGGAAACGGCATAGGCTTCTACTATACTAGTATGCAAGTGTACTATACAACCTTTTCCAAAACAAGCGTTTTCTTGCCGCCGGCGGAGCCAACCGTAGAGCGGCCCTCCGGGCTGCCATGCCGGCATCCGTGCCGGCATTCTTCGCCGTCGGCGGGGCCCGGCCCCGCCCGGCCCGCAGCGCTGTAGGCCCCGGGCACGCCCCGCCCGGCCCCGCAGTACCCAGTTCACCAAAACGAAATTTATTTTCCCTTCCGTTTCTATAGCTTGCCCGCTCCGTCCTCGCCGGGCCCGTTTGCCCCCATGCTAGCTTCGAATCGGGTAGTGGTCGTGCGCAAGCCCGGCCGCAACCTTCATCTTGGCCAAGATGCGTTGCATTACGTTGGTATCGAACTCCCGGAGCCATGAAGCCTTACGGAGGTCACTGACAGATGACCCCGACGGGAGACTTTGGAGCTAGCTTCATAACGCCCCACGCGAGTGTGATCCTCCCCGGTCTCTAGGGCAGGCGGGCGCGGGTTCGGATCCCGCTTCGGCGGCAAGCCGAGCCGGCCCGTTCTGGCCCTTCAGGGCCGGGATAGTCGGGTTTCGAAGAGTAGTGGAGTAGGCAAACCGGGTTACGGCTCGGGAGCCTATGCATCGAATCGGACGGTATGAGTCGCCAGCCAGCGAATCCAATGCCCCCGAAGATGCCGCTCAATCCAGTGGCGGCCGGAAACGCACGGTGATAAGTCCGCGAAGCCCCGGCCGCCAGCAACGCTAAGCCCAAGTTCCGTCTCTTTTCCACTTCCCAACCTTGTGGGGCAGACGCTTCCGTCTGCCAACCCGCGGTGGCTCTCTTGGTGGATTTAAAATAGCGCCGCCCCAAGGGAGCAGGAGCGTTAGTATAATCGCGCTGCGAATCGGGTGTAGCTTGCCGGGCATAGTCTTCTCCTGCATCTCGATTCCGCCCGGCCCCCGAACCGCGCGAAAATCTCCGCGTGCCCGGTCAGCGGCCCGTAGGAGCACACTGCGGGCGCCGGTCGTATTCCAGCCTCCCAGCCGCGGTGTTGACCCCGCTACCGGTTCTGGTGGTTCCGGTCATCGCAAATCCGGACTGAGAGCCACACGCCCGAAGAGGTAAG
This sequence comes from Terriglobia bacterium, assembly GCA_963767595.1. Classification (GTDB taxonomy): domain Bacteria; phylum Acidobacteriota; class Terriglobia; order Bryobacterales; family Bryobacteraceae; genus BOG-224. The sequence continues at coordinate 1,870 of CAVYEK010000008.1, forward strand.
CTGGAGTAGTGAACGACGCTGAAAGCACCTACCGCGATCCCGTAGTGGAAGCCTACAAGAAGGGCATCGACCGAACCCTGCTTCGGGCCAATTTGAAGCTCACCGTCACGGAGCGGTTCCGGCGCGCTATGGCGCACGCGAAGTTCGCGGATCAGTTGCGTCGGGCGGGCGGGGAATTGCGCTCGCAACAGAAATGACGGATTTCGAGGCGCTTCTCGGTACGCTGGATAGGAACCGCGTCGAGTGCATCGTCGTGGGCGGAGCGGCGGCGCTCGCTCACGGTTCGGCGCGCTTCACGCAGGATCTGGATGTTGTTTACAACCGCTCGCCCGAAAACCTGGATCGACTTGTGGCGGCTCTCCGGGATCTCAAGCCGTACCTTCGAGGCGCTCCCCCAGGGCTCCCGTTTGTCTGGAGCCGTGAAACTCTGTCGCATGGGCTGAACTTCACGTTGGATACTTCCCTGGGCCCGATCGACTTATTGGGCGAGATCCCGGGGGGCGGAACCTACGCGGATCTTATTCCTTCCAGCGTCGAGTTGCGGATCTTTGCCGGCGCCACGAAATGCCTTAGTCTCGATCAGTTGATCCGGGCCAAACGCGCGGCGGGGCGGCCCAAGGATCTGGAGGCTCTGGCCGAACTGGAAGCGCTCCGCGAAGAAGCTTCAAACGGCTGATCGCCCGGCTTCGCATGGGCGCGTGCAGCCTGAATAGCGCCGCGGTCATATGATCGGATCTGGCGCGCCGCCCTGCTTCCCGCCCTTTTCCTCGTGATACTCCGTCTCCGTGTTGACTTCCCACAGACCGCTCTTGTCTGTCTTTCCGGCGATGATGTTATCCACGGCCATCATGGCCGTTAGCATCGAGTGGTCCTGATTATTGTAGCGATGCATCCCGTTGCGTCCCACCAGGAAGAGGTTCTCATAGCGGTCCACGTACTCGCGGATCTCGGCGAAGCGGTCGTAGGAGCCGAAGTAAGCCGGGTAAGTCTTCTCCATCCTCAGCACCGTGGCGTCGATCGCTTCCGCCGCGTCTATGATTCCGATCCGGCTGAGCTCTTCCTTGGCCAGCGCCACCATGTCTTCGTCGGACAGATTCCAGAGCTCGTCGCCCTGGTCGCAAAAGTACTCCAGGCCCAGCCACACGCGCGCGGGATCGGCCACCATGAAGGGGCTCCAGTTATTGAAGATCTGGAGACGGCCCAGCGCCACGTCGGGCTCCTGAATGTAAATCCAGTTGTCGCCGATTAGTTTGCGGCCCTCCGGCGTTTCGTCGTGAATCTTGAGCGACTCCATCAGCAGTCCCACCGTCACGAAGTCCCTGTAGACCAGGCCTTCCGACACTTCGAGCACGTTCGGCGGAGGCGCCGCGTCGAACGAGCGCATCAGGTCGCGGATGGGCGCGGTGGAGAACACGTAGTCTCCATCGAACACCTCCCGCGCGCCGGTGGCGGCGTCGACAGCCTCCACCGAAGTCACGCGCCGGCCGTCGGTGTGGATCTTGTCCACCGTCCAGCCGGTGCGGATCTCGCCGCCCATTTCGACAATCCGCCGCGCCGTCTCTTCCCACATCTGTCCCGGACCGAACTTGGGATAGAGAAACTGTTCGATCAGCGAAGTCTCGGTTCCCTTTTGCCCCAGATCGCCCTTGCCGCCGCGGGCTTTTCGGAAAGCGTGCCGCAGCGTGGCCCACACCGACAGGCCCTTGATGCGTTGCGCGCCCCATTCCGCGCTGATGGCGCCGCACGGAACGCCCCACACCTTCTCGGTGTAAGACTTGAAGAACGTCCGGTAAAGCTCCACGCCGAAGCGGTTGATGAAGAACTGCTCCAGGGTTCGCTCGGGTTTGATGGGGAACAGGGCGCTCTTCACATAGCTGAGCCCGATCTTGAAGGTCCGCCAGAGACCCAGATTGGCCAGCGTCCTGGCGCTCAGCGTGACCGGGTAGGAGAAGAAGCGCCGCAGGTAGTAAATCCGCGATCTGCGCGGCCGCACCAGCATGACGCGGTCCGCATCGGGCGCCCCGCCCCCGCCGGCCGCCACCATGCGCTCGGCGCCATGGTATTTGATGGCGAAGGTGCCCTTCTCGGAGGCTTCCAGAGGCAGCATCCCCAGCCACCATTCCATCACGCGGTCGGATTTCGAGAAGAAGCGGTGGCCCCCTATATCCATCCGGTTGCCTTTGTAGTTCACCGTGCGGGAGATACCTCCCATGTACTCGCTCTTCTCGAGGACCGTGGGCCGTATGCCGGCTCGCGTAAGCAGCTCGTAAGCGGCCGTCAATCCGGCCGGCCCCGCCCCGATGATTACCGCGCGCCGTCCGCTGTTCGCGCCGTTTAACATGCGTCTCCGATTCCGTGGCGCATCCTTTTGCAATGCCCCAACCTCCGATTATCGCCCGGCTCGCGTCCTTCGACGGCGAAGTGGGACAGGCGCTTTCGCCTGTCAATCCGATCAATCCGAATCAGTACCGCGCCAGGTCTTCGAAATCCACGTTGCCGCCCGAAAGCACCACGCCGATCGAACCGATGTTCTCCGGCAGTTTGTGGAACAGCAACGCCGCGGCCGGCACGGCGCCACTCGGTTCCACCAGGATTTTCAGGCGCAGCAGCAGGAACTTCACGGCCGCACGAATCTCGTCGTCGCTCACCAGCACAACCTCTTCCACGTGCTTCTGCAGCACGGGAAACGTCAATTCTCCGGGACGCGGCGCGCGCAGGCCGTCCGCAATGGTCTCGGGATGGGCCACCGTGACGCGCTCGCCTGCCTTCATCGAGAGAAACGTGTCGTTGGCCCCTTCCGGCTCCGCGCCGAAGATGCGAATCGAAGGGTGCATGTCTCGGGCGATAATGGCGCAGCCGGAAAGCAACCCGCCGCCGCCGATGGGCGCAATCAGGGCATCGAGCGGGCCGGTCTCCTCGATCAATTCCAGGGCCGCCGTGCCCTGACCCGCCATAATTAGAGGATGGTCGAAAGGGGGAATCAGGGTCGCGCCGCCGTCCTCCTGAATCCGGCGCGCGATCTCCTCGCGGTTCTGGGTGAAGCGGTTGTAGGTCACCACCTCCGCCCCATACGCTCGCGTGGATTCCATTTTGGAGCGCGGCGCATCCTCCGGCATCACGATGGTCGCGCGCGCTCCCACGTGGCGGGCGGCGATGGCCACGCCCTGCGCGTGGTTGCCCGAGGAATACGCCACCACGCCGCGCGCCAGCGCTTCCCTGGGCAGCGAGAGAATCAGGTTCGCGGCGCCGCGAATCTTGAACGCGCCGCCGCGTTGCATGTTCTCGCACTTGAAGAACACGCGCGCGCCGGCCGCGGCGTCGAACCCCGCCGAGGTCGTCACCGGCGTGCGGCGCGCCAATGGGCGGATGCGTTGCGCCGCCGCGCGCACGTCGTCTGCGTCTATCGCCAGATTCATTATTACGAGTCTAGCCCCCAACACCGTGCGCCGTGGAGCGGGCCGCCAGCCTGCCATGCCGGCGTTCTTCCCGCCGGCCCCCGGTTGCGCCGGCCGGCCCGGAACGGCGACAATCGCATTTCGGAGCCGAAATTCCAATCCCGAGGAGAGTCCCGTGAAGCCCAAGGAAATTCTCGCGCGCATCAACCAGGTGGGTCTGGTTCCCATCGTCCGCACGTCGAGCGCCGAAGGGGCCATCAAGGCCGTGGAAGCCATTGCCGCCGCCGGAGTGACCCTGGCCGAGATCACCATGACCGTGCCGGGCGCGCTCCACGCGCTCGAGAAGCTGGCCGACCGCTTCGGCGGCCGGGTGCTGCTGGGAGCCGGCACGGTGCTCGACCCGGAGACCGCCCGCACCTGCATGTTGGCCGGGGCCGAGTTCTTCGTGACCCCCAGCCTGCGCCTCGCCACCATCGAGATGGCCAAGCGCTATTCGAAAGTCATCTGCCCCGGCGCGCTCACGCCCACCGAGGTTCTGACGGCGTGGGAAGCGGGCGCCGACGTGGTCAAGATTTTTCCGTGTGGCAATGTGGGAGGCCCCAAGTACATCAAGGCGCTCAAGGGGCCGCTCCCGCATATCGAAATGGTTCCCACCGGCGGAGTGAACCTGGAAACCGCCGGGGAGTTTCTGAAAGCGGGGGCCTTCGCGGTGGCCGTGGGGAGTGAGCTGGTGGACGGCAAAACAGTCCAGGAAGGCCGCTTCGAGGTGATTGAAGAGCGCGCCCGCCAGTACGTGGCCGCCATCGCCAAAGCGCGCGCGGAGATCGAAGCCGCCGCGGGCAACTGACCCGGGGCGGCGCGCCCGCTGGGCCCGCCTGCCCCACCGGGCCTACACCCCCTTCAGCATCCTTCGCCGCAGCAGATCGAGCGCCATCTGGGCGGCGAACGTGCGAATGCGCTGGCGGTCGCCCAACAACACGCGATGCGCCACATGGACGCCGTCGGCATCGGCTACGCCTATGTAAACCGTGCCCACGGGGATCGACCCTTCGCCTTGGGGGCCGGCCAGGCCCGTGACCGAGAGCGCGTAGGTGGATCCGGTGCGTTCCCGCGCGCCCATGGCCATGGCTTCGGCGGTCTCCTTACTCACCGCGCCGAACTGTTCGAGCGTCTCGGGCGGCACGCCCAGCAGCCCGATCTTCATGGCGTTGTCGTAAGTGATGAACCCGCCCAGAAAGTAGTCGGAGCTGCCGGCCACCGAAGTGAAGCGCTCCCCGAGCATTCCACCGGTACAGCTTTCGGCCACCGAGACGGTGGCGCCGCGCTGGCGCAGCAGGGCGCCCACCGCCTCTTCGAGCGGCTCGCCGTTGCGCGAGTAGAGGCGGTCGCCCAGCAGCGCCTCGATGGGGCCGCTCACTTCCGCCAGCAGAGCGTCCGCTTCGGCTTGGGTGGCGCAGCGCGCGCGCAGATGAATTTGAATATCCCCGGCGGCCGCCAGAATGGTGGTGACCGGGTTCGTGTATTTGGTGTAGACCGGCGCGATGAGCTGATCCAGATCGGATTCCCCCATGCCCGCCACGCGCAAGAGCAGGGTGCGGATGACCAGCTTGGGGACGATTCGCAGCAAGCGTGGCAGGCATTGCCGTTCGAACATGGCCTTCAACTCGTGCGGCGGGCCGGGCAGCAGCATGGCCACCGCGCCGGATTGCTCCACCCACTGGCCGGGCGCGGTGCCGCGATCGTTGGGCAGGACGGCAGCGCCTTCGACCACGAACGCCTGCCGGCGGTTGACCTCCGCCATCTTGCGCCGGGCCTGGGTAAAACGCCGTTCGAGCGCCTCGGCGATTTCGGCCGAATACGCCAGGCCGCGCCCCAGCGCCAGCGCCACGGCCTCGCGCGTCACATCGTCTTCCGTGGGGCCCAGACCCCCCGAGAGGATCAGGATGGGCGAACGGGACAGAGCCAGCCGCACGGCCTCCGCCAGTCGGTCGCGGTGGTCGCCGATCACGCTCTTGGCCACCACTTCCACGCCGATGTCATTCAGTTGCGCGGTGAGGTAGAGCGAATTGGTGTCGACGCGCTCCGGCGTCAGCATCTCGGAGCCGACCGCGATGATCTCCGCGTCCATCAGAACAGAGGAAGGCCCTTGAGCCCCACATCCACGCGGTACAGCGCGTTGCCGGTGGCCACCACCATGGCGCGCGAAGGGGTGAACGCCAGCCCCACGATGCCGGGTCCGGAGAGAAACAGGTCGGCGCGGCCGCCCGGATCGATGCGGACCACGCCCTTGCGGCCGCCGATGGAAGCCGCCACGTACAGGCGGCCGTCCTCGTCGAAGGCCAGGCCTTGCGGGCGCCCCAAGCCGCGGTAGTAGATCTCCACCTCGCCGGCGTGCGAGACGCGGTACACCGAATCGAAACTGGAGGTGGTGGGGCCGGTGCAATACAGATACCCGTCCGGTCCGAATGCCAGGTGAAACGCGGCAATGGAGGGTTCGAGCGTGGTGAAGACGAAGATCTGGCGGTCGGGGCCGATCTTGAAGATGGTTCCGCTGCGGTCGCCCACGTACAGGTTCCGCTCGCGATCGAAGGCCAGCCCGGTGGCCACGCCCATGCCCTCCACGAACACGGACATGTTGCCGGTGGGGGTGACCTGGTATACCACCCCGTCATTGCGGCTGGAGATGTAGAGCATCCCCTGGGAATCGAACGCCAGTCCGGTTGCGTTCATCAACTCGTTGATGAACGGCTTGAGGTTGAAGTTGAGATCCACCTTGAAGACCGCCACCGGGACCTTTTGGCCGCGCGATCCGCTGAAGGTGCTGAAGATATTGCCGAGAGCGTCAATCGGCCGGGTTGGCCACCGGATGCAGCCCTTCGGCCACCTGAACGCCGATATCGCAGGCCCAGGATTCGCTGGCCTGGTCGCCGCTCCGCACCACCAACTCGCCCGCCGTGGCGCCATCCGGGACGCGGGCGATGACGTAGGAATCCGAGCCGACGATCACGGGCGCTCCCACATCGCCGATGGTGACGCGCGGGCGATTCGATTTGGCGAAACCCTTCCCGCGAATCTGGAACTCACCGCCGGCAATGGCGGCGGGAGGCGCGATCTGAGAAATCTGCGGCTTGGAATCGGACGATTTCCGGAGAGCCATGTTTCAATACAGATTGAAGCATCCAGCCACGAATAACACAAGCGCCGCATAGGCGCCCGCCATGGCGTCGTCGGCGTTGATGCCCCATCCTCCCGGCAGGGCTTCCAACTGCCGCACCGGCGGGGGTTTCCAGATGTCGAACAAGCGGAACAGCAGGAAGGCCGCGAGATAGGTTTCCCAGGTGAAGGCGCGCAGGCCGGCCAGCGCGATCCATTGCCCGATGACTTCGTCCACCACCACGCAACCGGGGTCCTTCCGCCCGAGCGCGCGCTCCGTCACGCCGGCCGCCCACACCGCGGGAAGGAAGAGCGCGGCGGCCAGGAGCGCAAATCCCCAGGCGGGGAACCCGGCGTATTGGCGCAACAGGATGGCGATGGCCAGCGCCGCGGCCGACCCGGCGGTGCCGGGGGCCACCGGAGAATATCCGCACCCAAACCAAGTGGAAAGCAGGTTGGCGAGTCTCAGGCGCATGGGGGGTCTCTCAGAAGAATGCCGGCACGGATGCCGGCATGGCAGGCTGGAAGCCCGCTCTACGAGGGGAGGTCATTCTTCCGCGTCCTCGACTTGCTCCACTTCGATGGGAGACGAGATTACGTAGCGGTCCGAGGCCCAGTTTCCCAGGTCGAGTATCCGGCAGCGCTCCGAGCAGAACGGGAACTCGGCGTCGCCGAGCTTCACTTCCTTCTTGCAGGTGGGGCACTTCATACGCTAGTTGCGCCAACCGCTCCCTCACGGTCGCGGCTCGGATGACGCCTTCGGAGCCGCTTTCAGAGCCGGGCCCACAGGGCGCCCCGTAAGGGAGCGGTCACCGGCGATGTTGATCAAGCCCGGGCCGGCGTATTCGGGGGCCGGTTCGGTGGGGGCCAGCACGGTTCCGACAACATCGTAATCGTGCGCCGCGGTGATACGCAAGCGCCGGATCTCGCCGGGACGCGGCCGGGCCCCTTCGTAATCGTTGATCAGGGTCGCGCCATCGATTTCGGGGGCCTGGACCGGCATTCTGCCCTGCCACAACAGGTCGGTCTCGGGCGAAGGCCCTTCCACCAGCACGCTCACTTCGCTTCCCAGCAGCGCCCGGTTGCGGGCGCGCGCGATCTTGCGCTGGGCGGCCATCAGCCGCCGCTTGCGCGCTTGCGAGACGCGCCCGTTCACCTTGCCATCGAGCTTGTAGCTGGCGCTCGAATCCTCGTCGGAATACGTGAACACGCCCAAGTTGTCGAACCGCGCGGCTTCCACGAACTGCAGCAGCTCGCCGAAATCTTCGTCCGTCTCGCCGGGAAAACCGGTGATGAAACTGGTGCGAATGGCCACTCCCGGGATGGTGCGGCGGATACGCTCGATCAGCTTCAGGAAGATATCGCCGGAGCCGCCGCGCTTCATGCGCTTCAGCACGCGGGCGCTCGCATGTTGCAGGGGCATGTCGATGTACTTCACCAGCGCGGGGCGCGCGGCCACGACATCGAGCAGCCGCCCGGTGATCTTGTTGGGATAGGCGTACAGGAAACGGATCCAGCGCCCGCGCGCGGATTCGAGCGCGGCCAGACGATCGAGCAGGTGCGCCAGGCCGCCGGCCAGCCCGAGATCCTCGCCGTAGCAGGTGGTGTCCTGGCCAATCAGATTGATCTCGCGCACGCCCTGCCCGAACAGCCGGGCCGCCTCCGCCACCACCGATTCGAAGCGGCGGCTGCGAAAGCGTCCGCGGTACTGCGGGATCACGCAGAACGAGCAGGGATGGTCGCACCCTTCGGCGATTTTCACGTAGGCGAAATGGCGGGGGGTGGCCAGCACCCGCGGCGTGAGGTCGTGGTACAGGTAAGGCTGAAGCGGATTGGCGGGAACCTCGGCGCCCTCGCACAGGGCCACGATGCTTTCGATTTCGTTGGTCCCCACGATGGCGTCCACTTCCGGCATTTCCTTGCGGAGGTCGCCGCGGTAGCGCTCCACCAGGCAGCCCGCCACGATCAGCTTCCTGGCGCGGCCGGTCTTCTTGTACTGCGCCATCTCCAGAATCGTGTCCACGGATTCCTTCTTGGCGGGATCGATGAAGCTGCACGTGTTGACCACCAGCACGTCGGCCTGTTCCGGATGCGGCGTCAGCTCATGGCCGCGGGCCACAAGCTGGCCCATCATGACCTCGCTATCGACAAGATTCTTGGGGCAACCCAGGCTGACAAAACCGATTTTCAAGCTGGTATCCAAAACCGACGGGTGATGCCTTCAGGATAGCATTGGGGCGCTGCGGCTTTCTGGAAGGAGCTAGCGCCCGGCGGGACGGCCTGCCAGAGCCTGGCGCGTGGCGGTCAATAGGTTCACCAGGGAATCCTTCGGAAGATCCCGGATAATCGGGTTGATTAGCCACCCCAGACCGGCCGGCACATCGCGCGTCAGCGAAATCGCTTCGCATTCCACAAACACCCCGCCATCCCGCTCTTCGTAGCGCCAGAACGAATTCAAGCGCCACATGAATCCGTGGTCCTTGCCGGGCGGCAGTTCGCGTTCGTTCGGTTCTCCGGCGTTGGCGACTTCCGCGATCCGCGTGCTATAGGCATCCGCGCGCCACCGGTTGGGGGCCACCCGGAGATAACGCACATCGTAAGTGGTGTTGAGGGTGACCGTGAGAACCTTCTTCTTGAGCAGCCGCAGGAACACTTTGAAGTCGTCTCCGTTCCGGCTGAGCAGCTTCGAATCCACGACTTCGGGCTTGTAGACGTTCTTGTTGTTGTCGTAGTTCTCGGCCAGCAGAAGCGTCTTCTCGAGCGTCGCGCCGGGGATGAACACGGCTCCCACCCAATCGTGAATCAGGCCATCGGGCACGGCAGTCTGGCCCTTGGCCTCCCAAGGCTCCGCCTGGACTTTCCCATCGAGCGCCAGCCGCTTTCGCTCGGGCGAGCCATCCACCCACAGAAAATTCCCGCTTCCGTCGTAGCGCAGGCGCGCCTCGGCCGCTCGCATATACGCGTCGAAGGCCGCCAGCGCGGGCGGCTTCAACTCGGCCTGCATGAGGCCGCCATCCCACGCGGAGACCGGCAGGAGCGCCGCCAGACCGGCAACCACGGCCAGTGACCCGCTTTTTAGCACCTGTTAACATGATACGAAACATGGAAAAGCCGGATTTTCAGGAAGCCGGCCGCGCCCAGGTCAGCTTCCTGGCGCCGCTGGAGAGAAGATGCCTTGTGTGGATGGCGCGCCGCACTCCCTGTTGGATCGGCTCCGACCACCTCACCGCGCTGGGCCTTCTGGCGATGCTGGGCGCCGGGCTGAGCTACTGGTACGCGCGGTGGAGCGACGCGGGGCTGTGGCTGGCGATCCTGTGCCTGGCGGCGAACTGGCTGGGCGACAGCCTGGACGGCACCCTCGCGCGGGTGCGCAACCGCCAGCGGCCGCGCTATGGTTTCTACGTGGATCACGTGGTGGACGCATTCGGAACCCTCTTCCTGATGGTGGGTCTGGGCCTTTCCGGCCACATGGCGCACGGCGTGGCCATCGGTCTTCTGGTGGCCTATTTCCTGCTTTCCATCGAGGTCTACCTGGCTACCTACGCTATCGGCGTGTTTCACTTGTCCTTCTGGAAGTTCAGCCCCACCGAGCTGCGCCTGCTTCTTATGGCCGGCAACATCGCGCTGCTATGCGGCCGCCAGACGGCGCGCCTGTTCGGGCGCTCCTACCGGCTCTTCGATGTGGGCGGGGTGGCCGGCATCGCCGGCATGGCTCTGATGGTGGTTTGGAGCGTGGCTCGCCACACCGCGTATCTGTACCGAGCCGAGCGGCTGCCGTGAATCCCGCCGGCGAGCTGCGACGGTGGTTGAAGTTCAACGCCGTGGGCGCGATCGGAATCGGAGTGCAGCTTGCGGCGCTGGCCGTGCTGAAGGGCCTCTTGCGGCTGCCGTATCTCACGGCCACCGCGCTGGCCGTGGAAATCGCCGTCCTTCACAACTTCGTCTGGCACGAGTTGTGGACCTGGAAGGACCGCTGCGGAGCGGGCGGCAACGTGTTCTGGCGGCTGGTGCGGTTCCATCTCGGCAACGGCCTGGTTTCGATGGCGGTCAATCTGGTTTCGATGCGCCTGCTGGTGGGCCGCCTTCACATGCAATACCTGATTGCCAATCTGCTCGCCATCGCGGCCGGATCGCTGGCGAATTACTTCATCTCGGACCTGCTGGTGTTCCGGCGCGCGCGGGCCCCCGCGGATCGATCTCGAACTTGAAGCCGAATCCCCGCGAATTATCGATATACCGCACCCACCGCGGGTGGAATGCGTAGAGCCGGCTTCGAAGCATGGCGGCCTGGAACAAGGTTCCCAGATGAAACCGCTCCACGTAGGCCGCTGCGATGGCCCGGCGGGGGCGGCCGGCGACCACCGCGACCGCGCCCCGCATCTGACATCCGCGAATGTCTTCCCATCGGGCGGCATCGGCGTAGACGGCCACCGCGGCGGACGGGTCGCGCTTGAGGTTGCGGCTGTGCTCGCTGCGGGAAGACGAGAACCAGTAGAGTTCCAGATGCTCGCCAGGCAGGTAGAAGAGCGGGGCCACGCACGGCGAGCCGGCGGCGCCGGAGGTGGAAAGCGCCAGCGCGCTCTGGGTCTTCAGGAAGCCGGACACCAGCTCCAGTTTCCGTGCGAGCTTCACGGCCCGAGCTTAGCACGCAGCCGTTTTTGTCGCGGGCGGGACGTTTTTGACGCGGAGACGCGGAGGCGCGGAGAAATTCAAGACCAGGTTAGGAACAATGCTGTTCACTGAATCGCTGCTCTCTTCCGTGGCGCAGCCTCTCAGGCTGCCGCGTCGAGACTCGTCTCGACGCTTGGCGGCGGACCGGGCGCCAGACTCGACACGAGTGTCGAGTCGGCAGGCTGAGAGCCTGCGCCACGGAAGGGCAGGCGTGCTAAGTGAACAGCATTGGGGTAAGGAGAACAAAACCTTATTACTTGTCTTCCACTCCCAATTTCTCCGCGTCTCCGCGTCAAAATGGGCGCCTCAGGCTACGCATTTCCTCCACTTCCCGGCGCGGAACCACGGGCTCGATCGGCGGCCGCCAGCGGCAGCACGGCCCAGAACACGCTTCCCTGCCCCAGAGCGCTGCGCACTCCCACATGCCCGCCCTGCGCCTCCACAATGTGGCGCGTCAGGGCCAGCCCCAGGCCGGTTCCCTGCCCGGCCTTGCGGTTGCTGGCAAGCTGCTGGAACTCCTGGAAGAGCTGCTGGATCTCCTCGGGCGCAATTCCAACTCCGGTGTCCTCCACCTCCAGCCGGAACATGTCCTCGCCCTCCGCCGACGCGCGCACCATCACCTGGCCGCCTTCGCCGGTGAATTTCACCGCGTTCGACAGGTAATTGTAGAGAATCTGTTTGAACCGCGAGGGATCCGTGACCGCCGCGAATCCGGCGGGGACGTCCGTGGTCACCCGCAGGCTTTTCTTGTCGGCCAGCGGGCGGACCACGTCGCGCACTTCGTTCACCAGCGCCTCGATATTGGCGCGCTCGGGGCGGAACTCCATCTTCCCGGCCTCCACTTTGGAAAGGTCGAGTATGTCGTTGATCAGATCGAGCAGATGGCGGGAGCTCATGAGGATGTCTCCCATGCATTCCTTCTGTTCCTCGGACATCGCGCCCAGCTTGCCGTCGAACAGCAGCTCCGAAAATCCGATAATCCCGTTCAACGGCGTGCGCAGCTCATGGGAAACGCCCGCCAGGAAACGGTTCTTGGCCGTGGAAGCGGCCCGCGCCGCCTCCAGGGCCCGGCCCAGTTGCTCGTTCTTGTTGCGCAATTCCATGGCGTATTGCGACACTTTTCGCGCCGCCACGGTGGCCAGGTGGCGCTCGGTGATGTCCACCAGGGAACGGCAGACGCCGGTTATCTCGCCGCGCTCGTCGCGGATCGGGCTCTCGCGAATCTCCACCGTGATGCGCGATCCGTCGTCGAGCGCATAGTCGCATTCGTAGGCTCCGGAATCCGAGCCCGCCACCATGCGCACCAGCATGGCCTCGCGAAAACCGTCGCGGAGCTCGGGGTCCACGAACTCCCACGCCTTGCGACCCAGCACCTGGTCGGGCGAGCACTTCAGCAGCTCGCAGGCCGCCTCATTGAAGCGCGTGATCACGCCGTCCCGGTCAATCTCCTGGTAGGGGACCGGGGCCCGGTCGAACAGCTCCCGATAGCGCCGCTCGCTCTCCTGCAAGCTCCTTTCCCGCTCCCGCAGCAGGTAGGCGGCGTCGTCCAGTTGGCTGGCCACCTCGGCGATTTCGTCGGAGCCTTGGGGAAGCGGATCGAGCGGCAGGCCATGGGCCAGACGGCGCGCATTCTCGCCCACCGCGCGTATCCGCCGCACCAGCCGGCCGGCCAGAAGCAGGTGCACGAACAACGCCCCCAGCGGGCCGATGATGCCGCAAAACACCATCACCCGGAAGAGCCGCTTGCGGGCCACGTCGCGGTTGTAGCTCGCGCGGAAGAGCCGCAAGTCCTGGGCCTGGCGCAGGATTTCCAGGCGGTCGCGCGCTTCGGCCATCAGGGTTGAGCCGCGCCTCAGAAGCGGATCGCGGGAGGCCGCGTCCACCACGCGCAATTGTTCCAAGGTAGACGTCGCCTCCCCGGCCACGCGCTTGAGTTGACCCACCGTGGCCACGCTGGGCGGGTCGTCGCCCACCATGGTGGAAAGGCGCTCCAACGTGGTCCCCAGCGACGCGCGGGCTTTCTGGTAGGACGAAACGAAATGCGCGTCGCCGGTCGCCAGAAATCCGCTCATGGAGGAATCGGCGTCCAAAAGGTCGATTTGAAACTGCAACAGCTCCGCCCGCGTTTCGTAGGCGTTCACCACGATCTGGTCCGCCAGGCTGGCCTCGTTCTCCACCAGGTAAATGGAGAACAGCGCCACGAACAGCGCCGCCATGGGCACCGCCAGCGCCGCCACGCCTCTGGCGCGCAGTGACACGCGGGACCATCGGGCCAGGATGCCCCGGTTTCCGCCGTCGTGTTGCAGCGCCATGTTTTCGAATTCAGCCACGAAGTCCTATTTTATGACCCCGCGGAACGAAATGTCGCTGGATTTCGTAACATGCTTTATTAGGAAAGGCATGGCTAACAGGAAAAAGGGACCGTTTCGCTGGATTCTTCTGGCGACCATCCCGATACTCGCCGGCGTGGCGTTCTTTTCGTTGCGGGCCCTCAGCCGCACGCCGGCCAAGATCGATCCGGAAAAACTGGCCCGCGTGGAGCGTCTCGATCTGGCCCGGTCGGTGGTGGCCACCGGCAAGATCGAGCCCACCACCCAGGTGGAGATCAAGTCCAAGGCCAGCGGCATCATACTCAAGCTCCCTGTCAACGTTGGAGATACGGTCCACCAGGGGCAGGTGATTTGCGAGTTGGACCAGAACGACCTGTTGCCGCGCCTGCGCCAGGCGCAGGCCGCGCTCTCCATGGCGGAGGCGGCCCAGAGGAGCGCCGAAGCGGACTACGAGCGCAACAAGGTGGAAGCCGCCGGCCCCGATCTGCCGTTCCTGAAGCGCGATGTGGAGCGCGCCCAGGATATGTTCAAGGAGAACCTGATCGCCCAGAATGCGCGCGACGACAGCGAGAAAAACTACCAGCTCGGCGTCAACCGCCAGCAGCAGGCGGAGGTGAACCTGGGGGTCACCAAGGCCGCTATCGCCAAGGCCGTGGCGCAGGTGGAGCAGGCGCGCGCGCAGCTCGCGCAATCCGAGGAAGATCTTCGCAACGCCACCATCGTCTCGCCCCTCGACGGCGTAGTGCTCTCACGCGACCGCGAGGTGGGCGATGCCGTCAGCTCCATCCTGGTGATGGGCTCCGGCGCGACCCTCATCATGAACGTCGGCGACCTGAGCGAGGTCTACGTCAAGGGCAAGGTGGACGAAAGCGACATCGGCAAGGTCTACATGGGCCAGCCCGCGCGCATCACGGTGGAATCCTACAAAGACCAGAAATTCTCCGGCAAGGTGACCAAAATCTCGCCCATGGGAGTGGAGAAGGATAACGTTACCACCTTCGAGGTGCGCGTCTCCATTTCCAACGCGGCGCGCAAGCTGATGGCCACCATGACGGCCAACGCCGAAATCATGCTGGAAGAGCACAAGGGCGTGCTGGCGATTCCGGAAGGCGCCATCATCTACAAGAAGGACCGTTCCACGGAGGTGGAGATTCCGGATGCGACGGCGCTCACCGGCAAGCGGCGGACGCCCGTGGTGACGGGCATCAGCAACGGCTCGAAGACCGAGATCGTGCGGGGGCTGGTGGAAGGCCAGCAGGTGATCCTGCAATAGAGGCGGTTACGCGGCTCTTGACGCGGTTCTTGACGCGGTTCTTGACGCAGAGACGCAGAGACGCGGAGAGATTCAAGAAGAAAAAGAGGAGAGGAGGATTGAGTGAGTACTTGGGAATGCGCCGCGCCATTTTCGCTTATTCTCCTCTTCTCTTTTTCTTTCTCTCCTCTTGAATTTCTCCGCGTCTCTGCGTCTCTGCGTCAAGATCCGCGTCAAGATCCGCGTCAAGATCCGCGTCAAGATCCGCGTCAAGATCCGCGTCAAAAGGGTTTCCGGTGATCTTCCTTAAAGAGCTGTTGGGCCACGTATTCTCCAGCCTGCTGCGCAACAAGCTGCGCAGCCTGCTCACCATGGCGGGAATCGCCTGGGGCGTGGCTTCCATGGTCATCATCGTGGCCATGGGCGACGGCTTCAAGGCCGGCCAGCGCGACCGCTTCCGCGAAATCGGCGAGAACATGGTCATCGTTTTCAGCGGCCAGACCGAGTTGCAGCCGGGCGGGCGCCGCGCGGGCCGGCGCATCCGCTTGAACTACGACGACGTGCGCGACATCCGCACGGAGTGCTACCTGGTGCGCGCGGTGGTGGCCGAGCTGCAAACGAGCGCCAGCGCGGTGAGCCAGTTCAACAGCGGCACATTCGGCGCCATGGGCGTGGAGCCGGCGTACTCGGAAATCCGCAACGTCCCGGTAGACCGCGGCCGCTTCCTGGTGGAGAACGACGAGAGCGACGGCGCCCGCGTGGCGGTGCTTGGAGACAACGTCCGCAAGCAGTTGTTCGGCGACCACCCCGTCTCCCCCGGGGCCACCATCACCCTCAACGGGCTGCCCTACCGCATCGTCGGCCTCACGCCCCCCAAGACCCAGAACAGCAGCTACAACGGCCTCGACAGCGACAAGATCTTCGTGCCCTACTCGGCCATGGTGCGCGACCTGCCGCTCACCGACGAGAACTTCCACCCCGGCATCGTGAGCGACCTGATCTACGTGCCCACCTCGCTAGGGAACTGGAAAGGCGCGCACGACCAGGTGGTGCGCGTGCTCGCGCGCAATCACCGTTTCCAGCGCGACGACGCCGGCGCCATTCGCATGTGGGACACGGTGGAGAACGCGCAACTGGTGGACGACATTTTCAGTTCCATGACCGTTTTCCTGGGGACCATCGCGGCGGTGACGCTGACCCTGGGCGGGGTGGGCGTCATGAACATCATGCTGGTGTCGGTAACCGAACGCACGCGGGAAATCGGGCTGCGCATGGCGGTGGGCGCCCGCCGGCGGCGTATCCTCGCGGATTTCCTGCTGGAAGGGGTGGCGCTGGCGATGTTGAGCGGCTCCGCCGGCTGGATGGCGGCGTACCTGATCGCCGCGGCCGTGAACCGCCTGCCCAAACAGGAAATGTTCGGCGGCCTGCCGGTAGACGGGCAAACCACGGCCCTGGCCTTCGGAGCGCTGGGCATCGTGGCGGTGGCGTCGGCCATCTGGCCCGCCTGGCGGGCGGCCGGCATGACGCCGGTGGAGGCGCTGCGGTATGAAAGATAGACGCTCACCGGGAAGCGATCTTGCCATTCCGATGTGGCGCACGCACTCTTGCGTGCCGCGTCGGCACTCCTGCCGACGCCAGGTTCCCCGCGCGCGAAGATGTGTCGAGAGGAGTCTCGACACGGCACGCAAGAGTGCGTGCGCCACGTGGGTGAAGCCATGACCATCGCTTCCGTTTTTCGCGAGGCCGGCCAGGCGTTGCGATTCAACCGCCAGCGCAGCATCCTCACCACCATCAGCCTGGCCTGGGGGGTGGCGTGCTTTGTCATCCTTTATTCCTACGGCGACGGTTTTCACCGGGCCTTGCGCCGGGCGTTCATGACGGTGGGCCAGGACTTGGTGCTGGAGTTCGGAGGCCGCACCTCCAGCCAGGCCGGCGGCGAACGCGCCGGGCGCAGGATCCGCATCGAGGTTTCCGACGTGGAAGAGATCCGCACCTCGGTTCCCCTGGTGGCAGCCATCTCTCCGGAGATGATGATGGGCGGCATGACGGTGGTCCGCGAATACCGCTCGTACACCACCATGGTGCGCGGCGTGCGCACATCCTACGGACGCATCCGCAACCAGAGCATGGGTTCGGGCCGCTGGATCGAAGCCGACGACGATTCGCAGAAGCGCCGCGTAGCGGTACTGGGCGCATTGGCCGCCGACAAGCTCTTTGGCGAGATTCCGCCGGAGGGCGAACAGATTTCCATCAACGGGCTGCGCTTCACCGTGGTAGGCGTCCTCAAGACCAAGACCCAGATCGCCAACTACAACACCCCCGACAACGAATGCGTCTTCATTCCCTTTGAGACCGCGTCGCTGTACCGCGACCTCAAGTACCCGGACGATATCGTGTGGATGCCCGCCAACCCCATATTCCGCGACGACGCCGTCCGCCAGGTGCAGGAAACGCTGGCGCGCATTCACAACTTCGCGCCCGGCGACGAACGCGCCGTGGTCCGTTACATCTTCAACGAATATATGCGCCTGGTGGATACCATGGGCCTGGCTCTGCGCTTGCTTCTGGGCTTCATAGGGACGCTCACCCTGGCCATCGGCGGCATCGGGTTGGCCAACATCATGCTGGTTTCGGTGACCGAGCGAACCCGCGAAATCGGGGTGCTGAAGTCGATCGGCGCAACTCGCCGCGCCATCCTGGCGCAGTTCCTGCTGGAAGCGGTGGCCATCGTGACGGCGGGCGGCGCGCTGGGAGTGGCGGCCGGCTGGGCGGTGAGCGCGTTTCTGGGCTCCCTGCCGCTGCTCGGTCCGCTTTTCAAGGACTCCAGCGGAACCGCCGATATTCACTTGGGCATCTCCACCTTCGCCGTGCTGACATCCACCGCGATGCTGGAAGCCGTGGGGCTGGTGGCGGGCCTGTTGCCAGCCATCAAGGCGGCCAGGCTGGACCCCATTGAATCGTTGCGCTACGAGTAAGGAGGTGGGACAGACCATCGCCTTTGGTGGTCTGTCGGGCCTCAGCGTCCCACGCCTGGTTGACAGACTACGAAAACCGATCGTCTGTCCCACGCCTGGTTGACAGACTACGAAAACCGATCGTCCGTCCCACGCCTGGTTGACAGACTACGAAAACCGATCGTCTGTCCCACGCCTGGTTGACAGACGACGAAAACCGATCGTCTGTCCCACGGCATCTGGAAGCGTTCGTTCGTGCTATCACTAGAACTGGATGGACCGCATAGGGCGCTACAAAATCGTGAGGGAATTGGGGCGCGGCGCGATGGGCGTGGTGTACCACGCCATCGACCCCAACATCGGCCGCCCAGTGGCCATCAAGACCATTCAACTGGGAATGGGCCGCAAGCCCGAAGAGCAGGAACGCCTGCGCGAACGCTTGTTTCGGGAGGCGCGCTCGGCGGGCATTCTCTCCCACCCCGGCATCGTCACCATCTACGACGTGGAGCAGCAGGGCGACCTGGCCTACATCGCCATGGAATACGTGGACGGGCCGACGCTCGATCAGGTGCTCGAGCCGGGGGAGGCGATTTCGGCCGAGCGCATGTTCAGCATTTTGGCCCAGACCGCGGCGGCGCTCGACTACGCTCACGCCAAGGGCATCGTGCACCGCGATATCAAGCCGGCCAACCTCATGGTGGCGGCCGATGGCTCCTTGAAGATCACCGATTTCGGCATCGCCAAGGTCACCGCGTCCGAGCAGTTCACCATGACCGGCTCGATCATCGGCACGCCGCATTACATGTCCCCCGAGCAGGTGCAGGGACAGCCGGTGGACGGGAGGTCGGACCAGTTCTCGCTGGGCGTGATCGCCTTCGAAATGCTCACCGGGGAGAAGCCCTTCACGGGCGAACAGCTCACCACCGTGGTTTATAAGATTGTGGCGGAAGAGCCGATTCCCTTGCACCGTCTCAACCCCAGCCTCGGTGGCGCCATCGAAGCCGCGCTGCGCAAGGCGCTGGCCAAGAAGCCCGACGCGCGGTACGGCGACTGCCAGGAGTTCGTCGGGCATCTGGAACGGGCGTGCGCGGCCACGCGGGGCTGGAAACCCATGGCGCGCGGCAGTTCCGGCAACGAGCCGACGGCGGTGGAGGCGGCCGCGCCGGCGATGGCCCTGCCGCCGGCCCACCGCGCCCGCGCGGGCCAGACCACGGCTGCCTCGGAAGGGGGCAAGCGCCGAAAGTCCGGGTTCCTGCCGTTTCTGGCGGCGGTTATCATGGCCGCCGCGTTGCTGGCCCTGATTGGCTGGCAGGCCGATCCTTCGCTTCCGCGGAAGTGGCAGGGAGTCGGGCAGCGGATTCAGGCGGCGCTGGGGATAGGGACACCCACGCCGGAGCCGCAGCCGCCCGCCGCGCCGGCGGCGCCGGTGGCGGAGCCGGCCCCAGCCGCGGCGCCGACGGCGGAGCTCAAGCCCAGCCCCATGCCGGCCGTCCCGGCGGAGGGGGCGCAGGCGGGCGCAGGCGCGGCTCCGGGCAGCCAGCTTCCGGCGCCGGCGGCGGCGAAGCCCGTCCCGCCGGAAGATGCCGGGAAGAATGCGCGCGTCGTCCGTCCGGAGGTCCCGCTACCGCGGACGCAAGCCCGTCCCGCCGGCGGCGGGATGCAGCAGGTGATGGTGGTGAGCACTCCGCCAGGGGCCACCGCCACGCTCGACGGGCGTCCCGACGCGGCCTGTTCGACGCCATGCGCGCTGGACGCCGCTCCCGGACGCCACACCATCGCCATCACTCTGCCTGGCTACCAAATAGAACACCGTGACGTGACGGTGGGTTCGAGCGAGGTGGATCTGCCGCTGGTGGCGTTGCGCGCGCCCTCCGGCACGCTGATGCTCACCACCGCGCCGGATGGCGCCACAGTCTCCCTGAACGGACGCCGCCTGCCGCAGACCACGCCCGCGCAGATCCCCCTGGAGCCGGGCAATTACAAGATCACGGTGGAGAAGAACGGCAAAACGGCCACCAGCCAGGTGGAGATCCGCAACGGGGCCATCAGCTACTTGCGGATCACGCTGGAATAGGGGGGTGATCGGGGCCTGCCGGGCCGGTGGGCTCATCCGCCACGCACTCTCGTACCTGGGCCGCCGTTTCCGGCTTCCACTGGCGCAGCCTCGCGTCCAGCCTCTCCACCAACGCATCCACGGCGACATCCTCCGTCACATTCAGTCTGGCGCCACCGATCCCGTTCCTGCCATTACGGCGCTATAAGGGTTCGCCGCCGCTCAACGTGAGGATGGTATTCAGGAACGCTTTCAGTTCCGGACATTTGTTCGCCGCTTCGGCAAGGTCTTTGCCGCGTAATATGCGGTTGGCGTCGCGTGGCTTAGAGTAGTCGTCCCGACAGGTTCCGATCCTGAAGATCTCGCGAATGTGGTGCGCCGGCGGCTTGTCGTGATTCACGGATTCCGGCGGGCCCGGCGGTGCGGCTTTCTTGTGTCCGGCGAGAGCTTGAATGTCGCTCCAAAACGGAAGCAACCAGGCTTCGAAATCATGCTGCGCCGCATGGGGATAGAAGTTGTCGTTCTTCCCCACCCAGGCGCGCATCTTGCGTTTTGCATCCGCAGCATCGACGAAATCGTCCGTACCCGTGTATACATCCGTCAGTGCAATCACGGCATTTGACGGAGATCTTCCGTTTCCCAGGAGTGCTTCGACCGTCCTTCGAAGCTTGTCCTCCTTGTAGACTCTCCCGTGGCATGGGAAGAAATCGAGGTGGGGCCTTTGTTGACGCTCGGCGATCCTGTCCTTCAGGAACTCCAGCAAATGAGGCCTGAAGGCTTGCTCCGTTTTCCCCTCGACCAGAATCGTGATCTTCACGCCCGCGCCCCGAGACGCCCGTTGCGCCAAAGCTCATCCAGCGAATACTCTTTGAGCCACGCGTCCAGATCGAGCTCATCGGCCCGCGTCAGGGCCGTCATGCCATCCTCGGTTGAGTCGAGGACAACCACTTCCGCGGGCTCAAGGAATCGGATCAAGGTGTCCGAGTGGGTCGCAACAAGGATCTGAGTGCGCTGCGAAGCCTCTCTCAACTGGTCGGCCAGCAAACTCAGCAATTCGGGGTGCAGGCTCACCTCCGGTTCGTCGAGGAGGGTGAGCGCCGTAAGTCCCGGGCTCTGCAGCAGGGTTGTCAACCATAGGAACCGCAGAATTCCCTCCGACAGTTGGTGCATGTAGAACGGCTTCGAAAACCCCCTCTCGCGCCAAGCCAACGCAAGCGTACCCGCCGCTACGGGTGGAAAATCCAGGCGTTCAAATCGCGGGAACGCCGCCCGAAGCGAATCTTCGATCGCCTCGAACCTGTTTCGGTCCGTCTCTCGAAGATAGAAAAGGCAGGAAACCAGGTCTTCACCGTTCCTTCCGGGCAGCTCCGCCGGCCCCATCGCCTGCGGCAGGCGGACCGGTGACCGGGGATCGACATTCAGAACGTGATAAGAGGTCGAGGAAGCCAGCCGACGACGAAAATCCTCTGGCTCCTGGAACATTTTCGGGACCTGCGCCAGCGAAGTCTCCAGCGGGTTGTGTTCCCATGTCGGGCGTGCCAAGTTCCTTTTCTCGGGATCGTAGTACACCACGTCGTGTGCGAGCGACCTGATATGCCAGTACCCGAGCGTATCAGGCTGTCTGTTGCCGAGCGTCTCTTCAGTGATCTCGTAGGCCAGTCCCTGCGGACGCAGACACAAGAAGTACTGAAGGGGGTCATCACCCGGAACTTCGTTCGAGATCGAGAGTCTTAGTTCCTCAGCCTTTTCGTAGGTAAGTACGCTCGCAAGACCCGACAGCTCCGAAATCGACGAACTCAGCCTTGCCTGCGCGGAAAAGGCCAGCAGAGACAACACATCGAGCACGGATGTCTTCCCCGTTCCATTCGCGCCGATCATCACCGACAGTGGGCGCAATGAAAGTCGAACGTCGCACAGGCGCCGAAAGCCCTGAATGGAGAGTTGGCCAAAACGTACCGAAGAGTGATCCATTGGTTTCCGCGGCCAGAACAATTGCCGCCGTTCATTCAGTTTACCCCCTCAGGAGCAACCCGCAAAGCAGCCGATTCCCGCCGACGCGGGTTCATCCCGCAGTTGACTGGCGTCGGCGTCGCCGCCGGGCGCGCGTGCGAACCGCCGAGCGCCGGCTCAATCGCCCGACGAGGGCGCCGGCACGGGCAAGTCGCCTAAGCCCGGGCCTTCGAGCGGCGCGGGGAGAGGCCAGTTGCGCCGTTCGATGATGGTTTCCGGCTCGTAAGTGCCGCCGTCCGCGAGGCGCTTCTCTTCGCGGCGCGCGGACCAGAGCAGCACCGGCCCGATGACGCGGCTGATCACGCTGCTGAACAGGCCGAATTCGCGGCTCACGTCCTTGCGCAGCGTGCGGATCTTCTCCGACACCAGGGCGTTGGTCTTGCGCAGGTGCTTCTCCATGGCCCACAGCGCGGCCGCATAGCCATCGCTCAGCGAGCGCGCTTCCCACGCGAAGCGGGCGCGGACTCGCGGGTCCGGGTCGTTCTTGTAGCGCCGCCATCCTTCGAGCGTGGTCCGGCAAATGCGGTAAATGCTGGGCCCGTTGCGCTCGTAATCGCGGCGGAAGGCGAAATCCAGCCAGTGCTTGGATTCGTCGCGCGAGAGGGCCGCGTGCTCGAAATTGAACTTGTCCTGCCCGTGGATATCGGCCAGGTCCACGCCTTCGAGCATGCGTCCCTGCCCGGTCATCTCGGCGTGCAACGGGGTTCCCGGCACCGGCGTATACAACATGAACTGGTGGAAATCGGTGTCGTGCGCCACCGCGTGCTCGATTTCGGCGCCGATGTTCTGGGGAGTGTGGTGTTCCAACCCCACAATGGTGGAACCCAGGAGCTTGATGCCGTGCAGGCGCAGCTCGCGCGTGAGCTCGAGGGTATCCGAGCCCTTCAGCTTGTCGTAGTGCGAATGCGGCGATTCGAGCCCCATCCAGATCCACGAGACGCCCAGCTCCACCAGCTCCCGGATGGAATATTGACGGATGGCGTTGGCCGAAGAGAATACATAAAGCGCCCAGGGTTTGGCGCCTTCCTTCATGTGGCCCAGCAGTTCCATGGCGCGGCGCTTGTGCAGCAGGAAGTTCTCATCCATCATGAAGAACGACTGCACGTGGAGCTTGCGCTCCATCTCCGACATCACGCCGAAGAGCTCATCGCCGGTGTCGTAGAAATTCAGGAACTTTCCCTTGCCCCCGAAGAACGCGGAGGTGGTGCAGAAGTTGCAGCCCATGGGGCAGCCCACCGAGGGGATGATGGTGGCCGCGGTGGCGCCTTTCTTCACGGGCAGCTTCATGCCCATGGAACGCGAGCCGTACCCCGAGACGATCTCGGGATGAATAATGGGCGCGTTTTCGTCCTCGCCCAGGTACCGCCGCATCCAGGAGATGCCGTCGCCGCGCACAATTTCGTCGGCGTCGATCATCTTGTCGAGTCCGGGAACGGCGGCCACGTGGCCGCCTATCACGATGGTGGATTTCGGCGAGACCCGCCGCACGATCCGGCACATCTCCCGCACTTTTCCGATGTTGACGATGATGGAGGAGATGCCCACGATGTCGTAGTCGTTGGCCTGCAACTCGGCCTCGAACGCGGCGCGGGTAGGAAAATCGAGAACCGTGGTGGGGGCCGAGATGTTCCTCTGGATCATGAGGATGCCCCACGACCGGTGGAACATGCGCAGGGAAAACGGACCCTGCTCACGCGTCACCTGGTTGTGGTACAACTCCATGGGGTTGATTTTGCGGCTGCCAAATTCATCGTCCTGAGCGTAGGGACCGAAAACGGAGCTAAGCAGAATACGGGCGGCGGAGCCTTTGGGATGCCTTTGCATTATGTCGAGCCGATCTGAGTGCCGTAAGAGCCATTATACCATCCGAAACGCCTGAACCGAGCTCGTTTCGGATGGTCGGGATTCGCACGATAGGACGGTGGCGGCGCCGCGCTATCAGGCCCTACGGCCCGGACCGGAAGGGCGAGGCTGGCAGGCCCTCTTTGTTGTAGAGGTTGCACTCGGGCGCGTCCGCCCAGGCGTAGCGCACATAGAGCGGCTGCGCCACGGTGGGGCTCGAGACCACCACCGTCACGCCATCGATGCGGGCATCGGCGGCCTGGAACCGGCGGTCGGCGCCGGCCACCTGGAAGCCCTTCAGCGGCGCTCCGTCCTTGGTTTCGAGGCCGGCGCCGACGTGGTCGAACCATATCCGCAAGCCGTCCGCGTCCGGCGCCGCGGCGCGGAACAGGGGGCCGGAGTATTCGAGCTTTTCGCCGTACGCCAGGGCGCGCGCGGCCAGGGCCAGGCGGCGTCCCACGTCCTGCTTGTTGCGGGGATGGAGGTTGGTGGCTTCGCCCACGTCGATGGTCACCGCCATGGCGGTGTTGTTCACGGTCAGCGTCTGTAGCTGCGCCTCGCGCAATTCCATCCACTTGCTGGTGGGACCGCTCCGATAGTTGGGCAGTTGCACGAACAGGAACGGGAAATCGCCGATGCCCCAGGCGCGCCGCCAGTCGCGGATCATGGCCGCGAACATGGCCGCGTAGGTGGGGCCGCGCTCGGGCGAGGCGTTGCTTTCGCCCTGGTACCAGATCACGCCGGCGATGGGGAAGGGCGTGAGCGGCGCGATCATGGCGTTGTAGAGCCCGGTGGGCATGTCGGCGTTGTTGAGGTTCTGCTCCCAGGGCTGCTCGGGCGGGGTGCGCCCATCGGCCTTGGCTTTGGCCACGGAATCCTGCCAGGCGGCGTAGCGCCGTTCGCGCCGCGCCAGCAGCACATCGTAGTTCTCGATGGTTTTCGCCCACAAGGCCCAGGCGGGCATGAAGTCGGCGCTCGAAGAAAGCGCGCGCAGGCTCATCCACGCCTCCACGTACGTGCCGCCCCAGTAGGAGTCGATGATCCCGATGGGGATGTTGAGCCGCTGGTCGAGGTCGCGCGCGAAGAAGTACGCCACGGCCGAATACTTGCCGGCGTTCTGGGGCGTGCAAACCTGCCAGGGGATGGCGTCGGCGTCGCTGGCGGGGACGGGAGACGACTTCCTTTGGACCTTGAAGAAGCGGATGTTGGGATGATTGGCGGCGGCCACCTCGGCTTCCCCGTTGAGCGCCTGGCGCAGCGAGAACTCCATGTTGGACTGGCCCGAATCCACCCACACCTCGCCCACCATGACGTCCCGCAGGGTGATGGAGTTGTTGCCCTTGATGGCCATCTCGAACGGGCCGCCCGCCTCGGAGGCCGGCAGGTAGATGGACCAGAAACCGAGGTTGTCGGCGGTCGCGGCGCGGGTTTCGCCGCGAAAGGCGACCGAAACGGCCTCGCCGTCGGCCGCCTTGCCCCAAACGTGCACGGGTTGGCGCCGCTGGACCACCATGTGATCGCACAGCAGAGCGGGAAGGGTGACGTCGGCGCGCGCGCCGGTGGCGGCCAGAGCCGCCAGCGCGAAGGCTTGCAAAACGCGGAAGGAACAGGTGGTCATAGGGGAACTCCCAGGCTAGTATAGCTGGCGGATGTGCTGGCAGCGAGGCCGGGCGATACGGGCCGGGCGTGCCCGGCCCCTACGAAATCCCGAGGTACCGCTTCCAGGAGGCGAGCCCACTGGCGTTGTGCTCCGTCAGGGCCTGAAAACCGTCGGCCACGGCGAAGGGGTCCGACAACAGGCGCCGTCCGACATGGGCGATTTCCAGCACGTCGTCACAGGCGGCGGTCCAGGTTTTGGGGGCCCAGTCGATGGCCTCCGAGACCACCGAAGGCACGCCTTCGGCGACCCCGTCGGCGGTGACCATGTTGAAGGATTCGGTATAACTCGGCTGTAACAGCAGATGCATGTGGCGAACGGTGGTGCGGAAACCGGGCCAGGATTGCCATCCGTTCTCGACCACCTTCACGTGGGGAAGCCCGTCGGTCATCGCGCGCACGGCGTTCATGATGCCGCCGCCGCCCTCGGTGCGTCCCGCCGAGACCCAAAACTCCAGCTTCACCCGCAGCCGGGTGGCGATTTCGAGCGCGGCGCCGGCCGCGCTCATGAAGTTCTTCAGGGGGCGGGTGGCCCCAAATGCGCCGATGCGCAGCGTTCCGCCCTGGAAAAGCGTCCGGACCACGGGCGGCTGCGATTCCAGGTGATACAGATTCGGGAGGTACGCGCAGGGCGCCTCGTACGCCGCCCTCAGCCACCGGCAGAATCGGCGGCTGTTGCCGGCCACGTGAAAATTCCACGTGCCGCGTTCGATATCCAGGCCCTCCCGGACCAGTTTCACGCCGCTCGAATCCGCCTGGAGGAAACCCACGTTGGAATGACAGTTCATGGCGAAAGCGATATTCGGGTAGTCCGCCGTCATGCGCTGCCATTCCCGCGAGAGAATCCAAGGCGCGGATGTGACGACATGGGATATCGTCGAATCCAGCCGTGTCCGCAAATCCTCGGCGCTGACAATGGGCCAGACTTCCGCCGCTATGCCATTCGCCCTCAGAGTCTTAGCGGTATTCAATGCCGCCACGCCCAGTCCGATGTGGCTGATGTTTTTGCTGGCCGCGAAATTTTTGTATGCGAGTATTACGCGCCCAAGTGAAGTATCCACAATAAGTCCTTCCTCCACCGACGATTGTATGGCGGCAGGTAAAGCCATCGAGGCGCGGCGAAAGAGTAAGTGGTTGAAAAGGAAAGAGATGGTTTATTTTGCGAGGCTGTGATCGTCAAATCACGGCTCCGTGGAATGGCGGCCGCCGATGGGCTGAAGCAAGCGGCCTACCACAATCGGAAGCGCGGATCGGACTGTACGAATCGTTCCATTCCTCTTCGCGCCGCGCCGCGCGTACTGAATCCAATGCCGGTATCTTTGCATCCCAGTCCCTGGAACAGGAGCGCCAGCGAAGATCCGGCGCTTACTCCCCGGCGCGTCTACTTCGCGTGTGTAATGACACAGAGAGGTGTTGGTCCAATGAAGAGACTAGTGTTAGCGATTCTCACAGTGGCGGCGGTGGCGCTTCCGGCATGCGCACAAACCACGGCTGCGGTAGGGGACATCCCGTTTGAGTTTGTGGCTGGGAACATGATCATGCCAGCGGGGAACTACGCCATCAGTTTTCCCAACGAACGGTTCACTGTGGCCTTGACTGGCGCCGACCGGCACACGCATGTCGTGAATTCCAACCCCAAGGAAATCCCCTCCGGCATGGAGCAGTCGCAGCTCGTATTCCACAAGTACGGAGATCGGTACTTTCTGTCCGAGATCCGCACTCCGATGGGAGGCCGCGAGTTTCCGATTTCGCGCATGGAACGCGAGGCCATCAGTACCGTCAGCGCGGCGCCCGCCAGGCAAGTAACCGTTGTGGCGATGCGCTAAGGCCGAGTACCGTCTCCTACTGACGTGGAACCCATAGGCCTTTGCGCCCAAGGCCGCCGTTCGCGTTTCTGAATCCTCGGACGCCGAATTGACGCCGCCGGCGCCTCCGGCGGCTGCTCTACTCCGGTATACTCATCTCAAATCCATGCGAATCCCGATTCTTGCGGCGCTGCTGGCGCTGCCGGCTCTCGCGGGGCCGCCCGCCAAGTCTCCCGTGGTCGCGGACAAGATCGCGGACCGGTTCACGCCCGCCGCTTTCGAGCGGCAACACATCGAGGGCATTCTGGGCGACCGGATGCGCGTGAACCTGGAGGGCCGTTTGCTGCGGGTGGACGAAAAGGCCCTCATCGATTGCTTCCAGCATCGTCCGGGGCCGCAGGATTGGGCCGGGGAACACGCCGGCAAATTCCTGCACGCGGCGGCCAACACGTACCTCTACACCGGCGACCAGCGCCTGAAGACGCTGATGGACCGCCTGGCGCGCAACCTGATCGCCACCCAGTTACCGGATGGCTATCTAGGCACTTACACGGACGACAAACGCTGGACAAGCTGGGACGTGTGGGTGCACAAATACGACCTGCTCGGTCTGCTGAACTACTATCAGGCTACCGGTGACGAGCCGGCGCTCGAGGCCTCGCGAAAGATCGGCGACCTGCTGGCGCGAACCTTCGGAACGGGCGCGGGGCAGCGCGATATCATCGCCGCCGGCACGCACATGGGCATGGCGGCCACCAGCGCGCTGGAGGCCATGGCGAACCTCTACCGCTTCACGGGGGACCGCAAATATCTGGATTTCTGCGAATACCTGGTGCGCTCCTGGGACCAGCCCAACGGGCCCAAGATCGGGGCCTCCCTGCTGGCGACGGAGAGCGTCTTCAGGACGGCCAACGCCAAGGCGTACGAGATGATGTCGAACCTGGTAGGGCTGGTGGAGTTATATCGCATCACGGGCAAGGCGGAGTATCTGAAGCCGGCGGAGATCGCCTGGAAGGACATTGTGGCGCACCGGCTCTACGTCACCGGAACCACCAGCGCCGCCGAGCATTTTCAGGACGACTTCGTTTTGCCCGGCGAGGAAGCCTCCAACGTGGGCGAGGGCTGCGCCACGGTCACCTTCCTGCAACTGACGTGGCAGTTATTGCGCGTTACCGGCGAAGAGCAATACGCGGACCAACTGGAGCACACGGTTTACAACGCGCTACTGGGCGCGCAGGACCCGCGCAGCGGAGACATCTGCTACTTCACGCCGTTGAACGGCAAGAAGGGGCCCACGCCGGGCATCAACTGCTGCGTGTCAAGCGAGCCGCGCGGAATTTCGATGGTCCCGCAGTTGGCCTGGGGAAAGCGCGGCGATGGCATCGCGGTCCTTTTCTACGCGCCTGGCAAGGCCACCGTGGACACTGGCGCGGGCGAGGTGGCCATCGAATCCACGACCACTTACCCATTGGACGGCGCAGTGGAGTTGACGGTGCGCCCGGCGAAAGCGGCACGGTTTCCGCTGTATCTCCGCGTGCCGTCCTGGACGGCGCGCTATGACGCCGTGGCGGGCGGACGGACCTACAAGGGCGAGCCCGGCGCCTATTTGACTATCGACCGCGAATGGACCCCCGGCGATTCGGTAAAGATAGACATGGATCTCACCACGCGCGTGGTACCCGGTGGCCCCAGCTATCCCTACAGCGTGGCGGTGGCGCGCGGACCGCAGTTCCTGGCTCTGGAGAGCGCGCTCAACCGCGGTCTGCTCGACGCGCAGGCGGCCGGGCCACGCACGGCGCAGGTGAAGCTGACCGACGCGAGCGGCCAACTGCCGCGCAACTGGGCCGGCAAACAAGCCTACCGCATGGAAGGCGTGGCGGCGGGCAAGCCGCGGGACCTGGTGCTTGTGCCCTTCGCCGATGCACGCACGTACCGGGTGTGGCTGTTGAAGCCCTAGCGCCGATAGCAGGGCTGTGTGGCATAGACTTACGCCCCGTTCCGGGGCTAGGCGGACCCGGCCTCTTTCCCACGGCTCACGCCGTGGGCTAAGATGTTTCGCCCTCCGGGCTTGGTAGTGGACGACTCCAAATGGATGGTTGCCGCAAGGCGCGGAGCTCGCACCAAAAATGTAGAAACTCCAGGGGCCGGACATTCCCGGCCGCGTCCTTAACAAGGGAATGGCGCGGTCAGATCCCTAGGTCTTCGACCGCGTGAACATGTTGCTTTCATGTGGGGCAGGATGACATCCTGCGGCGGGTTGACAACCAACCGGGAGCGCCGGTTTCCAACCGGCGCGCAGCTTGACAAGCTGCCCCACAATCGCACAGTTCCACACGGTCAGAGCCCTAGAAGCGGGCCGGGCAAGCTGAAGCATGCCCCGCCCTTGGTAGCATTAGGCATGACCATCCCTCTCACTCTGATTCTGGATTCCGGCGAACGGTCCCTGTTCGACGTCCCCAGCAAGGCGCCGGGGCCTCCCGGCTCGCTGCCAGTCACCAGCGAGATGCTGCTCGAGCGGCCCAGCGGCGACTTCTTCGGGTGGGCGATGGATGCGGGCATGGGCTGGGACCCAAAGGCGCTGGGCGGCCCGGAATTCCTGATCCTCAGCACCCACGGCGGCGTGCGCGCGCCCGACGGAACGCCCATCGCCCTGGGCTACCACACCGGCCATTGGGAGGTGGGGCTGCTGGTGGAAGCGGCGGCCAAGGAACTGAAGAGCCGCGGCGCGATTCCTTTCGCGGGAGCCTGCACGGACCCCTGCGACGGGCGGTCGATGGGCACCCCGGGGATGTACGATTCGCTGGCCTACCGCAACGACGCGGCGTCGGTCTTCGGGCGCTTGATCCGCTCGCTGCCTACGCGCAGCGGGGTGATCGGGGTGGCCACCTGCGACAAGGGCACGCCGGCGATGATGATGGCGTTGGCGGGGGCGCGCGCCTTGCCGGGGATTCTCATACCGGGCGGCGTAACGCTGCTGGCGCAGGACGGCGAGGACGCGGGCAAAGTGCAGTCCGTGGGGGCGCGGTACGCGCACGGGCAGGTGACGCTCGAAGCCGCGGCCCGCGACCTGTGCCGGGCGTGCGCCAGCCCCGGCGGCGGCTGCCAGTTTCTGGGGACGGCGGCGACGTCGCAGGTGGTGGCCGAAGCGCTGGGGATGACCCTGCCGCACGCGGCGCTTTCGCCCTCGGGCCAACCCATCTGGAGCGACATGGCCCGCCGGGCGGCGCGTGCGGCGCTGGCCCAGGTGGCGCAGGGCCTGACCATGCGCGACATCCTCACGGACGCCTCGCTGCGCAACGCCATGGCGGTGCACGCGGCCTTCGGCGGTTCCACCAACCTGATTCTGCATCTGCCGGCGGTGGCCTGGGCGGGCGGACTCACACGCCCCACGGTGGACGACTGGAGCCGCTTCAACCGGCAGACGCCGCGGCTGGTGGATTCGCTGCCCAACGGGCCCTATCCCACGGTCCAGGTATTCCTCGCCGGCGGCGTTCCGGAGGTCATGCTGCACCTGCGAAGGGCGGGGCTGCTCGATACCGGAGTCCTGACGGCGAGCGGCGAAAAGCTGGGCGCGCTGCTCGACTGGTGGCAGGATTCGGAACGGCGCCATGAGCTGCGAAAGCTGCTGCGCGAGCGGGACGGGGTGGACCCGGACGACGTGATCATGGGTCCGGACCGGGCGCGCTCGAAGGGACTGACTTCCACCGTGACTTTCCCGAAGGGGAACTTACTTCCGGGCGGGTCAGTGATCAAGAGCACGGCCATCGACCCGAGCGTGGTGGATGCCGACGGCGTGTACCGCAAGGTGGGGCCGGCGCGCGTCTTCCTGACGGAGAAGGCCGCCATTGCGGCCGTCAAGAGCCAGGGGCCGGAGGGGATCAAACCCGGCGACGTGCTGGTGTTGATCTGCCGGGGGCCGATGGGATCCGGCATGGAGGAAATTTTCCAACTGACGGTGGCGCTGCGCTACCTGGATTTCGGCAAGCATGTGGCGGTAATCACGGACGCGCGTTTCAGCGGCGTTTCGACGGGAGCGTGCATCGGGCACGCCACGCCGGAAGCCCTGGCGGGCGGGCCGCTTGGCAAACTGCGCGAAGGCGACCTGATCGAGATCGTGGTGGACCGCATCAAGCTGGAGGGCTCGGTCAACCTGGTGGGCGAGAACGGCGTGGCGCTGGGCGCGGAAGAGGGTGCGCGGATACTGGCCGCGCGAGCGCTGCGCGCCGACCTGGCGGCGGACCCGGACTTGCCGGATGCCACGCGTCTGTGGGCGGCGCTGCAAGACGTGTGCGGCGGACCGTGGGGCGGATGCGTGTACGACGCGGATACGATCATAGCGGCGCTGAAAGCGGGGCGATAGGGCGGGGCGCGCCGGCTTACCTGGTCTGAAGGGACTCGATGTACTTCGTCAGGTTCCGAATTCGAAGGTTGACGCCGGCGGCGCCGGCGCCGTCCATCCGCCGAAAAACAGAGCCCCAGGTGGGCATGTCTTTGGACCCGTGGGCGGTTACACGGAGGTCCCCGTTGATCGCGCCGAAGACCTTCAGTTCGGGAAATTTCCCCGCATTCCCGGCCGCGAGACCGGTCAAGTCCGAGGGGCGGGATTTCAAAGCCGCGCTGGCAGGTCCATCTCCTTTGCCGGCGGCGCCGTGGCATGCGGCGCAATAGGCAAGGTACATTTCCTTGCCGGAAGAAACCGAGGTCCGCCCGGCCGGCGCCTTCTGGATAACGGGCCGGTTTTCATTCTGCGCGTGAGGGGCCGCCATCGCCAACATGGACAACATCAGTGTTCGCAGCATCGCCGTGTTCTCCATTCAGAACTCCATCCGCATCTGGATGGCAACCATGCGGGGCGAGTTGTCGCCGCCGAGACCGACGCCGAGCAACCCGGTGGGCGGGGATGTGGTGGAGGTTATGGCTCCGAAACCAACCTGGGTTTCGGGCTTTCCGGGAATGCCGGCAATGGCCGCCGGCAGCGCGAAATTCGGGTGATTCAAGACATTGAAGAATTGTCCGTCGAGACGCAGGGACAGGCGATCGCCCACCCGGAACTGCTTGGTCAGGTAGAGATCGGACCAGAAGAAGCCTGGGCCGCGAAGCGAGTTTCGGCCCAGATCGCCGAACTGGCATGTCGCCGGCGAGTCGCCGCCGGCGCAGGCCCCCGTGCTCGAATCGACGGTCGAAACAAACGCATCCGGATTGAGCCACTGAACGGCGCCGGGTTGGGTCACCCCCGGTATCGGATCGTGCTGGTAGAGAGGCACGCCCTTGAGAACACTGGCGAACTGCGGGCCGCCGCCCTGGACGATGCCATTGCCATTGGCCGAATACGGCGCGCTCTGAACCGAGAAGGGCACGCCGCTATGATAGAAAAACGTACCGGACAACTGCCAGCCGTTCACAAACTTGCCCAGTAACGCATTGCGGGCATGCATCGGCAACTGGTACACGTAGTTCGCATTGAAGTTGTGACGGATGTCGTAGTCGCAATCGCCGTACTGGCGGCTTAACAGGCCGGGCAACGGGGAAATGATCCCCAGCGACGAGAAAGACAGGAAACCGCCGTTTGACACCGTGTCCAGGCAGTGACTCCACGTGTAGTTCGCGCGCACCTGCAATCCGTGGCCGATGCGCTTCTCCGCCGTCAATTGAAGGCCGTTGTAGTGACTGTTGGCTCCGGTGGCGAGTTGCGTCACCGCCGCGAAACGCGGGTCGGCGGGCGCGCTGTACGGGAATGGGCTGAAGCAGCCTCTGCAAACGGTCTGGTATCCGTTGACCTGGGTTGAGTAGGGCTGGTTTACCGCGCGGGTGCCGACATACTGAGCGCGCAGGCTCCCGGTATTACCCAGTTGCCGCTCGATGCCAAAGCTCCATTGCAGGAAATAGGGCGCGTGCAGTTGGCCGTCGGGAATGGCGGCCAGAGCGACCGGGGGAAGACAGGTCCTGGGGCTGGCCGAGGCGGAAGCGCAGGAGAGATCCCCCTGTTGAAAGCCGCTGAGAAACGCCCGATTGGCGGCGACAGTCGCATCCACGGCGCTGTTCGGCGCGCCGGGCGCAATCGCCAAGCCGCCCGCCTGGCCCAGGAGGCCGCCCTGAAAGGTATTGATGTACGGCGGATTGGAGGCGATCAGATCGACGATGCTGCCGGGCAGCAGATCGCTGAACACGCCGAATCCGGTGCGCAACACCGTTCTCGGCGCGAATTGCCATGCAATCGCGGTACGCGGCTGCCACAGGAGGAATGGCGTCGAAGCAAACAGCTTGTCCCGTCCCGTGACAATCGCCTGGTCGAGGGGCTGATTCGGATCGTGGCTCGACGGGTCGAAGGAGCCGGGCAAGCTCGCGATCAGACTGTGCGGGCTCATCGGATTGGTGTTGGTGGCCGTGCGCACGCCCCATGTCCAGGTCAGCGCCGTGGACAGTTTCACGGTATCCTGGGCGAACAAATCCACGTCGAGGAAGTTGAATGGCTGGGAGGCCGCGGTGGGAAAGGATTTGGTTGCGGTGGACGCCACGCCGTAGATGAACTGCGCCAGCGTGGTGTAGGTAACCAGGGGCGTGCTATACGTGCTGAAGTCGTAGTCGTTAAGCCGGAGGCGGCGGGAACTGACGCCAACCTTGATCTGATGCCGGCCCACGGTCCAGGCCAGGTCGTCGTTGATCTGGAACCGGGTGGCGCGGCGCCCCTGCACCCAGTTGTAGTCCAAGCCTCCAATTGTGGTAAACGGCGCGCTCGACCCGACCCCCTGAAGGACGATTGGAAAGGCTG
Source organism: Terriglobia bacterium (assembly GCA_963767595.1). GTDB lineage: Bacteria > Acidobacteriota > Terriglobia > Bryobacterales > Bryobacteraceae > BOG-224. The sequence continues at coordinate 35,760 of CAVYEK010000008.1, forward strand.
CCAGGGTCTTGCTCGCATCCACCGGCCCAAACAGGCTCTCGTACCACGAGAATGCCGGGTTGAAGTAGTTCACCAGGTTCTGGCTGAAGATGTGGGTGTATCCCGCCGCGAACGAATACAAAGGCTGCGACGAGATAGCGTCAAATAGAGGATTGATCGGGTCGGTATACGCCGCCTGGAGTCCGGTGTCGGACTGGAAGCGGTACCAGGCCATGTTATTCACGTCGATGTTGTGATCGATCCGGGCCGTGACGACTTGCTCGTGATCGTAACTCGACTGGGAGGTGGTCCGCCGGTTCGCACAACCGTTTCCATTCGGCGGCATGCCGGACACGAGGCTGCCATTGGCGTTCAAGGGGCACCCAAGCACAGGCAGCGGGATCCCGGCCGTGTTCGAATAGAGCGAGAACATCTTCTGGTAGAACGGCGCTAGCTCCGGCGCGGCGGGGTAACTCGACCCCGAAACCGGGTCGGTTCCACCCTTGGGCAACTGCTGCAACACATAGCTTTGAAACGCCGCCGAAGGGACCGTGACCGTGTTGACGATGGGCAGGGCGATGCGCATCTGCTCGAAGTCGCCAAAGAAGAACAGCTTGTCATGGACGATCGGACCGCCCAGACTGCCCCCAAAGTGGTTTACGTTCGAACGCGGTTTACGGCCGCCGGGAGTCGCGTTCGTGAAGTAGTCCGCCGCATTGAGCCGCGACCCGTTCCACAGCTCATAGAGGTTGCCATGCAGCGTATCCGTCCCGCTCTTGGTAACGTAATTGATCTGCGAAGCCCCGTAGCGGCCCTGGTCGACCGCATAAGAGGTGGTGTTGACGGTAACCTCCTCGATCGAGTTGAGACCCAGAACGAGGTTCGTGGATAGCCCGCTGTTCAGGTTGGTCAGCGGATCGTTGGTCTCGAGGCCGTCCACGACATAAGCGTTGGAGAGGGCGGGCAGTCCGTTGAACTGTACGTTTCCGTACCCATTCTGGCCGCCCACGAAGTCGTTCGACGAACCGGCCGTGTTGATCAGGGCGCCAGGGGCGAACTGGGCAGGATAGGTGAGATCGCCACCGGGATTCGGCAGGTCCTCGATACTATGCCCGGTGAGGGTGGTTGTGGTATTCGGATTTTCCACATTGATCAGCGGCGCCTCGCTACCCACGGTGATGTCCTGCCTGGAGGCCGCCAGTTGCAGGGTGAAGTTCACGGTGCGGGTCTCGCCCAAGCCCGCGGAAACCGACTCGTTTACTTGATCGTCGAAACCCGATGCCTGGACGCGCACCGAATAGGGGCCGGGACGCAATTGGGGGAATGCGAAACGCCCGGCCTCGTCCGTCTGGAGCTGGCGCTTGAGCCCGGTCTCCCGGTGGGTGATTGTCACTGTGGCCTTGGCCACCCCGCCACCGCTCGAATCCGAAACCTGGCCCGTGATGGCGCTCGTGGTTTCCCCTTGAGCCCACAATCGGATAGGGCCCCCCGTGACGCCGAGAGCCATGGAGAGAATGCCCACGAGCCTCAGGACCGCTGTCGAGTGTTTCATCCTCGGATTTCGCATTGCGTACATGTAGATGTTACACCCCAATCAGGTCCGAATCACGCGGTAGTGCTCCGGCGGCGCGAAGGCCAGGATATCGAACGTCAAGGCCGTCGCCTCCGGCTCGGTACGGTGTTTCCCGCTCACCAAGGGAAACAGCCCGGCCGCCTCCATTTCCGGTCCACCCGCGGTTCTTCGTTCGTCCCCGGCGGGATATCGAGATGCCGCCGGACAGTGTGTGTTAGCGCACAACTGCTTCAACAATATACCATACCGGGGTATGGTATATTGAAACCCGGAGGGTTTACGGCTCACACAATCCGCGATAAGAAGAAACTTCTGTCCCGCGTCCGGCGTCTTCGGGGCCAGATTGAAGCGGTCGAGCGGGCGCTCGACGAGGAGCGCCCGTGCACCGATGTTTTGCAGATCGTCGCCGCGTGCCGCGGGGCGATCGACGGGTTGATGGCCGAACTCATCGAGGGGCATATCCGCTGCCACGTTATCGAGTCCGACGGCGGCCGGAGGCCGGCTCGGACCCAGGCCGCGGAGGAGTTGATCGGGGTGCTGCGGAGCTACCTGCATTAACGAGCTTTCAAGGGGGATCTGGGAAATGGGAGAAGCCGATGTGGCGCAACCGCGCTTTGAGTGCGATCGTCCGTCGCCTGACGGAGATAGTGCCCGCGGCGTTCGCGAATCCGAGAGTTCGGCGCTGGAGCGCCCGGCGATCGAGCCGGCCGACGCCGTTCGAATTATCCTCGTCGCTGCTGCGGCGGCGGCGGTGTGGTTTCGGGTCTGGGAGCCGTATCCAAGGCTCAGCGTCATCGGGCTATGCGCTACCTTGATCGGCGGCTACCCTATCTTCAGGGAAGCGCTTCGCAGCGTCACCGAGCGCAGGATGACCATGGAACTCTCCATGTGGTTGGCGCTTACCGCGGCGCTGGTCATTCGCGAGTTCTTCACGGCGCTGGTCATTACGCTTTTTGTTTTGGTCGCCGAGGTGATCGAGGGGCTGACGGTAAGTCGGGGACGCCAGGCCATTCGGGACTTACTGAGCTATCTGCCGCGCACCGCCTTGGTCCGGCGCCCGGAGGGAACTTGTGAGCAGCCGGTCTCCGAGATCCACCCCGGCGACACGGTGCTGGTCAATCCAGGAACCCGGTTGCCGGTGGACGGCGTGGTTGTCGGCGGGCACTCGTTTGTCGACCAATCCACTATCACGGGCGAATCGAGCGTGGTGGAAAAGACATCCGGCGCCATGGTCTACGCCGGCACTGTGAATCAGACCGGCGCTCTGGAAGTCCGCGCGGAGCGCCTTGGCCGGGACACTACGTTCGGCAAAATCGTCGAGGCGGTCGAAAAAGCGGAGCGCTCGCGGGCGCCGGTGCAGAAGATAGCCGACCGTCTTGCGGGGTATCTGGTCTACTTCGCTCTGTCCGCCGCGGGGCTGACGCTTCTGCTCACGCATAACGTGCGTTCCACCATTTCCGTCGTGATTGTGGCCGGGGCCTGCGGAATCGCGGCGGGCACGCCTCTCGCCATTCTGGGCGCCATCGGCCAGGCGGCGCGCCGCGGGATCATCGTCAAGGGCGGTCTGTACCTGGAAACCCTGGCCACCGTGGACACGGTAGTTTTGGACAAGACCGGCACGCTTACGTACGGGGTTCCAAAGGTGTGGGAAACCCTGCCGGCGGACGGCGTGACGCACAAGGCGCTTCTCGAAGCGGCCGCGATTGCGGAGGTCCGCTCGGAACATCCGCTCGCGAAAGCGGTCCTTGCGCGGGCCGGGGATTCGGGCGTGTTCGCGACGGAACCCGACAGATTCGTCTACCAGCCCGGCCAGGGCGTGATTGCAACTCGTGCAGGCGAGGACATCGTCGCGGGCAACCGCGCATTCTTCCGGAAGCTTTCGCTCGATCACCCGCCGGCCGAGGCCCGCGACGCTTCGACTCCGGCCACCGAAATACTCGTCGCGCGAGGCGGCCGCTACTTGGGCCTGATCCGCGTGGGCGACACTCTGCGACCCGAGGCGAGGCGAGCCGTCGAAGCGCTGCGATCCATGCATATCGGGACGCTGCTGCTCACCGGAGACGCGCAAGCGGTCGCGGAGGCGACCGCTCGCGAACTGGGCGTCGACGACGTGGGCTTCGAGCTTCTTCCCGAGCAGAAGGCGCAACGAGTGAAGGCTCTGGCGTCCCAAGGGCGCCGGACCGCCATGGTCGGCGATGGAATCAACGACGCGCCGGCCATGGTCGAAGCCGCCGTGGGAGTGGCGATGGGGTCGGGGACCGATGTCGCCCGGGAAAGCGCCGATGTTGTTCTGCTCGGAAACGACCTGTTCAAGTTCGTACAGACCATTCAGATCGCGCGCCGCACCCGCCAAATCATCATGCAGAACTTCGCCGGCACGCTCATCGTGGATGCGATCGGTATTGCGCTTGCCGCCTTCGGCTTCCTCAGCCCCATGCTGGCGGCCTTCATCCATGTGTCCTCTGAACTGTCATTCGTCGGCAACTCCGCGCGGCTGATGGCCGGCGGCCGTATCGGCGCGACCAGGTAGGAATTCACGGATATCGGAAGAACCGTTTGATGTCTCCAGGCTCGGCGCGGAGCGCCGCGGCGTCAGTCAGACAGTATGAGGGTTCCGTGCCGCGGTTCGAGACATAGCAGGAGTTCAGCACGCCTTCCGCCCATACCAGGCGACCTCCTTTGAATTCGATCGCGCCGCCGCCCGCAAGACGGATATCGATCATCTCTCCGGAGACCCGAGGAGGTGAAAACGGCAGCGAGCCGGCATCGGGCACGAGGATAAAGTTGGACACACTGGCTCCATCGGCGGCAGCCCGCCGGCCGTCCATCATATAGCCCAGCAGCCGAACCCGGCAGTCACAGGGTGTTCCCGTCAGTCCCGGCCAGCCAAGGATCGGTGGATTGCGAGGCTGAATGTCCGTTCGCACGAGAAGGTCGTACAGATCGGGCTGCATGGTGAGGCTCTCAATGGCAAACATGCCCAGGAGCGGCACAGCCAGGCCGGCGGCGATCAGGGCCAGGACACGCAGTTCCCGGCGCGTGGATCGGGACTTTTTTCGGATCGACGCTCGACTGCGCACCACGGTCAGTCTAGTTCCAACCCCGTGCTTGCGCGGCCGACTATTTGGTGGGCGGGCGGGCACACGGGGCGAGCGGCGAGTAGAGCCAGGCAGGCGGACCGGGACCGGCAGGCTGCGAGCGCCGCCTCCAGATCGCAGCACCGCCTGACCCGCTCACGGCGGCATTCAGCCCGCTCACGAAAGAAAGCAAGGGGAAACAAGTCACCCCGGCCAGAATGGAACATAAGGATCTCAAACTATGAGAAGTCTCCCATTCCTGCTGTTCTGCCTATCAAGCTCGATCTATGCCCAGTCCATGGGCAGCGCTGGCACCATTCGCGGGAAAGTCGCCGACCCCAGCGGCGCCGTCGTCGCGGGCGCAACGGTGCGCCTGTTCAACGATTTGACCTTGTATCGCCGGGAGGCGGTAGCGTCGGCTTCGGGCGAATATCAGTTCACCAATATCCCTCCAAACGTCTACCACCTCGAAGCCGATGCCGCCGGATTCCAGCACTACCACAGCGATCTGTCCGTGCGGAGCGCCGTTCCGGTGAACGTGGACATCGCCTTGGCACTCGCGACGCAGCGTTCGTCAGTGACGGTGGGAGCGGAGGCGCCGTTGATGGAGACCACGCCCTCCGCGCATGCGGACGCCGATCGCGAGGTGTTTTCCAAGCTGCCGGAAACTACCATCGCCTCCGGTCTGAGCGACATCATCACGCTTTCCACTCCCGCCGTGGTGGCGGACTCGGACGGTTTTTTTCATTCGCTCGGCGACCACGCCCAGATGGCTCTTTCGATCGACAACCAACCCATCACGGATCAGCAGGGAAGCCTCTTTTCCACCCAGATTCCGACGAATGCGATTCAATCCATCGAAGCAGTCTATGGTGGCACGCCCGCCGAGTATGGCGACAAGACGTCGCTGGTGGTAACCGCCGTAACGCGCTCGGGGCTCGGCCAGAAGACGCACGGCGGTTTTTCCAGCGGGTACGGCTCTTTCGGAACCTTCGAAGAGCGGGGCGATGTCGGTTTTGGCGGGGCAAAATGGGGCCAGTTCTTTGCCGTGAACGGGTCCCGCTCGGGCCGTTTTCTGGACACCCCCGAATACCTTCCCTTCCATGACATCGGCAACAACATGAACGTGTTCTCACGTTCGGACTATCAACCGGATGCTTCGAATATGTTCCACCTGGACGTACTGGGCGCCCGCAACTGGTTTCAGGTTCCCAATCAATACGACCAAGTGGCTTCCGGGCAGGATCAGAAGCAGATGGTGCGCTCCTTCAGCATTGGCCCCGGTTGGGTACATGTATTTAGTCCTGCTGTCACGCTGGCGGTGAATCCGTTCGTGCGGCGGGATTTGATCAACTACTACCCGAGCCGCGACGCCTTCGCCGACCAGCCGGCCACGCTCAGCCAGACCAGGAGCTTGACTAACCTGGGCGTGAAAGCCGACCTTAACTATTTGCACGGCCGCCACAATGCCAAGTTCGGGGTGCAGATCACGGACACCATCCTGACGGAGAAATTCACGCTCGGGCTGACCGATCCGACCTTCAACCCCGTCTGCCTCGACGCCGACGGCGACCCCGTGCTGAATCCAGGATTGATCAATCCGGCCAATTGCCAGAAAGTGGGATTTCAAGCCAACCCGGACCTCTCGCCCGGGCTCGTCCCCTACGACCTCACGCGGGGCGGCTCCCTGTTCCAGTACTACGGTCATGCCAACATCCGGCAACAGGCGCTCTATGCACAGGACAGCATCAACTTCGGCAAGTTGACACTCAACCTGGGGTTCCGGTGGGACCGCTACGACGGCATCAGCAAAGGCGCCCAACCGCAACCCCGGGCGGGTTTGTCCTACCTGATTGCGCCGACCAATACGGTGTTGCGGATAGCCTATTCGCATACCTACGAAACTCCGCTCAATGAAAATCTGGTGTTGTCCGGCGCCACCGGAGCGGGGGGCCTGGCGGCCAACGTCTTCGGAGCCCAGGCCAGCGTTCCTCTCCAGCCGGGAATTCGCAACATGTACAACGCCGGCCTGGAACAGAGTTTCGGTTCGCATTTGGTGTTTGAGGGCGACTACTTCTGGAAGTTCACCCGAAACGCCTTTGACCTGGACAATCTCTTCACCACGGCGATCTTCTTCCCGATCGAATGGGACCGTTCCAAGATGGATGGATTCTCGTCCCGGCTGTCGCTACGGCAATACAAAGGACTGACCGCCTACACGCAACTGGGGCACACGCGGGCGCGTGTCTTCGGCCCGGAGGACGGCGGACTGATCTTCGATAACACCGATATTCCGAATGCCTATGTCGTGCGAATCGATCACGATCAAAATCTCCAGAGCACGACGCACGTACAGTATCAGCCGCGGAAGAATGGCCCATGGGTGGCGTTCACGTGGCGCTTCGACAGCGGCATCGTGGCCGGCGCCATTCCGGACCTGGCCGGCGCGCTCGCACTGACCCCCGACCAGCAGGCCCAGATCGGCTTCTATTGCGGCAGCCAGGTGGCCACTATCAACAATCCGATCACCACCTGCAATGTCCCTTGGCCTAATTGGGGAGCTAAATTGGTGAAGATTCCGGCGCCCGGCACCGAAAACGACGACACGAATCCGCCGCGCGTCCGTCCCCGAAATCTCTTTGACATGGCCGTCGGAACCGACAACCTGTTTCACACCGAACGGGTACGCTGGACATTGCGGCTCGAAGGGTTCAACATCACCAATAAGGAAGCGGTGTACAACTTTCTTTCCACCTGCTCCGGGACGCATTTTGTGACGCCGCGGGCGTACCGGGCGGAGCTGGGCATCGCATTTTAGGTTGCACCCGGTGAGCGCAGTTCCGAGTCGCGATTATGAAGGGGCTGTTTCTCGCGAATCTCCCGACCTGAAAAGGAGCAATGCCTATGCCGCGCTCGAATGGGCCGCATTGGGAAGGTAACGCATGAAGAGGATGTGTGTCGCGCCTCTCTGCATCGCCGTGCTTGTAGCGCGTCATGCGGCAAGTGCGCAAGAGAATGGGTCTGTTCAATCAGGCGAACTCGCGAGGACCGGCCTGGAACTACAAGAGAGGGCCGAAGTCGCGGCGGCCGATTCACAGGTTCGACCCGCTTCGCCGGGCGCCTCGCAACCGCCAGAAAGGGAGGCGGCCGCAATCTTCGAATTGGGCGCCGAGCCTGCCCGCAGTCTCAGCGGGGGCGGATGGACTCTCAGCCCCACCGTGGCGGCGGAAGTGACGCCAATCGAGAACTGGCTGGAACTGGAGTTCGGTGTTACGCCGACCTTCAGTCATCATCACTCGACAGAGTGGGACACGGATGTTTTGTTCAAAAAACCCTGGACCCTCTCCAAGAAAGCAGAAATTCATGTTCGGCGTCGGGCCAGAGTGGATTCACATCAGGGAGAACGGCGTCACCACCAATTCAGTGGCCGGCGAAATCGCGCTGGACTTTATGTTTTGGCCGTCGCCAGCGCGCAGGTTCGGCTGGTATATCGAGCCGGCATACGATTACAGATTTGGGCGCAGCCACGATCAGGGGATCGGCGTCAGCGTCGGTCTGCTGATTTCGGCGCGCTAACACCCATTGGAGGCGACAGGCGGCGCTAAAAGTGGAAGCCGACGGTTATGGTCATCGCGCGCGGGGTTACGTAGTGCGTCCCGCTGAAGGTCGAAAGGAAGTTGTAGAGCGCGTACTTGTTGGTCAGATTGACGGCCGACAGGCGAAGGCTCCACTTGCGTTTCTCGCCGTGAAAGAGGTTGTCGTCTCCCAGAGCCAGGTCGAACAGGCTGCGCGGCGCGATGCGCGGCGGGTTGTGGTCGTCGTTCTCGGTTCCGGCGGCTGGGATCTTTATCAGGCTGGACCCGTATTGCGAGGCGGGGCACATCCCGGTCGGGCTGATCCCGGTGGTGGGAGTGGCGAACACGGCGCCGCAATAGAGTCCCGCCTGGAACTGTTGATCGGGCGACAGGCCGGAGACGTCCACGACGCTGTCCGTCCCGTTGGGTCCATTCGCGCAATTGCCTCCCGCGCACGGCGTCGGACCCGCCACCAGACCGCTGTCATAGCGCCAGTTGAAGCTGAGCCACGGTCCCTTTTTCCATGGCTGGTATTGGAGGTGAGTGGTCTGGTTGAAGACTTCGTCGTGGTCGATGCGGAATACCTGGGCGCCGCCCGGCACGGCGCCGATCCCGCTGACCTGCGGGGTGAAGAAACGCGCCGCCACGTGGGACATTACGATATACGCCGAGAGACCGTGGAAATTCGGCATGCTGCCGCGGATGGCATACCCGGGGATCTTGGAGTTGTTCCACTCGATGGGGAAGGTGATGGGCGTGTTGCCCAGCACGCTGAAATCGTACGCCTTGTGCGTGTACTTCCAGATGTACTCGGCGTCCACCACGAAGTAATGCCCGAAGGCCTGCTCGACGCCGGCGTGGAACTCGTTGCGCCAGCCCGGAGTGAGCGGCGCATTCGACAGGCACGGACTGCTCGTGCTCGCCATAAGCGCGCTAATCACGGCGTCATTGCATCCTGAGCTCGAAAGGACCAGGTTTTCGTTGAACGGCGTTTCGAGCGAGCGGGCATAGGAAACGCGCAGCACGGTGTTGGTGGCCTTGAGGTTGTAAGCGATGCCGAGCCTTGGCTCTACCTGGTTGGCGGAGGTGATGCCGTTGTAGATATCGCCGCGCAGGCCGAGGTTGAAACTCCACGGTCCCTTGGTGATGGTGTCTTGGACGAACAGGGCCAACTCCCGGATGTTGGCGTGGCCATAAAAGTTGTACGGGGCGCTGGTGGAATTGGGGCAGCCGCCGGAGGCGGGCAGCGTACCAATCCGCGTCAGGTCATAGCAGCCGAGCAGCGGCATGAAGTTGGGATTCGGCTGGAGCGTCCCCCCGCATCCCGCCGGATCCGCCAGCGACGCACCCGTGAAAGGACTTCCATCGGGGTTCAGACACGGAGCATTGAGGGTGGGATCGACCACCCCTAAACTGTCGTTCTCCGTGAGGATGGTGTCCATGTAGGTGGCTCCGATCTTCAGGTTGTGCACGCCGGCGACGTACGACAAGTTGGCGCGCATCCCGAGATTGGTCAGCCTGCGGCTCTGGCCCACGGTCTGGAGTTGGAGACCGGGCGTCAGGTCGGCGAAGGGGTCGCGGCTCGGATAGTAGTTATATTGATCCTGCCGCGCGAAACCGCCGAACGTGAATACGGTGTGGGCGCCGGTCACACGCGTCCAGGTGGGCGCCAGGTTGAGCGTCCTGATTTTGGAACGCTGATCCTGGGAGCCGACCACCTGGCCGTTGGGGCCGATGCCGGAATTGCCGACAGTCAGTCCGTTCCAGGCAGTGGCGTTCTGGGCGTCATACGAGTTCGGCGTCTGGAACCAGGAACGCGTAAATCCGGCGTTCAGGTTGATGGTGTCGGCCTGGGAAGGCTGGAAATCGACGCGGTCGAATATATTCTGCTCGTTGCCGTGATCGTGCATGACGGCGAATTCCGGTCCATCGAGAAACCGGCCGGTGTTCATGCCATTGGCCGAAATGAAGTTACCCCACTTCCTGCCGCCGTCCAGAAAATCGAATCCCCCGTTGGCCGTGCCGAAGGATCCGTAGGAAGCCGTGACATCGCCGTGCGGCGTGGTGGCGCCCAGGCCGGAACGCGTGGTTACGGCGATGACCACGCTGGTTTTGTCGCCATACTCGGCGGGCGGAGCGCCCTCGATCACTTCCATGGACTCGACGGCGTCCAGCGGAATCTGGTTCGAGAAAACCTTGCTTTGCTGATCGGTGATGGGCTGGCCGTCCAGGGAAAACGAGTTGGAAGCATGATCCCCCAGTCCATGGAAAAGACCATTGGAATCGGCCGCGATTCCGGGCGTGGACAGGGTCACCAGCGAGCTGAGCGAGGAGGATTGGCTTTCCAGGGGCAGCTTGTCGAACAATCCGCGGTCGATATCGGTGTGAGTGGTGGACACCGTCTCGACCAGATCCCCGGCCGCCTCCACATTCACCGTGGTGGTCTCCATGCCGATCTGCAGGCTGGCCTTCACGTCGAGAGGCACTGAAGCTCTCACCGCGACGTCCTGGGTGTTCACCTGGAAGCCGGGCGCGGAGACCGTCACATGATAGTTGTTAAACGGGAGGTTATCGAACTCGAACTTTCCCTCGCCGTCGGCGACCACCTTCTGATCGTAGTGGGAAACGGAATTCGAGATCTCGACCAGCGCGCCTACCACGGCCGCGCCCGAGGGGTCCAGGACAGCGCCATGGACGGTTCCTGAATTGCCGCTGGTGGACTGCGCGAAGCTCAGCATCCCGGCGAAGCATACGCACATCACAGACGCAATCTTCATCATGCCTTCGATTGTGCGAGCCACGGGGGCTGAAGCCTAGGACAATCCGGCAGGCGGCCCAGATTCGCCGCAAGTGGACTGGATTGGTCCATGAACGGATCGAAGATGATCGGCGACCGCTCCCTAACCCGGCAGGACCCGTTTTTGGACCCGTTCTTAACGCGGAGACGCGGAGACGCGGAGAAGGACGGATAGGTCGGAAGGATGGCGGAGGCGCGGAGACGCCGAGAAGGACGTGCAAATTAGAAGGACGGCGACGCCGAGCCGCCTCCGCTCATCGGGGAGAACCGCCCGGCCCTCCCCATTTTTGCCCCGCCCGTGGGTTTTTCTTGGTCGCCGGCGGGATACTGGGATATACGGAAGACGATGAGTGCGCCCCTGATCAAGAGCCTGATTGTGGACGACGAGCCGATCGCGCGGCAGGTTCTTCGCGAAGAGCTCGATCAGATCCACGATGTGGAAATCGTGGGAGAAGCCGAGCACGGAGAGGAGGCGCTGCGCAAGATCGCGGGTCTCGAACCCGATGTGGTCTTCCTCGACCTCCAGATGCCGGGCATGGGAGGCTTCGAGGTGATCCGGAAACTGAAGGGCGGCAAGCTCCCCATCGTGGTGATTGTAACGGCTTACGACCAGCACGCCATCCAGGCCTTCGAAGCGGGCGCGGTGGACTACCTTTTGAAGCCCGTCACCGAGGCTCGCCTCCGTAAAGCGCTCGAGCGGGTGCGGCGCTTGTATGGGAAACGTCTGGAGATCGCGGAAAGCCTGGTTCAACTTGCCGCGACCCCTCACGAAGCGCAGGCCACCCCCAGGACGCGGAAGATCGTGGGGCGCAAGGGCGAGGAGTATTTCCTGCTGGATCTCGACGAAGTGCTGGCGTTTCAGGCGGACGGCGAACTGGTGTGGATCGTCACCGGGCGGCAGCGTTTCCTGGCCACCCAGCCGCTCCACTTGCTCGACGAACGGCTCAAAGACCAGCCCTTTCGCCGGGTGCACAGGAACGCCATGGTGAATCTCAATCACGTGCGCAAGATGAGCTCCATGAGCAGCCAACGCTGGCTTTTGACGCTGGACAACGGGCTGGAGCTGGTGGTGAGCAAACGGCAGGCCCACGCCGTCCGCGAAATGCTGCGATGGTAGGCGGCGCGTCGGGCTGCCGCCCTTTTTGACGCGGAGACGCGGAGACGCGGAGAAAAAGAGAAGGAAAGGGCCTGAGAACACCGTGGAAGCGGCGATCGGGCCACTCATAGGACAATAAGGAAGTCCGGCGCGCGGAGCTGCGTCGCCGCGCGCGGAGTTTTCGACCATGAATTCGGCCGCCACAGAGAGTTTCGCCGTGTTGGGTCATGGCTCTTCGCTGCTGAACATGGCCGGGCACTGCGCCGGCGCCCTTATCTTCGGCATCTTTCTGGTTCTGCTGGCGCGGGACCGGGCAGGCTCCCGGCTGCGCGGCAGCGGCCTCACTTTCGCCGCCGCCGGGCTGGCTTTTGCCTGGAACCTGGGCGCGCTGTCGCTGATCGCCATGCCGCCCGGACCGTCGGCAATCCGTTCCACGGTGGAGTTCTTGAGCTTCAGCAGCCTCAGCCTGCTGGCGCCGGTGTTGCTGCATCTCTCTCTGAACCACCGGTGTCCTCTGGCCGTGGCCGGATACTTGGTGGGCGCGGTGGCGGTTGGTCTGCATCTGGTGGAGGCCCTCCTGCACCGGCCGGAGTTTCACGTGTACGCGCTCGTTCTGATGGCCGTTGGCTTGGGCGCCGTGATCCTGGTTTCAGCCGTTCATCTGGTGGCGTCCAGAGCTTCGGACCGGCAAGGCCTGGTCCGGCATGTGCTGGGGATCGCGATGCTCTTCATCTTCGTTGGCACCTACGTTCATCTCGGGCTGGATCAAGGAGCGCATAACTGGTCGCACGAGCTGATTCTTCACCACGCCAGCGTGCCTCTGGCCCTGTTCATCATTCTCCACAATCATCGGTTTGTGCTGCTGGACGCGTTGATCCGGTTCTGCGCCAATGTGGTGTTGGCCGCGCTGTTCGCCTTTGCGGCCCTGAGGCTGATCCAGGCGGCCTCGGGCCGGCTGGGCGCCACCAACACGCTGACGAGCCAGGGCGTTCTGGGCTTGGGACTCTGTCTTCTGCTGCTCCTGTTCGCCCTCGCCCGGGAGCGGCTCCAGAGGTTGCTCACCCGCATCGTCTTCAGGCGCGGCGATCCGCTGGCGGTGGTTCAGGAACTCCGGTCGAAAGCGGCCGATCTCAAGGAGGAGCCCGCCTACCTCTCCTGGGCATTGGATCACATAGCCCGGTTCATGCACTCGGAGAGGATTCCGACGGCGTCCGAAGAACTGGCGGCGGAGTTGCAGTCCTCCAACATCACGGCGCCGGCTCTTTGCACCGACTTACCCGCGCTGCGCAAGACCCTGGAAAACCTTGGCGTCGAAGCGATCGTCCCTTTGCGTTTTTCCGGCTCCGAGGTCCTTTTTCTGCTGCTGGGGAGACGGCGCGGCGGACAGCCGTACCTGAGCGAGGACCTCAAGCACCTGGGCCAGTTCGTCGCCATAGTGGTGGACCGGGTGCGCACGTTCCGCGAATCGGAACTGCGGCGCTTGGCGGCCAGCGCGGAATTGCGCGCGCTTCAGGCGCAGATCAATCCCCATTTTCTGTTCAACGCCCTGAACACTCTCTATGGCCTGGTGCCCCGGCAGGCTTCGGCGGCGCGCGAGATGGTAGTGAGTCTGGCGGACGTTTTCCGGTACTTCCTCAAGAACGAGGAGACCACCATTCCGCTGGAAGAAGAACTGCGGATCGTGGAAGCGTACCTGCGGATTGAGACGCTTCGGCTGGGCGCCAAATTGCGCCAGGAGATTCGGGTAGATTCGGAAGCCCTGCGGGTCCCCATCCCGATTCTTTCGATCCAGCCGCTTGTCGAGAACGCCGTGAAGCATGGCATCGCTTCGAAAACGGCGGGTGGGTTGGTGCGCCTCGAGGCGCGCGTTTCCGCCGGGGAACTGGACGTGCTGGTGGAGGACACCGGACCCGGCTTTCGACCCGATGGTCCGGATACGAAGCCGGGCGCCGGAGTGGGACTCCGGAACGTGGCGCGCCGTTTGAGACTGACCTACGGACCGGACGCGGATTTGCGGATTGAAAGCGGTCCCAACGGCACGGCGGTTCGCTTCACGGTTCCGGTGGCGTAAGGGGTGCGGCGCCGCCCCGACTCTGCCTGCCATTACCCCGAAGCGGCCTTCTGCTGCTATGCTGGCCAAGGAAGCGGGGACGACATGAGCAGGAAGGTCCTCATTGTCACCGGAGACGGCGGCGACAGCTACGAAGCGCTGTACGCCTGCCAGCGGTTCCAGGAAGCGCACTGGGAGCCGGTGGTGGCCGCGCCATCGCGCCGGAAATTGCACATGCTGCTCTATGACTACGAGCCCGGATGGGATACCTACGTGGAACGCCCCGGTCACAGCGTGGAGTCCAACGTGGCCCTGACGGCCGTGGTGGCCAAGGACTTCGGGATTCTGCTCATCCTGGGCGGGCGGGCTCCGGAGTATCTGCGCAACGACCCCAGCGTGCTGGCGCTGGCGCGCGAGTTTGCGGCCCAGAACAAGTGCACCGGCGCCATCGGCCACGGAATTCAGGTGCTCACCGCGGCCGGGCTCACCAGGGGCCGTACGGTCACCTGCCATCCGCATGTGCAGATCGAGGTGGAAAAGGATGGCGGCCGGTACCTTGACAAACCGGTGGTGAGAGATGGAAAACTGGTAACCGCCCAGAGTTGGCGGTTCCAGCCGGAGTTCTACCGGGAAATCTTCGCCTGCCTGGAGGAACAGCAGGCCGCCGGGAAATAAAGAGAATGCCGACAGGATGCCGGCATGGCGGCCTGGAAGGCCGCTCCACGATTACTCCGAACAGCAGATCTGGCGGGAGATCAGGGTAGCCGACGTCACCGGCCGCGCGAAGTAGTTTTGCTCGCCCAGAATCCGGTAGATATTTCCCGCAATGCCCGCCGCCAGGGGACCTATGGCCGGGCGGCCTCCGGTGAGCAACACCACCACCGCCACTTTGCGGCCATCCGTGTCGTTGAACGAACCGAACCAGCCCAGGTGGGTGCTGTTCTCGCTGCACGTACCCGTTTTTCCGGCGATCAGGCCGTCTTCGCGGGCGCGGCGGGCGGTGCCGAACTCCACGGCGCCGCGCATTCCAGGCTTGACCACGGGCAGGAAAGGAGCGATGTCCAGCCGGCGCTTCACACGCGGAATCAGGCTCTTGGCCTCAGCCGGGTTGCTGGGATACTGCAGGTAATAGAGCGTCCCGCCGTTGGCCACCGCGCTCAATAACGCGGCCAGTTGCAACGGCGTCTGCAAGATCTCTTCGCCGAAGCTGCTGAGCATTCCCACGCCGCCATTGCGCGGGGGCGCGGAAGGAAACCGGCCAGGCTGTTCGCGCGCGATGTTCAGGCCGGCCTTTTCTCCGTATCCGAACAGGCGCGCGTAGTAGCTCAACTTCTCGAATCCCAGCTTCTCTCCGAGGGTCGCAAAATAGTAGTTGTTGGAATGGGCCAGGGCATAGGTAAGGTCCATCCGGCCCAACCCGGGCAGGTGGAATTTGTTCTCCGGCTGGATGACCTTCTCGCTCAACCCGGCCAGGGCCACGGAAACCTTGATGGTGGAACAGGGCTGGAATCCGGAGCTGAACGCCAGTTTCTGGTTCACGATGCTCAGAATGCGGCCGGTACTCGGATCCACCGCCACCACGGAGCCGTTATAGGAGCCCAGGGCTTCCACCGCCGCGCGGCGGATGACCAGGTCCTCGCCATCCACGTTGTCGCCGTCGGTGGAATCGGCGAAGGTGGGCTCTGTCCAGGGGCCTCCCGCGACAACCGCGGCGGCCGCCGGATGAGACGGGGCGCGCGCCAGGGCCGGGCCGGCCGCAACGTGCTCGGTGGCTACGGCGGGCTTGACAATCGCCATGGCCGGCCTCGCGGCGTGAATCGTGGCGCGGCTGGGTTTGCGCCTCTTGGCGACGGTCCCGGGGCACGTGCCGGCCAGCAGGGAAAGCACAACGCCCAAAATGAGGGAACGATAGATCAGGCGGACGGGTTGCGACTTCATAATTATGGTGCGCGGTCCAAGCCAGGTGTGCAGTCGCCAGAGCAGCAGTTCGATAGGCCCAGCCGGAGCTGCCGGACCATTCCATATGGAGCGCCCTGCCCGCGGCGCCCCAGCCGAATGGATTCAGTGTACCATGCCTGCGATGTCCCCAGGATAGTTATCGGCGGAAATTAGTGTTCCGAATAGAACCAGGAGCGGGTCCAAGGGGTCCGCCCCACCGAAGTGCGGCCTGGGGAGCTGACCGGCCCGCTACCATAAGTAATGAAGGCGGGCGCCCTTGCTCGAAACTCTGAACGCCGAAATCGTGAAGTGCGGGCTCTGCCCGCGCCTGCGGGAACACTGCGCCGCCATATCGAGGGTCAAGCGGCGCGCGTATCGCGACCAGGAATACTGGGGAAAACCGGTGCCGGGGTTTGGAGACCCGCTGGCCCGCGTTCTCATTCTGGGGCTGGCCCCCGGGGCGCACGGGTCAAACCGCACGGGCCGCATGTTCACGGGCGACCGCTCGGGCGACATGCTCTACGCCGCGCTTCACAAGACCGGTTTCGCCTCGCAGCCGGTCAGCCTTTCGCGGGGCGACGGGCTGGCGCTCCGGGACGCTTACATCACCGCCGCCGCCCGCTGCGCTCCACCCGGCAATAAGCCCACGCCCGAGGAGATTCGCAACTGCCGGCCGTTTCTGGAGCGCGAGATGGAGTTACTCCCCAACGTGAAGGTAGTGGTGGCGCTGGGGCGGATCGCCTTCGACAGCTACCTGGACATTCTGAAGGCGCGCGGGGCCATCCGCAGCCGGGCGGAGTTCGCGTTCGGCCACAACCGGCAGTTCCGTACGGCGGAGGGGCAGCCCGCGCTGATCAGCTCCTATCACCCCAGCCAGCAGAACACGTCCACCGGCAAACTGACCTTGAAGATGCTGCTCGACGTCTTCCGGCGGGCGCGGCGCGCAATGAGCCGTGACCGTTAGTACCGGCCAATCTGAATTCTCGCCGTTTTGACAAGAACATTTTCGACTGTGTGCGCTTTGGCTGTTCATGCGCCCTCGGCCGTACACTTCGCCAAGCCTCTCAGGTTCTTGACTTTCCCTTCGATTTTCTCCGCGTCTCCGCGTCTCCGCGTCAAAAAGGGGTCCTGTTTGCCTCCAGCTATGCCGGGTCAGGGAGCGGTTGCCTCTCGGATTTAGGAAGATAGAGGTTTATGGACATCCGTCTCTCCGGATTCGGCCGCGAATCCACCCATCCTTCGCCGGTGAACGCCATGATGGCGGCGTTTGTCGGGGATTTCCGGGATGGGGTGGATATCGACCTGGGCGTGGGTTATGTAAACGAGGGAACCATCCCCACGGCGCTGCTCGTACAGGCGCTCGAAGCCGTGGCCGGCAACAGCGCCACCTACCGCCAGGCGTTCAACTACGGCGGGCCGGACGGTTCGCCGAACTTGATTGCGGCCCTCAGGCGTTTCCTGGGACGGCGGCGCATCGGCGGCCTGGACGAGGCCACCCTCGCCAGCAAACGGCTCATAATCGGGCCGTGCGGAGCCACCAGTATCCTGGACGCCCTGGCCGAGGTGCTCGCCCCGGGCCTCGTGGTGACCTCCGACCCGATGTACTACATCTACTGCAACTGCCTGGAGCGCAAGGGCTTCGAAGTGCTTGCCGTACCCGAGGACGGGGAAGGCATCGACCTTTCCAGGCTGGAGGCCAAGCTCGCAGGCCTGGGCGCAAGGGCGGCCGATATCGCCTTCTTCTATGTGGTCACGGTGAACAACCCGTCATGCACCATGCTCTCCAACGCCCGCCGGCGTGCGCTGTACGAGGTGGCCGCCCGCTGTTCGCGCGAGCAGGGCCGGCCCATCCCCATCATCTTCGACCTGGCCTACGAGTTGCTCCTGCACGACCCCCAGGGGCAGGCGTTCGAATCGGCGCTGGGGCGGGACCGCCTGGACATCGCCTACGAGATCGGAACGCTTTCGAAGGTGCTGGCGCCGGCCATGCGCATCGGCTATCTGCTGGGGCCCGGAGGCCCGCTCATGAATGCCATGGTGCAGAAGACCAGCGACACCGGTTTCAGTGCGCCCGTGTTCGTGCAGGAGATGGCGGCTTACATGCTTGACCGGCACATCGAGCCGCAGCTTCTCGCGGTAAATGCGGGCTATCGGACGAAGGCCGTGGCCGTGCGCGCGGCCATCGAGCGCGAGCTAGGGCTATTCCTCGAGGATGTTCGCGGCGGCCAGGCCGGGTTTTACTACTACCTGACCTTCGCCGGCGTCCCGACACACACCGCTTCGGCGTTCTTCCGCTACCTCACGCGGACCACCGGCAACCCGGCTGTGGACGGCCCGCCCGGCCGGCGCCTGCCGCGGGTGATGTACATTCCGGGAGAGTACTGCGTGCACCCGCGCGGAGACCTGGCCGAGGCGGGCCGGCGCCAGTTGCGCCTGTCTTACGGCTTCGAAGACGTAGAAGGGATTTTGCGCGCTCTGGAACTGATGCGCGGGGCCGTGGAATTCGCGCAATCGCAGGAAACAGCAGAAGTCGTCACATAGCCCGGCCCGTCCGCGGCGCCAAACCGTTCTTGCTTCGTCCACAGTGGTAAGATCTTTTCGGAGGAGCCATGCGTTTATTGATCCTCGCCGTACTTCCAGTTGCGGCCATCCTGGCCCAGGCCCCGCCCCCGTCCGAGGCGACGCAGCCGAAAACCGATACCCCGGCGGAAGCGGCGCCGCCCGCCCAGGCGGGAAAGCTCACGAAACTCGACCCCGCCGCGAAAGCCGCGGCGGAACGGAAGTTGAAAGAGATCCTGGAGCAAGGCCACGGCAAACCAGCGCTGCCGCCGCCCACCCAGGCGGGTAAGCCCATGAGACTCGACGACGCGACGCGGGCTATGGCTAAGTTGAAACTTCAGTTGGCCGACACCTGGCAGAGGCCCGTAAACGTGACAGCAGGAACACAGGTCACCGTGTTGCGGCCAGGCCAACCCTGCGCCGTGCCGCTCCAGAACACGCTCCGCACGGCGGCGGGGCAGCCAACCCCCGATCCGCTCCCGGTGACGCCAGGCGACCCTGGAGCCTTTCCGTTGCAGGAAGTTTCCAAGCCGGCTCCTTCCTGCAATGATGTGAGGCGATGACCAGACGCATCGTCTTTCCACTGCTGTTGGCGCTCGTCCTCGCGGCTTGCGGCTCCGCGCCCAAAGCCAAGACCTACCCGATGCAGGGCGAAATAAAAGCCCTCAACGCCCAGTCCAAGACAGCCACCATCGCCGCCGGCAAGATCGGCGATTGGATGGAAGCCATGACCATGGAGTACCCGGTGAAGCCCGACGCGGAGTTCCAGAAGCTGCACGTGGGCGACCGCATCGAAGCCAAGGTGGTGGTGCAGGAGGACAAGTACTACGTCACGGACGTGAGGGTAGTGAAGTAGGGAGTTGTCATGAATTAGGCGGGCAAGCTGAAGCATGCCCCACGATGGAGATCAGCCCGCTTGGTGGGGCATGCTACAGCTTGCCCGCCTCTGCAACGTGCATGCGCCACGTCGATAGGAAGGGCATCTCCTGGGCGGCTACTGCGCGCCGTCGATTTTTCGGCCCGCCAAAACGTGGCCCAGGATGCCCCACTGGAAGGTAAACAGGAGGCGCAGCGCGGTAATGATCCGGCTACGAAGGCCGGCGAAGAAACCGGCGTATTTTCCCATGAATACCGCCTGGCCTTCGAGGAAATCGGCGTATTCCAGGTCGGATTTCGACTGGCCGCCGCGGTGCAGGACGCGGGCCGCCGGGATCAGCAGGATTCGCTTGGACGCCCTGCCGATCTGGGCCGCCAGGTCGGCGTCGGCGCCGAACTGGCCGTAGTGTTCGTCGATCTGGCGGACGGCCTTGATGGAGAAAACGCGCATCATGAGGGCCGCGCCGCGCGCGTACTCCACGGGTTCGGGATCGGAACCCGCAGGTTGCGCGGGGCGGTAGTCGGAGCCCGGCGGAAGGGTTCCCAGTTGCGGCGCGGGGCGGCCTTCGGCGTCCACCAACAGCGGGCAAACGGCGGCGGCGTCCGCATGGGCGTCGAGCGCTTGGGCCAGGCGGAGGGCGGTTTGCGGCTCTACTTCGGTATCGTCGTGCAGGAAAAAGACGTAGGGGGAATCGGCCGCGCGCCAGCCGATGTTCATGGCTTTGGTCAGTCCGAAATTCTTGGGAAGGCGGATGAACTGCGCCCGCGCGAAATCGGCGTCCAGATGAGCGCTTCCATCCCGCGAGCCGTTATCCACGACGATGATCTGCAGATTATCGCGCCCCTCGGATTTCTCGAGGGATTCGAGGCAGCGGCGCAACGCCGCCGCCCGGTTGTGCGAGACCACCACCACCGATGCCCACGGCGGCAGCTTTTCCGACTCCAGTTCTGGCGTCAAGCCATTAGCATAGCGCGGAGAAGCTCTGCATGCCTCGGAACTACCTTTTCACCGCCCAGCATCCAGCCTGGGCGGCTACCCAGGGCAAATGAACCTTTCCGGACAAGCCATTTGTTTTCAACGCGGTTTGTTTCCGGAGAGCCGCGGAGAAATGGGAGAAGAAATGCTCAAGAAGTAGCTTTACTTGCCCGCGGCGATTTGGTGTACACTGAAACTGACTTAACTTGTACTGGCCTTACCCCATTCCGTTTTTCGACCAGGGGACCGCACTTGGCGTACGCCCCCGGTTCGCTTGCCTCCGCAACTCCGAAGCCATCGCATAACCAATGTATCCAGGCAGAAATTTTCCTCCTCGCAGGCAGAATCGCAGAGAGAACGTAAACGAGTCCATCCGCGCGCGGGAAGTGCGCGCGGTTTTTCCGGACGGAACAACCGAAGTCATGCCCACCTCCGCTGCCTTGCGCAGGGCGCAGGAACTGGGCCTGGACCTCGTGCTGGTGGCCCCGACGGCCGTACCGCCCGTCGCCAAGGCCGTGGATTTCGGCCATTACCAGTACGACCAGAAGAAGAAGCAGCACGACGCCAAGAAGAAGCAGCACGTGGTTCAGGTGAAGGAACTGAAGTTCCGCCCCAACACCGACGATCACGACTACGACTTCAAGAAGGCCCACGCCATTCGGTTCCTCCAGGACGGCAACCGGGTCAAGGCCGTGGTGCAGTTCCGGGGGCGCGAAATCGCCCACGCGGACCTGGGGAAGAAACTGCTCATGCGTTTCGCCGCGGACCTGGTGGCGCACGGCAGCGTGGAGAGCTTGCCACGGCTGGAAGGGCGCAACGCTCACATTCTGATCAGCCCCATCAAAGCCGCGCCCAAGCCGGGCGAAAAGCCCAGTCCGCCGCCGCAGGCCTAGCGCCGGGCCGCGGGTGGCAGTTCCGGGGGTTCCATTGGCCCGGCCCCGAGGCCCGTGCTAAGATGCGAGTGGCTCGTCCGTAGGCCGTCCATGTACAACGCCTTTTTCGGTTTTACTCAAAATCCGTTCAACATGAGCCCGGACCCCGCCTTCCTATTTCGCAGCCACCAGCACGAGGAAGCGTTGGCCAGCCTGATCTATGGCGTCCAGAGCCGCAAGGGTTTCATCGTGCTCAGCGGCGAGGTGGGGACCGGCAAAACGACCATGCTGGAGTGCCTGCGCGACTTCCTCCACGCACAGCAGATCGCTTTCGCCTCCCTGTTCAACTCGCGCCTCACGGTGGAGCAGTTCTTCGAGATGCTGGCCTACGATCTGGACCTGCGGTGCAACCGGCTTTCCAAGACCGAAGTCCTGCTGGCGCTCAACGCCATGCTTCTCGAACGCGCCGGGGCCGGGCGTACCACCGTCCTGATTGTGGATGAGGCTCACAATCTGGAATGGGAAGTACTAGAGGAAATTCGCTTGCTAGGAAACCTGGAAAACCGCAAGGGTAAGTTGCTCCAAATTGTCCTGGCGGGCCAGCCGGAACTCGACCGCAAGCTGGAGGCGCCCGAGTTCCGCCAACTCAAGCAGCGGATTGCCCTGCGCTGTGCGCTGCGGCCTTTTCACATGGATGAAACGGTGGCGTACATCCACTCCAGAATGGCTCACGCGGGCGTCCCGGACCAGACCTTTATATCACCGGAACTCCTAGAGCAGATTCACCTTAGGTCGCAGGGTATCCCCCGGCTCATCAATGCCATTTGCGACAATCTTCTGCTTACTGCGTTCGCCATGGAAACCAGGACCGTGGCAATCGGAATGCTGGACGAAGTGACCTCCGACATGCGCCTGGTATATCGCGGAAGCCCCTCCTACACGGAAGAGGATCCATACCCTGAGATTTCCCGCCCCATTCTAGCCCCGTCCCATCGGGACTAGAATGATACTAGGGTTTTCACCCTATTCTAATTAAAGCCAAAATCCCCAAAAGTACTAGTTGTAACCTTACTGTTCGCCAGTTCACATAATCGTTGAAAGATGAGATTGGGATTTTGAGAGGTGTCTCTCCTCTTTCCACTATCTCGTTAGCCAAAGAGGAGGCTGCACAATGCACCGAGTTCTAGACAACAAGTATACGGTCGCCACGACCATCGTCCTGTTCGCGCTTGCTTTTGCGTGCAACACTTTTCAGGGATTGACACCCTCACTGCCCGGAAGCGCTTTGACCGGCCTGGACGCCGTGGCCGTGGCGCACGGCCCGAGTATGCCGCCCGATCCGTGGGAAGTGAACCGCGTGGCGCACGGCCCGAGTATGCCGCCCGATCCGTGGGAAGTGAACCGCGTGGCGCACGGCCCGAGTATGCCGCCCGATCCATGGGAAGTGAACCGCGTGGCGCACGGCCCGAGTATGCCGCCCGATCCATGGGAAGTGAACCGCGTGGCGCACGGCCCGAGTATGCCGCCCGATCCATGGGAAGTGAACCGCGTGGCGCACGGCCCGAGTATGCCGCCCGATCCATGGGAAGTGAACCGCGTGGCGCACGGCCCGAGTATGCCGCCCGATCCGTGGGAAGTGATTCGCGTGGCGCACGGCCCGAGTATGCCGCCCGATCCGTGGGAAGTGATCCGCGTGGCGCACGGCCCGAGTATGCCGCCCGATCCGTGGGAAGTGATTCGCGTGGCGCACGGCCCGAGTATGCCGCCCGATCCGTGGGAAGTGAACGCCTAGCGCGCCGTCCCGCTTGAAAGGGATTTGGGCGGGAGAGGGCGCTGGCGGGCGGCTCTGCCCGGTAGGAACGCGAACAGCTACGCCCCAATGGGTTCGGGCAGTCCTAGAATGGGACTGACGTGCTGTTCGCGTTACAGGTTTGCGGCTACGCGGTCGGGCTCCCTCTGGAACTCCTGATCATCGCGGCGCTGGTGCGCGGCCCTTACAAGCGCTTCCCGATTCTCTTTGCCTATACCATCGCCAATTTTCTGACGACGGTAGCCGAGATTCCCCCCTACATCGCGTACTATATGGGAGACCGGCAACCGCAGCGCACGCGGGCCGCCTATTATTGGTTCGACGAAGGGGTCCTGTTTGTCCTGCTGTTCCTGGTGGTGGTTACCCTGATCTGGCATGCCACGGCACGCCTACGTTCGCGCAAACTGGTGCGGCTGATCCTGATTGTGGGCCCGGTACTGTTCGCCTCGACTTCGTTCCTGATCCACTACAACCCGAATGCCCCCGGCCCCGGCGAGTGGATGACGCCCTGGACGCGCGATTTGAACTTCGCATCGGCGGTCCTGGATCTGGGGCTCTGGACGCTGTTAATCGCGTCGCGCGAAAAAGAACGCCTCTTGCTCATGCTGAGCGGCGCGCTGGGCATCCAGTTTACGGGTGAGGCTATCGGCGGCTCCATCCGCAACCTGGCGGTAGCGATCTACGGCCGCACCCAGCAGGCCCGCCCGCTCATTCTGACGGGCAACGTGCTGATGATGGCGGCCGATCTGGCGTGCATGTACATCTGGTGGCAGGCGTTTCGAGAGGCGCGGGCCGGAGCGCCCCAGGCGCACGATCCGTTCCGGAGTTGAGCCCCAGGAGGCGGGCAAGCTGAAGCATGCCCCACGAGGGGGAGATCAGCCCGCTTGGTGGGGCATGCTTCAGCTTGCCCGCAAGGCATGGCCGGCCCGTCCGGCCCGGCGCGACGGTTTGGAAAAGTCTTCACCCTGTCCCGGAGGTCTAGCTTCTAGCGGATGCGGCGGGGCGGTCCGAGCGGCCGCTGGGCGCGTTGTTTGGTGGAAACCACTGGCGGGCGTGGCGTGCTACGATACGCGGGGCGAAATCCCGGGAGATCCCACGCTACGCTCTCATAGATTTCGTCTTCGGGATTGTAATCCAAGGGCCAAAACCGGTGTGTTGTCATATCGTCCTGCCTGACTGATTCCTGTCTGACTGAGTGCGCGGGGGGGACACCTCCATTGTACCACGATCCGATGGGTTTAGATTCCTTGTAAGTAATTGAAATACAATACACTTAGCCTGCCATGTCCGACCTGCTCCGCGAGCGCGACCCGGTGGCCCGCCCTACCAACGGTTAGTAGTTGCAAGAGTGAGGTACGCTCAACTTTTTTCTACCGGCGCGCGCTTCCACAGTCCCGGCGCTTTTCCGGGGGCTCACCCGGCCGCGGGGCCGATTTTGGCGAAGACCGAGTCGGTGTTCCCGACTCCGGCGGATTTCTCCCCGCTCAAGTGACCGCGGACGGGGCGTGGCCCCTACTTGAAGCGCAGGGTGATGCGGTTTGCGCGGCCGCCGTAGGTCAGCTCCAGATCTTTCATCTTCTGCTTCTCCATGGCGAAGTAGACGAGACCGGTGGCCGGCTGGCCGGTCTTCACCTGCGGGAGTTCCTTGGTTTTCAGCGTCTGCTCCAAGGGGTTATCCGTGTCGCCCGCCGCACCGCCCACGGTGGCCTTGACGTCGCCGGTATAGCCTGCATCGACGGAGCCGCCCGACAGGCGGCGGTTGCCTTGCGCGCGGGTGACGATGAGCGCTCCCCGGCCGGCGATCTGGCTGGGCGCCAGCGGCTTGGTCCTCTCCCCGTCCGCATCCGAGCGCAGTTGAAAATCGTCGCGATCGATGAGGATCGCCTTGCCCGACTTGGGCTCCACTTTCACGGCCGCGACGATGAAGTGGTCCAGGCCGGCGCCGAGCAGGTCCCTGACGTCCGCCGGGTCGATATAGAGCGTGACCGTAAGCGCCAGATCCGGGTTCTCGCCCTGGGCCTCGGCGACGGTCTTCTTGGCCGCCCCGAACAGGCAAGCGGCGGCCAGCAGGAACGCGAGCGAGCGCCAGGACACCATAGGCTTCTGCCAAGATTATATGCCCGCGGAAGGCGGGCCGCGCGACGGCGTGGCGCGGAACGGAGAGGGCGCTTTTCGACGCGGAGACGCAGAGACGCTGAGAATTTAGAGAAGAAAAACCAGGACCGTGCTCCACTGTTCTTCTGTAGCTGATTCTCGGCGTCTCGGCGTCTCTGCGTCAAAACAGCGTCCCCGCGTCAAAACAGCGGCCCGCTGATACAATGAGAGTCGCAATCCGATTGAGGAGTACGAACTGGAATGGACGAGAAGGAGCGCGCGCGCGCTTTAGACTTGGCTCTGAGCCAGATTGAGAAGCAGTTTGGAAAAGGCTCGAT
The DNA here is from genome assembly GCA_963767595.1 of Terriglobia bacterium. Taxonomy (GTDB): domain Bacteria; phylum Acidobacteriota; class Terriglobia; order Bryobacterales; family Bryobacteraceae; genus BOG-224. Next base: position 61,370 of record CAVYEK010000008.1, read on the forward strand.
TCTGCGTCTGGGGTCGAAAGACGCCATCGTGCCGGTCTCGGTGATTTCGACGGGATCCATTTCACTGGACGCCGCCACGGGCGTGGGCGGCTTGCCTCGCGGCCGCGTCATCGAGGTCTTCGGGCCGGAATCGTCGGGCAAGACCACCATCGCGCTGCAAGTGATCGCCGAGGCGCAGAAGACCGGCGGCATCGCGGCGTTTATCGACGTGGAGCACGCGCTCGATCCGGCCTATGCCAGGAAGCTGGGAGTGGATGTGGATAACCTGCTGGTGTCCCAGCCGGATTACGGCGAGCAGGCGCTGGAGATCACCTCGCACCTGATCAGCTCCGGGCAGATCGACGTGCTGGTGGTGGATTCGGTGGCGGCGCTGGTACCCAAGGCCGAGCTCGATGGCGAGATGGGCGACAGCCACATGGGCTTGCAGGCGCGCCTGATGTCGCAGGCGCTCCGCAAGCTCACCGGCGCGGTGAGCCGGTCGCGCACGTGCCTGATTTTCATCAACCAGATACGCGAAAAGATCGGCGTCATGTTCGGCAACCCGGAAACCACCACGGGCGGGCGGGCGTTGAAGTTCTACGCATCGGTGCGCCTGGATATCCGGCGGATTGCGGCCATCAAGGACGGCGATGTGGTGGTGGGCAACCGGACCAAGGTCAAAGTGGTGAAGAACAAGGTGGCATCGCCGTTCCGGGAGGCCGAGTTCGACATCATCTACGGCGAAGGCATCTCCAAGGAGGGCGACCTGATCGATCAGGGCGTGGCCCAGAACCTGGTGGAAAAGAGCGGTTCCTGGTTCAGCTACAAGGGCGAACGCATCGGGCAGGGGCGCGAGAACGCGCGCCAGTTCCTCAAGGACAATGCGGATATCCGGCAGGCCGTCGACTTGGAATTGCGCAAGGCGCTGGGTCTCATCAAGCCGGAAGCCGTGCCGTCCGACACGGCCGAAGCGGCGGGCAAGACGGCGGCGCCGGCCGCCGCGGGGCCCAAACCAGCGCCCGCGCGGCGGTAGGGGCCGGGCATGCCCGGCCCGCGAGGTGGGGCAGGCGGGCCCAGCGGGCGCCCCGCCCGTCAATCCGAGCGAAGTTCGGACACCCGGCGGCAAAGCCGGTGGGCGGGCGAAATCGCCTGCCTCACAATGGGTGGACCGGGAGCCTGGTGAAATCATGACCGAGCGGGAGCGGCAACGGGCTATCCGGCTGAAACTCTGCCGGCCCGCGGCGCCAACGCCCGGCGTGGTTTCGAGCGGGTTTCCTTCGCTCGACGACGCTCTGGGCGGCGGATTCCCGCGCCGCCGCATGGTAGAGCTTTTCGGGCCGCCCTCCTCGGGCAAGACCACGCTCGCGCTGCAAGCGGTGGCGCACGCGCAGAGAAATGCCTTGGGGGCTGCCTGGATCGATACCGACGGGACCTTTGACCCGGCCTGGGCCAGCGCGCTCGGGGTGGATCTCGCGCGCCTGGCGGTGGCGCGGCCCGCGTGGGCGGAGCAGGCGCTCGAGATCGCGCGGCAACTGGTCCTGACGGGCGCGGTGGACCTGGTAGTGATCGATTCCGCCGCCGCCCTGGTTCCGAAACTGGAGCTCGATACGCCGCTCGGCGAAAGCGGTCCGGGATTGCAGTCGCGCATCGTGGCCTCCGGGCTTCGCCGGCTGGCGGGGGCCCTGGCGCGGGCGGAAGCGGCGGCCCTGTTTCTCAACCAGACTCGCGGACGGCCGGACGCGGAGGGCGGGGAAGAGATCAGCGCGGGCGGCCCGCCGCTCAAGCTGCACGCGGCGGCGCGCATCGCGCTCGACTCCGTCGCGCGGGCCGGCGTTCGTTTCCGGGTCTTGAAAAACAGGCCCGCCGCGGCCTTCGCCGGGGGCGAATTGGCCTGGAGCAGCGAGGCTGGCTTCGCCAAACCCGCGTAAAACGGCCCTTCCGAGGGGCGTCATGCAAGAAAAACGCGCAAAATCGGCCTTTTCGCACGCTTTTCCCTTTACTTTGCGCCATGCTTGCCCGTATGATTGATATCGATTCAGGTGCGCGTTCGCGTGAATACCGCGCCTGCGAATGTTCGATGGCGATATGAGGGCCGCGTGGAATGCGCGTCCGCTGCATATCGGGTTACAACTACGAGAGTCGACAAGGAGGTTTATGGCGAATCAAAGAATGACCCAGACGCAACTGGTTCGATCGCTCGCGGAGCACTGCGAAGTGAACAATAAGGCGGCCCGCCTTTTCCTGGATACCCTGGCGAGTCTGGCCGTCACCGAAGTCAAGAAGAACGGCGTATTCGTGCTGCCCGGCATTGGCCGGCTGGTGCGCGTCGACCGCAAGGCCCGGACGGGACGGAATCCGGCGACCGGCGAGGCCATCAAGATCCCGGCCAAGAAGGTGGTGAAGTTCCGCGTGGCCAAGGCCGCCAAAGACGCAATCGTGCCGCCGAAGAAGAAATAACGGCAGCGGAAGAGGGCTCCGAAAAAAGCCAAACCCCGCGAGGCCCAGCCGGTCTCGCGGGGTTCGTTTCTTTTACGGATCTCTGAAGCCGAGATGAAACCAGCCCAACGTGCGGGCGTTCCACGAAGCCTTACGCCTGCTTCTTCTCTTCGACCTTCTCTTCGTCGCCCTTCAAAGCAGTCTTGAAGTTGCGGATCCCTTCTCCCAAACCCTTCCCCAAGTCCCCGACCTTCTTGCCGCCGAACAGAAGTATCGCAACGATGGCAATGACCAGGATCTCAGGAAAGCCCAGACCGCCGAGAGCTCCGGCGAGCTGGATGCCTGTGGGTTCCATACGGCCTCCTTCTACAGATATTATTGTAGGGACCGGACGCGGCTTCCGTCAACTTGCCCCTGTTCAGGGAAAACGGCGCGGCCGGCCGGAATGGCGCGGAGGGCCCGCCCGATCATCGAAAATGCGCTCCCAACCTTTCAATCTCGCGTTGGGCTTCGAGCGAGTAGGGCGCCATGAGCACGTTGATGGCGAACCACATGACGCTCAATGAGACCAGCCAGGTGGTGAGCCGGCCCTTCCCCAGCAGCAACCGCAGCGCCAGGGCAACCACGAACGGAGCCACCGCCGAGGCCAGACGCGCGTGAAGGCCCACGCTCTCGAGAATGCCGGCAGGGTACACGCTATCAGGAGTGTAATCCCCGGTGGGCCGCTTCCGTCAAGCTAACCTCGGATAAGGGCGCGGTACTTACCGGAGGCGATTCGCGCGGCAAGGCGCCGCTTGCCGTGGTACCCTGCCGGTAGCGGGCAGGGGTCATGGATTTCAAGGAACAGCTCAAATCCTCGGTGGACATCGTCGATGTGATCGGGGAATACGTGCGGCTGAAGAAATCCGGCCCGCAACGCTACTCGGGGCTGTGCCCGTTCCACAACGAAAAGACGCCGTCGTTTTCGGTGCACGCGGCTCGCCAGTTCTACAAGTGCTTCGGGTGCGGGGAAGGCGGCGACGTTTTCAGTTTCGTCCAGAAGATCGAGGGCGTCACTTTCTACGAAGCGCTGAAAACCCTGGCGGAGCGGCACGGCATAGCGATGCCCAAGCGCTCGCTGGTGTCCGACGAGCAATCGAAGCAGCGGGACGCCGTCTTCCGGATGCACGAACTGGCGCTCGAAAGCTTCCGCGCGAATCTGCGGAGCCCCGCGGGAGAAACGGCGCGCGACTACCTGGCGCGGCGGGGCGTGGCGCCGGCCGTCATCGAACAGTTCGGGCTGGGTTACTCCGACCGCGCGGGGCGCGCTCTGCTGCGGGCGCTGGAGAAGAGCTTTTCGCCGCCGGAGATGGAAGTCTCGGGGCTGGTGCGGAAGAGGGAAGACGGCAGCTTCTACGATTATTTCCGAAATCGCCTGATGTTTCCCATCCACGGCGAAACCGGCAAAGTAATCGGATTTGGGGGGCGCGCTCTGGCCGCCGACGACAATCCGAAGTATTTGAACTCGCCGGAAACGCCGATCTATACAAAGAGCCACGTGCTCTACAACCTGCACCGGGCCAAGGAAGCCATTCGCAAGGAGGACCGGACCATCCTGGTGGAAGGGTACATGGATGCGATCGGAGTCTCGGCGGCCGGGTTTCCCCCGGTGGTGGCGAGCTGCGGGACCTCGCTGACCGAGCAGCAGGTGAAAGCTCTGAAGCGCCACTCGGAAAAGATTGTGGTGAACTTCGACCCGGACGCGCCCGGCGCGGCAGCCGCCGAGCGTTCCATAAACCTGCTGTTGCAGGAGGGCATGTACGTGCGGATCGTGTCGCTCGACGGCGGTCTGGACCCGGACGAATACTGCAAGCAGCGCGGCGCGGAGGCGTATGCCGAGCGTTTGAACGGGGCCAAGGGGTACTTCCACTGGCTGGTGGACCGCGCCCGCGCGAGACACGACGTGCGCACCACCGAGGGCCGCATCGCGGTGCTCAAGTTCCTGATGCCGGCGGTGGAGCGCATTTCCGACAAGCTGGAGCGCATGACGGTGGCCAACGATGTGGCGTCCTACATCGGCGTGGAAGGCGGGATGGTTTTGGACAGCTTCCGCAAGGCGGTGGCGGACCGGCGGGCGCCGCGCATGGAGACGCCCAGGGAAACGCTGCGCGCCGACGAGAAGGGACTTCTCCACGTTCTGCTGTCGGACGCCAGGGGCAGGGAGGAGCTGCTGGCGGAGCTAGGGAGCCTCGAGATCCTGAATCGCGTCGCCACCCAACGCATCTACCAGGCGATTGCGTCGGCGCACGCGGGCGGCGCGGCGGTGACCTTCGACGGCGTGATGGCCCGGCTCGATGCGCCGGACCAGAATCTGCTGGCGGAGCTGGCGCTTTCCGAGGAGGCCGAGAGCCTGGACGCCGGCATCGAATACGGCAGGCAGTGCCTGGAGAGTCTGCGTCGCTCCGGAGGACAGGCGCGGCGCGCACAGCTAAAGGGGCTCATCAAGGAAGCCGAGCGGGCGGGAAATCTCGCCGAGGCTCTGCGGCTGGCGGCTGAGCTGCAGGACCTGGACAAGGCGGGGGCCGCTCGGGGATGACGCGGGATCGCATGCACGCGCCGTGGTGTACAATAATCTGGACTCGGTAAGGGCAGGGGTACGGGGCTTCAGTGGCGATCGAAGATAAATACGAGGGGCTGGAACGACTCGTACAGTTGGGCAAGGAGAAGGGCTACGTCCTGTACGACGAGGTGAGCGAGATTCTGCCCGCCGGCGAGTTGGCCGGCGGCGCGGAACTGGAGGATGTTCTCGCGGGCCTCGACGGCGCCGGAATCGAGATTCTCGAAGAGCCCAAGGATTTCGAGAAGAAGCTCGAAGACGAGGAACTCCTCGACTTGGATCTTCCCACCGGCGTCGGCGACAAGGTCAACGACCCGGTCCGCATGTACCTGCGCGAGATGGGCACCGTGCCGCTCCTCACCCGCGACGGCGAGGTGGAAATCGCGCGGCGCATCGAGCGGGGGCAGAGCACCGTTCTCAAATCGCTCTCCCGCGCGCCGCTCGTGATCCAGGAAATCGGCGCCATGGGCGAAGAGGTGGCCGGGGACATCCTCTCCGCGCGCGACGTGGTTCAGATGGCGGACCCCATCCTGACCGACGAGCTGGTGGACGAGACGCGGCGCGCGTTCATCCACACGGTCGAGGAGATGGCGCGGCTCCACAAGAAAGCCCTCCAATGCCGGCAGAAGCTGCAGGCCATTCCGCGGGGCATGAAGCCGAAACAATACCGCCGCCAGCTTTGGGAGCTGGCCCGTTTGACGGTGAAGACTTCGCGCCTGGTGCGGACCATCCGCTTCCAAACCCCCGTCATTCACCACCTCATCGAGCGGCTCGGGGAGGCGGTGGACCAGTTCAAGCCCGTGGAGCGCGATATCGCGCGGGTGCAGAAGAAGCTCGAAGTCTGGCGCGGGGCGCGTTCGGAAGGGATCAAGGAGCTGCGCAAGGAACAGCGCGTGTGCGCCCAGCGGCTGCAGCAACTGGAAGAGCAATGCGGCGCTCCCGCGGCGGAGCTGCGGCGCAGCCTGGAGATCATCCTCAAGTCGCACTATGAGGCGGAGGCGGCCAAGAAGGAACTGATCGAAGCCAACCTCCGGCTGGTGGTGAGCATCGCCAAACGCTACACCAACCGCGGACTGCAATTCCTGGATCTCATTCAAGAAGGCAATATCGGGCTCATGAAGGCCGTGGAAAAGTTCGAGTATCGCCGCGGCTACAAATTCTCCACCTACGCCACGTGGTGGGTGCGGCAGGCGATCACGCGGGCCATCGCGGACCAGGCGCGCACCATCCGGATTCCGGTGCACATGATCGAGACGATCAATAAGCTCATCCGGACCTCGCGGCAAATGGTGCAGGAGCTGGGGCGCGAGCCCACCAACGAGGAGCTGGCCAAGCGCATGCAGTTGCCCGTCTCCAAAGTGCGCAAGGTGCTGCGGGTGGCGCAGGAGCCCATCTCGCTCGAGACGCCCATCGGGGAAGAAGAGGAATCGCACCTGGGCGATTTCATCGTCGATCACAACGGCATCTCGCCCTCCGACGCGGTGATCAACCTGAACCTGCGCGAGCAGACGGCGCAGGTCCTGAAGACGCTGACCCCGCGCGAAGAGAAGATCATCAAGATGCGGTTCGGTCTGGAGGACGGCAGCGAGCATACGCTGGAAGAAGTGGGGCAGAACTTCGCCGTCACCAGGGAGCGCATCCGGCAGATCGAAGCCAAGGCCCTGCGCAAGCTCCGGCACCCCAGCCGCAGTCACCGCCTGCGGGCGTTTCTGGAGAACAACGGCGCGCGCGGCGTGTGACGGATTAGCGCCGGCTCGGCGCACGAATGCATTCCCGCCTGCTTGCAGGCGTGCGGGGGCCGGCCCTCTCACCCGCCGGCCGGCTCTTTCAGGGCTTTCTTACCAGCGCGGTTCGCGCCGCTCGCGCCGCCCTCCGCCGGCCGGGCGTGGACCGCCCGCTCCTCCGCCGAACCCGCGGTCCGGCTTGGGACGGGCCTCGTTCACGTTGAGGGCGCGCCCGTCCATTTGGTAACCGTTCAAAGCCGCGATCGCCTGGTCCGCTTCTGCCTCGCTGGCCATCTCCACGAATGCAAATCCGCGGGACCTGCCGGTTTCCCGATCGGTCATGATGCGGGCGCTGTTCACCGTTCCGTATTGCTCGAAAAGGCTGCGCACCGCCTCTTCGGAGGCGTCATAGTTCAGGTTGCCGACGAAAATGTTCTTCACACTCTACTCCTGACGATTTGAAAGCAGGCTCATCGGGGACGAAACGGAAGCGGCGCGGCGGCGCCGTTCGCGCGGGGACACTCGACCGGATTCGCGGAAGCTGTTCAAACGCGTTTTCGAATATATCATGTTCCAGGGTCCCCTGAAAAGGCGCTCCGGCGGCGTGAATGTGGAAGCGCAAACAGTCTGAGAGATCTGGCGAGGGGTCGAAACCCATTGAAGGGAGAGGAAATTGCGCCCTGGCGGCCCCCTGCTTCCGGCGTTTACTCCAGCCCAACGCAAAAAGCCCGATCCTGGGGGATCGGGCTTTTGGAATAAACCGGGCGACTTCCTACTCTCCCACACACTTGCGCGCGCAGTACCATCGGGGCTGAGAGGCTTAACTGCCGTGTTCGGGATGGGAACGGGTGGGTCCCTCTCGCTATGGTCACCCAGAAAGCGTGGAAGCCATCAGCCGTCGGCTTTCAGCTAAGAACCCCGCCCGCGAAGCGGCAAGGTCTTAAACCGATAGCTGAAAGCCGAACGCCGACGGCTTCTTCAGGATATTGACGGGCCTGAGCGGAAAAAACTAGCGCCATCGTGCGTGCGCAGTAGAGATTATGGTCAAGCCGAACGGGCAATTAGTAACGGTAAGCTCAACCGGTCGCCCGGCTTACACATCCGTCCTATCAAACTGGTAGTCTTCCAGTGCCCTTCGTAGCTGTTATGCTTGGGAGATCTCATCTTGGGGAAGGTTTCACGCTTATATGCATTCAGCGTTTATCCTGACCGAACTTCGCTACCCAGCTATGCTCCTGGCGGAACAACTGGATCACAAGAGGTTCGTCCACTCCGGTCCTCTCGTACTAAGAGCAGGCCCCCTCAAATCTCCTACGCCCACCACAGATAGGGACCGAACTGTCTCGCGACGTTCTGAACCCAGCTCACGTACCGCTTTAATAGGCGAACAGCCTAACCCTTGGGAGCTTCTACACCCCCAGGATGCGATGAGCCGACATCGAGGTGCCAAACCGGAGCGTCGATGTGAACTCTTGACTCCGATCAGCCTGTTATCCCCGGCGTACCTTTTATCCGTTGAGCGATGGCCCTTCCATGCAGAACCACCGGATCACTAAGGCCTGCTTTCGCATCTGCTCGACTTGTTGGTCTCGCAGTTAACCTGGCTTATGCCTTTGCACTCGTCGGCGGATTTCCAAGCCGCCTGAGCCAAGCTTCGCGCGCCTCCGTTACCGTTTAGGAGGCGACCGCCCCAGTCAAACTACCCGCCTTCCACTGTCCCTCACCCAGATTATGGGTGGAGGTTAGAACCACAGAACGATCAGGGTGGTATCTCACCGTTGGCTCCTCCGAGTCCGAGAACCCGGATTCAAAGCCTCCCACCTATCCTGCGCAGACCGCCCCATAGTTCCATGAAAGGGTATAGTAAAGGTGCACGGGGTCTTTCCGTCTAGTGGCGGGCACCCGGCGTCTTCACCGGGACCACAAATTCGCCGGGCGGCAGGTTAAGACAGTTCTCAGATCGTTACGCCATTCGTGCAGGTCGGAACTTACCCGACAAGGAATTTCGCTACCTTAGGACCGTTATAGTTACGGCCGCCGTTCACCGGGGCTTCAGTTCAAAGCTTCGCCTTGCGGCTGACCTCTCCCTTTAACCTTCCGGCACCGGGCAGGCGTCAGCCCCTATACGTCGTTTTCGACTTTGCAGAGACCTGTGTTTTTGTTAAACAGTCGCCTGAGACTATTCACTGCGGCTCTGATTGCTCAGAGCACTCCTTCTCCCGAAGTTACGGAGCTAATGTGCCTAGTTCCTGAACCTACCATCACCCGAGCGCCTTAGAATATTCTTCTCGTCCACCTGTGTCGGTTTGTGGTACGGATGCCTTGTCCCTCCTTAGAGGCTTTTCCTGGCGGTCGTCCCGGCGGATTTGCCAATCCGGAACTCCCTTCACCCTGGATTGTAACCATTGCGCTCCAGGGCTTACGGTCCGCGTCCCCCCTTCGGTCTTTATCGGTTCAAGGCAGCGCAGGAATATTAACCTGCCGTCCATCCGCTACGCCTGTCGGCCTCGCGTTAGGTTCCGGCTAACCCTGAGCGGATTAACCTTTCTCAGGAATCCTTAGACTTACGGCGACCAGGGTTCGCACCTGGTTTCTCGCTACTTATGCTGGCAGAGTCGCTTCCCAACGCTCCAGCGCTCCTTACGGTACGCCTTCAACGCTGTTGAGAACGCTCTCCTACCAACCCGGATCGAACCGAGGTCCTTTCCGGGTTCCGCGGCTTCGGTATCATGCTTGAGCCCCGTTATATTGTCGGCGCCAAGCGGCTCGACCAGTGAGCTGTTACGCTTTCTTTAAAGGATGGCTGCTTCTAAGCCAACCTCCTGGCTGTCTGAGCCTCTCGACTTCCTTTCCCACTGAGCATGAACTTCGGGACCTTAGCCGGCGGTCTGGGCTGTTTCCCTTTCGACAATGAAGCTTAGCCCCCACTGTCTGACTCCCTCGCTACACATTCACGGCATTCGCAGTTTGGTTGGATTCGGTAACCCGGGAAGGCCCCTAGTCCAATCAGTTCTCTACCACCGCGACGGACCACGAGAGGCTAGCCCTAAAGCTATTTCGGAGAGAACGAGCTATCACGGAATTTGATTAGCCTTTCACCCCTACCCTCAGCTCATCCAAGCTGTTTTCAACCAACACTGGTTCGGACCTCCATCGGCTGTTACACCGACTTCATCCTGGCCAAGGGTAGATCATCCCGCTTCGCGTCTATTCCCAGCGACTCATTCGCCCTCTTCGGACTCGCTTTCGCTGCGGCTCGCTTCCGCTTAACCTCGCCACTGAGAATAACTAGCCAGCTCATTATGCAATAGGCACGAGGTCAGGCCTTGGCCTTGCGGCCCATAGCCCTCCCACTGCTTGTAAGCGTGCGGTTTCAGGTACTATTTCACTCCCCTCGCAGGGGTTCTTTTCACCTTTCCCTCACGGTACTGGTTCACTATCGGTCGCAAGTGAGTATTTAGCCTTGCCGGATGGTCCCGGCGGATTCAAGCAGGGTTTCTCGTGCCCCGCCCTACTTAGGAGCCACTGGAAGGAGAATTGCATTTTCACCTACGCGGCTGTCACGCTCTTTGGCCGGCCTTTCCAGACCGTTCGATTAACGCTTTCCTGTCCCTCTTTATTCAAACCCTCAGCCCCCGGCTATCCCGAACCCGAAGGCCCGTTTTGACAATAGCCGGCCGCTGATGGCTTGAATTTGTGGTCCTGCAACCCCGGTCTCTCCTTTTGGGATCGTCCGGTTTAGGCTCTTCCGAGTTCGCTCGCCACTACTTTCGGAATCACGGTTGTTTTCTCTTCCTCGGGGTACTGAGATGGTTCACTTCCCCCGGTTCGCTCCGCCGCCCTATGGATTCAGACGACGGTAACGGGTGTTCGCACCCGTTGGGTTTCCCCATTCGGAAATCTCCGGATCACAGCCTGTTAGCGGCTCCCCGAAGCTTATCGCAGCTGACCACGTCCTTCTTCGCCTACTTGCGCCAAGGCATCCACACGCACGCCCTTAGTAGCTTGACCATAACTTCTACTTCGCACACACGGTGTACGCTACTTCTTCGCGCTTACTTGTGTTTGTATGCCCGTCAATATTCTGTTGTCAAAGATCTCGATAGCTGTCAGCCATCAGCTTTCAGCTATCAGCTAACAACTCTCGCCGCCTGGCGCGGGAAACTGATAGCTGACGGCTGATAGCTGACCGCTTCTTGGTGGGCCTGGGTGGAATCGAACCACCGACCTCACCCTTATCAGGGGTGCGCTCTAGCCAACTGAGCTACAGGCCCTCGCCCTCACGCCTGGTGGAGCTGGTCGGGATCGAACCGGCGACCTCCTGAATGCAAATCAGGCGCTCTCCCAGCTGAGCTACAGCCCCTTATAGCCGCTCACCGGATTTCCACCCAGGGAATCCGACGGCGGAATGCCGGCGGCTGATAACTGTTTTCAAATCGAGGCCAGTTGGATGCAGAGACCACGGGTCCAGCCCATGGCCGCTTGAGAGGAAATCCAGTCTTCCAAGTGGAGACGCCGGGTCGGGCTCCCCGCTCCCGCCGAAACGGAAACGGAGGTTTGGAGTGGAACGGCTGTCTCTTACTCGGCCCCCGCGTACACCCAACGGGTTCGCCTTTCGGAAACTCCACCCACGTTCTCTCTTAGAAAGGAGGTGATCCAGCCGCAGGTTCTCCTACGGCTACCTTGTTACGACTTCACCCCAATCATGAATCATACCTTGGGCCGCTGCCCCCCTTGCGGGTCGGCCCGCGGACTTCTAGTACAATCCACTTTCGTGATGTGACGGGCGGTGTGTACAAGGCCCGGGAACGTATTCACGGCAGCGTGCTGATCTGCCATTACTAGCGATTCCAGCTTCATGCAGGCGGGTTGCAGCCTGCAATCCGAACTGAGAACGGTTTTCTGCGATTGGCTCCCCCTCGCGGGTTAGCGGCGCTTTGTACCGTCCATTGTAGCACGTGTGTAGCCCTGGACATAAAGGCCATGAGGACTTGACGTCATCCCCACCTTCCTCCAGCTTATCGCTGGCGGTCTCCTGCGAGTTCCGCCTTTCGGCATGGCAACACAGGACAAGGGTTGCGCTCGTTGCGGGACTTAACCCAACATCTCACGACACGAGCTGACGACAGCCATGCAGCACCTCGACTGGACCCCCTTGCGGGGTAGAAGCGTTTCCGCCCCCGTTGACCAGCCGTTCGAGCCCAGGTAAGGTTCTTCGCGTTGCGTCGAATTGAACCACATGCTCCACCGCTTGTGCGGGCCCCCGTCAATTCCTTTGAGTTTCAGCCTTGCGACTGTACTCCCCAGGCGGCATATTTAACGCGTTAGCTCCGGCACGGATCAACTGAATGACCCACACCAAATATGCATCGTTTAGGGCGTGGACTACCAGGGTATCTAATCCTGTTTGCTACCCACGCTTTCGTGTCTCAGCGTCAGTTGCGGTCCAGAGAGCCGTCTACACCACCGGTGTTCCTCCTGATATCTACGCATTTCACCGCTACACCAGGAATTCCACTCTCCTCTCCCGCACTCAAGCCGCTCAGTATTCGGCGCACCCTCCCAGTTGAGCCGGGAGATTTCACACCAAACTTAAGCCACCGCCTACACACCCTTTACGCCCAGTAACTCCGAACAACGCTCGCTGCCTACGTATTACCGCGGCTGCTGGCACGTAGTTAGCCGCAGCTGCTTCTGCAGGTACCGTCATCGTCTTCCCTGCCGAAAGAGCTTTACGCCCCGAAGGGCTTCATCGCTCACGCGGCGTCGCTGCATCAGGGTTTCCCCCATTGTGCAAGATTCCCCACTGCTGCCTCCCGTAGGAGTCTGGCCCGTGTTTCAGTGCCAGTGTGGCCGTGTGCCCTCTCAGGCCGGCTACCGATCTGGGCCTTGGTAGGCTCTTACCCTCCCAACTAGCTAATCGGCCGCGGGCTCCTCTTTCAGCGTCTTGCGACTTTCCCCTCTCGGGCTTATGCGGTATTAGCCCCGGTTTCCCAGGGTTATTCCACACTAAAAGGTAGATTACCCACGTGTTACTCACCCGTACGCCACTGTACTCAGGGATTGCTCCCCTTTCTCGTTCGACTTGCATGTGTTAAGCGCGCCGCCAGCGTTGATTCTGAGCCGGGATCAAACTCTCATTTGATGTTGTGAGTTTGTTGCTTTTCGCCCCAGCTTTACTCGGAAAACTGACGAACTTCTTCTTTTACTGCATCCAACCGGATTGTCAAAGATCCGCGCACGCCCGCTCCCGCATATCGAATACGGAAGCCTGCGGCAGGCCTCGAAACTTGCTTCGCGCACGGCTGCCCCCACACAGGGACGCCTGCAAGCGAAAAACCTGGTAAAGAACCAAACAGGAAGGCCGTATTCCGCTCCACGCGGTGGCCCGCGCGGAGTTTTGTTACCATTCCTTAAAGAGGATCTCTTGCTCCCACACCCCACCTCACGCTGGCGAGCGCCAGCCCCGGTGTTCCACAATCCTCAATTGGGCGACTTAATCAGAATATCAGAGATGGCGCCTTGTTGCAAGGCCAATCGCAAAAAGATCACGCCCCGGTCGGCCCAGGGCCCCTGGGTCACCCGTCCCGGAACGCCTGGCCCCTTATCAATGTTCATCTTGCCGGTGCCCGATGCGCCCGCCATTTCTTCCGTTTGCGGGTTTCAGGACGCCCCCCACGCGGGAAACAAACGGGTAGCATCAACTTTGCCAAAAAAGTGTTGCATAAGCCTACCTGGGGTGCTAGACTCGTTCTGTTCGGGTACTACTAGCAGTTCTTGGCCTACTGTAAAGTTTGTAAAGTCGATGCTGGCAAGCATTCTGATCCTCGTTTGCTCGTTGGTACTGTTGGTCTATTGGTTTCGTTATAGTTGCCTTCTGCTGATTCGCGGCTACAAGGTCTCTTCCGAACCGATGCCGGGCGCCTCGCGCTTTCGGCTCGACGAGGTTCAGAATGGCTTGAAGCTCGGCGAGGCCCTCGATCCCTTGCATGAAGCCCTCCGCCGCGATTACCAATTGCTGATGTACCTCGTGGAGCATGCTTCCGGTTTGGAACTGGAGTCCTTCGAAGACCGTCTGCTGGTTTTGGACTATCGGATTATGCAGATCTGGTACGGCCTCATGCGGACGCTGTTTCCGACCCAGGCCCGCCGGACGTTGTCGGAAATGGCTTCGATTCTCGCGATTCTTGCCGACCGGATGCGCAGCCAGGCGCGAGCCTGATCCCTTCCGACCGCGCGTCCGCGCACTGTTCACCCCGGTTCTCCCCGAATTTTGGCTGCGCGCGGCCCCCGTTTGGCATCCAATCGTACAGGTGGCGCGCCCGGCCGGCATCCGCCGGGGAGGTCCACTCGTCCTATTGTGATAGTTAAGGATGGAGCCATGCTGCTGTTCCGCAAGTCCGGGGATATTCGCTATTCGGAGGTCACCCCCAAGGCGACCTACCTGAGCCGGCGCAAACTCCTGGTGGGAATTCCGGCCGCTTTCGCCGTGGCGGGCTCCGCCCGCGCCGGCGTTAAGCTACCCAACCTCGCCCGGAGCCCCTTCAGCACTGACGAGAAGCAAACACCGTACGACGCCGCTACCCACTACAACAACTTTTACGAATTCGGGACCCAGAAAGAGCAGCCGGCGGATCTCGCCAAGAACTTCAAGACTTCGCCCTGGACGGTCTCCATCGAGGGCGAGGTGGCCAAGCCCCGGAAGCTCGCCATGGACGACGTTCTCAAGCTGGCGCCGCTCGAGGAACGCGTCTACCGGCATCGCTGCGTGGAAGGCTGGTCCATCGTGGTCCCTTGGATCGGCTATTCGCTCAATGCCCTGCTCAAGCCCGCGGAACCCACCTCGCGCGCCAGATTCGTGGCGTTTGAGAGCTATTACGATCCCAGGCAGATGCCGCAGGGGCGCTATGCCGGTATCCAACTGCCGTACGTCGAAGGTCTGCGCCTGGATGAGGCCATGCACCCCCTGGCGTTGCTATCGGTGGGCATGTACGGCGAGACGCTGCCGCCCCAGGACGGCGCGCCCGTGCGCATCACCATCCCCTGGAAGTACGGCTTCAAGAGCATCAAATCCATCGTCAGGATCCGGCTGGTCACGGGCGAGCCTCCCACTACGTGGAATATCGCGAACCCGCGCGAGTATGGCTTCTACTCCAACGTGAATCCAACCGTGGATCATCCGCGCTGGAGCCAGGCGACCGAGCGCCGGCTGGGCGAATTCTCCAGGCGGCCCACCCTCATGTTCAACGGGTACGGTGACCAGGTGGCCAGTCTCTATGCGGGAATGGACCTGAAAAGAAACTATTGACCATGGCGGGATCCCGTTCCAACGTCCTGGCGCGCGCTGTCAAGACGCTGCTTTTCCTGACGTGCCTTGTGCCCCTTACCCACCTGGGCTGGCGCGCCTGGAGGGGCGACCTCACCCCCAACCCCATCGAGTACATCACCCATTTCACCGGCGATTGGACCATCCGGCTGGTCGTCGCGACCCTGGCCGTGACCCCTCTGCGCAAGATGCTGGGCGTGCCCGCCCTGATTCGCTACCGCCGGATGATCGGGCTGTTCGCCTGCTTCTACGGCACGCTGCATTTTCTCACCTGGCTGTGCGTGGACAAGTTCTTCCAGTGGCCCGAAATCGTGAAGGACCTCTCCAAGCGGCCCTTCATCATTGCCGGCTTCACCGCGTTCGCCTGCATGTTGCCGCTGGCGGCGACGTCCACCGCCGGCTGGATCCGCAGGCTCGGCGGGAAACGCTGGCAACTCCTGCACCGGCTGATTTACGTCACCGCCATAGCCGCCGTGACGCACTATTACTGGCTGGTGAAATCGGATGTCCGCCTTCCCCTCCTCTACGGCTCGCTGGTGGCGCTGGAGTTGGGCTATCGCGTCGTGGTCTGGGCGCGCGACCGGCGCCGGCGCGGCAACCGGCCCGCGCCGCCACACGGCAAACTGGCTCCCGCCGGCGCGGAGCGCGGGCTCTCGTAGCGTGGCGCCGGATTTGTATCCGCCCATACTCGATTCCGCCGCTGCGACAATTCGCCGCATCGCCAACGCCATGGAATCGGCATCCCATGGACGAAGGTAGTCATGGGGGTGCGTCGCGTTCTTGCATCGTTAGTGCTGGCTGTGCTCGGCTTCCCGTCCGTTTGGGCCGCGGTCTATGGCTCCGTGCGCGGCATTGTGCACGACCCGGATCATCGTCCCGTGCCCCATGCCCGCGTGACCTTGAAGTCCACCGCCTCGGATTATTCCCTGTGCCTGACCACCAATGATGACGGAGTATTCGAGACCTCGTCGCTTCCCGTGGGGGCCTACCAGGTCGGGGTAACGCGAGATGGATTCGTGCCCGCCGTTCAAAGCGTGGTAGTGCTCTCCGGAAGCGCGCCGGTGCTGCATTTCCAGCTTGCGATCGGGACCTCGCACGAAGTAGTCGACGTATCTGAAACAGCGCTGGTGGCGAGCCCCGACGTGGTCACCCCGACAACCATCGTCAGCCGGGAAGAGATCCGTACCACGCCCGGCGCCGGTCTCAGCAACAGCCTGAATCTGATCACCGACTACGTCCCCGGCGCCTGGGTCGCGCACGATCAGCTTCACGTGCGCGGGGGACACCAGGTCGCCTGGGCCATCGACGGCGTCCCCATACCCAATACGAACATCGCCAGCAACGTCGGCCCGCAGATCGATCCAAAGGACATCGACTACCTGGAGGCGCAACGCGGAGGCTATTCCTCCGACATCGGCGACCGGACCTATGCGGCGTTCAACGCCGTGCCCCGGACCGGCTTCGAGGGAAATAACGAAGGCGAGTGGAACACCACCGTTGGCGCGTTCGGTCAAACCAACGATCAAGTGAACTTCGGCAGCCATACTGAGAAGTTCGCCTACTATGGCAGTCTCAATGGCAATCGAAGCGATTACGGCCTCGAAACGCCTGGCCCCGGCGTGCTGCATGATCGCGCCTGGGGCCTCGGCGGCCTGGCAACCCTGGTCTACAACAGCGATGCCAACAACCAGTTCCGATTCGTGACATCCCTCCGGCGCGACGACTATCAGGTCCCCAACGGCCCGGACGCGCAGGCCGCCGGCATTCGGGACGTCGAGCGTGAGCGCGATGCTCTGGCGGACTTCTCCTGGGCGCGCACATTCCGTCCGGGCGTTCTGCTGACTGTCTCGCCGTTCTACCACTACAACCGCGCGAATTACGATGGCGACCCCAATGACACGCCTGTGAGCGCCACCCAGCATCGCGCTTCGCAATACGCCGGCGCGCAGATAGCGCTTACCGCGGTCACCGGCCGGAACAATGCGCGGATCGGCGCCTACGGCTTCGGGCAGCGCGACGATGAGTTCGTGAGTTTGATTGCCAACGATGGCTCCGCGGATTCCCTCGCGCAAGACAAGATCTCCCGTGGCCGCCTGGAGGCTCTCTTCTTGGAGGATCGCTACCGGGCGTTCTCCTGGCTGACGCTGACCGCCGGGCTCCGGCTGACGTATTTCAGCGGAGCGATTTCGGAAAACGCAGCCAGTCCCCGGCTCGGCGGTTCCATTCGCATCCCCGGTTTGAACTGGGTTTTACGCGGGTTCTGGGGCCGCTACTACCAGGCTCCGCCGCTCTCCACCGTCAGCGGCCCTCTTCTCGATTACGCCGTGTCGCAAGGCTTGGGCTTCATCCCCCTGCGCGGCGAGCGCGATGAAGAGCATCAGTTCGGACTGACCATTCCACTGCGCGGTTGGGCGCTGGAGGTCAACGACTACCATCAGCGCGCGCGAAACTATTTCGATCACAACGCCGTCGGCGACTCCAACATTTTCTTCCCCTTGACCATCGACCACGCACGCTTGTACGGCCAGGAGGTCGGAATCCGGTCGCCACGACTTTTTCATCGGGGCGAGGTCTACCTGGCATACGCCCATGCCTACGCATTTGGATCGGGCGCCGTAACCGGCGGCTTGACCGACTTTTCGGCGCCTGCCAACGGCTACTTCCTGCTGGACCATGACCAGCGCCATACCCTGCATACCGGATTCAACTTCAACCTGCCGTATCGAGTTGTCGCCGGCGGCAATCTCTACTATGGATCGGGATTCACGGATGGGTCCAGCGCCCTGCCGGCGCACCTGGAAGGGCACACCACCCTCGATCTCTCGGTCGGCAAGTCCATTTCGGAGAGATGGACGGTTTCCCTGACGGCCATGAATATCGGCAATCGCCGGTTTCTGCTGGACAACAGCCAGACGTTCGGCGGAACCCATTACGCCGATCCACGGCAGGTCTATGTGGGAGTGCGCTACCGCTTTCATTACTGAGCCGGTGGCTGGGAGAAACAGTGGGACAGACGATCGGTCTCCGTCGTCTGTCGGAGGCTCGCGGCGCAAGGAATGACAGACCACGAAACGCGATGGTCTGTCCCACCGTTAGTTTTGCGCGGGCAAGCCGGCTTCCACCGGCGCCGAGCGCGGGCTCTCGTGGCCGGTCTTGCTCACGGCCGTCACCGCATAGCGGTAACTCTTGCCCGGCTCCACTTGGCGGTCCGAGTAGCTGGGGATCACGCCCCCTTCGGCGAGTTTCTCGAACGGCCCTCCGGCGGTGGAACGGTACACCCGGTATCCGCCCAGGAACGGCTCGGTATTGGCATCCCATGCCAGTTCGATGGAAGCCGGGGCGGCGGCGGCCTGGAGGCCCGAGGGCGCGGCGGGCGGGAACGCGTCTTCGGGCGTAATGCCGGCCTCTTCGGAGAGTTCGCTCAGGGCTTCCTTGTCATCGGCCAGCTTCACCACGGTCTCCACCGCGTAGGTATAGCGCTTTCCGAAATCGGTGCTGGCATCCGTCCACTCCGGCTTGTCGACAGTGGCTTGGGCGGTGAAACCGGCTTCGCCCGGGCCGCGGCGGTGCACGCGAAAGCGATCCCCGCGGGCGCCCCAGGTAAGCCTTACCCCCTGCGGCGACGGGACGGCGCTGAGATTTCGCGGCCTCTCGGGCTCCGGAACCACTTCCACAGTCGCGTAGTTCGACCAGCCGGACCGCTTTCCGTTGCCGCCCGCTACGCGAACCGCGACAATGGCTTCCTTACCGATCCACGGCGCCGCGGGGGCCTCGTAAAGCGCCGCGCCGTTGGTCACGTGGCCGCCCGTGATGCGCTGCGCTTGAGCGGCCCAAACATCCGCACTGAAATTGGCCCCGGAGAACACGCCGATGCGCAGATCCTCGGTGATCGGCGGTTTGATGGGGTTCGCCTCGGTGGTCCGCCCGGTTTCCTGGAACTGGACCACGATGCGCGCTCCCCGCTGCACCGCGGTGAGGCCCTGCACCGCGGCGGGCACGTTCGCCAGGGGCGGCAGGGGCGGCCCAATGTACCCGCAGCCGGCCATCGCTACCGCCGAGGCAATAAGAAAAGGACGCATGAAAGACTTAGTGTAGCGTCACGCCGCGGCGGCGGTGCGCGCCTCCGCCCCTCACCATTCCCCGTAAGCCGTGCCGTCCAGCGGGCTGGTTTTCTCCGAGCCGCTCTTTACGTCGAAAATGCCCGGACTGGATTGGTCGACGCCGCTGCCGGGCGGCTCCATGATGATCTGCCAGGTTTGATTCGACCCGGTCATGGGGTCCACGGGAACGTCTCTCAGGTAGCCATCGCTCACCAGGTCCTGCAGCGTCGCCGGCGCCTTCATTTTGTCGTAGGTGTAATTGTCGATCACCGTCCGAAGCGTGAACAGGTTGGTCTTCAACACGCTTTCCTTGGACCGGATGATGGTCTTGTTGTAGATGGGGATCGCCATGGTGATCAGGATCACGATGATGGTGATCACCACCATCAGCTCGACAAACGTGAACCCGCGGGTCCTACCACTCGGAATACGGCGTGCCATCGGAACCCTTTTCGGATGTCTTGCTGTACACATCGAACACGTTTTGACCGCCCCAGCTCTGCGACTTCGTATCGTCCTGGTCGCTGCGCAGTCCCCACTCGTTCTTGCCGGTGAAGGGATCGCGCGGAATTCTCCGCAGGAAGCGCATCTTGGTTCCCTCGGCGTTGTTAACCTTCACGCCTTCCACCAGCATCTCGAGGTTGTCGGGATAGCCGTCGGTGCCTGTCTTCATGGGGCCGAAATACCCCGCCATGTTGAGGTCGTGGTACTTGTCGATGGCGTCCCGCATTTCGCGCAGGGAGGCGCGCAATTCGAGCTCGCGCTCGGCGCGCACCTTGGAGCGCGCCAGCGGCACCGCCATGCTGGTGAGCACCAGCATAATGGTGAAAGCCACGATCAGCTCGACCAGAGTCAGCCCTCCCTGGTCCCGGCGACGTGGGGAGATGTGGTGGGGCGTAGCCCCTGGTCCGCGCGGATCCCCCTGGACCCGCTCCTCGCCAATGAAATCGTGGCCGGCCGCGGACCAGGGGTTCCGCCCTGCCTTTTTCGGGCGGCTTTCCGGCGTCTGATCGTGCGTGCGGGTCTCCATGGCTTACTTCAGGTTAACCGGTAACTGCGGGTTGGCCGAGCCAATCACCAGCCCGCCTGAGTTGCGGATGGTCAGGTTGCCGGTGATGGAGGTGGCGCCGTGGCCCAACGTCTGGAATCGCAAGGTCAGCAACGTCCCGGCCCCGCTCACGCCGGCCGCGCCCGGCGGCCGGTTGTATTGGATGGTGGCCAGGCCCATATCGTTCATAATGCTCCTCGAAAAAACCGGTTGCTGCCCATCCTTCGAGAACAGGCCGCCCGCGGAGACATCCGCCAGGCTGAGCAGCTTCGGATCGAAGCCAATCTGTATGGGCGACGCGGAGAACACATCCGACCCGCCTTCCAAAGCCACCTCGACCGTGAACGTGCCCCCCGCGCCCGCCGCTTCAACGTTGGCGGGCAGGAAACGCGCGGTTA
Organism: Terriglobia bacterium; assembly: GCA_963767595.1. Classification (GTDB taxonomy): domain Bacteria; phylum Acidobacteriota; class Terriglobia; order Bryobacterales; family Bryobacteraceae; genus BOG-224. The sequence continues at coordinate 81,977 of CAVYEK010000008.1, forward strand.
CCGCGGACGCCGGAGGCGGTCCGGGCGATGGCGGCGCGCCCGGCGTCACGGCGGGCTGAACCGCGGGCGCTGGAACGGCCGGAAAAGTCGCCGCCGCCGGGGCCGGCGGCGCCAGCCCGTCGGGCGCCTCCAGGGGCGCATAGTTCAACTTGATGTTTTGCGAGGTTCCCGCGATGATCGGGCGCAGAGCCTCGGCGCTGACCTCCGGACGCCGGATCACGTGCGGCACAACCGCGATCATCAGCTCGTCGCGCTCCCGGTCGACGCTTTCCCCGCTGAACAATCGCCCCACCATCGGGAGGTTGGCAAGCCCCGGTATCCCGGTCCTGGTCTTGCTGTCCGTCAGCTTGGTCAGGCCGCCCAGCAGGGCTACTTCGCCTTCCCTCAAGCGGATGTTGTGGTGCACCTTGCGCTGGCCGATAACCGGCTGGTTGATCCCGCCCAGGTTCACCGTGCTTTCGACATCCGAAATCTCCAGATCGATCTCAGAGAAACGTCGCCGTTATCATGCACCTTGGGAGTCATATCCACATTCACTCCCACGTCGATGAAGTTGAACTGCGTGTTGACCAGTGGGTTGATGCCCACACCGCCGATGCCGGGCTGGAAGCTGCCGGTCGCGGTCGGCTCCCGTTCTCCGATCTTCAGCGTGGCTTTGACCATGTCCACCGACCGGAGCTGCGGTTCCTGAAGAACCTTGTTCTTGGCGTCGCTCATCACCGCCTGCAAAAGCGCGCTGGGCAGCGTGGTGGACCAGTCCGCGCTGGCCAGGTGCCCCAGGTTGGCCAACGGAATGGCGGCGCTCGCGGCGGCCGTGCTCGTGGTGGTAGTGCCGCTGGTGTTGATGGTGTTGGCGGTGTTGGTGGTATTGGTGGTGGTCGAGTTGGTGGTGTTGGCGTTGTTGACCACCTGCAGCCCGCTGCGGGGAGTGAAGTTCCCGGGGACATTCAACCCGGCGGGCGAGAGCGCCGCCGCGAGGCTTCGGGTATAGACCGAACTGGTCTCCATCACGATGATGTCCATGAGGACTTCGGCTTTCGGCCGGTCGAGATCGTGAACGATTTTCTCGGCAAGCTGCACCTGGTCCACCTCGCCGCGTACCACGAGGGCGTTTTGCGCGTTGACCGCCGTCACGCTCTGCAAATTCGCCGCCGTGCGGACGGCGTTCGAGATTTCCGTCAACTCCTGCGGGAGCCCGACGTTGGAGATGTAGAAGACCTTCATGACGAAGTCCCCAAAGTCGTTCCGCTTGGGGCGGGTGTCCTGGAACACGAAGATGGTGTTGGCGGAGAGCGGTTTCCAGAACGATTTGGTGATGATGGAGAGGTAGTCGAGCGCTTCGGCCAGGGTGGTGTTCTGCAGATCCACGCTCTGGGGCTTTACGGTGCTCCCGCCGCCCTGCAAATAATCCGGGTCCCAGAGCACGTTGACGCCGGCCAGCTTGCCCAGCGTATTGAACAGAGTCTTGGGATCGGCGTTGCTGATCTTGAAATCGATGCGGCTGGGGCCAAGAGGTTTGAGCTCGGGCGCCGGCAGCAACCGGTCGAGCCGCCGTTCCTGGTCCTGCCTGAGTTGCTGCAACGGGGTGAGACCGCGATCTTCGGGGCTCGATTCCCTGCCCGTCTGCAACACCCGCTGCCGCTCCCGCTCGATCATCTCCTGGGTGGTCCGGATCTCCTGCACGGCCACGGCGGAGCCGGGGTTCACGCTGAATCCCCGCTGGAATTCGATGAGCGCTTCGCCCAGCATGCCTTGGCCGCGGAGCTTTATGCCCTTCTCGACGTGCGTTTGCCCGGCCTGGAAGCGGGCCTTCTCGACCGCCATCTGGTACTGGATGTCGGCGGGGTCGGCCGCCAGGGCCTTTTGATAGGCATCGAGCGCGCCATCCCAATCCTTCTTGGCTTCCAATGCGCGTCCCTGGATCAGGGCCTTGTCGCCCTTGCGGTCGGCAGCCGGCAGCGGCATTACCAGCCCAATCAGCGCCCCGCTCAGCGCAATTGCGAGTAAGCGCTTGAAAAACAACATGTTCCAGTTCTCTTCCGGCTTCATGGCAACCCTATGCTAAGATGAAATGCGTTTCGCGGTATCCAACCATCTAAACTCATTGACGACGCTGGGCTTCCGAGCGTTGAGGTCAAAATTGACTGGCAAGAAAGACCCTTCCCTGAAGATTCTTAGCGATAACCGGCAGGCGGGCCACAACTATTTCCTGATGGAGCGCTTCGAAGCCGGATTGGTCCTCACGGGAACGGAAGTGAAGGCCGCCAGGGACGGCAAGGTGCAACTGACGGACGCCTACGGCGCAGTCCTGAACAACGAGGCCTGGCTGGTCAACGCCCACATCAGCCAGTACTCCCACGGCAACCGCGAGAATCACCCGCCGGTGCGCAACCGCAAGCTCCTGCTGCACCGCCGGGAGGTCGATAAGCTCCTGGGCATAACCCGCGAGAAGGGCTTGGCTCTGATTCCCACCAAGGTTTACCTCAAAGGCGGCCGGATCAAGTGCGAACTGGCGGTGGCGCGGGGCAAAAAGCTGCACGATAAGCGCGAAGCGGACCGCGCCCGCACCGCCGAAGCCGAGGCGCGGGCCGAAATGCGCCGGCGAGGGTAAGTGGGATAAGGCTCCCGCCTTGTCAATCCGAGCGAAGCTCGGACCTGGGATGCGCAACATTGTGGGGCAGGCGCTTTCGCCTGCCAACAGGCATCAGCCGATCGCCTCCGAGCTTCGGATTGACAGGCGGAAGCGCCTGTCCCACCATGGATCGCCTGTCAGTTCGGCCGGATCTCCGCGCATCCGCGCCCCGTGGGCAGCATCTTGCCGGGGTTGAGCCGGTTCTCCGGGTCGAAGAGCCCCTTCAAACGGCGGATCGTCTCCAGCGTCTCCGGCGTAAACTGCCTGGCCATCAACTCGTTCTTCTCCATTCCCACGCCATGCTCGCCGGTGATCGTGCCGCCGGCCTCGATGCAGTAGATCAGGATCTCCTCTCCGGCGGCGCGGGCTTTGTCGAGATCGCCCGGCTTGCGGGCGTCGAACAGGATGATGGGATGCATATTTCCGTCGCCGGCGTGGAAGATGTTGCTGATAATGAGGCCGTGCTTTTGGGCGACCGAGCCGATGAATCGCAGGGTGGAGGCGATCTTGGTGCGCGGCACCACGCCATCCTGCACATAGAAGGTAGGGCTCACGCGACCCACTGCGCCGAAGGCGTTCTTGCGGCCCTTCCAGAGCAATTCGCGTTCCCGGGGCGAGCGGGCCACGCGGAACTCGCGCGCCCCGCTCGCCAGGCACGCCTCGCGCACGCTTTCCACCTGCCCTTCCACCACTTCGTGGAGGCCCTCCAGCTCGATCAGCAGCACGGCCGCGGCGTCCAGCGGATAGCCGGCCCCGGTGGCTTCTTCCACCATGCGAAGCATCACCCCGTCCAGCATCTCCACGGCCACCGGCGTGATGCCGCGGGCGGTGATGGCGGTGACCGTGCGGCCGGCGTCTTCGTTGGAATCGTAGATGGCCAGCGCCGTTTTCACCGCCTCGGGCTGGCGCATGAGGCGGACGGTGACCTTGGTGACCAGCGCCATGACGCCCTCCGAGCCGGTGAGGAGCCCGGTAAGGTCGTAGCCCGGCAGGTCCGGTTCTTTGCCGCCGGTCTCCATCACCGAGCCATCGGGCAAGACCAGCTCCAGGCCCAGCACGTGGTTGGTGGTGACGCCGTAGGCCAGGGTGTGCGGCCCGCCGGCGTTTTCCGCCACGTTGCCGCCGATGGTGCAGGCCTTCTGGCTGGAAGGATCGGGGGCGAAGAAGTAGCCGTTCCGTTCCACCGCCAGGGTAATGTCGAAATTGACCACGCCGGGCTCCACCACCGCGCGCTCGTTCTCCAGGTCGATTTCGAGGATGCGATTCATGCGCGCGAAGGCCACCAGAATGCCGCCCTGGCGCGGGATGGATCCCCCGGAGAGACCCGTGCCGGCGCCGCGCCCCACGAACGGAACCTGGAACTCGTGCGAAATTCTCGCGATGGCGGCCACATCGGCGGCGGAACGCGGGAACACCACGATATCGGGGCGGCCCTTTTCCACGCTGCCGTCGTATTCGTAAAGGGCCAGGTCCTCCGGGCGATCGAGATACCCGCGAGGGCCCAGAAGAGCGGCAAGGCGTTTCTTCAAGCCGGCCGGCAACATGTTCCCAGTGTAGCCCGTCACCGAGCGAAACGAGCTGCCCGAACCGAAGTTCACCGCGCAGACGACGAGATTCTCTTTCGAATTCTCTGCGTCTCAGCGTCTCTGCGTCAAGATCTTCTCTCGAGTTCCGCGCTGAAGTCCGGCCTATCGCATTCCGCCCTACATTACGCCCGGCAGAACCGGATTGACAAGATTTCTCTTGCCATGCGAGGATGAAAACAGCACTGGAAAAGGAGGTGGTCCAGCAACATGGAAAGTAATATACGACCGCGAGAGGTGGCCGACTGCTGAAGTCGCCGCTCTAACGTAGCGATTCCGCCCAGTCTCGGAATCAGGTTCCTGTGGACCGGCTGCCTCTCTTGCGTCAGCTTAGCCTCAGGTAATGCTTAATGGCTGCCAGACCCCCGTGAGCCGCAAAGCTCACGGGGGTTCGCGTTTTTGTTATACTGAAACTCTCGAAAGGATCCCCCGCACCAAATGAAGGCTGGTATTCATCCCGTCTACAAGGAAGTCAACGTCATCTGCGCTTGCGGCCACAAGTTCGTGACCCGGTCCACCCATAAGGGCGATATCCGCGTTGAGATCTGCTCTTCCTGCCATCCGTTCTTTACCGGTCGCCAGAAGCTGATCGATACGGCTGGCCGCGTCGACAAGTTTGAGCGGAAATACGCAGCCACCCGCGGCGCCAAGAAAGCCCAACAGCCCACGGCTTAGGCCCAACAAGACTTCTTAAGCGGATGTCTGCGCTGTGGGATTAGGCTGTGGGATAAGGCTGTGGGATAAGGCTCCCGCCTTGTCAATCCGAGCGAAGCTCGGGCCCGCATAGGGTTTCCCATAAACCCGGACACTCTCGTCGTGAACAATAACGCATTTTAAATGTTATGGTTACGGCATCTTCCGAAAACTGCGCACCAGCCCTATTTCCCGCCCGGAGCAGGCGGTGAAGGTGCATCGGGCGGACGTGGCCGGCGGTCGCGATCCCGCTCGCGGTCCTTCTGCATTTGCCGCTCGCGCTCCTGCCGGAGTTTCTCATACAGCAGGCGCTGTTCGGGGCGCAGCATGGCGTTGATGCGGGCTACCTGTTGGGTGTGCAAATCTTCGTTCCGATTGTGGTTGTCCAACCAATTCTTTCGGAAGGCCGCCCCGGTTTCGTCGAGGATCTGCTCGAGCTGCACCACCTGCTGGTCGTCCAACTGCAGCTTGGCGCGCATGTCGGCCACGTAGCGCTTGCGGAAGTCCTCCGGCCCGGGCTGGCGCGGGGCGCTAGCGGTGCGGTTGGGGCTAAGCATGTAGGCGCGGTAGGCCAGCACCCCCACCAGGGCGCCGCTCAGGAACACCAGAAGCAGGGAAACAGCCGCCGAGAACCGTTTAGGCATCCATCACCGGCCGGGGTCGGACAGATCCAAACGCACGGGGCCGATCAGGTCCATCGTCTCCGAAGGGCTGGAATTCTCCAACGCCTCAACGTAAGTTTGCGAGTAAAAAGACTGGTTCGAACCGGGAAGGGACAGATACACGCCCAAGGCTATGGAAAGGGCCACCGCCGCGGTGACGAACGCGTTGGCCAGCCGCCGGAACGAAAAGGTCAAGCTTTGACGAGAGTCGATTCTGGCCCACAGGTTGGGCATGAAATTCGCGCTCGGTTCCGGCGCCGGACACTCACGAAACGCCCGAAACAGCGCATCGAGCCGTTCTTCCTCGCTGCCGCGCATCAGATCCATATTACCTCTCGCCGGCTGCCGCCGGCTCCTTACCTTTTCCCGCCGCCCCAAAGGCCTTCAAAACCCGCTGCCGGGCCCGAAACAACCGGACCTTAAGAGCATTCTCGTTCACCTTGTAAATCTTTTCAAGCTCCTTCAGCGAAAGTCCTTCAACTTCTTTCAACATCAGGAGAATCCGGTCCGCCTCGGAGACCGCCCCCAGGAGCGAATCCACGGATTCCCGGATTTTCTTCCCATGCTGCTCGTCACGGTCCTTCTTTTCGCCCGCCGAAGCGTCGGCCAGCATGACCTGCTGCTCCGAAAGGTCGGACATCCGGAATTCCATGCGGCGCCGCTGCTTGCGCAGATAATCGTAAGCCGCATTGACCGTCAGGCGATACAACCAAGGTTCAAAGACCTCCGCCGTCCGCAACTGGTCGAGCGAAAAATACAGCCGCAGGAAAACTTCCTGTGCGACGTCCTCGACATCCTCCGGGCGGGCGATCAAACGCGTGATCGTCCCCAGAATCCGTCTCCGGTACGCCAGCACCACCTCGTTGAACGCCGCGCTCTCGCCTTGCTGCGCGCGTTTGATCAGCTCGAAGTCTACTAGCATGCGCCGCCATGCCGGCCGGCGCCTGAAGAACGGGCTTCCGACTGAAAGGGCGTACCAGCCATCTTACAGGTTACAAAGTATTGGAGGGGGGATCGGCTCCGAACATACATCCCAAAACGGCAACCCGCAATGGCTCTAAAGGGCCATGGCAGACCTCCGCCGCCCATCGATTCGGAAATCATCGGCTCGTACTATTATTGCAGACGCGATCCGAGAACAGGTGTTAGCTGGGGACCCTCGACCACCCTGGGGGCTCTCACCAAAGGCTGCCCTCCCGCCGGAAACAGCGCTACAAAGGTCCAGTTTGCTTGCTCTCGGCTGGGACATCCCGAACATGCTGGCGTTCCAGGCGCGAACGACGCTGGCGGATGCTGCCCGCCACGTATCCGCTGGTTCCCTTGGCAGCCCTCGCCGTGGGAGAAGGGAACGCCGCAACTTCCGCGCGAGTTCCTGGGGGCGGCCGGCCAACTCCTCGACGCGTAGGAAGACCCCCGTGAGGGAGCGGGTCCCCTATAGCATCCCCAGCAGTGCGTTCACCATCACCGCGGCCATGCCCGCCGGGATGGCCACTTTCCAGCCGATATTCATGAGCTGGTCGTAGCGGTAGCGGGGGAAGGTGCCGCGGAACCAGATCATCATGTAGATCATGCCGGAGACTTTGAACAGGAACCAGAACAGGCCGATGATGGCGCTGTCGACGGCGGGAATCAGGAACAGCGCACCGGTCAGGACCAGCCCGGCGGCGACCACAACCAAAATATACTGGTTGACCTGGCTTTTCAGGCGTGCCACCAGGGGCAGACACAGGACGCCGGAACCGGCGAACACGATCACCGGAAAGGCCACGTTGAGCGGGATGGCCAGCCAGCCAATGCTGGGGAACGGGCGCAGCCAGCCGCCCAGGAACAGCGTCACGGCCACCGAGGAAACCACGAACACGTTGGCGTATTCGGCCAGGAAGTAGAGGGCGAAGCGAAATCCGCTGTATTCGGTGTGGAAGCCGGCCACCAACTCGGATTCGGCCTCCGGCAGGTCGAACGGCGCGCGGTTGGTTTCGGCCACGGCGGCGATCACATACAGGCCGAACGGCACGAGCATGAAGCCGTAGTTGGCGAAGGCCCCCCACACCCCCCGATCGAGCTGGGACTTCACGATTCCCTGCATGCTCAAGGTGCCCGCCACCATCACGCCCGAAAGCAGGGCGAAGGCCAGCGCCACTTCGTAGCTCACAAGCTGCGCGGCGCTGCGCAGCGACCCCAGCAGCGCGTAGTGGCTGTTGGAGGACCAGCCGCCCAGGATGATCCCCAGGATCCCCACCGCCGACATCGAGGAAACCACCAGCAGGCCGACGTTGACGTCGGCCACGAAGATTTTCTTGGCGAAGGGCAATACCGAATAGGCCGTAAGCGCGGTGATGGTGGAGAGGCAGGGCGCGAACCAGAACAGGGCTTTGTCGGAATCGGCGGGGATGATGTCTTCCTTGATCAGCAGCTTCAGGGCGTCGGCGATGGGTTGCAGCAGACCGTGGGGGCCTACGCGCATGGGTCCCAGGCGGACCTGGAAATCGGCCAGCACCTTGCGTTCCACCAGCGAGAGGTAGCCGGCCACCAGGGGGATCGCCGCGATGAGCACCAGGGTCAGCAGCACCGGAGCGAATAAGGGATGGGAAATGATCGCGTCCATAGGGTCCTTACCGTAACAGCGAGGCCTGCGCGAACCGGAGGAACGGCTCAGGGTAGATGCCGATGACCAGCGTGAGGATGCCGCTGACCCCGACGGCGAAGCGCACCCCGAAGCTCGAAGCCAGAGCGGATTTCTCGGTTTCCTCGCGAGCGAACATGCTGCGCACGATCCGGAAGTAGTAGTAGATGGCCACCGCCACGTAGAGGGTGGCGATCACCGCCAGCAGGTAGTGGCCGGTCTCAATAAGCGCCAGGAAAATGTAGTATTTGCCCAGAAATCCGGCGGTGGGCGGGATGCCCGCCAGCGACAGCAGGAAGATCAGCATCAGCAGCGCGTAGCCGGGGCTCTTGTGCATCAGGCCGGCGAAATCGTCGATATCTTCGCCGATAATGCCGCGGCGGCGCAGGGCCACCACCACCAGGAACGCCCCCAGGGTCATAAAGGCGTAGACCATGATGTAGACCTCAATGCCGTTGATGCCGGTGGCGTTGCCCGCCACCAGGCCCAGCAGCATGTAGCCCGCGTGGGAAATGGAACTGTAGGCCAGCAGGCGCTTGATGTTGGTCTGGTTGATGGCGGCCAGGTTGCCGATGGTCAGGGTGAGGACCGCCACCACGGCCAGGAGCGGCTCCCAGGCGGCGCGCACGGAGGCCAGCGGGCCGAGGAAGATGCGCAGCAGGAAGGCGATCGAAGCGGCCTTCGAAGCCACCGCCAGATAGGCCGTCACGGGGGTGGGCGCGCCCTCGTAAGCGTCGGGGGCCCACATGTGGAAGGGAGCTACGGAGATCTTGAACAGAAGCCCCACGGCGGTAGTCGCCAGCGCCAGAAGAACCACCGGATCGCCTGCCGGACGGGCCTCAATGGCCATGCGGATGTCGGCCAGCTTAGTGGAGCCGGCCATGCCGTACATGATGGAGAATCCGTAGACCAGGAACCCGGAGGAAAAGGCGCCCAGCAGGAGGTATTTCATGGCCGCTTCATTGGAACGCTTATCGGAGCGCAAAAAGCCCACCATCACGTAGAAGCACAGGGCCATCAACTCCAGGCCGATGAAGAGGGTGACCAGGTCCGTGCCGGTGGCCAGGAAGTACATGCCGCACTGGGCCAACAGGATGAGGCCGTAGTATTCGCCGTGGTGCTCGCCGGCGGTTTCCAGGTACTTATAGGAAACGATGGCCACCAGCAGCGCGGCCACCAGGAAGATGCAGTTGAAGAAGATGCCGAAAGCGTCCACGGTGACCGAGCCGCCGAAGCCGCTCAGCTCGGTGTAGCCGGTGGAGGCCAGCCAGGCGTGCTGGTTCCATAGGCCCTTGCCGGTGAAGATCTCCGCAAAGCCCACGAAAATGATGAGCCACTTGCGCTGGCGCGGGTCCGGGAAAATCAGGAAGTCGGCCAGCAGAACCGCGCACCCGAACAGGGCCAGCATCACGGCGGGGATAATGGAGAAGTGATCGGTGGATGTGTAGAACTGGCTGAAGTTCATTGCGAGCCTCCCGAATTGGGGACAGTGCCGAATTTCGCCGTTTCCGCCGTAATTGGGGAAATTCGGTACTGTCCCTGTTTAGCCCGTTTAGCCTGTTTAGCCGCCAGCGGCAGTGCCGGGTCGGGGGACCCGGCGCGGGCCAGGGGGCCCGCCCCACCAATGCGTCCCGCGAAGTAGTCGGGCCTGACCCGCTGCACGATGGCGTTCACCGGCTGCCGCAGAATGTCGAAGTACGGCTTGGGATACACGCCGATCCACACCGACCAGGCGATCAGCGGCACGAACACCGCGATTTCGCGCAGGCTCATATCGGGAATGCCAACGTTCTTGGCGTTGGTGACCTGCCCCAGCATGGTGCGCTGATACAGCCACAGCAGGTACGCCGCGCCCAGAATCACCCCCGTCACCGCGAACGCCGCCCACATCCGGTTGGCCTCGAAAGCCCCTTGCAGAATGGTGAACTCGCCGATGAAGCCGTTCAACAGCGGCAACCCCGCGGAGCTCAGCATGGCGATGGCGAAGATCGTCGCGAACCGCGGCATGACGTGCGCCAGCCCGCCGTATTCGGAAATCTCGCGCGTGTGCCGGCGTTCGTAGATTACGCCCACCACCAGGAAGAGCATGCCCGTCGAGATGCCGTGGTTGATCTGTTGGATCACGCTCCCGGCCAGACCGTTGGGGTTCAGAGCGAAGATACCCAAGGTGCAGAAGCCCAGGTGGCTCACCGACGAATAGGCCACCAGCTTCTTCCAATCCTGCTGCATCAGGCTCACCAGCGCGCCGTAGATAATGCCCACGATGGAAAGCACGGCCAGAATCTGCACGATGGTTTTATCCATTGACGCCCGCGGCAGCAGCGGCAACGAGAAGCGGATGAAGCCGTAGGTCCCCATCTTCAACAGAACGGCGGCCAGGATCACGGAGCCGCCCGTGGGCGCTTCCACGTGGGCGTCCGGCAGCCAGGTATGGAAGGGAAACATGGGAACTTTGATGGCGAAGCCCAGGAAGAACGCCCAGAAAACCCATTGCTGCACGCCGAGGGGCATCGACACGCGCATGAGGTCCGAGATCTCGAACGAGGAGAAGCCGAACTGCCGGGAATGCTCGAAGTAGAGCGTCAGAATGCCCAGCAGCATCAGCACCGAGCCGGCCAGCGTGTACAGGAAGAACTTGATGGCCGCGTAAAGCTTGCGGGGCCCTCCCCATATGCCGATGATGAAGTACATGGGAACCAGCACCAGTTCCCAGAAGATGTAGAACAGGAAGAAATCGAGCGAGAGAAACACACCGATCATGCCCGTCTGCAGGAGCAGGAACATGGCGTAGTATCCCTTCACGCGGTCGTTGACGGCGTTCCAGGAAGACAGGATGGCCAGGAATCCCATCAGCGTGGTGAGCATCACCAGCAGCAGGCTGATGCCGTCCATGCCCAGGTGATAGTGCGCCCCCAGCGAAGGAATCCAGTTGAGCTTCTCTTCGAACTGAAAGCCCGGCGCGCCGGTGCGGAAGCGCGTCACCAGGGGAATGGAAACCACAAAACCGGCCAGTCCGGCCAGGTTGGCCCACAGCTTGATGAGGCCCTTGTTGCCGGATGGGATAAGCAGCAGAACCGCCAGTCCGGCGAGCGGCGTCAGGAGCACAATGCTGAGTAAGTGCTGGTCCATATGGTCACCGCGTCACAAAATACCCCAGGAAGGCCAACACGCCCACCACCACAAAGAAAGCGTAAGTCTGCACGCGCCCGGTTTCGATGATACATGCCGGGTAGCTGAGCAGCTTGACGAAGAAGGAGCCCGCGCGCACCGCGCCATCCACGATCCAGGTGTCCCACCAGATCGAAACCCGCGAGCTGAAACGGGTGAGCCAGCCCGCGCCGTTGACGCCGCCATCCACCACGTTGCGGTCGAATGAGCCCAGCGCCAGCCCGCCGCCCTTGCACAGGCCGTTGACGAAAAGGAAGTCGTAGATTTCGTCCACGTACCACTTGTTGTAGAGCAGCGTGTAGAGCGGCTTGGCCGACCGTTCGATGGAGTCGGGGATCTCCGGCTTGTAACCGTAAAACCAGCGCGCGATCGCAATCCCGATGATCGCGACGGCCACGGAGAGGCCCATCAGCAGCCATTCCGTGCCGCGCCCGCCCTCCTTCACCGCCTCGGCCGCCGATGGAAATGCCGGCTCCAGCCAGCGCTCGAAGGCGTGGAAGCTCTCGCCCAGGTTCCACAGCTTGGGCGTTCCCAACCAGCCGGCCAACACGCTGCCGGCCGCCAGCAGGGTTAGCGGAACGGTCATCGAGGCGGGCGATTCGTGAATGTGCGCCGCCGCTTCCGGGGCCACGTGGCTCTTGCCGTAGAAGGTCATGTTCATCAGCCGCCACATGTAGAACGCCGTCATGCCGGCGGTGGCGATGCCTACCGCCCACAGAACCGTGGACCCTTGCGGCGAACTGAACGCCTGCCACAGGATTTCATCCTTGGAAAAGAAACCCGCCAGGCCGGGGATGCCGGCGATAGCCACCGAGCCTATGAACATGGTCCAGTGCGTGACCGGAATCTTGTTCTTGAGCGCCCCCATGCGGCGCATGTCCTGCTCGCCGCTCATGGCATGGATCACCGAGCCGGATCCCAGGAAGAGCAGGGCTTTGAAAAAGGCGTGGGTGAACAGGTGGAAGATGGCCACCCAGTAGGCCCCCACGCCCAGCGCCAGGAACATGTAGCCAAGCTGGCTCACCGTGGAGTAAGCCAGGACGCGCTTGATATCGTTCTGCACCAGCGCGATGCTGGCGGCCAATATGGCGGTGAATGCGCCCACCACCGCCACCACGATGGAAGTGCGCGGAGTCAACTGGAACAACGCCGCCGAGCGCGCCACCATGTATACCCCGGCGGTGACCATGGTAGCCGCGTGAATCAGGGCCGAAACCGGCGTGGGACCCTCCATGGCGTCCGGAAGCCAGATGTACAGCGGAACCTGCGCGGATTTCCCGGTGGCGCCGAAGAACATCAGCAACGCCATCGCGCTGAGGACGCCGAAGCCGGCGGTTTCCGCGGGAAATTGCCCGCTGCGCAGAATCGCGTTCACATCGGTGAATTTCACCGTCCCCAGCACCGACATCATGAGCAACATGCCCAGAATGAACCCGGCGTCGCCCACGCGGTTCACCACGAAGGCCTTCTTGCCCGCGTCGCCAGCGGATTTCTTGTGGAAGTAGAACCCGATCAGCAGGTAGCTGCACAGGCCCACGCCTTCCCAGCCGACGAACAGGAGCATGTAGTTGTTCGCCAGCACCAGCATCAGCATGAAGAAGACGAACAGATTCAAATATCCGAAGAAGCGGTAATAGCCGCCGTCGTGGGCCATGTACCCGATGGAGTACACGTGAATCAGGAAGCCGATTCCGGTCACCACCAGGATCATCACCGAGCTGAGCGGGTCGAGGAAGAAACCCCAATCGGCCTGAAAGACAGCCAAATGCCCGTTGGCCATGTGGAACGGCATCCCGGCCACCCAGGTGAACTGGATGACCTGGTGGACGCGCTCGGGGAGCTTCGAAAGCTGCGCCACGGCGCCCACGGAAAAAAGGAACGAAACCAGCACCATCCCGGGGCAAATCAGGCTGACGAACTTTTTCAGAGGTGAGTGCGCATGGTGGCGCCGGCCGGGAGGCAGGCCAGGAGGCCTGCCCCACTCGGATGCCGGCTGCGGGTCGAGCAGCTTGCCGAAGAAAAACATCAGCGCCGCCCCTAAGAGCGGGAACAACGGAATCAGCCAGATCTGGTCGAGGAAGTTCACGATTTTTCTACCACTTCAGCAAGTCGATTTTGTCCGCCAGCACGGTTTCCTTGTTGCGGAACAGCGCGATCAGGATGCCCAGCCCCACGGCCGCTTCGGCCACCGCGTCGACAATCACGAAAATGGCGAACACCTGCCCGTTGACGTTCCCGAAGGCGTGCGAGAACGCGATCAGGTTGATGTTGACCGCGTTCAGGATCAGCTCGATGGACATCAGGATGACTACGATGTTACGGCGCGTCAGCACGCCCACGGTACCGATCAGCAGCAGCGCCGCGCTCAGCGCCAGGTAATGAACGGTGGTAACCGGATGCATCGTCAGATCCTCCTCTTAGCCATGGCCACCGAGCCCACCACCGCCACCAGCAGCAGCAGGGACGCGATCTCGAAAGGCAGAAGGTACTCGGAGAACAGGGATTCGGCGATCCTCTCGGTGTTCCCCAGCGCCGGCGGCGCCAGGCCGCCGCCGGCTTCCGCGATATGGAAGGCCGCCTGGCCGCGGTAGAGAAAATAGCCCACTTCGGCCCCCACCGCCAGCGCCGCCGCCAGGGCCACCGGCCAGGCGCGGGTGAACTGGCGCTCGCGGGCCGCCTGGTCGAGGTTCACCAGCATGATCACGAACAGGAACAGCAGCATGATGCCGCCCACATATAAGATGATCTGCACGACGAACAGGAATTCCGCCTGCTGGAGCAGGTACAGGCCCGCCACGCCCAGCAGCGAAACAATGAGCGAGACGGCGCTGTGGATGGCGTTGCGGCGGGTGATGGTGAGCACTCCGCCGCCCAGCACGAGGACCGCGAAGATGTAGAACAGAATCGTGTCGATCAGCATTTGTATTGAGTGGGCCGGGGTCCCTCTTCGAGCATCTGCCGGTCCCAGATCTGGCCCTCTCGCGTGTAGGTGGCCAACTCGAAATCCTGCGTCAGCTCCAACGCGTCCACCGGGCAGGCGTCTTCGCACAGGCCGCAGAACATGCAGCGCGACGTGTCGTAGGTGAAGTCAGTGAGGTCTTTTCGCTTGGTTTGCTCGTTGCGCACGCTGGTGACGACGATGAGGTTCTCCGGGCAAGCCAGGGCGCACAGGTTGCAGGAAATGCACAGCGTCTCGTCGTTGTCCGGGTTGTTGTTGAGCCGCGGCGCCCCCCGATACCGCTCGGCCACCTTGGGCTGCTCCGCCGGATACTGCTCGGTATAGATGTACTTGGGATTCTGATTGCGGAAAGTAACCATCAGCCCCGCAAACAAATCCACCAGAAAAATCTTCCGCAGCAGTTTACCCATATTAAGACCCTTATTAAAGCCCTCGACGCAGAGACGCAGAGACGCAGAGGTTAAGAAAGGAAGACGAGAGTGTCGAGAGTTTGAGTGTGTGGAGTTTCCCCTGCGTCCGGCAATTCCTGACGTTATCAACTCCTGAACTCTCTGCGTCTCTGCGTCTCTGCGTCAAAAGCCCTCCACCCAACCTTCCAACTCCCAAACTCAAAAAAGACTCTCCGCCCCTCATCGATCCACCTCGCCTAATACGATATCCAGCGTCCCGATTACCGCTACAATGTCGGCGATGAGACCGCCCCTCACCATGCGGTCCAGCGCCTGCAGGTTGACAAACGAGGGCGGACGCACACGGCAGCGGTACGGCTGCGTAGTGCCGTCGCTCACCACGTAATAACCCAACTCGCCCTTGGGAGCTTCGATGGAAACGTAGGCCTCGCCCACCGGCGGCTTGAGCACCTTGGGAACCTTGCCCATGATGGGGCCGGCGGGAATGCTCTCCACCGCCTGCTCGATGATCCGCAATGCCTGGCGCATTTCCTGCATGCGTACAATGTACCGGTCGTAGGTGTCGCCGTTCTCCCGCGTCGGAATCTCGAAATCGTACTTCTCGTAGCCCGAGTAAGGCTGCGCCTTGCGCAGGTCCCACTTTACGCCCGCGGCGCGCAGCAGCGGGCCGGTCACGCCGTATTCCTTGCATTCCTCGGCCGTCAGCACGCCAACGCCCTTGAGCCTTCCGCCCCAGATGCGGTTGTTGGTGAGCAATTCCTCGTATTCGTCCACCTTGGGCGGGAACATCTTGCAGAAGGCTTTGACGTCCCTTTCGAACCGGTCGTAGGTCTCGTATTGCAGCCCGCCAATGCGAAACGCGTGCGTGGTGAGACGCGCCCCGCAGTACCGCTCGAAGATATTGAGGGCTTCCTCGCGCTCGCGCATGCAGTAGAACACGGGCGTAATGGCCCCGATGTCGAGAGCGTGCGTGCCCAGCCACAGCAGGTGGCTGGCGATGCGGTTCAGCTCCGTCAGGATCACCCGCACCGCCTGCGCCCGCGCGGGCGCTTCCACTTGCAGCAGTTTCTCCACCGCCAGACAGTAGCCCAGCCCGTTGGAAACCGAAGCCACATAATCCATGCGGTCCACGTAGGGGTTGAACTGCGCCCAGGTGCGGTTTTCCGCGATCTTCTCCACCCCGCGGTGCAGGTAGCCGATGACGCAATCCGTACCCAGGATCTTTTCGCCATCGAGCTTCAGGATGACGCGCAACACCCCGTGCGTGGAAGGATGCTGCGGGCCCATGTTCAGGACCAGCTCGGTGGAGTCTAAGAATGTGGAATCCGGCATACCGTCACTGGCCGCTGTCAATGCCCAGGTTCTCCCTTACCCAGCGCTGGTCCTGCTGAAGAATAGA
The DNA here is from genome assembly GCA_963767595.1 of Terriglobia bacterium. Lineage (GTDB taxonomy): Bacteria > Acidobacteriota > Terriglobia > Bryobacterales > Bryobacteraceae > BOG-224. Next base: position 98,106 of record CAVYEK010000008.1, read on the forward strand.
ATAGTCCTTTCGCAGCGGGTAGCCCTGCCACTCCTCGGGCATCAGGATTCGCCGCAGGTCGGGGTGTCCGGCGAATTCGATGCCGAACATGTCGAACACTTCCCGTTCCAGCCAGTTGGCCGTGAGGTGGACGTCCACCGCCGTGCCCGGTTTGAAGCCGTCGGAAATGGCGGTCTTGATGCGCACCCGCTCGTTGCGGCTGAAACTATAAACGATGTAAACCAGGTCGAAGCGGTCCGGCCGTTTGGGCCAATCCACCGCCGTGACATCCACCAGGTAATCGAAATCGGCTTCCAGCTTCAGGTATTCCAGAACCGGTACGGCGGCATCCGCGGCCACGACGAAGAAATTCTGGCCGGCGTAGGTGGAAGTCTCCTTGACGCTGTCGCCGAAACGCTCCTTGACCTCGCGCGCCAAGTCGCTGTCCCAAGGAACGGCGGCCATGACGGCGGGAGCTTTGGGCGGCGGAGCGGCTGCTTTCGGGGGAACCGGTTTCGCGGCTGCGGCGGGCGGCTTGGCCGGCTGGCCCGCCGCCTCTCCCGTGGCGGGAGGCGTTCCGGAGCCGTCGGGCTGCTGCTCGTCTGCCATGGAATTTCCCTCGTGAGAAGTCTATGTTTATCACCCACCACGGACGAGTGTCAAACGGAGCGCGGAGTCCGAAATCCGTCCGTAAGCATCGTTGATTTGCGAACTCAATCCTTCGATTTGATCCTGAAATGTCGAAGTCCTCCGCGATTCCTCCGCGTCCCCGCGCCTCCGCGGTGAAGTTGGGCATCTGCGATTCGATTCCCCATCGCGACCGTTCAACCCCCGCTGACCGCCGCTCGATTTCCGGATCTCCGCCATCCGAAATTTCCGTGATGTAATTAGGAAGAAATTGGGTGGGGCGGGCGCTTCCGTCTGCCAACCGGCTAAGCGCCCCCAACCGGTCGCCGCTTTTGCACTATGAGGGATCCTGTCAAAACGCTCCAAACAGCGTGGAAACGCGCCCATCGGCGCGCCCGCGAGATTCGCATGATCGCCCGGGGGCTGGTCTCCACCAGCCATCCCGTCCTGGCCCACGTGATTCCCATGCGGCGCTGCAACTTGGCCTGCGCCTACTGCAACGAATACGACCACAGCTCCAGACCCGTGCCGCTCGAAACCATGTGCGCGCGCCTGGACCGCCTGGCCGCCCTGGGCACGGCGGTGATCACCATCAGCGGCGGCGAACCGCTGCTGCACCCCGACCTGGACGGAATTGTGGCGCGCATTCGCCGCGGCGGCGCGATCGCCGGCTTGATCACCAACGGTTACCTGCTGACCGCGGACCGCGTGCATCGGCTCAATCGCGCGGGGTTGGACCACCTGCAAATCTCCATCGACAACGTGACCCCCGACGCGGTGTCCAAGAAGAGTCTCAAAGTGCTCGACAAGAAACTCCGAATTCTGGCCGCGCACGCCGAGTTTCACGTGAACATCAATTCCGTGGTGGGCGGCGGCATCGGCAACCCGCGCGATGCCCTGGCCGTTGGCCGCCGCGCTCTGGAGCTGGGTTTCACCTCCACGGTGGGGATCATTCACGATGGCGGCGGGCAGTTGCAGCCGCTGGGCGAGGAGGAGCGCGCCGTCTACATGGCCATGCGCTCCATGGAAAAGAGCAGCTACGCGCAATTCAACTATTTCCAGGACAATATCGCCCACGGCCGCGAGAATCGCTGGCGCTGCCGCGCCGGCGCGCGCTATCTGTATATCTGCGAAGACGGCCTGGTGCACTACTGCTCCCAGCAGCGCGGTTACCCCGCCAAAGCGCTCATGGAGTATACCGTGGAAGACATCCGCCGCGAGTACCGCACGGAAAAAGCCTGCGCGCCCCGCTGCACCGTGGCCTGCGCCCACCAAGTCTCCTACATCGACTTCTGGCGCGGCCGGCAGGACCTCACCCCGGCAACCTTCCCCGACGCCCAGCCGGAATGCCTGGTGCAGCTTCGGTAACGCCGGCGGAATTGTGGGGGCGGCGTTTTCGCCCGCCCTGCCCACCCGAGCAAGGTGGGACAGGCGCTTCCGCCTGGTGTGTCGAGTAGTGATGTGCGTTCAGGGGGTGAAAATCCCCTATGGACCGTAATGCTGTCCCACCCGTCGGTCAGATGGTCATCGCCAGGAACCCGCCGTCTACGGTCAGAATCGAGCCGGTTACGAAAGAGGACGCCCGCGGCGAAGCCAGGTAGACCGCCGCGCCCACCAGTTCGGCGCTCTCTCCGAAGCGGTTCATGGGCGTGTGGCGCATGATGGAAGCCACCCGCTCTTCGGTGAGCAGCTTGCGATTCTGTTCCGCTGGGAAAAAGCCGGGCCGGATGGCGTTGACGCGAATTCCGTGCGGCGCCAGATCGCGCGCCAGGAATTGGGTGATCTGGTTCACGCCCGCCTTGGCCACGCTGTAAGTGAAGACCTTCGAGAGCGGCGGTCCGGAGGAAGCCGAGGAAATATTGATGATGGAACCGCCGCGGCCGGCCTCCACCATGGCCTTGCCGAACACCTGGCAGGCCAGGAAGACGCTCTTCAGGTCGATATCCAGAATACGATGCCATTCCTCTTCGCCGATGTCGAAGAAAGGAGTGCCGGAGTTTACCCCCGCCGCGTTGAGAAGAATATCCACGCGGGCGAAGCGATCGAGCGTGGCGGCCAGGGCGCTTTCGAGATCGGCCTTGACGGCGGCGTTGCAGCGGACGCCGATGGCCCGGCCTCCGGCCGCGGCGATCGATTGCGCGCGCGCTTCGGCGGCTTCGAGGTTGAGGTCCAGAATGGCGATATCGGCGCCGGCGTCCGCCAGCCCTTCCGCCATCGCCCCGGCCAGAACCCCGCCTCCGCCGATCACCGCCGCCGTGTGCCCGGCCAGAGAGAACAGTCCGTCCTTTTCCATGTTCTAAATGTTAACAGGCGTAGTGGGGTCGGGCCTTCCGGCCCGTCGCCGGCTTTGAGCCGGCGTTCCTTGGCGTATGGAGGCGGGCCCCCGGAACGCCGGGCCGAAGCCCTGGCCCCACTCCGCGCCTCACGCTTGCGGGTGCGCTCCCCGCGGCGTTTCGGCGGGCGTCAGGGTGGCCTGAAGGAAGCGGGAGATGGATTCCGTCAGCGCCCGCGGGTAGTCGGATTTCGGCATCGCCAGGGCCTGGCGCCGCGCCAGCCGCCGGCCCCCGACGCGAAACGTCTGAAACGATCTGGACCGGCCGTGCAGCGCGTACTGCGGAAGCATGGAATAGCCGAAACCCGCTTCCACCAGGCTCTTGATGGCCTCCGTGTCGTCGGCTTCCATGACCACCCGCGCGCTGACTCCCATTTCCGCGAAAAAGCGGTCGATCATGGAGCGCATGTTGCTGCGCTTGGGGTAGAGCAGAAACGGGACGCCTGCGAGCGCGGCGGGTTGCAGGTTCACCGGGGCGCCGGCCGTACGCCGCCCGGCGGCGGGGCGCAAACCGAGAATCTCTTCGTCGAACAGCGGCAAAATCCTCAGGCCGTCCTCCGGGAACGGCAGCGAAATCAGGGCCAGATCGAACCGGCGGGCTAGCACGCCGGCGACCATCTCTTCGGTGGCCGCCACGGTCACGGTGATGACCGTATGCGGGTACTTCTTGCGCAGCAGGCGCAGAGGACGGCCCAGGCGGTGGATCAGGGTGGTGGCGCCGGTGGCGAAATGGAACGGGCGGGTGTCCGTGGCAGGGTCGTTGGCGAACTCCTGCTCGATTTCGCGCATCTGGGCCAGAATCGCGCGCGCCCGTTCGGCCAGGCGAACGGCCGACGCCGTGGGCCCGATGCGCTTGCCCGAGCGCGCGAAAAGCTCGGTCTTCAACTCATCGGCCAGACGGTGTATCTGGACGCTGATCGCGCCCGGCGAGAGATGGACCTTCTCGGCCGCACGCGTTACGCCCGAGGAATCCATCACGGCGAGAAACAGTTCGAGCTGGCGGATGTCCATTTCGGCCGGCCTCCATCGTTTAATATTACTAAATGGTGACTTCGGATATTCGGATTTGACACTCCTGTCGCACCCTCCTAACATGCCATGTGGTGTGCGGCCGGCGCCCCGGCCGCGTGACGGGTGAAATCGGTAATCCAATTGTGTGCGGCCGGCCCTCCGGCTGCGTAACGGGTGAGATCATGAAACGAAAGCTCTTTTTGTCGTTGATAGTAGTGTGCCTCCTGTCGGCCGCTGTGGCGACAGCCCAGGAAACCCACGGCGCCATCGTCGGCCGGGTCTCCGACCCCTCCGGCGGCGTGATTCCCGGCGCCAGCGTGGTAGTGACGAACGTCGCCATGGGAACCAAGGTCTCCCTGACTACCAGCGCGGACGGCTTTTATCAGGCGCTTCTCTTGCAGCCCGGCATTTACAGGATCGAAGCCACGGCGCAAGGGTTCAAGAAATTAGAGCGCCAGGGAGTGGAGGTCCGCCTGTCGGACCGCCTGGAAATCAATCTCGCGCTGGAGTTGGGGAACGCCACGGAAAGCGTCACAGTGACCAGCGAAGCGCCGCTCATGAACACGGAGTCGGCGTCGGTCGGCACCATGGTGGATTCGGAGCGCGTCCGGGCGCTGCCGATTTCTTACGGCAACCCGTTTCTGTTGACCGGATTGGCGGCCGGCGTGGCATTCGTCGGCGATCCCCGGCTGGACCGCCCCTTTGAGCCGACCCACATTGTGAATTACGCCATGACCGGTACCCGCGGCGACCTGAGCGATATCACCATTGACGGCGGCCCTACCACCGCCAGGACCGGCTCCTCCGTCATTGCGGCTTATGTGCCCCCCACCGACGCGGTGGCGGAGTTCAAAGTCCAGACCGCCACGTTCGACGCGTCGTTCGGCCAGACCCAGGGCGGCGTGACCAACATGATCGTCAAGTCCGGCACCAACCAATTGCACGGCACCGCCTTCTTCTCCTTCTACCGGCCGTCCATGTGGGCCAACGATTTCTTCAACAACAAGAAGGGCGGCGTGCGGCCGCCGTTCACCTACAATCGCTGGGGCGGCTCGGTGGGCGGACCCATCTGGCTGGGCAAACTTTACCACGGAAAGAACAAAACCTTCTTCTTCTACGCCTACGAAGGCATTCACGACCGCCGTCCGCGGTACGACGGCACGGCCAACACGGTGCCCTCTCCGGATATGCTGGCCGGCAATTTCACGTCGCTGTTGTCCGTCAACTCGAGCTACCAGATCTACGACCCGGGTTCCCGCGTAGCTGCAAGCGGCGGGCATTACCAGGAAACTCCCTTCACCAACAACATCGTGCCGCTCAACCGTTTCAACGGGGTAGCCAAGAACATTATCGCGTTCTACCCCGCGCCCACCAGCACCCCCGCGGCGGACGGCACCGGCAACCTGATTGAGCCGGACCTTGCCGAACCACTCAAATTCCGCAATCACCTCTGGCGCGTGGACCAGAACGTCAGCGAAAAGAACCGCTTCTTCGTGCGCGCCAGCCTTTATGACCGGAACAGCGAATACGACAACTACTTCAACAATGCGGCCACCGGCGTGCACTTCGCGTTTCCCGCCCGGGCGGCCGTGTTCGACGACATTCACAACATCTCGCCCACCATGATCCTGGACACGCATTACAGTTACAGCCGCTACATCCGCTACCAGGACCAGAGACCGGTGGCCTGGGGATTCGACCTCACATCGCTGGGCTTCCCGGCCTCCTATGCGAACGCGATCGCGCCGTCGGACCGCCGTTTTCCGATCATCAACCTGGGCTCGGTCTACATTCCGACCGGATACAACTCCAACGGTTTGTACCAGCCGGACATGATTCACGCCATCGGCGCCACGCTGACCAAGATTGCGGGAACCCATTCCGTGCGCTTCGGCGGGGAATTCCGCGCTTACCAGGAGACCACCTTGAACTTCGGGGGTCCCGAGACCGGTCAGTTCAATTTCGACTCCACCTATACCCGCGGACCGTTGGACAACTCGCCGACCTCGCCGAACAGCGTGGGCCAGGCCGTGGCGGCGCTCGAGCTGGGGATCGCCAGCTCTTCGTCCAGCGTGACCAGGGCGGCCAGCTTCGCCGAGCAATCCAACTCCTGGGGCTTCTTCGTGCAGGACGATTGGAAGGCCACCAACCGTCTGACCGTGAACTTCGGATTGCGCTATGAGTTCGAACAGCCGCTGCACGAGCGCTTCAACCGCAGCGTCCTGGGCTTCGACTCGACCTACGTGCAGCCCTTCTCGGCCACCGCGGCGGCCAACTATCAAGCCAAGGACGCCGCGTCGCTTTTGCAGATTCCGGCGATCTCGGCCACCGGCGGATTGAACTTTGCGGGCCTGAACGGCAACAATGGCAACCTGTACAACACCCCCAAAAACGGCTTCCTGCCGCGCATCGGCCTGGCCTGGCAGCTCAACCCCCATACCGTGATGCGCGTCGGCGTGGGCATGTTCCAGGGCTTCCTGGGCGTGCGGCGCGGCGCCGTGAACCAGTCGGGGTTCTCCCAGACCACCAACATGGTTCCGACTATCGACAACATCAACTTCACCTCCACCCTCTCCAACCCGTACCCCAACGGCATCGCCGCGCCGGTGGGCGCCGCGGGAGGGGACCAGACCTTCCTGGGACAGGGCATCAGCTTCTTCAACCAGCATCCGGAGGTGCCGCGCGTGTTCCGGTGGGAGTACGGCTTGCAGCACGAGCTCCCGCGCGGTTTCCTGCTGAATGTGGATTATGTGGGTAACAAGACCTATCGCCTGGAGATCAGCCGCAATATCAACGCGCTTCCGGATCAATACCTGAGCACCAGCCCGTTCCGCGACAACCCCAACAACAGCTACCTCACCGGCACGGTGCCGAATCCGTTCTACAACCTGGTTCCGGGCAACTCGCAGGCGATCTTCACCGGCACCACCATCGCCCGCAGTTCCCTCATGGCGCCGTATCCCGAGTTCGGCAGCATTACGACGACCACCAACGATGGCTACTCCTGGTACCACTCGCTGCAACTGGGCGTCCAGAAGCGGTTCTCCAGGGGATACACGGTGATGGCCAATTACACCTTTTCGAAGTTCATGCAGGCCATCAACCTGCTGAACGCGGGCGATGCCAAGCCGGTGCGCGAGATCTCCGATCAGGACGTGCCGCGCCGCTTCACCATGAGCGGAGTGTATGAGCTGCCGTTCGGCCCAGGTAAGCTGGTGGATGTGAAAGGTCCGCTGGCTTCGCGCCTGGCGGGCGGCTGGCAGCTCTCCGGCATCTGGTCCTATCAGATGGGCTTCCCGGTCAGTTGGGGGGGAACGGTGGTTTGTCTGCATCCGGAGCAGATTCTGCTGCCCAAGGACCAGCGCACCACGGACCATTATTTCAACACGGCCGCTTTCGACATGCTTTCGGCCGACCAGTTGGTGAATAACCTGCGCACCTTCCCGCTGCGTTTCCCGCAGATCCGCCAGCCCAGCACCGACAACGTGGACCTGGCGCTGATCAAGGACACCCGCCTCAAGGAGGGGAAGAACATTCAGTTCCGCCTCGAGGCGCTGAACGCGTTGAACCACCCGATACTTTCCGGCAGCAGCCAGAATAACATCATCACCAACCCGACCTCGGCGACCTTTGGCCAGATCGTGGGCACCACCCAGGCGGGCTATCCGCGCCGCCTCCAGATCACGTTCAAGTTCGTCTTCTAGGCCAGACCGGCTGGCCAAACTCACAACCGGCGCCGATCCGCTTGGGCGGGTCGGCGCCGCAACGTTTCCTCGGAACATTCATACTGGTTCTATGCAATCTACGCCGCCGCCGGAGCCTCAGGGAGACGCCGGCATCCCGACTCCCGCCAAGACCGCCGCACCCGCTCTGCCCCTCGCCAAATTCTCCCTGGGCGTGGGCGACCGCTTCGGACACCAGGCATGCGCGCAGTTGCAGGCTTGCATGTTGGCCTCGGAGCGCGGGGCCATGGTGGTTCCGGTGTGGAACAAGTCCAACCGGGAGCACGCGATCGTGGGCTCGCAGCCGGCTTCGGTCAGGGAGGCTGCCGACGCGGCCGTCCGCCGCATGGGGTGGGGGAAGCCGTATCACGTGGATGCGGACCACATCAACCTCGGCACGGTGGACCGCTTCATCGACGCCAGCGATTTCTTCACCATTGACGTAGCGGACGCCATCGGCCAGCCGGCGCCGGACGGTGATCGGGACGCCTTCCTCACGGCCCATCCTGAATTGGCCGGCCGGCTGGACTTGCCCGGCATCGTGGCGCCGCTCGAAATGGGACACGGCCTGGCGGCCGATACGGCCGCTAAGTATCTGTTTGCCGTGCAGGAGGCCGGCCGCATCTACCGCTATATCGCCGAGGGGCGCAACGGACGGCCGTTCATCACCGAAGTTTCCATGGACGAAACCACCGAGCCGCAGACCCCGCCGCAGTTGCTCCTGATTCTCGCGGCGCTGGCGGACGAAGGCGTCCCCGCCCAGACCATCGCCCCCAAGTTCAGTGGCCGCTTTAATAAGGGTGTGGACTACGTGGGCGACGTGGCCCAATTCGAGCGCGAGTTTCAGGACGACCTGGCCGTGATCGCCTTTGCGGCGCCGCGCTTTGGGCTTCCTTCCAACCTCAAGTTGAGCGTGCATTCCGGCAGCGACAAGTTCTCCATCTACGCCCCCATCCGGCGCGCGCTTCGCAAATTCGACGCCGGAGTGCACGTCAAAACCGCCGGGACCACGTGGCTGGAGGAGTTGATCGGGCTGGCTGAAGCGGGGGGCGAGGGGCTGGAAGTGGCCAAGGAGGTCTACCGCCAAGCCTGGGCGCATCGGGTGGAGATGTGCGCCCCCTACGCGGCGGTGATCGACATCGACGAAGCCCGGCTGCCGGCGCCCGAGGAGGTGCGCGGCTGGACGCCGCGGCAGTACACCGCGCCGCTGCGCCACGACCCTTCCGATCCAGCCTACAACCCGCACCTGCGGCAGTTGCTGCACGTCGGCTACAAGGCCGCCGCGCAGATGGGGAAGCGGTACCTGGACGCGCTGGAGCGCGCGGAACCGGCGGTCTCGCGCAACGTGGCCTACAACCTCTTCGAGCGGCACATCCGGCCGCTGTTCCTGGAAGGTTAGCGCCACGACGGCGTGGTTCGTTCTCCGGTTCGATCGCCGGGGAACGAACCGGGCGCCCACTCGACTGCGCGTCCAAAAAACGATCAAGAGGTACTAAAAAACCCAATCCGGACAGCCGATAAGGGTTCTGAACAGGGGCGCACTTCCTCTTTTTGTGGAAATATGAGACCCTAAAAGTGCTCGCCCAAGCGCCCTGTCCTGGCGCGGGCAAGGAAGATGCTTATGCTTCCAGAGTTCTTGCTGCCGGAAACTACGATCCGCGAAGCCGGAGCGGGTCCCGAACTGATTCTCGACGAAGAGACGGGCGGGACGTTGACCGTCACGCTCGGTATTACCCGAATCATCGAACAGGAAAGCCTGGATCTTTCCATATGGGGTTCGGCCGACGGGTCGGACTGGGGCGCTAAGGCGCTGGCATCGTTCCCCCAGAAGTTCTATTGCGGCACGTACCAGATAGTGCTCGATCTCTCCGAGCGCCCCGAAGTGAGATACCTGCGGGCCAAGTGGCAGGTGAACCGGTGGGGCAAGGGCGATCCCAAGCCGTTGTTCACCATGTACCTGTTTGCGCAGCCGGCCCACCAGATGGCGGCGGTTGGGGCGTAGTCCCGCAAGCGCTCCGCTTGGCTGGCGTGGGCGCCGCTCTTCACAGCCGGCTCCGCGGCTGGCCGTTCGCGCCTGAGCGGGGAGGTTCTGTCCCATCCCTCGCCCACCGGTCTCAGCCCCTCGCCGCTTTGTGCATCTCCAACAGCATCACCACCGGCGTGCGCGCCAGGATTCCGTGCTGTAGTTGGGGCGGCATGTGCGCGAAGCAGCCGGCCTTCACTTCCCGGACGTCGGCGCCCAGGGTGAGCTGCGCTTCGCCGCGGACGATGTAGATGGAGGCGGCCATGGGGGCCGTGTGCGCGGAAAGCTCCTGGCCGGGAGCGAAGCCGAAAATCACCACCTTCAGATTGTCGTCGTTGTAAAGGGTGCGGCTGAGGATGCCGTTTTCGGGAATCCGGACCTCGGCGTCCAGATCCGGGTAGAAGGTGTAGTTTTCGCTCATGGCTGGTATCTTTAAAGGATGACACCTCCGGACGCCCATCGGGAGATTGGCGTCCCCAGGGGCTGGGTAGCGATATGATTTCTCGCCGCGAAGCGCTGGAGCTTTTTCGCTCGGACGATTTGATCGGGATCGGGATGCAGGCGGACGCCGTGCGGCGGCAATGGCACCCCGAGGGAATCGTCTCCTACATCATCGACCGCAATATCAACTACACCAATTTCTGCACGGAATATTGCACTTTCTGCGCCTTCTACCGGCCGATGGGCCACGCGGAAGGGTACGTCCTGCCCCATGAGACGATCTTCGAAAAGATTCGCGAGACCATCGCCTTGGGCGGAACCGGCGTGCTGATGCAGGGCGGGCTGCACCCCGATTTGAAAATCGAGTGGTACGAGGACCTGTTCCGCGCCATCAAGCGGCGCTTCCGGATCCATCTGCATTGCCTCTCCGCGCCGGAGGTGGCCAATATCGCCGAAGTGAGCGGCCTGAGCCTGCGCGACGTCATCAGCCGCCTGATGGAGGCGGGCCTCGATTCGATACCCGGCGGCGGAGCGGAGATTCTGGACGACGACGTGCGGCGGCGCATCAGCCGGCTGAAGTGCTCCACCCAGGAATGGATCGACGTGCACCGCACCGCGCACCGGCTCGGGATGCGCACCACAGCTACCATGATGTTCGGCTGCAGGGAGACCGTCGAGCAGCGCCTGAACCATCTGGAAATCGTGCGCAACATCCAGGAGGAGACCGGCGGGTTCACGGCGTTCATCCCCTGGACCTACCAGCGCGCGAACACCGCGCTCGGGCGCTTTGTGAAAGAGGAGGCCACGGCCGTCGAGTACCTGCAAACGCTGGCCATCTCGCGGATTTACCTGGCGAACATCGAGAACGTGCAGTCCTCCTGGGTCACCCAGGGCCTGAAGACCTGCCAGCTCGGGCTGCGCTTCGGGGGCAACGACGTGGGCAGCATCATGATCGAGGAGAACGTGGTGGCGGCGGCGGGCGCCCACCACCGCGCCAGCGAGGAAGAGCTGCGCCGCATCATCCGCGACGCCGGGTTCGTTCCCAAGCAACGGGACACCCTGTACCGGACGTACTTTCTTAATTAGCGGGCCGCGGCGCGCGGCGGCCGCCGGCAAGAAGTCGTGGAATCCGGGGCCCGGCGCGCCGCCGAGGGCCTTCCCGTGTTCTTACAATTAGGATGATGAAGACTTTTAGACACGCCCCGATTCTGGTGGCCCTGGCCGCCGCCGCGCTGGCCCCGTTTGCGGCCCATGCGCAGCCCCGGCATCCAGCCTATCTTCGCGCCCGCGCCGATCTGCGCCGCGCGACTCTGCTCATGCGCCTCCGCGATGAGCCGAACGTAAACCGGGATATGGAAGCTGCCATTGGTTTCACCGAGCGCGCGATTCACGAGCTCGACACGGCCGCGATGTTCGACCGCAAGGACATCGACGAGCGGCCGCCCATCGATACGCGCCTGGGCCGCGGCAGCCGTTTCCGCGAGATCCTGCGCCTTCTCGATTCCGCCCGCCAGGACATCGAACGGGAGGAAGACAACCCGCGCGCCAGAGAGTGGCGTAACCGCGCGTTCCGGAACATCGACGACGCCATGGCCGTGGTTCGCAAAGGCGGCTACGACAAGTTCCGCGACGAAGCGATGCTGCCGCCGCCTCCGCCGCCCGCCGCGCCGCCGCGCGCCGTGCACCCGCGCTACCTGCACGCCATTTCCGATTTGCGCTATGCCCGCGCGCTGCTGTTCCGTCCGGATTGGCGTCCGGTGATGCGCGATCAGCAGGCCGCCGTCGAGGAGATCGACCGCGCCATCGGCGAAGCCAGGCGCGCCGCCATCGACGACGGGAAGAATCCCGACGACCACCCGCCCATCGACCGCGGCCTCGGCTGGGAAGGCCGGTTCCGCAAAGCGATGGAGCTGCTCAGCTCCGCCGAAAGCGATCTGTCTTTCGTCGAAACGAACGGCGCCGCCGCCGGCTGGCGCAACGCCGCCCTGGGCAACGTGAGAAACGCCAAAGCGTTCGTCGGCAAGGCCATGCGCGATTCGTGGTGGAGATAACGCCGACGCCGGCCGAGGCGCTGGAGGCGCTTATCGCCTACCTGGCGGTGCGCGACCACCCGCGCCGCGCCGACCTGATTGTCGGATTGGGCAGCGACTCCGCGGACGTCGCCGACCACGCGGCTACCCTGCATCGCCTGGGCCTGGCGCCGCTCATCCTTTTTTCGGGCGGCCGCGGCAGATTGACCGGGGCGCTGCCTGGAACAGAGGCGGAATTCCTGAAAGAGAGAGCCATCGAGTGCGGCGTTGCGCCCGAGGACATCCTCCTCGAGGCAACGTCCACGAACACGTTGGAGAACATCCGATTCACTGCCGCCCTGCTTCGCCGCGGCGGGCTTGAACCCCGCCGGGTGATCCTCATTACCCAGCCCGTGCTCCAGCGTAGGGCATGGGCCACGGCCTTGCGCCAGTGGCGGGAAGTCGAGTGCCTCAACTGCCCGCCCCCGGCGAATGCCGGTTTGGATTGGGGCGACCCCGATCGCATCGCCCGGATCCAAGCCTTGGCGCTCGGCGAGATCGAACGGCTGCGGCGCTATGCGGCGACCGGAGACATCGAACCCCAGCGCCTGCCCGCCGACGTGGAGCACGCGTGTCGGACAATACGCTCGCTTACGTCGCCGCAAGTTCCCCGCCGGGGATGAACTGCCGTTCGAAGGCGGTTCCCCGGTTCGGGCGTGTCCAGCGCCGGGGCCTTTGACCTTTGCCAGGGGGCGGTTTGCAAAACACAATTGAATCAGTCATTTAGGCTCTCAAATCGGCAATTGCAGCAGACCTGCAGGCATCAACTCGCAGCGGCTGAGGCGTCCAGCGGAACCAGGACGGGGGAGAAGCCAGCATCCCGACTCGGGAGACTCACTGCCGCCCTGGGAGTGACGTGGCCGACCTGGGAAAGAGTTTCCCGCAAAACGCAACTGGCAGGATCAAAAGACGGCGGCTGGGTGTATACTAAATCGGACTTGGGACTCCAAAATGGAGATTCCGGGCAGACAGGCGAACGAGTAGGTCCTGGCACGGTTCTGGCGCCCGGGCTGAAGGCGCCCGAGCGCCAGGAAAAATAGGAGGTTTGGAAGCATGGCTGTAAACGCAGAGTCCGTACCGATGCGGTGGCCGGCCGGCCCCTTGGACATCGCACGCCGTGAAAAGGAGAAGGGCTTCTTGGCGGAGACGGCCGAGGTTCTCCGGCGCTGGCTGGACCCGGCTTCGCTCGCAGTCGTGCAGGGTACGCCGGTGAATTGCCTGGTGGTCAGTTGGGCCTCGGGCCTGGCGGCCGATGCCGGCCAGCAGCAGGCGCTCAAGCCGCTGATCGACAAAGGCCGGGAGGCCGGACTCGGGTTCGTCGGCCTGATCGAGGGGCAAGCGAACCGGGCAGCCGCCGTGGCGGCCGCGCAATCGGCCGGTCTTTCCGCGGTTGCCATGGAAGGTGACGCGCCGGCGGGCGCCGGCGTCCCGATCATCCCGTGGAACAAGGCCGCCGAAGTGCGCGGGACAGCCAACTCACCCGTCCTGGGCATTTCGGATGGTCTGTGGCCTGGGGTCCCGTCGGGCGCGCCCGTGCTGGGTGGTCCAACGACTCTGCCCTGGATCGATTCCAACGTAGCCCTAGTCCTGATCGCGCGGGCGCTGGCGCCCGGCAAAGACGTGTGGATCGGTTTCGACCCGCCGCCACAGGCGAAGCTGGCTGCCGAAGCGTACATGCTGGCGGTGGCGGATCCCGCGACCTATGGGGCCAGGTGGGTGGTCTCGCTCGACGACCCGTTGCGCGCGGACCTGACCGCCCGGAAACAGCCGGCCGTGGACGCCTGGAAGAAACTCACCGGCACGCTCGAGTTTTTCGAGCGGCACAAGCAGGCCAGGACCTATCAGCCGGCTGGCGTGCTGGCGGTGATGTCGAATTTCGCCAAACCCGACTGGGAAGCAGGCAGGGATGCGCTCAATTCGCTTCCCCGGCTGCGCCAGCCGTTCCGGGTGATGGCGCGATCACAGGCGGCGGCCGCATCGTGGGCCGGCTTGAAAGCGATCTACTACGTCGATCGGGAGCCGCCGAACCCCGAATTGCGGCGGAAACTGATAGCCTTCGCACAGGGCGGCGGCATTCTTTTCGTGCCTTCCAAATGGCCCAATCCGGAAGGCGCTCCGGCCCCGGCCGAACCGTACCTTCTGTTTACCGTGCGCACCGTGGGCAAAGGCCGCCTGGCGGTCTGCAAGGAGGAGCGGCCGGATGCGTACCTTACGGTCGCCGACATCCAGGTCATCATGAGCCACCGGAACGACATTCTGCGCCTGTATAGCGCTTCGTCCTCGAATGGCTTCTACCAGACTTCCGCTCAGGGCGGGCAAGGAGTGATTCATATGTTGAACTACTCGTGCCGGCCGGGGAGCGACGGGCCGCTTTTCTATGTGCGGGACCAGTACAAGTCGGCGCGCCTGGTGAGCCCGGAACTGGCCTCCCCCGCGACGCTGCCATTGGCTGCCCAGGAAGAGGGCGGGGCGGAACTGTTCCTGCCGCGCCTTTCCGTGTATGGCGCCATCGAGTTGGAGAAATAGGAGCCGAAGGAGACCGCAATGATACAGGACTTGACTAGGAGAGAGTTGCTGGCGGGCGCCGGCGCCCTGCTCGCGCGGCCTGCATTGAGCCGCGCCGCCACCGCCCCCACGGCGCGGGTCACGGTGGCCAAATGCAAAACCTATGGACCCGAGCTGGTCCCCACCTTGGGAACCATGTTCGATCAACTGGGCGGCCTGGGCCGGCTGGTGAAGGGCAAGACGGTCGCGCTGAAAGTGAACTTCATTGGCGTTCGATGGCAGCGGCTGGAAGGCGCCAAGATGGAGGACACTTTCTGGTCGCATCCCCGCATGATCGGCGCGGTGGTGCACTTCCTGGGCAAAGCGGGCGCACGCCGCATCCGGGTCTTGGAAGGCGCCTGGTCGAGCGCCGAGCCCCTGCCGGAGCTCATGTTGTCCCAGAACTGGCGGCCGCAGGATATCCTGAACGCCGCCGCCAACGTGGAGTTCGAAAACACCAATTACCTGGGCACGGGGAAGAAATACTCGCGGTTCATGGTGCCTGGCGGGGGCCTGATATACCCCGGCTACGACCTGAACCATTCGTATGAGGATTGCGACGTCTTCGTCTCGCTCGCCAAGCTGAAGGAACACGCCGCCGCGGGCTTCACCATGTCCATGAAGAACGTGTACGGCGCCACCCCCATCACCATTTACGGCACCGGCGCCGGAGTGGACGAACCGAGCATTCGCCCGCACGGCAGCCGAGGCTTGTTTCACTCCGCGTTCCGTTTGCCATCGAAGAGCGCGCCGCAGCAGAAAGACATGACTCTGCCGACGGAACCGGGCTACCGGCTTCCACGCATCGTCGCCGAAATCAACGCCGCGCGGCCGGTTCATCTGGCGATCATCGAGGGCATTCACACCGCCACCGGCGCGGAAACGAATTATGGCGGAAGCCGGCCCCAAGCCGCCGTCCAACCCGGAGTGCTCATTGCCGGAACGAATAGTGTGGCGACCGACGCCGTGGGGTTGGCCGTAATCGGGTACGATCCCATGGCCGACCGCGGGACGCCTCCGTTCGCCACCGCCGACAACACCCTGCACCTGGCCGAAGACCTGGGAGTCGGCGTGCGCGACCTCAGCCGGAACGAGATAGTCGGAACCCCCATCAAGGACGTCGTATTCAGCTACGCCGCGGTCCGCGACAAGATTCTGGCCGCGCAGAAGAAAGCCTGAGCCGGAACCGCCTCCCATGTACCCGATCCGCCTCCGTGGAGCGGGCTTCCAGCCTGCTATGCCGGCATCCGTGCCGGCATCCTTAAGGGCGCTGTGTAAGGGCCGGGCACGCCCGGCCCGAAGCGTCGAAAAACAAATCAAACGGTCGGAGACTTGGCCTCAATGGTGTGCGCCACCGAGGATGGCGGCGCTTACATGAACGGCATCGGCTCGAAACTCAAACCATTTGTGGCGCTTTTGTTTCTGTCGGGCGCCTTGGCGGCGGATGGGCCGGAATTGCTGCGGATCGAGAGAACCGGCGACGCCATGGGCGCGACGTACTCCATTGTCCTTTACGGTTATGACCCGGTAAAAATGGAGGCTGCGGTGGACGCCGCTTTCGACGAGGTCGGGCGGCTCGACGCCATGCTCTCCAATTACCGGGCCGAAAGCGAGTGGAGCGCGGTCAACCGTCACGCCGCCGATGCGCCTTTCAAAGTGTCTCCGGAGCTGTTTCAGTTGCTCTCGGCTTGCCTGGCCTATAGCCGCCAGAGCGAAGGGGCTTTCGATATTACGGTGGGCCCGCTGATGAAGCTTTGGGGGTTCTACAAGGGCTTCGGCCGCCTGCCCCGCCGGGCGGAGGTAGCGGCCATTCTCCCCAAGGTAGGTTACCGGCACGTTCACCTGGACTCCGCTGCCGAAACCGTATGGTTCGATCGCTCCGGAGTGGAGCTGGACCCGGGCGGAATCGGCAAGGGCTACGCCGTGGATCGCATGGTGGATGTCTTGAGAAAGCAGGGCTTCGAAATCGCCCTGGTGGCGGGGTCGGACAGCAGTATCTATGGAATGGGCGCCCCGCCCACGGAGTCGAAGGGCTGGCGGGTGGATATCAAAGATCCGCGGAACGCCCATCGGACAGTGGCCGAGGCGTTCTTGAAAGATATGTCAATGTCCACCTCCGGCAGCTACGAGAAATTCTTCCGGGCGAACGGACGCATCTACGCCCACATCATGGATCCGCGCACGGGGTATCCAGCGCAAGGGAGCCTATCGGTTTCCGTGATCGCGCCGCGTACTATCGACAGCGAGGCGTGGGCCAAGCCGTATTTCGTCAACGGCCGCCAATGGGCCGCGAGGCGCAAGCCGAAGGAATTTCGCGTGTTCTTCTGCGAAGACAAGGCCGCACAGCCATGTGCATGGCTCCCATGACCCGCCGGCGACAAGGTCGGGTTCGCACATCCCACCTTTGCGCCCTGGCATGAAATCATGCTATCAGTCGGTCATGTTCATCGTTTTGGCTGGCCCGCGTAAGCTCTTTCTCTCCACTTTTCTTGCCCTGGCAGTCGTTTTGTCATCCGGCGCAGCGGCATTGCGCGCCGCCGATGCCTTGCCGAGAGTCGCCAAAACCAATGTCAACGTCCCGGTGACGGTCACCGACAACGGCGGCGTATGGATCCTCGACAACGGCATCGTCAAGGCCACCATCAACAAGAACAACAGCAATATGCCGTCGCTCATATACCACGGCATCAACACCATGGGCCCGGGCGGGTTCTGGGAACAGGTGCCTACCGGCACGGTGACCCAGTCTCTGACCATCGACCCGGCGAAAAACGGCGGCCAGCGCGCGGAGGTGGCCATCAAGGGCGTGAACGGCCGCATGGATATTGAAGTCCGCTACATGTTGGAACGCGGCCTTAGCGGCCTTTACACCTACGCCCAGTTTTCGCACGAGGCCAGCTATCCCGCCGCCGGTGAGGGCGAAAGCCGTTTCATCCTCCAGCTCGATAACACCTTCGACTGGATCTCCGTGGACGCCGACCGCAACATGCTCATGCCCTTGGCTCAAGATTTGCGAAGCGGCGTGATGATTCACGCCAAGGAGCAGCATATCCTCCTCGACGGCATCTACAAGAATTCGGTCGACCACAAATACAGCTACTGCGGCGTGATGTACAAGCTGCCGGCCTACGGCTGGTCCAGCACCAAGAATCACATCGGCGTGTATTTCATCAACCCCTCCACCGAGTACATCGGCGGCGGCGCGGAGAAGCTGGATTTGGTGGCCCATATGATGGCCACGCTGCTCGATTACTGGACCTCCGGCCACTATGCCGGCGGCGCGGGCAACAACATCCCCGCGGGAGAAAGCTGGAAAAAGGTGATCGGCCCGATTTTTGTCTACTACAACGCGCTGGCCGATCCCAAGGAGCCGTCCAAGGCCGATCTGGACACTCTGCAGGCCACGGCCGGGAATCCCACCGTGCCCGCCGCATGGCATGACGACGGCATCGCTCTCTGGCAGGATGCGCTGGCCCGCGCGAAAGTGGAAAGGACCGCGTGGCCGTACAAGTGGGTTAGCGGCGTGGACTACCCCCAGAAAGAGCAGCGCGGCAATGTTACTGGACAGCTTGTCCTCAATGATCCCCAGGCGGCTGCCAAAAAACTCCCTCATCTGACAGTCGGTCTGGCTCATCCGGATTACCAGGGTAATGGAAGCGCGTTTCAACTGCGCGCGGGTAACGGCACGACAGTGACATGGCCGCACGATGGGAATTACTATCAGTTTTGGACCGACGGCGGCGAGGACGGCAAGTTCACCATCGCCAACGTCCGCCCCGGCGCGTATACGCTCCATGCGTTCGCCGACGGGGTGCTCGGTGAATACGCCAGGGCCGGCATCACCGTCGAAGCGGGCAAGAACCTGAATCTGGGCAAACTCGATTGGCAGCCGGTCCGCTATGGCAAGCAGATCTGGGAAATCGGCTATCCCGATCGCACCGCCGGCAAGTTCTACAAGGGCGACGGCGCCAATTATTGGCTGTGGGGCTGGCCTCTGCGCTACGGCGATTTGTTCCCCAACGACATCACCTACACCATTGGCAAGAGCGACTACCACAAAGACTGGTTCTTCGAGGAAGTGCCGCACGCGCTCTCCGACGACTGGAAGAACCCGGCCGCCAAGGACCCCCTGAACCAGCCGTTTGGCTGGGTCAATAAGCCAACCGGAACCCAGGACATGTGGCCAGCTTGGGGCCGCGGCCGGGCCACCACCTGGACTATCAAATTCAACATGGACAAGGCCGCGCACGGCCTGGCCGTGTTGCGCATAGCGCTGGCCGGAGCCGACGGCGGCGGCGGTCTGGCCATCGGCGTCAACGGGCAGCCCGCCGGCAGCATCCGGCCGGTGGCCACCAACGCTCTCCGCTACAACACCGATACGGGCGTGTGGCGCCAATACACCCAGAAGTTCGACGCCGCTCTGCTGAAAGAGGGCGAGAATTCCATGACCCTGACCGTTCCGGCCGGAGATCTTACGAGCGGCGTGGTTTGGGATTACCTGCGCCTCGAGCTGAACGACGGCAGCGCGGCCTTTCCGACTCCGGCGCAATAGCGGGCTTGTTACGAGACCTTCCGATCTGTCTCAAGGGCGTGGCGTGAAATCCGCGCCACGCCCTAGCAGCCCGTGGTGCAACGCGGGTTTTGGGCAAGATGCCCAAAAATCTGGCAGAAATAAAGGACTTATCCACAAAATCACCCCGGATTTTGGGCATCCTGCCCAAAACTGACCTTTTCGCCGGGCTGCTAGCCACCCGCCGGGCAGATCCGAAGTCATCCGCCGGCCCGCGTACCTTGAAGGGGGCAATTCGCCTGGCCGGCTGGACCAGACACTTTCCGGGTCGGGGCTGCGAAAATGGTACCAGCAATAGGAGCACCCAGATCGACATGACACGGCGCGTATTTCTTCAGGCCACGGCCGCGGGTTCCGCGCTCGCCGGCCAGCCGGGCGCGGCCGCGCCCTGGTACAAACGGGTCTGCCGGTGGGGCCAGACCAATATTACCGAGAAGGACCCTGTCCGTTACGACATCGCATGGTGGCGCGAGTATTGGAAGCGCACCGAGGTGCAGGGCGTCATCATCAACGCCGGTGGGATCGTGGCCTACTACCCCAGCAAGTTCCCCCTGCACCACCGCGCGGAATTCCTCAACGGGCGCGACCTTTACGGTGAACTGGCCAAGGCGGCGCACGACGACGGCCTTGCGGTGCTGGCCCGCATGGATTCCAACCGCACCGCCGAGGACTTCTTCCAGGCGCATCCGGACTGGTTCGCGCGGGACGCCGCCGGCCAGGTCATCCGCGCCGCGGATAAGTTCGTCACCTGCGTCAACAGCCCGTACTACGACGAATATCTGCCGGGGATCCTCACGGAGATCGTCGAACGCTCCCACCCGGAAGGCCTGACCGACAATAGCTGGTCCGGCTTATCTCGCGATACCACCTGCTTCTGCCAGAACTGCAAACGGAAGTTCCGCGAGAAGACGGGCAAGGAGATCCCCACCGCCAGGAACTGGAGCGATCCGGTCTATCGCCAGTGGATCGAGTGGAACTACGCGCGCCGCCTGGAGATCTGGGACCTGAACAATCGCGCTACCAAGGCCGCCGGCGGCCAGGACTGCCTCTGGATCGGCATGAACAGCGGCTCCATAACCAGCCAGGCGCAGTCCTTCCGGCCGATGAAGGAGATCTGCGAGCGCGCCGGGATGATCCTGCTGGACCACCAGTCGCGCTCCGATGCGACCGGCTTCCAGCAGAACGGCGATGCCGGCAAACTGGTGCACGGACTGCTCGGCTGGGACAAGCTGGCGCCCGAGAGCATGGCCATGTACCAGGCGGGGCGGACCACCTTCCGCGCGGCCGCCAAGCCGGCGGCGGAGGCGCGCATGTGGATGATCGAGGGCTTTGCCGGCGGCATCCAGCCCTGGTGGCACCACGTGGGGGCATACCAGGAGGACCGTCGCGCGTATCGCACCGCCGAGCCCATAATGCGCTGGTTCAAGGCCAACCAGGCGTACCTGATCGACCGGAAACCGGTGGCCTCGGTCGGCGTGGTCTGGTCGCAGCGGAATACGGATTACTACGGGCGCGACAACGCCGCCGACCTGGTGGACGCTCCGTACTCCGGTTTCACCGAGGCCCTGCTGCGCGCGCGCATCCCATACCTTCCCGTGAACGCCGACCACATCGGCCGGGACAGCGCCGGCTTGCAGGTGCTCGTACTCCCGAACGTGGGCGCGCTGTCCGATGTCCAGGCGGACTCCATCCGGCGCTTCGTCGAACGCGGCGGAGCGCTGATTGCCACCGGCGTGAGCAGCCTCTACGACGAGTGGGGCGACACGCGGCCCGATTTTGCCTTGGCCGGCCTCTTCGGCGCGCACGCCACCGGGGCGGATTCGGGCCGGCGGTCGCGGACCCAGTCGTCCCACACCTACCTGCGGCTCGCGCCGGAGTTGCGCGCCAGGGTTTGGGGGCCCAAAGCGGGAGACGAACCCGCTCCCGTGGGCGAGAGGCATCCGGTCCTCCGAGGTTTCGAGGAGACCGACATTCTGGCCTACGGCGGCACGCTCGAGGCCCTGCGCACCGACCCCGGCGTCCTCGTGCCGCTGACCTACATACCGCCGTCCCCCACCTATCCGCCCGAGACCTCTTGGATGAGGACTCCGAAAACCGACATTCCCGGCCTGGTGTTGAACGCCGCGGGCCAGTCGCGCATCGCCTATCTTCCGGCGGACATCGACCGGCGTTACGCCCGCGACTACCTGCCCGACCACGCCGATCTGCTGGCCAACATCGTCCGCTGGGCCGCGGACGGCCGCCTCCCGCTCGAGGTGAAGGGAGCGGGACTCATCGATTGCCATCTGTACCGGCAGCCCGGCCGCGTAATCCTGCACATTGTGAATCTGATCAGCGCGGGCACCTGGCGCGGGCCCATCGACGAACTGATCCCCATCGGGCCGCTCCAGATTAAGGTCAAGCTGCCCGACGACGTCAAGGGGCGGTCCGCGCAGTTCCTTGTTTCCGGCGCCAGGAAGCCGGCCGGGGTGAGAAACGGTTGGGCGACATTCGATCTAAAGTCGGTCTCCGACCACGAGGTAGTAGTTATCGCTTGAGAATCGGTGGAAAACCGAGCTGGTTGCTGGTGACGAATCACGATAGCAATACCGCGATGGTGTTCCGCATCGACCAGCAGACTGGAAAGCTGACGCCGGCCGGGCAGCCGGTGACCGTGCCGTCCCCCTACTGCCCGCGTTTCCTGGCGCGCTGATCGGCCGTCGATTCCTGGCTCAGCGGTAGCGGTACAGCGTCACGCGCTGGATGCCGCGGTCGGGGTCGCCGGCGAAGCGTTTGCGCAAATCCAGGTAATCTCCCTGGCCGGCGTCGTCGCCGGCCAGCCGGCGCCCGGGAACCCACCGGCCATCGACAAACGTGCCTTCTTCCACGGTGGCCATTCCGGCCAGCGGGGGCCCCGGCGTGTTGGGAGAAAACGTAACGCTCACGTCGTTGCCCGCGACATAGTACTCGTCAGGCCCGGTGGCGATGAAAACAGCCGACGAGAGGAGCGGCGTCCCCGGCGGTGGCGGTTCCACTCGGGGCGCCAGGAACGCGACCTCCAGCGTGTAATCCCCCACCCGGATCTTCTGCGGCGGGTCCTTGGGGCCCAGCAGAACGGCGGACATGGTCCCTTTGCCCTGGTGTTCCGCAATCAGGGGCGCCAATTGCGCAATCAGGCCGTAGCCGGCAATTTGATCGCTGTCCGGAGTCAATGATCTGTCGAATCCCATAGGCGAATAACCGATCGCGTCATAGCGTCCGAAGGCGTAGAGCGCCTTGGCTCCGGTCCCGCGCCCACCGTTCGTCTCGGGCATAAACAGCGGGTTCCCGGATCGGGTGAACTTGGCGCACCAGGCATCGAAGTCCGGGGTGTAAATGTCGGGCGCGAAAATATCGATTTGCGGCCCCCCGGCTCTCCACACGTCCAACGCGTCGGGCATGGGGCCGCCGGTCTGCCCGCCTCCGGCAAGCGGCGCCGGCCGCCTGCCAAATCCGAATTCCGGGCAGTTCACGAACATGGGCAGCGGGTATTCGGCTTTGCCCGACTGAGCCACCCGGCCGATGTAGCGCGCGAAGTTCCAGCCCATGAAGATTTCATCCGTCGGCTCGCCCTTGCCGAATACATCTTCCCAGGTCCCCGACGTCTTGAAGCCGGTCGCCTCCCACACCTTGCCAAGCTCCGGGCTCAGGGTATCCTTGTGCTTCTGAAGGTAGTCCATCAACTCCCTGGGAACCGGCCCCTCGAAGGCTTTATTGGCCAGGGGCGAGCGGTCGCGGGTGTCGCCCTGCATTCCCACCTCGTTCTCCAACTGCATCATGATGACCGTGTGCCTCTGGCCATCCACGGCCTTGATGTGCCGCATGAGGGCCGCAAAAGCACGCGCATCGGCATCCCGGCTGGCATCGCCGAGCGGGGTGAGCAGCTCGATGCTCCTGCTTCCTTCGATCTGGATGCGCGGACGCCCCGGTCCCGCCGAGATCAAGGGCGAGGGGCCCCCTACCATCTGGGCGCGCGGGAACCGTTCGAAATCCCTCTTCACCCAGTCGGGCGTGAAGCTGGAGAGGCCGTTCTTCCAGCTTGCGAACCAGAGAAGCACGAGATGCAGGTTGTGACTCCGCACATCCGCGATCACGCCGTCCAGCACGCTGAAATCGAACTTCCCTTCCTCCGGTTCGATTTTGGCCCAGGAAACGGCCGCTACCACGGTGTTGAGATTCTCCTGAGCGACAATCCTCGGGAACACCACCCTCTTCCAGTACTCGAGGTTGCTGGCGCTGTTGACGCTCAACTGCGACCCCAGCACCAGGAACGGCTTGCCGTCGACAATCAACTGGGTGGCGGCCCCCTGCTTTCGTAAGTGAGGGATGTCCGAGGCAGAGGCGGCCGGAACCGGACCTGTTTTGGCTCTGACTCGCGGCGAGGGCGAGAGAGCACGCGAGGGTGGCGCAAAACAAGATTCGGAGTTTCATGATTCTCCTTCGCATACCTTACAAGCCGAACCAGCCGGCTCCAGCAGTGGGAACCTCGATTTGGGACTCCCGGGTCCTATTCAGTATACGCCCAGATATTCCGATTGGCCGCGCCAGCGCGGGTCAGCGCGCCATGGCCCGGGAAGCGTACTTGCTCCATGTGGCGGGGTCCGAGAGCAGTTTTACAAACAGACCGCCCACCACGGACCTCGCCTGGAAGCCCTGCTGCTTGGCCGTCACTGTGTCGTACCAGTCGGTGAGGGGAACGCGGCTTTCCGAGTCGTTGGCGAATTGGTAAGCCGGCGCCACGAGCTTCTCGAAATCGCCCGGATTGTCGGCCAGGGTGGCTGTCCAGAGAACCCAGTCGAGCTTGGTGTAGTCCTTTCGGTTGTCGAGCGGCAGGCCGTACTTGTTCTGCCTGGACAGATAGAAGGCGACTTCCTTGCGCGCCACCTCGGGTGGGAACAGGTTCAGGCCGAGCAGTTTATCCCACACCAGGTTGTATTTCTGGCTCCATGTGCCAGGCTTGTCGAAGGCCAGGCGGTAATGATCTCCGTCGTTGGCCATCGCCAGCCAGCGCTTCGCGAACTCGCTGGCGGTCTCGCGGTATTGGGCGGCGACGTCGTTGCGGCCACTCATGCCGGCCAGCGTCCCGTAGGCGCCCAGCGCCAGGATGGCCTTGATGGAGAGGTTCGCGTTGTGCGCCAGGTGGCCGGCGAAATCGTCCGTGGAAAGCTGGTTCTCGGGATCGAGGCCCTTCTCCTTGAGGTACCCGGCCCACTTCGTGATTTGCGGCCAGTACTGCTCGGCGAAAGCCGCATTGCCTTCCACCTTGGCGAGCGCGGCCAGCATGATCAGCATGTTGCCGCTCTCTTCCACGGGCATCTGGTTGTCCTCGGTGCGCTCGCCGCCGCCGTAGACCTGGCCGTTGGCCTGTGGATACGTGCCCAGGTCGTGCGGCGCGAAGGGCCAGCGCCAGCGCTCCAGGCGCGCGTATTCCAGGACCGGCCGAAGCTGCGCCCTCAATAGCTTTGGGTTGAACAGCAGGGTGAACGGAGAACTGGGATAGATGACATCCACGGTGGAGATGCAGCCATTGCTGAAATTCTCCTTGGGGAAGTACAGGGGCGAGCCGTCGATATCCGCCACCAGCTTGTGCGCCGCCAGGGTCTGCCGGTAGGCCAGGGCGGCCAGGCGGGCATACTTCTCGCCTCCCAATCTGCGCATGTCCGCCATTAGCTCGCCGTCGAACGCAGTGGCTCGCTGGAGCAGCGCCTCGTGATCGCGCCGGCCCAGGCGCAGCAGCTCGGCGGCCCCGGCCCCGTCCCGCCGCCACCAGGGCCTTTCGCGGCGCTCGAAGAATTCGATCGAGTAAATATCGTCGTAGGCGATCATGAGGTACCGTGAGACGGGTTGCGAGCCTACCCGCCCCATATCGATGCCGAAAGCCAGCGCGCTATTGGCGTATCCGCCCGCGGCGGCCTGGTCGGAGAAATCGTCCGAATCCGCCAGGCGGCCGGCGTTGGCAAACGCCGCGCGTTCCTGCTGGCGCGGGGCCACCGCCGACGAGACGCCATCCGGCTTATCGGCGGCCAGGTACAGATACCCCCAGTCGATGCGCAGGTCGTCTCCGCGTTTCGCCAGAACGGGCTGCTCGCGCGATCCCATCCGCAGCGCCGGCTGGCCATCCAACTGGACCCGCGACGGCCACACCGCCTGGTCCGGCGTATTGACCACCAGGTCGGCGCCGGCGTCGAAGTACACAGCGGCGTCATGCTGCCTGCCGTCGGTGGAGGCGGCGCTCCACTCAATGTACGTCAAAGGGCGCGAAAGGACGTCCAGGTCGTCGGGCAAGGCGGGAGTAAAAAACGTCAGCCCGATCTTCACTCCGGCGCCCGCGAATTCATAGATTGTTCGCGTGGGGAGCGTTTCGAGCCGGGTCTGTTCCAGCACGGCGGGCGCCTGCGGATTGCGGCCCCCGGAGCCTATGAGGTTGTAGGTCCTGCCATCGATCCGCGCCAGCGCCCCGAGGGTATTCGGCTTGCCGGTCCAATGCGACGTGCCGCTGTCGCTCAACCGGTCGGCCAGGGACCAGATGCTGAAATAGGGGTCGTGGGCCACCAGCGGGACGGCGGGCGGGCGAAAGGCGGGTAGCGCCTGCGCCCCGGCGCAAAGGACGGCGCCGGCGAGCCAGGCGGCGAAGCGCAAAGCGGAATTCGAATTCTCCATGGCGTGCGACCAGTTTAGCCGATGTGACGTCTCCAAACTCAACACACGCGAATGCACTTCATTCCGAGCAAGGCGGCGAGCTTCTCCAGCTTTGTCCCCAAGCGTCCGACGCCCACGGCGCAGTGATGCGCGGGGCCGTGCCTGCTCCACTCATTGATGAATCCCCGAGCGCCCAGTGGAAAGCGGTACCGGCTATTCGTATTGCCGATCTCGAGAATCGGTCCGGGCACGGATTCTCCCTCGGCGCGGCGACCCATTCCTCGATCTCGCGCCAAGCCGCGGCGTCATCTTCCAGCAGGCCCGTGACCTGGAAGAACGGGATGCGGCAGCGGCTGAAAACGTTGGCGATCTCCGGGGCCGGACAGGCCTGGCAGTATGCCAGCCACTCGCCGGTCATCTTCGCGCGGTCGCCGGACCGGTTGAACGCGTCGTAGTCGATAGCCGGAGCCGGCGCCAGGTTCAAAATGACGACCGGAACCCGCGCGCGCCGGACTACCGGAAGCACGGTCGAGGAAAGCGCGTAAGTGGCGATGTGAAGGAAGATCAGGTCGACATCGGCCTGGCGGAACCGGTGGCCCGCCTGCGCGGCCTTCCGAGGGTTGTCGATCAACCCGAGGTGGACCACCTCGGCCCCCAGCGCTTCGAGTTTCCGGGCGATGCGGTTGGAATACCCGTTCAGCCGGTCCTCCAGGCCCGGGAACTGAGGCCAATAGGCATCCAATCCGATGCTGAAGAGCCCCACGCGCGGGGCGGCGGAGGCGTGTTGGGTTGTCAAAAGAGTCTCCATTGATGTGGTCCCTGCCGGGAGCCTCGCAAAACGGGGGATCGGGGGTCGCCGCGCTTGCGAGAACCTCGTGCGCATCGTCCTTTTGCCTTGTTCCCCCTCGCCTTGCTACGGTCTCAAAAGGCGATGGGCTTGTTAACCGCCAGAGCGGTCTTCGCCAACCGCCTGAGTTCCCTGATGGCTGATGCGATCTCCCGCGCGTCCTCCCTTGAAAGAGCAGTCGCCGAGGGCAACGCTTCTTTCAGTCTGTCAAGTTCATTAGAGAGCCTCTGAACATCCCGCACCGCGAGGTGATCCCCGCAGTGGGTTCCGCTGTAGAGTACTTTCCCCAATAGCACGGGGCATACGCGCTTCCCCAGAGCGCCTGAGATCGTTTCGCGGAGGTACGCGATATGGGTCGCGCTGCCGCTGTAGCCGGCTGGGAGCATCATCTGATCGTGCTTGCACGGGGAAAGGTCCGTCCACCTGACGTGCTCCTCAACCTTGACCGGATCCTTCGACCTAATCTCGGGAGCGCCGTTGCCTGCAATGTAAAGCAAGCGAGGGTAAGGATGTGGCACCCTCAGACGGCCCTTTTCAACGCAGTCGCAGAAGACCATCGCGTCCAGTCCCATGACAACTCCTATCGGTATTGCGCCGGCCACTCAGATTCGGCGCTGGGGAAGTGTTTTATTCACGTACTCGTTGAACGATTTGGCAAGCAGCTCTTTCCTGGCCTGCCAGAAGTGCGCGGCTTGGTCGATCCTCCATAAGGCGCTATCGGTAGGTATGCACTGGCTCTGGAGCACGTCGGTCTTGACCTTCGCCAGGTAAACTTCGGGCCCGGCCTGCCCGATGGCCTTATTCACGTCACCTGCGATGAAAGCCATGTTCGCAATATTGTCTGCCGCTGGTCTCAGTCCCTCGGGGAACTGTGCGCGAGGAAGGATGTGGTGCCTGTCCACGTTATTCTGAAGCAGGACCTTGCCGCCGGTATAGAAATCGAGGAGGCCCCGGTTCATGCAGGCGACGTACAGCGCGAGCAGACCACTCCGATCCGCGAGCGCACCGGAAAAGTCCTCGGGTTCAGCCGTCAGCACCGTCCGAACCGCCCGGAGATTGGTTAGCAAAGCGCCCAGGGGGTCCGGCGCTCGACAGGCCCGGAGGTCCTGGTCAAGCGCTGTCTCGCTGGATCCGCTGTACCTGTGACACAGCGCGGCGAGCGCTAGCCATCCAGCAAGCTCTCTGGAATCGCGTTCCCGCGGCGGTGTGGCGGCGCAGATGGCGATCAACGGGACGACCAGCGCCCCTGACCACAAAATGTCCATGTTCACAAGGCCAAACTCACTTCGGATGAGACCTATCGCCTGCTCGGTTGCCTTCTGAGTCGTCTTCCACGCCGCGAGCACTTCCGGCCGCTGGAGTTCGTGCAGGGGCGTTCGGTTTCGTCCGTCCGGTTTCGCCACAAAAGCGCAGGCGCGAAACAGGTGCATTACGTTCAGCCGCGTGAAACCTTGCTGCCGCAGGTGGCTCAAAAATGGCGCGACCTCGTCTGCTATGAATCCCGAATGCCGAGCGGCCACCTAAGCGCTCTCGATGTCCTCCTTCTTCAACCGGACGCCCAGCGTGTTGATCCGCGTAAATGCTTCCACGCCATCGTCGAAGCTGTGGTCGACCATACGAACTACGGGAATTTCATAGTCTAAGATCCGTCGTATCGCTTCGAAACGCGCCTCTCGCCGATCCGCGTTCCGGCTCCCGTCCAGGTTGCGTCTAAGCTGGCGATATAGGTCGTCGTCCCAGAGCTCCGACACGCGGATCCAGTTGGGGTCTTTACGCGTTGCCGCGTTGGCAAGGCGGAACTGCTGCTGTTCCGGGTGAAACACGACCTCGATTCCTTCGTCACCGTTCATCGTCCTTGACAGAGTGATTACTCTCTGTTGACCGTCAATAAGCCAGTTCATTAGTGCGGCCCGGACGGGTCTAGGATCGCGTCTGCGCGCGCGAGCCTCTTCAGTGCTCTGCCAGAGAAGGAGCGAGGAAATTGGAAAACCCCTGTAAAGCGAGTCGATTAGGCGGGGTGCCTTACTCTTTCGCCATACATATTCCCGCTGAAACTCCGGAATCACAATACGTCCGGCCCGGTATTCTTCGACGAGCTGTCTGACTTTGAAAGTTTGATGTTCAAGCCGTGGTTCTGTTGCCATTTGTCGGCCTCCATACATGCGTCGGTCCGGCTCCAGTTTTCCCCATCAGGCGGCGAGCTCGGCAACGACCTGCGCCCGGTCGCCCCACGGCACAGGTCGTATTCGGTAATTTCGAAACGCATCGGTTACGCTGCCCGAAACCGGCTGCTCCATGTCGTTCAGCATAGCGTAGGCCTTCGACTCGGGTGGCCGTGTTTGACGGGTGTCCATCCATGCATTAATGAATGACAGGACGGTCTCGCGCGTCGGGCGGTTGATCGCCTGCGCGATGCGTTCCGGCTGCTTGCGGGACTTCGGAATTACGAAATTAAACAGGTGATCGTAGCCGCTGATGCCCGTGAACTTCACCCCCGGGGTATACCGGATTTCGCTGGCGTCCAGCCACGCGACCACGTCTTCAAAGAACAAGCTCTCCACAACCGGCTTGGCGAGGTAGAAGAGATCATTCACGGCAAGCATGGCCTGAACGAGACTGTGCTTCCTCAGTGGAAAGTTCTCGGCGGTCGCGTACACCGCCAGGGCGTCGTCCTGGAGTTTAACGCCAAAGCCGTTCAGCGTCATCTTCAGGAGGTCCAGGCGCTTCTCCGTCTGAAGACTGCACCCGGACGCCTCCAGGTCGTGGATTGTGCAACGGTCGTCGGTGAGGATGTATCCGCCGTTCTCGGCGCGGATGTAGATTTGCAGAGCGTCATTGTGCCGATCGAGGTAGGGCGTTGTGATCTCGACCCATTCGCCGTTCACTTGACGGAGCGTCGTTTTGTCGCGAAGCCAGGCACGGTAATTGTGCAGAAGCTGTTCGATCTCGGCTACGCTCATGAAAAAATCCCCGGCTGCATCTTGGATGGTCCCGTAATGTTGCAGTGCCGCAAGAAAGCTTCGCAAGTGGAAAACAAGTCCAGCGTGTTGGTATAGCGATCGGCAGGGGCCACACTCGCCCACTTGTCGCCGAAGCCCTCCCTGTAAACATGGAGGTGCGGGCACGGGATCTCGGTCCCGTCCGGATTTCGGTGCGGCGAACCGTCGAGGTCCAGCCGCATAAGGACAATCGCCTGCCGAGCCCGATTCTGGTATGTGGCCTTGGTAAGTTTGATCTGCGCGCGGGTCACATCGAGCATGAAGCTCTCCCTTTTGTCGAGGGATGTTAAGGCAAGCCCAATCCGCTCACCGGCAGCCGGGAAAGTCCAATCGTTGTCGTCGGCAAAGCGTTTCTCCATTGCGATGAGGGAGTCGGCCTCGGCCTGCGTGATTTGGATATCAGCCATGGCTCCCCACACCCAGGAAAACACCAGCCTCTGCTTTTCTCCTGGATTTGAATACGCCTCCGATTCTAGCGTGATTTGGCAAGGAGCACGAGCGCCCTTTCCTGGAGTGTGGTTGACGGGTGAGCCAAACTCCGCGTGGCCTACAAATCCGGCCGGCGCCCCCGCACGGCCAGCTTCCCGGGTTCACCGACCCGCGGCTGCCGTTGCCGAAATGCGGTCCCAAGAGGTTTCTGAGCGTCCGGGATCTTCAGCGAATCAGCCGCACTAACCCATAACACGCCAGGCAGATCCAGAAGTCCACGGCCAATCCAAAATCGATTTGGAAAACTTGGTGTTGCGCGCGCGCCGGGAGGAATCGCTCTACGCTGAAGTAAATGGCGTTCCCCGCCAGCACGGCGATCAGGGACTGCCAGAACGAGCGCTTCAACAGCCGTCCCGTGGCCGGTCGCCAGTATCTCCGTTTCGACATCCTAAGCGGAAACTCAGCAGGCCCCCAATCACCGTGCGCCAGGCCGCAAAGGCTGGCCCGGTTCTTCGAAATGACCCGCCCGCCTGGCGGCCTGACGCCATGCGTTGAGTCTACCCGGCAGCTTCCGTCGCCGCCTGCACGGGAGCCGGGGCCTTCTTCTGCGGGCGCTTGGCGGCGGTCTTCTTCGCCGCTTTCTTGGCGGGAGCCTTCTCCTGTTGCGCCTTGGCCGCTCGTACCGCCGCCCACCGCTTCTTCGTGGCGGCGATGATCCGCTTCATGCCTTCTTTGCTGATCCGGCGCTTGGGCTTGGCTGCCTCCTGTGGCGCTGGCTCAGCCGCTTTCCTGGCTTCCGCCCATCTCTTGCGTTGCGCATCGGCGATCGCTTTCCTGCCGGCGGCGCTCATCTTCCGGCGCTTGCGCGGGGACGCTTCCGGCGTGGCGGCGGATTCGGCCGGGCCACCGGACAGGATGGCTCGGAGTTCGGCGACCTTCTGCTCTATGCGGGCCCTCTGCGACTCGTAGCCTTCAATGGCGGCGGAGATCAGCTCGGGCGTCAGTCTTGGTGTCGGCATGTGATTCGTTCCCTTTCGAACGTGCTTACATATTGACACAGAAATGTCCCGGCGTGTGACTGTGCCTTGCAGGGTCCACCCGATCCCCGGAACTTCGCCCGGACACTCCGCCGCCGATGCCGCCTAATTCGACGCGCGCGGCTTGTTATAGATGGCGTCGCCCACGCGGCGCATCCAAGCCAGCTCGTCCTCCGACATAGGGCCTCGGTCGAGCGCCTCCAGGGCGTGCTGGAATTGGGCGGCATCCGCTGGCCCGGTCATGCAGACGTTCACGGCATTTTGCGTGAGCACGAAGCGATAGCAATCCCCGGCGGTAGGGAGTTTTTCCGTCCGCGGGATGCGCTTATGCCCCAGCAACTGCCGCCAGCTTGTGGCCGTGAAGACCACCAGCCCCGGCGGATTCGGCGCGGGCAAGAGCGGGAATACGTCGCGCTCGGCCCCGCGATGCACGGCGTTGTAGCGCACATGGAGGATGTCGAAATCCGGATCGGAGGCAAAACGCGCGATCAGCGGCCGGTTGTGCGTCGAAACCGCCAGGCGCCGCACCAGCCCACGCTCGCGCAGCTTGCGGCAGGCATCCAGAACACGCGGCGGCACGGCGCGATTCCACATTCCCAACAGCAGGACATCGGTGTAGTCGAAGTGGAGCGCTCGCAAAGCGCGCTCGACGCTCGGGCCCAACAGCGCGGCGAACGGCGAATAGGATTGCAGCACGAGCAGGAAACGGTCCCGGCGCGGCGCAAGCCGCCGCAGACCGTCGCCAAACTCCTTGCGCCGGAGGCTGCCCCAGTAGAAGTAGTTGACGCCGTGTTCGAAGGCCCGTTCCACCGCGCTTGCCGGCGCGCCATAGCTGGCGGACAGGCCGAGGCGGCCGACCTCCAGGCCCGTGCGGCCGAGGACGGCGCGATCGAATGACATGTTTCGATTGTAGCCGGAGGCCGACTGCCGGGCGCCGGCTATAAGACGGTTTGCCGTGTGGAAATGACGTGAAGCCGGATCGGCGGCGCCGGTTTCCGTTCCATATTCTTACGGCAGCACTCGGGCATAACCCGCTGCCGACCCGATCACGGACGAAATCTGGACGCCACCGGGATTTCCAAGAGCAGGAGCAAGAATACTCCGAAGAAAATCCATCCGCGCCAGGAAACGACAGCGCTGCCCCCCCGACGGCACCGCCGCGCGCGGCGCTGAATTGTCACTTCCATGATGGCGTCCACCTCGAAGATACAGCCGGGCTTCAATGGTGACATGAAAAACGGCATTTTGCGGCCGGCTCGGTGTCACCTTTGGATGAAATCTGCATCTTCCGCTACAGAAGCGCCATTGAAGATCCAAACTATGCTTATGCGAACCAGTTTTGTATTTCTGCTCGCCGTGCCCCTGTGGGCACAGGATCCACTCTCGCTCCGGGACGCCGTCCGCCTCTCCCTGCTGGAGAACAAGTCGATCACCGGCGCAACCGCGGGAGAGCGGGCCTCCGAAGCCCGGATTACGCAGGCCCGCGGAGGGATGCTCCCCAAAGTCAATTACTCCGAGTCCTACGCGCGTAGCGACAACCCGGTCTTCGTCTTCAGCTCGCTGCTCACCGAACACCAATTCGGCGCTGAGAATTTCGCCATCGGTCCCTTAAACCGGCCGGATTTTCTCAATAACTTTCAATCCCAGATCACGGTAGACCAACCCTTGTATGACGCCGGCCAAACCCGGAATGCCGTGAAGTCGGCCGAACTGTCCCAAAGGATGACGAGCGAGGAGCAGCGGCGCGTCCAGATGGAGGTCATCTCGGGAACCGCGCGCGCGTATTACGGCGCTGTTCTAGCGGCGGAAAACCTGAAAGCCGCGGAGCAGGCGGTTCGCTCCGCCGAAGCCGATCTGAAGCGAGCCGATGCGGTCCGGACGGCCGGGATGTCCACCGATGTCGATGTGCTGTCCATCCGGGTGCACCTGGCCGCGGTGACGGAGCAGAGGATCGACCGGGCGGCGGATTTGGACGTGGCTAAGGCGGCGCTGAACGACGCGCTGGGGCTGGCGCTCGATACGCCCCACGCCCTGACCACGCCGCTGGCGGCTCTCGATCTTCCCGATCTGGCGCTCGATGGCCTGGAAAGTTCCGCTTCCACTTCCCGCCCCGAAGCGCGCGAGACGCGCCTGGCCACCAACCTGGCGCAAACCCAGGCCGATGGCGCGCGCGGCGCGATGCTGCCGCAAGTGAGCTTTCGGGGCGCCTTCGAAGCGGATCGCCAGCGGTTCATCGACCGCGGCGGCGCCAACTGGCTGGCCGCTATTTCGCTCCGCTGGAATCTGTTCAATGGATCGGCCGATAAGGCCCGTATCGCGGAAACCGGGCGCCTGGTGAAGCGCGCCGAATCCGATGAGCAACGGACCGATTCGGCCATCCGGCTGCAGGTGCGACGCGCCTACGCCGGCCTTAGGGCCGCCCAACAGCGCATCGAGGTCGCCAAAGCGGCCGTGGCGGAGGCCGAGGAAAGCCTCCGGATCACGCAGAACCGGTATGAAGCGGGAATGAACAACGTGACCGATCTGCTGCGCACGGAAACCGCTGTATTGGAAAGCCGTACGCGATATCTGGCCGCAATTCACGATCAAAGGGTTGCCGCCACCATGCTTGAACTTGCCGCGGGCCGTCTCAACGCGGATTCGGAGGTTTTGAACTGATGAAGCCCTATATCCTTATTCTGCCGATCCCCGTTCTTCTGCTGTCATCCTGCGGAAGCGAGCTGCCGCGCCGCGCCGCACAGCCGCAGACTGCTCCGGTGGCTGTGCGGACGGCAGCCGTTTCCACAGCGGATTGGCCCGCGAGTTACGAAGCCACGGGAACGGTCCGCGCGCGCGTCACGGCTACGATTTCGAGCAAAGTAATGGGCTACGTGCAGCAGGTGAGCGTGCAAGTGGGGGACCATGTTCGCGAAGGCCAGCCTCTAATTTCCCTGGAAGTGCGGGACCTGGATGTGAGCCTGCGCCGCGCCGAGGCTGGCCGCGCCGAGGTGGAGAGCGCCATCCCCGAATTGGAGAATGCCACGGCCGCCGCGAAAGCCAACCTGGATTTGGCGCAGGCGACCTACAAACGCATCGAAGAACTCGCCGGCAAGAAATCGATTTCCAATCAGGAATTCGATGAAGCCTCGGCGCGGCTCAAGGCAGCCCAGGCGAATTACGAGATGACGCGCTCCCGGCGCGCCCAACTGAATTCCAAAATGGCGGGAGTGGAGGAAGAGGTTCGCGCCGCCGGAATTATGCGCGACTACGCCAAGCTGGCCGCGCCGTTCTCCGGGGTGGTGATTACCAAGACCGTCGAGCCGGGCAATCTGGCGACGCCTGGCGCGCCGCTGCTCACCATCGAGCAAGATGGACTTTACCGCCTGGAGGCATCGGTGGACGAATCGAAACTGGCCTCTGTACGCGTGGGCCAGGCGGTGGAAGCCGTGATCGAGGCGTCTGGCCGCAAACTGAACGCGCGCGTTTCCGAAATCGTCCCGTCGGTGGACTCCGCCTCACGCACCTATATCGTGAAGCTGGATCTTCCGGCCACGCCGCAACTGCGGACCGGCATGTTTGGACGGGCCATCTTCCCGCTGGGCGTGGCAAAGGCGCTGGCGATCCCGCTGGCCGCCCTGATGGAGCACGGCCAGTTGCAATCGGTGTTTGTGGTGGAGGATGGCGTGGCGCATGCCCGGTTGGTCACCACTGGACGGCGCGCCGGGGATGCGGCCGAGGTTCTGTCCGGCCTCAACGCGGGAGAAAGAATTGTGGCGCCGCTGCCGCCGGGGTTGCAGGATGGCGCCAGGGTGGAGGTCCGGCAATGAGCGCGGGCCGGCGCCTGGGTCCCGCGGGGCGCGTCGCTCAGGCGTGGATCTCTTCCAAACTGACGCCTCTTTTGATCTGCGCGGCGCTGCTTGTCGGGGCGGTTGCGGTGTGGAAACTGCCGCGCGAAGAGGAGCCCCAGATCATCGTGCCGATGATCGACGTGTTCGTGCAGATGCCCGGCGCCTCGGCGCATGAGGTGGAGGAGCGGGTCACCAAGCCGATGGAAAAGCTCCTGTGGGAGATCCCCGGCGTCGAGTACATCTACTCCACCTCGAGCCCGGGCATGTCGATGGCGATCGTGCGTTTCTATGTGGGCCAGGACGAAGAGAAGAGCATCGTCCGGCTGAATCAGAAGATGTCCGCCAATTTCGACCTGATCCCGCCGGGCGCATCGCAGCCCCTGGTGAAGCCGCGCTCCATCGACGATGTGCCGATTCTCGCGCTCACGCTCTCCAGCCGCCGCTACAACGATTTCGATTTGCGGCGGATCGCTTCGCAGCTCGACGACGCCATCAAACAGGTTCCGGATGTCTCCACAGTTACCCTGATCGGCGGGCAGCGGAGAGAAGTGCGGATCGTGCTGGACCCGGCCAAACTGGCGGGCTATCAAATGTCGCCCTTGCAGGTAGTGGGCGCGCTGGGCCTTTCGAATCGCCGACTGTCTTCCGGCGAGTTCGATTCGGGAAATCGCGAATACCTTCTGGAAACCGGCGAGTTTCTACGCACTTCCGAAGACGTGCGCAACGTGGTGGTGGGCGTGGCGGGCGATAAGCCGGTATTTGTGCGCAACGTGGCGGAAGTCATCGATGGCGGCGCGGAGCCGACGGAGTATGTTCGCATGGTGAATGCGGCGTCGAAGGAATCTCTGCCGGCGGTGACGATTTCGATCGCCAAGCGTAAGGGCACGAATGCGGTGGAGGTTGCGGACCACGTGCTGCGCCGCATCGAGCCTCTGAAGGGCGTGGCGATTCCCGCGGACGTCAATCTGGACATTACGCGGCAGTACGGCGAAACCGCGGCCGAGAAATCGAACGAGCTGCTGCTGCACATGCTCATCGCGGTGATCTCGGTAAGCCTCCTGATCGCCGTCACGCTGGGGAGACGCGAATCCCTGATCGTGTTCCTGGCCATCCCGGTGACGCTGGCGCTCACGCTTGCCGTGTTCTATCTCTACGGCTACACGCTGAACCGGATCACGCTCTTCGCTTTGATCTTCTCTATCGGCATTCTGGTGGACGACGCAATCGTGGTGGTGGAGAACATTGTCCGTCACTGGCGGATGCCGGCGAACCGGACCCGCCCGCCATACGAAGTGGCCGTCGAAGCCGTCGACGAGGTGGGCAATCCCACCATTCTGGCCACCCTCACGGTGGTTGCCGCTATTCTGCCCATGGCGTTTGTGGGCGGGTTGATGGGGCCGTACATGCGGCCAATCCCCATCGGCGCCACCGCCGCGATGGTCTTCTCGTTGCTGGTGGCGCTGATTGTGACGCCTTGGGCGGCGGTGCGCATTCTGAAGCCGTCGGCGGCTGGATCGCACGGGGAACGGGAGGATCTGGTTACCAGGATCTACCGCCGGGTCATGGGGACAATCTTGCGCCGGGCGCCGTTGCGCTGGGGCTTTCTGGTCGGCGTGGTGTTCCTGCTGCTCGGGTCGGTGTCGCTGTTCTACTTCGAGTTCGTCAAGGTCAAGATGCTGCCCTTCGACAATAAGAGCGAATTCCAAGTGATCGTGGACATGCCCAACGGAACCACGCTCGAAGAGACCGCGGGAGTAGCCGCCGCGCTGGCCAGGGCGGCGCTCGATCAACCGGAGGTGATCAATCTCCAGACCTACGTGGGCACGGCGTCTCCGTATAACTTCAACGGGCTGGTGCGGCATTACTATCTTCGCCGGGGATCGAACGTAGCCGACATCCAGGTGAACCTGCTGGGGAAAGGGGACCGCAAACTGCAAAGCCACGAAATCGCCAAGCAGGTGCGACAGCGCCTGCTGCCGGTGGCCGATCGCTATGGGGCGCGGATCAAAGTGGCCGAGGTTCCTCCGGGTCCGCCTGTGCTTCAGACCCTGGTGGCGGAGGTCTACGGGCCGGCGCAGGAGGGCCGCATAGGGATCGCCAGACAGATTCGCGATCTATGGAAGCGCACCGATGGGGTGGTGGATGTGGACTGGTATGTGGAGGACGATCAGCCGAAGCGCCGCCTGATTGTGGACCAGGAGAAGGCTGCGCTTAACGGCATCTCCGAGGACGATATCGCACGCACCGTGCAGGTGGCGTCAGCGGGCTATCCGGACGGATTGCTGCACGTGGATTCGGCCAAGGAAGACGTGCCGCTGATGGTCCGGTTGGACCGCGCCAGCCGCTCCGACATGGAGAGGATTCAGAGCTTGAAGCTGGCCGGCCGCACGGGCAGGCTGGTGGCGCTTGGCGAGTTAGTCAAGGTGGAGCAGGTTACGGAAGAGAAGAGCATCTACCACAAAAACCTCATGCCGGTGACCTATGTTACCGGCGATGTGGCCGGCGCGATGGAAAGCCCGGTCTACGCCATCCTGAAGCTGGGGCCGGAAATGGACAAGTTCAAAGCGCCCGGAGGATATTCGATCGAGCAACACATGGCGGCGCTGCCGACCGATTCCGACCGCTACTCGATGAAATGGGATGGCGAGTGGCACATCACCTACGAGGTGTTCCGCGATCTGGGGATCGCGTTTGCGGCGGTGCTCATCCTCATCTATGCTCTGGTGGTCGGGTGGTTCCAGTCGTTCGTGACGCCGCTCATCATCATGGCGGCGATTCCATTTTCGCTGGTGGGAATTCTGCCGGCCCACGGGATGATGAACGCCTTCTTCACGGCCACCTCGATGATCGGGTTTATCGCGGGCGCCGGCATTGTGGTGCGGAACTCGATCATTCTGGTGGATTTCGTGGAGCTGCGTTTGCGGGAAGGCATGGCCCTGGAGGCCGCCGTGATCGATGCGGGAGCGGTGCGGTTCCGGCCCATGCTGCTGACGGCCGCGGCGGTGGTGGTGGGGGCCGCAATCATTCTCTTCGACCCCATATTTCAAGGACTGGCGATCGCGCTGATGGCGGGCGAGGTGGCTTCGCTCGCGCTTTCGCGCATGACCGTCCCCATCGTGTACTTCATTGTGAATCGAAGGAGGAAAGTGGCATGAGCATCGAACGGTATCTCCGCCTGGTGGCGGGTTTCTTCGTAATGGCCAGCGTGGCGCTGGGCTACTGGGTGCATCCCGGTTGGTTCCTGTTCACCGCCTTTGTGGGGCTGAACCTGTTTCAATCGGCATTCAGCAACTGGTGCCCGATGATGACTTTTCTGCGCAAACTGGGGGTTCCGTCTTCCGAAGGCCGGATCAGGACTGGCGCTTGAGCAAAGTCCCGCGCCAGGCAGGTGTGCGGGAACCGCGCCCCGCCAACAGGCCCTCGGAGGCGCCCGCTCCTCTCAGGCCTGCGGCTGGTTGGCGGTTCGCTTGACCCATTTGTAGGCTTTGGTCGAGTTTCGCCAGAAATATTTCTCCGCCGCCGCTTGTCCCTTGCCCATGAAGTACTCCTGGACGATCTTGAATCCGACCGGAACCGGCAGCCACTGATCGCCGTTCGGCCAGTCGCTCCCATAGAGCACCCGGTCGATTCCAAAAACATCCAGGATTTCGTCCAGCCTGGGACGGTAGAACGCGAGGTCGGTGGGGATCTTGTCGTCCACCCGGCGCAGCACCTCCGACACCTTCACGTAAACCCGCGGCCGGTCCCGGAGCGCCTTCATGCTGGCGTCATAAGACGCCTGCGCCGCGGATTCGGTGGGCCGCAACATCTGCGGCAGGTGATCGATGACCACCCGCAGATTGGGGACCCGGTCGCTCACGCGCACCACGCCTTCCAGCAACGACACGCTGGGATTCGCCGTATCCATGACCAGGTCCGCATCCGCCAGGGCTTTTAGGTCGGCGACAAATTCCGGCTTGTCGACCTGCTGGCCTGCTTGCCCCCCCAACCCGTACCGGATACCCCGGAAGAGCGGGTTCTTGTGGAATCTCTCGAGATTCGGCCTGAATTCGGGCGTGCCGGGCGTCAAGTGCCCCACCGTGCCCACCATGATCGTGTCGTCTCTGGCGACGTCGAGTACCCACTGGTTGTCCTCCAGCCATGAGCTGCACTCGATCTCGATGGCCCCCACGATGCCCAGCGGCTCGGCGATCGGGCGGTACCGTGAAGGCAAGGAAGGCATGTACATGACCTTGTGCGCCGGATTGTTCTGGCTGGGCCATGGCACGCCCTGAGGACGCGACGTGTCGAACAGGTGAATGTGGGTGTCGATGATGGGGATGGCGGCGGCGGCTTGGACGCCCCGATCCGCGAGGGCCAAGCCCGCCGCGGCGCCGAGAAAGGTTCTGCGGTTCATAGCGCGATTATAGCCGACTGAGCGCCTGTGGCTTCGCCCGGCGCCGTGACTGGCCGGGCGAACTTCATGAAGCATGGCGGCGTCGTACTGCCACGCAGCCCATTGCTTAAGCGATGACGTAATTATCCTCGCTCGGCGAGGTCGCCTTCGCCTCATCCTCAAGAATGGAGCGCCGCCAGCCATCGTTGCGCCGTCGATTGCCGTTTTGATGCGGCCGTGTACAGACCTGGCGTCGGCCCTCTACTTAAACCTGACCTGCATTTGCGTTCCGCCGAGTTCAATCCCCTCCAGGCGGGCCGTGCCATTCTCGCCGTGAGAGAGAAGGGCCGTATCGTGAAACTTCCGGGCCTCGTTCTCAATGGCGCCGCTGGCTTCAGTGTGCCCCCGCGAGTCTTCCAGTACCGCGCTGGAGCCGTTCATGACCACTCTGTAGTCGCCGGCCATCAACTGCGTCGTACCAACGGTGTACCGCTCCGATAGGGTAACGCTATAGCTCTTGGCGCCTGCTATAGAAAGACCACACAGTCCGATGCCCAGTAGAATACTCTTGAACATAAGTTGAACCTCTCATTGCCTCTCTAATTCCAGATTAGACGAAAGCACATACCCACCAATATCACTTGGGGACAGTATTCTAGGGTACTTTTGCTAGGAGTTCGATTCCTCCTTCTTAGGGCAGTCAGGCAAGACCCGCTGCCGGACTGAATCCGCCGTCTCATCTTGGAGATCTGGATCGCTCGTTTGACTTTTCGCCCTATGGCCGGAGCAATTGCTCTGTGGAAAACCTGGGGCTTTCAGTACCCTCAACTGGCAATGGATGGAAACGCACCATTGTCTATATCGTCGGTGGCGCCCTGAGCGTTTGTCGGAGTGCGGGTCCGGCCGAAAGCGGGGTTCGGCGCCGGTCGGCGGGGATAAAACCGACGCCATCCTGCAGAAACTAATTCGCGGGCAGTTTGTGCTGGAACGCGCACGACCGCGCCCAGCCAGGACGTACTACGACTTTTGCGCAATACTACCTCGTCCTAGGGATTCTCAAGCGACGGGGCGCGCCGTATCGTTTATTGCGGAGCCTACCTTGGCCGTCAATGATTCCCGGCAAACCCGGCGCGGCAACATTCGCTTTCAAGAGGGCTTAGGCGCATCTGCCTGGTGGGTCTGGCCCTGCGTCTCGAAGCCGCGAGAGTCCATATGATGAACCTTACCGCAGCGATGTTTTTGGCCGCGCTTCTTTTCGCGCCCGCCGGTTTCGCAAAGGAGAAGTGCAGGAAGGGCCCGGACGATATTGGGAACGACAACCCGGGCAGGGGGGTGAACTTCTATTCGCTGGAGCAGGAGATCGCCCTGGGCAGGCAAATGGCCCGCGAGGTGGAACTCCAGGCGCGCCTCCTGGACGACGAGGTGGTTGCGGAATATGTGAATCGCGTGGGCCAGAACCTGGCGCGCAACTCGGCCGCCAAGGTGGTGATCACGATCAAAGTGATCGATTCCGATGAAGTGAACGCGTTCGCGCTGCCGGGCGGGTTCATGTTCGTGAACGCTGGCCTGGTTCTGACGGCCGGCCGCGAGGCGGAACTGGCGGGCGTGCTGGCTCATGAGATCGCCCATGTGGCGGCGCGGCACGGCTCCAAAGAGGCCACGCGAGGCGAGATCTCTAGCTACGCGAGCATTCCGCTGATCTTCCTGGGCGGCTGGGTGGGGTACGCCATACGCGAAGCGGCTGGACTGGCGGTTCCCATGAGTTTTCTCCAGTTCTCGCGTGGCATGGAAACGGAAGCGGACCGCCTCGGCATGGAGTATATGTACAAGGCCGGGTACGATCCCACCGCGTTTGTGGACTTCTTCGAGAAGATCGAGACTCTGGAGAAGAAGAAACCCTCGGCCATCGCGCGGGTGTTCTCCACTCACCCCATGACGAAAGACCGCATTCGGAACGCCCAAAAGGAGATTCAGGACGGTCTCCAACCGCGGCCGCAGTATGTGCTGGACACCTCCGAGTTTCACGATGTGCAGCGCAGGCTGGAGGCGTTCGAGGAATGGCGCAAGGGCGCCCACCCCGCGGACTTCCCGACGCTCAGACAACAGACCCACCGCGCGGGTGGGGACGGCAAGCCGGCGGACAGCGCGGACAGGCCGCCAACGTTGAAGCGACAGGACTAACGGACAGTGGGAGAGAGTGGTTCGGATGCAGGCGGGCGGTCCCCTGGGGAATCTGTGCGGTTCGAAACCTTGCCATGGCTGGGTCTCTTCGGCGGCTTGAAGCGACGCTCTCCATCGAAAATTGCCACGACGTCCTATTCCTGCAGGATGGTCCCGGCTGTCTTCCGGCCCTATGCTTGAACCATGGCCAACGGCAGGGCGGTTTCGCGCCAAGAACGGCTGTGGATAGTCGCGCTCGAACGCAGCGCTTGCGATGTGATTCTCGATCCGTTCCACGCGGGCGAACTGCGCCGCATCCTGGAGATCGTACGCTTTTGCGCTGCTAGTGGCGGATCGGCGGGCCAGGCGGTCCCGGCCCCTACACCGGACCTCCGTAAGGGCAGGGCACACCCGGCCCGCCGCGTTGAGGTACAAATCAGGCGGTCAAAGAAGCGTTCAAGGGAGTGAGATGTCTGTCAGACTATATTGTTATGGCGCGACGGTTTTCGCCGTCATCCTCCTTCTGCGTGCGGCGGTCGCACAGTACCCTCCGCCGAACGCCCCTCCCGCGAGCGCGGCGCCAGGGGCTCAGATGCCGCCCCAGCAGCTTGACGATCTGGTGGCTCCGATCGCCTTATACCCCGACCCTCTTGTGGGTGAGGCGCTGGCCGCTTCCACTTATCCGATGGAGATCGCCGAAGCCGAACAATGGGTACGGGACCATCCGCACTGGAAACCTTCGAAGCTCATGGACCAGGCGAAGAAACAGAACTGGGATCCCAGCGTACAGGGGCTGGTCGCTTTCCCCGATGTGCTCACCTACTTGACCCAGAATATGAACTGGACCACGCAACTTGGCAACGCCTTCCTGGCCCAACAAGCGGACGTGATGCAGGCGGTGCAGCGCATGCGGGCCAAAGCCGTGGCGAAAGGGACGCTCCATTCGACGCCGCAGGAAACCGTCACGTCACAAGACCAGGGTGGGCGAACGATCATCGGCATCGAACCGGCGAACCCGGATGTCTGGTACGTGCCCAATTACAATCCCGCATACGTGTGGGGACCACCGGACTGGGGAGATTACCCGCCGCTCTTGTACCCTGGCATCGATCTGGGTCTGGGGTGGTATCCTGGCATAGATCTCGGCCTGTATTTTGGCGGCTGGGGCGGCTGGGGATGGGGCGGCTGGGGATGGGCCCCCAACTGGTACGGCGGGAATATCTTCATCGACCATTCCTTCTTTCATCGTTACGGTTTCCGTCATTTCCACGAAGGCGGACAACCGCTGGGCAGTTCCGTATGGATGCATGATCCGGGGCACCGGCTCGGCGTGCCGTATGCCAATCGAGATGTGGCCGGGCGGTTCGCGCGTAATGGCGCGTTTGGGGGCGGCGCAGCCGGGAGATTCGGCGGCGCCCGGGCCCAGAGCTTCAATCGCGGGGAACTGGCGCCTGCGCAGCGCTTCGGCAATCCGGCTTTTGAGCAGCGCGGCTCGACGGGCAGTCACAGTGTCTTCGGCGGTTATAGCAACGGTGGGATGACGCGCATGCAAAGCGATCATGGCTTCTCCAGCATGGGAGCGGGGCGCATCGGCGGATTCGGCGGCGGGGGGATGCCCGCTGGTGGAGGGATGCGCAGTGGTGGAGGAATGCCTGGCGGTGGAGGAATGCGCGGCGGTGGAGGGATGCGCGGTGGCGGAGGGAGGCGATAGCACAATGACTGGCAGACTCTGCACCATTTGCGCGGCGATGGCGATTGCATGCGCCGCGCCTTCAATCGCGCAGGAGCGTTTCGATTCTCCCGAGGCCGCTGCGCAGGCCGTCATCGACGCGGCGGACAACCACGACTCAGCGCGGCTGTCGGCCATTTTCGGTCCACGGGCGAAAGGACTTCTTACCTCGGGCGATTCCACGCGGGACCGTGCCGAACAGGCCGAATTCGCGCGCCTCGCGCGCGCCAAGCGCCGGCTCGAAGTCTCTCCCATGCACCCGAATCGCGCAATTCTAGCGATTGGCGACGAGGACTGGCCGTTTCCGGTCCCCATTGTCCGCGTCAACGGCAAATGGAGCCTTGACGCTTCGGAAACCCCGGTCGAGATGCGCGCGCGGCGCATCGGCGCCGACGA
The DNA here is from genome assembly GCA_963767595.1 of Terriglobia bacterium. Lineage (GTDB taxonomy): Bacteria > Acidobacteriota > Terriglobia > Bryobacterales > Bryobacteraceae > BOG-224. The sequence goes on from CAVYEK010000008.1 coordinate 141,880, forward strand.
GCTCGACGCCATCGAGATTTGCCACGGCTACGTGGAGGCGCAGTTGAAGTACGCTTCCGAGGACCGCGACAAGGACGGCATGCTCGAGTACGCGCCCCGTCTGATGAGTACGCCTGGCCGCCATGACGGGCTGTATTGGGAAGGTGCGAGTGAGCCGCTGGTTCCCCAAGGCCTCGCCCACGCCGCATGGGATGGCGTCGGGAAGGGGCAAGCCAAGCCTTACCACGGATATTATTTCCGGGTCCTCCAGGGGCAGGGATCCAATGCGCCAGAGGGCGCGCACAATTACCTCGTCAAAGACAAGCTTATTGGTGGGTTCGGTCTGGTAGCGTGGCCGGCCGACTATGGAGTGACCGGAATTCACACGTTCATCGTGAATCAGGACGGGGTGGTCTATCAAAAGGATATTGCACCTGTTCCCGGCAAGCCGCCGCTACCGATAACCCGCTTCGACCCCGATCATTCCTGGGAACCGGTGGATTAGATCCGCCTGCCAGGGTCCACGCCGGGCTCTACTCTTCCTGTGCGCAGGTGGCGCCACCACCACCGAAGACGGCGGTGCGCCGAAGGCGAGGGCCGACCGGCGTCCAGTTCCGTTCTCGTTCGGAAAACCAAGCGTTTCAAGAGCAGGGACATAACAGCGCTTTTTGCGCGAGCGTAGCACTCACCTTGGCTCGCCCCGAGGAAGAAAGAGAGAAATGGCCATATCCGCCACTGGTTGCGTGAAAGTGCGCGTTTCCCAAAATTCGGCGCATTTCATCCGCCTGAAATGGCTCGAGAATTAGATCGTAGGCTCCGCGTTCCAGCGCGTCGATCCACAACCGTTCGTCGGCGAGACGGGACACTAGCACGACGGCGGTTCGAAGCGGTAGGCGCGCGACCATCCGCAGGGCATCCTCCCAGCCTCCTCTCTCGAACGCGATGTCGGTCAACAGAACCTGCGACTTGGTGGCCCGCAGCCGCGCTTCTGCGTGATCCAACGTGGTGGAACGATGAATATGAATTTGTACCGAATCCACCAGCGCGGACGCTATTTCGGCCACGCGCATGGAGGATGTCAAATAAACGCAAGAAAAGCGACGCGAAGAAAGATCGCCGGCGCATTTGGCCGTCCGTTTCCCAGCGTCCTCCCTATCCTGAACAGACACGGTATCGTTGGGCATGATTCAGCATAAAAGCTGGGAGCCGCTAACACCATCCTGCGGAAACAGTAATTCGCCGGCAATTTGTGATGTCAAGGCGTACGGCTCGCCACGCCGGGACGTACTGCGACTTTTGCGAAATCCTACCTTGTCTTAGGGATTCTCATTCGACGTTTCGCGCCGTATTGTTGAGTACGGAGCCTATCTTGTCCGCCACCGATTCCCGGCAAGCCCAGCGCGGCGTCACCCACTCCGAGGAGGGTTTAGCCGGTTGCCAGATTCATTGCGTCTTCATCACCTGTTTCAGCCACGACATCGAGTTCTTCCAACGCTTGCTCTTGTATTCGGAAATACGATTTCATCGCGCGGAAACGCTGGATGAGGCCGACTTTTTGCTCACGGTAACCGGAAGCAAGGTGCTCATATCCGACACCGTTTTTCTGGACGGCTCATGGGAAGACGCGCTGGACATGCTATTGCACGTCCATCCTCGATCCAGCTTTCTTGTCGCCGCGGATCCCATCGACCTCAAGTTCGTCGGCGAGGCGATAAACCGAGGCGCCTGCGGCATCCTCTGGAAGCCCCTGGAGTTGGCGGAGCTGATGCGCCTGGTCCGGACGGTCCACGAGGCCGCCATGGAGCGGCGGACTTTGGATGAGTCCGCCATGGCCGGAACGTTGAGCGCTCCATCGCTTTCCAGATGAAGTGTTCGAGGGACGATCCTTTGTCTTCGGAATCACACTTGCGCCCCGCCCAATTCACTTGGAGCCGTCAGTGAAGTTGTCAGGCGTCCGGTAGGGTCCAGCCCGCATCTTGTCGATCAGACCGTCCCGGTTTCCCGTGGACGGATCTGGCGTGAGCGCGGCTGCTCCGCGGATGGGCTGGCCAGCGCTAGGCTGAATGACCGCAATTGGAGCAGCGCGCTCACACAATGTGTATCTTGAGGGTACCGCCATCTGAGAGAAGGCGCCATCCTACCAGCTCAGTATTTGCGGGGGATTTCAGAAGGAGGACGCCGGGCCATATGAGGGGCGCCATCAGTCACACCAGTGGATCAGCCGCAGCGCTTTCCGCAGCGAGGTTCGAGAATTTCGTACGCGGCGAGCACGACCCATAGCAGACCGAACACCGGACTGTACAGATTCTCGACCAACACCATGCCGAGGTAGATCAGACCCGCTATCCCGATCACGCAATCCCAGATGGCTCTCTTGTTCATGCTGTGCGAGGAAGCATTCGCTGGTGGGCGCAGCGCCGGCGCTGCCCGCGATACGGTGGTATTCATACGAAAGAGGACTGGTGAATGCTTGTCCACGGAATGCCTGTTAGCGCAAGGCTCCGATCACGAATTGCAGGGCGGCGTACTGGCTTTGGTAGTCGTATTTCGCGCTGAGGTGTTCGATCTCGGCCTCGGTCACGTTCAACTGCGCCTGCGTAAGCTCCACAATGTTGGAAAGGCCAAGATCGTAACGGCCCTGTGCCAGTTCCATCGCCCGGCTGGCTTGGCGGAGCAATTGCGCGGTGACATCGAGACGCTGGTAAGCCACGGTCGAACTGGCCCACGCCGTCCTCACGTCGCGCGCGATGGATTCCGCCTCGTCCCGCAGCCGTTGGTCGGCTTCCAGCGCCCGAAAGTGCGCTTCTTGGCGCCGAGCCTTGAACAGTCCCCCATTCAGGATGGGAATCTGTACATTGACGGCGACCCCTTCGTATTCGCCGGGAATCACCCGCGGCAGGGTAATCTGGTTGATATAGGGGATGTAACCTCCAACACCCACCAGGCTGGCGTTCGGGTATGACAGATCCTTCTCGGCGCGCTCGAACCGGTAGGCGGCATCGCGGCTCATTTGCAGGCTCGCCAGTTCCGGCCGGCCACTCAGTGCTTGCGCGACCAGATCCTCCGCATTCCCCGGAGGGCTGGGCGGAAGCGGCTCGTCGTCCAGTTGATACGTAGCCGCCTGCTGGGAACCGAGCGTGCGAGTCAATTCGGCGAATGCGCCCTGTATCTGGTCCTGCGCCTGGAGCAGCAACAGTTTCGCCTGCGACAAATTCACATCTACGAAGCTGACGTCCAGTTCCGAGCGAAGCTTGTTGTTGAAGAGCGCAGTCACCTGATCCACCAGCAACTGGCGCGCCGCCACGGTCTCCTGCGCCACCTTCACCAACCCCTGTGCGCGCAACGTTCCGAAGTAGGCCTGATTGACGCGCACGAGGACGTCGTACCTGGCGGCTTGCGCCGTCTGCTCGGCGGCGCCGGCCTGCAGACGGGAGCTGGCGACCAGGTTCGGGGTGCGTCCGGAATCCGTAATCAACTGGCTGAGCGTGATGCCCTGCCCGATGCGGTTGAAAAGACGGGAGTCTGTCAGAAACCCGGCGCCAATGCGCGCCTGCGGATTGCCCTGCGAGCCGGTAACATCCCCGGCCAAAGCGGGGTAATACGCCGCTCTGGTCTCGTCTATCCTCTGGTTCATGGCGGAAGCAGCATGCTGCGCCGCCAGCACCTGCGGATGGTTCTCCAATGCCAGCGCTTCGGCATCGTGCAGATTCAGCTTTACAGGCGCTCCAGATTGCGCCAGAACGCAGCCGGCAGTACTCAATAGCAGCAAGAGCGTGACAGAAGAATCTCGCATAAAGCCTCTCCAGAAACGGTCATGATTGCGGATTTGTAACAATCCGCCTCCTGCCGTACACCATCAGGTAGGCGGCGGGAACGATAAACACCGTGAGGAGAACGGAGGTGGTCAACCCTCCGATAATGGCCCGCGCGAGGGGAGCGTACTGCTCGCTGCCCGTACCCAACTTGAGGGCCATCGGCGCCATGCCAATGATGGTGGCGAGCGAGGTCATCAGGATGGGACGCAACCGAACCCGGCAGGAAGTAATCACGGCATCCTCCACGGAAATCTCCTGTTCCTCCAGACGATGCGCAAATTCGACGATGAGGATGCTGTTGGACGCCGCGATGCCAACCAGCATCAGGACGCCCATCAGAGACATGACGTTCAGCGTAGTATGGGTGAGCGGCAGCACAAGCAACACGCCTATAAATCCCATGGGGATGGCGAGCATGATGAGGAACGGGTCTTTGAACGACCGGAACTGGGCCACGAGAATCAGATAGAGCAAGGCCACGGCGAGCGACAGACCAATAGCGAAACTGTGGAAGGACTGGTTCATGCCCTCGACCATGCCGCGAAGGTTGATCCGCAGGCCGGAAGGCAATTTCAGCCCGCCGATAAGCCGGCTGATCGCAGAGGATACTTTTCCAAGATCTTCTCCGGAGGGTGTAACGTAGACATCAGTCACACGTTGGATCTGGTAGTGCGAGATCTGTGTGGCCGTCTCAGTGCTCTCGAGCTTCACAACCGAGTCGAGAGTGGTTGGTTTCAGAAGAGTTGGCGCTCGCAGCGGGATGCTCTTGAGGTCGACAAGATTGTGGATGGCCGGCTGGCCTTGTTCGTAGTATTGAACCGTGAGGAAGTAGTCGTTGCCGGTCCGGTGATCCACCCAGTAGTTCGGCGCGATCATCGTGTTGGAGTTCAGGGCGGTGATGACGTTGTCGACCACCTCCTTCGGGCTCAACCCCAACTCCGCGGCGTGAACACGGTCCACGTCCAACTTCACAGCCGGGTAATTCATGTCCTGCGGAATGTATACCTCTCCGACGCCGGGCAGCTTGCGGATGCGGGCCGCCAGATTCTGCGCCACGCTGTAGCCGCGGTTCAGATCGCTGGCCGAAACCTGGAGATCGATCGGCGCGGGCATGCCGCTGTTGAGTACCGCGTCCACCATGGATCCGCTGGTAAAGAAGGTTCTCAAGTCGGGGAAGCCCGCGGCTAACGCGCGGCGGAGACGGCCCATGTATTCGAAGCTGCTGGTTTTGTGCGACTCGGTCAGCTCCACTTGAATCGTCGCCGTGTAAGGGCCCGAATTACTCGTATAGAGCGACGAGAAGTCGGGCACAATTCCGATGTTCGAGACCACCATGTGGAAGTCGGATGGGTCCACCGTTCTCTTGATTAAGTCCTCAACCTTGGCAACGTACTGTTCGGTAAGTTCGATGCGCGTGCCTGTGGGCGCTTTGAGGTTGATGGTAAACTGGCCGGCGTCCGTCCGCGGAAAAAAGGCCAGCCCCAGCATGGGGTATATGCCGAGGCTGGCCACAAATAGGAGGGAGAGACCTCCTACCGTAAGGGCCGGCCGCCGTAGCACGCGTCGGACGGATCTTTCATAGAAGTCCAGGAGCCGGTTGAAGCCCCGGTTGAACCAGGCATTGAAGCCTCTCTCGCCGTGCTGCGCGGCGCCATTGGCGTGGTGCACGGCCTGGAGGTATCTCGAACAGAACAGCGGAATTACTGTCATGGCCACAAAGTACGAGGCAAACAGGGAAATTGCCACGGCCAGCGCCAGGGCCGAGAACAGAAACTTGCTGACGCCGAACAAAAAGGTCACCGGGAAGAAGACGACCACGGTGGTCAACGTGGCGGCCAGGACGGCCAAGCTGACTTCGGCCCCTCCCTGTTCGGCGGCGACTTCCGGGGCGGAGCCCATTTCCAAATGGCGGTAAATGTTCTCGAGGGAGATGACGGAGTTGTCTATAATGCGCGAGAACGCCAGCGCCAATCCGCCCAGAATCATCGTATTCACGGTGCTGCCAAAGAGGTTGAGCGCAACAAAGGTCGCTAGAGCGGAAAGCGGGATAGACAGGAATACGGCCACCGTGGCGCGTAAGCTACCCAGGAAGATCAGGATCATGAGGCTGGTTAAAACGAGCCCGATCAGCGCCTCATGGAGAAGCGTGTCGATAGCTTGTTTGACAAAGGCCGACTGATCGAAGACCACGGCCGCGACGAGTTGCTTCGGGATGTCGAAAAGCTTCCCGATCATGCCCCGGATGCCGTTGACCACCTCGATGGTATTGGTATCGCCGCCCTGCTTCATGATCGGCAGGTAGACCGAGCGCTGCCCATCGACGCGAACGATGTTGTACTGGATCTGGCTGGCGTCTTTCGCCTCGCCGACATCGGAAACCGAGACCCAGCGCGCGCCGGATGTCTTGATGGGTACGCTGTTCAGTTCGTCGACCTTATCCACCAGGGCGTTGGAATAGACGTAGTAGTCGTATGGCCCCATTTTCACGTCGCCGGCCGGGAGAATCAGATTGTTCCTGTTGACCGCGTTGACCACATCCATGACGCTCAACTGCCGCGACAGGAGCTTGTATGGGTCCACGTACACCATCACCTGACGGTACTTTCCGCCGAACGGGGGCGGAATTTCGGCGCCCTTCACCACTGCAATCTGGTTGCGGATGGTGAATTGTCCGATATCGTGGATTTGGGTTTCGTCGAGTCCCTTGCCCTTCAGGGTAACCAGACAAACCGGCAGGCTGGAAGCGTCGAACTTGAGCACCACGGGCGGCAAGGTGCCCGGCGGGAGCCGCTTCAGGTCCGCCAGCGCGAGGTTGGAAAGTTCGGTTACGTCGGCGTCGGCGTTGGTACCGGGTTGGAAGTAGACTTTGATGATGCTGACGCCCAACAGGGAGCGCGACTCCATGTGGTCGATGCCGCCCGCCAGCGTGAAAAAGCGTTCCAACGGATCGGTGATATCGGTTTCGATGTCCTCCGGCGGCATGCCCGAGTAGAACGTCGCCACCACGACCTCAGGCAGGTTAATCGTGGGGAAAAGATCGACGGGCATGCGCGCCAGGCTGGTGACTCCGATCACCAGGAGGGCCAGGCAGATCACGACGATGAAGTGTGGATTTCGAATGGAGAATCGTGACATGGTAGTTTTCTTCGGCTGCGCGCCTACTCTGAATTGCCGGCCTCATACTGGAGAACGTCCACCTTCTGCGGCTTCACATGCAAGCCGGCTTTCAGGCCGCTGCGATCACTGACCACCACGCGATCGCCTTCATTGAGACCGCTCAAGACTTCGGCGTCGGTGGCGGTCTGCAATCCAAGCGCAATCCTCCGTTCCTGCAACGTGTTGTTGGGATCGACCAGAAAGATGGTCGCCTGGCCACCTGTCTGGTTCACCGCCTGAAGCGGCAGAACCAGGGCGGAGTTTTTCCGCTCCAACGTCAGATCCGCTTCGGCGTAGAGCCCTGGCATCAGGACGTGCGACGGATTGAGCACATCCACTTCTGTATGCATGGTGCGGGTATCGGCCGTGACGTCCACGGAGAAGCGCGCGACTATGCCTGGGACAACCTTGCCCAGGGAAGGGACTCGCACTTGGACTGGGTCACCGGCGCGAATGTACTTAACATAGGACTCTGGGACAGGTATTACCAGGCGGAATTTGTCGTCTTGGGAGAGCCGAACCAAGGGCAGCGCTTGCGTACTCGAGCTGGTGCCTGCCTGCATCAGGGTTCCCAGGTTGGCGTACCGTTGTGTAACCACACCCGCGAATGGAGCGGTGATTCTGGCGTAGGCGAACATAGCTTTGTCCCGGTCCAGCTTCGCCTTAACCTCATCCAACCGGCTCTTGGCTGTTTCGTAGTTCGATTTGCCGGCCTCCACCTGGGCTGCCAAGGCCAGGTCCTTGCCTTGGGCGTCGTCGACCTCCTGTTGCGCCACCAGGCCGGGACGGGTTGTGGCCACGCCGGTCAGACGGTCGGCTTGCAGATGAACGACGCGGTATTGCGCTTCCAGCCGGTCCAACTCGTGTTGCGCGTGCGTCACCTGTTCGGCGGCGCTGGCGATGGCCGCGGCGTCCTGCTGCAACTGCATCTCCAATTCCGGAATGTCGAGCACCGCCATCAACTGGTCCTTCTGTACGCGCGAGCCGTAGTCCACCAGCAGGTCCTTCACAAAGCCCGACTCCTTCGCATAAACATCGATCTCCTGGAATGGCACGAGCTCTGAAGAAACCGTGAGCTGTCGCATGATCGGCTTTCGCGTGACCAGTGTGAAGCCGACAGGCGTAACCGCTTCCTGCTCGTCTCCACTGCCGGCGCGCACGGCTGGGGACCTGGAACACGCGCTTAGGCACACGAGCAGCAGCAGAAGCGCGGGCCAGAGGAGCAACGGGCGGCGTGGAAGAACGCGGAGCGCTTCCTGCATGGCTCTGATCTTCATTCGCATCGACGCCCCTCGATTTTTTCTTCAAGCCTGGCAGACAGTATACCCACGGAGAAATCCTTTCTTTCGGTCAACTCGAACAGTTCCCGGTCGTCCCGCAACACCTCCTCGGCGACGCCGGGCAGTTCGCGGACGGCGCCGATCGGAATCGTGTGAACTCCATGCAGATCGCCGTGGAGGAGGTCTCCTGAAGAGATCCGCAAACCTCCGATCTCCACGGGCGCGCCGAATTCCACGATGTGCGCATAGGCATGGGAAACCGAGATGCCGGCGGCGAACAACTGGAACCCGAGGGCTTCGATTCCCGGCACGTCCCGCACGGCGCCATTGGTCACGCATGCCACCGAGCCCAATGCGCGTGAGATACGCGCATAAGCCTCCCCGAACAGCGCGCCAACTCCCGGTGAGTGGTCGGCGTCCTGGATCACCACGATCCGCGGGCCGGCGATGCTGGTCACGTATCGCCACCAGTCCGGGTGCTCGTAGTAGCACAACTCCTTTACCGGAAGCATGGATGACCGCATCCTGGCCGTGACAGCGTAACCGATCACGGGTGGTAATTGCGGAAATCTGCACGTAACCGCTCCGACGACAAAGCCTTCGTTCCGCGGGCGAATGTTCAACCTCTCGATGGCGTTCGAGAGCGTGCAGGCGTCGTAACGTCTCAGTCTCTCAAGCTCCTCGGTCGAGATCTCGCCGTTAGCGGGCAACATGGGAGGAACCTCGCGCCGGGGATTGTGCAATAGAATACATATTCAAGCCTTGCCGTCCGTGTTTCGATCGTTTCTCCTACTCCTAAAGGGTAATGGGATGAGCCGTTTGAGCCCATACTGTCCTAAGAGGAGTTTTGAAGGAAAATCAATGGAGAATTTGGACGGGCCGCCGCTCTCACAGAATGCGTTCACGGCTACCACGAATTGGAGGCAAAACTACTCATTTTGTGGGATTCACGAGACGGGGAGGGATGACGTATTATGAGGCTGAATACAGCGGCTTCTCCCGTGATGGGGCGAAGTCGCCCTTCGACCAACAGGACGGCTATGGGTCCAGTACGTATCCTGATCGCGGACGACCATGCAATCATACGCAGGGGTTTGCGGACCTTGCTGGAACACGAGCCCGGGTTGGAGGTGATCGCCGAGGCATGCGACGGCAGGGAGGCCATCGAGATGGCCAAACGGGAACGGCCCCATGTGGTGATCCTGGACATCGGGATGCCGAACCTCAATGGCATTGAGGCGGGCCGGCAGATCTCGGAAAAGCTGCCGGAGACTCAAATTGTGATATTGACTGTCCAGGCGGATGAGGCCTATCTGCTGGGTGCGCTTAAGGCTGGCGCGCGGGGATATATCCTGAAAAGCTCCGCCGAATCCGAAGTGGTCGATGCCGTACGGGCGGTGAGTCAAGGAAAGGCGTTCTTTAGCCCCAAAGTGAGTCGAATCCTGGCTGACGACTACGCCCAGCGCCTGCTGCGTGAGGCGGTAGAGGACGGGTACGAGCTCCTCACCACCCGCGAACGCGAGATCCTGCAGCTTCTGGCGGAAGGCTCCTCCAACAAAGACGTCGCCAGCGTTTTTAGTCTCAGCCCCACCACCGTGATCTGCCATCGCCAGCACATTTTTCAGAAATTGAACCTGCACAGCCTGGCCGAGTTGGTCCTGTATGCCGTTCGAAAAGGCATCATTTCACCCCAAAGCAGCGATGTCGCCCCCGGTTAACGGCGCGGCCGGGCAGGCTCGAGGCTACGGGGCAGGCATCGCCGTGGCCCCTGGCGGAGTGCGGCTGTTGACCATGCGAGGCGGTCTGATCCTCGGTTTTGGCGTCCTCCTGATTCTCCTCATCCTCTCCGGGCTGAGCGCTCTTCATGCGCTCTCCGAACTGCAGGCCAGCAATGAAACCACTCTCCAACAGTTCCTGGCCAAGAACCAGCAGTTGGACGAGATTCGGACGGCGGTCTACCTCTCCGGAACCTACATCCGCGATTACCTTCTGGAGCCCAACCGGGACAAAGCGGAACAGAGCCGGAGGGATCTGATCGACGCCAATTCGCGAATCGAATCCCTGCTGGCGGATAACGGGCCGCTGTCCGGCCCCGATGACCGCGAGATGTTCGAGGCTTTGAAACGCGAGATACAGGACTATTGGCAGACGCTGGCGCCGGTGCTCTCCTGGGATTTGGCGCAGCGGCGGCGGGAAGGCTACGGCTTTCTTCGTGACGAAGTCTTCCCGCGGCGGTCGAGTACCCTCGGCATCGCGGATACCATCCGTTCGGTGAACCGGCAGGACCTGATGCGACGGGACGCGCAGCTTCTCGCCAAGTTCTCCAGCGTCCGAAGCCAACTCATGCTTTCGCTCGTCGTGATACTCCTCTTCGGTATGGGCCAGGCGCTTTTCAGCACGGCTCACCTTTTGCGGCTCGAACGGCAAACACTGAAGCATCTTCAAGAGGTTACCGAGGCCCGCCAGGAACTGAAGAACCTCTCCGCGAAACTGGTGTCCACGCAGGAAAATGAGCGCAAGAGCATTTCGAGAGACCTGCATGACGCCGTGGGCCAATCCATGTCGGCGGTCCAATTCGAGCTGCACGATCTTGCCGTGGCGTTGCGCCCTCACGACGCGCAGCTCCGGCAGCGAGTCGACCGTATCCGTGAGTTGGTGGAGAGCTCGTTGGCGGTGATTCGCAACATGGCGCTGCTTCTGCGCCCCTCGATGCTCGACGACCTCGGCTTGGAAGCTGCGCTCGAATGGCTGGCTCGCGAGATCTCCAGACCGGCTGGGGTTCGAATCCAGGTTCGGGCGGACGGCCTCCCCAGCGAACTGCCGGACGAGCACAAAACCTGCATTTTTCGGATTGCCCAAGAGGCGCTCAATAATGTCTGCAAGCACGCCAATGCGAATTCCGTGGAGATCGGCGTGCGCGCCACTGAGTCCTGGCTCGTGATCACTGTGCAGGACGACGGACGTGGCTTCCAGCACGGCCGAGCCAACGGTCTAGGCCTGACCGGGATGCACGAAAGGGTGGAGAGTCTGGGCGGCTGGATCAAGATCGCTTCCGAACTGGGGAAAGGCACTCTGATCGAAGCGGCCCTGCCGCTCCCGCAACGCCTGCCTAGTTCCGCCCGGGCTGCCGCTGAAACGGACGCCCGATCGTCAACTCCGATGTGAGAAACCGCTCCATTTGGAAGGCAAGGTGTTCCCTCACCGTGGCGGAGGCAAGGTGGATGGCGGCGCGGGCTTGCCGTCAATAGTATCCGATTCCATAAGTTCCACGCGGGTTCCGTCCGGATCGTAAAGGTTGGCCTGCCGCTTGCGGTTGATGCCCGTCTGGGTCGCGATCTGCCGGTTGTAATCCTTGCGCGCCGGTTGCGCCTCGATCTTCGCCACGGCTTTCACGATATCCGGGACCACCAGGCAGACGTGATTGGCTGTTCCGCGGCGGTCGGGCGCCGGAAGCGTATCGTACAGCATGAACTCGATGTAGTCGTCGCCATCCGGAACCCGCATATTCACCCAGCTTAGAGTCTTGCTGTTGGCCGCGCTGCCGCGCCAGAACTCGCGGAAACCGAGGATTCCGCCATAGAACTTGGTCGCCGCTTCCAGGTTCCCCACCAGCACGCCAACGTGCGTCATGTGGTCCGAAACCCTTGTGGCTGGCATGAACTTGCCGGCCTCCCGCGCGGTCCAGCTATCGGGCTGGTACTCCACAACCTCCACCGTGTGCCCGTCCGGGTCTTTGACGTTGAAGTTCTTGTTCCCCGTCCGGCCCTTCGGCACGGCGGCCGGTACGGCTACTCCCCGGGATGCGAGGTAGTCCCGCATTCGGCCGGCATCGTCGGTGTAGATCGAGATGTGGCTGAGGCGGCCGTCGTCCCTGGGGTCTTCGTTGAAAAGCTCCAGGTACTGGGAGTCGTTGATTTTCACGAACGCAATGCCGACCGATCCGTCCGGCTTGGGAAGTGTGAAGGGCTCGCCAAAGCCCAGGAGTCCTTCGTAGAAGGCGCGCGCCTTGGCCAAATCGCTGACGTAGACCGCCGCATGGGCGATGCCGAGAACCCTGGGGCGCTCGACGGGCGCTTGCGCGAAAAGCGGCGCCGCAAGCAGAAGACATAGCGGGGATCTCATTAGAAGATTCTAGCGCGGCGCCGGCTACTCAGCCGCCCGTTTCTAAGAACGATGGCGTCGCGGAACCCTCCAGGTCATGCTCGTACCGCCAGGGTGACGCGGTGGATGGCGTTGAAGCCCGTCCTCGGCAACGGGCGCGGCATGGGCTGAGCGATGCCGTTGCCGTCGATGGTCCGGCAGCACAAGTCGTAACTGCCGGGAGGCAAGCCGGGGAGCAATGCCGCCCAGTGCACAATCGTGTAGCGCAAGGGCCACTGCAAAGGCATGCCCGTGGCGGGATCGATTTGGCTTGTCCCAGCGGGCAACTTCCCTCCCGGCAACCCTCCACCCCAGTCGGCGGGCGGCGGCAGAATCGCGGCGTCTTTCCAATCGCCCTTGACCCAGTTCGGGTCGTCCGCCGGCCACGGCTCCTTTTGAGAATGCACGCAGTACTGAACTTTGTCGAGTCCCGATAGGCCCACCTGCGCCATCCCGGTTAACGCGGACGGTTTCTCCGGCGGGATTTCCTTAGGGGCATTGATGAACCTGGCCCGAGTCTTCAGCGGGCTTTCCGTGTCGTTGTTCAGCTCCGCGTCCGAATCGTTAGCCTTGTAGTCGTTGGTCAGGACGACGCGCCGCAGCCACTTGATGGACTTGTTGCCGTGGGCTCCCGGAACGATCATCCGCACCGGACCGCCATGCGAAGCCGGAATAATCCGGCCATTCATCTTGTAGGCGAGGATCACGGGCATCTGCCCCGGCGGGCATTCCAGAATTTGACCCAACGCCAGCGAGGCCTGAAACGGAGGCAGGTTCTCCCCGTGATGGCTCTGATAATAGACCCGGCGGATACTGGCTTTTGGCCCGGTCAGCCAGATGACTTCACGCAGCGGGACTCCCTCCCATAGAGTCATGTGATAAGGATCGGCGCCGTTTGTACAAGTGCACAGGTGCAAGAAGCGGACCGCGTGCTTCTCCGCCAATCTCATGAGGCCCTTCCAGTCCAGGGCGTTTCCCAGCGCCTGGTAGAGGGGTTGCTCCACACTGCTGTCGCTTACCGGGTCCGGGACCACATCGAGAGACCAGGTCTCCGGCGCGAGTCCGATCTCGCGCAGCTTATCCGCCGGGAGGTTGGCGACGCCCGCTTTCCCCTTGTCCAGGATGAAGGCGCGCTCCAGCGGCGTCAGGTACTCCAGTTTGGCGATGGCCTCCTGCAACTGAGGGTTGGCGGCAGCATTCTGGGCCGCCAGCGGGGAAGCGCTCCAGGCTGCCGCCGCCGCGCTGCCCAACTGGAACAAGTAACGCCGCGTCGGTTGGCCGGGGTCAGACACGGGGCGATCGCACTTTTTCATCCGATCCTCCGCGCCGAGTATAGCTCCAGGCGCTTTCCCGCTCAACCGGGGTGAACGCCGTTCCGCCGAAAACCGGCCCGGTCGGGCAGCAGATCGCTCGCTTGGAAGAATGAAACTCAGTTCTCCCCTTGGAAACGGTGCAACTGATACCCGATAGTCGCCGGGATCGACGAGAACGCCGCCCCGTTGAACCGAAGACCCAGGACGACCACGCTTCCCGTCGAAACGTTAAATACTGCGTTGCCCCGGTTGTTCGCGACCCCACTGAGCCCCGGAAGCGACCGCAGAGCTATCTCGGTCTTATTGAACGGCTGCAGCGTCACCGACGACGTGCCGACCGCGTTTCCGACGAGATCGAACGCCGTAATCGAAACAGTTGTCGCGACCGACGTGGGATTCACGATGGCGACTGCGGTTACCAGGCCGTTCCTGTCGTCATAAATCAGGGAGTTGTTCCCGCCGTAGGCGTAGGCCAGGGGCACGACCGCCTCCTGGTCGGCGATGCCGGGGACGCTCTGGCGGAACACTCCGTAACCGGCCACGCCGACCGGCAGATCGACCGAAGCATAGCCCTGCGTCAGCGACCCCACGTTGGGAGCTTCGATCACCGCTGTACCTCCCGGCGGAATCGTGAGCGTGGTGGAAGTGCTGGCAATCGAGGGAACTTGCAGAGGGTTGCCGTTATCGCCCGTGAAGCTCACCGAAAACGAGACGGACCCTTCCGCGTTGGCGGCGTTCTTGAAGTACAACGCGGAATACCAGCCTCCGCCAAAGGCGAACTGCGCCAGAACGGCCTGCGCCAACTCAGAATCCCCACCGAGTTGGAAGATCTGCGCCGGGGTCAGGACAGATCCGAAGATGGCCGCCTGTCCAATACTTCCTTCGAAGGAACTGCTTCCGTCCACGGCGTTCCCTATCGTGACCGGAGCGGTGTTGAGGATCGAGCCGCCGCCGATTGTGTCCGAAAGAGTGGTGGTGGCGACGGGAACGCCGTCGACGTACAACTGCACGCCTTTGGCCAATCCACTTCCGTCGTAACTTGCGGCCACCAGGTGAGCAAGTCCATCGTTCTCTTGGACCGTGCCCTCGACGATTATGGCTTGGTTGTTGCCCGCCGCCATTACCAGGGCAAAGCGGCCCCCGGCCGGCGGCCCGCCGAGGTCTCCATTGTCGAGGCCAATCGCCCAGCCAACGTTCGCCGACGTGTCGTATTTGGCCACGATCGCCGCAAAATGTTGCAGGTTGACGGTTCTGATCCAAGCCAGTGCAGTGAATGGGTGGGAAGTGCTCAGGTTGAATGGCGCTCCCGGCGTCGAGGCGAAGGCGCCATTGTCGAAGTAGGCGGCCGCGCAGCAGCCGTTCCCCGGCGTCCCCAACTGAAACCCGTCGTTAAAGAAAGGCACGCTTCCGGCTAAGCCGTGGCCGCTTCCCGATAGATCGTTGAAGTTAGCGCCCAACGGCCAATACCCGAGAGGGTGCATCGCCGTCAGATCCCTCTGAAACTGGGGCTGCGCACCCAGGAAAGGCGCCACGGACAGCGCCAGAAATAGACGCAAAGAAATGGTCATAGTGTCCTCCGAATCCCCTCTGAGGCGAATACATCCGGGATTTCAATTCTCCCTTCCCGGCTTCCGGTCAGTCTATCACAGGCCGCTAAGTCCTGATCCTCTGAAGTTATGAGTCTTTTGTACGTTTTAGCGCAGGTGGCCTCCCGGCTCGGCCACGCGTCGATTCGGCCCCGCCGGACCGATCGAAAACCGGGAGAAACGCGTCAGATGGAACCGCGCTGACAAGCGTCCTGAGACGAGAGCGTCCGCAAACCCGGCGCCGGCGAAAACCCGGCGGGGCAGGACAGGAAATCGTCCGCGCCCCGCCAAAAGCCCATCCGCCGGCGCGGTATTCTCGGGGTCGCCGAACGCCGGCCTGGCGTCGACTTCGCAAGGGGCGCAAAGCCTTTCTTCGGCTACGCCGCGGATGCCAACGTCGGAAGACCCATCGCTTTTGCGCTGTCCACCGCGTAATATGTGTTACGGCTGCTCGGAGCGCTCAAGGGTTCCAGGAAGCCCTTCACGGCGTCTGCCGAACTGGCTTCCCAAAGACAGACTGCCCGATCTCTGCTCGTACTCGGGAAGAACTGGACCGCCCTGATTCCCGGAGGCGCTTCGGCGACTTTTGAGACAAGTCCAAAGAAAGCATCCGGATTGGTAATGGTGTGCTGGACGACAACAAACATAGTAACCCTCCTTTTAGGCTGTGTCTGATTGTGTCACGTGAAAACCAGTTACACCCGGAATCCCGGTTGCGGATTCCAGGCTCATCAAGGATAACTCTCAAGCGCTTTCCTGGTAGGTGGTAATTCTCATGGTTTCCCGTTTTTCTCGTTCCAGGGACTCCCAGAAACGTGCGAAAGAGTCCTGCCGAGTCTCCTCCATGCCGGCGAGAACCCGGGCTCGCCGCATTGCGGGTGATCTTTCATACGCCGATGGCCACTGGACGCCGGAGGACGTGGAGGAGGCCACGAATCTCTCAGGCGGGCCTGGCGGTCCTGGCCGCGGGATCCCACACCAGGGCACGCCGTTCCCTCATGGACTGTGCGGACATCAGGCAAGCCAAATGGGCGTTGAATACGATCGGCAAGTAAGCGATCGGTTTCTGTCCGGATTTGACGCAATCCAGCCAATTCGCCACATGGGCGTCCTCGTACTGCCCTTCCACCCTGCCGAAGTTCTCGAGGAGAAACTCCTTGGGCTCGATGGGCGGTCCCTGCGGCCCTCTTCCACCTCCGCCCCCGAATCCGCCCGCCGCGCCGCCGCGGCCGGCTTGAACTCCCGCCGCGGCGGGAGGTGGCGTGCGAGGCTGCGGAGGCGGCACGGGAATGTCAATCCTGTTCCTGCCGCCCAACGTCGTCACCATCCCTCCACGTGTCGGACCCGGCCGGGAATGGCAACCCGTCCGCTAGACCGTCTTGACCTCTGGATGCACCCAGGGTTTACGGTATGGCCGGCGCAAGAGCCGGTTGGCTTCTTCGTCGCCCACCACCACGCCCTTCTGGCCGTCCCACTGGAGAGTGCGGCCGAGTTGCGTCGAGATATTGGCCAGGATGCAGCAGGACGACGATATGTAGCCCTGCTCGATGTCCGCCACCGGCTTTCCGCGGGTGGCCATGTTCGCCAGCAGATCCTTCATGTGGCCGCGAATGGCGGGCGCCACGTGTCTCTCCAGCCGCGGCTCCGTCTTGTCCACGGGGTATTGCTCCAACTCGTACGTGACGTCCTTGTGGATCTTCTGCCCGCCTCTGGCGGGGATGAAGTCGTACGCCATTACACCGGCCTTGAGCGTGCCTTGATCGCCGTATAGGATCGCGCCCCAGTTGTAATCCGGATCCGGCTGCGCGCCGAAGCGTCGGTGCCGCCACACCACGGTCAGATTGTCGAACTCGAACATCGAGGTCTGGTCGTCCGAGATGTCGGACTTGCCGCCCTTTAGAACCCGGATGCCGCCGAACGAAGAGATGCGCTTCGGCCAGCCCAGGTCCATGAACCAGCGGACCATGTCGAGCATGTGGACGCCCATGTCTCCGATGGTGCCGTTGCCGTACGCCATGTAGGCGCGCCAATTCCGTTGGATGTCCGGGCTGTATTGCGTCATGGGCGCCGGCCCAAGCCAGAAATCCCAGTCCAGGGTGTCGGGCACGGGAGCGGGCTGGGGGTTGCCGGCCCGGCCGCCGCCATAAGAGAAGATCTCGACATGGCCGATCGTGCCAAGCTTGCCTTGCTTCACGATGTCGCGCGCTTCGATGAGGTGCGGCGTGCTGCGCCGTTGCGTCCCGATCTGCACCACGCGATTGTACTTCCGGGCGGCGGCCAGCATGGCTTGCCCTTCCACCACGTCCACCGAGATCGGCTTCTGCACGTACATGTCGCAGCCGGCCTTGGCCGCCTCGATCATGGGCAGCGCATGCCAGTGATCCGGCGTGGCGATTTCCACCATGTCCAGATCCTTCTGCTTCAGCATCTCGCGGTAGTCCGTGAACAGGCGCGGCTTCTTCTTGGAGGCCTGGCGCTCCACGGACCATTGCGCGGCGGTCTCGAGGTTTTGCTTATCGACATCGCAGAGCGAGACGATCTCGACCGGCGCTACCTGAACCAGCCGGAATATATCGGACTTTCCGTACCACCCACAGCCGATCAGGCCCACGCGCAGCGGCCGGGAGTCGGCGAATTCCGCCGCATAACCCCCGGCGGCCGACCAGGCCAACCCCGCGGCGCCCGTTTTCAGAAATTGACGACGGTCCATGATCCTCCCCATCCTTTCCCAACAGTCGCTGGAAGAACAGGATCAGTATACCTGACTGCTGGGCAAGAGAGCGGCCCCTGTCGCCTGACGGGCCGGAAGCCTACCGGTAGCGGTACAGCGTCACGCGCTGGATGCCCATGTTCCGCAAGTTCAGATGCTGCCCCTGCGCGGTGTCGTCCCCCACCAGCCGGAGCGTGACCGGAGCCCTATTCCTCCGGTTCCTGCAATCTGGAGACTACCGTGAGGTCTTCGAGCGTGGTGGTGTCTCCTTTGACCTGGCCGCCCGCCGCGATCTCCTTCAGCAGGCGCCGCATGATCTTGCCGCTGCGCGTCTTGGGCAGGGAATCGCTGAACCGGATATCGTCGGGTTTGGCCAGCGCGCCGATCTCCTTGGCCACCCACTGGCGCAGTTCCTCCTTGAGCTGCGGCGTCACCTTGGTTCCCGCCTTCAGCGTCACGAAGGCCGCAATCGCCTGTCCCTTGAGGTCGTCCGGACGGGCCACCACCGCCGCTTCGGCCACCTTGGGATGGGCCACCAGGGCGGATTCCACCTCCATGGTGCTCAACCGGTGCCCCGCCACATTGATCACGTCGTCAATGCGGCCCATGATCCAGAAGTAGCCGTCGGCGTCCTTGCGCGCGCCGTCTCCGGTGAAATACATGCCGGGGATTTGGGACCAGTATTGGTCCCGATAGCGCTTGGGATCGCCGTAGATGGTGCGCAACATGGCCGGCCAGGGCCGCCGGAGCACCAGGAAGCCGCCTTCTCCGGGAGGAACGGGTTCGCCTTCGCGCGTCACCACGTCGGCCGCCACCCCAGGCAGCGGGCGGGTGGCCGAACCCGGCTTCAAAGGCGTGGCCCCCGGCAGCGGCGCGATCATGATCATGCCGGTTTCGGTCTGCCACCAGGTATCCACGATGGGGCAACGGTCCTTCCCGATGTGCTCGCGATACCACATCCAGGCTTCCGGGTTGATGGGCTCGCCCACCGTGCCCAGCAGGCGCAGGCTCTTCATGGGATGCTTGTTGGGCCATTCGAGGCCGAAGCGCATGAAGGCCCGAATGGCCGTGGGAGCGGTGTAGAAGATGTTCACCTTGTGCCGGTCGATGATGCTCCAGAAGCGGTCGGGCTCCGGGAAATTGGGCGCACCCTCGTACATCAGGCTGGTGGCGCCGTTTTGCAGCGGTCCGTACACGACGTAACTGTGCCCGGTCACCCAGCCGATATCCGCCGTACACCAATAGACGTCTTCATCCCGGATGTCGAACACCCACTTAGTGGTGATATAGGTTCCCACCGAGTAACCGCCGGTCGAGTGCAGGATCCCTTTTGGCTTCCCCGTAGTGCCCGACGTATAGAGAAGGTAGAGCGGGTGCTCGGAATCGAGCGGCTCGGCGGGACACTCGTCGGATGCCGTGGCCATCAACTCGTGCCACCAATGGTCGCGCCCGCTCACCATATCCACCAGCGTTCCCGTCCGCCGGAACACCACCACAGCGCGCACCGAGGGGCACGAAAACAGCGCCTCGTCCACGGCCGGCTTCAGTTTCACCTCGTGCCCGCGCCGGTACGAGCCGTCCTGAGTGACTACCAGGCAGGCCTGCGAGTCGTTGATGCGGTCCACCAGCGAGTTGGCCGAAAAACCTCCGAACACGATGGTGTGGGGCGCGCCGATACGCGCGCACGCCAGCATGGCGATGGGCAGCGCCGGGCACATTCCCATGTAGATCGCCACCCGGTCGCCCTTCTTCACTCCGAGTGACCTCAGGGTGTTGGCGAACTTCGACACTTCGACAAGAAGCTGCTGGTAGGTGAGCGTTTGCACTTCGCCCGGCTCGCCTTCCCAGATGATGGCCGCCTTATTGCGCCGCCACGTGGCCACGTGCCGGTCCAGGCAGTTATAGGAGAGGTTGATCTCACCGCCCGAAAACCACTTGGCCCACGGGCAGTCCCATTCCAGCGTTTTTTCCCAGGGCTTGAACCAGTGCAGCTCGCCGGCCAACCGCGCCCAGAATCCCTCCGGGTCGGCCTCCGCCTCCCGATAGAGGCGTTCGTACTCCTCCATGCTCCGAATGCGGGCCTTGGACCGAAAATCCTCCGGGCATTCGAACACCCGGGACTCGGTCAGGATGGAGTCGATACCCGCCTGCTGCGACATGCACACCTCCTTTTCCTCGTATCATCCCCATGCCGCGCAACGGCAAAAAGATATCCGCAGTGTACCGTTTCCAGGGAGCTTTGGCGGACTTTGGGGGTCGATAGGTGTGGACAAACCCACACACCGTACGCCAAAGAGGCGGTTATCTCTTGAGGGAAGGGCATGGGGGCCGGCAACGGAACAGATTCCACGCCCCGCACGCTGGTAGAATGCCGCTTCAGGGTTCTTTTCGACGGCGGAGGGCCACATGACGAAATCGTTTCTGTTCGGCTTGGCGTTTGTATCCGTGCTTTCTGCACAGGAGTTCACGCGTGGTGTGGGCGTCTATCCGGGCGACCCCAAGGAGTTTTTCGGCCCCTCGCTCGCGGCCGACGCCGCCACCTACCGCAACCTGGCGTTTCACCGCCCGGCTTACCATTCGAGCTCCTACGATTACAACCTCACCGCGCAACTGGTGACCGACGGCATCAAGGAAACCACCCTTCCGCCCACCCTCCTGGTGACCACCAGCAGCCAGCCGGCGCCATTCCCCAAGGTCCAGCGCGATGCCCTGGTGGGCGACGGCCGGGGATTCGGCGCGACCGTCACCGGGCCCAACCCTTGGATTCAGTTCCAGTTCGCGGGCGGAGCGCGTCCCTTCGAAATCGACCGCATCGAAGTGGTCACCGGCGGGCCCGCGGGTGGCAGAGGAAATCCGCAGCAACCCGCGCCCGCCGCCGCCTCGGCGCAGCCCCAGAATTGGACTCTGGTAGTTTCCACTTCCGACGATGGGCAAGCGTGGAAGGAGGCCGGCCGCACGCGCGGGGCCGCCGGGATGGACGCGCAGTCCAACACTTCGGTGGGGCTGGGCGCAGCCCTGCGCAGCCGGTATTATCGCGTCGCGCTCGAGGCGCCGGGCGCCACAACGTGGCGTGTCGGCAAGGTGCGGTTCTTTAACAAAAACAGCCGGCTGCAGCTCGCCGGGCCGGGCGTGTTCTACAGCGCCTGGGAATCCGCCGGCCAGAGTGAAGAATGGGTGTACGTCGACCTGGGCGCGGTGTGCACGTTCGATCGCGTAGCGCTGGCGTGGATCCGCCGGGCCGCGGAGGGCTCCATTCAGACGTCCGACGATGCGGCCACATGGAAGACCGTGCAGCCGTTCCCAGCCTATGACGATATCAAGCTGGCGCAGCCCGCCAAGGCGCGCTACGTGCGCGTCCTCATGACTAAGTCCAGCGGAGATAACTACATCCTCAGCGAGATGGAAGTCTGGGGCCGCGGCGGCCCCGTGGCGCAGCCTCACGCCGCCGCCGCGCCGCGGGCCGACGGCCGCCTGGACTTGGCCGGCGGCGGGTGGCGCTTGCAGCGCGATTCGCTGGTTCCTGCGGGCGGCGAGGCGCTCTCGAAACCTGGTTTCGACGACAAGGAATGGGTTATCGCCACCGTCCCCGGAACCGTGCTCACCAGTTACTTCAACGTGGGCGCCGTTCCCGACCCGAACTTCAGCGACAACCTGAACATGATCTCCGATTCGTTCTTCTACGCCGATTTCTGGTATCGGGATGAGTTCACCGCCCCCGCGTCCGCCGCCGGCAAGCATTACTGGCTGAACTTCGACGGCATCAACTGGAAGGCGGAGGTCTTCTTAAACGGGGCCCGATTGGGCCGCGTCGAGGGAGGCTTCATGCGCGGGCGTTTCGACGTCTCGAAGCTCATTCACCCCGGCGCCAGGAACGCCGTGGCCGTGCGCATAGAAAAGAACGCCACTCCCGGCGGCATCAAGGACCGGACCATGCAGTCCACCAACGTCAACGGCGGCGTGCTGGGGGCCGACAACCCCACCTATCACGCTTCCATAGGATGGGACTGGATTCCTCCCATCCGCGGCCGTAACATCGGCGTCTGGAGTAATGTGTACCTCACTCCCAGCGGGCCAGTCACCATCGATAATCCGCTGGTCACAACCACCCTGCCGCTGCCCGATACGTCGCGCGCGGACGTGGCCGTCGAGGCTACCCTCACCAACCACGATTCCGCGCCGCTGACCGGCGTATTCAGCGGGACATTCGGCGCGGCGGCTTTTCGAGCCAGCGTCACCGTACCGGCCGGCGCGTCCAAAGTCGTGAAGCTCGACCCCGCCTCCGCGCCGGCCCTGCGCCTCTCCAATCCCAAGCTCTGGTGGCCCGCCGGCTATGGCGATCAGAACCTCTATCCCGTGAAGCTAAGTTTCAGTACGGGGGCCCGCCAGGTCTCCGACGAGAAGACCTTTCAAGCCGGGGTGCGGCAGTTCACTTACAGCGAAGACAACACCACGCTCCGGATCTGGATCAACGGCCGGCGCTTCATCGCGCGCGGGGGCAACTGGGGATTCCCCGAAGCCCACCTGCGTTACCGCGCGCGGGAATACGACATCGCCGTCCGCTATCACAAGGAAATGAACTTCACCATGATCCGCAATTGGGTGGGGCAGACCGGCGACGAGCCGTTCTACGACGCCTGCGACAAATACGGCATCGTGGTATGGCAGGATTTCTGGCTGGCGAACCCCGCCGACGGCCCTAGCCCGGACGACAACGACTTATTCCTGAAGAACGCCAGGGATTACGTCCTGCGTATACGCAACCATGCCTCCATCGGCCTCTACTGCGGCCGCAACGAAGGCATTCCGCCCAAGCCGATTGACGACGGGCTGCGCGCCCTGGTGGCCGGCCTGCACCCCGGCCTGCACTACATTCCCAGCTCGGCCGAAGATAACAGCCGCAACCCCACGCCCTACGTGGTGACCGGCCACGGGCCGTACCAGGCCCAGGCGATAAAGGCCTACTTCGTGGATCGCGCCACGCCCAAGATGCACAGCGAAATGGGGATGCCCAACGTGCCCACCCTCGATAGCGTGAGGCTCATGATGCCGGAATCGGCTCTCTGGCCGCGCAACATCCTTTGGGCGTACCACGACTTCACCACCGCCGGCGCGCAGGCCGGCGCCTCTTTCGCCGGCATTATCGACGCATCGTACGGCGGCGCGAAGAACGCCGAGGAGTTTCTCACTTTGGCGCAGTTCGTCAACTATGACGGCCACCGCGCCATGTTCGAAGCGCAGAGTAAGAACCGCATGGGCCTATTGATCTGGATGAGTCATTCCTGCTGGCCGTCCTTCGTGTGGCAGACCTACGACTATTACTTCGAACCCACGGCCGCTTACTTCGGCATGAAGAAAGCCTCCGAGCCGTTGCATATCCAGTGGAACGCAGCCACCGATAACATCGAGGTGGTGAACTATAGCGGCGGCAATTCCAAGGGACTCACCGCGACAGTGCAAGTGCTGAACATGGATGGCGCCGTGAAATGGGAAAAGACCGCTACCGTGGACAGCCCCGAAGACAGCGTGCAAACGCCCATCAAGATGGAGTACCCGCAGGGCTTGACGCCCACGCATTTCATCCGCCTGAAACTGACCCGCGCCGGCCAGGAGATCTCGCAGAACTTCTACCTTCACGGCTTGCAAGAAGCCAACTTCAAGGCCATCCGCGATCTGCCCAAAGTGAGACTGGAAGCCGCAACCCGCGTGGAGCGCCAGGGCGCCAACTGGGTGCTCACCACGGAGTTGCACAACCCCTCCGCGCAGCCCGCTTTGATGGTGCGATTGAAAGCGGTGCGCGAAAAGAGCGGCGACCGCATTCTGCCGGCCATTTACAGCGATAATTATGTTGCCCTGATGCCCGGCGAACGGCGCAGCATCCGCACCGAGTTAGCCAACGCCGATACGCGCGGTGAACGCCCGCGCATCGCGGTGGAAGGGTTTAATACGGGGGAAGTGAGCGAGAGGTAGCGCGGGCCATTCGGCGGCGAGCGGTACAGGTTCGGCCAGCCCTAAAGTCACTGCCCTGATTGCTTACTGAAAGCTTTGACAAGATCAATGCTGCCGTTTATGTAGATCTTTGAATCCGCCGGCACCACGAGACGTCCAGCGCCGGGAAATCCCCACACGTTATCGTATTCAAACCCAAGTCCAACATTGAATAGACCTGAGTTGGACTTCTGAGAAGGGTTGCGCTCCAAGACGTTGGTTAGCGTCACAAAAGCTCGCAGAAACCAGCGCTGGGTTGGCTTCCAGAAGTCACCGTACGCGGCCCCGTTCTGGTCCTTGAATAGTGTGTTCAGGCCGCTGAACCGAGCATCGAGGCGTATCCCGGTGCTGAAAGAGAAAGATGGAAGAAGGAATCTCTTCTCATCATTGACTCTCTGCATCTGATAGGGGTAGATTCGCAATTCGGGCCCGCCCTCGAAGAACCAGGCTCCCGATTGCGTGTTCCCGAACGGCGAGGTCGTGTTCGCGGCAGCCGGGGTCTGGGCGCTGGAGGCCGGAGATTGTGTCGCCGGTGTTATCACGGACGAGTTTGAAAGCAAGATGTTTTGCCCAAAAGATACCAGTGCTGCTACAAGCGTTCGACTTCCCCACCGCTCGCTTCCGCGGACGTTCAGGTCCCAATGGAATGCATTCTGGAGGTAAGCCCTCGGCTTTGAGTCGGTGCCGCTTACGGTGACGAGCGTCTCAACGGGCAGCAACCCCACGCGGCCACCGATGCTCATCTCTCCTATTTGGATCACGCGAGGCCTGAAATGGTCCGATTCAAACGACAGGAAACCGGCGGCGAACGTTTGGTTGCTTTGGTTCAGGCTACTGAGGGCGCTCGGAACTCCGTTGCTGCCTGCAGTCGAATAGGGGACCACGTAGGTTTCGAGCAAACCGGAGAACGGCTCTGTCAGGCCGTTGTTTTCCATAATAGTTGTCAGCGCAAAGTGCGCATCGCTGAGAGAAGTGACGACATAGTTCACGAACTCCTTGTCGAGGGGAAGGAGGGGAGTCCGCCCCTTGATCGACAGCTTCAAGGCGGCACGTTTCGTCTCGCCCGTAAGGCGCGCTGAGTGACCGATGGGAGGCCAAAAGTTGTGATTATTCGAATAGACCCGATCAGCCAATAGAGAGAGATTGGAACTGATTCTGACAAGTGCGTCGTTGTAAACATCGCCTTTATTCCAACCGAAATAGAAGGGATCTAGTTCAGAAGCTCCCGCAAAGACCTTCGTGGTGTCGCTTGTTACTGGCGGGTTTGCCAGTTGCCCCCTGGTCGTCGTGGTGTCGCTTTGACCAAGAACGTGGATCGTCCTAAGTAGCAACTCCGCACACGAACTGAGGTATTCTAGCCGCTGCGTATGGTCAGTATTCGAAACATCTGTGTCCAAACCGGTATTCGCAACAACAGCATCCATCACTGGATTGCAGGTGTCGTCCCAGTTCCTGGCCGGGTTAGCAGCCGCGTTCGTCAAGGAAGAGAACATCGCCGAGACGCCGGGGGCGCTAATCGTGACCTTGTAGGAGCCGGGAGTTGCGTTCGCCGTAGCCGTGACCTTCCCAACACCCTGAGCGTCGGTCTGGACAGTCGCCGAGGGGCTGAACGTCGCGCTGGCTCCGTTGGCTGGCACGGAGAACGTTACCGGAACGCCGGCCTGGGGCTTTCCAAAGGCTGTTACGACGGCCGTTAGCGGCGTGGTGAACGCCGTACCGGTGATCGCAGTTTGACAATCGCCGCCGGAGACGGCAATGGATGGCGCCGCTGCCTGACTGTCGGCCGTGTTGGTCAAAGAGAATGTCGCCTCGGGTGGAAGCCCCCCCACGCTGGCCGTCACCACAGAAGGACCACCGGCGGTTTGATTCGCCGTGGCCGTCACCTTTGCGATGCCGGAATCGTCGGTTTCTGCCCTCGCTGCGCTCAACGTAGCGGCGGCTCCATTGGGGCCGCCTTTAACTGCGAATTCTGACCAGCACGCCCTGCCGTGCTACGCCAAACAACTTAACCATTGTTGCCAGTTGCTGTGTGAACGCCGTGCCGACCTTCGCGCTAAGGCATGTGCTTCCAACTGCGGTGATCGATATTGCCGGAAGGGAACCGGCAGCCGAAGGAGCGGGCGCGGGAGCCGCCGCTGCCGGAGCCGCACCTGCGGAGGGTGCCTGTGTGGAAGCTGCCGTCGCAGAGGTTGCCGCCGCCGGAGGGGTCTCCGGAGTTGCCGGTGCGGGGGCGGGCGCTGGCACTGCCCGTGCAGGAGGGGGCGTTGGCGTTGCCGCCGCAGGCGCCGGCGCGGAGGCGGGAGCCGGGCCACCCGCCGTGTTGGTGAGCGTGAAAACAGCCTGGTTCGGAACCCCTTTTGCACGAGCAATAACGGTATAGGACCCAGGATTCTTGTTAGCACTCGCCACAACGGCGGCTACGCCCTTAGAATCAGTACTTACTCTCGCCGAAGGCCCGAGCTTCGCGGTTGCTTTTCCGCGCGGCGACGAGAACGTTACATTCGCGCCAGCCACCGGGCGTCCATCTGCATCCCTCAGCGCCACCGTCAATCGCTCTCGAAATAGAGTTTTGACCGCTGTGCTTTGGCTGTCGCCACCCGTGGCAGCTATCGACGCCGGTCGCGCGGGTTGACCCGCTTGGGCGAAAGCACTTGGCGCAACCAGAACAAGTAACAATGTGAAGGGTCCCGCAACCTTATTCATGTCCGGCATGTTTGCCATAATTAGTACCTTCTCAATCAAAGTTCTATTTCGGGCCTGATTGAGACAAATTATGCGCCAGCCGGTCCGCGGAGGCAAGCCTCGCCTGTGCCGCTCTGTGCATTGATTCACAGTACGGAAGAAACGGCGATAGCAAGCAATTAACTAATTCGAAAAAGTGGCGCGCAAATCGACGGCTTTCGCTGTTATCGCCACATGTGGCCGCAGGAACCATGTAGTCGGATTGCTCTCAATAGCGTTGGGTTAGCGGCCCTCAGTATTTTCTTGTCCGGTATTCCCCCATCCGGTATTCCCCCATCCGGTCCTTCCCCACCCGGCGAAAACGGCTCAGCGAAAACGGCTCAGCCTGAACGGGGCGGTATTTCGTACGACCAGGTTTGTGTCCAGCAGGACACTACCAGCCGTGTTCATCGATCCTCTCGCAGCCGTCCTCGATAACTCGTTCCAACTCGTCGGCTTCGTCCGGCGAGAGGGCGCCGGCCGTGCGAATGAAGATCGCCTGGCGCTCCTCCTCGCTGATGCGCTTGAGGCGATGGACAAAGTCGGCAGCCATTTCCAGCCTGGCTGGCGGCAGCGTCTTCAGGTCCTCGACGATGTTCTCGAGGGGGCTCACAACTTCAAGGTACATCGGGACCATCCGTCTGGCAAGTGCGCAAGCGTCGCGCGAGAGGCCAAGAAACACGTCCGTCCCTTTTCGTCCCACCCGGCTATAATTGTGCTTGAGGTACCCGCAGTGGCGAAGCGCAACCAACGCCAAATGGCCAAACGCATGATCGGACGGTACGTCGTCGCCGATCCCGCCGTCTGCCATGGCCAGCCGACGTTCCGAGGAACCCGGATTCTGGTGGCCGACGTCATGGAGCAGGTGGCCGGGGGCATTGCCTGGGAAACGATCGTGGAGGAGTGGCGCGGCGACGTCTCCACTGATGCCATTTCGGAAGCCGTCCGATTGGCGAGCCAGGCGTTCCGCGATCATTCCGCGCAGTACGCGGCGCCGGAATACGTGCTCCAACGGGCGTAGGCTTGATCGTTCTGGATGAGAACATTCTCGACGGCCAGCGACTCCGACTGGAAGCTTCGCGTGTAGCGACGGGGGGACTGGCATCATGCTTCGGGAGTGAGAATGGCGATGCCCGGTTCGGCCGGGAAATCGTCGGCGTTGCAGGTCAACAGCTTGGAAATCACCGTGGGCCCTCATGCGTGGCAAGCAGATGAGCGTCGTGGATACGCTTGCCCTTCAACTCGTGCGCCACCACGATGTCGAGCCAGAGGTCCACGACTTCCGGTGGATCGTCGGAGCATAGCAAACTCCCGCCGGAAACCGTCGATGGCGCGGCGGGCATCCGCGACGGGCCAGACTTCGAGCCCATTGGCCGCCGCCGGCCGCGTTGCGACCGACCAGAACTCGTAGACTAGCTTGTGACGAGAACACCGGCTGGGCGCCGCAGCCGAGATCAACTTTTGAGCCGGTCACGAATGGCGAGAGCGCGTGCCGGGCAGACCCAGGGGTTGCCAGGAAAGATCAGGAAATATTCGTGTCCAATAACACGCGCGCCATCAGTCGTACATCGCATCCCGGCGAGTCGCCTCCAGCGGGATCGGGGGGCTGGGCGGAAGGCTGTCGATCCAGCTCCGCAGCCAGGCAATCTTGGCGGCGGCAGCCTCGGCGTCGACGGATTCGTCAGCGGTCTGGCGGCGGAGAACCACATCATCGCCGAGCGGCTCCACAGTGAAGCGGGTCCGGGGTGGCAGCACGCCAGCCGGTACGACCAACGCGCCGTTGTCGTCGGCCTGGATTGTGAGGCTCATACCCTTTTCATTTTACGCCGCTATGGATCACATTGGCTTGTTCGATCATTGGAGCCGAAAGACGGCGGCTGGTTCTCAGTCCAGCCAACCGGCCGCTACTCGCATGGGGTTGGCGGGCACGGCCCCAAATCGCCGCTGCCGCCGGCGGAACTCACGCACGGCCTCGGCCAGGTCGGCGGGGCCGAATTCCGGCCACATGCGGCGGGAGAACTCGAGCTCCGCATAGGCGCATTCCCAGAGCAGGAAATCGCTGAGGCGCCGTTCGCCGCCGGTGCGGATGAGCAGGTCCACCGGCGGCCCCAGGGCGCCGTCCAGAGACTCGCGCGACAGCTCGAGCAGGCTCCGCGCCGCCGCCAGAATCGCATCGCGGCCCGAGTAGTCCACCGCGATCCGCAACCGCATCCGCGTCCCGCCGCATGTGGCCTCCTCCGCCCGGGCGATGGCCGCGCAGAGCTCCGGGCCCAGGCGGTCGCGGCGGCCGATGGCCTCCAGGCGAACGCCCCTCTCGACGCAGCGCGGCGTCTCCAGGCCGAGGTAGACCGCCAGCAGCGCCATCAGGGCGTCAACTTCCTCGGGCGGCCGGCGCCAGTTATCCGACGAGAAGGCGAACAGGGTGAGCGCGCCGATGCCCAACTCCGGCGCACGTTCCACCACCGGCGCCAGGGCCTCCACGCCGGCGCGGTGGCCGGCGGTTCGCGGCAAACCGCGGGCCAGCGCCCAGCGGCCGTTGCCGTCCATGATGATGCCCACGTGGAGAGTACTTTGTAACGTAAAGTCAAGAGCCATAAAAAAAGACCTCTCACTTTTCGCGCATGGCCTGGATGAGGGCTTCCATGTGATCCAGGTAGCGGTCGAGCGCCCGCCGTCCGGCGGGCGTCAGGCGGTACTCGGTGCGCGGCACGCGCCCCTCGAAACCCTTGGTGCAAGCGATGTAGCCGGCTTCCTCCAGCTTGCGCGCATGAACGCTGAGGTTGCCGTCGGTGGTATCGAGCAACTTCCGGATGGCGACGAAGGTCAGGGACTCGTTGACCGAAAGAGCGCTCAGGATTCCCAGACGCAGGCGCTCATGGACCAGGCGGTCGAGCTGGGCGGCGGGCGGGGCGCCGCCGTGCGCCAGCGCCGGCTGAGCTTTCTTATCCCGTTCCTTCCGCGCCGTGTTGGATTTATCCGCCATACTTCACCGCAATCACCAGCCCGAAGGCCAGGTGCAAACCGCCAAAGCCCGCCGCCAGCATGGCGCCGCCAATGCTGGGCGCAAGAAGCGCCGCCGCCCCGCAGGCCATGAAACACGCTCCCATGATGGGCACCACGCGCACCGAGGCCGCCCCGCCCGAAACCACGCTCGCGCCGTATAGCAACAGCCACACGCCCGGCAGAAAAGCCCACAAGCCGGCGGGGTAGAGCACCGCCGTCAGCAACGCCCCGGCCAGAATGGGCGGAGCGAACCCGGCCACGAACTTGCGCCCCGGTCCGGAAAGCAAGGGGACGTTGGCGCGGCGCGATTTCCAAACCGCGCCCCCAATCCCGATGGCCAGCGCGAGGCACGCTTCCACGAACCAGATGGTCAGGCGCCAATGCGCGGTGGGCCGCCGTCCCGACACCCACGAAGCCGCCAGTGCGGTGGCGCCCATCAGCGCGCCGCCGATGCCCGGCACAGCGGTGAACGAACCGGCCCGCTCCATGGTCCGCCGGATGTAGCTGAGGCTATCCAGGGCGTAGGCCTGAATGTCGACCGGCGCCGGCGCGGCGGGGCGTATAAGGCGAATGGTCGCCACGTTTTCATGATACCGCAACCTTGGGACGTTTTCAAGTACTTTTAGGCGTAAAGCTGTACCGGCCGCCATTCCCGCGGAGGAGAGGCCCGTAATTCGATCGGGTGAAGAGTGGACACCCCTGGTAAAATGATCCCGTGCTCCAGAACGCCCCGAAGGAGGAATACTCTCGGGCGGACGTCCGGCGGCAGTTCGGCCTTTCCGAACGCCAGCTTCGAAGTTGGGAGCGGCAGGCGTTGATCCGTCCGGCGGAAATCTATGCCTTCTCCGACCTGATCGCCATCCGGACGCTCATCAAGCTGCGCGAGAAGCATATTCCGCCGCGAAAGATCGCCCAGGCGCTGGAATCGCTGCGCCGCAAGCTGGCCTGGATCAAGGAGCCGCTAACCGAGCTGCGCATCGTCTCCGAAGGCGGGAAAATCGCGGTCCGCGTGGCGGGTCAGCAGATGGAGGCCGTGACCGGGCAGATCCTGTTGGACTTCGACGCCGCCGAACTGGGCGGTCTGAAGGCGTTTCCGGAGCGCAAACACGCCGCGAACGTACTGCGCGAAGCGGAGGCATGGTTTCAGAAGGGCCTCGACCTGGAGGAGACCGGGGCCCCCGTGGATCTGGCCGCCGAGGCGTATCGCAAGGCCCTGGAGCTGAACCCCGCCGCGGCCGGCGCGCTGGTCAACCTGGGAACCATCCACTACCGCCTTCGACAGTTCGCCGAAGCCGAGAAATATTATGTGCAAGCCACCCTGGCCGACCCGAGTTACCCGCTGGCGGAGTTCAATCTGGGGAACCTGTACGATGAGCAGAACCTCTTGAAGGAAGCCATTTCCCATTACCGGCGGGCGCTCGAGATGAACCCCAGCTACGCCGACGCGCACTTCAACATGGCTCTGATATGCGAACGCTCAGGCGACCCGCTGAAAGCGGTGGCCCACTGGAAAACCTACCTCAAACTGGACCGTTCCGGCCAGTGGGCGGAGATTGCGCGCCGGCAGTTGGAGCGGCTCCGCCAAGCCACGGTGATTCCAGCGCGGTAAGCGGGCAGGCGCAGTTTCAGGCAGGGTCCATGACTCCGAAGATTGGAAGGTCGGGCGAATCACACTCCGGGCGGGCATCCGCATTCCTCCAGAATCCGCTCCAGCATATCGGGGATCTCGAATACGGCGCGGTTATGCAAGCGCAGCGCAGCGGTCCGGAACCGCGTATAGGCGTCCGGCTCCAGCAGCTCGGCCACCGCGCGGGCCACGTTCCGGAAATTGGGCAGAACCACGCCCACGCCGTGCTCGCGGACCCAGTCGGCGTTGTAGCGCTCCTGCGGCAGGGTCCAGGCGTTGCGCTCGACAATCGCCGGCAGCCCCATGAAGACCGCCTCGCTGATGCTGCCCGGGCCCGGCTTGCCAATGAAATAGTCGGCCAGTTGCATGTAGCGCGGCACTTCCTTGGTGAAGCCCTCGACGAAGCGCGGCGCGCCCGCCGGCAGCGCTTCGAGTTTCTCGCGGAGCTTCCGGTTGTGGCCGCAGATCAGGACGAGCTGCCGGTCCGCCAGGCTGCGGGCGATTTCCAGCATCACCGCGGCTCCCTGGCCTCCGAACAAAACCAGGCCCACGGGCAGGCTGGGGTCGAACCCCAGCGCCGCGCGGGCTTCCGCGCGCATGGCCGGCGAGAGCGGTGGAAGATCGTAAAAGCGCGGGCTAAGAATCATCCCCGAGGCGCGCAGCACCTTCTCCGCCGGGTGTCCCATCTCCCGCGCCTGCTCCACGGCTTTGTCCGACCCGCAGATGAAGTACTGCTCCTGCCGCTCGATCCAGAAATGCGGCGGATAGTCCGCGATGTCGGTGAGAATGGTGGTCAGCGGCACGCCCGGCAGTGCGCGCCGCAGGCTCTCGCCCAGCGCGCGGTCGAAGTTCGGGACCAGCGAGACCACCATGTCAGGGCGGCTTTCGCGCCAGAATTTCTCCAGAGCGCGCACCTGCGGTCCATGGAACAAGCGGATCAGCAGATGCATGCACGCGGTCAACTGTCCCGACCCCAGCGTCCATCCTTTGTTGAGCATCAGGTTGTATACGTCCTGCAAGCGAAGCCCGGTGGCCTGGCGGATAATGTCGATCGAATCCAGCACTTCCTGCAGGTTCACCAAGCGGACGTCCCATGGGCGCGCTTGGCGGTCGATGACCTGTTTGAGGGCGCTGGCCGCCGCGCGGTGGCCCCCGCCGGCGTCGAAGAAGATGAAGTCGAGCTTTTTCACCACTCCGATTGTGCCATGGATAACGGGCGGCCCAGGCTTCTTAACGCACACTTCTCGCCGCTGTAACGCTTCCGTAGCCGCCGCAACGCTACAAGTGGATTATGCAGGCCGCGCAAGGCCGCCTCATTCCGCGCAACCATCGCCTGCGCAGCACGCTCGATTTCGTCGCGCGCCGCGACCATGGGCTGATGCGGCGCGTTCACCATTGGCGTGCGCCGCGTTGGATTCGGGTCTGGATGCTGTGCGCCACGCGCGGAGGCGACGGCTGGTTGTGGTACGCCATGGGCGCGATTCTGGTTCTGTTCGGAGGGGCCCACCGCTTCCGCGCGGTGGCCACCGCGGCGCTGGCCGCTGGAACCGGAATCGCGCTCTTCTTGCGGCTCAAGAGGGCCGCCGGCCGCCGCCGCCCCTGCGCCCTCGAGCCGCACTGCTGGTCCACCCTGTTGCCGCCCGATCAGTTCTCTTTCCCGTCGGGCCACACCATCACCGCCTTCGCGGTGGCCATATCGCTCGCGACTTTTTATCCCGCGCTGTCCCTGGGATTGGTCTTCTGCGCTGTCAGCGTGGCCGCCTCACGCATTCTGTTGGGCCTGCACTTTCTCAGCGACGTGCTGGCCGGCGCGGTCATCGGATCGGCTTTGGCCTGTGCCTTCGCGACCCTGTTCGCGGCTTGATCGCGCTTGCCGCCGCGGCTGGCCCTGCATACGCCGGCGCGGCGGCGCTGGCCGGCGAAGTCCGAAGTACTAGTATTTTAGTTTAATCATTGGCGCATTTGAGGGTATTCGCATTACCCGCAAAATAGCCGCGGATGATTTGAGAGTATCGAACGCTTCTCTCCACTTAACTCACAAATGCAACCGGCCAGGGTTACCCGGTCGCTCAGAAGCCTGCTGGCGCTCGAAGATAGCGTCGGCAGGGCGCAACTGGCGCTGCAACGGATCAGCGACTGGGATCCCGCCATCGAGAAACGAATCAAGAAGTTGATGCGACTGGTGGAGGCGCGCGACAAAGCCATGGCCTCGCTCGGCCGTTAGAACATGTAGGGCTCCGCCGCCGGCTTTCTGGCCGGCGCTCCTTGGGCCGGGAATTCGGCGCCCGCACGAAGACCGGCTATCGTCGCGTCGGTGTGCCAGACACCGGGCAGACGCCGGGCGGCAGCGCCCCCGGCGGCTTCCCGGCGCCCTCCATGCCACTTTTGATAATCTAAAATCAGTGGAAGCCCGCAACCCCGATCCGAATCATTCCGGAGTGTCCGCCGATGAGGAACTGCCGGTTGAAACCGTGGAAAGCCGGCTGGAGGCGCTGACCGCCGAGCGGGACAGGCTGCTCGCCGAGAAGGCCGAGGCCGAGGACCGCCTGCTCCGCGCGCACGCCGAGTTCGATAACGCCCGCCGCCGCCTGGAGCGCGACAAATCCGAGTATTTGCAATTCGCCTCCATGGACCTGGCGCGCGAGATCCTCCCCGTGCTGGACGATTTCGAACGCGCGTTGAAGACCGAGACCGCGGACCGCGAATACGCCAAAGGCGTCGAACTGATCCAACAGCGCCTCCTGGAGATCCTCCGCAAGATGGGCCTGGAGCCGATCGAAACGGCCGGCAAGCGGTTCGACCCCAACGAGCATCAAGCGGTGCAGCGCGTGGAGGCCGGTGACGCCGAAGACCAGGCCATTTTGGACGAGTTTCAGAGAGGCTATAATTTCAGAGGAAAGCTGCTAAGGCCGGCGATGGTCAGAGTCGCGGTCAGGCCGTAGCGGCAGTGCACCCCGTGTCGAAGAGAGATTACTACGAGATCCTCGGTCTGGGCCGGGAAGCCGGCGATCCCGAAATCAAGAGTTCCTACCGCAAGCTGGCGCTGAGGTATCACCCCGATCGCAACCCGGACGACCCGGACGCCGAGGAGAACTTCAAGGAGGCCTCGGAGGCGTACAGCGTTCTGAGCGATCCGCAGAAACGGGCGGCCTACGACCGCTACGGACACGCCGGCTTGCAGGGCGCCACGGCCCCCGCGGGTTTCAACCCCGAGGCTTTCGCCGACTTCAGCGACATCTTCGGAGACTTCTTCGGCGGGCTGTTCGGCGGCGGTGGCCGGGGCAGGCAGCGGGCATACAAGGGCGAGGACATCCGCTACGACCTGGAGATTGCTTTCGAAGAGGCGGTCTTCGGGCTGAAAGCCGAAATCCAGGTTCCACGCATGGAAAGCTGCGACCGGTGCGCCGGCAGCGGCGCGGAGCCCGGCAGCGGCCCGAGCATGTGCCCCACCTGCCAAGGCCGCGGGGAAGTGCTCTACCAGCAGAGCTTCCTCTCCATCCGCCGCACGTGCGGCACGTGCAACGGCTCGGGGCGGATCATTCGCCACCCGTGCAGCCAGTGCCGGGGCCAAGGCAGCCGCCAGGCGCAGCGGAAACTGAAAGTCAACATCCCGGCCGGGGTGGACGAAGGCACGCGCATGCGTCTGGCCAACGAGGGGCAGCCCGGCGGCAACGGCGGGCCTCCGGGCGACCTGTACGTCTTTCTGAAGGTGAAGCCGCACCCGTTCTTCGAGCGCCAGGAGGCGGACCTGCACTGCACCATACCCATCACCATCACGCAGGCCGCGCTGGGCGCCGAGATTGAGATTCCCACCCTCGATCAGCCCCACAAGCTCAAGATCCCCGAGGGTACGCAAAACGGCGCGCAGTTCCGCTTCCGCCACAAGGGCGTGCCCAACATCAACGGCGGCGGGAGCCGCGGCGACCTGATCGCACACATAGAGATCAGGGTCCCCACGCGCCTGACGCGCGAACAGCGCAGGCTCCTGGAGCAGCTCCGCGAATCGCTGCCGGTGGACAACGCCCCCGCCGAAAAAGGCCTGTTCGAAAAGGTCAAAGACTACTTCATGTAGGTGGAGCGGGCTCAGAACGTCAGCTTGTTTGGCCCCGGGCGCAACGGCCGGCGTTCGCCCTTCCACACGAAATCGCCGTCGATGCCCGGCGGCAGGCTGACTTCCGCCTCCAGCTTGCCGTTGCGCAGCGCCAGGCTGACGGCGATCTCGCCTTGGGGATGCGGGACCGCGCCCGAAGCGCGCGTCAGTTTGCCGAGGAACGGCCGGACGATCACCCGCTTGAAACCCGGCGCGGCCGAATCCACTCCCAGAATCGTCCGGAAGATCTCCACGTTGGGGCTGGCGCTCCAGGCATGGCAATCGGAGCGGGAATCGCTCGCGTCGAACTCGCTCCAGGTGGTCAAACCGCGGCCAAGCATTCCGCGCCAGGGGTCCAGCAGGCCGATGAAGCGGTCTCCCGCTCCGGCCACGTTGGCGGCCAGGTGCAGGTAATAGCGGAAGTAGAGGCCGCTCTTGACCACCCCGGGATCGTCGATGGTGCGGTCGATCCACGCGCGCGCCTCGGCCGGCGGAACCAGGCCGGCCAGAATGGCCATCACGTTGGTGGGCTGCGAAAAGGTCTTCTTGTCGGGCGTATCGGCGAACAGCTTGCGCGAGGGATCCAGGTACAGGGCCGCGAGCGCGGTCTTCATGCGCGCAGCCTCTCCGCGGTACTCCTGCGCCAGCCCCTTGTATCCCACTCCGTCTTCCAGGTCGGCGGCCCACTGATAGGCCAGCAGCAGGTTGAGATCGATGGGGGCCCATCCGGGCTCCTCCTGGCCCAGCCGCATCCGCCGCTCCAGGTTGTCGACGATGTCCCAGAAGGGGACCGCGTCGAGCGACCCGCTGGGCTTCTGCAACCGCTTGAACCATGCCAGAACGCTGCGCACGCCCGGAAGCATGCGCCGCACGAAGTCCGGATCGTCCCGATACATCCAGTAGTCGTGCACCATCCCGATCCACATCAGCGAAAAGCCGGGGATGTACTGCGGAACCCACGAGGGCGCCCGGCTGAGGGTGATCATGTCGCCCGTGCGGGTTCCATCCACCAGCTCGATGGCGTTGCGCATGAGGCGCGCGTCGCCGGTGTTGAACAGCGAGATCAGCGACTGCACGCGGGTATCGCCGATGTACTGCAACTGCTCGTAGTAGGGGCAATCCACGTAGGTCTCGTGAGCGCACAGCCGCGCCGTGCGCCAACCTATGTCGAGCATGGTCGCAAGCTCCGGCGAATCGGAATCGAAGCGCGCCTTGCGCTCGAACGGATACCCGGTGTAGACGCTGCGCAGATCCTCGATGACCAGCGGCTCGTCCTTGGCGTCCACGGTCACTTCCAGGTAGCGCCAGGTGCGCCACCAGAGCGTGCTGTAGAAGCGCCGCGCGCCGCCATCGGCCACAAACTCGTCGTAGTTTCCCTCCGACCGCCGGCCTTCGATCTCATTGCGGTTGCCGGGGTCTTTCTTCCCCGGGAAGCGCAGGACCTCCGAGTACCGCAGGGTGACCTGCGCGCCCTTTCCGCCGCTCACCACCAGCTCCGGGTAGGCCGTGGTCAGGTGGGTGCGGTCGACCAGGATCACCGCCTTGGTATGCGCCGGTACGGTGAACGCGACCGGCTGCGCGGGGAAGGCCGCCGGCGGCTGGACGCCGCTCGCGCGCCGTACCACGCCCACGCGCTCGGGGGTCAGCTCCATCATTGGAATGGAGCGCGGCGTGAGCCACCAGTCTTCGCCGCTGGCATCCGCGCGCAGCGCCGGCCGGCCGATGCTCACGGCGGGCCTCCAGGCGGAGTCGTCGAAATCCGGCTGCTCCCAGCCCCACGGGTAGGCTCCCGCTTCCACATGTTCGCCCGGCCCCACCACGTAGTAGCCATATTGAAATCCGCGTGGAAACGGGATGGGGCGGTAGGCCAGGTCGCGCACGGCTTTCCAGCTTGTCCCGGTATCCGCTACGCGCTCGGCCTGCGTCTCGCCCTGCACCAGGAAGCCGGTGCGCAGGGAAATCTGGGCCAGGGGCCGCTGGTCGGCGAAGTTCCACACCACGGCGGCCAGCACGTTCCCGCCGGCCTTCAGGTACGGGGCGATGTCCACGGTTTCGTAGCGCCAGTTGAGCGCATCGCCGCGCGCCGGGCCGAGCGAAGCGAGTTGGCCGTTGACGTACAGCTTGTAGCGGTTGTCGGCGGTCACGCGGATGGCGAATGTCGCGGGTTTGGCCGGCAGGTCGAATCCCCGGCGGAAATGGTACACCCCGAACTCGCGCGCGGGGGTGTCCGGGGCCGTGATCCAATTGGCGCTCTGGCCGCGCCCACCGGCGTTCTGGGCGACGGCGGCCGGCGCGGCTGCGAGCGCCAGGCACAGTGGAAAGAAGTGGGAGAATCGCATGGAAACCATAGCCGATGGACCGGCCTTTCAGGCTTCATTGTCCCGGATTACGCAGCGGAACGCCAGGGCGGCAGTCTACCAGATATAGGTTCCGGCAGCCCCCTGGGTAAGCCTTATGTCGGCAAACTGTCCCTTGTATTGAATGGTAAAGGAACCCGTCGACCGCGTGTCATTGACGACAATCAGCACGATCTTCCCTTCCGGGGTCCTAAAGGCCACGTTGGGTAACACCTGGGTGTTCTCGATTACGGCTACCCGTTTCGATCCCGGTCGTTCCTCGTCCTCGGTAAGGCCGACGGTTTGATCCCCCCTGTCGGTTGAGCCAATTCGAAAGGAACCCGGACGCACGAATTTGGATGCGTGCGCGATCGTATAGTACGCTAAGTTGCGCGTCACCGCGTCCTTGTCGATGGTGATTGCGCCCTGGCACATGGAACATCCGCCGTTATCCGTGTGGGGGCCGTTGCGCGGGTCGGCGGCCAGGTTCCACAGGATCACGTTCTTGGTCCAGTTGCGGGTTGCATCGATGATCATGCGCTTGACCGTCGCCGCGATGTCAATGGTCGCGCTGCCAGGTGATTCGACGATCATTTGCTCCGTAAGATACACATTTTTGTCGGGCCGTGCCATGTGAATCATGCTCATGGCGCC
This sequence comes from Terriglobia bacterium, assembly GCA_963767595.1. Classification (GTDB taxonomy): domain Bacteria; phylum Acidobacteriota; class Terriglobia; order Bryobacterales; family Bryobacteraceae; genus BOG-224. Next base: position 180,275 of record CAVYEK010000008.1, read on the forward strand.
CATGTCGCCGCCATAGTGGTGAAAGCCCGTGCCGTCGGCAAACTGCGAAATGACCGGATCGCTCAGCAGAACCAGAGGATAGTCTGGGCGGTCGCAGTTGTGGTCGAAAAGAATCACCTTGGTCTTCAGCCCCGCCTTTGTAAAGGCGGGATAGAGATGTTCTCTCAGAAACTTGGCCTGTTGCTCCACAAGCCATTGCATGCTCGGGGTGTTCCTGGAATTCAAGGGTTCGTTCTGGATAGTGATCGCATCGATGGCGATGCCTTCCTTTTTCATTTCCTGAATGTACTTTACGAGATATAGCGCATAGGCCGGGTAGCATTCCTCCTTGAGGGCGCCGCCTCTTACGTTACCGTTGGTCTTCATCCAGGCGGGAGCCGACCATGGCGAACCGAGCAGTTTCATGTCCGGGCGAATCCCGAGAATTTCTTTCAACATTGGAATGACGTCGTTCTTGTCCCGACCAAGGCTGAAGCGTGTCAGTTCGTTGTCGGTTTCACCCGGAGCGAGATCGTCGTAGGAGAACACGAAACTGTTTAAGTCGGAGGATCCTATGCTAAGCCGCAGGTAGCTTATGCCAACGTTGTTGTCCTGCGAGGAAAACAGCTCTCTTAGTAAGTTGGCGCGGGCCTCCTTGCTCATTTTAGCCAGGTGTTCGGCGCTACCGCCCGTCAACGCAAAACCAAAGCCGTCCATTGACTGCATTTGCCTTGTTTCGTCGATGACGATTGCCTGCCCTCCCCGCCCTCTCGAGGCGCTCCTGCTCGAAAAGGCAAAAGAATTGGGCTGTTTCTGGAACAAGGAAGACCGGTCCGGGTTGGTCACCCAGCTCTCAATCTGAATCGGCGCGTTGGTTTGCGCAAACAGAACACCGGCGCTGACAGCCAGGAAGGCGCTACCGTATCCCATTGATCTTGGTCGCGTCATCGGATTCCTCCATTGCTTTGGGTGGCGTGAATCGATCGGCCTCTGGTTTCGCCCCATTCCGGGTCGATCGGCGCTGATCTCGTGTTCCATACCTTCATTGTCACCGGTATTGGGACGGCCGGCGTTTTGGCGCACTCTGTTATCGATCGCACCTCTGCGAGGGGGGTGGCGGGCGGGATGCTGTTCGTACGTGTACAGTAGATAGATATGAGGGCGCGAACGGCCTGCTGGGTGGCCGTGCTGGGATTTCCTTTCTCGCTGTACGCCTCCGCGGGGAAGCCTGCCGGCTGGATTCCGGCGCGCTGGCCCTGGAGCGACGCGGCGTCGCTCGAACTGCTGGCCGGCGGCCCCATCAACTGTCTGCTGTTGAAGGACACTACTCCGGAGTTCGCCGCGGCCGCCGCCACTCGCGGCGTGGCGACCTTGGCCATTCTCACCCCGGGACCCGACGCGTTGGCCGCGGCGCGCCGCGCGCTGGCCGCGAACGCGACCGGCATTGCGCTCGAAGGCGATTTCCCGGAAGGCGTCGTGACGGCGGTCAAAGAGGCGGCCGGAGGAGCGGCGGTGGTGGAGATAGCATCCCGCGGCCGCATGTTGGCGGGCGCGGGCGCGCCGCTGCTGGCCACCTACCAGGGCGTGTGGCCGGGCGTGTCCGTGGAAGAGAACGGGGGGAGGCGGGCCGGCCCCAGCGGCTCCGCCTGGATCGATACCAATACCGGGTTCATTCGCGCCGTGCGTGCGTGGAGCGATGCGCCGCTGTGGCTCGCCAACCAACCGCCGGCGAAGACCGTGGTGGCCTCGAGCCGCTATTTGGAAGCCATCGCGGACGCCGAGGCTTCCGGGGCCCGCTGGGTGGTGGCGCTGGACGAAGATTTCACCGCGCGCCTGGGCCGGCGCGAACCGCGCGCCATGGAAGCCTGGCGGCGGATGCTCGCGCTGCTGGGTTATTTCGAAGGGCATCCGGAGTGGCGCGCCATGCGCGAATACGGCCAACTCGCCTTGGTGCAGGACCTCGCCAAAGGGGGCCTGGTTTCGGGCGGGATTCTCGATATGCTGGCGGTGAAACACACGCCCGTGCGGCCCATCGCGCCACAGCGCCTGAACGCCGCCTCTCTCAAGGACGCCACCATGGCCGTGAACGTGGACGCCGGCGCGCTCACCCCCGAAGAGACCGAAACACTGCGCGCCTTCACGCGTGGCGGCGGCGCCCTGCTGACCGGGCCGCCAGGATGGAAAGATCAAAGGCCCGACGGAGACCGCATCACCCTGGACAAGGCGGAACTCGAACGGCTCGGCGATATCTGGCGCGACGTGAACTCCATGGTGGGGCGCCGGAACCTGGGCGTGCGGCTCTTCAACGTCTCTTCCATGCTCTCCAATATGCTGGTCTCCGAGGACGGCCAAACCGCCATTCTGCACTTGGTGAATTATTCCGACTACCCCGTGGAGAACGTCACGGCGCAGTTTCCGACGGGATACAAACGCGCCACGCTGCTTACGCCCGGAGGGACGGAGAAGGCCCTGGAAATTTACAAGACCGAAGAGGGCTGGGCCACGGACATCGACAAGGTCGCCGTGTGCGCAACCGTTAGATTGGAGCAACGATGACTCGCAGAGAATGGATCGCGGCCATGGCCGCGGCGCCGCTACTGAGGGCGGCCGCCGCGCCGGTGGCGCCGGTGGCCATCGCCAAGTGCGCCAGTTACGACGAGGATGTTGCCGCGCGCCTCGGCGTCATGTTCGATCAACTGGGAGGGTTGGGCAAGCTGATGGCCGGCAAGACGGTCACCATCAAGCTCAACATGACGGGATCGCCCGGCCAGCGCGTACAGGGCCGCCCGCCCGGCAACACCCACTTCGTTCATCCGAAAGTGGTGGGCGCGGTGGCGTACCATCTGGGGCGCGCCGGCGCGCAGCGCATCCGTTTTGTAGAGAGCCCCTGGGCCACGGCCGGGCCGCTCGAAGATACGGTCCTCGATTCGGGCTGGAACCTGCGGGCCATTCAATCGGCCGCGCCGGGCGTGGAGTGGGAAAACACCAACGCGCTCGGCAAAGGGAAAGCCTATGCGCGGTTCCCCGTGCCGGGCAGCCCCTACATGTATCCGGCCTACGACCTGAACCACGCCTACCGGGACACCGATGTTTTCGTGAGCCTGGCGAAGCTCAAGAACCACGACATCTGCGGCGTGACGCTCGCGCTCAAGAACTGCTTCGGGGCGCTTCCGGCCTCCATCTACGGCGACAACGCCGGCGTGGACGCGCCCAACGAGAAGCCCGGCGGAGGGCGGGAGGCGGTGGGGCACATGGGAAAGCGGCAGCCTTCGAAATCGGCCCCGCAGGAGCTGCACTTCGGGGCCAATCACGAGCCCGGCTACCGCGTGCCGCGCATTGTGGCGGACCTGGCGGTGGCGCGCCCCATCCACCTGGCCATCATCGACGGCGTGGAATCCATCGCCGGCGGCGAGGGGCCGTGGATCGACGGCATACGGATTGTGAAACCCGGCGTGCTGATCGCGGGAATGAACCCTGTGTGCACGGACACCGTGGCCACCGCGGTGATGGGCTACGACCCGCGGGCGCCGCGCGGCGCCAAGCCCTTCCCCCATGCCGATAACACCCTGTGGCTGGCGGAACAGCATGGCGTGGGCGCCGCCGACCTGAAGCGCATAGAAGTCAGGGGCGCCGCTATCCGCGACGTGGTATACCGCTTCGATGCGTAGGAGGTCTTAAGCGGCGTCCTGTATTTCGAACACCAGGCGCTTTCCCAGCGCGGCGAAGGCGGCCTCGATCTGATCGAGGCGTGTGCGGTTCCCAAAATCGAAGAGGCGATCTACCGTGGTTTTGGGTATACCCAGCCGGCGGGCCAGCTCGGCCTTGCGAATGCCGGATTCCTTGAATTCGATATAGAGTTCGGCCTTGGCGCTCTGCAGCGCCGGCAAACGAATGGCGCGATATTTTCGGCCGCGGGGTTTGCTAGGAACGGGCAGATCCTCGCCCTTCTCAACGACGTCGGTAATCAGACAAGCCAGCAGGTCCGCCGCCATCTCGGCGGCTTCCTTGAGGGTCTCGCCTTGCGTTACGCCGTGCGGCAAATCGGGGAATGTGACCACGAAACCGCCGGCCTCTTCGTCGGGTTCGAACAGCGCGGGATAAACGACCACCTGCAGCACCTCACATCTTCAGGTCCAGGTCCTTGAGAATTGCCTGCAAGGTCCCGGATTTCAACTCTTGGGACGGGTGGCGGGGCATGCGCGTGGCTTTGGCGCCCAGGATTACCTTGGTATGTTTCGTTCCTTCTTCGAACGTGCATCCCTGTTTCTTGAGCCACCGCTTCAGCTCGCTCGCCGTCACTTTCGCATGGTAATCATATTTGCTTACCAAGTCAAGGGAAGCGTCGGCATCGCCTTCCGCCCGCCCTGCCGCTACCATGGATAGAGAATGGCAAAACGGGTGCGGAGGTCCTACCCCGTCTTCCGGCTGCAATCCTGGGAGGCGTTTCTCAATCTCGTCACCAAGCCCCCGTATTCGAACTGGGCTTTTCGCGGGGAGCGCGACGAGCGCTGGCCGCTATACAGCTCGCTTTCCCGCTACCTGATGAATTTCGGCGTGGCGCGCGAGGCCTGGCCGGAGCAGGAATCGCGCATCCTGCGCATCTTCAAGCGCAAGGCGCACCAGTTCTTGACCAAGCCGCCGGACGCCGAAGACGATTTCCAATGGATGGCATTGATGCAGCACCACGGCGCTCCCACGCGGCTGATCGACTTCACGTGGTCGCCCTACGTGGCCGCGTTCTTCGCGCTGGAGCGCACGCTGGCCGACGGGGTGGTGTGGGCCATGAATCCGGCAAGGGTGGACAGCAGCCGGGCCCCCAAACCCTCGCGCATGGACCCGCGCGCCAAGGGCGGCGTCCACCGCTACTTCCTGACCGGCAAACATCGCTTCATCTGGATGGGCGAGCCGCACACCATGAACCGCCGGTTGATCGCGCAATCCGGGACCTTCGCCGTCCCCGGCGTGCTGGACATGCCCATCGAGGAGATCCTGCGCGACGCCGATCAGGAGAACATCCTGGCCAAGATCGTATTGACGAACCCGGTGCGCGAGACGGGCATGCGGGAACTCTATCGCATGAACATCACCTACGCCACCCTGTTCCCCGACCTGGACGGTCTGGCCAAATCGATGGGCTACGAACTGGAATTCCACTGGGCCTACAATCCACGCACGATGGAGCGGTACCACACGTAGGGGCAGCGACTCATCGGCCGAAAGAGCCTTGGATAACATCGCGCGGATGGACGGCCGAGATGCGGGAGTACCGGCCGAAGTCCCGAGCGTTCAGCGTGAGCAACCAAGGGACGCCATGCACCAGCATGGCGGCGACAAGCCGGGCATCGTGCACCTGAACGCCCGCCACCGAGTGAGCGACTACAAGTCCTCGCCATTCCGCATGAACCCGCTCATTATCCGGTAACAGCCGGAATCTGCGTTCAATTAACGTGGCCCGTTCGTCCGTCTGCGCCGACGTCAAGCCGAGTCCGTTCTTGGATACTGGGCGAGTGCACACGTTCCAGAATTCGATGAGATTCTGCGAGGCGAAGCAGAGATTCTCCCCGCGTGCCGCAAGCTCCTCCACAGCTTCCCGAACCAAGGCGTATTCGGGGTCGTGTGGCTCCAGGAGGCGCAGGAGGATGTTTGTGTCGATCAAGACCGGCATCCCAGCCTCAGTCGTGATCCTGGTAGATACTCTCGCGGCTGAAAGCGGATGAGGGCAAGTGAGGGAGCCCTTTGCCCATCTCCGCTAAGGCGTCGAGTGTCGCCTGGAGATCCTGGAGGCCTGCCGGAGAAGCGGCCTTGGTCCGGGCGAGCTCCTCGATCACGTCTTGAAGATAGGCGTCGAGCGGTTTGCCTCTGGCGCGTGCCTGGGCGGCGAGGTTTGCTTCGATGTCCGGCCTGATTTCCAGTCTGACGGTCATGACCGTTTTCATTATCCCACGCAATTGGAAGGACGACCGCTTGCGCTAGTTGGCTGTTACCTCGTACCAGGGGGAAAGCTGCTGGCCGTCCGCCTGCAAACGGAGCTGGGCAAAACCCGTCGTCAAAACCCGTCAGCCTGAACTGCGCCGTGCCGGAGCCTACCGAAACCGGATACGGGTCGGTCCGACTACCGTCAGCCGGCCGCCGAGGTCCATTTCGAGCACTCTATGCAGCCGCTCGCGCACAAACGCGATGACGGCGCCTCTTCCCGACGTGTCAGGTTTGAACAGGACCATGCCCGCATGTTGCGGAATCGGGTAGCGTTGGAGATTGGCGATACCCTTGTCGAGAGTGAACAAGATCCGATCGGCGGCGAAGGCGGCATCCACAACTGCCGGGTCTGCTGCGCCGCGAAGTCATTCGCCGGTGACGGTATCGGCATCGTGGCCCAAGACACGAAGATCCCTCACCAGTTCAACCGGGAGATTCTCGTCAAGCTTGAGCTTCACATTGTCCGGATCGGCACGAGGCGTTCCTCGTGCGCCAATTCCGCCGCATAGGCCAGAGCGGCATCGATGTGACGGACTCGCAGGGAGGGATAGCTGGCCAGGATCTCATCCTTGGTGGCGCCTTCGGCAAGATTATCGAGGATCACCGTGACTGGAACTCGGGTCCCCGTGGCACAGATCTCGCCGCCGCAGACCTGTGGGTTACTGCTGAGGAACTCTTGCCACGCCGCCATATGTCCAGTTTACGGTGGTCGGCGGCCGGGCGTCCACTCGACGTGTCTACGGGGGCAACCGGGCAACCGAGAGCGCCGGCGCCGCTGTCTGCTTCGGCGGGCGAGTTGGCGGGGACGGCAGGCCGGGCCCCGGTCAGTGACGGCCTTTGGAAAATCCTATTGCGTTCCGATTCAAATACTTGCATCCGCCGCCCGGGAACTCCGGCCGGCCCTCAGGCTAACCTGAGATGTGAGTGCGTCTTCGAGTTCGCCTTGTATCGCAGGGCTCCCGCCCGCCGTCAGCCCGCTATACTCCCATTTGCGGGCAATTGGCTTCGTTCCGTCATTTTCCACCGCGCCTGTCCGGACCGCCGGCCGCCCAGCGCCGCTTGTTCACAAACCCCGGCAATTGGCTTCGTTCCGCCAAAAGCCGCTGCGCGGCAATTCACAGAGTGAATCGCGGCGAGATGGGCCTTTGGGCTTCGGCGCTTTCCAGAAGTTACCCATTATGTTGTGCATAACATAATGGGCCATTCTTGCCGAGCGCCGAGGCGTTTGCCCGTTCATAAGCAACCCTTCCTTGAGCAATAACGGTGCAATTCCTGCATTCCGTACCGCAAACGATGCCGCTTTTCTAGTCGGTCGAGAACGGCGAACCACGACGGAAACCCTTGGATTGCACACCGAGGCGGAAAGGCCCCTCGCGTGCTCCCATTCGCGAAGGAGAGTAGGAAGGAGATTTGCATGTTCATGGCGCTATTCGTTGTGTTGCTTGTATTGTGGCTGCTGGGATTTTTCGCGTTCCACGTTGCCGGTGGGCTGATTCACCTCTTGCTGATAATCGCCGTCATTTCTTTGGTCGTGCACTTCTTCAGGGGCCGTAGCGCGGCTTGAAGGAAGTGCCTCGTTGACTGCAAATCGAGGCAGGTAGGCTATCCCGGCGGGGGGCAACCGGCGACCAAATTACCCCATTACCGAGAGCGCCGGCGCCGCTGTCTGCTCTGGCGGGTGATATGGCGGGGACAGCAGCCGGGCCCCAGTCGGTGACGGCCTTTGCAAAACCCTATTTCGTTCCGATTCAAATACTTGCATCCGCCGCCCGGGAACTCCGGCTGGCCCTCAGGCTAACCTGAGATGTGAGTGCGTCCTCGAGTTCGCCTTGTATCGCAGGGCTCCCGCCCGCCGCCAGCACGCTATACCCCCATTTGCGGGCAATTGGCTTCGTTCCGTCATTTTCCACCGCGCCAGTCCGGACCGCCGGCCGCCCAGCGCCACTTGTTCACAAACCCCGGCAATTGGCTTCGTTCCGCCAAAAGCCGCCGCGCGGCAATTCACAGATTGGGTCCGTGGATGTATGAGGGTTCGAACGGCCTGCTGGGTGGCCGTGCTGGGATTTCTTCCGCTGTTACCAAGATCGTCCTGACGAACCCGGTGCGCGAAACGGGAATGCGGGAACTCTACCGCATGAACATCACCTACGCCACCCTGTTCCCCGACCTGGACGGGCTGGCAAAACGATGGGCTACGAACTGGAATTCCACTGGGCCTACAATCCACGCACGATGGAGCGGTACCACACGTAAGGGCCTGTGCGCGTACTCACCATTCAGCGACGTTCGGCCTCTCCAGCGAGAGTACGATTAGAACCAAAAACCTTATGCCGGCGAACTTGGCGGGCTATAAACTGAATAAACGTCCTCCGGCGCTCCGGGGGAAAGGGGTATGGGAAACACTACTGTCAGCGGAATCGGGAACCCTGCGATCGCTGGATCGCGGCTATCTCGGCAGTACCTCGAACTGTGGGCTGTCCGGGCGGCGCAGGCATTTCTTGCCGTATGGTTCCTGGCGTATTTGGTCCAGGCGTTGAAGGCCTCCTTCTGGTTCGACGGCATCCCGGACAACGGGCCTTTCCAGCTCTTCGATCCCCTTCGCAGGATCGCAGCCGGGCAGGTTGGAGGCCGGGATTTCATTTTTTTCCATGGGATAGGCGTGCCATACCTTCACTATCCCCTCTTCGCGTTGTTCGGCAAGTCTCTCATCGCGTCCGAATTGTCGCGGCACCTCACCTCGATTGGTCTATTCGTTCTTTCCCTGGCCGCATTTGTGCGAGTCACCCTGCGGCGCTCTTCCCACAGGTGGATCGGCGCGGCATTGGCGGTGATGTTCATGGATGCGCTCTTCCCATGGAGCGCCGCTCCCGGCCATAGCCTGGTTTCCGCCAGATCGACCATGCCCGTGTTCGCCTTCGCGGCGCTTCAACTACCGATCCGGGATTGGGCAAAGGCGATGCTGGTTGGTCTTTGCGCCGCCATCGGCTTTGCCTGCGGGACCGAACACGGAATCAGCCTGGTTGTCGCGCTCGGACTGGTGGCTGGGCTTCCTCTGGCTCAGGCCCTTTTCGGCGATCGGACACAAGGCCGGATTGCCTTGCTGAATGCCAGGTTCACCGCTATCGTGCTGGCCACGGCGGCAACCGCCGCGGCTCTCATATTCTGGCTGCTTTGCGGCGTGGATGGAGCAAAGAAGGCGATCCAGTATAATCTGGTGGACCTGCCCGCGGATCAATTCTGGTTCTTCGGCAGTCCGCCGCTGCCATACTGGGGCCATTGGCGCGAGCTGATTTCCGATCACCACGTCGTACTGTGCCTGCTTCCCTTCTGCTGCGCCTTGGCAATCGTCGGGTTTTTGGTCCTCAAGTCTTGGAACCACCCGCTGCGTATCGGGCGGGACTGGCAGGCGCTCGCGATACTCATGCTGGTATACGGCGTGCTGACGGGCATCCCGATGCTGGGAATCCTGAGCAGGCATTACGCTTTTCCGCTGGCTCGAACGGTGGCGCTGACAGGCCTCCTTGTGTTCGCAAACGCGCCGGCGCCAAGGGTTTCCCGCAAGTGGGTTATAACGCGCCCGCAAAAATGGCCGATAGCGGGCCTCTCGTTTGTAGCCGTGGCTATCATAGCCACCCTCGTACTGGCTTTTAACTCCGCGGTCTTGACCACGGGATTGATTCGACACTTGCGGCGCGACACTTTCGCCTACAGCCGATTCCTCGATCGCAGATGGGATTCGTTCATGGCGAACGCAACCTCCCTGATCGACTCCAGTCGCAAGAGAGACACGGTTTCGCTCTGGTCGGTTTACTCCGCGATGCTGGAAGCGCATTACGGGATCTTCCACCCCGCGGAAGATTATCTCATCCACACCGTGGGGCCGCGGAGGTGGCGCAACTACCTGGCCACGTTCGAGAGAACCAATCCGGAGTTTGTTCAGACGCGGACTCAGAGCTTCGACTTCCAGGAGGGGCTGCAGAACGAAAGGTGGGAGTTTTTCGAGGCGGTTTTGGACAACTATACTCCGCTCAAGGTGGTGGAGCACGCGCTGATTTGGCAGCGTACCGATGCGCCCTGGCGCCAGCCCGCGGGGAGTTTTCAAACGGTGGAGATCGACAGGCAAGCTCATTCCGTAACGCTTCCGCCCGTGAGCGGGCCCGATCGCATTGCCGTGGTACGGATTCGATATCGGATTTCGAATCGACTGGCCTGGATACCTCTGTTTGGAAAGACGCCCCGCTACGTGGCGGCCATCGAGGGGAGCCCGCGAAACCTGACTATTTCGTTTCCGCCGTACCTATCCGAGTTCCAGTTTCCGGTTCAACTCCAATCCGGCAAGGCCTTGACGCTTCGGTTCAGAGCGGATAGCTTGCTGCCCGGCGTGGTATTCGATCCCTATCAGGCGCAAAGCAGGGTTTTGGATTGGCAACCGTCTCAGTGGACGGTTTATGGGCGTGGATCCTTACCACATGCGCAATAGCCCGACGCGAGGGTTGGAACCAATCGCTACGCGGGAACTTTGCGTCGTGCCTTACCAAGGCGTCACGCGGATTGGCCGCTCCCGGCTGCTGTTGACGGCGCTCGGACTTCTCCTGGTTTACTTCTGCGTGTATGGCGCCCGGATTGAGCTTTCAGGCGATCAGACCGCTTCCGTGGTAGCCGCCGAGTCGATGCTTCACGAGGGCGCTTATAAGGTTTCCCTGCACGAGTCTTATGGCCCCTCCGTGGTGGTGAACATCGGCAGAGACCTGCGCCAGCCGTTGCGTTGGTACCCCCCCGGCTATTCCGTGGCGCTTTACGCACTCGCCAAACTGGGGCTGTCCTTGGCAGGGAGCGCACTGGTCATATTCTATCTGGCGAAATTGCTCTGGACCCTCTTCTGGATGGCTGCTTGTCTTGCCAATCATGTCCCGTACCCCATAGCCGCCGGCGCGGTGGGTTTTGCGCTCATGTTGACCTATCCGTCGACTACCACGGAGATCTTCGAGTCGATGGCCATTGCGCTGCTTTTTCTTGCCGTGTCCAAACGGCTGGGGCGGACGGCCAGCGCCGGGGTGGCCTCCGCCTCGCTGGCCGCGGGAACCTTCTTTCGATTCCCGGCCGCCAAGTTGCTTGGCTTCTACGCTCTCGTCGAATGGGCTCGCCGGCCCCGGCTGGCCACCTGTTTCAGGGTTCTGCTCGCCGCGATGCCGGCCCTGATTGTGTACTTCGTTTGCACTCGCTTGATCGGCGGCGAATCCACGCCCTATCACGGCGTGGGACCCGGCCAGCGGACCAACTGGCTTTTGCTGTTGAAGGGTTTCTATTATGCCGCGACCGGCGGTTGGAGTCCCAGTAACCTGCCATTGAGGGTATTGGTGGCGGCCATGGTTCTCATGGCCATAGCCGGCTTGGTCCGCCGCGCATGCAAAGGGGCCCTGCCGCGATGGATCGTGCTGCTGGCGGGTTTTCAGGCGTACTACATGGTCTTTCTGATCGTCACCCAGGTTTTGTTCGGCAGTATGTACGCGTACACTCAGCCGGCCTTTGCCACGGCCCGCTTCTACTCTCTTACGCAGCCATTCAGTGTGGCGGCGCTCTATGTGCTCGCATCGTTCAGTTTGCCGACTTTGAGCTTCGCTCTCCGAAGGGCGCTGGCGGCGATTCTCTTCTTGTGCATGGTCGACTGGACGATCAAGAATCATTCGATCATGGCGGGGATGACCCAGGGGCCGGACGGATTTCTTCGTTTCGCGGATCTCGCGGCGGTTCATCGGAAGCTCGGTTCCGAACATCTCGATGGGATCTTCGACAGCACCGGCGTTTTCGTCTATACCGCGGCGGACCCCCGTATCATTTACCCGGATAACGTTCGGGGGCTTCGGTCTCCGAGCGATACGCACATTGCCGTGGTGCGGTTCGCGGGGCCTCCCAACGATCTTGTAGACGCGCTGGAAAAGAGGATTGCGCCTTACGAAGTACAGCGATTCGATCGATTTGAGGTAGACTGTTTCGCCCTGCCGCGCGGGTTTGAAATCCAGTTGACGCCGCGCCCGGGCTTTGTGCCGCATGTGTGAGCAGGGTAGAAAATGCAACTTCCGGGAAGCAAGCTTGAAAGCGCCGAAAGCGTGGCCGTTCCCACGGCTTGGATGGCGACCGGTTTCATGCTGGCGGCCTACACCATCTGCTATTTCGGTTACGCCCTGATCCGGATAGCGAGACAGCCGCTATGGCTGGACGAAGTGTCTACCCTGTGGATGTGCCGGCTTCCGGATATGCGGCATATCTGGAGCGCGCTTGCAACCAACTCCCCCGATACCGCGCCGCCGGCCTTCTATGCGGTCAGCCGCGCGCTGCGGAATTTGACTGGAAGCGACCATGTCGGCATCCGGCTGGCGCAGGTGGTCGGGTTCTACGTGGCGCAGATCGGAATCTTCCTTTTTACGCGGGCACGGCTGGGCGCCGCCATCGGTTTCCTGGCGATGTTGATACCGGTCGCGACCGGCGGGCTGCAGTACGCCACGGATGGCAGGCCCTACGCGGCTGTTCTCGGCTGTTTTGCCTTGGGAGCCTGGTTCTGGCAATCCTGCGGAAAAGATTCCGGATGGCGGAGCGCCGCCGGCATGTGGTTGACCCTGTCCCTGGCGGTCGCCCTTCACTTCCTTGCGGTGTTGATTCTGATCCCGATCGCGGCGGCGGAATTGACCAGAACCTGGCAAAACAAGAGAATTGCGTGGCGGTGCTGGGCCGGCATTCTGGGGAGCGCGTTTCCGCTCGTCGTTTATCTCCCTTTGTTGGCCCGGCTGCGCTCCCTCACTTTGGCCGCCGCGTCCGCTCCTTCCTACTATGCGCGCCCTACCCCGGAAGCGCTGATCGATGCCTACCAACAGTTGTTTGCGCCGCCGGGTTGGGGGATGCTGGCGGCGCTTGGCGCGGTTCTGTTTCTTGCGATCCAGTTTATTCGGACTTCCTCAAAAGAGTCCTCCGACCGCGGTGGATTCACTCTCGGCGAAGCGGTCCTGGTTTTTTCCCTTGTGTTGTTTCCGCCGTTGATGTTTGCGTTCGCCCGGATCTTTACCCATACTTTCCACGTCCGCTATACCCTGCCGGCGCTCTTCGGCTATGCCGCCATCGGCGGATTGCTGGCGTCGAGGTTGCCGCGGAGAATCATCGTGGCGCGAGGCATGTCCGCGCTTCTACTCATGGTGATCTTGGTGGCGTCGATTCGAGAGATCGGGCGCCATTGGGCAACTCCCGATATCGACATCCTTCAAACCGTTCGGAACGATCTGCCCATCGTGGTCGGCGAGGGCCGGCAGTTTATCGAACTTCGCGAAAGCGCCCCACCCCGCTTGCGGGATCGCCTGGTTTACCTCACTACCCCGCCGGGAGTCCCGAACCCGGATCCCACGAACGAGACCATCGTAAAGAACTGGACCGCCGTCTACCCCATGCCCGTGTACCCGGCGCAGGAATTCCTGGCTGGTCATAGCGGGTTTCTGCTGTATCACACCGGCAAAGGCGCACAGCCCGTGACGGATTGGCTGGCGAAGAGAGCACGGAGTCTCGGTGTCATTGGGCGCCAGGGTGACCAGTGGGTTTTCCTCGTATCGCCCTAGCCATCGCTTTTTCGGTTCTGGCCGCTACCCTCTGCGCCGGCGTGCAATCGCCAAACCCGCGAAACCAATGAGCACCAGCGCAACAGAGGACGGTTCCGGGGTCGAGTCCGCCTGGATTACGGCGACATCTTTGATGCCGTCTGGGACCGGCACGCTCTGGGCCAAATCCGAGCCGGAGAGAATACTGCCGGTCACGCTGTAGTCGATGTAATAGAGGTTGCCACAGCCGGCAATGTACGCGTGGCCGGCTCCGTCGACTGTCCCCGCATCCAGTTGCAGAGTCGCCCCGCCCCCGCAAGTCGCGCCGGCCGTGGCGCCGGGAAGGGTAACCGCCGTGCCAAACGTATTGGCGCTTGGGTCGAACGTATTCACCTCACCGTCCCCGAATAGCACGATCAGGCCGGTGAATGGGTCGAAGACCGCGTCCTGAGCGGTGGCTATACCGCCGAAAAGTTTGGTCGTGGCGTATGTGGATAAGTTGATAGTGCCCAGATTGCCTGTGTTCCCCGCCGTTCCAGTCAGGTAGTATGCCGTGTTGCTGGAACTCCAGAACAGGTTGGATACATTCGTATCGTCGCCGCTCGGGGCGTGTACGACTCCGTTTGTAATCAAACCGCCGACCATCGGGAGGGCCGCGATGGAGCCGGCGTTGTTGAATGTATAAACGGTGCTAGGGTCGTTCTGATTGACGGCAAGGAAGAATGAGCCCAACGTACCAGTACCGAAAGCGGGGAGGGGCGCCGTGTCCACGCCGGTTTGCGTTATTTGGAATACGCCGTTACTCGCTTCCCCCCCGTAGAACAGCGTGCTGTTTGGCCCGATCAGGATGCCATCCGCGCCCCCAACTGAAAAGCCGATGCTTAATGCCGCCCCCAAAGCATTTGTAGTCGGGTCGTAAGACGAAGAGAAAACATCCGGCGAGCCGAGCTGTGTGTAGAAAATCGGCACACTAGCCTGAACCGACAAAGCATACCCTAGCGTAACGGCTAAGGCTAACAACGACTGACGCATTCCCCGCCCCCATCTCCGGCAATTCCTCCTTGCTTCCGGCCTTGAAGCAAGCCGTGGAGAATCCCTAACCCCCACTTCGGAATGCTGTACATGGCGATTCTACGCCGGATCTACCTAATTAGTGCTTTTTTTCGTATCTTTTCGCCCCGATAGCCACGCCATCTGCCATTCGTATCAGCAGTTAGCCGCACGGTGAGACAGAACCCGCGGCGGTTGGAGACGGGGTTGTCCAAGGTGGAGGCACGCCTGGCCGGGCAAAAGGATTGGTTGTTGGCTGACGAGTCGGCATTACGGACTCGCAAATGAGTGGTCCCCCCGTCCCAGCGCGCCGTGCTGCCCGCAAAGCGTCTAAATTGGATCGCCGAACGCCGGCCAGCAACAAATCCTGAGTGTTAACCCGGACTCGCCTATGCCGCGCCCCACCCGCCATTGGCGCTGTGCTATAGTGTGGCTGGAACGAGTTCTGGCACAGCAGGACGGACGCAATGGACTGGGCCTCCGGTAAAACAAGTCCAGTGAATTCAGATAGATAGCTCGTTTTGCAGGGCGCGGGAGTAATTCAGTGGTAGAATGCCAGCTTCCCAAGCTGGACGTCGCGGGTTCGAGTCCCGTCTCCCGCTCCATGTTTTCAATGACTTACGCAGTGTCGCGCTCCATCTTGTCACCGCTATTGGAGCAGGTGCCGCCGAACTCGTTTCTGTAATCCGCTCTGTCGCAATGAGTTACGGCTTTCCGACTGCCACCGGATTCGGCTGGCAGTCATCTGGAATCCTTGTCTACCCAGTCGGGGCGGCCGCAACCGGCGTCTTGCCGGCGCGGTGAACGCCATCGTCGAGAGAGAACCTGCCTCGTCGGCATGGAGTCCGGCTCGGTGCCCACCTTCTGAATCCTCCCGAGTTCTTGCGGTTCGACACCGATTCTCCACATGCCGAATGCTCTTGATGCCAGCATGTTGGGTCGGATCGACCATCTTGCGCTTCTGTCGGGATAGCCGAGGCTACGGCCACGCAAGGAAACGTTTAGTTATATCCCAGGAATGGAAAGGTGTCTAAGAAGACGGGTTCTGGAAGCCCCGGCGACGGGTTTTTGGGGACTATGGAGAGGTTGTTGGCAGCCAGGGTGAGCGCCTGGAAAAATTATGTGCTCGCCTGCGCCCAAATGGGTGTACATTTTCAATCGCCGGAGGGCCAAAACGTTAATTCCGGCTTACAGCTTCGAAAAAATCCAGCGTTGCGAAATAGTCGTCCATCGTCTCAGCGCGGCGAATCTGCTGCACCTTGCCGTCCTCACGCAGCAGCAGTTCGGCGCACCGCAGCTTGCCGTTGTACTGGAACCCCATGGAATGGCCGTGCGCGCCGCCATCGTGAATCACGAGGATGTCTCTGATCTCCACCTTCGGCAGCATCCGGTCAATGGCAAACTTGTCATTGTTCTCGCACAGCGAGCCGACGACGTCAACCTTCGTGTCGGCGGGAGCGTGTTCCTTCCCCAGGACCGTAATGTGGTGATAGCCGCTCCGCTTCCCCTCCTGGTAGTACATCCCCGGCCGCATCAGGTTGGCCATGCAGGCATCAACGCCGACGTAGTCCTTGTAGGTGTGCTTCTCGTGAATGGCTCGTGTCACCAGGAACCCGTACGGCCCTGTAATGCAGCGGCCATTCTCCATGTACACCCGCAGCGGATGCAACCCTGCCGGCCGGATCCGTTCGTCGTAGAGCTCCTTCACGGCCTGACCCAGCGCCTCCAGGTTGAGGGGCTTCTCGTCCGGCCAGTAGGGGATGCCGATTCCTCCGCCGAGGTTCACAAAGTCCAGCCGCACGCCGGGTTTCTCGGCCAGCTCGACGGCCAGATCAAACAGCATGCGCGCTGTCTCGATGAAAAACTCCGGGTTCAGTTCGTTCGAGGCGACCATCGTATGCAACCCGAACCGCTTGCTTCCCTTCTTTCCAGACGACGCATATGCCTCGAACAATTGGGGGCGCGTGAGTCCGTACTTGGCCTCCTCCGGGTGGCCGATGATCGCGTTGCCCCCGCGCAGCGGTCCCGGGTTGTAGCGAAAGCAAATCAACTCCGGCAATCCCCCCGCACGCTCCTCGACATACCGCAAATGCGTAATGTCATCGAGGTTGATAATCGCTCCCAGCTCCTTCGCTCGCCGGTACTCCGCGGAAGGCGTGTCGTTCGACGTGAACATGATGTTCTCGCCGGTGATCCCGACCCGCGCGGCCAGCTCCAGCTCCGGCAAACTGGAGCAGTCGGCGCCAAAGCCTTCCTCTTTCGCGATCTTCAGGATGTACGGGTTGGGCGTCGCCTTGACGGCAAAGTATTCCTTGAATCCGTCGCACCATCCAAACGCGGCGTTCAGTCGCCTGGCGTTCTGGCGAATGCCCCGCTCGTCGTAGAGGTAAAACGGCGTGGGATAGTCGCGCATGATTTCGCGGACACGAGCTTCATCAAACGGGAGTTTCTTGACGTTGTCGATGGTCATCCTGGGTGGTTACGATACGCCTTTCTCTGAGCAATTCGCGGCCTAACGGTGAGTATACCTGATCGTGTAGACTGAGTACTATCATGAGATTAGGCGATCTCCTGGCGAAGCACCCGAGCGTCACAATGCAGCCGGATTCCGCTGAAACAAAAGACCTTTTCATCTTCGGCGTTACGGAGGATTCCAGAGACGTTCGCTACGGCTTCCTTTTTTGCGCTCTGCCCGGAGTGAATGAAGACGGGCTCGCCTACTGCCCTCAAGCCGCCGCCAGAGGGGCACAGGCAATCGCCGTCCCGGAAGGGACGCGCGACGAAGCGCTGGGCCTCAACGAGTACGAGCGCGAGAAAATCGCCGTGCTCCGCGTGCGGGACATTCGCGGGTTCTACGGCCGCCTGGCGGCCGACTTCCACTCCGGCCGTCCCGGGACGATGGCAGCCGTCACTGGCACCAATGGCAAGACATCCACCGTGTGCTTCCTTCGAGATCTGTGGGTAGCCAACGGTCACAACGCCATGAGCCTGGGAACTCTCGGCCTCCAGGCGCGCAATACGCGCCGCTCCAATCTGGAAGCGGGACTGACAACCTACGATGCCAAAACTCTTCATATCCTCCTCACGGAACTCGAGGGCGTGCATGGCGTCACGCACCTTGCTATGGAGGCTTCGAGCCACGCACTCGATCAGCAACGGCTGGCCGGGGTCACTTTTGACGCAGCTGGTTTTACAAATCTCACCCAGGACCATCTCGACTACCACAGGTCGATGCAGGCCTATTTCGAGGCCAAGGCGAGACTTTTTCAGGAGCGGCTCAAGAGGGACGGCGTTGCCGTCATCAACGTCGGCGACACATGGGGTGTCGAGATCGCATCGGCAATGAGGGCAAGGGGCACCAGGGTCATCTCTTATGGCGAAGGTTGCGAGAACGCCGACCTTGCGATACACCAGCGGATTCCTCGTGCGCAGGGCCAAACGCTGAAGGTGTCGGTGTTCGGGGAATCCCAGGAAGTCGCTGCGCCGGTGGCAGGATCTTTTCAAGGGCAAAACATTCTCTGCGCGCTCGGGCTTGCGATCGGCACGAACGTGCCGGTTGACCGCGCCATCGCCGGGCTCTCACGCCTCGCGCCGGTTCCAGGGCGCCTCGAACTGGCCGCAGTTCTACCTAACGGCGCGGAAGTTTACGTGGACTACGCGCACACTCCCGATGCGCTGGACAACGCTCTCCGCAGTTTGCGCCCGCACGTCGGCGCCAAATCAAAGCTGCACGCGCTGTTCGGATGCGGCGGCGACCGCGATACCGGGAAGCGGCCCATCATGGGCCACATTGCCGAAAAATGGGGCGATTGCGTCTGGGTGACCGATGACAATCCCCGCACGGAAGACGCGGAAGCGATTCGCAAACAGGTGCTCTCCGGCACGACCCGGGAAAAGAACGTGTGGGATGCGGGCCCGCGCCGCGAAGCGCTGCACCGCGCCCTTTCCTCGCTCCAATCCGGGGACGTTCTGCTCGTCGTCGGAAAGGGCCATGAGGACTATCAGATCGTTCTGGAGCGAGACCCGTCGGGCCGGCCCATCTGTGATTCCCGGGGACGCCCCGTAACGAAGAAGATCCCATTCTCAGACGCGACGATCATCCGTGAGATCGCCGCGTCGCTTTAAGGCTGAACTTGGCAGACTTCTATGATGCCCGCGGCAATACCTACTTTGTCGCTTCACCGGACGAGATTGGCCGGTTCTCCGAACTTCCCCGAACCGCCGCTGAGGCCGCCGCGTCGCGAGGGCGATGGGCGGCGAGCGCGATTGAACGCATCTGCGGCCGGAGGAACGCTTCCGAGGGCAAGAGGTACCTGTCGGATGGATTGCTGGTCGGACCGTTCCCCGAAGAAAACGCTTTTGGCCTGCTGATCGTCAACACCGACGGCACCCTCGCCGAACGCAGCGGGAACGGCCTGACGATTTTCTCGCAGTTCCTGGTGGACACCGGGCGGGCCCATCGCACGGATGCATTCATCGTGCGCATCTATCACGACAATCCTGGGGCGCCGATGGTGGAGGCTCGGGTCGAAGCGGCTGTGCGGGACGGGCGGAAGGGATTTTGGATCGACATGGGCCTGCCAACCTATGGACTCTCCGCGGTGGATGCATCCTCCGAATATGTCGGCGTTTCTGAGTTTGAAGGCCGCCCCACCTTTCGCGTCTTTGCTCTCGAACAGATCGAGGCATCGTGGCAGTGCAGCCAATTTGTAAATGTTGGAAATCCGCATTGCGTGACCTTCCTGAAAACCCCCAGCCTGTTGCCTTCCATGGAGCAAATCGGGTCGAGGAACTGGATGCCCCGTCTGGCCGCCATCGCCAATAGCACCGAAAGCAATGGCGTGCGAGGCAGCGGGCGTCCGTGCAGGAACGGAATCAATCTGCAGTGGGCCTCCCGGGTTGGGTCGGATACCATCGCTGCCAGAGTTTTCGAGCGCGGCGAGGGACCGACATTGTCCTCCGGCTCCAGCGCAACGGCCGTAGCGTGTGCCGCGAGGGCGCTGGGGCTTGTAGATGCGAAGACCGTCAATGTTGCGATGCCGGGAGGCGTTGCGCCGGTTCGATTCGATGAAAATAATGGTATCTTCGAGCATGTAATGTTGTTTGGCGAGGCTCGAAAATCGAATCCGCAAGAGTAACCCGACAAATCAAATTCCGAACATGACCCAAATCAACGAAAACTATCTCAAGCTGACCGGTGGTTACCTGTTTTCTGAAATTGCCCGCCTCGTGAAAACTTTCCGCGAGGAAAACCCCTCCGCAAATCTGGTCCGACTGGATATAGGGGATGTTACCGAACCGCTGGCCCCCGCGGTGATACAAGCGATGCATGCAGCCGTAGATGAAATGGCCGTGCGGTCATCGTTCCGCGGCTACGGGCCCGAGCAGGGCCACGGCTTCCTGCGCGAAGCCATCGCCAAAAACGACTACCAGTCTCGCGGAGCCGACATAGACGCAAGTGAGATTTTCGTCTCCGACGGATCGAAGTGCGATTCAGGAAATATTCTGGATATCTTCGGGGCGGATAACGTGGTCGCCGTCTTGGACCCCGTTTACCCGGTCTACGTGGATACCAATGTGATGGCCGGCCACACAGGTCCGGCAGACGCCGCCGGCCGCTACGGCGGATTGGTTTATCTTCCGGTTACTGCGGAGAACAATTTCGTTCCCGATCTCCCCCGGCAGCGCGTCGATCTGATTTATCTGTGCTATCCCAATAACCCCACCGGCGTGGCTGCATCGAAGGAAATGCTGCAGCGTTGGGTCGACTACGCGCACCAGAACGGCTCGACCATTCTGTACGACGCGGCCTATGAGGCCTACATCACCGACCCGTCCATTCCCCATTCGATTTTCGAAATTGACGGAGCCAGGGACGTCGCAATCGAGTTCCGCAGTTTCAGCAAGACGGCCGGATTCACCGGTGTTCGGTGCGCCTTCACCGTCATTCCGAAAGGTCTCAAGGGAAAGACGCAGGATGGTCGCGAAGCCTCGATTCATTCGCTGTGGAATAGACGCCACAGCACCAAGTTTAATGGGGTCTCTTATCCCGTTC
Source organism: Terriglobia bacterium (assembly GCA_963767595.1). GTDB lineage: Bacteria > Acidobacteriota > Terriglobia > Bryobacterales > Bryobacteraceae > BOG-224. The sequence continues at coordinate 200,912 of CAVYEK010000008.1, forward strand.
AGCGAGGCGCGGAGGCAATTTACTCGCCGGAAGGCAGGCAGCAGGTTCGGGCAACCATAGAGATTTATCTCACCAACGCCAGGCTGGTGCGTGAAGCGCTGAAGAAGCTGGGAATACAGGCCTACGGCGGCGTGAATGCGCCTTATGTGTGGCTGAAGATTCCCGGCAGCTTGCGCAGTTGGGATTTCTTCAACAAGCTGCTGCGGGAAGCCAACGTAGTGGGAACACCAGGAAGCGGGTTTGGAGCCTGCGGGGAGGGCTATTTCCGTTTGAGCGCCTTCAACAGCCGCGCCAACGTCGAAGAAGCCGGAAAACGTCTTGCCAAAATCATCTAGCCTCATCCAGTCCGGCCACGGATTCGCGTCGCCTCCACCGGCAACGTTGCGAAGCCCCAATAAGTCCTCTGTTCGGGACCCAATTTTCGGGCGACGACCGCTCCGAGATCATGCTATGCTAAACGCCTGCTGAGGTGGCTTCCATGGATCTATTCCGACTTCACGGCTGCGGGACCCCGCTGGTCACGCCGTTCCACACGGACGGCAGCTTGGACGAGCAGGCGATGCGCCGCCTCCAGCGGCGCCTCGGCCCCTTGATGCAGGTCCTATTCATCGAAAGCAATCCCATCCCGGTAAAGGCAGCTCTGGCCGCCATGGGCCATATTGATCCCTCCTACCGGCTGACGATGGTTCTCCCCCGGCCGGAAAATCAAGCGAAGGTCGAGAAAGTTCTGCAGGAGCTCGGATTGCTGGCCGGCAAGGAAAAGGAATATGTCGCTGGCAGAGAAAATTGAGCGCCTGTACCATCAGCAGACCACGGACTACGGACAAGAGTTCTTCGACGCCTTTAAGGAGCTGAAACAGGGGCTCAATAGCGGCGAGATCCGCGCGGCGGAGCCCGCGCCAGGGGAGTTAACGGGATGGAAGGTGAACGCCTGGGTGAAGATGGGAATCCTTTTGGGGTTCCGCGTCGGGATGCTCGAGGATATGTCGGCCTCAGGCGACCGCGGGGCGTTTACCTCCTACGATAAGAACACCGATTCACTGAAAGACATGGACAGCGAAAGCTGCGTCCGCGACGCGCCAGGGGGCTCGTCCATCCGGGACGGCAGCTACCTGGGCAAGGGCGTGGTCTGCATGCCTCCCATATTCGTCAACGTTGGCGCCTACGTGGATGACGGTGTGATGATGGACTCCCGCGCTCTGGTGGGCTCCTGCGCTCAGGTGGGAAAGCGGGTGCATGTCGGCGCCGCCAGCCAGATCGGCGGCGTGTTGGAGCCGGTCGGCGCTCTGCCGGTCATCGTGGAAGATGGCGTCCTGATCGGGGGAAATTGCGGACTCTATGAAGGCGTTATGGTCAAGCAAGGCGCCGTGCTCGCCGCTGGCACCATCCTGACCGGCTCGACGCCCGTCTATGACGTGGTCCGGGGAGAGGTCTATCGCAGGGCCGGTGATTCTCCGCTCGTGATCCCGCGCGACGCCATCGTTGTTCCCGGCTCCCGGGCCGTCACGAGCGGCCAGGGAAAAGAGTGGAACATCTCCATCAACACGCCGGTCATCGTCAAGTACCGCGACTCCAAAACTGACAGTTCGATCCGCCTGGAAGATTTACTTCGCTGAGGTTCCCGCTGGCTCCGTCCGTTCCGTGAGCGGGGGAAGATATTCCCGCTTTAGTTCATCCGCAAGAAGAAGGTAAAACTCCCATTGCGACAAGTCCATCGCATTCCATCGGGTCAAGTCCGCGGCGGATGTACACTTGCAGCGGGAGCGCATTGATGATCTGCGCGAGATTCATGATTGTTCGGCTTTCCGTATCAGAACCGTATCAGAACGGAACTGATTGAGCTGTTTGAGGTTGTCGGCTGAGCGAAAGCAGACGCCCCAAATTGTTGAAAACCAAAGGACGCAATAGGAATTGAGGAGCTGAATAGAAAGGATTCTCGGGCTTCACACGCAGGAGGTCACAGGTTCGAGTCTGTAGCTTCGCCCGGCGGAAGGTCAGAAGCCGCAGAGACTGCCGGCCTTCCCCCGGGCTAAACCTTGGTCGACATTGCACCTGCTGCTCCAAAACTGCTCCATTAAGAAAGGGGTGAGAGCAGGCCGTTGAAAACAGGATAGTTTCCAAAGCCAGAAATGAACACCATGGACGCCAAATTCAGTATTTTCAATCCATGGTCAGTTTCCCAAGCTGGACGTCGCGGGTTCGAGTCCCGTCTCCCGCTCCAAAACCCTTCCCTTTCAAGGCTCCCAAACCGCTTAAGAACTGTCGGTGCGCATTCCGGCGTCACGGGAGGGTCTATGCGACGACCCGCAGCGTCGGCAGGGCATCGTTTGATTGAGGGCATCCTCCGTACGACGCTACGAACCGGAAAACTGCCGTCCCACAAAGGGCTAGCCTTGGGATGAGGAGCGGACTCAGCGGCGCCGATTGCCGGGCGGGGCGTCCGTCGGCTACACTGGCACGCATGAAGTCAAACCGCGTCCTGCCGTTGGTTGCTTTCTCCGTTCTGGTTTCCGGTAATCCGCTTTGCGCTGCGTCGCGGTTTACGCCGCCCGCCTCGCCGCGCGTCACGTACAATTTCAATCCGGACTGGAAGTTCATCCGCCAGGATGTGCCCGGCGCCCAGGAGCCGTCGTTCGACGATTCCCAATGGGAGACCGTCAGCACCCCGCATTCGTTCAACGATGTGGATTCGTTCCGCGTGATCATCGACCACAGCGGCGGGGATCGCGGCACGTACAAGGGCCTGAGCTGGTACCGAAAACACTTCAAGCTTCCCGCCGAAGCCGCCGGATCGAAAGTGTTCGTCGAGTTCGAGGGCATGCGCCAGGCCGGGGATATCTATTTCAATGGCAAGCCTTTCGGTCTGTATGAGAACGGCATCACGGGCTACGGCGTGGACCTCACTTCCGCGGCGCTCTTCGGCGACCGGGACAACGTGCTGGCGGTGCAGGTGGACAACCGCACCAGCTACAAGGAGCGGGCCACCGACACCACCTACCGATGGAACGCCAACGATTTCAACCCCGACCACGGCGGGATCAACCGGCGGGTGTGGCTGCACCTCACGGGCAAGATCTACCAGACCCTGCCGCTGTATTACGGCCTGGGGACCACCGGCACGTATATCTATTGCGGCAACTACAACATCGCGGGCCGTAGCTGCGACGTCGCCGTGGAATCGCAGGTTCACAATGCCACTGCCGATCGCAGGGTTCCTAAGGCGACCGTCACCCTGTCGGTCGCGGTGGTGGATAGGGACGGCATGGTCCGCGCCACCCTCCAGGGCGGCGGAGCCGACATACTGTCCGGCGCGAAGACCGTCCTGACGGCCAAAGGCCGGTTGGCCGATGCCCGATTCTGGAGCCCCGACGATCCCTATTTATACGACGTGTACACCATGCTGACGGTCGATGGGAAAGTGGTCGACGTCGCCAAGACGACCACGGGGTTCCGCAAGACGGAGTTCAAGGGCGGGGCCGGCGCGGGCGGCGTTTACATCAACGACAAGTTCGTCTATCTCAAGGGATTCGCCCAGCGTACCAGCAACGAATGGGCCGGCGTCGGCGCCGGCTATCCCGACTGGATGCACGATTTCACCGCCCGGATGCTTCGCGATTCCAATGGGAATTACATGCGCTGGATGCACGTGGCGCCGCAGAAGGTGGATGTGGAAGCGTTCGACCGGATCGGCATCGTGGAGGTCGCGCCCGCCGGCGACAAGGAAGAGGACGCGCAAGGCCGCCAATGGGAACAACGCGTGGAGGTCATGCGCGACACCATCATCTATCTCCGCAACAACCCCAGTGTGCTCTTCTGGGAGGCGGGGAACACTGGAGTCACTACATCCCAGATGCAGCAGATGGTGGACTTGCGCAAGGAATTCGACCCGCACGGCGGCCGGGTTATGGGGTGCCGCTCGCTGACGGAACCGGGGGCGCGGGCCGGTACGGAGTGGTTCGGCACAATGCTCGGCGGGCCCTACGACGCCCAGATGCGCGACCAGGCCCCCCTCATCGAGACCGAGGATTTCCGCGATGAAGGCGCCCGCCGCTTCTGGGACGACTATTCCCCGCCCTATTTCGGATTCAAGAAGGGGCCGAACGACACATGGAACTACAATTCCGAGACCTTCGCCCTGGCGCAGGTCAAGCGATATTGGTCGTTCTGGTCCAACCGCATCTCCAACACCGACCCGAACCAGTCCAAGTGGGCGGCCTACGCATCCATCTATTTCATCGATTCCGACGCCGACGGCCGTCAGGATTCGAGCGAGGTCTGCCGCGTCAGCGGCAAGATCGACGCCGTGCGCCTGCCCAAGGAGATTTACTTCGCCGAGCGCGTGATGCAGAACGAAAAGCCGGACATCCACATCATCGGGCATTGGACATACCCGGCCAATACCACCAAGACGATGAATGTCATCGCCAACAATGTGGACAGCGTCGAACTCTTCGTGAACGGCGTTTCGCGAGGCAAGCTCACCCAGCCCGAGAGCGGGTATCTCTATGCCTTTCCGAACATCGCGTTCGCGCCCGGCGCAATCAAGGCCGTCGGCTACAAAGGCGGCGCCGCCGTGACACAGCATGAAATGAAGACCGCCGGCCCTCCCGCGGCCATCAAGCTCACCGTCCACACCGCTCCAGGGGGGATGCGCGCCGACGGCGAAGATGTCGCTCTGATCGACTTTGAAGTGGTCGACGCGAGCGGCGAGCGTTGCCCCACCGACGACGCCCGCGTGGATTTCACCTGGGAGTCGATTGGACGGGCTGTTTCGGCCACCGGCCCCGCCATCTGGCGCGGGGGTTACAACTCCGGCAAGACCAACTCCACCAACAACCTCTACCTCAACACCGAGGGCGGCATCAACCGCGTGGCCATGCGTTCCACCCTGATGCCCGGGACGATCCGGTTGACGGCCAAGCGCGAGGGCTTGACGCCCGCGACGATCACGATTGACACGAAACCGGTTACGATCACGGACGGTCTGATGCAGGAAGCGCCGCCAGCGGCGCTTCCGTAGCCCGTTGCAGTGCCGCGTTCAGCGCGCCACCAGGCGAACCGGGCCCAGCAGGCCGGAAACCGGGGGGGCCCCGCCGCGGCCCCTCCCGCCAGGGGCGGCGGGGGGTGGCGCAGCGGCGCCGGCTGCCATCTGTCCATCTCCCACCTGAGCGCCGCGACCCCTCCCAGGGGCGGCGCCGGCGGGCGCAGGCTGAGCTCCTCGCCCGGCTGCCGCGGCCGCGGCCGGAGGCGGAGGAGGCCCCGAGCCTCCGCGGCCCGAGGACGTCGCGCGTACCTCGATTTCCAAGTCGTTGGAGCCGGTTTTCAAGGCGCTGGTTACGTCCCAGCGGTAGGGTTGCCAGGCGTGCGCCTCGAGTTCCTTCCCGTTCAACTTGACCCGGGCGTACTCGCGCACATCGGCGATTTCGAGAAACACCCGTTTTCCCGCAGGCGCCGCGGGAGCCGTGAACTGCTTGCGGTAGGTGGCCGGTCCGCCGAATGACGCGGCCCCAAGATCCTCCCAGGATCGCAGTGGGGTGGTCAACTGCTTGCCGTTCAGGTCCACCGTCCAGTCGCCGGCCAACTCGGCCAGGGCGCTGACAGTCACCAGAGCGGGCTCAGGGCTGGAGACGCCGGCGCCCGGAAGCGGCCCCACCACGATGACCTTCGCCTCGTAGGGTTCCAGCAGAAGCGGAAAGCGCACGGAATCGCCTGCGGCCGTAGCGCCGGAGATGGGATGAATCTCGCCCGTTGTCAGGTCCCAGGCCTGCGCCTGACCGCGTCCGGTGATGGTCGCGGTACGCGATTCTTCCTTGTCGCTCTCGTTGAAGAAATAGTACATCTCGGCGTCGCGCCAGCTCCGGTGCGCGTACGTCAACCGCTGCCAGGGCCGGTCCAGCGACACGTCCGGTTTCGGCAGCGCCGCAATCACCCGGTCGGTGATGTCGCCGGAGGGTTCGATGAGCGTGGCGAAGCTCAGGTCGGGCGCTTCCTTGGCATTCAAGAAGGTCTTGTCCACCACCAGCTTCGGCGTCTTGCCCACGAAAATCACCTTGCCGCCGGCTTTTACGAAGGCCTGAAAACGCTCCAGGCCGGTGCGCGTGATCACCGTGGTGGAGGGAACCACGATGGCCCGGTAAAGCTGTCCGCTGAGGTTCCGGAAGCCGCCGTTCTCGATAGTCGCTACCGAGCTGAGCGACTGCTCGTCGAAGTAATCCCAATCCACCTGGTGTTCCAGCAACTGCCACCCCAACTTGGTCATGCTGCGGTCGGCCGCTTCGTCGCCCATCCACATGCTGTTGGAGGGATAGTAAAGACCCACCTGGGCCGCCGGGCGTCCGATGGCCATCAAATAGCCGGCCCGGTCGGTGTACCACGCCAGCATGGGCGCCTGTGGCGGCGCTGTCGCCCCGCCGGGGCCGCGCCCCCCTGCCAGGCCGACCTGCAGCGCGTTTATCCCCCTCACCAACTGAAAATCCAACTGGAACTTGCCGTCGATGCCCAATCCGCCGCCGGATTCGGTCCAGACCTTGGGCCGGCCGAACAGGTGCGCCGCCGAAGAGGCCAGCTTGGGGAAATTGTTGTTTTCGTTCCACGTCGCGTCATACGCGTGGACCCGGTTTGGCACAAGCTGGCTGAGGTTGTCGATGCCCGGCACTCCCACGTACCGCATGTCTCTGAGGTAGTCGCCCTCGTTGCGGATATGATCCTCGGGCAAATCCAGCCGCAGCGCCTGCTCCTCGTGGTTCAGATGCACCAGGTACTCCACATTGTTCTTCGCGCACCACTCCGCCTGCACGCCGAAAAAGGAATCGCGGAACATCCCGCTCCACACGTCCCAGTAGTCCGCCTTCACGCGCCAAGCTTCGTCGGTCATCTTCGGGGCGAACAGAAGCGGCAGGTATGGCTGGAGGTCGTAGCCCTTCTGTTGCCGGAACTCGTCGAGCAGCTTGGGCGTCCAGGGCATGAAGCCGGTATAGTCGGGCTCGTCGCCGAAAAAGCCCAGAACGGTCTTGCCGAACTCATCCCCCACCGCCTGCTTGTAGGTTTCGTGGGTGATCTTGATAAAGGCTCGGGTGGCATCCGGGTTCAGGTAGTCGATCAGGGAATACTGGCTGTCTTTGGCGCGTGTGCCGTCGGCCCGGGCCGACATGCGGGTAGGAGAACTGCGAAAGATGTGCCGGACCAGGATCAGCTCCCACGGTTTCGGGTAGCCGCCCGCGCCGGGCGGTACGGGGGCCATCCATTTGATTCCGCTCGGGCCGATCGGCACATTGATGACCGCGCCGGTCTGCGCGAAAACCGCCAGCGCGCCCAGCGTGTCGGGCGGCGTGGGCATGGTCAGCGTCTGGCCCGGCATCACGCTGATCCGTATGTCGGCATCGAGCGCCTGCATGGTCAGTTGAGGGTATTGCTCGCTGATTTTGCCGCCGGCGAAGCCGCTGGGGTAGTCGTATTCGTCCTGGATCCACAGCTTCATCCCCCGCTTGGCCGCTTCCTGGACCACGAACTTCACCTGGTTGATGTGCTCCGGGGAAAGGTAGGCCGGTTCGCCGCGTCCCGGCGACATGTTCACCACGAAGACACCGTTAGCCGAGAGCCGGTCGAGATCCCGGACGATGGCGGCCATCCTTTCCTTGGCGTCGGGGCCGTTCCAACCCATAAACGGCTGGATGGCGCCGTACTCGCGCGGCGGCGTCTTGAAGTTGGCGGCCACGTCGCGCACCGAGGGCACGGTGATTTGCTGCCAGGGGCGTTGGGCCGGCGACACGGCGGCGAACAGCCCGGCGAGGGCCAATGCGGTAAGGGCGTTCTTCATTCGATACTCCTGTGAATTCCCGTATCGCCATTGTATATGGCGGCGGCATAGGCGAGGAGCGGCGGGGCGGGCAGTCCCACCACGCCATTTTTGGGGCCGGTTTCCGGTAACGCCACATATCGGGAGCGTTAAGTCATAATGGAGGCTTAAGTCTAACGGCGCCACTCTAATGCTGATCGCCGGCGCGGTCACCGCGCTTGTGGTTGAGGTGGGAATTCTCAAAGCAATTGGATACGTTGTATTGCGAGTTGCGACGAAGTTCCTGCAGATGAGGCGAGACATCGAGGACCTGAAGATTGCCGTAAGAGAGCTGAGCCAACGGGCCTAGCACCGGTGGAAGTGAGGGACCAGCTTCGATCCCCCCCGCCGCCACGTGGACGAGAACCCCACTTCAAGACGGCCGCTAAAGATCCCCGTGGCCTTCTTGGCAGATTCCGGGGGCAACCGTCTCAACAGTTGCGAGTCATGTGCCGCCTTAGGGCACGATTCCGGGTCAGAGCGCCCGACACGAGCAGGATGACTGCCGGGACTCCAAAGTCGAAGCCTACCATGGAGCGAAGGAATTGCGCTGTACAGGCGTAGCCGCCCGTGGCGGCTTCGCCTAACGCCACGAACGCGAGCAGTATGACGAAGCCCATGCAGCCTGTGATTTCTTGGTTCTTGGTAAAGCGTGCGATCACGTAGCCGACGAGGGCTGGTATCGCGATGCTCCATGAAATGACCCCATAGATATCGCCATAGTGGTGCGACCGGAAGCCGAGACGGATTAGGATGTCGGCAATACTGCCGGCGACGAGCCAGAGGATACCGCCAAGCCCAGCAGCCAGCGACAGGCGCATCGGTTGCGCGCGGGCGCTGCGCAGAAACAGCGAAGCACCAGTCCCCAGGATGTTGAGCAAGGAGGCGCGTCGCTGTTCCACGAGATCGCCGATGATGGCGGAGGCCCGATCGCGCGTCGTAAACAGGGACAGGAACGATTCGGCCGCGGAGATCTTAAGCATAGGATGCTCCAATAATGGCGAGGTCCTCGACAAGGTTCCGGAAAGCTCGCTGGGCTTCGCTTACGCACTTGAGTCCGGAGGCGGTGACCTCGTAGTAGCGCTTGGCGCGTCCACCGCGTTCGGGAGTAGGGTCGCCCATGCGGGAGGACAGCCAGTCCTTCTCTTCTAAGCGGTCGAGAGTCGTGTACAGTGCACCTGGGCTGATCTGCCGGCCGGTACGGTTGGCGATTTCGGCACGGATCGTGACGCCATAGGCATCCTTACCAACACGGAGGATCGCCAGCATCACGACCTGCTCGAACTCACCTGGGATCATTACAACTACAGTGTAGTCTTAACCGAAAGTACGGTCAAGCAAGTTGAGGGTCTGAAACGCGATATCGTAGAAATGGGTTTTGGGGCGGCCAGGGAAAACCCATTTCTCCGGCAACCCCACTCGGCTATGGCCCAGCCATTGAATGTCAGCCGCGGCGGGGACGGACCTCGAAGTTCACGCCTTCCTGTGCCTGAAGATGAGCGAGGACCCCAAACAAGTTCTTGGCCGAAGGGTTGCCCTTCGGCCCAAACATCCGCATGAGGCTGTTGGCCGGGATGGATGTGGCATCCTCCAACCGCCCGAAGCCGACTGTGGCGTTGATATAGTTGCGCAAGATGGCGCGGCCCATTTTCTCGTCGCCGGAGAGCAAGAGTTCGATTGCTTCGCGAAGCAGCGCCTTTCTGAATCGCGGTTCCCGTTGAGCGCGTTCGCGGATCGTCTCGCGAAAATCCTTGGTCAGTGGCATCGTGTCTCTTCCTGAGCCTTCCTGCTCCGATAATCTTCCCAATTCGCCTTTGCCAGGCGGATGTCTTCCCGCTGGCGCTTCTTCACGCCGCCGGCGAGCAGAATAACAAGCCGGTCGCCGTCCCGCCCGAAGTAAATGCGATAGCCGGGGCCAAAATCAACCTTGTATTCGAGAACGCCGCCACCGACCGTCTTGACGTTGGACAGGTTGCCTTCCGCAATGCGTTCGAGCGCCGTCGCCACTTTCGCCGCGGCTTGAACGTTGAGCGCACGGAGCCATTTGGTAAAGGGGCTCCGCCCGGCGGCGTCGATATACTCCCGAACGTGGAGCACGATTCGATAATAACATATATGTTAGCATTGGCCGTCGATTCGGGCAACCGCGGCTCAATGACGCGCAGTCTCCGATTCGTCCGCCGTCACCGGCAGCTCATCCGGCGACAAAATGCGCGCGTCCATCCATCCGGCGTCACGGAAACGGCCCGGCGCGGGAGTCAGTACGAGCTGGTAACTGGTGGCGTCAAGCGGAGGCTCCGGACCATCGGTGCGCTGGGGATACACCAGAGCCAGGTATCTCAGTATGGCGTAGATATCGCCGTCTTCGGGCTGGCGAAATGCAAATCCCTGGGAGCGGAAATGAATGGAGGCCCCTTGACCGGAGAGCCGCCACGACAGGAAGGCGCAACAATCGATGGCGTGCTCGAACCAGGCATCGAGCGCGGGCGGGATGTCGCGGTCCAGGAACACCTCCACGGTCTGCTCCTGTTCGCGGGCGAACTCGCGCACTTGCAGACTGCCCACGTGAGCGGTGGCTTTCCAATCCACGTGGCGGGCGCTCTCCAGCGCTTCATAGGGCCGGATGCGGTAGAAATCCCGGCCCAACCCGCGGTAGTGCGTTTCGATTTCGCCGGCGATTCCCAGGAGCAGATCGTCGAACCCGGGGCGCGGATCGATGGATGGATAGACGATGGTTTCGCGGCGCAGCGTGACGCGCGCGGATTTCTCCAGGAAACCGAACGGAAACGAAGTCAGGAAGGCGAAATTGTTCTGGCGGTACGCCCCGCGGCGGGGAAAGCGGACTTCCACCGTCTCTTCCAGGGCCGCGCCCCCGGCGATCAGTGGGAAGTAGATGCCGGATTGGAGCGTGGGGCTGTCGGGATCGCGGATGGCCTCCACGCGTACGGAGAACGACGGCATGAACCACTTGCGGTTGCGCACGAAGAGCTTGCCCGGAACGTAGCGTCCGGCGGGCACATGCTCGGGCGCCAGAAAATCGAGCTCCAGGGTGGCTAGAGAGAGGCGGCTGACGAGACCCGAAACCAGCAGGGTGGCGAGCATGGCAGCCTCGATCAGAAACAACAAATTGTAAGTGGAAACGAGGGCCGCGAACCCCACCAGCACGATAGCCAGCATGAACAGCAGACCGCCCGGCGTGACCTTGTAGCGGAAGCGCCGGACCACGGCGGTGCGAATTTGTTGCCAGCGTTTGCGCACGGACCGCTTTGATTGTAGCGCGGCGGGGGAAAACACTCCTGGTGGCGGCTACGACGATTCTCAACCCCGAAGGGGAGAAAGATAGTAGCCCACGGGATGGAAGCCTTCGACAGCATTGTGGGACAGACGCTTCCGTCTGTCAATCCGGAGGCCCACCCGATTCGTTCACGCTTTCGCGAGCCGTGGGAAACCGGCGGCAATTCAGTCCAGCCCCCTTAGCAGGCCGGTGAAAAGTCAGTTTTTGGGCAAAATGCCCAAAAGACCCAAAAATCGGCGGCTAAGTCCTTTGTTTCCAGTTTATTTTTGGGCAACTTGCCCAAAACCGCAGGTTGCCCCACCGATGTTGAGGTGGGGCTGGCGGTTCCGCTTGCCTCGCCCGCTTGCGGGCGATTCTCTCGCAGCTTCTTGCGCCGTGGCCCGCTGTCTTTCACCCTTACTGGGTTCGCGGACAGAACCGGCATTCGTCCGCCCGCTCGGATTCTGTGAAACGATAACTGTTTATGGGCCACTTCCCGGTTCGCGTCGCGGTTCTCGCCATCTCTTGCCGCGCCATATTGGCGGCTGACGGGCCGCCCAAGCTGCGGCTTGGGGAGGTGCAGGACATCGCTCCCACCGCCTACCGCGTGGAGCTGGCCCTCGACCCGGCGGAGACCGGCTTCAGCGGGTCCATCGCGATCCATATAAAAGTGGGGAAGCCCGCCAAGACGATCTGGCTCAATGCCAATCGGATCGCGGTCAGCTCGGCTTCGGTAACCGCCGGCGGGAAGCTTTGGCAAGCCCGGGCCGTGCCCGGCGGCGACGATTTCCTGGGCCTGGAGCTCGATACTCCCGTTCCCGCGGGCCCGGCTGAGATCAAGATCGACTATACGGGGGCCGTCCGCAGGGGCGATAGCTCCGGCATCTTCAGCGCGGAGGACGGCGGCAACCGTTACCTGTTCTCGCAATTCGAACCCACCGATGCGCGGGATGCGTTTCCGTGTTTCGATGAGCCGTCTTACAAGACGCCGTGGCAGTTGACCCTTAAGGTCGGCGAGCCGAATGTGGCTCTGAGCAATACCGCCGTGGCCTCGAAAACCACGGTGGGGAAACAGGCCATCTACACGTTTGCCCAGACCAAGCCGCTGCCCAGCTACCTGCTGGCCTTCGCCGTGGGCCCGTTCGAATTCGTGGACGCGGGCGTGGCCGGGAAGAACCGGGTTCCGGTGCGCATCGTAACTCCCAAGGGCAAAGCCAACGAAGCGAAGTACGCCGCCGAAGTGACCGCGACCATTCTGAGCCGGCTGGAAGATTACTTCGGGATGCCGTTTCCGTACGGCAAATCGGACCAGGTCGCGGTTCCGGTGACCACCGGCTTTGGAGCCATGGAGAATGCGGGGATGGTGACCTACGGTCAGAACATAATCCTCGCCAACCCGGCAACCGACACCATCACCCGCCAGCGGAACTATGCCGTGGTGGCCGCGCACGAGCTGGCGCACCAGTGGTTCGGAGACCTGGTGACCACCGGGTGGTGGGACGACGTGTGGCTGAACGAAGCCTTCGCGACCTGGATGGAGCAGAAGCTGGTGGCCGAGTGGAAGCCGGAATGGAAAGCGCGGATCGAGGCCGTGAACACCAAGCTAAACGCCGAAGATGAAGACAGCCTGGTGACGGCGCGGCGCATACGGGAGCCCATCGCATCGAAAGACGACATCGTCAACGCGTTCGACGACATCACCTACAGCAAGGGCGCCGCGGTCATCGACATGTTCGAGAACTGGCTGGGCGCGGAAACGTTCCGGAAAGGGGTGCGCGCCTACCTGGGAAAATACGCCGGCGGAAACGCGACGGCGTTGGATTTTCTGCGGTCGCTCAGCGCATCGAGCGGCAGGGATGTGACCAAGGCTTTTTCCAGTTTCCTCGACAAGCCCGGCGTGCCGGCGGTTTCCGTGGCCCTGGAGTGCGGATCGGGGGCTCCGGCGCTGCGCCTGGCGCAAGAGCGCTCGCTGCCCATCGGTTCGAACGGTTCGGCGGCGCAGGCGTGGGGCATTCCCTTGTGCGTGCGTTATGGCGCGGCGGCGGGTGAGACCGAATGCACCCTGATGACGCAGGCCAAGGTGAAATGGGCGCTCAAGGCCAGGAGCTGCCCCGCGTGGCTGGACGCCAACGCCGGGGCCATGGGCTACTACCGCGTGGAGTACGCGGGCGGGATGCTCGCCAAGCTGACCTCCGGGGACGTGGTTTCGCGGCTCAGCGCGGCCGAGCGCGTGGATCTCATCGGCAATGCGCGAGCCATGGCGGCCGAAGGCAAGCTGCCCGCGGCGGAGGCGTTGGAGCTGGTTCCTGCGTTTCACGACGATCCCGAGCGCCAGGTGATCCAGTTGATTCTCGATCTGGCCCTATCCATTCGCCAGGACGAGGTTCCGCCGGATCTCCTGCCGAACTATGGGCGCTTTTTGCGGACGAACTTTCTGGCCCGGGCGCGCGAACTGGGCTGGAACCCCAAGCCCGGCGAATCGGACGACGACGGGCTTCTGCGGCCGGTTCTGTTGCGCGCCATGGCGACCGATGGCGGCGACCCGGAGCTTGCCAGGCAGGCGGGCGAGCTTGCCGAAAAATGGCTCGAAGACCGGAGCGCGGCGAGTTCCGGAGTATCCGGCGCGATTCTGAGAACCGCGGCCTATTATGGCGATCTGGCGCTGTTCAACCGGTACCTGGCCGCCTTTCGGCATAGCCCGGACCGGCAGGACCGGCGGCGGCTGCTCACCGCCATGGAAGACTTCCGCGATCCGGCCGCAATCGAGGCCGCCATGCAGGCGGTGCTTTCCGGCGGCATCGCCCTGGTGGATGGGTACCGGCTGTACTTCGCCGGGCAGGATTATGCGGAAACGCGCAAGCTCGGGTTCCAGTTCATCCGGGCGCATTTCGACCAGATCGTGCGCGGGCGCCCCAGCGTTTTCGGCAGCGATCTGGGGGCCCTTCTGCCGCAGGCCGGCGCGGCATTCTGCGACGCGCAGTCGAAGCAGGAGCTGCAAGACTTCTTCGCCCCTCTGGTGAGCCAATTCGCGGGCGCGCCCAGGACGCTGGCCCAGACGCTCGAACAGATCGACCTGTGCATGGCGGGAAAGGCCGCGCGGGAAGCCAGCGTGAAGGAGTTTCTGGGGAAGTACTGATAGGGGCGGCGGAAATCATCGTCTGTATGCTTCGCTTCGGTGACGGATTCGCGTCACCTCCACCCGCAATCTAGCGTCGTCGATGGTGTACACCACGCGGTAGTCACCCACGCGAATGCGCCACTCGCAATTACCGCTCCTGAGCTTCTTGCAGCCGGGCGGACGGGGGTTGGCGGCGAGATCTTCCAGGCGCGGGACGATTCGCGCGACCAATTGGCCAGACAGTTTTTCGAGTTCCTTCTCCGCGGTTGACGTCAATGCGACGTCGTAGCTAGCCATGGAGCTTTCCACTTGCGATCAGGTCTGCTTTTACCTTTTCGAGTGGGATGCGTTTTTCATGCCGCCGCGACCGGGAAACCAGCACGTCCTCGATATCCTCCCATAGCGCCTTGTGTTTCTTGAGGTCGATTACCGCCGCCGTCTTGCGGCCTTTCGCGTCGGTGATGAACTGAATTCCGGTCATGGGCCGTGTCTCCTTGGGATGTGTGGAACCTGTTCTCACTCTAGCATTCCGTGACGTTCCGGGGTCGCGGTCGCCTGCGCGATCGGAGCTGTGCCGCTACACTGGTTAAGCGCCCATGAAACAAGAGGCAGGCTTCTTTGAGAACCGCGAACCCGTGTTGGTTTACATCGCCAAAAAGCTGAACGACGCATTGCGTTTGGAAGGCATCTTCGACGCGGCCGGCGTGGATTATGGGGTGGAGACCGACGAGTACCGCGGGGGGATCGTCTTTGCCGCCGTGCGGGTGGGCGCCTTCTTCTACGTGCTTCCCGAAGCGCTGGCGGCGGTGCTCGAAGTCATGCGCCGCAACGGGTACAAGCCCGTGCTGGAGCCCGCGCCTCCAGCGTGAGGGCAGGCTGAAGCCCGCCCCACGAATGCGGTAAGGTAGACACGTGGCACTCCATCCGCTTGCCGGGCAGCCTCCGCCGCCCGAAATGCTGGTCGATCTTCCGCGGCTGATCACCGCCTACTATGAGGAGAAGCCGGATGTCTCGGTTCCGGCGCAAAAAGTGAGCTTCGGCACCTCGGGCCACCGCGGATCAGCGTACCACTGTTCGTTCAACCAGGACCACATCTTGGCCATCACCCAGGCGATCGTGGACTACCGCGCGGCGAACGGCGTCACCGGGCCGCTGTTTCTGGCCAAGGACACGCACGGGCTCTCGGAGCCGGCGTTCGCCACCGCGCTCGAGGTCCTGGCGGGCAACGGCGTCGAAACCCTGATCGACGCGACCCTGGGCTACACGCCCACGCCCACGCTTTCACACGCGATTCTGGCTTACAACCGGGGGCGTACGCAGGCGCCGGCCGACGGGATCGTAATCACGCCTTCCCACAATCCGCCCGAGGACGGGGGCTTCAAGTACAACCCGCCGCACGGCGGCCCGGCGGACACCGACGCCACCGGCTGGATTGAGGACCGCGCCAATGCGATTCTGGCCGCCGGCCTCGGCGATGTGCGGCGGATCTCCTATCCCCGCGCGCTCCAGGCCCCGGGCACGCGCCGGCACGACTACATTTCGGAGTATGTGAACGATCTCGGCGCGGTGCTCGATATGGATGCGGTGCGCGGAGCGGGCCTCAAGCTGGGGGCCGACCCGCTGGGCGGCGCCGGCGTGGAGTATTGGGGCCGCATCGCCGAAAAGTACGGGCTTTCGCTTTCCATCGACCACAGCCACCCGGACGCCACCTTCCGCTTCATGCGGCTCGATTGGGACGGCAAGATCCGCATGGATTGTTCCTCGCCCTACGCCATGGCGGGGCTGATCGAGAAGAAGGACAAGTTCGACCTGTCTTTCGCCTGCGATACCGATCACGACCGGCACGGAATCGTGACGCGTAGCGCCGGGCTGCTCAATCCGAACCACTATCTGTCGGCGGCCATCTGGTATCTGTTCCAGCACCGTCCGGGGTGGGGCGCCACCGCGGCGGT
Organism: Terriglobia bacterium; assembly: GCA_963767595.1. Taxonomy (GTDB): domain Bacteria; phylum Acidobacteriota; class Terriglobia; order Bryobacterales; family Bryobacteraceae; genus BOG-224. The sequence continues at coordinate 217,090 of CAVYEK010000008.1, forward strand.
AGGCAAGACGCTGGTTTCGAGCGGCATGATCGACCGGGTGGCCGAGCGGCTGGGACGCCGGTTGGTTGAGGTTCCGGTGGGCTTCAAGTGGTTTGTCGACGGGCTGCTCGACGGCTCGCTCGGATTTGGAGGCGAGGAGAGCGCCGGCGCGTCCTTTCTGCGGCTGGACGGCCCGGTGTGGACCACCGACAAGGACGGCATCGCCATGGCTCTGCTGGCGGCCGAGATGCTGGCGCGCATGGGCAAAGATCCGGGCGAGATCTACCGCTCGCTCACGGAGGAATTCGGCGCGCCGGCGTACGAGCGCATCGACGCGCCGGCCACGCCGGAACAGAAGGCCATATTGAGCCGGCTCTCACCGGAGCAGGTTTCGGCCCACCAACTGGCGGGCGACCCGATCACCGCAATGCTCACCACCGCGCCCGGAAACGGCGCGCCCATCGGCGGGCTCAAGGTCACTACCAAACGGGGATGGTTCGCGGCGCGACCTTCGGGAACGGAGGAGGTGTACAAACTGTACGCCGAGAGCTTCGCGGGCCAGGACCACCTGCGGATTATCCAGCGGGAAGCGCGGGAGATTGTGACGCGGGCGCTGGCGTAAGGGCGAGTGGGACAGACCATCGCCTTGCGTGGTCTGTCATTCTTCGGGTGGAACTCAAGTGGGGCTGAGCGACAGACGACAAGAACCGATCGTCTGTCCCACCCGTCCCTACATATACATTCCGCCGTTGACCGAGAGGACGTGGCCGGTGATGTAGGCGGCGTCGTCACTCACCAGGAACTTGACGGCGTTGGCTACGTCGGCGGGGACGCCCAAGCGCGCCAGAGGAATCGACGCCAGCATTTTCTGCTTCAACTCCTCCGGCAATCCGGCGGTCATGTCGGTCTGGATGTAGCCGGGGGCCACCGCGTTGACGGTGATGCCGCGGCTGCCGACTTCCTGCGCCAGGGCTTTGGTCAGGCCGATGAGGCCGGCCTTGGAGGCGGCGTAGTTGGCCTGGCCGGGGCTGCCGGCCTGTCCCACCACGGAGGCGATGTTGACGATTCGGCCCCAGCGCGCCTTCATCATGCCGGGAAGCGCCTGCTGGGCGGCGAAAAATGCGCCGAACAGGTTGATCTTGAGCACCAGGTCCCAGTCCGCCTGCTTCATTCGCATGGCCAGGCCGTCGCGGGTGATGCCGGCGTTGTTCACCAGGACATCGATGCGGCCTTTTTCGGCGATCACCTTGGCGAAGGCTTCCTTCACCGCGTCGTATGAAGAGACATCGAGGTCCAGGGTCATGGCCGCGCCGCCCGCGGCGTGGATTTCTTCGGCCACCTTCGCGTTATTCTCGACTTCCGGGGAAGCCACCACGATGAACAGGCCGGTACGGGCCAGCGTAAGGGCCGTTTCCCGGCCGATGCCGCGGCTGCCGCCGGTGACCACTGCTACGCGATCCGACATTCTTTCTCCTTGCCAGGCTGTGGTATTAAACTTCAATCATAACTGATGGCGGAATGCCCCTTGACACAGGCCTGTTCCGCTCGCGAAATGCCAGAATGGACGGAGACGATGAGTATTACAAGGCGGACCGCGCTAGGACTTCTGGGAGGGGCGCTCCCTTTCACGGCGCCATATCGGGCATTTGCCGCCCCACAACCGCGGCAGACGGACGCTCCAATTGCGCCGGGCCCCTTCAAAGCTACGCGGTCTTCGTTGATGGAATACCAGGTTCCCGACTGGTATCGCGACGCCAAGTTTGGCATCTGGGCGCATTGGGGGCCGCAGTCGGCTCCCGAGATGGGGGATTGGTACGCCCGGCAAATGTATATTCAGGGCCACCGTCAGTATGACTATCACGTCAGGACCTACGGCCACCCCTCGAAGGCCGGCTACAAAGACGTGATCCCGACCTGGCGCGCCGAGAACTTCGACCCCAACTACCTGCTAGGGCTCTATAAGAAAGCGGGGGCGAGATTCTTCGTCGGCATGGGTGTCCACCACGACAACTTCGACCTCTGGGATTCGAAGTATCAACCGCGGTGGAATTCCGTTGCTACGGGGCCGAAGAGGAACATCGCGCCGATGTTCCGGGACGCGGCGTTGAAGCAGGGCCTGCGTTTTGGCGTCAGCCAGCACCTGCACGCCAGCTACGAATGGATGGCTACCTGCTTTGGGAGCGATAGGACCGGTCCCTATGCCGGGGTTCCATACGACGGCAACGATCCGCAATACGCCGATTTGTACCACGAGAAGCACGAACCGGCGGCGCAGCCTGGGGACGTGAGCCAGGTTCCGGAGTCATGGAAGCGGCAGTATTTCCTGCGGCTCCAGGACCTGGTGGACCAGTTGCAGCCCGACCTGATGTATCACGACGGCGTGATTCGCTTCGAGAATTATGGATTGAGCCTGGTGGCGCACCTCTACAACAAGAGCGCGGAATGGCACGGCGGCAAAGTGGAGGCGGTCTACACCAGCAAAGGAGTGGAGGACTGCCAGGTGGGCTCCTGCGTACTCGATTTCGAGCGCGGAATCGCGGAGGGCATCTGGCCCAACCCGTTCCAGACCGACACTTGCATCGGCAACTGGCACTACGACCGGGACGCCCAATACAAAACGCCGAAGCAGTGCATCGACCTGCTGGTGAACGTGGTCAGCCGGAACGGGACCCTGTTGCTGAACTTTCCGCTGAGATCCGATGGCACGCTGGACCCCAAGGAGATGGCCATCCTTTCCGAGGTTACGGCGTGGATGGCGGTGAACGGCGAAGGCATCCACGGAACTCGCGCGTGGAAGATCTGCGGAGAAGGCCCCAGCGTGGAGGGCACTGTCAGGGATACCAGCGTTTACAAGCAGCTCCCGCCCATCCCGGATACATCGCCGGGGGCGACGCGAACCGCTGGCGCGCGCGACAGCGGCGGCAAGCCGTTCACGGCGCGGGACGTCCGATTCACCTCGAAAGGCAAGACGTTGTACGCGTTCCTGATGGGCTGGCCAGGAAAGGAGGCGTTCATCGGCTCGCTGGGCGCCGGCAGCAAGCCGGAGGCGGGCAAGATCCAGAACGTAGAGCTGCTGGGATTCAAGGACAAGGTGCGGTGGGCGCAGGAAGCCACGGGCCTCAGAGTGCAGATGCCGGCGGAAAAGCTCAGCGATTACGCGATCGTACTCAAGATCGCTCTCGCCTGAGCCATATAGCGGGCGCGGCCGTTGATGAACGTGCGCTTTATCAGATTCAACGGGCCGCGATATTGTCGGTCTATTTCAGCGCAATGAGGGCACGGGAGCCGGCTCCGGGGACGCCCAGTCGTCGGATCGGAACTGGGGAGCCGGCAAGCCATCCGTGTTGTACAGGTTCGCGCCTTCCGGCCAGCGATGCCACGCGTAGCGAACGGCCACCGGCGCCGCGGCGCCGGGAGCGGTCACCACAATCGCATTGCCATCGATCTTGGCGGCCGCATCCACGAAGTTCCTATCCGCGCCGGCAATCTGGAACCACTTCAATTCCCCGCCCTTGGCGACCAATCCTCCGCCGACGTGGGTGAACTTGACGCGGATAGACGAGCCTTCCGCCTGCATCGAGTCATACATGGGGCCGGAGTATTCGATCTTCTCGCCATACGCGTTGGCCCGCGCGATGCGCGCCAGTCGGTCGCACAAGTCCTGCTTGTTCTTGGGATGCACGTTGGTCTTCTCGCCGATATCCATGGCTACCGCCATGGCGGTGTTGGGGACCTTCAGCGCCTGCGCCTGCGCTTCGCGGACCTCGGGGCGGTTGCTGGCGGCATCCTGGGCCGCAAGCTGGACAAAATAGAAGGGGAAATCACCCTGTCCCCACTGCCGCCTCCAACTCGCAATCACGTGCTCCATCACCACCGGATAGAGCTGCAAGCCCTCGGTGATCGATTCGCCCTGGTACCACAGCACGCCCTTGATGGCGTAAGGCTGGATCGGCTTGATCATGGCATTCCAGAGGACGTACGGGTTGTGCTGGTTGGTGAACGGATTGCCCCGCCCGCCGCCGCGCGCCGCTGCCGCCGGAGCGGGGCTGTCGGCAGCGGCCGCCGACTTGAATGCGGCCACCTGCGCCGCGAAGCCATCCATAATCCCCGTGAGACGGGCATCGGACTCCAGCACATCCTGGCTCACCCACGCGGACGCGCAACTCGCGCCAAAAGCCGACGTGATGAACCCGATGGGCTGGTTGATGGCCTTCTGCAAATCACGCGAGAACAGGTAGCCGATGGCCGAGAAGCCGGGCACGGTGGCGGGCGAGCAGACCTGCCACTTGCCCGCCACATCCTCCAGCGGCAATTCGCTGGTCTTGAGCGGAACCCGAAATTCCCGGATCTTCGGACAGTTGGCCGCCGCGATCTCCTCCGCCTCATGGGCCACGCCGGCGAATCGCTGGGCCATGCCAGGGTATTTGGCCATGTCGCCCGAAACCACGAAGTCCATGTTCGACTGCCCCGATCCCAGCCAGACTTCTCCGATGAGGATGTCCGCGATCCGAATCGTGTTCTTGCCCGCGATGGTCATCTCCAGCGGGTCGCTCGAAGCCCGGAGATTGGTCAGGCGGACCATCCATTTCCGATCCGCCCCGGCGGTCGTGGACTGCTTCTGGCCGGCGATGCTCACCGTGACCTGCTCGCCCGGGTCGGCCCACCCCCAAACCGGCACGGACATGCCCTGCTGCAGAACCATGTGATCGCCGAACAGCGCTGCTGGTTTGATGTCGGCGCGCAGCGCCGTCACGTTGCACAGCGTCAACAAGAGGCCCGTCAACGCCGTTGTGAGCTTCGTCCGGGAAGGGTTATTCATGTGCGTTTCTCCGCGAAAGAAAGAGATTCGTATAGGAGTATATCGCACGCGTCTTGCCAGGTTGGGATGCACGCTCCACACACGCCAAATGGCGTTTCCAGGCGCCGCAGATTCGACGTGAAATGGACACGCCGCGCTCCGGCGCCATAATCATAACTTATGGCCTATAGCGACCTGCGGGAGTTCATTCGCGCCTTGGAAGAGAAGGGCGAGCTGAAGCGCATCCCCTTCGAGGTGGATCCCATTCTGGAGATCGCCGCGTTCGCCGACCGCGCGGTGAAGAGCGGCGGCCCGGCGCTGCTGTTCGAGCGGCCCAAAGGGTACGGCATTCCGGTGCTGATCAACGGGTTCGCTTCCATGCGCAAGATGGAGATCGCGCTCGAAGTGGGGTCGGTGGAGGAGGTTGCGCGGCGGATTGTGGACCTGCTCGAGATGCGCGCGCCGGAAGGGCTGATCGGCAAGCTCAAAATGCTGCCCAAACTGGCGGAGATGGGCGCATTCTTCCCGCGCACGGTTGCCAAGGGCGCCTGCCAGGAGGTGACGCGCACGGAGGGCTTCTCGCTCTTCGACCTTCCCGTCTTGCAGTGCTGGCCCGAAGACGGCGGGCGCTTCATCACCTTGCCGATGGTGTTTTCGCGCAATCCGGACACCGGAAAACGCAACTGCGGCATGTACCGCATGCAGGTGTTCGACGAACGCACGGCGGGCATGCATTGGCAGACCCACAAGCAGGGCGCCGAGCACTACCGCAGGATGCGGCATCACGGCCACCAGCGGATGGACGTGGCGGTGGCCATCGGCTCCGATCCGGCCACCACATACTCGGCCATTCTGCCCCTGCCGCCGGACGTGGACGAGATGATGGTGGCCGGCTTCCTGCGCCAAAGCCCGGTGGAGATGGTGAAGTGCCGGACCTGCGATTTGGAGGTTCCGGCCAACGCGGAGATTGTGCTGGAAGGCTACGTGGAGCTGGACGAGCTGCGCACCGAAGGTCCCTTCGGCGATCACACCGGCTTCTATTCGCTGGCCGACGAATACCCGGTGTTCCACCTGACGGCGATGACCCACCGCGAGCGGCCCATTTACGCCACCACCATCGTGGGTCCGCCGCCCATGGAGGACTATTACATGGGCAAGGCCATCGAGCGCATCTTTCTTCCGCTGATGCGGATGCAGTTGCCCGAGGTGCGCGACATCGCCATGCCGGCGGAGGGCGTGTTTCACAACCTGATCCTGGTTTCGATCAGGAAGTCGTACCCCGGCCACGCGCGCAAAGTGATGCACGCCATCTGGGGCTTGGGGCAGGCCATGTTCTCCAAGTGCATCGTGGTGGTGGACGAGGATGTAGACGTGCAAAACACCCGCGAGGTGGCGTGGAAGGCGCTCAACAACATCGACCCCGAGCGGGACATCCAGTTCACCATGGGGCCTGTCGATTCGCTGGACCACGCCAGCCGGCTGCCGAACTACGGCTCGAAGATGGGCGTGGATGCCACCCGCAAATGGCCCGGCGAGGGTTTCACCAGGCCATGGCCGGGGGTTATTGAGATGCCGGCGGAGGTGAAACGGCGGGTGGAGGAGTTGTGGAGACAGGCGGGGCTATAGGGATTGCCATCGCGCTCGGCTTCTCGACCCAAATTTGCGCTACCTAGGCGCCCCTGGTAGAATTGAAACGTCCCTCACGGTGGGTGTAGCTCAGCTGGTAGAGCGCTGGATTGTGGTTCCAGTGGTCGTGGGTTCGAACCCCACCACCCACCCCACGCAGATTGCCGAAAACCTTTTTCCGCGCGTACCTCAAGGCTCGCCGCAGCTATTTGCACGAGAACTCGGATTTGCCGACGATGTTGTTCTTCCGGTCCATCTCGAACGTGAAGGTGCACTTCTGGTATTTCGCGGGCACGTCCAGCGTGGTCACGGCGTCAGTCCCGCGGTATCGGCAGCGCACGAAGATTCTCATCGACCGGTAGTCTTTGAGGAACCACATCTGTGTGATCTTGCGGCCGGCTTCGGTCTGGTCGTCGGGCGCAAGGTCGTACTCCTCGCGGCCGGACGTTCCATTGTAGATATTGACCCGTTCGAACTCATGCGCCGCGCCCTGGCCAGCAGCCCCCGAAGTATTCAAGGTGGCCGGGCAGGCAAGCGGCGCCGGCTCTTCCGCGGCCAGCCACAACGGAAAAGCGAGAACAAGCAGTGCAGGGAACAAGCGCATCACTCAATTGTACCGGGAGGGGCGCGTACCGCTCCTCATCTTTCAACGCGCACGTTTCCAGATTCCCCAAAAGCGCACGTTTTCGCCGCCGCACCGGCCGTTGTCGTTGGCGACAAGATACTTGCCGATGAGCGTGAGATCCACGGTACAGGAGTCGGTGTCCGATTCGACGAAGTGCAGGTGATTTCCAACGGGGGCCGCATCACCGGCGAAATCACCGGTGTGAACCACGTCTTTTCGGCCATGCCAAACGGCCTCACCCTGGAGATCCACCCTGCCCGCGGCTTTCGATGGCTGAATGCGGATGCGATCCTCTCCGTTCGACCAGGTTCCAAGCCAGGCGTCGAGCGACGGGGCGGCATCGAAGCTCACTGGCCGAATGTCTTTCGATCTGACCCAACCAGGGCCGGCTCCTTTGATCTGGGAAAGGTAACCGCAGGTCCAGTCGCCGCCGGCGTGATACGCCACCACGGGGTCGCCGGGCTGCAGCTTAATCGTTAGACAGTCCCGGCCGGAGGCGCAGCCTATGTATCCGACCGTCGATTTGGCGGTGGCAATCTCCGCCAACATCGGGTTCGCGCTGAAACCGTCAAATGCGCAGAGCGTCGTGGGCCGGTCCTGCGCCGCGGACCACGAAACCGCGATCACACAGATAACCGCGGCCGATGGCCAGGATCCGCTTCTCATGGCTTGCTCACACGCCGTTCCAGTTATAAGACGCCAGCACCGCGCCGTTCTGCCCGATGAGCAGCATGGCGGAGCGGCCGGGATCGAGCTTGCCGGTGAACTGCTTGCCGCTGGCGCGGTCCGTGAAGGTCACGTCCGCCAGGCCGGATTCCGAAGTAACTACATACAGCGTGGCCTTGGGGAAACGCGTGGGACAGATGAGGATGCCCGGATCCTGGAGAGTGGTGGAGTAAGCCGTGGTCGCTCCCGCGGTCTTCATGGCGTAACGGTACACGTCGCCGATGGCCTGAATGTTATCGTTCAACTCCAGCGGCAAAGGCGTAAACAGGATCTTACCCTTGCCGAGGGGCTTCTCCACCCACAAGCTCTTGTCGGCCAACATAGCGCGATCCAAGTAAGTGGTCTTATCTCCGCCGAAGGAGAGATGGGCTTCTCCTCCCGGGAACTTGACTGACTCCTCGCGGTCCATGAGCGGAACGGTTTCGTAGGTGAGGCCGGCCTGCTTCTCCCTGCCGGTGGGGTGGAAGTGAGCGTCGCCATCGAAGGGACCGGAGACCAGCAGCGTGGCGCCCGCGTTGACCTTGCCGCGAATGGCTTCCCACGCGCCGGGGGTCAACCCTTTGGGCGACGGCAGGATGATGAGCTTGGGGCTGCCGAGGTCCGCGATCTGGTATTCTCCCACGGCATAGGCCGCGCCGCGAGCGTAAGCGTAGAGCGCCCGGACGGCGTTCTGCTGCGCCTCGAGCGCCGACTTGTTGTACACCGAAAGCTGCATCGATTGCGGCAGAACCAGGGCCACCTCCGGCTGAATCAGGCCGGTGGCATAGGGGGCCGCTTTCTCGGCGAAGTGCCCCACCCCGCGCATGATGCCCTGGAGGATCTTGGCCGAACCGTCGTTGCGCTTGAGACCGAAATCGGATTCGCGGTCCCAATCCCACATGAGCGCGCCGCTCGATCCGGCGGCGAATCCGAGCACCCACTTCTTCTCGTTGAGCGGCGTGCCGGTGAGTTCGTCGAAACGCCAGGTGGAATCGGCGGCGCGCACCGGCTGGTAGCCGGTTTCGCCGGTGATATTGGGCATGCCGGGGCGTTTGGCCGCCACCGAATCCCAGAGCAGGGCGTCGTCCTGCCAGTACGTGTGGTTGGTGGTGAAGTTCACGCCGCCGGAAGAATAGAACTGATTCAACACGCGGTTGGTGACTCCGCCTTCGTCCTGGCCGACGTTGACGAGCTGCGTGCTGCCGGCGCCGCGGATGGCGTCGACCATGGCCCGCACCCAGTTGGTGAATTCCTGCTGCGCGAACAGGTTATAGTCGAGCGCCCGCACGGCTCCGGCGGCGCTGCTGCGGGCGAAAGTGAGCTGTGCGGTGGTGGGCAGTGGAACCGCGTCGAAGCTTCCCAGCGAATCGGGCGTCACGCGCCACGCGGATGCCAGCTCGGCGATGCCGCTATACTTCCGGGCCAGCCACTTGTGCCATAAGTCGAGCTCGGCCTGGTCGCCGTTGGGAGTGTTGCCGGTCCACAGGCGGCCGGGGTTGGAGAAGCTCGGCTCGTTGATGAGGTCATAGCACAGGAAGGGGAGATCTTTGAAGCGGTTGACGATGGAAGTCAGGTAGTTCAGCTCGAGCTTGATGGATGCCTGATCCATGTAGACGTTGGGTTGCGGCGGGGCCTCCGCCGCGCCACCGCGTCCACCGCGCCCGCCGCGTCCGGCCGTGGGGGCGGCGGGAGCGGCTGCCACGGGGGCGGCCGGAGCCGGCGGGGTAGGCGATGGGTCGATGGCGTTGGGCGCGAAAGCCCAGAAGGTCCAGTTGACCACGATGTTGTGGCGGCGCGCGGAAAGCAGAAATGCTTCCAGGTTGCGCAGAAAACGCTCGGTGACGCCCTTGGTGGCGGGGTCCAACTGGTTGAGCCTGAGCCCCCAGACGCCGGTGCGGACAAAGGTCACGCCATAGCGCTGCATTTCGGCGAAATCGCGCTCCCAGATCCAGGCGTTGCGGGGGCCGGCGAAATCCCAGCCGTTGGCCTCGGTGGAGAAATAGTTGGCGCCGACGGGGAAGAACGGTTTGCCATCGCGGGTCAGGAAATCGCCTTTGACGCCGAACGCCGGCCCGCTCGTGAGCAGCTTCCGGTCTTCCACCCACAGGCCGTTGTTGTAAGCCTCGCGGCCCTGGCCATTTTCTTCCCACACGGCGCGAACGGTGTAGAACCCGGGAGGATACGCCTGGCTGAACGGCAGTTCGGCGTTGACGCTGGTTCCGGAACACGGGGCGTGGAGCGTCTCCAGGACTTTGTCGCCGGAAACGAGTTCGACCTTGACCTCTCCGGCGAGTTGCGTGACGCCGCCGCGCAGTCGCACCGTGACACTGGGGACCTCATCGGGCTTCACCGTGGAAAACGGCATTTCGAGCGAGAGCGTGATGGGGCCCTGGCGAGCGTAGGAAGCCGCTGCGCGCATGAGCGCGATGCCGTCGGCGGATTCCCAGTAGCCGGCCACCGGCTCGAAATCCAACAGCACGGCGCGCGAGCCGGCCCCGCCGGCGCCCGCTCCGCGGCCAGCCGCCGCTCCGGGCGCGCCGGCTCCTCTTCCACCGCCAAAGCCAGCCGCCCGGTCAGACACCACCACCGGCGCGGCCACTTGCAGGCCTTCCGTGTTCACCATGTAGCCCAGGCCGTTCGAGCGGCCCTCCAGCACGAAGAAGCGGCGGGCGCGGATGGCCAGCGAAGGCAGGAACGAGTATCCGGCTCTCCATTCGAATTTCGCGGCGCCCTGAGACGGCGCCGTATAGGTGTGCTGGATGCCGAAATCGCGGGAGTACGAATCCTGCGGCTCGGCCTGGATGAACTTGCCGTTGACCGAGGTCACCGGGACGCGAAAGGGCTGGCCGCCGAGGACCAGGATGTTGCCGCCCGCGCGAAGGAAACCCTGGATGGCGCCCCAGGCTTCGGTGGGGACCGCGGAGCCGTAGGGCATGACCAAGAGATCGGCTTCGGCGAAGGTAGCCGGGTCTTTCAATTGATCGATGCCGGCGAAAACGGGGCCGGTTCCCTCCAGCGCTTTGACCAGCGCATCGCGGGTGACGGGCGCGCTGGCCACCGTCGGGAAGCCCGGTTGCCAGAAGACCACCACTTTGGCGCACAGCGGGATCCCGCTGGCGAATATCAGGGACAGAGTCGCAACGATTTTTCGCATGGATGTACCGGCGTCGCGGCGGAACCGCGAATCACAGGTTCAGAATAAGTCCGTGCGGGTTGCGGCGCAACGTGGATAGGGCGGGCTTTCAAGAAGCGCGCCTGCCCCGCCATGCCGGAGTTTGCTACTATCTGGCGATGCCTGCTCCCGCGCGCCTCACGGCCTTCGACATCCTCCGCAAGGTGGAATCGGGCGGTTATGCCTCCGACCTGCTGTTGGAGCGGACCGCGGGGCTCGATTCGCGCGACGCCGGCCTGGCTTCGGACATCGTCTTTGGCGTGCTGCGATATTGCGCGCAGCTCGACTTTCTGATCGAGCGTTACTGTGGCCAGCCGCGCAAGCTCGACCCGGAGGTGCGCACCGCGCTGCGCATGGGAATCTATCAGCTTCGCTACCTGGAGCGTGTTCCGGCCCACGCCGCGGTGACCGATGCGGTGGAGCTGGTGAAACGCGCGCGCAAACATTCCGCCGCCGGTTTCGTGAATGCGATATTGCGCCAGGTGGACCGCGCGCCGGTTGCGTGGCCCAGCCGCGAGGTGGAGTTATCCTGCCCCGAATGGCTGTTGGCGCGATGGGAGAAGCGCTATGGGGTCGAAGCGGCCAGCGGCATTGCGCGGGCGGCTTTGCGGAAGCCGGAGAAGTACGTTCGCGAGGGGCCGCGGGGCAGCCGGTTCCAGGATATAGGCTCGCAGGCGATTGTGCCGTTGCTACGCCTGGAGCCGGGGCAATGGTTTTTGGACTTGTGCGCGGCGCCGGGGAACAAGACCGCCCAGGCCCTGGAATCGGGCGTGCGGGCCGTGGCCTGCGATCTTCACTTTCACCGTCTGGCGCAGCTCAAGAAGCTCGAGGTGAACCTGGTGGCGCTGGACGGAACCCGGCCGCTGCCGTTCGCGCGGCGGTTCGACCGCATCCTGGTGGATGCGCCCTGCTCCGGGACCGGCACGCTGGGGCGCAACCCGGAAATCAAGTGGCGCCTGAGCCCGGAGGATGTGGACCACCTGCGCCGGCGCCAGGCCGCGCTGGTGGCCAACGCGCGCGCCGCGCTTGCGCCCGGCGGCCTGCTGGCATATTCGACTTGCTCGCTGGAACCCGAGGAAAATGAAGACGTGGTGGCCGCGGTTCCACCGGACCTGCTGGTCGAGACCATGCGACGGATTCCCGGACGCGACGCCGGGGACGGGTTTTACGCCGCTGTGATAAGATCGGATAAGCCCGCAAATGGTTGAAATTGTTCCCTCAATCCTATCGGCGGACTTCGCGCGGCTGGCCGAAGAGATCGCTCGGGTGCAGCGGGGCGGGGCCTCCATGCTGCATCTCGACGTGATGGATGGTCATTTCGTCCCGAATTTGACCATCGGTCCGCCGGTGGTGGCATCCATCCGCAAGGCCACCCGCCTGCATTTGGACGTTCACCTGATGATAGAGAACCCGGAGCGTTACGCGGGCGAGTTTGTCCGCGCCGGGGCCAACTCCGTGTCAGTGCACTATGAGGCCTGCCGGCATTTGGACGCCACCCTCGATCTGATTCGGGAGGCGGGAGCGCTGGCGGGGATCGTTCTGAACCCAGCCACGCCCATTGCGGTGCTGGAAGACGTGCTGGAGGTGGCCGACTACGTGCTCCTCATGAGCGTGAATCCCGGATTCGGCGGCCAGAAGCTGATACCGTATGTGCTCGAAAAAGTGCGCAGGCTGGCCAGAATGCGAAGGGAAAAGGGGTTAGCGCTGCCGATCGAGATCGACGGGGGAGTGCATCGCGAGAACCTGACGGAGGTGGTCTGCGCCGGGTGTGATTGGATCGTCACAGGGTCGGCTGTGTTTCACAGTGAGGACCCGGAAGCCGCCGTCCGCGATTTCCGCGAGATCGCGGCCCAGGCTACCGCGATCCGGTGCTGAGACCGATTGGGGTGAGTTGAGTGACTATGTCTCGAAACGCGATTCGTAACGCCGCCGCGGTGGCCGCGGCCATGGTTCTGCTGACGTCCTGTTTCCACAAGCGCAAGTACGAGAACCCGATCACCAAGGAAACGCAGCAGCCGGACAAGATACTGTTCGACAAGGCGATCAACGATATTGAGCACAGCCGTTACTCGGTCGCCCGGCTCACCCTGCAAACCCTGATGAACACCTACGACACCAGCGAGTTCCTGGCCAAGGCGAAACTCGCCACGGCGGATAGCTGGTATCGCGAGGGCGGATCGAGCGGCCTGGCGCAGGCCGAATCCGAGTACAAGGATTTCATTCTTTTCTACCCCGCCATGGAGGAAGCCGCCGAGGCGCAGGAAAAGGTCTGCGATATTCACTTCCAGCAAATGGAGAAGGCCGACCGCGACCCGACGCACACCCTGCGCGCGGAGGACGAGTGCCGGCAGGTGATTGTGCAGTTTCCCAACAGCTCGTTCGCCCCGCAGGCGGAGCAAAGGCTGCGACAGATTCAGGAAAACGAGGCGGAGGCGGAGTACCGGGTTGGCATGTTCTATCAGAACAAGGGCAACAACTTCGCCGCCGCCAACCGGCTGCAGACGCTGGTGGACAACTTTCCGATCTACAGCAAAGCGGACGACGCGGCATGGTTGGCGGCCACATCCTGGAGCCGGCTGGGAGATCGTTTTGAGAAGCAGGAGATCGCCCAGCTCACCAGGCTGGTGCGCGACTATCCGTTAAGCCCGTGGGTGGAACCCGCCAAGACGCGGCTGCAGTCGCTGAACGCGCCTGTGCCGGAGGCCGATGCGGCGGCTTTGGCGCGCATGCAGTACGAACTGGAGAATCGCACGAAGCGTGGCTTCTTCGGCAACGTATTAGGCCCGTTCACCGGGCGTCCGGACCTGAGCGCGGCGGCCAAGTCCGGGACGCCGCAGATGCAGGGGATGCGTCCTACCATCCCGGCCAATGTCCCGCCCATAGCCGCCGGCACGCTGGGGACCAGCGGCGACATCACCGTGTCGCTCCCGGGCGACGCCTCGGCTCTGGAGAACAGTCCCGATGCGCGCTCGGTTCCTCCGGGGCAGGCCAGCGCGGGAGGGGCGACGCCGGGCCAAGCCGGAGCACAGGATGCGGCAACGCCGGGCCAAGCCGGAGCACAGACCGCGGCAACGCCGCCGGCCAAGAGCAACGCCAAGAGCCAGAAGAAGCCGAAGGTGTCCAAGCCGAAGCCGCCCAAGAAGACCAAGGCGTCCCAGCAACCGCCGGCTCCCGCCGCGACTCCGGCGCCACCTTCAGGCGGGGACGCGCCACCCAAGCAATGAGCCGCATTCTTCTGGTGGACGACAGCCCGCACGCCCAGCGAATGGGCGAGCGCATCCTCGCCGAGGAAGGCTACGAAGTCGTCACCGTCAGCAATGCCGATTCCGCATTGATCCGGCTGGAGGACGTGGACCCGGACGTGGTGCTGGCGGACACGGTGATGCCCGGCCGTACCGGTTACGAGATCTGTCAGTACCTGAAGATGAGCCCGCGTCACCGGCATGTGCGGGTGATTCTCACCGCCGGCGTGCTGGAGCCGCTCGACGACGGGCAGGTGAAGCGCGTGGAAGCCGACGGGGCGCTCAGGAAGCCGTTCGAGGCCACCGCGTTGCTGGCCGCCGTCAAGCCGCTGGCGGAAGCGGCCGCCGCGGCGCGGATTGCGGGCGACCAGCCCAAGGGGCCCATGGCGTCGGACAAGGCTCCGGCAACGGCGCCTGCGGCGCCGTTTGTGGCCGTGGTGGATTCCGAACAGGTGAAAGCCGCGGTGACGGTGGCGCTCGATGCGAGCATGGACGCCATCGTGGAACAGATTTCCCTCCATGTGCTCCAGGCGCTTCAGACCGGGAAACCGGAACCGGAACGGCCCGCCGAAGCGGCCCGCCCGGCGCCACTCTCATCGCCCGTCCAGACGCTCAGTGCGGTGGAGCCTCCCCCGGCCGCTCCCCGCGCGCAGGTCGTGCGCCGCGTGACGCCGTTTCGTCTGCGCTCCGGCTCTATGCTCGGATTGGATATTGTTCGCCCCGAGCCGGAGACCCCGGATGCCCCCTCCCAAGGGGCGGTTCTCGATTCGGACCAACCGGGCGCGCCCCCCGGCGCCGGCCCGCCGCCAAGATAACTATGCCCGACAACAGCTTCGACGTAGTCTCGAAAATCGAAATACCGGAAGTGCTCAACGCCATTCAACAGGCGCTGAAAGAGGTCCATCAACGGTACGACTTGAAGGACTCGCGCTCCAACATCGAACTGCTGGAGAAGGACCACAAAATCCTGCTGGCCAGCAAGGACGAGTTCAAGCTCAAAGCCGTGGTGGACATCCTCGAATCCAAGCTTGTGAAACGCCAGGTCCCCTTGAAGGGGCTGACCTACGGGGAAGTGACGCCCGCCGCGGGCTCCACGGTGCGGCAGGAAATCGCGCTGCAGCAGGGTATTCCGATCGAGAAATCGCGCGAGATCGTCCGGAAGATCAAGGATTCCAAGCTCAAGGTGCAGGCCTCCATTCAGGGCGATTTCGTGCGCGTTTCCGGGCGCGACCGCGATCTCTTGCAGAATGTAATCAAGCTGCTGCGCGAGTCCGATTTCGGAATCGACATGCAGTTCATCAACTACCGCACGAACTGAAATTGGCGCGCCGTATCGAATCGCCGTGGATCGCGGGGCCGGCCGGCCGGATGGAGGCCCTGCTGGAAGAGCCGGAGGAGGGCGCCCCGCGCCTGGCGGCGCTGGTTTGCCATCCGCACCCGCTGTACGGCGGGACCATGCATAACAAGGTTGTGTATCGCATGGCGCGGGGGCTGCGGCGCGCCGGCGCGGCGGTGCTGCGGTTCAATTTCCGCGGGGTGGGGCTGAGCGAGGGCCGGCACGGACGCCTGACGGGCGAGATCGAAGATGCCCGCGCCGCGCTGGCCTGGCTTCGCCGGCGCTATGCGGACCTGCCCTTCTCGCTGGCCGGTTTCTCTTTCGGCGCGCTCGCCATCACGCGCTTGGGATGCGAAACCGCGGGCGCCCGCTGGCTGCTGGCCGCCGGCTTCCCCACCCGATTCGGCTCCACCGAATACCTGGAGGGGTGCTCCACGCCCAAGGTCTTCATCCAGAGCGCTAACGACCCGTTCGGCCCCCGCCCGGAGCTCGAAGCGCGCTACGCGCGATTCGCGCCGCCGAAGCGGCTGATCTGGGTGGAAGCCGCCGACCACTTCTTCGCCGGCGGTTTGGAGGAATTCGAGGCGCGGGTGGGCGAAACGGCGGCCGGGACGCTCTGAACCACCGGGAGGGGCCGCCTGCCCAGCCCTGATTTCAGAGTTCTGATTCCGAAATTCCCCTCCAAAACGGGCTTGGTGATATACTGAACGCAACCAGGGAGTCTGCGACGGGAAATCCCCTTCGAATCCCCGGACATGGAAGCCAGAAGGCCCTGAACAGGAGAGATCGTTTATGGCGATGATGGATCGCAGAAGCTTATTCCAGTTGGCCGGAGCCGCCGCATTGCTCCGGAAACAGCTCGTGGGCGCCCAGGCGCCGCCCGCGGGGCAGCCGCCCGCCGGCCAGATGCCCGCCGGCCAGATGCCTTTCGGCCAGATGCCCGGAGGTGGGCGCGGTCGGGGGATGATGAGGGGCAACGGCGGAAACCCCGAGCCGTTCCCCGGGCTGGATCGGCGCGCCACGGTGTCGATATCCCAGGGCGAAGACCGCCGCAAGAACGTGTACAACGCGCTGATGGCCATCGACAAGGAACTCCAGGCGAAGATGAAGGGCAAGAAATACGTAGTCATCAAACCCAACTTCGTCAGCACCACCAACCAGCTCGCGGCATTCCATGCCGATGCCGCGCGCGGCATCCTGGATTACCTGGACGCGCGCTTCAAAGGCCCGGTAGTAATAGCCGAATCGTCGGCGGGCGACACCAATCAGGCCTACGACAACTTCAAGTACAGGGCCCTGGTCGGCGAATACAAGAAGCAGCAGTTACAGCTTATCGATCTGAACGACGAAGGCAAGTTCGAGCGCGTGGCGCTGCTCGACCACGATCTGCACATGGTGCCGTGCCGGCTGGCGGCCCGGCTGCTCGATCCCGAGGCCTTCGTGATCTCCTCCGCCATGCTCAAGACGCACAATACCGCGATCGCCACGCTTTCCATCAAGAACATGGTGCTGGGCGCGCCGCTGCATGCGTCGCGCACCGAAACCCCGGGCTGGAACGAGAAGCGCAAGTTCCACGTCGGGCTCCGCCAGACTCACTACAACATGATGCTGACCGCCTCCAAACTCAACTGGCCCGCGTCGGTGATCGATGGCTACGAGGGCATGGAAGGCAACGGGCCCGGCTCGGGAACTCCGGTTCCCTCCCGGATCGCCCTCGCCTCCACGGATTTCGTCGCCATGGACCGCACCGGAGCCGAATGCATGGGCGTGGATCCGGAGTGGCTGGGCTATGCGAAATACTGCGGGTATATGGGCCTGGGCCAGTTCGACCCGGCCAAGATCGACGTCATCGGCGCCAAGGTGGCGGATGTAAAGAAAGCCTATCGCATGCACCCAATGGTTGAGCAGGAGCTGAAGTGGCAGGGCCCCACGGACGAAATCACTCCCAACCTGGGCTGGACGCACACGCCGGAATACAACCTCTCGTAAGAGCCGGCCGTTAAGCCGCGGGCGAGGCGTGCCCGGCGCCCTCACAACGCGCGTCTGCAGGGGGGCTGGCATGCCTGGCCCCATTCCTCCCGCCACTCCCTAGAGCCGTGGCGGCCGGCTGCGCCGCGGGTAATAATGGACGTTGCTGAAAGCGGTCTGGACCCGCGCCGCTCCCGGCATCGACGCCGGGCGCGCGGCGGGTCGAAAAGGAACCGTATGTCCATCACCGGCGCGGCGAGGTTCGTGTTCCCCGGTTCCCTCGCCATCGTTTTGCTGGTTGCCACCCCAGCTTTCCCCCAGCAGGATTTCTATCAGTTCTCCATCGATCAGGACCGCCTCTCCGGCGCTCCCGATTTCAGTTTCCTCAATCACTCGCTCACCGCCGCCGACAAGCTGTTCGTTCGCGACGGCCATTTCTACCGCGTGGGACCGGATCTGAAGCCCAACACGGCCGACGACCAGCCGGTGCGCCTCTTCGGCGTAAACATGGCCTTCGGCGCCAACTTCCCTTCCGATGCCGACGCGGCGCGGATCGCCAAGCGCCTGCGCCGCCTGGGCGTCAACCTGGTCCGCTGCCATCACATGGACTCCAACCCCGACCGCGACCCCTCCAACGCCGGCGGCATTCTAACCACCCAGCCCTATCCCACCCTGAATTCCATTGCGGTTGCGCGCCTCCGGCATTTCCTGGACGCGCTCAAAATGGAAGGCATTTACGTCAACATCAACCTGCACGTGGGTTATCAGTTCCGCCCCGACGTGGATGGTGTTCCAGCGCTTCCCGGCGGGATACCCACGCAAAGCAAGCCGTTGCACATCTTCTTTCCCCGCATGGTGGAATTGCAAAAGCAGTATGCGCGCCAGTTGCTCGAAGCCTTGAAACTCAAGGGCGACCCGGTGCTGGCCATGGTGGAAATCGATAACGAAACCTCACTGCTTCAGGCCTGGATGGGCGGCTCGCTCGATCGCTATCTGCTGGGCGACTACCAGGCCGAGTGGCGGAGGCAGTGGGACGCGTTCGCCAAGCAGGATATCCCGCCGGTGGCCTCCACCGACCCCGCCAATCCGCGGATTAACGATTACCTGATATTCCTGGCCGGCCGCGACCGCTACTATCTGGACGGCATGAAAGCCTCCGTCAGCGCGGTCACCGATCCCACCGTACCCGTGGCAGGCACGCAGATGGGGTACGGCGGCCTGTTGAACCTGGATTCGCACGCCGGTCTCGATTACCAGGACAACCACTTCTACATCGATCACTACAGCTTCCCCAACCGCTCCTGGGACGCGCACGATTGGCGCATTCGCGATACCTCTTCGGTGGGCTCCGGCCTCTCCGCGTTCCTCAACATGGCCGCCGCGCGGGTAGCGGGCCTGCCGTACACCGTCAGCGAATTCAACCAGCCCTGGCCCAACCGGCAAGCCGCCGAAATCGATCCTACTCTGGCCGCTTTCGCGGCGTTCCAGGATTGGGACGGCCTCATGCATTTCGCTTACGCCCACGGGCGCGATTGGGAGACCGCCGTCCCCAACAGTTTCAACGTCAACGGGGATTGGAGCAAATTCGTCAATATCGGCCAGTCGGCATGGCTCTTCCGCACCGGCGCGGTGCATACCGGGAAGGTCCCCGTGGTGACTGCGGTGACCGAGGAGATGCAATTGCGTTTCGGGCGAGAGAAGCGCGGCGGCTCGATCGCCCCGTTCCTCAGCGCGGCCGCTGGCGTGGATCCCTCCATCGCCCTGGTGCATCCCGTCGCGCTCAAGAAACAGCCGGCCGCCGGCGTGGCGCCGCCGCCAGTGAGCGCGCCGTACCGCTCCGACACCGGAGAGCTGCGTTACGACCCGGCCGCGAAGCTCTACGTGATCGAGAGCCCCAAGGCTGCCGGGATAATCGGCTTCTCCGGCGCCGGCAAAGTCACGGCCGGCGCGCTCGATGCCCAGCTCGCGTCTTCGGCGCGTGGATTCCTGGCGCTGCTCGCCACCTCGCTCGACGATAAGCCCCTCCAGGATTCCGGACGCGTATTGATCACCATCCCGGGCTACACCCTGAGTTCCGTTCCCGGCGCCAACCCGCCCGCCAGGCAGAAATTCATCCCCTATCCCAATACCACCGACTGGTGGACCCTGGAACCCGAGCCCCAGTTCAAGGACCGCCCTTCCGCCAGCAACGGCGCCGGCGCCCCGCCCGTGTGGATGGAACGCGTGCCGGTCACCATCACCCTGCGCAGCTCGGCCAAGGCGCTCACGGCCTATCCTCTGGATGGAACAGGCAAACGCCTCAACCCCATCCCCGTCGAACGCGTGACGGGCGGATTCCAGCTCCGTTTGCAGGCGGACGGCCAGCAGTTCGCCCCCTGGTACGAGGTAATAGCGAACTGACCGCCGCCGTTCAATTCGGCCGGCGGATGAGCTGGCGATAGAGCGCGGACTGGCGGCGGGCTATGGCGTCCCAGCCGAAATCCCGCTCGACGCGGGCGCGGGCGGCGGATTCGATCCGGCGGCGGGCGGGCGGATCGGCGAAAAGGGTCTCGATGTGGGTAGCCATCTCCGCGGCGCCGTGGGCGAGGAGAAAGTCGTCTCCGGGGACCAGGTCGAGGCCGTTGACGCCGGCGGGGGTGCTGACGATGGCTCTGCCCATGGCCAGGGCTTCCAGAATCTTGATATTGGTTCCGGCCGACGCGACCAGGGGCGCCACCACCACCGCGGCGCGCTCGTAAGCCGGCCGTACGTCCTCCACGAAACCTTCGAGCTCGATGCCGGGGAGGGAAAGCCGGAGCTTGACACGTTCTCGATAGCGGGCCAGGAAGTACTCCGGGCGGGCCCCGGCGATGATGTGCAGCGTGGCGCCACGGAGCAGCGGCCACACCCCGGCCAGGAAAAAATCGAGCGCCAGCAGGTTGGGAAGGTGCGCGAAGGAGCCGATGAAAAGCAGGCGGCGGGGCTCGGGTTCCCGCGGCGCGGGGCGGAAGCGATCCAGATCCACGCCGTTCGGCAAGACCACGGTGGAGGCTCCGGTCACCAGGCTGGAATCCTTCGCGGACATGGCGGCCACGCGCGTGATCCGGCGCCAGGCGTCGGTTTCGAAGCTGCGCCAGAGGGCGGTCTGGCGGCCCAGCTCGGGGCCATCCCCGGCGCGCAGCAGTTGCTCGTAGAGATCGAAAGTAATGTCGTGCTCCACAAGGATGGTGGGCGCGGGGGCGCAATCGGCCGCGTACTGGGCCAGTTGGGTGAATTCGAGCTGCGCCAGGGCGGGGCGCCACTGGCGCACGGCCAGGCGCACGGCGGCGTGGAAGGCCGGCGAATCGAACTCCTCCACCACTTCGGGACGGCTGGTGACGGGCGGGGCATGGCTGCCCGCACGTTGCACTAGAACGATTTCCGCGCAGATGTCGAGGACCTCGGGCGGAGGCTCGTCCCGGCTCTCGGAGAACGCCACCAGCACCTGGTCGAAATCGGCGGCCGCGCGGCGCATCAGGTTGTACATTCGAACGGCGCCGCCGTGGGAGAGCGGGAAAGGCAGACAGGGGCTGAGAAGGAGCACGCGTGGTTTGCCGGAAACCGGGCGGCCGGGGAAGCGGGCCACCGACCCATCGGTGAGGGCCAGAAAGGATGGCTCGGACTCGGCGCCGGGCGGCGCGGGCGGCTGCCGCACGGCTCCCGCCAGAGCCAGCGCCGGGGCCGCCCGCAAGGCCGCTCGCGCGGCCGGCCTCCGGGCCAGCTCCCGCAAGCGCAGGATGGCCTGGGCCCATAGGCGGCGGAACAGCGCGGCGTCTCCCACGGACCGCGCCAGAAACTTCAGATAGTTGACCTCGAGGATCCGCTCCAGCTCGTCCTCGGTGAAGTAGCGCGAGGTGGTGGCGCGGCGCCGGTGCTCCACCACCGCGCCGGAGACGTACACGGTGGGCCAGCCGCGCCGCCACCCCCGATACCCCAGGTCCAGATCTTCCACGTAGGCCGGCTGATAGGCTTCGTCCACCCCGCCCAGGGCGCGCAGTTTCGAGGCATCGTACAGAGAGCAGCCGCCGCTGCCATAAAGGACGTAGGTATAGTCCTCCGACGGGAACGGCTGGTCGCAGCGGATGGGGAAATCGAGCGGCCCCTGCCGGGCCATGACGGTCTTGCCGGTCTCTTCGCGGCGCACGCCGGCGGGAAAAAAAATCTGCGCGCTGGCGCAGAAGAGGCCGGGGACGCGGTGGAACGCCTCGCGCAGGGCGGCGAAGAAACCCGGCTCGATGCGCATGTCGTTATTGAGCAGGCAAATGTGCGAGTAGCGGGCGCGGGCGATGCCGCGGTTCACGGCCCTGGCGAAAGAGAGAGGCTCGGAGGAGACTTCGATCCGGAGCGCAGGCCATGCGGGTTGGCCGGCGAAAGCGCCTGCCCCACAAGGATGTACGTGATTCGGCGGCATTGTGGGACAGACGCTTTCGTCTGTCATCTCCCAGCTTCTCAGCCATTCGGCCGTTCCATCCTCGGAGCCGTTGTCGACCACGATGATCTCCGAGGGGAACTGCCTGAGGTCGCGGGCGATTCCCTCCATCTGGGCGGCCAGAAGCTCTCTTCCGTTGCGGGATGGGATGACCACCGAGATGCCCGGAGCCGCGGCCCGGGCGGGCAGCGCGGAAGCGCTGCCGGCGTGCAGCCGCAGGAAGCCGGCCGCGCGCGCGGCCGCGTACCAAAAGAAGGCCGGCCAATCGGCCCCGCGGGCGGCGCGAACGCTCCAGCGCAGGAGGTTCTTGACGCGCCACGCGGCATGGCGCAGGATGGCGGGAAGGCACCGCGGGCGGAGCATGAAGTGGTCGAGGTTTTCGTTGAAGGCCAGGAAGCCCGCCGGCGACAGCAGGAGGGCCGCCAGACGCATGCGCCGGAACGGGACGTTGGGAACCAGCATGACGGCGGCCAGGCGGACGCGATAGCCGCCAAGCTCCGCTCGGCAGCGCCCCAAGTTCTCGCGGATACCGCGCCCCATGCGCCAGCGGATCCATTTCAGGTCGCCGTCCTCGGGCGGGAAATCGGAGACCACCCACAGCGGCAGCTCAGGAAAGATCTGGCGCATCCGCTGGACAAGCTGCCGGTTCAGGTCGTCGGCGCCGGAGGTGAAAGCGAGCTTGATTTGCGGCTTCAAGTCAGATAAGAAGGTGGCGATGAGGCTGGGCGCCGCCCGAGCGGCAATGCTCCCATAACCCGAGCGCCTGAAGGGCGAAAGCCGTGGATACGGGGTTCACGTAGGGCAGCCAGGCGGCGCCCTTGCGGCCGAAATAGTACCCACCGTCAATGCGCGGATCGGAACTGGCGGCCTGAAAACCGGCCAGCGTATCGGCCTCGATTTGCGCGGCCTCGCGGTCGAGCGGCGCGGCGCCGGCCCAGTCGGCGTACAGCCGGATGCGCAACAACTGAGCGTAGACGTCGGAGCGTTCGAACCGGGGCGCGATCTCGCCCAGAAGCTGCGTCATGCAGCGGATGCCTTCCGCCAGCGCCGCGGCGCAGCGCGCTTCGCCGGCGCGGGGCAGCAGGCCCTCCAGGAAATAGCCGAACGGATGGAGGCGGTCCATCACCGTGAGGCGGTCCGAATGGCCGGGCAGAAAGGCGTTGCACGTTCGCAGGGCGCGCTCCAGGGCTCGCTGGTAGGGTTCGCGAAAGCGCTCCTCGCCGGTGGCCTCCGCCAGGTCCCACCACGCCATGGCGGCTTTCAACTGGTAGCAACCGGGCGACGCGGACCAGCGGAAGGAGTCGCGCGGGGCGGGGATCTTTCCGGGCAGCGAGATGACCGGGTGCAAACTGCCATCTTCACAAGCGAAATCGGCGGCCATGGATTCGCCCAGCGAGGCCGCCACGTCCAGGAACTCCTGCTCGCCGGTGGCGCGCCATACCGAGAGCAGCGCGCGGACCACGATACCGCTGTCAAAGAAGTAGGCGGAGGTGGGAGGATCGACTTCGAACGGCATCGAGCGCGAGCCGGCGTCCCATGCCTGGCGGGTGAGAAAGCGCGCCGCGCGGAGGGCCGCCTGGAGCCACCGCTCATCCCTGGTAAGAGTGTGCAGATACACTAGCGCGGAAATGGAATAGCCCGTGATCTCGGTGGAAATGGGGTAGTTGCTCTGAAGATCCGTGCGATAGTAGCGGGCTACGCCGCCGTTCGGTTCCTGGATGCCCGAGCGCAGGAACCACTGGCCGGCGCGAGCGAGATGGGGAGACAAACCGCTAGTTTACCATTCAGCCCAGCCCGCGGTTGCCTGGCGGGGGGCGCAAAGCCGCCGCATCGATGGTTAAGGCACGCTCATGAGTCCCCCCGGATCCATCAGCGGTGGCTATAGATGCGCGTTCTCGAGCGCCCTGCTGGTGTGCAGCACGGCCGCCATGACGCGCTCGTAGTGCATGCGCATGGGGCCCAGCACGGCCACTTTGGCGGGCAGGCCGCTGGCCAGCCGCACGGTCATCCCGATGAGCGTAAGCTCGCGCAGGGCCGGATGCGCGCCCTCCAGGCCCACTCGCACCGCCAGCTCCCCGGCGGGCTGTTCGAGGAACCTGTCCAGCATCTCGATCACGCGCTTCTTCTCCTCCAGGGCTCGCAGGAGATCGCGCAGTTTTTCGCGGGTCAGGTGCAGGTCGAGGCCCAGCAGGTTGCTGGCGCCCTCCATGTGGACCTCGGGGGAGATGTCCGCGTCCAGCAGGCCCTTTTGGTATAGAACCTGGAGCTTGCGCGCGGTGGCGTCGTACAGCTCGCGATCCTCGAGCATACGGCGCAGCAGCTCGCGGCGCGCGCGGCCCAACTGCCACCCGCTGAAATTGCGGTTGACGTAGTTGCGGATGGAGACCAGCTCCTCGGGCGTGGCCGCCTCGTCGAGCGACACCACGCGGTTGCGCACCATGTGGTCGCGCGTCGCCAGGATCATCAGGACGCGCCGGTCGGCGAGAGGAACCAGCTCGATCTGGTCAAGCTCCTGCAACAGCGCCGGAATGGCCGCGGCGATGCCCACGTTGCGCGTCAGCTCCATCAACACGTGGCTGGAGCGCTCCACCTGGGCCTGCACGGTGGGCAGGCCGCTGAACTCGTTGCGCAGGCGTTCGGCATCGGCCGCCTGAATGCGGCCGGCGGTCAGGGAACCGACGTAGTAGCGGAAGGCCTTTTCCGTGGGAACGCGTCCCGCCGAAGTGTGCGGTTGCGAGAGGAAGCCTTCCTCCGCGAGGTCGGCCATGACGTTGCGAATGGAGGCCGGACTGAGGGCGTTCGAACGGTGTCTCGAGATGCTGCGCGACCCCACCGGCTCGCCCGTTTCGATGTAGGCGCGCACGACGGAATTGAGGATCTCCCAATGTCTCGACGGCAATGGCGCCGGGTTGTTCATGGTCCCTGAATACACTTCCCCTACTCAATCATTGTAATCGATTGAAAGCAAAAGGGGCAATGCCGGCGCTATTTCAGCTTGTCCAGTCTCTTTCGGATTTCGGCTGCGTTCTTGGCGTCCGAAGCGAGCGCCAGATACTTCGTGTAGGCTTCGCGGGCGGCGTCTTTGTCTTTGGCTTTTTCGGAGGCTTCGCCCAGGCGCAGCCAGGCCTCCGCGTTCTTCTCGTTCCACTTGGTGGCCTCGCGATACCGGCCGGCCGCCGCGCGGTAGCTGCCGCGCTTGAAATAGTAGTCGCCGACGTTGACCTCCCTCTGGGATTGCAGCGGGTTGAAGGAATACTGGGTGGGCGCCATCGACTGGTCCTCTTCGGGCGGCGGCGGGTACGACTCTTTCGTGGGCGCCGCCTTGGGCGAACGGTCCCGTTTCAGCTCTCCCTGGTCCTTCGCCGGGGGCTGCGACGTGGAATCCTGCGCCTGAAGCGCAACGCAGGCCGCCAGCGCCGCCAGAATCCACCGAGGCATGCTTCGATCTTAACGCGTGGGGCGGCGTCCAAGGGGGGTGCGCCGGCCGCTGCCGTTTGTGCCGATGTTTCTTGCATGTAGCTCATGTCTGGCTTCGCTGCGCGTTACCAGCCGCACGCTATCTTCGTCAGTGACGAAGATAGCCTTTTTCCGCGGCGTTGGGCGCCGTGACCCGTGTCACGGACGGGATTTGGATTGGATGCGAATGTAATCATCCCTGGCCCTGACAACACGCAGTACTACAATGGCTTGTGCTCGAACAGCCTGTCCCGGGATCGCAGCCAGGCAGCGACGCCAGGGGCGGCCGGAAACGGGGAACGCCAGGAGGAACATACTCATGTCGAGGAAAATGTTGGCGTCGGTGATCGTGGGGGTCTTTGGGACAGCCATGTCCCTCGCCCAGACTGCCGCGCCGGCTGACCCGCGGGTGATCACAGCGGTCCGCCCGCTCAAGGACGTCGCGGACAAGTTGGAGGCGGCATACGCCAAGCCGGTAACATACGAGGAACCGATACGGGCCTGGCGGGGAGACCTCAAAGTGGTCGGCAAGGACGAAAACGCGAAATTCGCCCTTTTCCCGAGGGATCGGAGCTTCCGGCTCCCGGTAGCATTGGGGACGCCCGAGGCCCCCGCACTGGACGCCACCCTGGTCGGTAAGATCCTGGATGCCTACCACGCGCAGAACGATGGCGTTCGCTTTCAGCTCCTTACTTCGAGCTATGGGCTGCACATCGTGCCCGCGCTGGTCAACGATATCGACGGGCGTTTTGTGCCTGGCGGTTCGCTACTCGATACGGTGATTACGATACCGCGTGAGAGGCGCACGCCGGAGGGGCACTTCCTAGCCCTCTGCAAGGCCGTGAGCGCGTCCTCGCCCACGGAGATGCAGGCTTCGCCCAACCCGCAGTTTGTGCAGCATTTCGCGCCGGGTGGGGCGGTTTGCCCGTTTGAGGGCTTCTCGATTGCAGACCACCCCGGAGCGCCGGGGATGCCGGAGGGCTGCCTCTTCGAATGGGGAGCGGCCACCGTTCGAGCGCGGGAGGCTCTGCTAAACCTGTTGGAACAGTCTTCAACCACGATGACGTGGCAGCTCCTATGCCGGCCCAGCGCCCAGCCGCAGGATCAATTCTGCGTCCTGAATGTGGCTCCGCTCATCGTCACTGCCCCCCGCGCGGATGGCAGCCCGCGCAAGCACTATCTGTTGTATGACCGCTGCGCCACCTGCCCGCCGCCGGGCCGCCATTTGGCGCCGATCGAGCCATAAGGCTCCGCGGGGGCGGCCTCCCGGGCACCCCGTGGCGCCTTCTTCGTTGTCGTTGGGGAAAGCGAGGACAGCGGCCCGGGTTGCCATCACCATCCTCTGCGCGGTTCTGGCGGCGGTGTTCCTGCCCCGAACCGCCCATGCGCAGGATTCCGAGTACTGCGTGAACTATGTCTGCGAATCTTATGCCGTCTACGACCCGTCCTCCAGCGAGATCAGCGGATATGCGCGCACCGTCGGAAACTCGTCAGCCTCAGGCTGACAGGTTTCTGGACAGGTTTCTGGAATACCGCGCATAGATTCTTTTTGGTTGCCTGCCGGGTCCCCCGTGCGCCAAAATGCAGGCATTGGGCTAAAGAGACATGCGCTTTTCTCCCTACGACACGGGCGGATTCTACGACGAGATGTTCGACGACGCCGGCGCTCCGCGCCCCCAGGCCCAACTCCTCATCGACACCATCGAGGGGCTCTCCGACGGCCAACTCCTGCGCTATCAGCACGCGGCCGACCGCCTGCTGCTCCAAATGGGCATCACCTTCAACGTCTATGGCGATTCCGCCGGCACGGAGCGCATCTTCCCCTTCGACCTGATTCCGCGCATTGTGCCGGCCCACGAGTGGGAGCGCATCGAGCGCGGGTTGCGCCAGCGGATCCACGCGCTGAACGAATTCATCGACGACATCTATCACGACCAGAAGATTCTGCGGGACAACGTCATCCCGCGGGAGATGATCCTTTCGGCCGCCTCCTATCGCCCACAATGCCAAGGCCTGAACCCTCCGCGCCGCGTGTGGTGCCACATCACCGGCACGGACCTGGTGCGCGACCGCGACGGCGAGTACTACGTGCTGGAGGACAATCTGCGCGTGCCCTCCGGCGTTTCTTACGTGATCGAGAACCGCGAGGTCATGAAGCGCATCTTCCCCAAGGTTTTCGAGGGCCTGGCGGTGCGCCCCGTGGACGATTACCCCAGCCGGCTGATCGAAGCGCTGGAATCGATCGCGCCCAAGCAGGCGGCCTCGCCCAGGGTGGTCTTACTTACGCCGGGCGTCCACAATTCGGCCTATTTCGAGCACAGCTTCCTGGCCCAGCAGATGGGCGTGCAACTGGTGGAAGGCCGCGACCTTACGGTGATCGCGGGCGACGGCGTTTACATGCGCACCACCAAGGGCCCCGAGCGCGTGGACGTGATCTACCGCCGCATCGACGACGATTTCCTCGATCCGCAGGCCTTCCGCCCGGATTCGCTGCTGGGCGTTCCGGGGCTCATGGCCGCCTACCGGGAGGGCCGCGTGTCGCTGGCCAATGCGCCGGGCAACGGAGTGGCGGACGACAAAGCCGTCTACGCCTACGTGCCGGACATGATCCGCTACTACGAGGGCGCCGAACCCGTTCTTCCGAACGTCCCCACGTTTCTCTGCTGGCGGGACGCCGACCGGAAGCACGTCCTGGCGAACCTGGAGCGCCTGGTGGTGAAGTCCGCCAATGAAGCCGGCGGCTACGGCATGCTGGTGGGGCCTCACTCCACCCAGGAGCAGCGCGAGGATTTCGCGGCCCGTATCGCCGCCAACCCGCGGAACTACGTCGCCCAGCCGACGCTGGGACTCTCGCGCGCCCCGGCCATTATCGAGGACCACCCCGAAGGCCGCCACATCGATCTGCGGCCCTACGTGCTGTACGGCCGGGATATCTACGTTCTCCCCGGGGGCCTCACGCGCGTGGCCCTGCGCCGCGGGTCCCTGGTGGTCAACTCCTCCCAGGGCGGGGGAAGCAAGGACACCTGGGTGCTGGCCGAGCCGGCCGTGCCGGAAGCGGAGGCGCTGCGATGAGCCCTTCGAGACCTCTGCTGGGCCGGGTGGCGGATTCCATCTACTGGATGGCCCGTTACATCGAAAGGGCCGAGAACGTGGCGCGCTTCGTGGGGGTGAATTTGAATCTGACGCTGGACCTGGCCTCCTCGGAGGAGAACCAGTGGCAGCCCATCGTGGACATCACCGGCGATGCGCGCGTCTTCCGCGAGCGCTTCGCTCAGGCCACCCAGGAAACCGTGGTCGAATTCCTCGCCTTGGACGGGCGCAACCCGAATTCCATATTCTCGTGCATCCTGGCGGCCCGGGAGAACGCGCGCTCCGTGCGGGAGACCATTTCTTCGGAGATGTGGGAACAGGTGAACGCTCTCTACCTGCTGGTGAAGGACGCCCACGGCCGGCTCACTCCGGACGCGCTGCCAGGCTACTTCCACGACGTCCGCATGGCCTGCGACCAGTTTCAGGGCGTCACGGATTCCACCATGTCGCACAATGAAGCCTGGCGGTTCATCGGCCTGGGCCGCTCGCTCGAGCGCGCCGACAAGACCACCCGCCTGGTGGACGTGAAATACTTCATCCTGCTGCCCTCGGTGAGCGACGTCGGCACGCCCTACGACGATATCCAGTGGGCGGCGGTGCTCAAATCGGTGAGCGGCTTTGAAATGTACCGCAAACGGCACGGCCGCATAGCGCCCTCCCGGGTGGTGGACTTTCTGCTCTTCGACAACGAGTTTCCGCGCGCCGTGCGCTACGCCGCAAGCGAGGCCGACCGCTGCCTCCACGCCATAACCGGCACGCCCGGGGCGCCTTCTCGTGCGTCTCCGAGCAGAGGTTGGGGCTGTTCAAATCGGAGCTCGATTTCGGCCGCGTGGACGCCATCCTGGGCGAGGGTCTGCACGAGTTTCTTGACGGTTTGCAGGGGAAATTGAATAGAATCGATGAGGGCGTGGCGGGCGATTTTTTCGGACGGCGCCCGGCCCTCCAGGGAACGGCCGTCTGAGTTTGGGGGAAGCCAATGACATTCTGTCTCGGGATCAGCGTGGATCAGGGGCTGGTCGGCATCGCCGACACGCGCCTGCTGTCGGGCAATGAGTGCCTGGTAGCCCGCAAGACGGCTACGTATCAAGGGCCCGGGTTTTCGTTCTTCGTAATGACCTCCGGTTTGCGCTCGCTGCGCGACAAGGTTCTGCTCCACTTCGAGGAGGAATTTGCGCGCGCCGGGGAGGGCCGCGACCGCCTTTCGAAGGTGGTGGATCTCTTCGCCCGGCAGGTGCGGCGCGTGGCCGCCGACGATCGCGAGGCGCTCGAAACCGCCAAGTTCGCCTTCAACTTCCATGCGCTGATCGGCGGCCAGATGGCGGCGGATTCCACCCACCGTCTGTTTCTGGTTTACCCGGAGGGCAACTGGGTGGAAGTCGGGCCGGATACGCCTTTCCAGATCATCGGCGCCACCGGGTTCGGCATGCCCACCCTCGCCCGCACCCTCACCCGCGCCGACAGCATGCCGTTCGCCTTCAAGGTGGGGATTCTGGCCTTCGACGCCACCCGGCTGTGCGCCGCCGACGTCGATTTCCCGATTGACGTTCTTCTCTATGAGAAGGGGTCTTACCAGATGATCGAACATCGCTATGAGCGCGACGACTTGCGCCAGATCTCCAACTGGTGGCAGGACCGCATGCGGCGCTCGGTGCAGGAATTGCCGTCGGAGTGGATCGATAGCGCCTTTTCCAAGCTGACCGGCCAGGGCGCCGCTTTCTGAATGCGATTTCTGGTCACTCACTCCACGCTCTACCGCTATGCGGCGCCGGTGACGCTGGGACCGCACATCTTGCGCTTGCAACCGCGCTGCGACGGTTCCCAAAAGCTCTGGCGCTTCGATCTGGAGATACACCCCCGCCCCGCCGGCCGCGCCGCCTGCCTGGATCAGGACGGCAACGCCGTCACCCAGGTCTGGTTCGACGGCCTCACCGACCGTCTGCTGGTGGTGAGCCGGTTTGAAGCCCAGCCGCTGCGCGAAAATCCGTTCGATTTCCTCCTGCCGCCGGCCGAAATGCTGGTCTTGCCGCTGCGCTACGGCGAGCCGTGGAGGACCATGCTGCTTTCCTACGCGAATGGCCAGCGGCTGCCGGCGACGGTAGCGGCATTTGCGCAAGAGGTACAACGCGAAAGCGGCCCCAGCGTCATGCCATTCGTAGCTGCGTTGACCCGCCGGCTGTTTGAGGAATGGACGCTCACCGAGAGGCTGGAAGGAGAAGCCTACCCCGCCGAAACCACCCTGGCGGCCCGCGAGGGCGCCTGCCGCGATCTGGCGGCCTTGTTTTGTCAAACCTGCCGCGCGGTGGGCCTGGCGGCCCGCTTCGTCAGCGGCTACGAGCGCGCTTCCGCCGGCCATGACCGGCCCACCATGCACGCCTGGGCCGAGGTCTATATTCCAACCGCGGGCTGGCGCGGCTTCGACCCATCGCGCGGCCTGGCTGTTTCCACCGGCCACGTGGCCGTGGCCGCCGCCGCCGAACCCGCGCTGGCCGCGCCGTTTTCGGGAACCTACCAAGGCCCCGCGGGATCCGCAACCGAAATAGATCTCCGGATCCAGGTGGAGACGTAGAGCGGGCTTTCAGGCCGCCATGCCGGCGTGCTTCGGCCCACGGGGACCACCTCGCGGAGATGGTGCGACTGAACGGACTTTTGCGCGGCCGGGAAGTCGCGGTCGACCTTGTCGTGAGCGAGGAGAAGTTCAATCACTGGCGTGAAACGCCGGGGAACGTCTATTTCGAAGCCTCGTCGGGCCGTGGCAGCCCCCGGAGGGGGCGAAACATCTTAGCCCACGGCGTGAGCCGTGGGAAAGAGGCCCGCCGCCCAGCCCCGGAACGGGGCGTAAGTCTGTGCCACACGTTCCGTGGCGCCAGGCGGCAGGGTTTCCCTCCGGGCGAGCCCCCGGAATTCTCCACTACTTCCGCACCGCGACAAAGGTCCCCGATTGTACTTCGCTCTCCATGACGCCGCGAATCTGGTTGGCGGACTCCAGCGTTCCCTGGTACCGAACCGTGATATCGGGCCGCGCCGGAGGATGGAACGCGAACTGAACCGTTGCGCCGGATACCGAGCCTTCGACCTTCCAATGCTGGTTGCCGAAGACTCCCTCCAACTTGCCCCCATTATCCAAAAAGCTGATCATGGGGGTGTCCACCTCTTTGCCGTTCTTATCGTGGTATTCGATCTGCCACGTTCCCGACAAGTTGATTTGCGCCGCCACGGAGAACGCGGCGAACGCGCACACTACGACTGTGTACCACAGCTTCCTCATAGGTTTCTCCCTCTCTGATTCGGGTGGCCTCAGCCACCGAGCTTTGCCACTAAGTGGCGATACACGGCATGCAGCGCGAGCGAGTTCTCGAGTGCCCAGGTGAGACCCAAGAGAATCGCGCAACTGCCTGCCAGTGAAACTACCGGGACCACCAGGGCGGCCCTGGCAACCTGCAGCGGCAGGGCGATCTGAAACAGTTCCGCCACCGCGCGGAACCAGACCTGCGCCACCCCGCCCCACCCGGCTTCCCGCCAGGCGTCGGCCAACTGAAGAGCGAACGTGTCCGTAATTTCCGGTTCCCAGCGCCGGCGTATCTCGCTGGGGTAGAGGCGCAAAAGTAAGCGGTAGATTCGGAGGACTGCGCCGATGGTCGGTTTCATGATTTCACCCGCGCGGGCTTCCATTGCAGGGCCCTGGCTCTTTTGACGAGCGCCTCCACGCGCTCCAGTTCCATCTCCACCAAAGCGCGTCCACCGCGCGTGAGCCGGTAATAGCGCCGGCGGCTGTCGGCCTCCCTATCGCCGGAGACCTCTTCGACAAAGTCCTGCTCCAGCAACCGCTGAATGGTGGTATACAGCGTCGCCGGGCCCATACGAACGCTGCCGTCGGACAGGTTGCGGGTTTCCTGCATGATGGCGTAGCCGTGTTTCTCTCCACCGGCCAGCGCCAGAAGCGTGAAGAAGACGGCGGGAGTGAGTGGCAGTTCCAGCGCTTTCGCCATAGATCAATTACAGATATATCATTAACTGATATATTCGGTCAAGAGGAAAACTCCAGAGAACCACCACGGACAGTGCCGAATGACACCATTGCCGGGAGCCTGATGGCACTTGGTTCGGCGGACGCCCCGGAGGACACGGGGGAGGGTTTTCCATAGGACCGTGTAATTCGGCACGGTCCCAATTTCCCCATGGGGAGGAGGCGCCGCCGAACGCTCTTCAGGAGATAGCGCCACCGCGGGCCTTCGCCTTCGCCTTCCGAGTGCTCCAGCATCCAGCGCTCGTACTCGCCGAAAAACCTCTTCAGCGGCTGCGGTCCCAGGAACAGGCCCGGCTGGTCTGTGGGACAGACGATCGGGTTCCGTCGTCTGTCATGCCATCCCCATCCCGCGCCGGCCCCACCGTGGTCGCCGCCGCGCGCTCCAGCGCCAGTTCGATGCTGTCTCGCGGCGGCGCCGGCCAGCGCTAAACCAAGTCTCAATCAATTCTTCGTCAGCGAGTACTTCCGGGCGATGGGGATCGTCCCCGCCAAGGCAGACACGATTATCGTCTCAATCGCTTCTTCGTCAGCGATTACTTCCGGGCTGCCCAAAAAGGCAGTTATGACACCATAGTTGAGAATTGTCTCAATCGCTTCTTCGTCAGCGATTACTTCCGGGCGATCTGGTCGTTCTGCGCCTGGGCGCCGAAGGACAGTCTCAATCGCTTCTTCGTCAGCGACTACTTCCGGGCAACACCGCACTGCTCGGCCTGAACTCCGCCACGATGAGTCTCAATCGCTTCTTCGTCAGCGATTACTTCCGGGCCATCTTTTTGTACCCGAACACGCCCGCGCTTGCACTGTCTCAATCGCTTCTTCGTCAGCGATTACTTCCGGGCCGAAAATCACGGTGGCGGCCAACCGCAACGCCATCAGGTCTCAATCGCTTCTTCGTCAGCGATTACTTCCGGGCTCGACCACGAAGCCGAACAGCAGTTGGCTGAAGCTCGCGTCTCAATCGCTTCTTCGTCAGCGATTACTTCCGGGCACCGCGTCCGCCGCCAACAGCGCGACGACCGCAACCAGGTCTCAATCGCTTCTTCGTCAGCGATTACTTCCGGGCGTCTTTATCGAATCCCAACGGCGTGGACGTTACGGTTCGTCTCAATCGCTTCTTCGTCAGCGATTACTTCCGGGCATTGTGAATCCCCGGCCTGAATTGTGGCCGGCGGTGGAGTCTCAATCGCTTCTTCGTCAGCGATTACTTCCGGGCCTTGAACCACCTAACCGGACAACAACGAACGATCTTCCGTCTCAATCGCTTCTTCGTCAGCGATTACTTCCGGGCGCTAAATTCGCGGCAGTTCTGCGACAAGCTCGCCAGGTCTCAATCGCTTCTTCGTCAGCGATTACCTCCGGGCGTGGAAAGAGTCATTTTGTCGAGCAGCAGCTAACGTCGTCTCAATCGCTTCTTCGTGGCCGATTACTTCCGGGCGGAAGCGGCGCAGGAAATTGTTCTCGCCACGGCCGAGTCTCAATCGCTTCTTCGTCAGCGATTACTTCCGGGTGATAGATCGCTCACCCTCCTCCGTTTCTCCGGCCCAGTCTCAATCGCTTCTTCGTCAGCGATTACTTCCGGGCTTTATGTTATCTTTTTCGGTTCCCTATCATTGGAAGGGGTCTCAATCGCTTCTTCGTCAGCGATTACTTCCCGGCCCCATGAAATGCGCGTCTGGCCCTCGGTCTCCGATACCGTCTCAATCGCTTCTTCGTCAGCGATTACTTCCAGGCGGACGAGCCGCGGGTGGTCCGCACGCCGGCAGAGATGAGTCTCAATCGCTTCTTCGTCAGCGATTACTTCCGGGCCTCCATGAAATCCACTCCGTTGAAGCACAAGAGGCGGCGTCTCAATCGCTTCTTCGTCAGCGATTACTTCCGGGCCTCTTCCGTTTCGTCCGTCCAAATGCGTTCCATGCTTCAAGTCTCAATCGCTTCTTCGTCAGCGATTACTTCCGGGCTTTTGTCGTTTGGCAGGGACAGATTTATAAGTTTCGAACCTCCCCCCCCTCCTTGTCTCAATCGCTTCTTCGTCAGCGATTACTTCCGGGCACGGAGCGGTGCGGACTGTCTCGTTATCCTGGAGGACGTCTCAATCGCTTCTTCGTCAGCGATTACTTCCGGGCTCTTTCACGGCTGGCGCGGCTGCGGTGTACGCCAAAGGTCTCAATCGCTTCTTCGTGAGCGATTACTTCCGGGCGCGAACAAGGGCGAGTCGAAGGTCCTAGCCGTAACAGGTCTCAATCGCTTCTTCGTCAGCGATTACTTCCGGGCGGTCCGGGAGATCCCTTATGTTGAGGTAAATCGGCGACGTCTCAATCGCTTCTTCGTCAGCGATTACTTCCGGGCAGAAGAATTGTGCATACGTTTGAATGGATGTTCAATGTCTCAATCGCATCTTCGTCAGCGATTACTGCCGGGCCAGTCCTCGTCGATCAGTCGGTCGCGGTCGCAAAAATTCTCAATCGCTTCTTCGTCAGCGATTACTTCCGGGCGCTGTCGGTTGCCTCTTGCTCACTCACGAGGAGCGCCGTCTCAATCGCTTCTTCGTCAGCGATTACTTCCGGGCGAATTACAGGCTGTCGCCACTAAGCTCGGGTGCTTTCTGCGTCTCAATCGCTTCTTCGTCAGCGATTACTTCCGGGCAGCTTGTTGATGCCTACACGCGCTTTACCGGCAGAGGCCTCAATCGCTTCTTCGTCAGCGATTACTTCCGGGCAATGGGGCCTCGAATGGCGGACATTCTCTAGTTCGATTAGTCTCAATCGCTTCTTCGTCAGCGATTACTTCCGGGCGTAGCGGGGATCGACCGTGGCACGCATTGAATAGCCCGTCTCAATCGCTTCTTCGTCAGCGATTACTTCCGGGCCCATAACCTTGCTGTCGGACGACCAGTCTGCCATAGGTCTCAACCCCCCCCCCCAAAAGTCTCAATCGCTTCTTCGTCAGCGATTACTTCCGGGCGGTTGCATGGCTTCAAAGACATCCAGTCGTCCGACGGCGTCTCAATCGCTTCTTCGTCAGCGATTACTTCCGGGCAAAAACACTTATTGAAACAAAACGATTAATTATCTCATCTTCAATCGCCTCTTCGTCAGCGATTACTTCCGGGCCATCACCGCTTGGGACAGTAAGGTGGGAAGTATCAGGTCTCAATCGCTTCTTCGTCAGCGATTACTTCCGGGCTTCATCAATAGCCCGTCGTTGGGAATGGCGCAACCGTCTCAATCGCTTCTTCGTCAGCGATTACTTCCGGGCTAGGCGAGGGTCAGGGGGTTGGGTGGAAGACGGGAATTGTCTCAATCGCTTCTTCGTCAGCGATTACTTCCGGGCTGGGCAGAGGGTGTGGGGTTGGGTGGAAGACGGGAATTGTCTGAATCGCTTCTTCGTCAGCGATTACTTCCGGGCTCGATAATACCGCCCGCGTCCAGCGCGGCGGGGCAGCGGTCTCAATCGCTTCTTCGTCAGCGATTACTTCCGGGCCTGGACGAGTTGTCCTTTGTGCTTCCCAACCAGGAGAGTCTCAATCGCTTCTTCGTCAGCGATTACTTCCGGGCGGAACACAAACGTCCCCGTCCCGCGCGACGAAGTTCTCTTTCAATCGCTTCTTCGTCAGCGATTACTTCCGGGCGTTGAAGATGATAAGTTTTGGCAAGAAGCTTACAAGTCTCAATCGCTTCTTCGTCAGCGATTACTTCCGGGCAGACCGCGTGAAGCGATTCAAGCCGCGCGGGATTAGTCTCAATCGCTTCTTCGTCA
Source organism: Terriglobia bacterium (assembly GCA_963767595.1). Classification (GTDB taxonomy): domain Bacteria; phylum Acidobacteriota; class Terriglobia; order Bryobacterales; family Bryobacteraceae; genus BOG-224. The sequence continues at coordinate 253,314 of CAVYEK010000008.1, forward strand.
GCGATTACTTCCGGGCGGCTCAAAGTCCCTCAGTATGGGGGGATGCTGTGCAATGACAGTCTCAATCGCTTCTTCGTCAGCGATTACTTCCGGGCGCGATTTTCACACCAATCGGTTGGTCTCTGCCGGGCACAGACGTCTCAATCGCTTCTTCGTCAGCGATTACTTCCGGGCGTCGGTAACCGCGTGACGGGTGCGGCCATGATTGAGTCTCAATCGCTTCTTCGTCAGCGATTACTTCCGGGACACAAAACTGGGCGGCCGTCAAGGGGAGGTCTCAATCGCTTCTTCGTCAGCGAGTACTTCCGGGCTCGTTCGGGATATGGAAGTCGAAGCTGTGGTGTGAGAGTCTCAATCGCTTCTTCGTCAGCGAGTATTTCAGGACTCCTGCCTAAACTACCGGGATGCAAATGTGCTCGTTATGTCTCAATCGCTTCTTCGTCAGCGATTACTTCCGGGCAACACTGGCCCGAACGGATAACGAGAGAAATACGGTCTCAATCGCTTCTTCGTCAGCGATTACTTCCGGGCGAACAAGAACCCTACCTGCAAGCATCGGACAGCAGTCTCAATCGCTTCTTCGTCAGCGATTACTTCCGGACGTGGGAATCGGAAGGAAGAGAACTAAGTCCTCCGACCGGTCTCAATCGCTTCTTCGTCAGCGAGTACCTCAGGGCGCCACCTGGGCAGCCGCCAGGGAAAGCGTTGAAGTCTCAATCGCTTCTTCGTCAGCGAGTATCTCAGGACAGCCCCGCCGCCAAGCCACTGAAAGCATTATATCGGAACCGCCACTTTCCGCAACCCCCGATTTTCCCGTTCCGGCGCCGGCACAATCGCCGCGCGGCGCGCCGAAAACAGCGCAGACTCCAACAGAATCAACAACTTCGCAACCTGCCCTTCTCCGCGGCTCATTTTCCCAATCACGCCAAATCCCGCCGAATCAACCCTTTGGCGGCTAAACGATCACAAAATCCGGCTCCGAATACCGGTCGCCCCGTCCCAGAATCCGTACCTGCCCGGCGCACCCTTCGCACAGCCGGTAAAGCCGGCACGAATCCGTCGCCGGGTCGATGGCGAACTCCAACCGCTCCAGCAACTCGTCCAGCGCCTTATCCTCCAGATTACACTCAAAGACGCTGTACTGCACCCTGCGCCCGAAATCCTTGAGCGCTTCGAAAACGTGCCGCCGCCGGCTGTCGTCGGTAACGTCGTACGAAATCAGGTAGAGCATCCATCCCCCTCGCAATACGGCGCGAATGCGGCGCCATCCCGGATCGCGGCCGCCAGCTTCTCCACCTCGGCCTGCCAAACCTCGCGGATTCCCGAGGGCGCCCGCTGCCTCGGCTCCGCCACCGCGGCTTCATAATGCTCCAGGTACTTGCGCAGCGAATCCGGCACAAGGATCACGCTGCCGGCGGCATCGCCCGTCAGCCGCTGTCCGAAGTCCGCCTCCGTCAGCGTCCTCTCGTTCACCAGCTTCAACGTCAGGCGGTCCACCAGGGGCGCGCGGAACGGCTCCAGCAGGTCCAGCGCCAGCGACGGCCGCCCGTAGTCCACGCGGTGCAGAAACCCCAGGTGCGGCTCCATGCCGGCGCCCTCCGCCAGGGCGCGGATCTCGTTCATGGCCAGCGTGTAGCCCAGGCTGAGCAGCCCGTTGATCGGGTCCGTGGCGGGATGCTTCCGCCGCCCGTCGAACGGCAGGCCGCTGCGGTTCATCTCCGGGAACGCGCCGAAGTAGACCGCGGCGGCCGAGCCTTCGTATCCCAGCAGCTCCGCGTGGTCCCGCGCCCCCGCGACGTTCCCGGCGACGCGCCGCATGGCCTCGCAGGCCGCTGCCAGCGTGTCCGAGGGATAGTGGCTGCGGTAATCCGACAGCAGCTCGACGCCGTTCAGGATCTTCGCCCGTACCGTCGCCTTGGCGATGCCGAGCGAGGCCGCGTCGTCCAGCGCCGTCCGGTACTGGGCCACGCGCAGCGGCACGTTCTTCGAGACGTCCGGAACCAGGTGTCCTTTCAGCCGGCCGTGCCGCGTGTAGAGCGCCAGGGGGATGCCGCGGTCCAGCAGTTCGGAGAGCGCCTGGGTGGTTACCTGCACGTTTCCGAAGACGGCCACGCTATCGGTTTGCCGGAGGAGGATTTCCAGCAGCGTCTCGCCGTCCTTTTCCACCAGGATGCGGCTGCCGCGCTTGCGAACCACGGCGCCCTGCTCGCGAATGTAGACCACCGCCATTAGAAACTCCGGTACCGGCGCAAGGGCCGGCGCTCGCTTTCCGGGAAGAAAGCCGGCGGCAAGGGACCGGCGGCGGAGAGCACCCGCAGGTGTTTGCGGCCCGGTTTCCAGGGCTGAAGCAGAAGGTCCTTGAGGAAGATCACCCCCAGGAAGCGGAAGCCTTCCGAGAAGCGGACCACCCGCGTCTTGCCCTCGTTCAGCCGCAGGCGCAGGGAAGCCAGCGTCTCTTCGGTCAGGGCGTAGGCGCGCTCGGCGGCCTTGCGGCTCTTGGTGAGGATCACGAAATCGTCGGCATAGCGGACCAGTTGGATGCCCTCGGCCAGCAGGCGGTCGTCGAGTATGTCCAGGCAGAGATTGGCCAGCATGGGCGAAATCACCGAGCCTTGCGGAAGGCCCAGGTTCGGCCGGGTGAGGTGCAGGCCGTCCCACACCGCGTAGTCCAGCCAGAGGCGGGCCAGGCGCAGGACGGTCTCGTCGTGGATCAGGGTGGAGAGGCGCCCCAGGACGAGGTCTCGGTCGACGCTGCCGAAAAAGTCGTCGATGTCGGCGTCCACCAGCCACAGGTAGCCCTGGTTGTAGTAGCGGTAGACGCGTTCCACGGCCATGCGGACGCTGCGCCCGCGCCGGTAGGCGAAGCTGCAATCGTCGAACTCCTTTTCGAGGAACGGTTCCATGTAGGCGGCCACCGCCGTTTGCAGCACCCGGTCCTGGACGGCCGGCACCAGCAGCCCGCGCCGCTCTTCCGACCCCGGATGCTTTTCCACCTCGATGCGCCGCAGCGGCCAGGCCCAGTAGTCCTCGCTCTCAACCGCGCCGCGCAGATCGTCGAGGCGGGCGTCGAGGGTGGCTTCGAAGGCCGCCAGGTCCACCGAGTCCGCGCCTGCGCACCCGTGGTTCTCCTTCACGCGCTGGAACGCGCGGCGAAGAAGGGTCTCGGCCAGCCAGACCGGCATGGAGCTTCTCAACACAATGCCACTTACGCGGTCCCACTCGCGCCGGATTCTTCGCCTCCCGTTGGCGCGCTGGCCAGCGCCATCAGCTTGTCATGAAAAGACGGCGAGAAGCGTGCCTTCGCCCATTCCTTTGCGCGCAGGGTCTGATCCGGGCTCAATCCCCTTGCTTCCTCGGTCGGATCGTCCTTCTCGTAAAACTTCGCCTGCCTAAGTCGGCTCCTTTGAACTCTGTGTGCGGATCGAATTCGGCAGTGCTCAAATCGGCATCAGGCAATTCGGCTCCCTCAAGATCCGCACCCTGTAGGCAAACGTGGCTCAAGTTTGCGCCGTGAAATTTCGCGTAGCGCAGGACAGCGCCGCGAAGGTTCGATGCCGGAAGATACGCGAGGGCTTTTCGCGCATCTGTAGATTTTGCCCGGAATAGATCGGCTCCTTCCAGTTCCAACTCCTTCAGGCTTGTGTTGCGTAGGTCAAGGCGAGGCCGATCAGCTTGCGCCGCGATGGATCTTGAGTTTCGCGAGGATACCAACCGCAGTCTGGATGTCGACGCGAACCTTGCCCGTCTCCGTGTCGTCACTAGAAACCGAGCCCGGCAAGACATGTTTCGGTGCCGCATTGATTCGAACGTACGACGCCAGAACCTCCACCACCGCCCAGGTCGTCCTCCGCTGAGTCAATCGCCAGCCTTCCCAACGAGTAGATCGCACCGCGCCCAGGCGGCTCTCGATGTTCGGTGCTGGCGAACCACCCTCTCCTGCCGCACGCTGCCAAGTAGTTCGGCGGACCGGAGATAGCGTCCGGTCCGTTCCCCCGATTGCAAGATCGCGAGCATTTTGCCCAGGACTCGGATGATCGCTTGCACGATGGCGGCGATGGCGAACACGCCGCCGCAGATTTGGGCCACCGTGCGTCGTGCCTGGTTCTCTTCCAGGAAAGTCTTGCCCTGCTGCGCCGGTATCCACAAGATGGCCCACACGCAAAGGGCCACCACCGCAACGACACCGGCTACGAGCCAGTGCCCGAACGCCAGTTTCTTCCAAGACGGACGCTCACCAGCAGAACCGTGAGCAAGAAAGCCACAATCAACAAATACGGCCAGTGCCCAGTCACCATCGCAGCCCAACTCACCATGGCGATTCCTCACCACTGCTTCGGCGGGTCCCGTTCCATCTCCACCAATGGCGGCAGCGACCGCTCGGACGACAAAGGCTTCAGGAACTGGCTACTCGGAGACATGCCGCTCCCTCGCTCTCGGTGGCCATCGTTAAACACGAACCACTTGAAGTGTTCGCTCTCCTTATCCGGCTGATCCACGTTCGTCGGATACCGGACCTCCACGGCAGCCGGTGCGCTGCTGTAGTCGCCCAACAGGGAGAGCGCCGCCTGCGCTCGTTTGGAAATCAGCCCGCACCCAAGAGCGGCCGCCCGCGCCCTCGCCAGCAACTCGGTCTTCGCCGCCGGCGACGATCCTTCCTCCGCGTAGCGTCCCGGCCATTTTCCGGAATCCCAAAGCGCCTTCCCCGCCTCTGTACGCCAACCTGCGGCGTACCGCCGCCGCGCAACCCGGCCAACGAATACCGCTGAATCCGGTCGATCTCGAAGTGTCCAACCACCTCCGCCTTCACGCTCCCCAGGCCGAGCGGCTTGCCCATCCCCACCTTATGATGAAACTTCCCATCCGGTTCCAACGCGTAAAGCAGCAGACCGAGTTCTTCGTCGCTCAGGTTGTCGAAATCGACGTGGAAGAAGAACTGCTTCCCCCCGCGGATCGGCCGTACCAGGTTCTTCTGGTTCTGGCTTTCCTGAGGGTGCTTTGTTTCCCAGGGGCGGTCGTCCGCGCTGCCCTTGGCGTGTAAATACCACTTGCGGCCTTGCGGCATGTGTTGCGCCGGGTTCAAGCTCCGCTTGGCGATGTAGCCTCCCTGGCCAGTCTGCGGCTTGAAGTACATCACCGGGCACGGCTGTTTCGGCGAGCCGAGAATCTTCAGCCGCACCTCGCGATCCAGCACGTTGGTCTCACCTCCGCCGGCAATGCGTCCGAAAACCGAATGCGGCTGGCAAGCGCCAGACCGCCCGGTTCCCCTGTCTTCTTGTCCTTCTCCGGTTTCCTTTCCTCCACAAAGCCGAGCACCTGCTCCGCCACCAAATCTTCCTGCCGTCGGGGTTTGCTGTCAGGGTCCGGGTCGGTTCCGGAAAAATGAGAACGTCGTGGCGGCTTTCTTCGTCGTGCTATCCTCCACCCGGCCCCGCCAGATCGCCGAAAAAGAAATCTCCGTCACATCCGGCCGGTGGGGTCGATGCCGAAAAACACCATGTCCCCCGCCCGCAAACGGAAGCGCGGACCTTCGCCACGATTCTTCGCGTCGGGCCTCGTGTCTTTCGGTTCGAACGGCAACTTCGGGTCCTCGTCCGTCCGTTCATCCGCCAATTGCCGGAACCGTTCCAGTGCTTCCTCGGAAATCGGCAGAGGGTGCGCGCCTGGGTCGGGGACGGAATCCAAAGCTCGTGCGTCTTGCCGTAGGTATGTCCTTTTCCCGGTCCTTGCCAAAGCATCCCAGCACGCGGATCAGTCCCGGAGGCTGTGGGTCCCCGGCGTCGGCGTCCTGCGCCACCGCGAATCGGTTCGCTTTCACGTGCAGCGACTGGTCGCGGATCACGGAGTTTCCGGACCACGCCAACTGTTTACCGGCATCGGGACGGCTTGAGACAGGCCCGTATTCGTCCGGTACCGAAGGCGTTGCTGCGAATAATGTTCCGGTCGCCAAAAAACACCTTGAATTGCGGCTTCGAGAAGATCTTGCGGAATCCCGGCGGCGCTTCGAACGATTTTCCGCCGTCCCTGCTTTCCAGGCTCGGCAGGCACATCGGCAACAGCTTAGAACGTCTTTGTCCATCCCGATCAGTCCGATCGCCGACAGCGATTCCTCCATCTTCCGCCGATAGGAGTAGGCGCCGATCGTCCAGAATCCGTAGCGGTCCGTTGCTGGCCGCTTCCATCACCGAGCCGATCAACCCGCGCAGCGTCGATCCCGGAAATGCCGGTTGCTCATCCACCGTGTAGGGGCTGACGGATGCGCTCTCCTTCTCATCGGCGCGTTCCTGCTTCCCGCCGATTACCGTCGGGGTCGCCGTGGTCAGTCGCACCACCAGCCTCCCCGAGTGTTTCCCCGGCACATAGCGCTCGTGAGTGACGTGTTCCCACTTCCTGGAGGCAACGCGGCCGCGAAGCACCCCGCACGGCATGTCAGATCCTGCTGCGCGGGGCCCGGTTTCTCTACCGGAACGAAATGATAAGGATTGTAGAAACGAGCCATCAGGCGGCCTCCTGGCCTCGGACAATCAATTCCAACGACCTGCCCCATTCGGCGACTCCGGCCGAGGCGAGAATAGCGTCGTTGCGCCCCGAGAACGCCGCGAAGCAAATCCGCCTCGGGCCCCGCGCTGAGGACTTCGCATCGCGCCCGGAACGCGCCGTATCCCTTCGATCCGCCGAAGCCGATCATGCTGTCGCCTTCCGTCCAGTCCCGAAGAGGAAAGGCCAGCAGCAGCCACGCCCACGGACCCACCTTCGCGTTCACCCAACGGTCTGCGCGGATGGTCACGGTCCCGCTGAACCTCGGCCGCCATAGCCCGCGGGCGTTGAACTTCTTTTCGTTAGCCGCGCCACCGGTGAACCGGTCCACCGCTACAAACTCTTGCGGATGAGTTTCTTCCGGCTCTGTCAGTTTGAAATCCTGAAATTCAATCGGCGCCCGCCACCCCGTGGAGCCGAACGCTTTGTAGAATGCCGCCAGCCGCTTCTGGTCGCCATCGCGCGGGGCGTTCGTGTTGCGCGTGACGCTTACGTTCTGTTCGGGGCTCTCCCACGCCAGCGTCTGCCAGATGCGGCGCGCCTGGGCCCGGAAAGCCCCGCGCACCGAGCGGGCCGGCAGGTACGCGGTGCCCTGTTCCGTGCGGATCATGGCGTGTCCCACGGCGCCTTCTCCGTTCTGGCCCGCCTTTTTTCGGCGCGTGGGATCGTTGACCAGCATGGCCCCATCGAATTCCAGGGTCAATCGCAAGCGGATTCGGCGGCCTTCCCAGTTCCCGTGAAACTCCTCCATGCCCCCCAGCCATTCCGCTTGCTCGGCCGGTTCGATTGTCTTCAGGGCTTTGTGCCACTCCAGCGGCGGCGCAGCCATCCACGCCTTTACGTCCAGCGCCTCCAGACCCGTTCGCGACCAACTCACCTTGCCCCAGCCATTCGCCGCCTGGCTCCCCAAGCGCGCTGGGCGGCCATCGCTGCGGAACGCGTTCTCCAACACGTACAACAGGAGACTCCGCTGTCTGGGGGTGGCGTTGTGGCCGGTGATCGCGAGCGTGAACTCCGCGCCCTCCGGCACGTACTCCACGTAGTAGAGAAGGCCCTCCTGGGCCGTCCGTGTGTGCTGGGTCGATCACCACCTGCGGCGAGAGGGCCGTGGAGCGCTCCTCGCACCAGAACCGTACCTTCGTTTCCGCCGGTTGGGGAAACGGGGCGAGCGAAGCATCGTGAAATGTGACCGCTCCCCCGCCGTCCGCGTTCCCGAACACTTCTACCACTAGCTGCGGGTCAAGGTGGTGCGCCTCCGCCCAGGCGCGCAGGGCGCCCTTGAGCGAAGTCGCCGGGATCACGGGTTTGCCGTTGTGCCCAGTGAACACAGTGGCGAACTTGGGGTCGGCTCCATCGAGCGATCCCCGTTCGCAGCTCCGCGCGGAGATGTTGAGGCGTTCTCCATCGCCGATATGCAATGGGCTGCCGGTCTTGATCCGGCCCGTTATCCGCCACCGTCCAATGGATGTAGGCAGGGCATTCTTCTGGTACATTTACGCCTCCGGATAAGGTCCGCGGTCGTTGACCGCGATTTCGCCATAACCGTTTTCGGGCAAATACGGGCAGTGCTTCCATTGGTCCGCGGGATCGTCCGGGATGTCGTAGAATTGCCGGACGCTCGCCGAAAGCGGCAGCCCCATCCGCAGCCATTCGTCCAGGCGAGCGCTCGCTTCCTTTTCTTTCCCCGGCGTCGGCTCCAGAAGGAACGTGCTTCCCTCTGAGGAGAGCAGATATGGCTTGTAGCGGGCGTTGGCCCTCGCAAACCGGCGCCGGAAGTACTGGCCGCCGGCGAGCGAACAGCGCTGGAAGTAGTTCGCCACGAGGAGCGAGCCATTGCTGAGTTCCTGCCACACATCCTGGAATTCGCGTTCCAGATCATCCTCCCGTGCGGAGCCGATTCCGCCGTGGGAGCAAGCCGGCGGGAGGGGTCGATCAGTAGCGCGGGGGTCTGTAGCGTGACCACGTACGGCGCAGCCGGGGTCGGCGCCGGCTGCGCCGGCGTCGGAGTCGACTCGGCCAGCGCCTTTGTCTTGCCAAGCGGCTCCAGCCCGAACCGCAGCAGGGATTCGAGTTGGCTCCGCGCGGCCTCCGAGACCCGCGAGGTCTCCACGCGCGCGATCCATTCGAACCCATAAGGCAGCAGCATCTTCCAGGCGAACAGGCGTTCGTCCTCGGCTTTCCGCCGGGCGCTGTCGATGCCTGTGCGAACGCGCAGCTCCCACTTCAGCTTTCTGGCGTACTTCGGCGGAGCAGGCCAACCATAGTCGCCGCGGACCTTGTCTCGTTCCTTCTTCTCTTTCCAATCGATGTCGAAACAGGCTCCGGCTTTCGCCTCCGGGCCCTCGCCCGGAATGGCGTGGACAAGCGGTTGACGGTGCCGGATGGCGTCCACGACGCCGGCTTCGCCGAAACTCAGGAGCGACAGCGGCCAATGGCGCGGCCGCGGGCTCCTTTCGCGGCAGGAAACGCATGCGTGAAGCGGACGGCATGCAGTTCGCGCAGAAGTTCACGGAATGCCTCCGGCTCGCGGGCCGCCATCTCCGCCACCGCACCCTTCAACGCCCCGCCCGGTATGACCTCTCCCGATTCGAAAAGATTGTCCGCCACACGGCGCTTCGAAAAAACCACGGGATCCCGGAAACTCAGCCGCAAGTCCCACGCCGGCCCGCCCATTGGCATCCCGGAATCCAGCAGCCGAGTCTCCTCCTTGCCTACCTCCACATCGAGAAGTTGGCCGAAGCCCGACGTGCGCGTGCCCCCAGCCGCCTCGATCCAGAGCAAACCCCGTTGCAGGGCTTCGCGCAAAACCGGGGCATCCTCTTCGTCCGCAGTCAAAAACCGCGCCCGCCCTTCGAAATCCACCACTTGGCCTGGGGCGTATGGGGATTCCATCATCTGCATCTGCTGCGCGGCGGCCGCGCCCCGAATCTCATCGACCTCTATCCGAAACCGCGTGTCCTTCGCGCCCGGGACTGTATTCCGGTCCACGAAATCGTCAAACGCCAGCCGTCCTCGCGCCGGCGCATCGTCCGAGTCCGGAACCGATTCATCGCCGAGCCATTCGGAGTGGATCCCCGAATGAAGCGTCTGCCGTGGACAACTCCTGCCATGCTTCTCGCAGCAGGCCTTTGACCAGACGCCCCGGCAGGTAGTAACGCGGCTCCTCGTTGCGCCGGTCTCCAGGGTCTCGAACGTCGCGCCGGGCCATCACGGCGTCCAGCCCCAGCGCGCCAATGGAGGACGACTTGGTCAAAATCGGACCCTGCGCCTTTAGTGTGATGGGGACCGTAATCCGCTTCATAGCTGAACCCCCGTGTAATCCCAGAGTTCCAGGATGTGGAGCAGCGCGGCGTCGCCTAGCGCGAGCGAAGCGCCTTCACCCGTTCGAGCGCCTGATCCGAGCCTGGACTCTTCGATTCCACCAGTTCGGCTATCCCCTCCTCCACCTTGACTTCTTCGCCGCGCGCCAGTCCCTGGGCCAGAGCGTGCAACTTGCGCCTGGAAAGCGTTGCCCGCCAGTAATCGATGTTGTCGTCGATCAGCGCGATCTCCTCAAGCCCGAGAAACACGCCGCGCCCGCCCGTGAAGCGGTAAGCGCCGGGCCAGGAAATCCTCCAGATCCTCGCCGATGGCATCGAAGCTTTCCAGCGCTTGGTACACCGCGAAATTGCCTCTGCCCCCCCGTTCTTTCGCCTGGTCGGCCAAGTCGCTCGCCAGTCTTTTGATCGCGTGAATAGGCGCGTTGCAATGGCAGAAAACCAGGCCCCCGCTGTAGGTCAGAGGCTGCCAGCCGGCCGCCTGCTCGTAAAACACCCTTAACGCCTTCCAGCCCAGCCATGCGGGCGCAATGAGCGTAACCTCGTCGCCGCCGTAAACCACGATCTCCAAACGAAGTTTGGGAGGGTTGCTTGTGGTCCACCAGGCCGGGCCGGCGGTGGAGCGAACCAGCGCACGGAAGAACTCCTTCTGCTGCTCCTGCGTCGTTTCGGAGAATTGCTGTACCGCATCCGGCGTCAGGCACCCGTCGGCCCTCTTTCCGAAATGGTTGCCGTCGAAGCGCAGCACGGCGAGCTTGTCCGCGAGGCCCCCGAACCGTCCCTCCCTGTCGGCCGCCAACTCGCCGAGGTCAGAGACTACGTCGAATTCCGCCGGCGCCTCGTCGGAGAGAATATCACGCACCAGCGCCTTCTTCTTCTCGCGGCCGTTCTTGCGGCGGGCATATGTAAAGTCGCTCTGGTTCTGCTTCTTCTCCAGGTCTGGCTGGCGCTGCGCCGGCCGGACCTTGTCGATATCGCACACCAGCGTGCCGTGCAGCTTCGGGTAGACCACCGCCGGCGACCGCATCTGGGTCCAGCGCATCCCGGCCTTCAACTCGGCCCTCTGCCGCGCAAATGACCGCTCCTCGAACTCGCAGGCCTTCACCACCACAGTGGCGTGCTCCATCAGGGGCAGTTCGGCTAGCGCCGCGCGGACCGTCTGCTCCACATCCGCCCGGCTCTCACCATTCATCAGCAGCAGCCCCTGCGAGCTTCCCGAGGATATTACCCGAACTACCTTGTCCCCAAGGCGCCGGGCCACCTCGTCACCTACCCACAAAACCGCGAGGCTGCCCCCGCGAGTCGTGTTTAGATCCTCGCAGTCGCCAAACATGTTGTCTAGGTTCACAGCTTCCAGCGCACAAAGAAACGTCATAAAATCACCTGGCGGGTTAGTCCTTTCCACCTCGGCCGCGGAAAAGCAGAATTCCTCTCCATGCGAGGGTCACGCAAGAGAGAACGATCGCTGCCGACACCACGTCCACCGTCCATGGGCCAGAGAAGGCGGGGCAGCGCGATACCATCTCGCGCAGTGGGTCGACGAGGACCTTGCCGCTGAACACCGTGGCGGTGAAAACGGCAGGAATGACGAATCTGTCGATCGCCACGCGCCACCTTTCACGGTGACGCGCCTCCCGGGCCGCAGCCCAATTCCCGAGCAGCGCCTTGTCCTTGATCACCCCGTCGTAGAGCGCCTGCAGCCTAAGCTGCTTCGCCAGTAACGTGTACAGTTCCTGCCCCTGTATCTGCGGGCTGACCTCTTTAAACCACTGGCTGCTTGAAAACAGGGTCATCTCGCGCTGAATCGCCTCGATCTCAGCTTGCAGGTCCACCCGGCCGGCCTGCCGTCGCTCGTGCTCTGCGGCTCTCGCAATGCGGTCCTGGAAAGTGAGCAACGCCGCCCGCTGATAGTGGGCCAGCAGGAACAACTGGTAGTGCCGGTGCCGCCACGCGGTACGAATCACATCGATGTAAGGTGGGCGGCTCTCGCGCGCCACGCGGAGAACGCAACAATAAGTCAAGGGGCCCGCCAGATAGCGGTGCTTCAGCGCGTTCGGGTCCGTGGCGGCGGGGTCCCACCACCGGTCGTAGACGCACCCATCCAGTTCCCTCCGGCGGAACGCCTCCGCATACCTTGGGAAGGTCGCGTCGTCGGCCTGCACGAGCGCGAACCACTGGTCGTCGGAAATCGAGGCTACATCCTCGATGCCCAGGAAAACCATCGCCGCCATGCGGTGATCGCCGAGGGTGCTGACCTCGATCCCGGTACGCGTGAGCGGGTCCAGCAGCGCGCGCCAGTGGGGGTGAATCGCCGGTCTTAGCGATTCGATCGCCCTGCGCATCTCCCCGGCGCGGTCAACCGGGGCGTCGGGTGGAGAGGTTTGGAGCGGCAGAATTCTGACATGTTCAATCCCGCCAGCGCCTTTCCAGACGATCCCCGGCCCGCTGGCCGATTCATTGACGGTGGGCCGATAACCTTGGAAGTAGACCGTTCGAAGATAGCTGATAATGTTGAGGGCCGTCTCCCAGTTCACCGGCTCCGTGGCGGACAACTGCAGTGTCAGCAGTGCGATATCGCCATCGAAAACATGCAGCAGCGCCTTCTGGACGGCGAGCTTGGCTTCACAGCCCGGTTGTGTGACCTCCACCAGCCTGGCGGCGGTGGACGGGAGTTCGTACAGATCGAATATGTGCCTGCCGCCCTGACCACCGGCGACTTTGCCGTACAGGAACTCCTGAACAAACGGGTGAAAATAGGCGAGCTCGGCGTACGAATAACCGTCCTCGTCGCGGGACGACCCGCGCCGCACCAGATCCTCAACTCCGATCCACGGACCCGATTCGAGAGCGCGCCTCGCCCGCTCTCGTACCGTATTTCCTCCGCTGTCTCGGGAAGCGCGGAGGCGCATCGGCCAGAGTAAAGTCAGATCGAAGGGATCGGCAGTATGAGGCATGGCGGCCTATTCGATCATTTCCCGATTCTCGGATTTTAAGCTAAGAGTATACACTGGGTTTCACCGCGATCAACGAGAATTCCTTCCTCACTGCCGGGATGCGTCTGATTCCTCCGCCCAGATCATGCGCACCGCGAAGTCGATCTCTTAAACCGCTTCGGTGCATGCGACGTGCGGCGAAAACACGTAGTCGTGTATCTTGTCGGCGTCCGCGATTGCAAGAAACTGCTCCGGCATCCGCTATTCCTCCGTTTCCATCCTGTACTTTCCCATCCCCATGCTCGTCCCCGACCCCACATGTACCCACTCCCCCACTCGGAACCACGGCGCCAGCTCCGTCAGGTCGCCGGTGGCGCGCACCCGCCCTACTACTCCGTCCATCTGCACGCGCCGTCCCAGGCGCCCGCTCATGCGGTCCCAGTGATACACGCGGAACTCGGCCGATTCTGTCCGCACCTGGTCCACCTGCGCCATCAGGCGGTGCAGCCAATCGTGGTCCTCGGCCGGCGGCGCGCCGTAGATCGCCCCCAGCAGGCTCAGGCGCCGCAGCAGCGCTTGCGCGATCTGCGTGAAATTCGGCGACGTGTTGTATTGCCCGTCCGTCCGCATCCGCAGCGGCGTCTGGAAATCGAGTTGGATGCTTCGGGCCGGCTTGCCATTGTCGCCGTCGTCCCACTCCGCCGGCGGCCGCAGGATGCGCCGCGCCGCTCCGTCGTAGACTGCCGCTCCGTCCACCGCCGAAAGCACGCCGCGCAACGCGAACCGGCCTCCGTAACGGCCCGAGGCACCCATCTTTTCCAGTACGTATATAAAATGAGGCAGGAATTCCGAGCCAGGGCCGATCAGCGTGACGTCGAGCGCCATCTCCACGCCCGCCCCCATCGCCGTCCGAGCGTCCAGCGGCGGCGTCATCACAAACGGATGCGGCGCATTCGGATACTTGCGCAGGACGGTGAACGTGTCGGGCTGAACCGGCGTCTCAAAAACCAGCGAGTACGAGCATGAAGAGAGATGCGGGCATCCCGTGCATACCTGCGCCTTGGTGATACACACCAGATCGCGGAAGAATTGCCCGAAGCCGCCGCGAAACAGCGCCCCCTTGTATTCCGGCACGCGAAACGGTCCCAACGTCTCCAGGCGAAACCGCAGAGGCGTGATACGCAGCGAGAGCACACTCAGGGGGTGCACTTGCCGGCCACCTCCGTCGGGAAAGGTGGCAAGGTTCGCCTTCGAACGCTCCCCAGCCGTTCCGTGGGTTCTCGGTACGGCCTCCCGTCGCCGGGAACTCCGCCTTGTCCCAGAACGGCGCTGAACTCGAGTTCGGGTTGACGAACCTGGGCCGTTCCATTCATCGCCCGGCCTCCCAGAGAGCCTTTTGGGCCGATTTTCCGGGTCGCTTCGGAGCGGGCCTCCTTTGCGATGCTCCAGCCTCGCTGCTCTCGAACAGGGGCGCGATCACTCCCACGTCGTATCTGAGAGGCGTGCTCCCGGCTGCCGCGGCAAGCGCCCGCTCGGGACACGGAATCAGATTGCGGCTCATGCCCGAATCCTCCTCGCGTGAGTCTGGATATTGAGATCCGAAAGAGGAAATAGTATAAGACGCGCGGCCCGGCAATTCAAGCAATAACTTTCATTTACTTTGAAAATGCCTGGGAAATTTCACGCCCCGAATTCCCAGTCACAACACAATTCGCCAATAGAATCATAAACTTCCGTAATTTCCCACCACCTCATAAGCTATCCTGGTATCGGCATGAGGTTCTCACCCGGATTCCAACACCCGTGGCAGGCGCGGCGGCATGGGCTGGCGCCCTGCACCGCCGCCATACCAAACGAACCGAATCCCAAAATCGGACACTCGGTTGGGAGCGGCGGCGCTACCGCATGAACCCAAAGCACGGTAGCACACGGCCGGACACCACGGCCCCGCCCGACTGCGCCGAGAGGGCAGCCGAGAACAGGAGTATCAGGGCCACGGATCGCGTTTCGGACGTCTCAATCCAGGTATACGCCACGGCGCCGGCGGCGACAAGGCGATTCGCCCAGTCCGCATTCCGCCTCTCCCCCCACGCTATAATCGTGTTGGTCCTCTCGGGCCGCGGCCCCATTTGGCAAGGAGTTTGTTTTCATGCAATCTCGCCGGAATTTCATCGGCAAAGTGGCTTCCAGCCTGGCCGGCACGCTGGCGGCCTCCAACGTCCTGGGCGCCAGCGAGCGCATCCGCATCGGCATTATCGGGCCGGGCGAACGCGGCAAGCAGATCCTGCTCGAAGCGGTGGGATGCGAGAACATCGAGTGCGCCGGCGCCGCCGATGTGTACGGCAAGAGGCTCGAAGAGGCCAAGGGCATTGCGCCGGGCGCCAGGACGTACTCCGATTACCGGGCGCTGCTGGACGACAAAAGCATCGACGCCGTGCTGGTGGCCACCCCGCAGCACCTGCACTGCGAACATTTCACGGCCGCGCTCGACGCCGGTAAGCACGTCTACCAGGAAAAGACCATGGCGTTCTCGGTGGCGCACGCCAAGAAGATGCGCGCGGCCTACCAGCGCGCCGGCAAGCGCACCGTGCAGATCGGGCACCAGTGGACCTCCACGGGGCAGGTGGCGGACGCCGCCAGCTTCCTGAACCCGGAGTTGATGGGGAAGATCACCGCCATCCACGGCCACATGTATCGCAACACGCCGCACGGCAAACCGCAGTGGTCGCGGCCGGTGTATCCCGATATGACGGCCGAGAACATCGTCTGGAAATCCTTCCTGGGCGAGGCGCCACAGCGGCCGTTCGACGCCAACCGATACCTCAACTGGCGGTTTTTCTGGGACTACTCGGGCGGCAACGTGTACGAGAACATGTGCCACCAGGTGGCCTTCTGGTACAAGGCGCTGGGCCTGAAAATCCCCCGCGCCGTGACCATGAACGGCGGTCTGTACCTGTGGAAGGACGGGCGCGAAGTTCCCGATACCATGAACGTTTCGATGGAGCAGCC
Source organism: Terriglobia bacterium (assembly GCA_963767595.1). Lineage (GTDB taxonomy): Bacteria > Acidobacteriota > Terriglobia > Bryobacterales > Bryobacteraceae > BOG-224. The sequence goes on from CAVYEK010000008.1 coordinate 269,107, forward strand.
GGAGGAGATTCTGTTCAGTTGGGATTCCGGCTTCGGCAACGACAAGCTCAATGTCAGCGAGGAAGTGTTGGGGACCGACGGAACCATCTCGCGCAGCCAGCAGATCCGCTACGCGCCGCAGAAGGTGAACCGGCCGCAAGGGAACGAAATGATGGGACAAACGCGCACCGAGCCGCGGGCCCATATGCAGAACTTCTTCGATTGCATCCGCTCGGGCCATGAACCGAACTGCCCGTTCGAGCTGGGCTACCGCGTGGCCATCGCGTGCCGCATGGCGGTGGAAAGCTACCGGCAGCAGCGCACGGTGCGGTGGGACGCCGAAAAGGAAGAGATCGTCTAGTGGGACGGATCGTCGTTCGTCGCGGTCTGTCCGGCGCGAGGTTGACAGACGACGAAAACCGATCGTCTGTCCCACAAGGAAGAGATCGTCTAGTGGGACGGACCGTCGTTCTTCGCGGTCTGTCCGGCCTGAGGTTGACAGACGACGAAAACCGATCGTCTGTCCCACAAGGAACCTTGCGGCCAACCTGCCCCACATCGCTCGAACTTCTGAAAGGACGTGCTGAGTGAAAGCGGAAATCGGGATCATCGGCGGCAGCGGCCTCTATTCCATGCCCGGCTTCGAGGCGCGGGAGGAGGCCGCTATCGAGACCCCCTTCGGGGCGCCGTCGGACAACTACGTAGTGGGAACCCTGGCCGGACGCAGGGTGGCATTCCTGGCCCGGCACGGGCGCGGTCACCGCCTTTCGCCTTCGGAGCTGAATTTCCGGGCCAACATTTACGGCATGAAGTCGCTGGGGGTGGAGCGCATCATCTCGCTCAGCGCGGTAGGCTCGCTCAAAGCCGAGCACCGGCCGCAGGATTTCGTCATTCCGGACCAGTTCTTCGACCGCACGCGGGGCCGCGTCTCCACGTTTTTCGGCGAAGGCCTGGTGGTCCACGTCAGCTTCGCCGACCCAGTGTGCCCGCAGGTGGCCGATGTGGTCGCGGGCGCCTGCCAGGCGGTGGGCGTCACGGCCAAGAAGGGCGGCACGTACCTGTGCATGGAAGGCCCGGCGTTTTCCACCAAGGCCGAATCCAACGTGTACCGCTCCTGGGGCATGGACGTGATCGGCATGACCAACCTGCCAGAGGCCAAGCTGGCTCGGGAGGCGGAAATTTGCTACGCCACGGTAGCCATGGTCACGGATTACGACTGCTGGCATCCGGATCACGATTCGGTGACCGTGGACCAGATTGTCGCCAACCTGGTGCGGAACGCCGGAAACGCGTGCAAGGTGGTGGCCGAGGCGGTGGCCAACATGCCGGCCGCGCGCGCGTGCGGGTGCGGCTCGGCGCTGGCGCAGGCCATCATCACGGACCGCAAGCTGGTTCCCGCGGCCACGCGCGCCAGGCTGGGGATTCTGATTGACAAGTACTTCGTGTAACCAGATCGCGCGCGAGATTTTGGAGAGTGCGCTGGCGGGCCGCGCTCCGGCGGATTTGCCCCAGCCCCTGCTCGAAGACCCTTGCGGCGAGGCGCTCTTCGGGATTCTGGTGGAAGGCCTGGCGGACCGCTTCGAGCCGACCCTGTGCGCGGTCTACGCGCGCCTGTTTTCGCGGGCCGTGGCGCGGGTGGCCGAAGGCGTGGACGCGGCATCGCTGGAGGCGCGTTACCAGCGCGTAAGACGGCCGCGCCCGGTGGCGGGCGAGCCGCGCTGCATCCTGGTTCTCTCGCGCGTGACCCTGGGGGCCGATGTGGCCGTTACCAGCGTGCTGCTGGCCGCGGCCAAGCGCCGTTTTCCACACGCCGAAGTGGTGTTTGTGGGCCCCCGCAAGAACTACGAGATGTTCGCCGCCGATGCGCGCGTTCACCACGCCGAAGCGGCCTACCAGCGCGGCGGATTGCGGCAGCGGCTGGCGGTTTGGGAGGATCTCAAACGGCTCCTGGCCGCGCCCGACGGGGTGGTGATCGATCCCGATTCCCGCCTGACCCAGCTTGGGCTGCTGCCGGTGTGCGCCGAGGAGCGCTATCGCCTTTTCGACAGCCGCGCCTACGGAGGCGCTTCCGACCGCTCCCTGCCTGAGCTGGCGGCGGCGTGGGCGCTCGAAACCTTCGGCGTCGAGGGGGCTAAGCCCTACATCGCCCTGGGGGATGGGGCGCGGCGCGGGGCGCACATCGCGGTCAGCCTGGGGGTGGGCGAAAACCAGGCCAAGCGCCTTCCCGATCCCTTCGAAGAAGAGCTGCTGCGCCTGCTGGCGGCGACCGGCGCTCCCCTGTGGATCGATAAGGGCGCGGGCGGCGAAGAAGCCGAACGCGTGGAGCGCGCCGTGAAGCGCGCCGGGGCCACCGCTGCTTTCTGGGAGGGCTCTTTCGCCGGGTTCGCGGCTGTTATTGCGGGCAGCCGGCTCTATGTGGGCTACGATTCCGCCGGCCAGCACGTGGCCGCCGCCGCCGGCGTGCCTCTGATCAGCGTGTTCGCCGGTTTTCCGGCCCCGCGCATGTTCCAACGCTGGCGGCCGGCCGGAGAGCGCTGCCAGGTGATTCGGGTGGACCGTCCGGAGGTGGGGGAAACCCTGCGGAAGGTGCGCGGCGCGCTGGCGGGATGAGGCTCCTGCCTTGTCAATCCGAGCGAAGCTCGGACGAGCTGGGGTGCGGCCCAGGCCGATCTTCGCTCGGGCGACCCTCCGAGCGTCGCCCGGATTGATAAGGCTCCCGCCTTATCCCACACCGGTTCCGGTACCCGCGCAGTTGACTCCTGGCACGCCGCGGGCATATGTTTGTTCCTAATGGAGAAACTACGATGAAATCCAGGATATTTGCCGCCGTTGTTCTTCTCGCCCTTGTTTCGGCTGCCGGCGCGCAGCAGAAAAGGCGCGTAGCGGTCATAGATTTTGACTACGCTACCGTGCAGAGCCAAGTGTCGACCATCTACGGAACGAACCAGGACGTCGGCAAAGGGATTGTCGACCTGCTGGTGGACAAGCTGGTTTCCGACGGAGTGTTCTCGGTGATCGAACGCAATGCGCTGGACAAGATCGTCGCCGAGCAGAATTTCTCCAACAGCGACCGCGTGGACCCCAACAGCGCGGCCAAGATCGGGCGCATTCTGGGGGTGGACGCCATTATCGTAGGCAGCATCACCCAGTTCGGGCGTGACGATAAGAGCGCCAGCGTGGGCGGCGGAGCGCTGGGCAACGTGACCGGACGCTTCGGGATCGGTGGCGTGAAGAAGACCGAAGCCACCGCCGTGGTGCAGATCACCAGCCGCGTGATCAACACCACCACCGGCGAGATCCTGGCCAGCGTCACATCCAAAGGGGAGTCGTCGCGCAAGGGGACGGGCCTTCTCGGCGCCGGCGGCAGTACGGCCGGGCCCGAGGCGGGCGCCGGGATCAGCATGCGCTCGAAGAACTTCGCCGACACCATTCTGGGCGAGGCCGTCACCAAGTGCGTGGCCGACCTGGGCGCCCAGTTGGATGCCAAGGCCTCTTTGTTGCCCCTCAACATCGTCCAGATCACCGGGTTGGTGGCGGACGCATCGCCCGACGGCACGATCATTATCAACGTCGGCTCCCGAGCGGGCGTGAAGGTGGGCGACAGGATGGATATCAAGCGCGAGGGCCGCGTCATCCGCGACCCGGCCACCGGAAAGGCGCTCCGCGCGATCAGTGAGCCCATCGGCTCCCTCACCATTACCGAAGTGGACGAGGGATCGGCGGTGGGCAAATTCGTCGGAGGAGGCGGCCCGGCCAAGGTGGGCGACGCCGTTTCCACGGCCAAATAGGAGGCAGTATGGACCTTCAGATCGGTTCCACTATTGGCGATTGCCAGGTAGTGAGCATTCTGGGCGCCGGCGGCCTGGGCAACGTGTATAAGGTCCGCAACGCGATTTCAGGCCAAGTTGAGGCCATGAAGGCGTTGCCGCTGGACGTGGCCACCGAGGCCGGCATGGCGGACCGCTTGCTTCGCGAAGTCAAGGCCGCCTCCGGCCTGGAACACCCCAATATCGCCGCTCTCCACACGGCCGTCCAGGCCGGCGACAAGCTTCTCATACTGATGGAGTTGGTGGAAGGCGTGACGCTCGAGCAGCGCTTGAAAGACGGCGGCCCGTTGACGGCGCCGGAGGCGGCGCACTACATGAACCAGGCCCTTTCCGCGCTGGAATATGCCCATGCGCACAGCGTGATTCATGGCGATATCAAACCCGCCAACCTGATGGTGACGCCCGGCGGCGAGTTGAAGTTGATGGATTTCGGCATTGCCAGGGGCGCCGCGGACCACAAGCTCGCCCCAACCGGCGCCACCTTGGGCTCGTCGGTGTATTACATGTCCCCCGAGCAGATTCAGGGTGAAGCCAACCTGGACGGGCGCTCGGATCTTTACTCCGTGGGCGTGTCGCTGTATGAGCTTGTGACCGGGCGGCGGCCATTCGATGCAGACAGCCAGTCCGCCATCATGGCGGCGCACCTGGAGAAGACGCCGGTTCCACCGATCGCGGTGGACCCGCGGCTGCCCCAGGGTTTGAACGACGTCATCCTGCTTTCGATGGCGAAAGATCCGAACGCGCGCTTCCAGACGGCCCGGGCGTTTCGTAACGCCCTGACGAGCGTGGTCCCGGCGCCGGCGCAAGCGGCGGCCGCCGCGGCCGCCGCGGCTCCCGTGGCGGCATTCGCCCCAGCCGAGGCTCCGCGCGCCATCGAACCCGCCAAGCCGGCCGCCAAGGGCGGCAGGCGGGGCCTGTGGATGGGCATCGGCGCCGTGGCCGCAGTGCTGGCCGTGGTGGCGGCGATCGAGTTCGGGCCGTGGCGGGGCAGCAGGGCCGCGCCGCCGCCGGAGACGCCGAGCGTTCCGCCCGTGGTTACGCAGGCGCCGGCGGCAGTCGAGACTCCGCCTGAACAGCCTGTCGCGACGCCGGCGGTGGAGACTCCGTCTGAACAGCCTGTCGCGGCGCCGGCGCCGCAGGTTCCGAGATCGCCGGCCAGGGTGGCGGCAAGACCGCAAACCTTGCCGGCCGGCGGGCCGCCCGCGCAACAGGCGGCGACTCCGGCGGAACAGGCCCCGCCGCCTCCCGTGCAAGGGGTCCCCGCGCCAGTCGCGGCGAGACCCGCGGAAAGCGGTCCCAGCCGCGCGGAGCTTCAGGCCGCGCGCGAACAATTCGCCATGCTCAACGCTCGCGCCGGCAGCGTACAAACCAGCCTGCAAAGCCTGCGACGCTCCCAGGCCGCGAGCGGCTTGAATCTGCGCGCCGATATGCAGCAGGCCTCCAGCATGATGGACGCCTACTTGAAAGGCGCCACCGACGCGTTCAACGCCAACGACCTGGCCGCCGCCAAGAGCTTGATGGACAAGGCCGAGGCGCAGATCGACAAGCTGGAGAACTTCCTCGGACACTGAGAGGGTGATTTTCGCATCGAGAGGCACGACGCACGCGCCACCTGCTTTTCCGCGAATGGAGAACCCGGCGCTTTGGCTCCGTATCAGGGCATGACTTTAGGCGTGCCGCAGAGGTCGGGGTCGGGTTTCTGCCCCGGGCCTAACCGCTGGATCCGCTGTTCATCCGAAGATAACGCCGACGCACCTGTCGTCGCCAGGTTAACAACCTGCCCCACGGCCCCGGCCCGTAAGGAGATCGTCAAAATGAAGGCTTTCATAGCTGTGTTGTCTTTGGCCCTCGCCGGCTGCGTGGCATCCGGCGAGTCCCCTTCCCCGGTGGAAGGGCTGCGCTGCGAATACCTCGTGAACCCGGTCGGAATCGACGTGGAAAAGCCGCGCCTGAGTTGGGCGCTGATCTCAGGCGCGCGGGAGCACGCGCAGAGCGCCTATCAGATTCTGGTGGCCGGCAGCCTGCAAAACCTCCAGCGCAATGACGGCGATCTGTGGAATTCCGGCAAGGTGGGCGACTCGCAAACCACCTTCGTGGTCTACGATGGCAAGCCGCTCGAATCGGGCATGCGCGCCTGGTGGAAAGTGCGCGTGTGGGACGACCAGGGCCGCGCCGCGTGGAGCGGCCCGGCCCACTGGTCCATGGGCCTGCTCCACGACGCCGATTGGAAGTCCCGTTGGATCGGGCTCGCGCGGCCCGCCAGCGTCAAAGAGGGTACGCCGCTGCCTTTTCCGTGGCTGCGCAAGACCTTCACGCTCGATGACCGGCCCGAGCGAGCCGCCGCGTACGTCAATGCGCTGGGGTATTACGAACTGTACGTCAACGGCAAGAAGGTGGACGACGCCGTTCTGGCGCCGGCAGTGGTGGATTATTCCCGGCGCAATTGGTATGTGACCCACGATATCGCCAGCTACCTCATCAAGGGCCGCAACTCGGTGGCGCTGTGGCTGGGCCGCGGGTGGTATGTCAAGGGCCATCCAGGCGTGGTCTACGATGGGCCGCTGGTGCGCGCGCAGTTCGAGATCGCCCTGCCCGGTGGGAAAGCGGTCAACGTGGAAACCGATGGAACCTGGAAGGCCAAGGCCAGCCCCATCACCCCGCTGGGCAAAGGCACGGCTTTCGGCGACTACGGCGGCGAGCATTATGACGCCCAACTCGATCTGCCCGATTGGAACGCCGCGAGCCTCGACGATTCGGCTTGGGAAGCCGCCGCCACCTTCGACCCGCCGCGCGCCGCTACTTCGGCCCAGATGGTCGAGCCGAACCGCATCCTCGAAACCCTAAAGCCCGTGAAGATCGACAAAACCGCGGCGGGCGGCTGGCTGATCGATATGGGAAAGAACTTCACCGGCTGGCTCGAACTGCGCCTTCCGGCGAATATGGCCGCGGGTCGGAACCTCAAAATCGAGTTCGCCGACGACCCGCCCACGGGCAACCGCTACGCCACCTTCAACCAGCGCGACGAATACGTCACCCGCGCCGGCGCCGGCCAGACCGTTCGCTCCCGCTTCAACTACCACGCCTTCCGTTACGCTCACGTCACGGGGCTGGATCAGGCGCCGGCCCCGGCGGATATTAGAGGCTATTTCATTCGTACGGCCTACTCGCGCGCCGGCGAGTTCGAGTCTTCGAACGAGCTGCTGAACCGCATCTACCGCCTGGTGACCTGGACGTACCAATGCCTGACCCTGGGCGGCTACGTGGTGGATTGCCCCACGCGCGAACGCCTGGGCTATGGCGGCGACGCGGGCACGTCCATCGAAACGGGGATGTTCAATTTCGATACCGGCGGCTTGTACAACCGCTGGTCCGCCAACTGGCGCGATGCGCAGGACCCGCAATCGGGCGATCTGCCGTATACCGCGCCCAACTACCCGGATCAGGGCGGCGGCGGGCCCATGTGGAGCGGCTTCGTGGTGACCATGCCGTGGCAGCTCTATCTGAATTATGGCGATAAGCGCGCGCTCGAAACCAACTACCCCATGATCCAAAAGTGGCTGGCCTTCGCGGAAACGAAGACCAAAGACCACATCCTGGAGCCGTACGTGAGCATCGGGATCCGCCAGATGCAATGGAATTACCTGGGCGATTGGGTGGCCCCGCATCGCGATGCCGCCGGTCAGGACATTGCTCGCAATACCGTCGACGCGCGGTTCATCAACAACTGCCACTACCTGTATACTCTCGAGTTGGCCGCCAAGATCGCCTCAGTATTGGGCAAGCCAGCCGACTCGGCCCTCTACGCGGCGCGCGCGAACACGCTGCGGCGCACGCTCCACGCCCAGTTCTTCGACGCCGCGAAAAACAGCTACGCCACCGGCGAGCAGCCCTACCTGGCATTCCCCCTGCTGATCGGCGTGGCGCCGCCGGAGGTGCGCGCGGCGGTGCTGAAGAACCTCGAAGAGACCATTCGCGTCAAGAACACGGGGCACTTCGACGCCGGCATGCACGGCTTGTACTTCCTGTTGAAGGAGTTGATGGAAGAAGACCGCAACGACCTCATCTTCGAGATGGCCACCAAGAAGGACTATCCGGGATGGGGCAACATGCTTGAAAAGGGCGCCACCACGAGTTGGGAAAGCTGGACCGGCGGTTCCCACATCCACGATACGCTGATCTCCATCGGAGCCTGGTTCATCGAAGGCATCGGCGGCATACGGGTGGATGAAAACGCCCCCGGCTTCCGCCATTTCCTGTTGAAGCCGGCGCCGGTGGGTGACCTCACCTTTGCGAGCACCCGCTACAAATCCATGCACGGAACCATAGTGAGCGACTGGCGGATCGAGAACGGCGTGTTGCACGCCGCGACGACCGTGCCGCCGGGAACCACGGCCACGCTCTACCTGCCCGGCGTGGGGCCCGAAGCGATCACCGAAAGCGGCCGTCCCGCCACCGGGGCCAAAGGCGTCAAGCTCAGCGGAACCGAGAAGGGCAAAGCCGTATTCGAGTTGGCCGCCGGGCATTACGAGTTCGCATCGAAGATGCGGTAAACAGCAGCCACCTTCGATGGGAACGGGCATACTGACCGTCAGCGACTACAGCGCCCCGGCGCCGTTCACGGCCTCCGGTCTCGACTTCGCGGTCGCCCAGTTCTGCAACAGCAATTCGATTCAAGCGGCGTACCAGTAACGCCATCGGCTCCGCGGCGCGTCCATCGAACCGGTGGGCGCCCGATTGCGCCAGGGCGCAACATCTGGTATTCCAGAACTGGGGCCCGCGATGGGCCGCCGTCTTCCGCAATGTGAGGAGGGATAGGAATGACTTCGAGACGAGCCTTCCTGGTGGGTTCCGGATTAACCGCCGCTATGTCGCGCTCCGCCGTGGGCGCGAATGACAAGATACGCATGGGCGTGATCGGTTTTGGGCAGCGCGGCAGTCACATGGCCCCGCTTTTCGCCGGCTTCCCCGATTGCGAAATGGTGGCTGTGTGCGATGTTTTCAAACCAAATCGCGACAAAGCCGCCGCGGCTTTCGCGAAAACCGACTCCAAACCCGAGACCTACGTCGACTACCGGCGCGTGCTGGAGCGTAAGGACATCGACGCAGTGCTGATTTCCGCCCCCGACCACTGGCACGCCCAGATGCTGGCGGAGGCATGCGACGCCGGAAAAGACGCCTACTGCGAGAAACCGCTGTCCAACAGCATCGAAGCGGCCCAGAAAGCCGTGGAGGCCGTCAACAAGTCCAAACGCATCGTGCAGATGGGCCTCCAGCAGCGCAGTTGGGACCACTTTCAGATGTGCTGCAAGTGGGTGCAGGACGGCAAGTTCGGAAACATCTACCACGCCGAGCTGCACTGGCAGGGGCATTATTCGCGGCCGCCGGAGCAGCCCACCGATCCGCCGGCGGACCTGGATTGGGAGCTTTTCCAAGGCCCGGCTCCGCGCAAACCCTACACCCCTTTCCGCCAGCGAATGTGGCGCGGCTTCTACGATTACGGCGGCGGGATCATCACCGACCAGGGCGTGCATATAGCCGACCTGGTGCACTGGTATCTGGGCGCGCTGACGCCGCTGACGGTCAGCGCTTCCGCGCAATGGGTCCGGGTGAACCCGCCCAATCCGGAACAGCCGCCCGACACTTACGCCATCACCTGGAAGTACGACAAGTTCCTGATGAGCTATGCCAACACCTACATGCCGCGCGTCGAGTTCACCAACGACCACGGCGTGTTCTTCTACGGCACAACCGGGGCGCTGCACGTGAACCGCACCAGCTACGAAGCGAGGCCTCTGCCGGGAGGCGGGGGGCGCGGACAGCAGGCAGGTCCGCCTTTCGAACCCGTCTTGCAGTCTTTCCGTTATAACGACGCATCGGACGGGATCCACGAGCGTAACTTCCTGGATTGCGTGAAATCGCGCCAGAAGCCCCTGACGGATGTGCAGACGGGCTTCACCTCCACCCTGCCCATGCTGCTCGGCGTGCTGGCCGTGCGCACGGGCAAGATGTATGCGTGGAACGGAAAAGCGGCGGTAGCCGTGTAGCCTAGGCGGGCATTGTTAGTTTGCGGCGCCGGTCCGGCCGGCGGAGGGTTCCGCGCCGCGCTCCCGGATTGAATCTCCTCCACGCCTGGCGGCGCCGCATCGTCATACAATAAGGACGACAAAGGACGAGTATGTCTCACGCACGAAGGACCAAGAGCCGCCGGGGCTTCTCCCTCATCGAACTGCTGATCGTGATTGCCATCATTCTGATCATCATTACGATGGCGGTGCCGCAGTACAACAAGGTGCAGATGAACGCCCGCGAAATCGCGGCTATCACGGCGGTGCAGACCGTCAGGGATATGCAGGTCCAGTATCAGTCGCAATATCAGCGGTTTGCCAAGTCGCTGATCGAGCTGGGACCGCCGCCGGGCGGCGGCGCCTCCACCCCGGCCAGCGCCGGACTGATTCCTAGTGGTCTCGCCTCGGGAGAAACGGGCGGATACAAGTTCGTTGTGACCGGCGACGGCAACGGTTATGCCGTGACTGCCACGCCGATCACCTACGGGACGAGCGGCAGCCGGTCCTTCTACATGGACCAGAACATGGTCATGAAGGCAGCACTACGGACCGGAGCCGGCCACGCCCAACGATAAGGAACTGGACCAAGCTCAGAAGTAGGCCGCCGGGCTTTCGCCTGCGCGATGGCAAGCCTCGCGCGCCGCTCCTTCTCACGCTCCGGAGCGGACGGGGGCTAACCCGACCTTCTCACAGGCGGTCGGGTCTGATGACGTGGCGCGGGCACTCCTGCCTGCCGCGTCGGCACTCGTGCCGACGCTTGGCTCGGACACTTTGTCACAACGGCGAACACGTGTCGAGATGAGTCTCGACACGGCAGACAAGAGTGTCCGCGCCACGTCGGATGGTGGAGCGTGAGATATTCGGGCTAAAACCCTTTGAGCGTGCGCGGCTTGCGCCACGGCTGAAGCCGTACCCCGGTACGAGGCTCGCAACTTCGGAATCCGGGTCAAAAAGCCTGGGCGGAATGAATCCCTTCCGATTCCAGGGCCACCGCCATCCTTTTCAGGGCGGTCTTGTGAATCTGGGATACGCGGCTCTCGTTCACCCCCAGCACGTCTCCAATCTCCTTCATGGTCAGCTCGTTGGTGTAGTACAGGAACACGACCTTCTGGTAGCGCACCGGAAGCGTTTCAATGGCCTTGGCCAAGGTATTCCGCAACTGCTGGCGCTCGCACATGAGGTCCGGCCGCAGGTCCGGCGTGGCGGGGAACTCCTCGGCGCGGTCGCGATCCTGATCGGACGGGCGCGGGCCGCACAGCGGCGCCAGCCCGGCAGTGCGCAGCTCCATCGACATGGTCCGCCAGCGCTCCACGGAAACTCCCATGCCGCGCGCCACCTCGGCCTCGCCCGGCGGCCGCCCGAGTTCCGCCGAAAGATCGCGGGTCAAGGCGTCCACCTGTTTCTGACGCCTGCGGAGATCGCGGGATGCCCAGTCCAGTTGGCGCAGGCTGTCGAGGATGGAGCCCTTGATGCGGTGTTTCGCATAGCTCTGGAAGGCCACGTTCTTGGCGCTGTCGAACTTCTCAACCGCATCGATCAGCCCCAGGACGCCGGCATGGATCAGGTCCTCGATGTCGACATGGACCGGGAGGTTCTCGTGCACCCGAATGGCGATCGCCTTGGCCAGCGAAAGATTTTCGAGCACGATCCTGTCACGCGTTTCCCGCCAGTTTCCCGTCCGCCGGCGGATAGGCGCACTTCGAGCCTGCATCGCTTTCTTCCTCTTTTCGTCTGGACTCCCGGATCGGAATGTTCCGGACGACAGGAAGAAAAGCAACCTGCGGGCCACTTAGTTTCACGGGCATAAACACCCTATTTTCAGAAAAATAGCCGCAAGTCATGTGTTCCAGAACGAAACACGTTTCAGAATGGAACGCGCGAGCGTTCCAAGCAGGGATAGAGACGTACTACCAGCCGGCTTTATGAGCGATCAGCGTCTTGACCGCCAGCCCGCCGAGCAAGATCCACACCGCGATCCGGAACACCCCGTCGAGGGTGAAGGACGCCAGCAGCGCCAGGACGGCGTAGGCCCCCATGGCCCAATAGAGGCGGGTGGTCATGACCCCCATTCTCACACGGGCTGGGACGGGGCGACGCCATGGTCCTTCAAGAGGAGCCGCCCGCCAGGAGCAAACCGGCGGCGATGGTATCCCCGGCTTCTGCTTCAAACCAAACGGCCATCGCGCGCAATCGCACTATCTTTCGACATGAACCACCCGGTACGCGGCTACTCAAGGCGCGTTCGCCGCCCGAGTGGAAGCCGCTTGAGTAGAAAACGGGAAGGCTCCAGCCGATAAGAACGGCAGGGCAATAATCGCGCTGGCGGCCGCCGCTTACGGCGCTCGCCAGCCGAGGAGCAAGCGATGGAACTATCGAGCCAGGAGTCGATTCTCGCTTTGATGCGAGGAAGCGGGATGGCCGGCCGGGTCAGACGCAGGCGTGGCGCGCAGGACGCCGCCCGGCCCGCGGGCGGGACACGGAGGATTCGTTGCAGGTGCGGCCGATGCCAGCAATGTCTGGAGAACGCTCGGTGGGAACGGATCTTCACGGAGAAGTTCGCCGATCCGAACTACTACACGCGCCCGTCCGTCCGATGCGTCTCGCCATTGACCTCTCTTTAGACGGCTCGCGCCAGCCAGGTGAACGTGTGTTGGAAGATAAGCCCGACCGCTCCGTGGTCTTGAATCGCCTCAGCCGGCTTCCTCCATTTCACCCCACCGTCCTGCGCCTCCTATCCATCTCCATGGAAAGCGACTCGGCGGTGGATGAGTATGAAGATATCTTCCGCTCCGATCCGGCTTTAGCGGCGGATTTGTTGCTGGTGGCGAATTCCGCCGAATTCGGTTTCCAGGCGAGGGTCTCCGGAATACGCCATGCCGTGGCCGTACTCGGATTGGAACGCGTGAGCTCGCTCTCCTTCACCATCGCCATGCAGTTCTACCTGCGCCGCTCGCCACGCATGGCGTTTGTGCAGCCGATATGGTCCCACAGCCTGGCTACGGCGTTCATCTCGGAAATCCTCGGAAAAACGCTCGGCGCGCCACCGAGCGGCTTGTATTCCGCGGCTTTGGTCCACGATGTGGGAAGGCTCGGGCTGCTGATGAGCATGGGCCGCGGATACGGGGAACTGCTGGCGCGGGAGTTTCAGGATATCGACGAATCGATCTCGTGCGAGCTGGCGAGCTTCGGATCCACGCACATGGAAGCGGGCGAGGTTCTGGCGCAAGGATGGGGCTTTCCGGAGCCGATGTGCAATTGCATCCGGCGGCATCACGCGGGATCGGAGGCCACGAAATCCGACGAAGCGGTTACCGTGGTCCGGAGCGCATGTGCGATCGCCTCCGAACTGGGATACGGCGAAGTGAGCTGCGCGGGCGGGGAAAGGCGGGATGGCGCCGCAAGAGGGCTGACGGACGAGCTATTGGCGCGCCCGGAGCTGGCCCCGGAGCGGCTCCGTTCACAGGTCCAGCAGCGGCTCGCTTATTGCCAGTCGCGTTTTGGCTGAACGTCGTCGCACACCCGGCTAGAGGATCGCGCTTGACACGCCCGGATGCGGCGCGGGATAGTCCGAATATAGGAACCAAATGAGCCAATCTCTCGAAATTCGCAAAGACGGCGTGCTGGACCTGTTGTCGCTGGGCGCGCTGATTCATCGCCTGGACCCCGGCATCATTCCCTTTCGCAAGGCCGCCCAGTGCCAGATACACGTGAGCGGCGGCGAGTTCAACGTGGCCGCCAACCTGGCGGACTGCTTCCGGATGAATACCGGCATCGCTACCGCCATGGTGGATTACCCCGTGGGCGACCTGATCGCGGAGCGCGTGCGGGCCATGGGCGTGAAGCCCTTCTACAAGCGCTTCAAGCACGACGGCGTGACGGGGTCCCAACATGGCCACGGTGTACAGCGACCGCGGCTACGGCGTGCGCGCGCCGGTGGTGTTCTACAACCGCGCGAACGAGGCCGGGGCGTTGCTGCAAGCCGGGAGACTTCGACTGGAAAACGATCTTCGCCGGCGGAGTGCGCTGGTTCCATAGCGGGGGGATTTTCTCGGCGCTTTCCCCCACCACGTCGGAGCTGGTAATCGAAGCCATGCAGGCGGCGCGGGCGGCGGGCGCGGTGGTTTCCTTCGACCTCAACTACCGCGAGAAGATCTGGGGCGGCTCCGGCGGCGCGGAGCGCGCGCGCGAAGTGCTGGGGCGCATTGTCCAGAACGTGGACGTGCTGGTGGGCAACGAGGAAGACCTGCAGAACGGCCTGGGCATTCCGGGGCCGGAGGTGGCGGCCAAGTCGAAGCTCGACGCCAGCGTGTTTTTCGGCATGATCGGGCGCGTGGTGGAGCGCTACCCGCGCATCAAAGTGGTGGCCACCACCCTGCGCGAAGTGCATTCCACCAACCACCACAGCTGGGGAGCGGTGGCGTGGGTGAACGGCGGGAACTACACCTCGCCGGTGTGCGAGCTGAACGTGTGGGACCGCGTGGGCGGCGGCGACGGTTTCGCCTCGGGCTTCTTCTACGGCCTGCTGACCGGCGAGACGCCGGAGGAGGCGGTGAGACTGGGCTGGGCCCACGGCGCACTGCTCACCACCTTCCCGGGCGATACCACCATGGCGACGGTGGAGCAGGTGCGCGCCTTCGCCAAGGGCGGATCGGCGCGGATCCAGCGATAGACAAGGAGACCACCGCGCCGGGTTATTTCGTGACAGCCCCTGAGGCCGCGCCGTCGCCGCCCAGCGTCGAGCGGGAGTGAGCGACCAGCGCGTCGACGATCGGATCGAGTTTGCCGTCCATGACGAACTCGAGCTGGTGCAGGGTGAAGCCGATGCGGTGGTCCGTCACCCGGTTCTGAGGGAAATTGTAGGTGCGGATCTTCTCGCTGCGGTCGCCAGAGCCCACCATGCTGCGCCGCTCGGCGCCCACGGCGGCCTGCTGTTTTTCGAGCTCCAGCTCGTAGAGCCGGGAACGCAGCACGCGCTCGGCTTTGGCGCGGTTCTTGATCTGCGATTTTTCGTCCTGGCAGGAAACCACCAGCCCGGTGGGCAGGTGGGTGATGCGAACCGCGGAGTAAGTGGTGTTGACGGATTGCCCGCCCGGTCCCGAGGAGCAGAACGTATCCACCCGGATATCCTTGGGATCGAGCTTGACCTCCACTTCGTCGGCTTCCGGCAGCACCGCCACGGTGATGGCGGATGTGTGCACCCGCCCCTGCTGCTCGGTCACCGGGACGCGCTGCACGCGGTGCACCCCGCTCTCATACTTCAGCTTGCTGTAGACCTTCTCGCCGTTGACCAGGGCGATGACCTCCTTGAGGCCGCCGACGGGGGATTCGCTCGACGAGGTGATTTCCATTTTCCAGCCCTGGGACTCGGCGTAGCGGGCGTACATGCGGAAGATCTCGGCGGCGAACAGGGTGGCTTCGTCGCCGCCCGTACCGGCGCGGATTTCAAGCACCACGTCCTTGTCGTCGTTGGGGTCCCTGGGCAGGAGCAGAATCTTGATCTCTTCCTCCACGCGGGCCAGCTCCGGTTCCAGGCGGGCCACTTCTTCCTGGGCCATGGCGCGCATCTCGGGATCGCCATCCTGCAGCATCAAGCGAGCCTGGGCCAGCTCGCCGTCGATCCTTTTCCACTCGCGGTAGGCGGCCGCCATTTCCGAAATTCCGCTCTGTTCCTTGGTGACCGCGCGGTATTTGGCGGAATCGGAGATAACCGCCGGATCGGCCATCTGTGTTGTAAGCTCGTCGTAGCGTTTTTCGAGCTTATCGAGCTTCTCGGTAAATTGCATGGAGGGTTACGCGATGACCAGTTCCCCGCCTTGGCGCCGTTCCAGAGCCATGGCGCCTTCGAGGGCGCGAATCGCCACCTCGGTCTGGTCGTCGGCGGGGGGTTTGGTGGTGATGCGCTGGAGCCAGAGCCCCGGGGCCGTGAGGGCGGCCAGGAACGAGCCCCGGCGGCGGGCGGCATAACGGATCAATTCATAGCTGATGCCCACGATGAGCGGCAACAGCACGATGCGGGCGGCGAATTTGGCCGCAAAACCGTCGAACGGCACCAGCGTGTAGACCACCATGGAAATCACCATGACCACCAGCAGGAAGCTGGTGCCGCAGCGCGGGTGAAAGGTGGTGAAGCGCTGGGCGTTTTCCACGGTGACCGGCTGGCCCGATTCGAAATTGAAGACCACTTTGTGCTCCGCGCCGTGATATTCCCAGACGCGCCGCATGTCCTTCCAGCGCGAGACCAGGTACAGGAATCCCAGGAAGATGGCGATGCGGATGACGCCATCGGCGGCGTTGAAGGCCACCCGGCCGGCCAGAGCCGGATAGTGCGCCTGCAGCTTGGTGACGATCCACAGCGGCACGAACTTGTACATGAAGATGAAGAAGGCGATGGGAAGAAGCAGGCTGGCGGCCATGCCCAAACGCGAAGGCTCGGCGGCGGGTTGCGGCTCCGGAGACGTGCTCTTAAGCTCTTCCTCCAGCGCCACGTTGGCCGAGAAGCGCAGCGCGCCGATTCCCAGCTTCATGGCCTGATAGAGGGTTCCGATGCCGCGAAAAACCGGATATTTGTAGATCTTGTAGCGCTCCGACATGCGGCCGATGGGCATTTCCTGGGTGACGATCCGGCCATCCGGCTGGCGCACCGCGACGCAGTAACTGTGCGGGGCGCGCATCATCACGCCCTCCATGACGGCCTGCCCGCCGACGAGGGTTTCCTCGCCGCTCTCCAATGCGGGCAGCATCTGCGCATGAACGAAAACGCGGAAAAAAGCGCGGAGGGACACTGGTACTCTCACTGTTCTTACTACATTATACGACGTAGAGCGCGGAGGCCTCGGGCGGGCCGGGCATGCCCGGCCCCTACGTCGCTCGGTTGTGAGGGCCGGGCACGCCCGGCCCGGCGCCTCCAGCCTCGCGCTCCTCGAAGGCTGTCCCCATGTTTCCAACCAGCCGCTCCGCTTCGGCGCGTGGATTGGAGCTTCCCGTTATGGGCCGTCCGATTACCAGATAGTCGGCGCCGGAGAGAATGGCGGCGCGCGCCGTGGTCCTGCGCTTTTGATCGTCGCGGGGGGAATCGTCGTCGCGAATCCCGGGCGTGACCACCAGCAAGGCATTCCGCGACATCTCCTTGATCTTCCGAACTTCCAGGCCCGAAGCGATCACTCCATCGCAACCCGCCTCCAGGGCCTTGCGCGCCCGGAAGAGAACCAGTTCCTCGACGGAGTGATTGGTGTACCCCATCTCGGCCATATCGTCTCCGTCCATGCTGGTCAGGACGGTGACGCAGAAGAGCTTCAATCCACGACTGCCCCTGCCGTCTACCGCCGCCTTGATGAGGGCGCTCGAGCCATGCATGGTCAGAAAGGAAACGCCCAGCTCGGACGCTCTGGAAATAGCCTTCCTGAGCGTCTCCGGCACATCGTAATATTTGTAGTCCAGGAAGACGCGCTTCTTTTCGCTTATCAGCGACCGGATGAACTCTTCGACGCCGGCGGCCAACTGCAAGGCAAGCCCTATTTTGAAGAAGTCGACGACCCCGTCGAGATCCTGGACCATCTTGCGGGCGTCGGCGATGCTGGGCAGATCGAGGGCCACGATGAGGCGTTCCGAAGGGTGAATCTTGGGGGGCGGCATCAAGACACCCAGTCTACCAGAAGGCGCCGGCGCAACGACTCGCGGCTGTGCGGGCGGCGCCGCACGGCGGACCCCCCGGCCCACTCCATGCGCGCCCTGGCGTCTTTTCGCACAGATCCGGCCACCATTCCGATGTATGATTTCCGCAACCATGCAATCCGCTTCCAAGATCGCGCTTCGCTTCACGGCGGCGGCGGTGGCGCTGGCCTGCGGGTGGGGCCTGCAATTATTTCTGTATGTTGCCCTCATTCGCGCCGCCAGTCCCCAGGACGCCAAGGCATGGGCGACCCTCAGTGGAATCTACAGCCTGTCCGCGCTCCTGCTGGTGGGTGTGCCGGTGGCGGTTATGAACCCGTCGGCGTACGCGGGGGATCGGCGGAAGCACGCGATCTTGATGGTCGGGGCGGCCGGGGCGGGCCTGGCGATGGTTCCGCCAGCCGGCGCCCTTTTCATTCTCACGGTTCCCTTGGGCTTCGTCACGGGCGCAACTGCGATGTGGGCGTACGTCGCGGTACTTTCGGAGTACCCCGGCCTGTTTGGCGTTTTGCCGGCCGCGCGCCCTTCGGACCGGTAAGAGCCACGCGATTCACAAACTCAGCAGATCCGCCAGGGCCGGGCCGAGATGCGGAAAGCGGAAGACGAACCCGGCGGCGGTGGCGGCGTTCGGGGCCACCCTCTGGCTGGCCAGCAGAACCTCCGACATCTCGCCGAACATCCAGCGCAGCGCGAATTGGGGGGCCGGGAAAACGGCCGGCCGACGCACCGCGCGGGCCAGCTCGCGGGTGAAAACGGCGTTGGCAAGAGGATTCGGCGCTACCGCGTTCAACGGCCCGCGAATCGGTTTTTCGACGGCCAAACGGAACAGCTCCGCGAGATCGTCCCGGTGGATCCAGGACATCCACTGGCGGCCGTTGCCGAGCCGGCCTCCCAACCCCAGGCGGAAAGGCGGCAGCATGCGCTGGAGCGCGCCGCCACTTGCATCGAGCAGGATGCCGATGCGCACGCGGACCACCCGTATTCCCAGGGCTTCGGCCGCCACCGCCTCCCGCTCCCAGGCCATGCATACCTCGGACAGAAAGCCGGCGCCCGGCGCGGACGACTCGGTGAGAGTCTCATCTCCGCGCGATCCGTAATAACCGATGGCCGAGGCGCACACCAGGGCGGAGGGCCGCTTGGGAAGCCTTGCCAGCGCGCACACCAGGCGCCGCGTGCCTATCTCGCGGCTCTCCCGGATGCGCTGTTTGGCGTCCCGGGTCCATCGCTGGGCGACGTTTTCGCCGGCCAGGTGCACCACCGCGTCGGTGTCCCGCAGGGCGTCTTCGGACGGCTCGCCTTGCTCGGGATCCCACACCGAAAGTCGGACCTCCGGCGGGAGATGGGCGGCGCCGTGGCGGCTCAACACACGCAGGTCATGTCCTCGGGAGACGAGAAGCGGTATCAGCCTTCGCCCAACCAATCCGGACCCGCCGGTAATCGCGATGTTCACCGTTCCTGACCTTCCGCGCGCGGGCGCCGCCGGGCTTGGATCCCGCTCCGGAACAATCCCGCCGATTCGAGATTATTGTTCCGCGCGCTTTTGCCTCTCGTAAGGCGCCTTGAGGTACTTGGCGGCTTCTTCCTGGGCGCCCTGGGTGTTGTCCTTGGTGCGGATCGCCAGGTTGTATTCGTTGACCGCCCGGTCCCTCTGCCCGGAGATGTCGTAGATCTTGCCCAGGTTGATGTGTCCCCAGACTTCCGTCCACTTAGGTTCCAGGTCGCCATTCTGCACTTCGCGGAACTCGTTGGCGGCGGACTGCCAGTTGGCCTGGAGGAAGAACACCTCACCCTTCCGGTAATGGGCCAGCGAGCTGTTGCGGTTGGTCTCCAGCGCCTTGTTGTACTCGCTCAGCGCTTCGGTGAACTGGCTCAATTCGGCGTTCTGCTCCCCGCGGCGGATGGCCACCGCCACCCGCAGATCGGGGCTGTACCGCAGCACCTGGTTGTTGGGGTCGATAACCACGTTCTTGGGTTTGCCGAAGGTGTCCACCGAGAACTCCGAGGAGGTTCCTTCCACCTCCACGCGCTGTTCCTCCGGATTCCCCTCGGTCTCGATCTTCAGATCGACCGGCATGCGGAACGTGTCGAGATCCTGGGCCACCTTCCCCATCACGCGGAAACCCTTCGTGGTCCTGAGAATGGTGTATTCCAGCTTGAATTCCGGCGCGCCGCTCGATTCGATCCACTGGGTGAAGAAGTAGCCCAGGTCCTGGCCGGACGCGGCCTCCGCCACCTTGCGGAAATCGTCGGTGGTGACCGCCTTCCAGGTGTTCTGCTTGGAATAGGCCTTCAGGATCGCAAAGAACTTGTCGTCGCCCACCACGTGGCGCAGCATGTGCAGCACGGCCGCGCCCTTGCTCCCGGTGAGCGCCCACAACTCGGGCGAATAGTCGTCGAACCGCGCCGACTGGATGATAGGGACGTTATCCACGGTCAGCGATTCCACCATCAGGTCGCGCACCTGGGAGTCCATGGCGCCGGCGCCGGAGGCGTGCTCCGTCCACAGCAGCTCGGAATAGGCCGCCAGGCCGTTGGTGAGCCAGAGGTGGTTGCGGGTGGCGGCGGAAACCTGCTCCTCCCACCACTGGCGGGAGATCTGGTTGGCCAGCAGGCGGGAATTGGGTTGCTTGCCGATGCCGCGCGGCGAAAGAAAGATCAGGCCGGGCGCGGCGTAGCCGTTGGGAGCACCTTCCTCGGTCTCCACCACGGTCAGGTCGGCGTAGGGCGGAAGGCCGAAGGTTCCGGTGAACCAGGACATCTGCTTGCCCACTTCCTGGCCGTAGGCCTGGGCCAGCTCCGCTTCGGGCCCGCGGAAATACAGGGTGGTGGTTACGCCTTCCGATGGGACCTTCACCGGGTCGCCTTTTATCACCGCGATGCTGCCGGGGAACGAAGGGCGGGCGAACTTGAATTCGAAGGTGTTCTTACCGGCCGCGCTCTGGTGCGAGTCGATTCCGCTGCCCACCACGTTATACCCGGCGGGCACCGAGACGCGGATGTCGGAGGCAAAACGGGCGGTGCTGTAGCCGGCCACCGGAAACCACCGGGAAGGGTACATGAGGTATGTGAGATCCGGCCCGATGGCCGCGAACTTGAGGCCGTAGACCGGCGAATCCTCCTGCCCGGTGAGTTTCCCGTCATAGACGAAGGTGACCGTAGCGGGTTGCCCCTTGGGCAGCGGCGGATCGAAGGTAAGCCGTGCGGTGGAATCCTGCTGATTGCGGGACACCACAATCTGCTCGCCCTTTTCGTTTACCACGCGCGCGATGTTGAGGGCGTTGTTCAACTCGAAGACCACGGATGAGACGGCATCGTCCGGCGGCGTGAAGCGAATGTCGGCCTTGGCCGAGATGGCGTGCTCGCCCGGTGAGATATCGGCTTCAATGACGACCTGTTCGACTTCGATGCGGGAGCGGCGCTCCTGGGCGGGCGCGCCAGGCGCCGCGGCGAACAAACAAAGGCCCGCCACCAACGGCGCGGCCGCGCGGGTGCGGAAACTACGATACATGAGCAACCTGTCCTTCCAAAATGTCGTGAATGATGGCCGCGGCCCGCCGGGGGGCGTCGGTTTCCCCGCACAGCCGGGCGCGAACTTCGGCCAGGCCGGCTTGCATTTCCGCTCGCGCGGCCGGATCGGTCAAAAGGCGCCGCGCCTCGGCGGCGATATTCTCCCCGGTCATCCGGCTCTGCATCAGCTCGGGAACCACGGCGCGCCCGGCGATGAGGTTGACCATGGAGTAGAACGGCACGTCGACCAGCAGTTTGCCGGCCAGCCAGCTCGGCGTCGTCACTTTGTAGTACGTCACCATGGGAGTTCCCAAGAGCGCCGCCTCCACCGTCACGGTTCCGCTGGCGGCCAACGCCAGCTCGGCATGCGCCATCGCGTCCCAGCTCTCCCCTTCTATTACCCGGATGGCCGACCCGCGCGTGCGGTCGCGGAAAAAACCGGCCCCCGCGATAGGCGAAGCGGGCAGAACCCAGTTGGCCGGCTGGATCCGTTCCATCCGCTCCACGGCGTCGAGAAGCGGGGCCATATGGCGCGCGGCTTCCCCGCGCCGGCTGCCCGGCAGCACTGCTATCAATGGACGGGCCGAATCCAAACCATGTTTCCGAAAAAAAGCCTCGCGGGTGAGGGATGCGCGAACCAAGCCGGCCAAGGGGTGGCCGATGTAGGTGGCCCGCACCCCCTCCCGGCGGAAGAACTCCTCCTCGAAGGGGAAGATGCACAGCACGCGCTCGAGCGTGCGGCGCATCTGCCGGACCCTGCCTCTGCGCCAGGCCCACGCCTGGGGCGCCACCAGGTAGACCACCGGCACTCCCGCGCGGTGCAGTTGGCGGGCCACGCGCAGGTGAAAATCGGGCGAATCGGTGAGAATGGCCAGGTCCGGCCTTTCGGCCCGCGCGGCGCGCACCAGTTTGCGATACTCGCCGTAAATTCGCGGGATGTGCGCCACCACTTCCACCAGCCCGGCCACCGCCAGGCTGGCCGCATCCACCACGGCCCGTACGCCCGCCGCTTGCAGGCGGGGACCGGCGCAGCCGAAGAACTCGGCCTCGGGCCAGAGCGCCCGCAACTGGTCCACCACCAGCGAGGCGTAAAGGTCGCCCGAAGCCTCGCCCGCCGAAACCAGAATTTTGCGGCCCATCCTGATAAGAGTTTAGCGTGCCGCCCTGTTACAATCGGACAGCAGATGTCCTCAGACGCGGAGCAACCCAAACTGACGGTGGACGAGCTGGCGGCGCGATTCAGCGGCGAGATGACCCCGCTCACCAGCAAGTTCGGGTACTTCACCACCCTGCCCGTGGCGGAAGACGATCTGCGCCAGTACCTGAACGACCCCATCGCGGCCATCTCCCCGGCCATCGTGAGCCAGCTCCCCCGCATCGGCATCATCCTGGCCCCCTACGTCGAGAAGGGCAACGGCAAGGAGGGCGACGCGGTAGCCTTTGAGCGTCCCGCGGAAGCCCGCCACATCCCCTGCTCCCGGCGCGACTTACAGGACCTTACCGTGCTGGTGTTGGGCATCAAGGAAATCGAGGTCGCGGACTATCACTACCAGTTCTACAACGCCATAGCCGGAATTCTGGCGGGCCAGTGGTCGAGCGAGGTGCAGGAGAGCTTCTACCGCGCCATCCGCGAGGAACTCAGCGCGGACGTCCACGGCGAGGTGGACGAGAAGAGCTGGCATCTCAAACAAGGCCTGCTGCGCCGCCAGACCAACGTGCGCAGGGAAACCAAGCTCTTCCGCGACTACGCCCGGCAGTCGTTCGAGGACACCCTCACGCTCTACCTGCACGGGGCCTGCTGCGATATCGACGTGGAGACCGGCCCGCGCCAGATGCCCAGCCGGTATCTGCGCCGGCGCCTGGAGCTGCTGCTCTCGCTGTTCCCGCCGCCGGAGGGCTACGCGGTGCTGCCGGAGCAGTTGAAAAGCCGGTAGCCCATAATCGATCCCGAACTTCCCGCCGTAGCTCGACTGGCGCGATTCCCGATGGCCGGACGCGCGCGCCGCTGGCGGGAAGCGCGAACTGCCGATACCGGGCGAAGGGTGTGGCAGAATAGGGCTATGGAACGCGAGCGCGTCATAGCCACTTTGAAAGCGCACGAACAGGAGTTCCGAATAGCCGGAGTGGTGAGTGTGTCCCTGTTTGGTTCGGTTGCGCGGGGTGAGAACCCCACGCACGATGTCGATGTTGTGGTGCGCCTGGGCGAGAACTTCTCAAAGCCGGGTCTCGATTATTTCAGCCGCCTGAACGAACTCGAATACCGGCTGTCAGAGGTTTTGGGCTGCAAGGTTGACGTAGTCGAGGAACCGGTGCGCATGGCGCGCCTTCAAAGAGAGATCGACAAGGACCGCGCCATTGCCTTCTGAAAAGCCCGCCCGGCGCCTGGAAGACATCATCGAAAACGTGCAGGCCATCGAGCGTTACGTGGCCGGAATGAACCTGGCTGCTTTCGAAGAGGACCAGAAGACTTGCGATGCCGTAGAGCGTTGCCTGGAGCGAATCAGTGAGGCGGCCGCGAAACTCGGCGAGCATGCTCGACCCTCATGCCAGACCAGCCCTGGCAGAAGATACGGGCGCTTGGAAACCGCTTGCGCCATGAGTACGACGCTATCAGGGCGGGCAGGCTTTGGGATATCGTCCAGGCCGACCTTCCAGGGTTGCGCGCCGCTTGCGAGGGCGCCTTGCGGCGGCTGCGCGGTCAGGCAATCCATGACGGCCGCTCATGAGAACCTTATCCCCGTGGAATTTGCGACGCACCGCGCCGGCACTATAATCGAGTCATGAGCGCCGCCGAGCTCTATGACCGGGATTTCTACGAGTGGACGCTTCGCAACGCGGAGTTGCTCCGCTCCGGCAAGGCCTCGGAAGCCGATCTCGACCACATCGCCGAGGAGATCGAAGACATGGGCAAGCGCGAGCGGCGGGAATTGGTCTCCCACCTGGGCGTTCTGATCGGACACCTGCTGAAATGGCAAGTCCAACCCGACCACCGAAGCCGGAGTTGGGAAGCCACCATACGCCTTCAGCGTGAGGAAATCTCGGATTTGCTGGCGGAGATGCCCAGCCTGCGGCGGTATCTGGAAGGGAACCTCGCCAAAGCCTATCGCCACGGCGTTATCGCGGCGAGCACGGAAACGCGCCTGCCGCTCGAGGACTTCCTCAGCACCTCTCCTTTCAGTTTGGACGTCCTGCTGGACCCTAATTTTCTGCCGTAGCTCGTCTGTGGCTTACGCCACGGTGCACCCACAAGCCCTTACTTCACCACGATGTTGACCAGCTTATCCGCCACGCTGACGATGCGGACCACCTGCTTGCCTTCGAGGAATGCGCGGACTCTCTCGTCGGCCTGCGCACGGGCTTCCAGCTCTTCCTTGGGCGTCCCGAACGGAGCGTGGAAGCGGGCGCGAAGCTTGCCGTTCACCTGCACCACGATCTCGGCTTCGTCCTCCTTGGCCAGCTCGGGATCGAAGGCCGGCCAGGATTGGCGGAAAACCGGGCCATTGCGACCCAACTCCTCCCAGATCTCCTGCGAAACATAAGGGGCGAAAGGCGCCAGCATGAGCGCCAGCTTTTCGGCAGTCTCCGCCAGAACGGCGGAGGAAATGTCCGGCTCCTCGTCATAGAGCACGTTCACCAGCTCCATGACGGAGGCGATGCAGGTGTTGAAGTGCCAGCGGCTTTCGAAATCTTCGGTGATCTTGCGCAGGGTCTGGTGGAGTTTGCGCAGGACCTTCTTATCGGAGGCGCCCGGCGCGGCCGAATCGCGGTCCAGATTGCGCGTGACGAAGCGATACACGCGGCCGAGGAAGCGATGGATGCCTTCCACGCCCTCGGCGCGCCAGTCCACTTCCCTCTCCGGCGGCGCGGCGAAGAGCACGAACATGCGGGCGGTATCGGCGCCGTACTTTTCGGCGATCACATCCGCCCCCACCACGTTGCCCTTGGACTTGGACATCTTGGCGCCCTCGGCGATCACCATGCCTTGGGTGAAGAGGCGCCGCGCCGGCTCGCTGTTTTGCACCACGCCGATATCGCGCATCACCTTGGTGAAGAAACGCGAGTAGATCAGGTGCAGGATGGCATGCTCGACGCCGCCGATGTACTGGTCGATCTCGAACCAGTAGGCGATCTTGGCGGGATCGAACGGCATGGCGCTGTTACGCGCATCGCAATAGCGGTAGAAATACCAGGACGAATCGATGAACGTGTCCATGGTGTCGGTTTCGCGCCGCGCGGGGCGGCCGCATTGCGGGCACGCCACGTTGACAAACTCAGGCACGTTTTCAAGCGGCGAGCGGCCGGCGCCGGTGATTTCGACATCGAGCGGCAGCAGCACCGGAAGCTGCTCCTCGGGGACGGGGACCACGCCGCAGGACCCGCAGTGGATCACCGGGATGGGCGTGCCCCAGTAGCGCTGGCGGGAGATGCCCCAATCCTTGATCCGATAGGTGATGGCGGCCTGGCCGAAGCCGCGCTCGGCGGCGTATTCCGCCATCTTGCGGCGCGCCTCTTCGCTCGAGAGGCCGGACCACGGACCGGAGTCTTCGACGATGCCATACTCGGTGAACGCCTCCGTCATGCCCGGCTCGATGGCGAGCGCGGCGTCCACCGGGCGGATCACCGGGCGGATCGAAATACCGTACTTGCGGCAGAATTCGAAATCGCGCTCATCGTGCGCGGGAACCGCCATGATGGCTCCGGTTCCGTATCCCATGAGCACGAAATTGGCGATCCAGATGGGGGCTCTTTCGCCGCTGTAGGGGTTCACTGCGAAATGGCCGGTGAAGAAGCCTTCCTTTTCGATATCGCCCGGATCGCGCCCCGCGCGCGCATCCACCATGGCTTTGGCGCGGGCCTGGCCTTCGGCGTCCAGCAGGCGCGCGGTGAGCGGGTGCTCGGGCGCCAGGATCACGCAGGTGGCGCCGTAGATGGTGTCGGCGCGGGTGGTGAAGACGCGGATGGGCTCGCCGCTTTCGGCCAGCGTGAAATCGATCTCCGCGCCTTCCGAGCGGCCGATCCAGTTGCGCTGCATGGTGAGCACGCGCTCGGGCCAGCCGCCTTCCAGGCCGGCCATGTCGTCCAGCAACTGATCGGCGTAAGCCGTGATTTTGAGGAACCACTGCTCCAGCGCGCGCTGCTCCACGGGGGTGTCTTCATGGCGCCAGCAGCAGCCTTCCACCACCTGCTCATTGGCCAGCACGGTGGCGCACCGCGGGCACCAGTTCACCAGCGCCTTCTTGCGGTAGGCCAGGCCGCGCTCCAGCATCTTGAGGAAGAACCACTGGTTCCAGCGGTAGTATTCCGGCTCGCAGGTGGAGACTTCGCGGTCCCAATCGTAACTGAAGCCGAAGCGGCGGTGGGTCTGCTTCATGGCCGCGATGTTCTGCAAAGTCCACTCGCGGGGCGGCCGCCGGTTGGCGATGGCGGCGTTCTCCGCCGGCAGTCCGAAAGCGTCCCAACCCATGGGATGGAGCACGTTGTAGCCGCGCATCCACTTGTAGCGCGCCAGCGCATCGCCGATCGAGTAGTTGCGTATGTGGCCGATGTGCAGGGTGCCGCTGGGATAGGGTAGCATTTCGAGGACGTAGAACTTGGGCTTGGTGGAGTTCTCCTCGGCCTTGTAGAAATCGGCGTTCTCCCAGCGCTCGCGCCACTTCAGTTCGATCCGGCTATGGTCGTAGGGCTTCTCGGGCATAAGTGGGGGTAGACTTCCATCCTAGCAGGGGCGGGTAGGGCGCGCGCCATTGTGCTAGAGTGCTGGAAAAGGAAGGTGGCATCTTATGCGTACATTGTCGAGCCGGGCATCGATTGCGGCGCTGGTTTCGATCGGAGCCGCGGTTGTGTGGATGGGCGCCTCGCGGGCGCAGACGCCGACAACTCCGGGCGCGCCGGTTCAAGCGCAGGCCGGACGCGGCGCGGGCGGAGGCGGCCGCGGCGCCCCATCTCCCGGCGGACGTCAGTTGCCGTCGCCGACGCCCAGAAAGCACCTGCTGGTGCTGGGTATGACCCGCGGCTATCACCACGGCTCCACTTCGTATGGCCTGGGCACGTTCTATAAGTTGGGCCGGGAGTCCGGGATATGGGACACCGAGATCAAGACCGATATGGAGTGGGTGACCAAGAAGCCCGCCACTACCGAAGCCCATCAACTGGACTGGTTCGACGCGGTGGCGCTGGTGAACAACACCGGCGACTGGAAACTGGACGACGAGCAGAAAGCGGCCCTGCTCAGCTTCGTGAAGGAAGACGGCAAAGGGCTGGTAGCCTGCCATGCCGCGCTGGACGCCAACTACAACTGGCCGGACTACGCGGATCTGCTGGGCGGCTGGTTCTCCGCCCATCCCTGGGGCACCTTCGACGCGCCCGTGATCGTGGAGGATCAGACCTTCCCCGCCATGCAGCACTTCCCCAAGCGGCTGCGCCTGAACGACGAGATGTATTCGCCCAAGAACTGGTCGCGCGACAAAGTGAACGTGCTGATGCGCCTCGACGAAACCCAGTTGAACTACGTCAACCCGCAGTACGGCATAGCCGCCACGCGGCCGGACAAAGACCAGGCCATCGCGTGGGCCAAGATGTACGGCAAGGGGCGCGTGTTCTATTCCAGCCTGGGCCATACCATCGAAGCCTGGGACGACCCCATGATTCAGAAAATGTACTTGGAAGCGGTGAAATGGGTGATGGGCCGGACGGAAGGCAGCGTCACCCCGCATGCCAAGGTGAACTGAGGTGGGATAAGCCTCCAGGCTTGTCATTTCTTGCATCCGCGCTTCGCTCGGGTTGACAGACGGAAACGTCTGTCCCACAACGACAATCCGGGGAGAAGAATTGAAACTATCGGTTTTGGCGCCGCTCTATAACGAGGAGGAACTCGTCGGCGCGCTGCTCGAGAAGGTGATCGCCGCCCCTTTGCCTCCGGGGATGACCCTGGAGATCATCGTCGCCGACGACGGATCCACGGACTCCTCGGTGGAAGAGGTGGAGGCTGTCGCGGCCAGGCATCCCGGAGCCATCCGGCTGCTTCGCGCCGAGCGCAATCAAGGCAAGGGCGCCGCCTTGCGGCGGGCCATCGCGGAAGCGCAAGGGGACTTCGCCATTATCCAGGACACCGACCTCGAATACGACCCCAAGGAGTACCCTCGCATCCTGGCGCCGCTGCTCGACGGCCGCGCGGACGCGGTGTACGGGTCCCGCTTCATGGTGGCCGGGGAGCGGCGCGTGCTGTACTTCTGGCACTCGCTGGCAAACCACTTCCTCACCGGGATGTGCAACATCTTCGCGGACCTGAATCTGACCGACATGGAGACCTGTTATAAGGCCTTTCGCACCCCGCTTCTGAAGAGCATTCCCATCCGCAGCCAGCGCTTCGGGTTCGAACCGGAGATCACCATCAAGCTGGCGAAGCGCCAGGCGCGCATTTATGAAACTCCCATCAGTTACAACGGCAGAACTTATGAAGAGGGCAAGAAAATCGGGTTGAAAGATGCGTTCAACGCGTTTCGGGTGATTCTGACGGCTTCGTTTTCCGGTGACATTTACCTCGACAAAGACAAAGCCACTCTGGATGCGTTTTCCGACGCTCCCCGTTTTAACCGCTGGATCGCGGACACCATCAGGCCGCACCTGGGCAGATACGTCCTCGAGATAGGCGCCGGCATCGGCAACCTGACCCGCGTTTTGGTGGCGAGGAGGAAGACATATATCGCCACCGACCTCGATGGTGAGCATCTGGAGCGGCTGAGAGTCCGGCTCTCCGGGCGCCCGCACCTGGAAACCGCGCTGCTCGATGCGTCGCGGGCCGAGGACTATGTTCCGTTCCGCGGGCGGGTGGATACGGTTGTGTGTCTCAATGTTTTGGAGCACATCGAAGACGATCGCGCCGCTTTGACCAGCATTTATTCGACGCTTCAGGCCGAGGGCCGGGCCATAATCCTGGTCCCCGAAGGGGCGGGCCTGTTCAGTTCCCTCGATGAAGAGCTGGGGCACTGCAGGCGTTACTCGGAAGACGAATTGCGCCGGCGGATGACCGAGGCCGGATTCGCCGTCGAGACGGTGCTGCGTTTCAACCGGATTTCCCGGCCCGGGTGGTGGTGGAACGGGAAGATTCTGAAACGCCGAACCATCGGCCGGTTCCAATTGAAGACCTTCGACCGGATGGTGTGGTTCTTCCGGCGCATTGACGCGTATCTACCCTGGTCCCCCACCTCGCTCGTCGCCATCGGCCGCAAGCAGGCGCTGCCCCGCGCGGGTCTCAGCGGTAGCGGTACAGCGTGAAGCGCTGGATGCCCGCGTAGCCGTCCCGGTTTCGATCCGTCGGACGATTCCGCAAGGACAGATTCTTCCCCTGCCCGGTTTCGTCGCCCGCGAGCTGGCGGCTGGCGATCCAACGGCCGTTCACGAAGGCGCCTTCTTCCACCGTGCCGATTCCGGCATACTCGGGTCCCGGAGGGTTGGGAGAAAACGTGACGCTTACGTCGGTCCCGGCGGCATAGTACTCGTCGGGCCCGGTGGCGATGAAGATGGCCGCCGAGACGTTCGGCGATGGCGGCGCGCCACGCCGGGGACCGAAACGCGTCACCTCCAGCGTGTAATTCCCCACCTGGATCTTCTTCGGTGGATCGTTCGGGCCCAGCGCCACCGCCGACATCGTCCCATCGCCCTGGTGTTTCAGAATCAGGGGCGTCAACTGCCTGATCAGCTCGTAGCCGCTCGAGAGCTCGACGTCGGGAACCACCCCTGGCCTTTCGATCCCCATGAGCGAGACGCCGATCGCATCGTGGCGTCCGAAGGCGTACATCACTCTAGCTTCCATCCCATACGGCGGCATTCCCCTGGTCTCGGGTATGAACAACGGGTTGCCGGACCGGTTGTAATCCGCGCAGTACGACGCGAAGTCGGAGCCGTAAATGTCGAGCGCGAGTAAATCGATGCGCGGCGCCCCGGCTCTCCACACGTCCATCAGGTCGGGCATGGGGGTGCCGCTATTGCGTATGGGTTCGCCTGCCTTCGCGAACCCGTAGGTATACGCGTTCATGTACATCGGCAACGGGTATTCGGCTTTGCCCGCCTCCACCACCCGGCCCACGTAGCGCGCATAGTTCCAGCCCATGAAGATCTCAGCGGTGGCCGTGCCCTTGCCGAAGACCTCTTCCCAGGTTCCCGATGTCTTGGAGCCGGCCGCCTCCCACACCTGGCGCAGCTCCGGGATCAGGCTGTCCTTGTGCTGCTGAAGGTAATCCATCAGCTCCTTCGGCGCCGGCCCCTGGTACGCCTTCTCGGCCATGGGCGAGCGGTCGCGGTACTCGCCCGGCTCCGACGGCAGACCGATCTCGTTCTCCACCTGGATCATGATGACCGTGTGCTGGCGGCCATCCTCTTCCTTTACGTGCCGCATCAGGGCCGCGAAGGCGCGCGCGTCGGCGTCCCGGTTGGCATCGCTCAACGCGCTGAGCACCTCGATGCTTCTGCCCCCCGAGATCTGGACCCGCGGGAAGCGCTCGAAATCCTTCTTCACCCAGTCGGGCGGGTAGCTGGACCAACTGTTCTTCCAGCTTCCGAACCATAGAAGCACCAGACGCAGGTTGTGACTCCGCGCGTCCCGGATGATGCCGTCCAGCGCGCGGAAGTCGAACTTCCCTTCCCGTGGTTCGATCTGGTTCCAGGAAACGCCCGCCAGGACGGTGTTGGCTTCGGCCGCGGCGATCCTGGACCACAACGGCTTCATGTACTCGACGCTGGTGGCGCTGCTGTTGGCCAATTCTCCCGCCAGCGCCAAAAACGGCTTGCCGTCCACGATTAGTTGGGTGGCTGTCCCCTGCTTCCGCAAGTGAGGGATATCCGAACCAGACGTGGTGGATCTGCAACCACTCGCAACGAGGGCGAGAGCGCAGGTGAGAGCGCCGTAAAACAAGTTTCGAAGTTTCATGACGATCCGTTCGCATTTTCCGCAAGCCGCTGGTTCCCAAAAGAACCAGCTCTCGCGGACCGGAATCTCCTTTTTGGACTTCCGGTTCAGTATACATCCAGCGGCCACCCGATCTTGAGGGGCGCCGGCTTGCGTCGCCGCGGCCGTCTGCCTGTGCCATAATACTCACCAATCGGAGGTCGTTCATGCCGCCTCGACATTTGGCGCGGGGGATCTCGCGAGCCATGGCCGCGATTCTGTTGCTGCCGGCGTTCGGTCAATTCACATCCACCAGCAGCGCCTGCAAGGAAGGTGGGAGCAACTCGGACGCCTGCAAGGCGGCCCAGGACCTGGCGCGTCCGGTGCCTGTGCGCGGCCGCGTGATGCTGGAAGAGGGCACTCCGCCGCCGGCGCTCGTCGTAATCGAGCGCGTGTGTGACGGCGCTTCCCATTCGGAAGGCTACACCGACAGCCAGGGCTATTTTTCGCTCCGGTTAGGCCAGGCCGATCAGGCCGTGGCGGACGCCAGGGAGAGGACCAGCGGCTTCGGCCAGGCGTCCCCGCCAGAGACGGGCGCGGGCGCCGAGGACATGTCCTCCATGGCGGAGGCTGGCGCCGGCCTCAATCTGGGCGCTCGTTTCGCCAACTGCGAATTGAGGGCCCGGCTGAACGGCTACCGATCCCAAACCGTGAACCTGCGAGAGGCGCCGGCTCACCCGGACCTGGGCGTCATTCTGCTGCATCGTCTCGTCAAAGGGGAGGAAACCACCGTGGCGGTCACCACCCTGAAGGCGTCCAAACCGGCCCGCAAGGCTCTGGAAAAGGGAATGGATCTGGCGAAAAAAAAGAAATTCGACGAGGCCATGGACAGCCTGCGGGAGGCTGTCAAACTGGAGCCGGACTTCGCTCTCGCCTGGTGCGAGCTGGGCAAATTGCAGGCGGCGCACAACCACGCCCAGGAGGGCCGCCAGTCCTTCGAGGCGGCCGCCAGGTCCGAACCACGCTGGCCGGAGCCGCTCCTGGAACTGTCGCTGCTCGACCTGCGCGCCGGCGCCTGGAAGGAACTGGCGGATGTAACCGGCCAGGTTGTGCGCCTCAATTCCTTCGACTACCCCGAGGCTTTCTTTTACAACGCCGTGGCCAACTACAACCTCAGGCTCCTGCCGGCGGCCGAGAAGAGCGTGCGCTCGGCGCAGAGGCTCGATACGCGGCGCCAGTATCCGCAGATCGCGCGCCTGCTGGGCGACATCCTCGCGCTTGAGCGCCAATATGCCGGGGCCGCCGACGAGTTCCGCCAGTACCTTGCGCTGGCGCCGGAAGCCGCGGACGCTCCCGCCGTGCGTAAGGAACTGGAAGATGTGGAGAAGCTGGCTGTCGAGACCACCCCAACGCCGCGCTAGCTTCCCGGATGGTAGAGTAGGCTGTTGCTTGAGTCGCAGGGGAGGTCCATATGCTCGGAGTGGCGCGTGTTCCCGTCGTCGCCGGGGCGCTCATCGTGTCCTTAGCCGCCGCCGTCAAGGTGGATAAAGTCGCTTACCAGGGCTGGCCCAACTGTTACCGGGTGAGCAACGGCGAGATCGAGGCCATCGTTACCGGCGATATCGGTCCGCGGGTCATGCGCTTCGGGTTCGTGGGAGGCCGGAATTTCTTCAAGGAATACGGTGAGCAGCTCGGCAAGACCGGCGAGGAGAAGTTCCAGTTGCGCGGCGGCCACCGCGTCTGGAAGGCGCCCGAGGACCCCATCGCCACCTGGGCGCCGGATAACGCGCCGGTGGAGGTGCGCATTACCGAAAAAGGCGTGGTGGCGCGCGAGCCGGTGGAGCCGCTCACCGGCCTCCAAAAAGAGATCGCCGTGGAGATGGAACCCTCCGGCGCGAGCGTCACGGTGACCCATCGCATCGCCAACAAGACCCTGTTCACCCTGGAGTTCGCCCCTTGGGCTATGACGATGCTGGCGCAAGGCGGCCTGGAGATCGCCGGCTTTCCCCCGCGCGGCAAACACCCCGACAACCTGGAGGTCACCAATCCGCTGTCCATGTGGGCCTACACGGACCTCTCCGATAAGCGCCTGACCCTCACCCGGAAATATCTGCTGCTGCGACAGGACCCCAACAACGCCCAGCCGCAGAAGGTGGGCCTGTTCAATCCCAAGACCTGGGCCGCCTACCTGCTGGACGGCGACCTGTTCCTGAAGAGCTACGAGGCGGACCCGCGCAAGACCTACACGGATTTCGGCTGCTCCTTCGAGACTTTCACCAACGACGAGTTTCTGGAGATGGAGACGCTCGGGCCCATCGCCAAGGTCGCGCCCGGCGAAAGCGTCACCCACGTGGAGCGTTGGAGCCTGCATAAGGGCATACGCATCGCCGCTCCGACCGACGCCGAGCTCGACCGTGTGTTGGGGCCGCTCGTTCCCTGATGGCGGTCTGTTCTCCGGATGAGGCCGTTACGAGGTGCAGAATCTGTGGTTGCCGGTGCAAAGTCTGCACCGGAAACCGGCCCACCGGATCGCATGTTCGTCGGAATTACGGCTATGCAGCGCCATTCCCGATCGCCAGTAGATTGGTCCGCCTCGTGCACATGAAGAGCGGTCGCCCACGCCAAGTCGGGAAAGATAGGGACGTTCTAATGTCTACTCGTTACAACCACGGATCGCACTACGAAAACCACCAGCGGGCCGCCGAGCTGCACGATGCCGCCGCCCACGCTCATCGTAGCGCCGCCGAGGCGCATGAAAAACAAGATCACCAAACCGGGCATGAGCGCTCCAGGCAAGCTCTGGAGCACTCCCAAGAAGCTCATCGGCATAGCGAGCAGGCGCACGGGGCCGCTGTGAACGAGCACGGCGTCGCGATCTTTGGGCGCGAGGACATCGCCGCGCTGGCTCATTCGCTCTGGCAAACCAGAGGCTGTCCGATTGGATCGCCGGAAGAAGACTGGTTTCGCGCGGCGCACGAGTTGCGGGCCCGCGCGGAAGGTCTCCGGAAGGAAATGCCCGCCGGAGAGGATCGGAATATATGAAGCGTCTGGCTTCATGACTTGTCGCCGGGGCCGGAGCCGCGAATCTGTCTGCCGAGGCCAACCCGGCTGAGCGACGCCACGGCCACAACTTCCGAGCGCTGAAATCTCAGAGGGCTGGAGGCGCTCTTGACTGTGTCGTGAAGGGTAGAATAGTCGGAGGGTTCGCCCTGCTCGCCTGACCCGCGGAGTATCGCGTATCCGGAATTCGGGCCCTCTTCATCGGCCACTACAGAGTGGTTAAGGAGACGAATTGTCCTTATGTCAAGACTTACGAGCCGAGAGATTCGCCTGGCCTCCCGCCCCGTTGGGATTCCGACCGCCGCTAACTTTTCGCTGGCGTGGACCGAATCGGAACCGCTGAAAGACGGGCAAGTGCTGGTTCGTAACCTCTTCATGTCGGTGGACCCGTACATGCGCGGCCGCATGAACGCGAGAAAGTCGTACGTGCCTCCTTTCGAATTGGGCAAACCTCTCGACGGCGGCGCAGTGGGCGATGTCATCGAATCGCGCGCGCGGGAATTCAAGCCGGGCGATGTCGTCGCGTCCAACTTCGGCTGGCGGGAGTACTTCGTGGCAACGCCCGAGGACTTGCATCCGGTCAGCCGCGAGATTCAGCCGCTCTCGGTGTATCTCGGCGCCCTCGGCATGACGGGCATGACCGCGTGGGCGGGGTTGAATCTGGTGGAGGTCAAAGCCGGCGACGTTGTTTATATCTCGGGCGCCGCCGGCGCCGTCGGCAATGTGGCGGGCCAGTTGGCGAAACTGCGTGGGTGCCGCGTCATCGGGTCGGCGGGTTCCACCGAAAAGGTCGAGTTTCTGCGGGAAGAATGTGGATTTGATGCCGCCTTCGACTACAAAGCCGGCCCCGTCCTCGATCAATTGAATCGGGAGGCGCCGGACGGGATCGATGTCTACTTCGACAATGTCGGCGGTGAAACGCTCGAAGCGGCGCTCTCGGCTTTGCGTATGCATGGCCGGATCGCCGCCTGCGGCGGCATCTCCGGTTACAACGCGGAAACGCCCCGCCCCGGCCCTTCGAATCTGTTCAACGTCATCATCAAACGGCTCACCATGAGGGGCTTCATCGTCTCGGATTGGCTGGACCGCCGAGCCGGGTTCGAACAGGAAGTCGGCGGCTATTTCCGAGCGGGCAAGCTGAAGAACAAAGAGACGGTGGTGAAAGGAATCGACCAGGCGGTGGGCGCTTTCATCGGTCTTTTCCAAGGGCAAAACGTCGGCAAGATGGTGGTCGAGCTGGCTTAAGTCGCCCTCCATCCACCCGAACGCGCGGCCTAATCCCCCTCCAGGTACTCCGGCTGCACATCGTCCTCTGGGAATTGTCTAGTGTGAACTTCAGCTACGTCCGCGTCGGGCGCATCTTGCACTCCGCCGATGGCTTCGGCTTCAAAGGATTGGCCCTCTTCGAGCAGTTCTTCGACGCTCTCCGAGCCAGCCTCCGCGACATCCGACAACCCCTGCGTGTCCCCGGACTGGCCGGCCGAATCCTCCGGGCCTCTCTCGCCGCAAGCTACAACGGCGGCGTACGTTCGGGTCCCTTCTTCGGCTTGATGCTTCATGCGCTTCCTGTTGCACGTAACTGGCCGATGGCTTCTCACGCCGCGGATGCCGTCACGAGCATAATGACGGTCGCAATCAGCATGACGGCGGCGCAGGTCCACCCAAGCCAGCGGAGGAGGGCCCCGTTGCGGCGCTCACCCATTACGTCGGCCCGGCTGGTAAGCAGCACCACGAGGATAAGGAGGGGCGGCGCCAGCGCCCCGTTGAGCACCGCCGACCAGAAAAGCATCTTGACGGCGTTCAGACCCGCGTAATCCAGGCCGAGCCCGAGCGCCATGGCGATGGCGATAACGCCATAGAAGCCGTGCGCGAGAGGAGGGTGTACCTCCAGCGAGCCAACCCAGTCGGCCGCTTCCGCGATGGCGTAAGCGCAGGATCCGGCCAAGACCGGGACTCCGAGCATGCCGGCGCCGATCAAGCCCAGGCTGAAGAGCCAGTATGCGCCGGCGCCGGCCAAAGGGCGCAGCGCCTCGGCCGCATCGCGCGCGCTGGAGATGGTAGTTTTGCCGTGCGCGTGCAGCGTCGCGGCCGAGGTGAGAATGATGAAGTACATCACCAGGTTGGAAAGGAACATGCCCGTGAGGACGTCGTTCCTGGAGCGCCGTAGCTCCCGACTGGAAGCGCCTTCGCGCTGTTCCACGGTCGACTTACCCGAAGAGATGTCCTCTTCCACTTCCTGCGCGGCCTGCCAAAAGAAGAGATAGGGCGAGATGGTGGTTCCCAGGATGCCGACCAGCGTGGCCCAATACGCGCCGGTCCACTGCACATGCGGTATCAGGGTCGCCCGAAGCACGGCGGGCCAGTCCGGATGGGCGAAAAATGCGGCGGCGATGTAGGCAAACAAGGCCAGCGTAAGCCATTTGAAAATCCGCGCGATGAGGCGATAACTGGTCCAGAACAGCAGGCCTACCAGGAGGAGCGCGTAGGCCGGCTTCCAATAGAACGACCTGGCGCCGGTCAGAAGCTGCGTGACGTCGGCCATGCCGCCCAGATCCGCGGCGATGTTTACGATGTTGGCGATGAGGAGCAGCGCACAGGCGCTCCACAGGATCCAACGCGGGTAACGTATCCGAATCACCCCCGCCAGCCCGAGGCCGGTGACCATGCCCAGGCGGGCGCACATGATTTGAACGGCCGCCATCAAGGGGAAGGAGAGGATCGCGGTCCACAAGAGAGAGTAGCCGAACCCGGCGCCGGTGACCGAATACGTGGAAATGCCGGACGGATCGTCATCCGCCGCGCCGGTGATCAATCCGGGGCCAAGATTCGAAAAGAACCTGCGGAACCGGCCCTGAAGGACAAACACGCGTCTGGCAGCCTTGGCTTCTGGAGAGTTACGGCTCAATACGCCCCCGATCCCCGACAAAAGCTAAGCTCGCCCCGTCGCCGGCAGCGCCACCGCGTTCGGCAACCCTCCGCGTCTTTGAATGCCAACTCCATCCCACCAATGTTGGAGGCTGTCAAAGTACAGGTATACCACCGGCGTCGTGTACAGCGTCAGCAGTTGGCTCATGATCAGCCCTCCTATGATGGTAATGCCCAGCGGGCGGCGAAGCTCGGATCCGGTGCCGGTTCCCAGCGCCAGCGGCAAGGCGCCCAGGAGCGCGGCCATGGTGGTCATCAGGATCGGGCGGAAGCGCAACATGCAGGCTTCGACGATGGAGTCGTATGAGTTCTTGCCTTCGTTCCGCGCGGCGGCCAGCGCAAAGTCGATCATCATGATGGCGTTCTTCTTCCCGTAAGTTGTCTAGCATATGGCTCCTGGCGCGAAGTGCAACGATGGCTTACCCCGACGCCACGGGAATGTATCCGGGAAAGGTGCAGAAGCTGCACATGAAGTGCGGGATTTGCCCTTTTTCCCAGGTCCCCTAGCGCTCTCGCCGCGTGATTACTTCCTCAACGCTTCGGGCCGGGCATGCCCGGCCCGCATCACACGGTCAAGGTAGCGGGGTCACCCCCCCAAATATTCGACGTGCGCGTAGGTGCCCAACCGCGGGTTGTATGCGAGATACCAGCCGGGATGGTCGGGGTCCTCGTAGATCACGATCTGATCGCCAGCCCAGTTCCAGCCCACGACGATGTTGTAATCGTACGGGGCGACGTCCCAGTAGAAATTGTTGAACCAGAAGCGTTCCCGGTTTCCTCCCCCAAGCACGAATACGTGCTGCGGTCCAAAGCCGCCGCTGAAGTGTCCGTGCGCCCACGGCTGGGCCAGGTGGTAATGCGCGTCGTTGGCGCCACTGTCATGTCCCACCCATTTATCGTTCCTGGCGTCCACGTGCGGAACGTCCGGATGGCCTTTCTGATCCACTTTGACGTGGTTCTCGGCCGCGGCGGCGGGCTGCTGGCCGCGTGCAGGGGTGGCAGCGCGCGCCGGCGCGGCAGCCTTCGCGGGAGCGGGGCCGCGGGCGGGAATGTGCCCGCCGCCAACCGCCGCCGGGCGGCCGCCGCCGCGTGGCGCCTCACCGCGCCCTTGCGCAAAAGCAGCCAAGCAAACTACAACCGATAGCCCTATGAACTTCTTCATCGTCGTACGCTCCGAGGTAAGCACTTAGCACGCGTCTGGCCAACCTGCCGGACCGGCTGTCCATTTGACTCAGGCGACCGCTCCGGAAGCGGCGTTGTGGGACAGACGATCGTTTTTTGTCGTCTGTCAACTCCGGGGCGCTCTCTGCCCCTGACAGACCACAAAAAACGATGGTCTGTCCCACCCCTGGACTGCGGCTGCTCACCTGGGCTGAGTGGATAGCAACCCCTGCCGATTCAGCCCGGGAAGAACGGGGCGGCGGAAGCGGCGCGCATCCAGGCCGGTTGTCTGCTTCAGTACTGCAACTGCTCCAGTGCGCCGGCATCCTCCGAACGGGAAGACCGCACGCGCCTCGCATAAACACGCCGGTCGAGAAAGTGATTGAATCGATAGCTCAGGTTGCCCACCAGGGCGACCAGAGACGTTCTGGGACTGCGTGTGCTCCCGGCGACTTGCAGCATCCGTCGGAGGATCCGCGGGTACGAGTAAAACCGATCGTGGAACCGGTTTACCTCCTCAACCACTTCCTCCCAGCTAAGGTGGGCGTAGTTGGCCACCGGATAGGTCAGAGTGTAGTACTTCCAGTCCTCCGGGTAATTGTTCGACCGGATCCTGCCTTGGCGCTCCATTTGAGCGTAGAGTTGGGTTCCTGGAAGCGGGGTAAGGACCAGAACATTGGCGGCGTCGACGCCGTACTCCCTGGCCGCGCTGGCGATGGCCTCGCCAATCCCCGGCTGGTCCGTGTCGATCCCGATGATGAAAGAGCCCACAACCAGCAGGCCGTGCCGTTGAATCCGGTGGACGGATGCGCGAAGGTCTCTTCCCTTTTGGAGGTTGAACTTCTTGCCAACCGCTATGAGCCCTTCCACGGTAGGGGATTCGAATCCGATGAACACGCCTTGGCATCCCGAACGCCTGGCGAGATCGAGCAATTCCTCATCGTCGGCGAAGTTGATGGTCGCCTGGCAGATCCAGGGCCGGATCAGCCCTTCCCGAATCATGCTTCGGAGGAGATCCTTGGAGTATGCGAGATGGTCTCGGCGCGTACCGATGAGGTTGTCGTCCACATAGAGGATGACTTTTTCCCGGATCAGCCGCAGTTCTCGAATGACATCGGCGACGGGCCGGTGTCGGAACGTGCCTCCATTGAACGCGGTGACGCTGCAGAAGATGCAATTCAACGGGCAGCCGCGGGTGGTTTGGACGGAGCCGAAGTAGTACTGTCCCTGGAGCAGGTCGTGGCGGGCCGGGGGGATGGCGTCCATGGCGCTGACGCCGCCTTCATAGACCCCGCGCAGGGCATGGTTGCGCGCATCCGCCAGCACCTGTCCCCACACCGATTCCGCCTCTCCGGCGACCACCGCATCGGCATGCTCCAGCGCCTCGTCGCGGCAAAACGTAGCGTGGATTCCTCCCATCACCACGGGCACTCCCATGGCGCGGTACATTCCCGCTACTTCATAAGCCCGCGGCGCCTGGGAGGTGAATGCCGAAATGCCGACGAGGTCCGGCGTGGGCAGGAGTTCGTAGTCGGGGCGGGACAGGTTTTCGTCGATCAGCGTCACCTCCCATTCCGGCGGCGTGAGTCCCGCCACCACCAGAAGCCCAAGCGGCTTCCAGACCCGATACGTGTTCAGACGGTTCCAGTGGATCTTGTTCAGGCTGACCACCGGATTGTCCGGATTCACAAGATAGAGCCGCATCCATTCCCTCTGGATTCACCTCGCCTTTATCCGCGGGCCGATCGGCAAATCGGCCGGAGACTGTCGGCGATCGCCGCGGCCGGCCCTGGCCGTCTCAGGCGATTCCTTCTCCGGCTGGAGCGGGCTTTGTATTTTCGCGCAATCACCCGGCCATCTCTTCGACCCGATCGCGCAATCCCTTCACGCGCCCCTTGACGCTGTCTTGCGCGGCGGCGGCCTGGTCACTGATCCAGTCCTCCGCCTTGTCGACCTTCCTGCCGATGAGACGCTGCGTCGCGGCGCCGGAGCGTGGGGCCAGCACGAGCGCCAGACCGACGCCCGCTCCCAGCCCGGCCAGGAAAAACGGCAGCGCGGAACCTTTACTGCAGTTCATTTCGATTTCCTCCATGTTTGTGAAGCTTACGTCCCGAAAGCAATTCTGTGGCCACATTCCGCGAGCCCTGGGCCGCTGGCTCGCGTTTGTGGCTATTGACGTGCGATGTTCCCTCCGGGCCGGCTCTTGACCCGGCTCCGCATCGAAGAACCTCGGCGCCTCGCGCCGGGGGATTGCCCAACCGCATCCGACATGGCTTTCATCTGGAACCGACCGCTCTTCCGCAAGGGACCCGAAAGGGGCTCCAGCACCGGCGCGGCCGACTGGCGCGGCGCTTTCGCGCCGGCCTCCATCGGCGCACCGCACCAGCGCGTCCCAAACTCCAACAAGTGGGCGTTGGTCATGCTGTTTGGCATGATCGCAGCGCTGTACTTTGCCCGCGAAATCCTGATTCCCCTGGCATTCGCTCTCATTCTGACGTTCGTTTTGAGCCCCGTGGTCGCGCTGCTGCAAAGATTGCGCATCGGCCGCGTACCGGCCGTCGTGGCGACCGTCCTGGTAACCATGGCGGCGGCCGGCGGCGTTGCCTGGATCATCGCCGCTCAGCTCGTCGACGTGGCCCGGGAGCTCCCCAGGTACAGTCAGAACATTCGGGCCAAGATGCAGGCCTTTCGCGTTCCCACCAAGGGACCCCTAGGCCTCGCGGCCAACAGTTTGAAGGAGGTTGCGGGCGAACTCTCCAGCCCGGCCGCACCCGATACAGGCGCCACGGCGCAGAATCGGGCGCGGCGCGCCGCGCCGGGTACGTCCGGGCTTCCCATGCCGGTACAGATCGTGCCACCGCCGGCCGGTGGATTGGAGTACCTCCGCGATGTGGCGCAGCCCGTTCTTCGGCCGCTGGGAATGGCGGGACTTGTCCTTATCTTCACGATCTTCATGCTGGTCAAGAGATTCGACTTGCGGCATCGTCTTTTCCGGCTGGTTGGGCTCGGCCAGATCAACATCATGACGCAAGCGCTCGACGACGCCGCGCAACGCGTCAGCCGGTACCTATTGATGCAGGTCCTGGTGAATGCCGGCTTCGGACTTCTGTTCGGACTCGGTCTGTACTCGATCGGCGTGCCCTATCCCGCGCTATGGGGAGTGGTCGCCGGCCTCTTGCGCATGGTGCCGTATGCCGGCACGATGGTGGCCGCCGCGCTGGCCATCGGACTCTCGTTGGCGGCTTTTGACAGTTGGCTGCCGCCGCTGTTGGTGTTCCTTCTGTTTGCCGGCCTCGAACTGATCACCGCCAACTTCTTCGAACCGTGGCTTTACGGGGCCAACACGGGAATCTCTTCCTTGGCCCTGCTGGTGGCGGCTATCTTCTGGACGGTTCTGTGGGGGCCCGCCGGTCTCATCCTATCCACGCCTCTTACCGTCTGCGTGGTGGTGCTGGGCCGTTACGTTCCGCAACTTTCTTTTCTTCATATCCTGCTCGGGGATGAAGTGGCGCTGGGGGCGGAGGCTCAGATCTACCAGCGCTTACTGGCAATGGACCAACCGGAAGCGCACGCTATTGTGAACCGATGCTT
The DNA here is from genome assembly GCA_963767595.1 of Terriglobia bacterium. Classification (GTDB taxonomy): domain Bacteria; phylum Acidobacteriota; class Terriglobia; order Bryobacterales; family Bryobacteraceae; genus BOG-224. Next base: position 310,773 of record CAVYEK010000008.1, read on the forward strand.
GAAAGAAACTTCCCTGGTGGCGTTATACGATTCCGTTCTGATACCCGCTTTGAGCCTGGCCGAGCAGGATCGCCACAAAGGAGAGATCGATACTACGCGGGAGGAGTTTCTCTTTCTCAGCATCAACGAAATGATCATCGAGCTTTCCGAGTACCAACTGGCGCGCCATCCGTCCGCGGCCGAAGGCTCCGCGGCGGATTCGGTCCCGGCGGAGTGCCCCGGCGCCACGATACTCTGCATTCCCGCGAGCGATCGGGCCGATGAGGTCACGGCCGCCATGCTGGCGCAGTTGCTGGAGCAGGCGGGCCACCCGGCTTTGTCTTTTCCGGCCGCCCACGCTTCCCCTGTGGAACTGCTGGCGTTCCTCGAGGTAAGACAAGACGACATCGTCTGCATCTCCGCATTGCCGCCTTTCGCCTTTCCACCCGCGCGGACCATGTGCAAATTGATTCGGGAGCGCTTTCCCAAGCTCAAGCTGGTAGTCGGAGTCTGGGGTTTCGCCGGCGATACGGAGAAAGCCAAGGCGCGCTTCGAACGAGCCCAGCCGGATCGATTGCTCACCAGCCTGGCGCAGGCCGTAGAGCAAATTCAGGAGATGATCCGTCCCCAGGCGTCGGGCGCAAACCGGGCACAAACCGAAAAAGCCGCTGTAACTATGTGAAACAGCGGCCAGTTATGTGGTGCGGAGAGGGGGACTTGAACCCCCACGAGATTGCTCCCGCTAGCACCTCAAGCTAGTGCGTCTGCCAATTCCGCCACCTCCGCAACTGTATGGCACCTTTGAGTTTACCACGAGTTTGGCGAATGGGGACTGGAGTGGTTCTTGATTCGCTGGCCAAACCGCGCCCGCCGGGCCGCCCCATCGCCTATTTGATTGATTCTGCGCGGCCAGTGGTCCCGGACACGCCTACCGATCCAGGCCATCCAGCGTTGCCGGTTCGATCGCGGTCTCTAGCCTCTCACGCTGACGGCGGCATGTAACGAGAATACTAGCGGGGTTTCGACCGGCAATTTTACATTTCTCTTGCCGGTGATGAAAGCGCCGGTAGTTCCCGTGGCGGCGCCCGCGCCGGCTCCGATTAAGGCGCCGACACCGCCGCCTGCTACCGCTCCAATCGCCGCGCCCGTTCCGGATCCGCCGCCAATCATCGCGAGGTTTCGCTTCTTGTGCGACTTACTCGATCGAACGTCGGCGCCAGTTGCGATCGGGTAGGTCGCGCCGTGGAGGTGGAACGAGTCGAGTGTAATGCCAAGGAACGCTCTCCCTCTCAAGCGGCCCGACCTCTTGGCTTCAATGACGTGGCCCTCAAAGACAGTGCCCTTCGGAGCCACTACCCGGTCGCCCGATGTGATGGGATCGTCGAGGTAGGCTTCGAATCGTTCGCCGGGATGGCTATATTTGGTATCGAGGCTCTTTCCCAAGCGCACGCGAATCCGTGTGCCGGCGGGGATCGTCACCGGTGGTCGAGTGGTGGCAGCCTCCCTGGCGGCAGAGACCCGCGACGCCTGTACCGGGCTCTGAACGGTGGGGCCGGGCGGCGGCGAGGGCAGCGAGGACTCGTTAGGCACGGTGGCTTGAACGGGCGGCGCCGGTGCGTCTGCGGGTTCAGGATTCGACCCCGCGGGTGGAACCGCCGTCGAAGCGGTTGCGGCGGCTTCTTGTCCGCCAGGGAGCGCGGAGACAGGTTGTTGGTTGTGCTGACGGCTACATCCGGCAGACCACATTAAGAGAATAAACACGGACACAAACCGGATCGTCATCTGAATATCCCCTCCCGGTTCCGTGTTGGTGCAACCTTTGTGCCACTCCCTAATTCTCAACGCGATAGGCTCGGTCGGGGTCGGCCTCCGTCAAATCTCGCGATCCGGTCAGTAGTTTTTTCCGGTTCCTTCTCATACCGCCGGAGAATCCCGCTCTAGGTGCGCAACCTCTTCAGGTGGCTACAGGGTTGCTCCGGGAAATGCTCCGCTGTTTGGAGGAGACAGATGCACCTGAACAAGCGTTTGATGCTCTCGCTCTTGTGCGGCGTCGCCGCCGTTTCCCTGGCGTTCGCCGTGTATCAGGTCCAGGCGGAGACGCGTGCGCTGAGGGATGAGATCCAACGCCAGGCGATTGTCCTGGCCGAAAGCCAGCAAGGCCCCGTCGAACAGGTCCTTGCAACGGGATCTTCGCGCGACTTGCAGGCATGGGTGGACCAGTATCGGAACCGTGGACACCTGGCGGGTATGGCGGTCTACGACGATGGCGAAAACACTCTGGCCATTACGTCCGGGCTGGCCCCGGATGTGGCTGCCGCTCCGGCTGCCGTGGCAAGAGCCATACAGACAGGACGCAGCCGCGGGGATTACTTCCACTCGCATGGCAAGCGGATGCACGTTCTCGCCCTGCCGCTCAGCCGCGATGGGCGCGTGATGGGTGTGATCGCGATCTTTCACGACGTCGCCTTCATGGAGGCGCCGGTCTGGCGGCATGCTATGAGCGGCGTGGCGCAGACACTGCTGATCTTCGGCGTGACGCTGCTTATCGTGCACTGGAGTCTGGGCAGACCTTTGCGCCACATGGCGGTATGGCTGCGCGATCTGCGCACGGGGGGCGCTTCCAGCGACGGCCGGCCGCCTAAGGAAACGATCTTTGGTTCTCTTACCAGCGAGTTGACGCAGCTTGCCACCAGCCTGCATGCGGCGCGCGCAGCCGCCGAAGAAGAGGCTCGCCTCCGCGACGCCGCGCTCTCCCGCTGGACGGCCGAAAGGCTGCGCATCGCGATGCAGGGCAAACTCAATGGCAGCCGCCTGTTCGCGGTCTCCAACCGGGAACCGTACGAGCATGTGCATCGTGGGAATTCCATCGCCTGCTCGGTGCCTCCCAGCGGCCTGGTTACCGCTCTGGAACCGGTGTTGCGCGCCAGCGACGGAACCTGGGTCGCGCAAGGCACCGGCGACGCCGACCGGGAGACCGCCGACGAACTCGGCCGCCTTCGAGTGCCCCCGGAGCATCCACAATACCGCCTCCGCCGCGTCTGGCTTAGCAAAGAGGAAGAGGAAGGCTTCTATTTCGGCTTCGCCAACGAGGGGCTCTGGCCGCTGTGCCACATTGCACACACTCGTCCCATCTTCCGCACCGGGGACTGGGAGCACTACCGGTCCGTCAACCGGAAATTCACGGCTGTGCTCCTTGATGAAATGCGCGGCGAAAAACAACCGGTAGTGTTCGCGCAGGATTACCACTTCGCGCTGTTGCCGCGCATGATCAAGGAACGGCGCCCCGACGCGCGCATCGCGATTTTCTGGCACATTCCCTGGCCCAATCCGGAAGCTTTCGGGATTTGCCCCTGGCAGAGGGAACTGCTGGACGGCATGCTGGGGGCGGACCTGATCGGGTTCCACATTCAAGCCCATTGCAATAACTTTTTGGAAACCGTGGACCGCGCGCTGGAGTCGCGCATCGATTGGGAGCGCTTTGCGGTCAATCGCCGCGACCACCTCACCACGGTGAGACCGTTCCCCATCAGCGTGGCGACGAATGGAGAGAGTCACGCCGCCCCGGAACCATCGTCCGAAGTGCGGGACCTGCTGCAACGCGAACTGGGCGGCCGGCCCGCTTTCCTCGGCCTGGGTGTGGACCGCGTCGACTATACCAAGGGAATTCCAGAGCGATTGCGCGGGATCGAACGACTCTTCGACCTGTATCCCGAGTACCGGGAGAAGTTCACTTTCATCCAGATCGGGGCTCCCAGCCGGACTCACATCAAGCGCTATCGGGACCTGATGGAGGAGGTCGAACAGGAAGTGGAACGGATCAATCGCAAGCTGCGCACCGAGGCATGGAAGCCGCTCGTGTTCGTCGCCAGACATCACAGTCATGCGGAGGTCGAAGCCTATTATCGCGAAGCCGACCTGTGCCTGGTGACTTCGCTGCACGATGGTATGAACCTGGTCGCCAAGGAGTACGTCGCGGCCCGCCACGATGAGCGGGGAATGCTGATCTTGAGCCGCTTTACCGGCGCCAGCCACGAACTGGCGGACGCCTTGGTAGTGAACCCCTACGACACGGACGAACTGGCGCACGCCATCCATGCCGCCCTCATTATGCCCGCCGAGGAGAAGAGAATGCGCATGCAACGGATGCGCGCCGCGGTGAAGGAACATAACGTGTATCGATGGGCCGGGAGTCTGATTGGCGAACTGGCCGACATCCGGCTGGAAACCGCGGGTCTCACGCGAGATGGACAACACTCTCGTGGGGATGTTCCAGCGCCAACAGCGTAAGGACATAGTCCTTGACGTTCCGCGTGAGCAGGAAGTTCTGCTTGACGTGAAGGTGGCCGTTTTCTCCCAGCCGCTCGCGCAGTCTGCGGTCTCCCAATAACTGCGCGATCCGGTTGGCGGCGCCCTCCGCCGAATGTACCAGGAAGCCTGTGGCGCCGTCGATGACCTGCAGTTTGATGCCGCCCACCGCTCCGCCGATCACTGGTTTCTTCTTCCAGAGCGCTTCGCTCACGGTCAGGCCAAAACCTTCGCGAACCGATTTCTGGATTACTACCGTGGAGCCGCGCACCAGCGCGTTGATCTCCAGATCGCTGAAGGGGGGCAGGAGCAGCACGCGAATATCGGGATCGTCGGCGGCCTTGTCCTGGACCTCGCGAAGCACCTCTTCGCCCTCGGGATCGTCCGGGGCGCCCCCGCCGGCCAGTACCAGTTGGCACGGATATCGTTTCTTGACCATACGGTACGCGTCGATCACCCCGAGCGGGTCCTTGAAGCGGTCGAACCGCGAGACCTGCGTGAGTACCGGGCGCCCCGGGTCGATCCCATACTTTTCCAGGACGCCGGCCACGTAGTTTCGATCCAGAGGCTTGTTTTTGTCGCTCAACGGATCGATCGACGGCGCGATCCGGTATTGGACAATCGGCAGCCGCTGGGCGAAATCGGGCATGGAGAAGATCGCTGCATCGTACTGTTCCACGTAGGGCCGCAGGAAGTCCCAAACTTCCGGCTGAGGAGCGGACACGTCGATATGACAGCGCCAGACCCAGTGCCGTCCGATCTCCTTTTTCCGGCGAATCAGACCGGCCGGCTGAGGATCGTGCACAAAAATGACGTCGCCGGTGAAGTTGATATCGCGCAGATTCATCTCCGTATTGGCGCGGAAGTGCTCGAACATCTCTTCGGTGATCTCTTCGGCTTTGCCATGGAGGGCGTTGTGAAAGGCCTTGGTGACGCCGAAGAAAGCCTGGTCGCCTTTGATCACATCCCAGGTCGCTTCCAGGCCGAGTTCGCGAAGTAACGGCACAAGGCGTGTGAGAATCTCGGCGACCCCGCCCCCGACCGGTGTGGAATTGATGTGTTGCATCTTCCTGCCGGCCACGCGGCCAGCCAGCACGCGCAATTCCTCAATCACTCCGGGACCGGCCACTTCCTGATAGTCCTCCAGTCGCATGGGCATATTATTGGCGTCGGTATCTCCGCCCCACCTTCACGATTTCATGCTTCAGTTCGTCGAGTGTCATGGCGTAAGGGTTCAGCCGGTCGATCCTCCGCGCCAGCCTGGCTTCGCCCAAGCCGCGCAGCCACAGGGAGAAATCGTTGGTGGGCCGTTCCAGGCGCAGGCGGGCCTCGAAAAAATGGAAGTGGAGGCAGGTGTTGCTGACCTGCTCGATGGTCTGGAAGAATTGGGGTACATCGTTGGCCACCTGTCCGGTGGGCATGATGAAGCTTTTCGCCTCGCAGAAGTGAAACTCGTCGCCGGGCGGGCATTGCCGCGGCGTCTTGGCGTCGGCATCCACGTGTCTCCGAATGGCGAGGGTGATGGCTTCGCGAAGGTCCCTGACAGAGGTCATCGCCAGCAGGTCGATCGCCGCGAGTCGCTCCGCCAGCCGCTCTTCCTGCAATGCGTGCGAAGCCCAATTGGCGAACTCGTTGTAGAATCGGGGCCTCTCAAAATGCTGAGTCAGATGGGCGACGTGCGTGTGATAGAACACGCACGAACCGGAAACCTGCTCCAAATGACACAGCAATTCTTGCAGGTTGGAGGCCTTGCGGCCGGTCAACACCACCAGTCTTCTCTCTGTGTGGAAGATGAAAGGCTCAACCGCAACCGGCATCGTCATGCTCCGCACCCGGCGCAACCGCGTCGCTGAGCCGCCAGCCACAGGAGGAACTCATGAACCGCGGCGGGATCGGGCAGTTGATATCGGGCGTGGGTCGCCCCGGCAATCCCCACTTTGACGGTGATCGCATCGCGCAGTACGCTGAAGGCATCCTCGTCGCTGGTGTCGTCGCCCAAGTAGATCGACAGCGCCGGCGTTTCGGCCAGATGGTCGTTGATCCAACGCGCGGCTGCTCCTTTGTGCCAGCCTGTGCGGGGTACGATCTCCAGAACCTTCCTGCCCGGATTCGCCCGAAAAAGCCCGCCATTGCGAGCCACCGCCGCATAGACGGCAGCTTGAATCTCCGCAACATCCGCGTCCGCCGCCAGGCGGTAATGGACACTGGCAGTCAATCCCTTGTACTCCGCCAAAACACCGGGGATGGGCCGCAGTTGGGCGGCCAGCTCGCTGCAAAGCGATTCGAGCTGCTTGCGCCGCGACCACGCCAGCGGTTCCACGAAGCGAAGATCCCGGCCGAAGATTTCCAGTCCGTGATTTCCCGCATAGATCAGATTCTCCAGACGGATACGGCCATACAAATCCTCGACAGCCCTGCCGCTGATGATGATCGTCGTCAGGAATTCCCGGCTCGAAAGCTGTTTCAGATTTTCGAGGGCGTCCGCGTCCAGTTGCGGTTCCACGGGATTGTCCATGATCGGCGCCAGTGTGCCGTCAAAATCCAGGAACAAGGAGACGGAATTGGCGGATTGGATACGGTCCTCGACTTCGGCGATCGCTTGCGATAGTAACGCCGGCAAATCGGTTGCCTCCCGGCATCGTTACGGGCAAGGGAGTTGCCAATCGGAACCCGCCCTGGTTTCTTCAGGTTGAAGGCGAGCGAGCGCTTGACGCCCACGCCCGCCGGTCGTTTCTGCGCGCAAATTCTTCCAAATGGGCAGATCGATCCCTGGGGCGATGGTGAGTGACGAGTCTACTTCTTCGGCGCCGGCGGCGTGCTGGCCGGAGCCGGGGCCTGATGAATCGGCAGCGGGACCGTCACCGAGCGGCCCCCGCCGGGGGCCGCCGGGCTGCCTGGCAGCGGCACAGGCGCCTGCGGTCTTGGCGGGAGCGCCGGTGGTCTCCTGCAGAACCGTGGTTCCCACGCCCGCCCTGTTGGTCGCCAGAATGGACAGCGAAAGCGACGTCAGCATGAAAAGCACCGCCGACACAGTGGTCGCCTTGGAAAGCAACGTCGCCGAGCCACGCGGGCCAAACGCCGTTTGGGAACCCATGCCGCCAAACGCGCCGGCCAGGTCCGCCGCCTTTCCGCTTTGCAGCAACACCACAATAATCAGGAAGATGCAGACCACGACATGAAGCAGTAGAATCGTAATGTACAACATCGTCGTATTTCCAGTTGGGAAATTCCAGTATAGGGGAGCGGCGCAGCCCCCGTCAAACCGCTTGGAAGCCTCGCTGCGCGGCGGCCGCCGGCCGGCCGGCATAGTCCAGGAAAAGCCGCATGCCCTGGTAGTCGCGCGGACCCAGTTGGTGCACAATGCGCCGCGTCAGGTATTCGCGCACCATATCGGGGGCGAAGCCGCGGCCGGGGGCCTCGGCCGCGACGATCTCCTCCATGCGCTCGCGTCCGTACCGGCACGACTCCTGGAAAGCCTCCACCACCCGCGGAGTCACGGCATCCCGGCGGCCGGCCCACACGGCGAAGACCATGGGGAGGCCGGTCATCTCCACCCACTCGGCGCCGAGGTCGTAGACGTGGTACGGCAGGCTGGCGGCGTCGACGCGCAGGGCCGAATCGCCGATCAACAGGGCCGCGTCGGCGGCGCGCAGCATGGAATCGAGGTCGGGCGGATGGGCCGCGATGGCGGGCGTGGCGCCGTAGCGCCGCTCGAGCACCACGCGCGCCAGTTGAACCGAGGTGCGCGAACTGGAATCCGCGGCCAGGGTCCGGATTTCCCCAGCCGGCCGCGGCGAAATCAGCAGAATGCTCCGGACCGGCCCGTGGCAGGCGATGCCCGCGCCCGGAACCACCTCCAAGTCCTGCCGGATCAACTCAAAAGAGGGCACGATCCCAAGGTCCGCCCGGCCCGAAGCCAGACGGTCGGCGCACTCGGCGGGGATGCCGAACTCCAGGTCGAAGACGCCGCGCTGCGGACCGTGCAACATGCCCCAAACCAGAGGGACGGTGTTCAGGTAGCTGACCGCGCAAACGCGGAGGCGGGGAGAATGAGTCGGATTCAAGCTTCAGTGTAACGCGTGCGAAGAGGCCAGCCGGGAGCCTGCCCCGCCGGTAAGGCTTTTTCCCTAACCCCGATTGGGAAACTTGGCATTACGTTTAGTACGGGATGGCGTGGCGCACACCCTCCGGTTGGCGCGCACGGATGCAATCGTGTTATTCTAAACCAACCTGCGAATTGGATAGTCCCACTAAACTAACCCCCACCCTGGAGGATGATGGATGAGTCCGCAAGACGTATTCGAATTAGTGAAGAAGAACGATGCCAAGCAGATCGACCTGAGGTTCACGGACATTCCGGGTCTGCAGCATCATGTTTCCTACCCGATAAGCGGAGCTCGACGAGAGCAGCTTTGAAGAAGGATTCGGCATGGATGGATCGAGTATCCGCGGTTGGGCGGCGATCCACGAGAGCGACATGCTCCTGATCCCCGATCCGAACACGGCCATCATGGATCCGTTCGCCGAGACTGCCACCGTGGTGATGGTGAGCGACGTGAGAGACCCGGTCACCAAGCAGCGCTACGAGCGCGACCCGCGCTGGATTGCGCAGAAGGCGGAGTTGTTCCTGAAGAACACCGGCCTCGCCGACACGGCCTATTTCGGCGCCGAAGCGGAATTCTTCATTTTCGATAACGTCAGCTTCGATCAGAATCAGCACTCCGGTTACTACTTCATCGACGCCGAGGAAGGGCGCTGGAATTCCGGCCGCAGGGAGAACAACCTGGGCTACCGGCCGCGCTACAAGGAAGGCTATTTCCCGGTGCCGCCGACCGACCACTACCAGGATCTGCGCAGCGAGATGGTGCAGACCATGATCAAGTGCGGCATGCACATCGAGTGCCACCACCACGAAGTGGCCACCGGCGGCCAGGCGGAAATCGACCAGCGCTTCGACACGCTGGTGAAATCGGCCGACAACATGATGCTGTACAAGTACATCATCCGCAACGTGGCCAACCAGTACGGCAAGACCGCGACCTTCATGCCCAAGCCTCTGTTCGCGGATAACGGCAGCGGCATGCACACGCACCAGAGCCTGTGGCAGGGCGACAAGCCGCTGTTCGCGGGAGACGGCTACGCCGGTTTCAGCCAGATGGGCCTGTACTACATCGGCGGCCTGCTGAAGCACGCGCGGGCGCTTTCGGCGATCATCGCGCCCACCACCAACAGCTACAAGCGGCTGGTGCCGGGCTACGAAGCGCCGGTGAACCTGGCGTACTCGCGGCGCAACCGTTCGGCGGCCTGCCGCATCCCGATGTACTCGGCCAACCCCAAGGCCAAGCGCGTGGAGTTCCGCCCGCCCGATACCGCCGCCAATCCGTACCTGGCGTTCGCGGCCATGCTGATGGCGGGACTGGACGGCGTGCTGAACAAGGTCAATCCGGGCGAGCCGCTCGACAAGGACATCTACGATCTGTCTCCGGAGGAGATGAAGAGCGTGCCGTCCATGCCGGGATCGCTCGAAGAGGCGCTCTCCTGCCTGGAAGACGATCACGCCTTCCTGTTGCGCGGCGACGTGTTCTCCGAAGAGTTGCTCGAGACGTTCATCGATTACAAACGCAAGAACGAGGCCGACGCGGTGCGCCTGCGTCCGCATCCGTACGAGTTCGCGCTGTACTACGATATTTAGGCGACCGGGCCGAACGGGCCGGGCATGCCCGGCCCCTACATGGCAGGGGCGAGGCATGCCTCGCCCGCTTCCGGGTTCGACACATGCAAGGCGTCATCCTTCAGGTCGCGGTTTCCAATGGGGGCCTCCCGAAACTTCCGGTTTCGGGAGGCCTCATTTCCTTTCTGGGGATTGAGGGCGACCGTCATGCCCACCCGGAGGTCCACGGCGGGCCGCGCCAGGCCGTGCTGCTGGTTTCTTCCGAAGGTATCGACGAGTTGAAGGGGCGCGGGTACCCGCTGTTCTGGGGGGCGCTGGGCGAGAACCTCACCACCCGCGGCCTCGACTTCCGCCGGCTCAAAGTGGGCCAGCGGCTGCGCGCCGGCGGCGCGTTGCTCGAAATCACCAAGGCGCGCGGGCCATGCACGGCGCTGGACGTTTACGGGGCGTCGCTCAAGGACGAAATCTACGATGCGCGGGTCAAGGCGGGCGACGCCGATTCGCCGCGCTGGGGCTTGAGCGGGCTCTACGCCAGCGTAATCGAGCCCGGCCCCGTGCGGCCGGACGATATAATTGTGGCGGTGGACAGACCGGCCTGAGGCATGGAGAGTACGTTCGAACTGGCGCGGCTCGGCGAGGGGCTTCCGGAACGCATCGCGACGCGCATTCAACTGTTGCTGGCGAGCGCGCCCGATCCCGACAAGGCGCTGTTGTACCTCGGGCGGCTGCGCCGGGAATCCCCTTCGGCGTTTGGGAGAATCGCCGCCTCGCCCGCGGCGCTGCGCTGCGCCATAGGCCTGTTCTCCTACAGCCGGTTTCTTTCCGACGCCGCCATGCGCGCGCCGGAGCGCATCCTGGAGGTGGCCGGCTCGGGCAGTTTCTATCGGGCGCTGACGGCGGAGGAGTTCGCGGAGCGGCTTTCCGAGTTCCTGGGCGACGGCCGGGGCGCGCCCTCGGCGGTGGACCTGGCGCGCTTCCGGCGCCGCCAGTTGCTGCGCATCATGCTGCGCGACGTGCTGGGCGCGGCCACCCTCTCCGACGTCGCGGGAGAGCTCGCCAGCCTGGCCGACGCCATTCTGGATGTGACCTACCGCCGCATCCACGAGGAGTTCGTGGCTCTGCATGGCGAACCGCGCCTCGACAACGGCAGCCCGTGCGGATTCTCCGTGATTTCCCTCGGCAAGCTGGGCGGGCAGGAGCTGAACTACAGCTCCGACATCGACCTGATGTTCGTCTACGGCGGCCCGGGCCAAACCGATGGACCGGCCGCGCTGAGCAACAAGGAGTTTTACAAGAAGGTCGCCAACCAGTATACGGACCTGCTTTCGAGCTATACCGCCGACGGCCAGTGCTACCGCGTGGACCTGCGCCTGCGGCCGGATGGCCGCCTGGGCGAGATCTGCATTTCCGAAGAGGGCGCGGAAGCGTATTACGCCCAGCGCGCGCGCGACTGGGAGAAGCAGATGCTCATCAAGGCGCGCGTTTCGGCGGGCGAGCCGGAGCCGGGCCTGGCTTTGCTGGAGTTCGTGGAGCCGGTGATTTACCAGAGTTCGCTCGACTTTCGCGCGGTGGAGGCGGTTTCCGAGACGCGCCAGCGAATCGGCGAGAAGGCCGCCGCCAGGCGCGCTCGCCGGGGCGGGCTGGACATCAAGCTGGCGCCCGGCGGCATTCGCGATATCGAGTTTCTGGTGCAGTGTCTGCAACGCCTGCACGGCGGGCGGGAGGCATGGGTCCGCCACGGCGGCACGCTGCTGGCGCTCTCCCGGCTGCGGGACAAACGCCTGCTTTCCGACGCCGAGTACGGCCGTCTGGTCAACGCCTACCAGTTCCTCCGCTATCTGGAGCACCGGCTTCAGATGGAAGAGGACCTGCAGACCCACGAGCTGCCCACCGGCGCGGAGGCGTTGGATCTGCTGGCGCGAAGAATGCCGGCGGATAGAGGCGTAGTCCCCACCGGCGAGGACCTGCGGCGCAAGCTGGACGAGCATCTGGCGGCCGTGCGCGAGATCTACGAACGCGTGATTCACGCCCAGAGGCCCATGTACTATTCGCCCACCCAGGATCCCGCGCCTGAGGAGGAGGAGACCGAAGAGGCGGCGCACTCGAGCAACCTGACCCGCTTTCTGGACGAGCGGGCGCCGGCCCTGGCGGTGGTGGTGGCGGCCTCCGGCCTGCACCGCGGCCGCGAGCGCTTCGAACATTTTCTCGAGAAGGCCTTCGCCGCTCCCGAGATTCTGGCGCGCTTGAATACCGACCTCAAGACCTCGGCCGGCGTGGTGGACATCTTCGAGCACAGCGCGCATTTCGCCAATGAGATGCTGCGCTACCCGGAGCTGCTGGAGGAGATCGGCCGGCCGCTCGATTTGTGCGACGAGCCCCTGGTGGACGGGGCCGCGCTGCGCCGTTATTACCGCCGGCGCATGCTCCGCATCCAGAGCGAGAGCATGCTGGGCGCGACCCCGGTTTTCGTTACGCTGGGCCGGACTTCCGCGCTGGCGGACCGCGTGATCGAGGCGGCGTATGCCATCGCCCTGGCCGAGGCCCCGCCGCCGGCGAACCCATCCTACCAGCCACGCGACCAGATGATGACGGTCGCCCTGGGACGCCTGGGCATGCGCGAGTTCGACCTGGGCTCGGACGCCGATCTGGTCTTCGTAATCTCCGACGCCGACGCCGGCGAACACGCCTACTGGACCGGGGTGGCGGAGCGCATGATCCACACCCTGGGCAGCTATACGGGCGAGGGCGTCATGTTCGCCGTGGATACCCGGCTGCGCCCCAACGGCCGCGAGGGCGACCTGGTGCAGAGCGAGAGCGCCTATAAGAGCTATTTCGAAAGCCACGCCGAGGCATGGGAGGGCATCACCTACATGAAGTCGCGCGCCCTGGCCGGCAATGTGGAACGCGCCACCGCCTTCCTCCACGACCTTCAGGTAGTGGACTGGCGGCGCTACGGCCAGAGCATGCGCTCGCGCGAGGAGCTGGCCGCCATGCGCGCGCGCCTGGAGCGCGAACAGGGCCCTCGCAACCCGCTCAAGGCGGGGTTTGGCGGGTATTACGACATCGACTTCGCGCTCATGTATCTGCGCCTGAAAGGCGCGGGCATTTTCTACAAGAGCCTGAATACGCCCGAGCGCATCGACGTAATCGAGGCCATGGGCCACCTGGAGCGCGAAGACGCCGATTTTCTGCGCGACGCAGCCACATTCTACCGCGCCCTGGACCACGGCCAGCGGATCTCCACGGGCCACGCGGAAGGCAATCTGCCGACCTCGCCGAGCCAGTTCGCGATCCTGACGAACCTGGTGAATCGCTGGACTCCGGAACACCTGCACGAAGGCCGCCTGGACGCCACGCTAAGAGAAATCCGCCGACGGACGAGGGAGTTCTTCAAACGGCTGTTCGAGAAGTAGGGAGCGGCGCGGCGTCAAGCCCCCGTGACCGGCGGGCGCGGGCGCTCACCCGGTTCGCGGGAAGAGCGCCGGTCCGATTCCCTTATCGCGCTAGAATGACCGTTTATGTCATGGTTCACCGTGCGGGCGCCGGCGTCCAGCGCTAACCTCGGGCCTGGATTCGACGCGCTGGGGCTCGCCCTGGAACTTTATCTGACCTGCCGTTTCCGGTCCGCCGAGCGGCTCGAAATTCGGGTCGAGGGGCGTGACGCCGAAGCCATTTCCACCGGCCCCGATAATCTGATCTGGCAGACCGCCGTCGCGGTGGCCGGGAAGCACGGCAGGGAGATGCCGCCCATCGAGCTCGAAATCCGGAACGACATTCCCATCGGCAAGGGGTTGGGCTCGAGCGCGGCGGCCCTCACCACGGGCGTGGTCATCGCGGACGCGCTGCTCGATCTGCGGTGGAAGCCGCTGCGCATCCTCGATGAAGCGTCGCGGCTGGAGGGCCACCCGGACAACGTGGCCCCGTGCACCCTGGGCTCGGTGGTGGCGAGCGCCATCGATTCGGGCGGCGTGACGCGCTCCGTGCGCCTGGATCTTCCGCTGCGTTTCGGAGTGGCCGTGGTGGTTCCGGATTTCGACCTGCCCACCGCCAGCGCCCGCGCCGTGCTACCCGATTCCTACAGCCGCGACGACGCCGTGTTCAATGTGCAGCGCGCCGCCCTGCTGATCGCCGCCCTGGCGGCGGGATCGATCTCGGCGTTCCCGGCCGCCTTGGAGGACCGTTTCCACCAGCCGTACCGGGAAGCGCTGGTTCCGGGCCTGCGCGAGATCCTGAAGCTGCGCGCCCCCGGCCTGCTGGGCTGCGCGTTGAGCGGCGCCGGACCCTCGGCCCTGGTGTTTTACGAGCGGGGATACGAGAACGTGTGCGACCTGGTGCGGCAGATCTTCCGCCTCCACGGCCATGAGTCGGAAACACTGTTCGCCGGAATCGCGGAGCGCGGCTTTGAAGTGTCCAGGGAAGGGTAGGCGCGGCCCGGTTTCCCGAACGGCCGCGCCGGTTGGCCAAGCGGGCGCCGTCAGTTGCCGGTCTGGGCGGGGCCGCGGAGCTGCTGCAATAGCTGCTCGAGCTTGTCCTGCATCTGGTTCAGTTTGGTCTGCTGGTCGGGCGTCAGGATGGCGTAGAATTTGGCCATGGCGGTGGCCCGGTTCAACGCCAGTTGCCCCTGCCACACTCCCGCCGCGGTGGCCAGCGTCAGCATCTGGGTCGGGTTGTTGCTCTCCACCGCGGCCACCATCGCCTTGCGGTTCTCCTGCAACTGGGTCCGAATGGGCGCGCCCGCCTGTTTCGCGGCCTGGAAGATGGTCTTGGCCTGCGCTTTTTGGTCAGCGGTCAGGTTCAGGTTCTTGATGATACGTTGCCGCAGGCCGGCGCCCAGAGCCAGCTTGCCCTGGCCGGTTTGCGCGACAACGGCGCCGGCGGCCAGCGCCGCCACCAATGCGAGTCCTATCAGGTTTCGTCTCATAGTCGATTCACCTCACTCACGAGTATGGAGGCCCGCCGCAATCCCTATTTGTCCCGGCGGCGGATAAATGCCTCGTTGGTTATAACCCAGGTGGCCGCTCACAAGTTGCGCTTGGCAGGGCCTACCGACGGCCCCACCGGACGGGCAACGAGCCTGGGGAGTATTCCCGCTGCTATCTAAAGAACGACCTCGAAATATCGACGAAACAGCCGATATTAACAGAGTGGGGAGGGAATTGACCGTCGCGCCGCGCCTTGCGTGGAAATCCCCGCGCAGCCTCGCCAGGGATACGGCTAACGGCGCTCCGCGAATAGCGGGGCTGCTTGTGGCTGCAATTCTGTGCTCGGCGGGCGCGTCTTTCGGACTGGACCGCGGTCGGGACATCAGCCAGTACGGCCACGACACTAGCCTGCCGGGTGAAGCCGTCCATCGGGTCGTGCAGACCCCGGACGGATACCTCTGGTTGCGAACCTCGGCTGGGCTGGTTCGGTTTGACGGGGTTCGCTTTGTCCTGGTAGAGCCCAAAGTGGCGGGGCGGCCGCTGGACGAGCCGATTAAGGCGATCAGCCTCAGCGCCCAGGGCGATCTCCTGGTCCGCGGCTCCACCCGAACGCTGCTCTACCGGAGCGGCCGGTTTTCGGAATACCACTCTCCCACCCACGCCCCCGACGGCGACATCCGGCTGCTTTTCGAGTCGCGAGAGCACGGGATTTTTCTGGGGACGGACGACCAGGTTTATCTCATCCGCGACGGCCCAGCCACGATGCTGGGAAACGGAACTGGTTGGATCTACGCTTTCCTGGAGGACTCCGAGGGGGTCGTGTGGATCGGGGCTGCGGCCGGACTGTACGCCTTTCGCAATGGCGAAATGTCGAAGTCCGCTATCGATGTGGGCAGACGGACGGTCACCGCGCTGGCCGAGGATCGGGAGAAACGCCTGTGGATTGGTACGGCCGACGGGCTGTACCTGGCGAGCAAAGACCGCACTTCGATGAAGCCGGTGGCGCGCGACGCGATCCACGGCGCGGTAAACGCCATTCTTCCGGACAGCGATGGAAACCTGTGGATCGGCACTGGCAACGCCGGCCTGTTTCGGCTGTCGGGGGACCGCGTCTCCTCTTTCTCCACGTCGGATGGGGGAACCGATACCAACGTACTGAGCCTCCTCGAGGACCGGGAGGGGAGCGTCTGGGTGGGTACGGCCAGCGGACTGGAACGCTTCCGCAACACCAAACTGACAACCATCACCACCAAAGAGAATCTTCCCGCCGACCCCACGACCAATGTCACCGAGGCGCGCGACGGAAGCATCTTCGTCTTCTGCCCGGGCGGGGGCCTGGCACGCATCCGCGATGGCGTGGTAACCGCGTTTACGACTAAGGATGGACTGCCCAGCGCTTATGGCAATGGTCTTTTTGCGAGCAAGGACGGCAGCCTTTGGATAGGGACGGTGGGAGGGCTGACGCGTTTCAGGGACGGAAAATTCACCGTGTTCAAGGCCGGCGGACGGCTTTCCGAACACTACATCTCGGCGATCAACGAAGACGAGGAAAGCCTGATCGTCACCACCTCCGAATCGCTCGCCTTTCGCTTCAAGAACGGTAAGGTCGAGCCCTTCACATTCGGCGGGCAGGCCACGCCCGTGGCCGAGGCCCACCACTACGCGTTCACGATCTACCGGGACCGGTCCGGCACGCTATGGTTTGGCGAGGCGCAGGGCCTTTTCAAGTTTGCGGCAGGCGAGGCGCCCGAGCGGGCGCAACAGAAGCAAATCGATTTCGCGGTCCAATCCATCCTCGACGACGGCCGTGGAAATCTCTGGCTGGGCGGCAGGAACCACGGGCTGACCCGCTTCGAAATCCAGACCGGACGGGTCACCCATTTCGGAAAGCGGGAAGGTCTGTTTGACGGCTCTCCAACCGGCATTCTTCAGGACGACCGGGGGAACCTGTGGATCAGCGGCCCGGACGGCATTTACATGGTTTCGCGGAACGAGCTCGACGAAGTCGCCGACGGAAATGCCGCCTCCGTCCGGGCCACGCGATTCGGAGTCGTGGATGGCATGAAGACCAGCGAGGCTTCTCCACCCGCTATGCAGCCGGCGGCCTGGCGCGGCCGGGACGGGCGCTTATGGTTCACCACTCAAAAAGGGATCGTGGTGGTGGATCCGAATCGCCTGGCGCACAACGGGTTGCCCCCCCCGGTGGCGATCGAAGAAGTGGTGGCGAACGGCGAAACCTTCGTTCCCGGGGAGGGCCTTGCCATTCCGCCCGGCAAAGACCGAATCGAGATCCACTACACCGGCTTGAGTCTCGCGATTCCGGCCAAGGTACACTTCCGCTACCAACTGCAGGGCTATGACCGGGACTGGGTAGACGCCGGGACCCGGCGCGTGGCCTACTACACCAATTTGCCGCCCGGTAAATACCGGTTCCAGGCGACGGCATCGAATGACGATGGGGTGTGGAGCCAGGAAGGAGCCTCGCTGGGTTTCGAGCTGAAACCCGAGTTTTACCAGACACGGTGGTTTTACGGGCTGCTTATTTTTGGGGGCCTGCTGATCGCCGCGGCGGCGCAGAGGATCCACACCCGGCAGTTACGTGGACGGGCGGAAGAACTGACTCGGGTGGTGGCGGAACGAACCGAGGAGTTAGTGAAGGCTAAAGAGGCCGCCGACGCGGCCAACATAGCCAAGAGCGAGTTCGTGGCCAACATGAGCCACGAGATCCGGACTCCCATGAACGGCATCATCGGGATGGCCGAGCTGGCCATGTCCGCCGAAGGGCCGGAGCAGCGGGAATACCTTTCGCTGGTGCGGTCCTCCGCGGACGCATTGCTGGTGATCCTCAACGATATTCTCGACTACTCGAAGATTCAAGCCGGGAAGATCGTCGTCGATCCGGTGGCGTTTCGACTGGCCGATCTGGTGGGGGACACGTCGAAGAGCATGGGGGTCCCGGCCCACCAGAAGGGTCTGGAGCTGACCTATGAAATCGCGCCCGACGTGCCGCCGATGGTGATTGCGGACTCGGTCCGCTTGCGCCAGGTACTGCTGAACCTCACTGGCAATGCAGTCAAATTCACTTCGAAAGGCGAGGTCGCCGTGACCGTGAGCGTGGATCGTTCCGGCGCGGGCGCGCCCATGCTGCACTTCACGGTGCGGGACACGGGAGTGGGAATTCCTCCCGAGAAACAAGGCAAGCTGTTTCAGGCGTTCGAGCAGGCCGACTCGTCGATCACGCGCCAGTATGGCGGCACCGGTCTGGGACTGGCCATCAGTTTGCGGATCGTGCAGTTGATGGGCGGTCGAATCTGGATGGAAAGCACACCCGGCGTGGGCTCCACATTTCACTTCACCGTCGCCTTCACAACTCCCGCCAGTCCGGCGGAGCCGTCCGCGCCGGCAGTGGTTCCAGACGTCCGCGGCGTGCCGGTGCTCATCATCGACGACAACGCCACGAATCGGAGGATTCTGGAAGAGCTGACCCGGCGGTGGCGGATGGAGCCGCAGAGCGCGGATTCCGGGCCGGACGGCCTGGAACGGTTGGACAGCGCCGCCGCCGCCGGACACCCTTTTCGCCTGGTTCTGCTGGATGGGCGGATGCCGGCCATGAGCGGATTTGAGGTTGTCGAGCGGATTCGCGCCAACCCGGCATGGACCGGGACCACGATCATGATGCTGACCTCCGAGGATCCGAACCAGAGCGCCGCCCGCTGCCGCGAAATGGGAGTGAAACTCTACCTGACGAAGCCGGTCCGTCCGGAAGAGTTGCTCCGCTTCATACAGAAGGCTCTGGGAGATGGCGGCGCGGAAGCGGCCCGCCCGGCCAAGCCGGCGGCCGCCGAAGAGACACAGCGCCGGGCGCGCATCCTGGTGGCCGAGGACGTTCCCGTGAACCGGAAACTGGCGATGTTCATGCTCACCAAGATGGGGCACTCCGTGGCTTTAGCCGTCAATGGCGTGGAAGCGGTTGCGAAGTGGAGCGAGGAGCCCTTCGACTTGATCTTCATGGATGTGCAGATGCCGGAAATGGACGGCTTTGAGGCCACCCGGCGCATTCGCCAGATGGAGGCGTCGACTCCGCGCCACACCCCCATCGTGGCGACAACGGCGCACGCCATGGCTGGCGACGCCGATCGATGCCTGGAAGCGGGGATGGACGGCTACGTGTCGAAGCCCATCAGCCGCAAGGACCTTGAAGAGGCGGTCCTCCGCCATGCATTCCCGGTCGAAACCGCCGATTTGGGCAGTTCCCTAGTCGTCCAGTAGAGAAGTCTCCGGTGGTGGGGCGGCATCGGCGCCCCGGCGCGCCGGCCCGAATCGTGATAGAAACAATATCAAGACCTGATAAGGTTTTTCGCCGCGCCTCGCCGACGATGGGCTGCCCGCGCGAGCCGGCTCTTCCAGCGTGGAGGTTTTCCGATGTCGAACACGCGTCGCGGATTTCTGCAATCGAGCGCGGCCCTGGCGGCCGGCCTGACCGGCGTGGCGTCGGCGGAGGCGCAGCAGGCGCGGCCGCAGACCCAGAACCTGCCCCCGGGGACGCCGCAAACTCCCGCGCGGGCCGCCGGGCCGCCGCGGCCGGTCTCCGAGATCCAGGTTCCGAAGATCAAGTTCGGCGGCGTCGAGATCAGCCGGATGGTTCTCGGCGTCAACCCGTTTTACGGCTACGCCCACTACAACAACACCCTGGGCGCGATCATGAAGGAGTGGTACACGGCGGATCGCGTGTGCGACGTCCTGCACCAGGCCAATCGTTTCGGCATCAACGCGTTCAACTACGCGCACCTGGATCGCGCGCCGCAGGATCTGGCCCGGTTTCAGGCCGAGGGCGGCAAGATGCACCTGATCATCCAGGTGACCGCCGGAGTGGATTCCGCCATGCTGATGAAGACCCTCAAGCCGCTGGCGCTGCAACGGCAGGGCGAAGTGGTGGACAAGGCCTTCCAGACGGGCGAGATGGACACCGTGAAGGAATGGTGCAAGCAGGCCCGCGACACCGGCGCGCTGGTGGGCGTGGGCACCCACAAGCCGGAGGTCATCGACCTGGTGGAATCCGAAGGCTGGGACGTGGATTTCTACTCCGGCTGCGTTTACAACCGCACGCGAACCGTGGACGAATGGAAGAAGGCGCTCAACGGCGAGATGATGGAGATGGCCAGCGACATCTACATGCAGAGCGACCCGGCGCGCATGTATAAAGCCATACGGCAGACCAAAAAGCCCTGCTTCGCGTTCAAGATTCTGGCCGCCGGCCGCATTCCCGAGCGCGGCGTCGAACAGGCCTTCCGCACGGCTTTTGCGAGCATCAAGCCGATTGACGGCATCTACGTGGGCATGTTCCCGCGCGTCAAGGACGAAATCAGGGAGAACTGCGAGATTGTGCACCGCATCCTGGCGGCTTCCTAAGCGACCGGTGTGGCGCACGCTTCAGCGTGCAGCGGCGGCACTCGCGCCGGCGCTTGGCGTTTCTAGCTTTGGGAGCGAGATACGACTGGAACTCAGGGGCATCGGGTTTGTATCGGGGCATGGCTTTGGCTTGCTCCCGTTCCACAACATCAGGAGTTCGGAGTCTCAAGACGGCACACATGAGTGCGCAATGCCGCTTACCTTTCCCGGAATCGGGAACTGGGCGGAAATTTGTGGGGCGGGTTGGAAACCTGCGGCGGGTTGCTAACCCGCCCCGAGCCGCCCGTAAACAGTCCACGGGCGCCGGTTGTCAACCGGCGCGCAGGATACCATCCTGCCCCACAATTCATGCCACATCGGTGGCTGGGACTTGGCATCGCCATGCACTGTAAGAAGCTCATCCTACGGCGCCGCACGTTCCTGGGCGCGGGCCTCTCGGCCGCGATGGCGGGGGCCGGCATCTCCTGCGGCGGAGCCGGGCGCGGCGGCGGCTGGCGGTTCTTCACGGCCGCCGAAGCCCAGACCGTGGAAGCCATCTGCGAGCAGATCATCCCGGCGGACCGCGATGCGGGCGCCCGCCAGGCCGGGGTGGTCGACTATATCGACATCCAGTTGACGCGCCATTTCAAGAGATATCGGAAGACCTACCGGCAGGGCATCGCGGCGGTGGATCGGGCCAGCCGCGCCAAGTTCGGCAAACGCTTCGCGGAGCTGGCCGCCGACCAGCAGACGGAGGTTCTCATTGAAGTGGAGGAAAACTCCAGGGCGTTTTTCGATCTGATTCTTACCCACACCCGCCAGGGTTTTTACGGCGACCCGCGCCACGGCGGCAACCGTAATATGGCCAGTTGGAAGATGGTGGGTCTGCCGTTTCCTCCGGTGCGCGGCCGGCAGCGTTACGGCGAAGACCAGCCGCGGGTGGGATGACGCCATGGCTCTCAAACACGTGAATGCGGCGATTGTGGGGGCGGGCGCGGGCGGCGGTGTGGTGGCCAAGGAACTCGCCGCGGCCGGTTTGCAGGTGGCCCTGATCGAGCGCGGGAAGTGGTATTCGGCGGCCGACTGCCGCAAGGACGACCTGCGCAACCAGCGCACCACGGCGCTGGGCAACGCCTTCGGTCCGGATGAAGACCGCAACCCGCGCGTGCTGGTGGACGAGCATGGAGAACAAATCGTCAACCCCAGCGAAGCCGCCTACAGCAACAACGCGGCCTGCGTGGGCGGCGGAACCTTCAGCTACGGCGCCATGGCCTGGCGCTATATGGAGCAGGATTTCCGCATGCGCTCCACCTACGGCGCGGTGGCCGGCAGCACGCTCGAAGACTGGCCCATTTCCTATGCGGATCTGGAGCCTTACTACGAGAAGGCCGAATGGGAAATGGGCGTATCGGGAGATGTTTCCGCCAACATCTTCAAGGCGCCGCGGCGCAAGCCGCTGCCCATGCCGCCGCTGGCGCCCAACAAGGAATACCAGACGCTGCACCCGGCCGCGCTCCGCCTGGGCCTGCACCCGTTCGATATTCCCATGCTGCGCAACACCGTCCCCTATAACGGGCGGCGGAGCTGTATGCGCTGCCGCTGGTGCGTGGGGTTTGCCTGTGAAGTGAACGCGCGCACGGGCACCCACAACACCGCGATCCCCGCTGCCCTGTCCACCGGAAATTGCGAGCTGCGCACCGACTGCATGGCCCGCGAGATTCTTCTGGACGAGCGCGGCCGGGCCAAGGGAGTGTCTTACTTCGACGCTAGCAGCCGCCTCCAGGAGCAGACCGCCGACCTGGTGATTGTCTGCGGCGGCGCGGTGGAATCCGCCCGGCTGCTGCTCAACACCCGGCACAAGATGTTTCCCGATGGGCTGGGGAACCGCTACGACTGGGTGGGCAGGAACCTCCACTCCCACACCTACCCGGCGGCCATCGGCCTGTTCGATTTCGATACCTACGACGACCTCGGCCCGGGCGCATCCATCGCCATCTGCGATTACAACCACGGCAACCCCGGAATGGTTGGCGGCGGGATGCTGGCCAATGAGTTCATCCGCCTGCCCTACCAGTTTCTGAACCTCGTGCCGGCCTGGGTTTCGCGCTGGGGGCTGGAACACAAAGAGTTCGTGCGCAGCGCTTACAAACGAACCATCTCGGTGATGGGACCGGTGCAGGAGATGCCGGTGTTCGACGCGCGCGTCGAGGCCGACCCCAAGGTAAAGGACTACTGGGGCATTCCGGTGGCCCGCCTCTCCGGCCGGAAGCATCCGCACACCCTGGAGATCGCCCGGTTCCTGGCCGGCAAGGCGGAGGCGTGGCTGAAGGAGGCCGGGGCCGCGCAGACCTGGAAGCGGCTGCCCAACAATTCCTTGAGCGGCGGCCAGCACCAGGCCGGGACGTGCCGCATGGGGAACGATCCGAAAACTTCCGTGGTGGACAAGGACTGCCGGATCCACGAGGTGGACAACGTGTACGTAATCGACGCCAGCGTGCACGTAACCAACGGCGGATTCAACCCGGGCTTGACGATTCTGGCGAACGCCTACCGCGCGTCGGACAACCTGTTGCAGGCGTGGAAAGGCACGAGGGTGCGGTCATGAACAAAGCCAAGAGAGCGGTTCTGATCGCCGGTTTGCTTATCGCGGCGCTGCTGCTCTCGGTTCCGGGCGCGAGCCTGTATTACGAATCGGGCAGCGGCCGGGGCTGCGTCAGTTGCCACGAGATGCAGAACGCTCTTCGACACGTGGCATTCTTCGAGCCACCGTGGAATCGGCTGCGGGAAGTGCCACGGCGGGGCGCTCACCATGGACGCCTCGTTCCACTGGAACAACGCCACCCGCGTGTATTCGCACCTGCGCGGCGAGCTTCCGGAACGCATCGGTTTCCGCAATGAGTACGTCCAGACTATGGTGGAGCGGTGCCAGGATTGCCACCGCCAGGAATACGCCGCCTGGCGGACGGGCCCCCACGGCTCGAGCTACGCGCGCATTTTTCTCGACAAGACATTCAACGCCAATAACATGCTGATGGACGATTGTTTGCGGTGCCACGGCATGCATTTCGAAGGCGGGATAGCGGACCTGGTGGCGCCCCTCAATCGCAGCGGCCCCTGGCGCCTGGTGCGGCCGGAGCTGTCCGACATGCCCGCCATGCCGTGCCTGACGTGCCATGAGATGCACCACGAGGGACCGCCCTTGAAGAGAGCCAGCGTGGAAGGCCGCGTTCCCGGTCCCTCGCAGGAAATCATGCGGCCCTCGCTGGCGTTGTTCGACCGCCGGACGCAACAGTACATCCCGGTGGCGGAGTTGCCCCTGCCCGCCATACTCGAAGGGGCGCGCCCGGTGAAGATGAGCCCCGACCGGCGCCAGGCGCTGTGCTACCAATGCCACGCGCCGGTGGCGACCATGCAGGTGGGCTCGGGCGATGACCGGACGGGCCTCGGCGTGCACGAAGGAATCAGTTGCCTGGCGTGCCACGCGCAGCACGGGCAGACTACGCGGGCCTCCTGCGCCACCTGCCACCCCAAGATGTCCAATTGCGGCCTGGACGTGGAGAAGATGGATACCACTTTCGCCTCCCACGACAGCAAGCACAACATCCACTGGGTGAAGTGCGCGGATTGCCATCCCAAGGGCGTGCCGAAGAAGAAGGAGATCGCACGCCGGTAACGCCGGCGGTCCGGCTTTCCAATCCCAGCGGAGTTCGATCCAAGGCTCCGCCGCGCGCGCGGCGTGGTCCCGTACAATGGAAACCGGAGGTTCGGTTCATCCGTAGGAACTTACATGAGAGTGCTGCTTCTGTCGCTTGCCGGCGCCGCATTCGCCTTCGCCCAGCCGGTCACGTTCGGAGTCAGGGTAGGCGAGCCTTTGACGGATTTTGTTTCCACCGTGCGGAACGGGCCGGTCGAAGGGATTCTGGGCCAGTTCTCGAACTTCTATTCCAACACCAGACCCTACATCCTCGGCCCCACCGTCGAGGTGAAGCTCCCCGCCGGGCTGGGTATTGAACTCGATGCGCTATACCGGCGGCTGAATTTTTCGGGAACCGAAATCACGACCAATGGCCTTGCTAGCGCCACCACCGCGATCAGCAGCACCAGCGCCAACGCCTGGGAGTTTCCGCTGCTGCTCAAATACAAGTTCAAAGTCCCGCTGGTGAAGCCGTATGTGGACGCCGGATTCGCATGGGACACGCTGGCCGGCCTGAAGCAGTCCATCCGGCAGACCGTAGGCGCGATCACCAACACCTACACCACATCCACGCCCGCCGGCAGCAAGAAGGGCGCCAGCGGCTTCGTGCTGGGCGCCGGAGTGGATATCCACGCCGTGGTGCTCCACCTTTCGCCTGAAATTCGGTACACGCACTGGGGCTCGGCTCACTTCGAAGACCCCGCGGGCCTGGTGAAGAGCAATCAAAGCCAGGCGGAATTCCTCCTGGGAATCACGTTCTAAATCTTTTGGTGGGACAGGCGCCAACCCCCGCAGAGCGGCCTTCCAGCCTGCCACGCCGGCATCCTTGCCGGCATTCCTCACGCCGCCGAACGCTACAATCGACGTTTGAAACTGGCGCTTATCGGCTATGGACACGCGGGACGCGCGCTGGCGCGCCTCATCGCGCGGAAGCGCCCGGAGTTTCCCTTCACCGTGACCGGCATCCACACCCTGCGGCACGGTACGGCGGCGGCCCCTGGCGGCCTGCCCGAGGATCCGGTTTTCGGCCCGCGCGCCGCCACCATCGAAGAGTTTCTGGACGTCGCCCGCGCGGATGTCGCCGTCGAGCTCACCACCCTCGAACCCTACTCGGGCGAGCCGGCAATCTCCCACATCCGCGCCGCTTTCGAGCGCCGCATGCACGTCGTGACGGCCAACAAGGGGCCCATCGCGCACGCCTACGCCAGTCTGCGCGACGAGGCGGCCCGCGCCGGCGTGCAATTCCGCTTCGAAGCCGCCGCCATGGATGGCGCTCCGGTGTTCAACCTGTGGCGCCACAACCTGCCGGGGGTGAAGGCGCTGGGCTTCACCGGCGCGCTCAACTCGACGTCGAAAGTGGTGGTGGAAACCATGGAGCGCGGCGGCTCGTTCGAGGAAGGCCTCGAGGCCGCGCGCGCCATGGGCATCACCGAAGCCGGCGGCGCGTTCGACGTGGAGGGCTGGGATTCCGCCGCCAAGACCGCCGCCCTGGCCAACGTGTTGCTGGACGCGCGCACCACCCCGCAGCAGGTTTCCACGCGCGGCATCGCCCGGCTCACCCCCGCGCGCGCCGTGGAAATCGCCCGCCAGGGCAAAACCGTGCGCATCGTCAGCCGCGCGCGGCGCACGCCCTCCGGCGTGTCGCTGCGCGTCCGCGCCGAAGTGCTGGACCGCCACGACATCCTGGCCTGCGCGCCCGGAACGTCGAACATCATCCTGTTTCACACCGACCTGATGGGCACTTTCGGAACGGTGTCCATCGAGCCCACTGTGGAACAAACCGCCTACGGCGTGTTCAGCGATTTGGCGGAACTACAGAGCCGCGCACGTAAGTAAGCGGTCCTGGCGCAAATAGCAACGTCCCCACGTTTAGCGCGAGGCGTCGAGAGTACGGACCTCGTAGGCTTCCATCGCGGGATCGGCTGTCACAAAGACCAAGTCCTCACACCGGGCCTGTGCGATCAGCATACGGTCAAAAGGATCCGCATGGTGCGCGGGCAAGGCGGCGGCGGCCAGCGCATGTCCGACGGAAATGGGGAGCGCGCGAACGCCCTGCCTGGCAAGAAATGGCACGCTCTTCTCAAGAGGCGCATCCAGGCTCAGCCGGCCGATGACGGACTTGATAGCCATCTCCCAGATGGAGGCGGCGCTCAGCCAGAGGCGGGCTTGGTCCTCGAACATGGCGGTTTTTGCGCGAGGGCCGATTCGTTTGCTTCCCTGCATCCACCAGATCAGAACGTGGGTGTCCAGCAGCAGGTTCATTCTTCCACGCCGAATGCTCTCAGAACCTCCGGCGGAAGGGGCGCGTCGAAATCGTCGCTGACCCGGATTTTGCCCTTCAGCATTCCAAACGTCTTCCGGAAGTCGGGTTTTTCCAGCGGCACAAGCCGGGCCATGGGTTCTCCGGCTTTGGCGATGGTGATCTCCTCGCCGGCCGCACGGGTAGGACGCGATGGGCCGATCTCTAGCGCCCACCGGCCTCGCCGGCGGGCGGCTGCTTCACAAACTCGAAGGTGCAAGGGCGGCCCACGATGCCGAGGCCTTCGTTCCTGACGCCTGTGCCGGCCGTCTCTTTGAACTGGGCCTTGATGTCGTAGCTATACTCCTCGCCCTTGTGGGCCAAGACTCCGCGGGCATACTGCCTGGAGGCGACTATGCCCGTGGCATTCAGCTTGGCGCTGCCGTTGTCCGCGATCTTGCCCGCGATCAGCAGGTAGCCGGGTTCCCCCGCCGTGCCGCGCTCTCCGCGAAAGGCGCCGTTCTGGATGACGCCGACAAACTTCCAGGTGTAGCCGTCGGTATTCCCTTTTGCGGGGCAAGTGAGCGTGGTTTGCCAGTTGCCGTCGAAGGGATCCGCCGCAACCGCGATCCCCGGTATGAGTATCAGAGCGCAAACTATCGGGAGCTTGACCACTTTCCGCATGTCCTTTCCGGCTTCGAAAAAAATTGTAGCATGGCGCTTTATAGCACTCATGTGGGGCAGGATGACATCCTGCGGCGGGTCGAAAATCCGCCCGAAGCGCCGGCTTCCAACCGGCGCGCAGGTCTTATGGCGTCCCGGTTAACGGTATTCGCCGCCCCAAACGCGAGCGTCGGCGTTTGGAGGCGCGTGCCATTTGAGCGGCTTTGGCCAACACACGAAGCGCTCGGTTGACCGCCTCGCTATCGGGAAACATGTTGGCGAGGTCCGGCTCAATCAGCACCAGGTCCTGCGCGCGAGGGGCGAAGGTTCGCACGACGGTCTGGAGTCGGCTTGCGCTCGCGTGACTTATAAGTTACAATCGTCGTCGTGATCGAGATCCGCCGATACGCCGCCCGGAGTGGAGGCGATGTGATTGGCGGCTGGTTGGCGAGTCTGGAGGACCTGAAAGCACGGGCCAGGATTGCGGCGCGTCTCGATCGGTTATCTCTGGGGAATTTTGGGGACTGCAAAGCGTTGCGCGAAGGGGTCTCCGAACTCCGGATCGACTGGGGACCAGGATACCGGGTGTACTACGCGATGTTGGGCCGGACATGCGTGCTTCTATTGTGCGGAGGCGACAAGCGCCGGCAGGCGTCCGACATAAAGAGGGCGATCGAGTACCTGGAGGACTTTAAGGAAAGGACACGAAGCAAATGAAAGGCAAGGCCAGCGTCTCGCATGACGAATCCATGGCTCGGGAATTACGCGAGAACCCGGATTTCGCCGCGGAATACCTGAGAGCGGCGATGGAAGACGAAACCGAACCCCGTGTGCTGCTGGTCGCCTTACGGCGCGTAGCGGAAGCCCGCGGCCTTGCTAAAGTGGCCGAGACTGCCGGTATCGAGCGCGAGAGCCTTTATCGCGCGCTTTCGTCACGCGGCAATCCCCGGTTTTCCACGCTTGTCGCCGTCGCCAGAGCAATGGGATTGAGGCTGACTTTCGAATCCGGACGATAAGGCCGATTCCTTCTTCCTTCGTTGTATAGCTGCTGTTGGGCCTAATGAAAATCGTGCGATTCCGGCGCGGCCCCCGCGCCCAGGGGCTCTACCCTCGCGGCTTTCACCGAAACCACCCCGTCCAGGTTTTGCAGCGCGCCGTGGATTATGAGAAACCGCTCGCTCAACACCACCAGCTTGTAGCGCTCGAAGGTGTCGGGCGTGACGATCGCGTTCATGATGCCGGTTTCATCTTCGATGCTGAGAAAGACGAAGCCCTTGGCGGTGCCCGGGCGCTGGCGCACGATGACCGATCCGGCGATGCGCACCAAGCGGCCGTTGGGAAGGCCGGCCAGGTCGGCGGCCCGCGTCACGCCGCGCGCGTTCATTTCGGCGCGGCGCCAGGCCATGGGGTGTTTGCCAATGGTGAGGCCCGTGCCGCTGTAATCGGCCCACAGGCGCTCCTGGACGTTCATGCGAGCGAGTGGCGAAAACTCGCCCTTTTCTTCCAGCTTCTCCAGCAACGGACCTACCGGCAGCACCGAGCGCTGCGCCCGCCACAGCGCATCGCGGCGGTGGATTCCCTCCAGCGAATTCAACGCGCCGATTTCGGCCAGGCGGTTGATTTCGTCCTTGCGCAGCTCCGGCGCGCGCAGCGCCAAGTCGTCGATGCTGGTGAAGGGGCGCGCGCGCAGGATGGCCCGCGCGGATTGCTCCCGCAGCCCGCGTGCGTAGCGTAAACCGAGGCGCAGGTGGGGTAAGCCTCCTGGCTTGCCTCCTCCTGGCCTGCCTCCTCCTGGCCTGCCTCCTCCTGGCCTGCCTCCTTCTGGCCTGCCTGGCGCAGAAGGCAAGCCAGGAGGCTTACCCCACTCCACCGTGCAATCCCACTCCGAGGCCATCACGTCCACCGGCAATACGCGCAGCCCGTGGCGCTGGGCGTCCTTAATAACGATCGCCGGCGCATAAAACCCCATCGGCTGGTTATTCAGCAGGGCGCCGGTGAAAGCCGCCAGGTAGTGGCATTTCAGATACGCGCTGGCGTAGGCGATCAGGGCGAAGCTGGCGGCGTGCGATTCCGGAAAACCGTACAGCGCGAACGAAGTAATCGAGCGCACGATGTCGTCCTGAGCCTGGCCCGTGATGCCGTTGCGGTCCATGCCCGCGCGCAGCTTCACTTCGATATCGCGCATGCGTTTTTCCGAACGCTTGAAACCCATGGCCCGCCGCAGCTCTTCCGCTTCGCCGCCGGTGAAGCCGGCCGCGATCATGGCCATGCGCAATAACTGCTCCTGGAACAGCGGAACGCCCAGGGTCCGCCGGAGCACCGGTTCGAGCGAAGGGTGCAGGCAATCCGGCTCTTCCCGGCCCTGCCGGCGGTTCAAATACGGGTGCACCATTTTTCCCACGATGGGCCCGGGACGGATGATCGCCACCTGCACCACGATGTCGTAGAACCGCCGCGGCTTCATGCGCGGCAGGCACGCCATCTGCGCGCGGCTCTCCACCTGGAACATGCCGATGGTGTCGGCCTTTTGCAGGGCCTGGTAAACCGCCGGGTCGTCGGGCGGAAGGCGCCCCAGGTCTACTTGCTCTCCGTAAACTTCGGGAATCAGCTTGAGGCAGTCTTCGAGCACCGCCATCATGCCCAGTCCGAGCAGATCCACCTTGATGATCCCCATATCGGCGCAGTCTTCCTTGTCCCACTGGATGACCGTGCGGCCGGGCATGGCGGCCGGCTCCAGCGGAACGACAGAATCGAGCGCTCCCTGGCAGATCACCATGCCGCCGGAATGCTGGCCCAGGTGGCGCGGCATGTCCTGGGCCAGTTGGTAGAGCTCGAAAAACTTGCGCACGCGCGGGTTGGCGAGGTCCAGGCCGGCGTTCCGCGCCCCGCCGACGGCACCGTCGGCGCTACCGTGGGCCAGGCTCGAGAGCTTATCGAGGGTGGCGACCTCAAAGCCCAGCGCCTTGCCCACCTCGCGCGCGGCGGAGCGGCCGCGGTAGGTGATCACGTTGGCCGTCATGGCCGCGCCTCCCCCGCCGAAGCGCTGGTAGACGTATTGAATCACGCGCTCGCGTTTCTCGCCGCTGGGAAGGTCGATATCGATATCCGGCCACTCGCCGCGCTCTTCGGAAAGGAAGCGTTCGAAAAGCAGGTCCATGGCTACCGGATCCACGGCCGTGATTTCGAGGGCATAGCACACCGCGCTATTGGCGGCCGATCCGCGCCCCTGCGCCAGAATGCCGTTCTCTTTGCAGAACCGCACGATGTCCCACACAATCAGAAAGTATCCCGGCAGGTTGAGCTTTTCGATGAGCGCCAGCTCGCGCTCCATCTGCCGGCGCGCGCGCTCGTGGTAGGGCTGGTAGCGGCGGCGCGCGCCTTCATCCACGCGCTGGCGGAGGAAGCTCATCATGGTTTCGCCCGCCGGCGCGGGGTAGCGCGGAAACTCGTAGCCCAGATCGGCCAGGGTGTAGTCGAGCCGCGCGGAAATCTCGAGCGTGTTGGCGATGGCTTCCGGCAGGTCCGCGAACAGGGCCGCCATTTCGGCCGCCGTTTTGACGTGGCGCTCGGAATTGCGCTCGAGCAGACGCCCCGCCGCTGGTAGCGTGGTCTTGTGGCGCACGCAGGTGAAAACGTCGAGCAGCTCGCGCCGTTCGGGCGTGGCATAGGCGGCGCCGTTCGAGGCCACCAGCGGAATGCCCAGCCGGCGCGCGCGTTCCACAATGGCCTGATTGCGCGCTTCCTCCTCCCGGTCGCGATGGCGCTGGAGCTCCGCGTAGACGTTGCCGCGGCCGAAGATATCGAGCAGGCGCTCGTCGGGGCGTCTGGTGAGGCACACCAGGCCGCCGGCGAATTCCGCCAGCTCCTCGGGCGTGGCCGCGCCCTCGCCTTTTTTGGCGCGCAGCTTCATGCGGGTAATCAGACGGCACAGGTTGCGGTAGCCTTCCCGCGTTTCCACCAGCAGGGGATAGGAAACGCCGTTGGTGCACGTAATTTCGGAGCCGATGTGCGCGCGAATGCCCGCCTTCTTGGCGGCCATGTGAAAACGCGGCGCTCCGTAGACGCCGTTGCGGTCCACAATGGCCATGGCCGGCATGCCGAATTGCGCGCACGCCCCGGCGAGTTCCTCGGGCACGGAAGCGCCTTCGAGGAAACTGAACCCCGAGCGTGCGTGAAGCTCGACGTAGGAGGTCATGGAGGTTCAGGAGATGCAGAGGAAATCTTGACGCGGAGACGCAGAGACGCGGAGAAATTCGAGAAGAAAAGAAAACAGGAGAGAAGAACAGAATACAAAACGGAACGGTCAGGTCTTTCTATGTCTTTCTATGTCTTTCTCTTTCCTTCTCTTCTCTTCTCTTCTCTTTGATTTTCTCCGCGTCTCCGCGTCTCCGCGTCAAAAAAGTTGCCGCTAATCGTAACTCCCCTCCACAAACCATCCCCCGGGGGCGCAGTAGAGGCGATAGAGGGCGCCGTCGCTCAAGGCGATATCCCATTCGTCGCGCGACCACGGGTCGCGGGTCCACCAATCGCCCGAGGTGCGCCAGGGGCCGGCCCATTCCAGCACTTTGCCGCGAATGCCCTGGGCGGCGACGAAGCCCGGCTGCCCGGAATCGAGCGCCACGCGGGCCGCGCGGGGAGGACGGAACATGCGAAAGGCCAGGCTGGGGCGGACGCCCTCGTCCGCGCTCCGGCGCTCAGATGGGCGGCGGGCCAGCGCATCCGCCATGCGGAACGCGTCCGGCCGGTGCGTATCCATCAATTCGGGCGAGCCCACCCGCCCTTCTCCCACGATGGCCCGAATGCGCGCCAGGGTCAGCTCCAGTTTCACCGGCTCGGGCGCGGCGGGAATAAACAGGCCGCTTTGCGCCGCGCGCGGGGGCGCCGGGTTCATCTCCACCCGCACGTGGACCACGGGGGCCGGCGGCGGATGCGCGGCCAGATCCAACTGCGCCAGCTTCAAAAACGCTTTCGAATCGAGCGACGGCGCGGGCAGCCGAAGCGTGCGCCGGTACTCCGTCCGGTTTTCGAGCTTCAGGCGGAGGCGCAACTCGTCGGTGGCCAAGGCGCGCGTGGCCAGGCGGGTGGTGAGGCCGTTGAAGAGGCGCGCCAACAGGAACGCCAGCGGCTCGATCAACTCCACCGGGTATTCCAGCTCGATTTCGTCCTCGAACCGCGGCGGCTCCTGGAGCGGCGTGAGTTGGCGCTGCGCCTCCCCGCGCGCCAGCTCGCGCAAACGCAATCCTTGGGGGCCCAGGCGTTCGGCGATGCCCAGCGGCGGGAGAGAGGCCAGTTCCCGAAACCGCCGGATGCCCCAGCGTTCCAGCGTTTCGAGCAGCTCGGGCGAGGGCCCCAGCAGGGCCAGCGGCAATTCGCCCAGGAATTTGGCTTCATCGCCGTGCGGGACGATGCTGACGCCCGCGAACCCGCGCGCGGCGCAGATGGCCGCATCGGGGTTGGAAGCCATCGCCACGCTGGCCCGGACGGCCGTCTCGGCGGCCCGCCGCGCCAGCGCGGCGGCAATATCCTGCGGAAAACCGAAAAGCCGGTCGAGCCCCGAAGCGTCCAGGGTGACGGTATCGGGGGCGCTCCGCTCCACCACCGGCGAAAATTCGAAGGCCAGCGCCGTCAGGTTTCCCGCGCCATGAAGGGAGGCGAACATGGCTAAACCCGCCGCTCCCGACCCGGAGGAGCCGGAACCAAACAAGAGCCCTCTTTGACGCGGAGACGCAGAGACGCGGAGAATAACATCCTTGTGTAAGCCAGCGGTTGCGGTTGCGGCGCGCAGGCATCGAATGCGGCCGTAACCGCTTGCCCCGGTTTGCGCCGCGTCACTTGCACGCGCAGGCCGCGCAACAGACGCCCGGGCCCGCGCCCCGAAAAGGGAACCACGCGCACGCCGGCCTCCGGACGGCACTCCAGCGTCAGCGAGGCGCAGGTCTTGGCGTTCGATTGCCGCGCTAGCGCCAGCAATACCGTGGGCGTGTTCTCCACCGCGCGGCGCAGGCGGAACCACGAAGTGAGCGATATGCGGCGCGCCGTTTCGGGCGGCGTATCCCCCAGGTCCATGGCCACCAGCCCGAAACCGCCGCCCTGAATCAACAGGTCGGCGGCCTTGAGCGCCTGTTCGGCGTTATGGGCGCACCGCACCCACAGGAGCCGGTTGAGCCGCACCCCGGCGGCGGCGGCGCGGATGGGGTCGAAGGCATCCTCGGCGTCCACCAGGGCGCAGGCGTCTTCCCGCCCCGTAGC
Source organism: Terriglobia bacterium (assembly GCA_963767595.1). Classification (GTDB taxonomy): domain Bacteria; phylum Acidobacteriota; class Terriglobia; order Bryobacterales; family Bryobacteraceae; genus BOG-224. The sequence goes on from CAVYEK010000008.1 coordinate 343,883, forward strand.
TTCGGCCAGAATGGCAAACAGCAGGCTGGTGCGGCCGGAAGAAGCCGCCCCATGGATCTCCGTGAGGCCGCCGCGCGGCAGGCCCCCCGTGGCGGCATCCACTTCGTGGACTCCCGTGCGCGCCATCTCGGGAGCCGGGCGGGCCTGCCACTCGAGCGATCCGCCGAGCGCCGATTCGAATTGCTTCCTGAGGACCGCTCCGTCCATATTCGCCTTTTCTTCGCCTGTACTATATTTATACAGGACATAGCGGGGCGGTGTCAAGAGCGGGGCGCGCGGCATGCGGGCCGGGCATGCCCGGCCCCTACGGATCGGGCCGCGGTAGGGCCGCGGTAGGGGCGAGGCGTGCCTCGCCCCCGGGCGGAGTAAATGATCGATCAGAAGGTAATGCGGGCGTTGAGCTGCAGTTTACGGGGCTGATTGACCTGCGAAGTCAGGGTGCCGAAGCTGGCCTGGTCCGGGTTGGTTCCGGGGGTTCCGAAGTGAACCGCATTGTTCACGTTGAAAGCATCGCCCTGGATGGCAAACTTGATGCTCTCGTGGATCACGAACTCGCGGCGCACGCTGAGGTCCACGTCCTCGTTGTACGGTGCGTTGAGGCCGTAGACTCCGGTCCGGGGCAAGTTGCCAAAGGTATAGGCCGCCGGGGCCACGAACGCGGTCCGGTCCAGATACGAGGTGGGTGAGGATCCCAGAACGTTGCCGTCCCCGTAATTGCCGTTGATGCGGATGGCTGTGCCGGTCCACGCGGGGTTGTAGTTGGGAATGCAGGTGCCCAGAATGCCCCCGGCGTTACAGGCCGAGCCGGTGAGCGCCAGGGGCGCGCCGGTGGCGAAGGAGAAGATTCCAGTAACCGCCCAGCCGCTGATCACCGCACGCACGGCGGCGTTGCCCGGGTTGAAGTGGCGTCCGGCGCCGAAAGGCAATTGGAAAGTGGCGGAAGCCGTGAGTACGTGCCTGTGGTCGATGCTGCCGCGCGATTTTTCCAGCTCATAGTCGAAGGGGTCCCGGGCGCTGGCCAGCAGATTGTCCAGTTCCTTGCCGAATACGTAACCTCCCCTTAAGGTCACGCCGCCGCCAAACCGGCGATTGAAGGAGGTTTGAAGCCCCTGGTAGTTGGACTGGCCGACGTCGAACCATGGGGAGCTGATGGCCCCGTATTGCGGGAACGGACGGAGCATCTGGCCGATGGTTCCCACAAAGTTGGGGAAGGGCAGCGCGATGTTCGGGAAAATGGCTTGCGCCTTGGCGATGTTGGCGGCGTTGGCTGTGGCCGTGAGCAGCGATCCCAGGGCCAGGTACTGCAGCGGGGTGGCATTAAGTAGCGCGCTGCCGCCGTTGTCGGGTCCGGGCAGGTACTTGCCCAGGCTGGCGGTGTAAGCCACGCCCAGGGTCATGTTGGCGGTGAGCGAGCGCTGAATACCGAAGTTCCAGTTCTCGTAATACGGCGGCTTGCCGCCTAGATTCGGGTCGCCGTAGGTGGGGTTCTGCACGCCCGTTGGATTGGCGGTGATGTAACCGGTCCCGTATGTGGGATCGATGAACGGCGGCGCCTGGGCGATGGGAGGAACGCCGCTATCCCAGTAATACGCCGGAGCGTTGTTGCCGGGGCTGGTGGCGTTGTTGGTGGCCGTGTAACCGAGCTGGCTGAGCCCCTGGCGGGAGTTGTTGCGCCCGCCGACGCCGCCCACGTGCACGTACATAAGCGCATAGCCCGCCCGCAGGACGGTCTTGTCGTTCAGCTTGTACGCCGCTCCCAGGCGAGGGCCGAAGTTCTTGTAGTGACTGTTGACGGGGTCGCTGCAGTTGCAACTGTCCGTGCCGCTGCCGGCGAACTGGAGCGCGCCGGGAGCGCCCCCGACGGCTGGGTTGGCCAGGGTCGGTTTGAAAAAGGACATCAGGTTGTGCGCTTCGCTGAACGGACCAAAGTAGTCCCAGCGCAGGCCCAGGTTCAGCGTCAGACGCGAACTGACCTTCCAGTCGTCCTGGAAATACAGGGAGTAATCCTTATAGCGGCCGCCCGTCTCGCCTATGGCGTTCTGGTTGATGCCGCTGCTGCTCACCGCGCCGAGCAGGTAACTGGCGTAGGCATTGCCGGTGGCTGTCAGGAGCGATCCGGTGGCATTGTACCCCTGGGTCTGGGCGCTGTTGAAGCTGAAGCTGGCCACCAATGCGAAGTTTTCGTTGTCCTGCAAGGCCTGGAACTGGCCGCCGAAGGCCATGGAATGGCGCCCCTTGACCCACATTACGCTGTCTTGCGCGGTGAACGTGTTGGCGGCTTCGTTGTAAAAGTGGGCGTTGGTCCCCTGCCAGCCGCCGGGGGAATTGGTGCCGCTGAAAGCAATGTCCGGGAAGGTGTCGTCCACCACGCTTGGCGGCAAGCCCTTGATGCCGGCCTTCTGCGGATAGTTTCCACTCACGGTGGGGTTTTGCAGCGGAATCCAGATGCGGTTGTAGGAAAGGCTGAATTGATTCAGGAGGTTGGGCTTGATGGCGTAGGTGTCGTGCACCTGCCCCAATTTGACGTCTTCCTCCACGATGCGGCCTTGGGTGTAAGGCTCGGGCAGCACGCCCGCCGTTCCCGTCTGGGTCAGGCTGCCGGTGAAATTGGTGGCGTAATGCCCGGCGGCGAAGAATCCGGAAAGCCGATTCTTGTCCGACAGGTTGGCATCCACCTTGCCGGTGCCGTTCCAGGTGTTCAGTTGGACCGGCAGGCTGGGCAGGTAGTTGTTCACGATGTTCGTGTTCGTCGGCGTCGGAAGATACGACTGCAGCGATTGCGCGATCTGCGATACGCGATTGCTGGGAAGCGCGTTGTTGGCGAATGGCGTCCGCGTGCAAACCGCGCCGGCGCAAGTCTGGCTCGCCGGATCGTAAATGAGCTGCGTGGCCGGAAGCTCCGTGAAACTGCCCGTCCGCTCGAGCACGGTGGGAATCGACTGCAGGGTGGGATTCAACAATCCAGAGTTGTATTTATACCCATCGTAGTTGCCAAAGAAGAAAAGTTTGTTCTTCTTAATGGGGCCCCCGAGGAGCCCGCCGTATTCGTTCTGGTGCTCGATGGGCGTGGCCGTGGGGAAGAAACCTCGCGCGTCCAGGTCGGTGTTGCGGAAGTATTCGAAAGCCCCGCCGTGGAAAGAGTTGGTCCCCGATTTCATAACGAAGTTCTCGACGCCCTGCCCCTGGTACTGAGCCTTGGCGCCGTTGGTCTCCACCTGGAACTGGTCCACCGCGTCCACCGAAACGGCGAACGCCAGATAGCGGGTGTCGCCTTCGGTTCCGGCGCTGGTCAGGGGCATCCCTTCCAGATAGACTTCATTTTGATACGTCTGGCCGCCGTTGAAAGCGGCCGTGGTGGGACCGGCGGCCTGCGTGCTCGCGTTATTCACGCCGGGTACCAGGGCGATAAACTGCGTGGGATCCCGCGGCACGCCGTTCATGGCCAGGGGAAGCGCCGCATAGACGTTGTTCTCCATGGACGCGCCGAGCGTGGCGTCGTCGGTATACAACAGAGGCGGCGCCTCCACCACCGTGATCGATTGGGTGGCCGTTCCCAATTGCAATTTCGGGTTCAATCCCAAGGTTGCCAGGGCGTCCACCACCATGTGCTCCTGGGTAAGGGTCTGAAATCCCGCCGCCTGGACCGCGACCCTATACTCGCCGGGCTGGAGCGGAGAAAGGACGAAGAACCCGGCATCGGTCGTCTTGCGGCTGGTTTGAACTCCCGTTGCCACGTTGATTGCCGTGACCGTGGCGCCGGCCACCACGGCTCCCGAAGGATCCGTGACGGTTCCTTGAATCGTTCCATTGCCGCCCACTTGCGCAGTCGCGGTCGCGACCGCCAGGAGCGCTGCTAACAAGCCAACTAAGAATACTCGCATAGCTATCCTCCATCTCTCACATTGGGTTTAACACAGGTCCGCTCGGCCCCGGCTCCCGTGGGGCGGATCCCCTTACTCCTCGCCGGCGTCATTCCCATCTCCAATCCGCGCCAACCTGGCGCGCATCGCGCCGAAAGGCAAACTGCGCCCCGAAAACGGGTTTCGGACCAATTTTGACGATTCGTCGAAGCGAGCCTGCCTAATTAAGGTATCTTATGCCAGATTTGGCCGATTGTCATTAGCTTTTCGCCATACCGGAAGCTACACAAAGGACATATTCGCACCTACGCTTGTCGCATAGAATCCACGGACCGCCGATGGTGATACGCTGAGGGAGCGCGAACTAGGCCATGCCCACGCCAGCTCTTTCCGCCCTCGAGCGGCGCAGACCGATGAACGCCGCGCGCCGATGGCTCGCGCGGCTGATTCCTCTCGCCCTCGCGGGGCCATTGGCGTGCGCCGCGGGGCTCGGATTCCCGCCCGGCGGCCCGAGTTACGGCATTGACTTCTGGCGCGAAGCGGAGGGCCTGCCCCAGTCCAGAGTCAGGGCCATCGTGCAGACCCATGACGGCTACATTTGGCTGGGCGCCGATGGCGGCGCCGTGCGCTTCAACGGCGCCAGTTTCACGGCGTTCACGGTGGAAACCGGAAGTCTGAAGGACAACGAAGTCTGGGCCCTGCGGGAAGACGACGAGCATGCGCTTTGGATCGGCACCTTCGGAGGCGGTCTCACGCGCCTCAAAGATGGACGGTTCCGTACCTTTTCGACCGTTGACGGTCTGCCCGACGATGTGGTCACGCGCATCGAGAAGGACTCGTCCGGAGATCTCTGGATCGCCACGGCGAGCGGGTTCAGCCGCTATTCGCACGGGCGCTTCACGCGCATCGAAGCGCCGGCTGGATCCACCGGCGCCACGCGCGACACCATGTGCGCGCGCTCTCCTCAAGGCGTCTTCGTGGCCACCGCGTCGCAGGTGTTCCATCTCTCCGGCGGCCGCTGGGATGCGCTGGGCGGAATCGTCCGGCCAGGCGACGGCGCCATCGAAAAGCTCACCTGCGCCGCCGACGATTCGCTGTGGATCGGGTTCGGCAACGGCGTGATCAAGAACTGGAGGAACGGCCGGGTGGATACATTCGCGCCCCAACACGGCCAGATCACGCTGCTCTATGAAGACCCCACGGGGGGCGTGTGGGCGGCCTTGGGGCGAAAGATCTACCGGCTGGGGAACGGGCGGTTCGAACCGGTTCCCCTGGAGGATGAGGGAAAAGATCTGGGCACGGTTTACAGCATGCACGTGGATCGGGAAGGCAGCATCTGGGTGGGGCTCCAATCGAATGGGCTGGGCCGTCTGCGCGTGAAGCGGATCTCGACCCTGCCCGCTCCTCAAAGCGTGCCCGACGATATTGCGCGATGCGTTTTCCAGGACCGGGCCGGCGATGTCTGGGTGGGAATGTCCAGCGGGTTCGGCCACTATCGCGAAGGAAGGCTGCTCTCGCATACGAGCCTCCCGCCAGGGCGTTCGGGGCCCGTCAGGTCGTTCGCGGAGGACCCCCAGGGGCGGCTCTGGATTGCCGCCGGCAAGGATCTGCTGCTGCTGGACCAGGGCCGCCTGAGAGGTTTCCCCGGCTGGCGGGCGTCTTCGGAGATCACGGCGATTTACAAAGACCCCCTGGGCGGCATGTGGGTGGGCTCCGACTGGGATGGGTTCTACCAGTGGACCGGCAGCGCTTTCCGCAATTACCGCAGCCAGGATGGATTAGCCGGAAATCGAATCCGCGCCCTGTTGCGCGACCGCCAGGGCGCGCTCTGGATCGGCACCGCCGGGGCCGGCGTGAGCCGCTTTTCCGGGGGCGTCTTCACCAATTATGGGACCGGCGCCGGCCTGGCCTCGAGTCGCGTTTACGCCATTCACGAGGATGAGGACGGAACGCTGTGGTTCGCCACGCGCGGCGGCCTGACCCGCCTCAAGAATGGAAAGTTCTTTTCTTACACTTCCGCCTCCGGCTTGCCGGTGGATTTTGTCTATAGCATCCTGGACGACGGATTGGGGGCCTTCTGGTGCAGCTCCGCCCAGGGGCTCTTCAAAGTCGGCAAGGCGGCTCTGGCGGATTTCGCGGACCGGCGGGCCCGTAAAGTGGCCCCGATCAGTTATGGCGTGCGGGATGGGATGAAGACGCGCGCCTGCAATGTGGGCAATCAACCGGTGGCATGGAAGACCACCGATGGTCTGCTGTTGTTCAGTTCCCTGAAGGGCGTCGTGGTGGTGGCGCCCAGCCGACTGGCATCCAGCTCCTATGTTCCCCCGGTGCATATCGAGGGCGTCGTCGTGAACCGCCAGAAGCAGCCGCTGGACCGCGAACCCAGTCTGCCCGCGGGGGCCGGGGAGGTGGAGATCGACTACGCCGCGCTCAGTTATCTGAATCCCGAAAACGTCCGCTACAAGTACATGCTGGCGGGGTTCGACGCCGATTGGGTGGATGCCGGAGACAGACGCTTCGCCTATTATGCGAATCTGCCGCCGGGCCCTTTCCGTTTCCACGTGATCGCCGGAGGCGTGGATGGGCAATGGAACCAGCAGGGGGCTTACTTCGCCTTCCGCCTGCAGCCGCGCGTTTATCAAACGAAGTTATTCTGGGGCGCCGCCGCCTCGGCGGTGTTGCTGATCGCGTGGCTGTTCTTCCGGCTTCGGATGCACGACTTGAAGGCCAGGTACTCGGCGGTCCTGGCCGAGCGCCACCGGATCTCGCAAGACATCCACGACACCTTCGCCCAGAACCTGGCCGGCATCGCGCTGCAGCTCGATTCGGTGGCGATGCAGTTGGAGGAGATCCCGCCGGGGGTGCGCAGCCGCTTGGACGAAGCCTGCAACCTCACTCGCTACAGCCTGGCCGAAGCCCGGCGCACCCTGACCGACCTGCGCTCCGATGAACTCGAAGGCACGGAATTGACCGAGGCGTTGCCCGAGATTGCCAGGCGCCTGGTGGGCGGCTCCGCCGTGCGGACCGCCATGCGCGTGGCCGGCACGCCGCAGCGGCTCAACCCGGTGACGCAGAAGACGCTGATCCGCATTTTCCAGGAGGCCATGGCGAACGCGGTCAAACACGCGCATGCCGGGAATATCGAAATCCAATTGAATTACCAGGAAGGGGGTCTCGTGCTGGCCGTGCGGGACGATGGCCGCGGCTTCGATGCGGAACGCGCGATTCCCCTGACCGTGGGGCACTATGGACTGACCGGGATGCGCGAGCGGGCCGAGCGGATCGGCGGGCGCATGACCCTGACCAGCGCGCCCGGCCATGGCACGGAACTGGTGTTTTTCGCCCCGTTTGGGGAATAGCACAAGCTTATGAGTCAACCATCGCAGATTCGCATCATGATCGTCGAGGATCATTTCGTGGTCCGCGAAGGGCTGAAAGCGATCATCAACAGCCAGCAGGACATGGCGACCGTGGCCGAAGCCGGCAACGGCAGGCAGGCGGTGGAGGCTTTTGAGCAACACCAGCCCGACGTCACCCTGATGGATTTGAGGATCCCCGGTCTCAATGGCATCGACGCGATTAGCGCCATCGTGGCGAAAAACCCCCGCGCCCACATCATCGTGCTGTCCACCTACGGCGGCGACGAGAACATCTTCCGCGCCTTCCAGGCCGGCGCCAGAGCTTATTTCCTCAAGGACATCAAGGGCCAGGATCTGGTCGACGCTATTCGCGCCGTGCATGCCGGGCAGCGCGTGGTTCCTCCGGAGATCGCGGCGCAGCTCGCCGAGCGGGTTCCGCTCACGGCTCTGAGCCCGCGCGAGATGGAGATTCTGACTCTCGTCGCCAAGGGCAAGTCCAACAAGGAAATCGGCGTCGCACTCGCCATCAGCGAGGGCACCGTGCGGGTGCATGCCAGCAATCTGCTCTCGAAGCTCCGTTGCAGCGGCCGGGCCCAGGCGGTCTCGGAGGCCATCCGCCGCGGCATCATCGAAGTGGAATGACAGGGGAGCGGGCTGCCGGCGCCCTATCGCAGCCGTGGGATGGAGATGGAGGCGCGGGCCACAGGAGGTTGCTTCCACCTGGCCGCCATTGCTACAATTTAGCTTCATACACAATAGGGAGATTTTTGTTCCATGGCACAAGTATGCGATGTCTGCGGCCGCGGACCTCAATTCGGAAATCGGATCAGCCACGCGCACAACGTCACCAAGCGCCGCTGGAACGTCAACCTGCAGAGCGTTCGCGCGGTGGTGAACGGGGCCACGCACCGCTTGCGGGTCTGCGTGTCCTGCATCCGCTCCGGCAAGGTCCGGAAGGCCGCCTGAACCGCACTTCGCCGAGAACTCGCGTTAAGGCGCAGGGGCTGTAGCCCAATTGTCACCTGCGCCTTTGCGGCACGGCTGAAGCCAGCCCCTGCGGTAGCAAACCCGGCCCGCAAGTCCACTCACTTTCCGGAAAAGGCAGGGGCTAAGGCCCCTTGATTGTGCGCGGTTTGCACCACGGCTGAAGCCGTGCCCTGATACAAGGCTTCCAACTTCGGGATTCAGGCCGAATAGGCCGGCGCGCGGGCAACTTCGGGCTCCATGTAAGGTTGTTCACAGCCGTATCCTCCTGGAATTAGTACCGGAACTGCGTTACGTACCAAAGGGCTTCGGTACCATGGGTCTCACCTCGGCCGGGCTCCTTCTCGTTTGATGTCGAACAGCGCGAACGGCTGTCCTTCCGCTGCTTGTCGGCGCCGCCGCCGTGTCCTGGGGCATGGCGAACACCCCCGGCGTCCGCGGCGTTTCCGGGCCACGCCGCACCCGCTTTCCCAACGCTGTAAAACAAAAGATCAAACCCGCGCAGGCTTCGGGTTGGCGGCCGGCTCCGGCGCGGCGACCCACGCCGTGATGCGGGCTGCGGCGCCGGCCCGAGCGGGAGCCTCGGCACGGGCGTTTCTCCCCGCTGCCGGCGCATTCCCGTCCGGCGCGGTGGGTCCTCACACATCGCAGACGCCCTCAGTTTCCGGGGGAGTGGTTTTAGGGGTTTCCTTAGAACCTACCACGTTTCCGTACTAGGACCCAAAAACGTACTAAGTACTTTGAAATGTTTTAGTTACTGGCGGCAAGACACGCTTTTCGCCTACCCTTGACTCATGCCTGGAATTCTACTTGGAGTCACGAACATGAAGAAGCTTTTTGCTCTCACCCTTTTTCTCTGCCTTGCGGTTACAGCCGGGGCATCGACCACGGTTTACATCACGTACGACCACGGCAGCGGCGTAAAAGGGACCGACTCAGGCGATACAAATGACTACGTTGGACCATACACCCTGACCCTCGCTCTCTCGAAGGGCGGCGCTGGAACGACCATTAGCGCGACGTGTATTTCGTACCTTCAGAGTATCGGCACTGGAGAAACCTGGACTGCGACCGAAACGCCAGTCGTCGATTTCAGCGACCCGGCGCCGTACCTTGAAGCTGCCTGGCTGGACATGCAATTCCCTGCCCTCACGAGCGCTAATGCAACCACGATATCGAGCATACAAGAGGCGATTTGGGACATTTTCGACTCGGCGATACCGTTCCCCGAAACGCAAAAGGTGGGCAATACCACCACGCTTACGGCAGTCGGACAGTTGGTAGCGAATGCAGTGGCGGACTACAGCACCCAGGTCAACGCGAACAACTTCTCGGTGCTTGTGCCCGTAAGCGGCACACAAAATCCGTCTTGCGACGGCCTGCCACAGTCGTTCTTGGTTGAGGTGGGTACGCCTACGCCGGAGCCGGGCGCCATCTACATGATGTTGGGCGGCATCGGTCTGATCGGCATGGGGCGCATCGTCCGGCGGAAGCGCTCCGCGTAACCAGGCCAACCGGTCCGATGGCGGCTCGCTCCAGGCCGCCGGGAACTAGCGCAGGGGCTGCGGTGTCTGTGAGCCGACACCCGCGGCCCCTTTTTTTCCCGGGCAACGCCGATCTCCCGATCGGCTCTTCTCCCCGGCCTCCGGTTTCCCCCACCCGCCAATCGCCAGACTGGCGTCCCCAGCCTACCTGCGCTGCCGGCGGATCTCTTCCGGGTCGTCCATCTTCGGCGCCAGCGCCGCGTCGTTCCCTTCCTTCGCCAGGGCCGGGTCGAACAGGCGCTTATCCACCTCTTTCGCGCGGTATCCCGCCAGGTCCGGCGTTTTGGCGAAGCAATCGCTCAGATCGGCCGCCGACGCATCGAAGAGGTTCAAAGGCGGCAGGCCCAGCAGCCGGAAAATGGTCTTCAGCAGGCCGGGAAAGCTGGTGTTGGTGTGGGACACGTAGTTCCGCTTGAACCACGGGCCGGCGCCCAGCAGCACGGTGCGATGCGCATCCACATGGTCCACCCCGCCCTGCGGATCGTCCTCGGTCACGAACACCGCCATTTCCTTCCACCACTTCGTCCCCGAAAGGTATTCGAGAATACGGCCCAGCGCCAGGTCGTTATCGGCCACGAACGACTCTTCGTAGGGGTAGCCGTCTTCCGGGCGCGCGGCGGCCATGTGGTCATTGGGTAAGTGGATGAAGAGGAACCGCGGCAGCTCGGCCCCTGTCTTCACGAAGCGTTCGTCGATCTCGCGGATGAACTGCGCGGCGCGGTACTGATCCGGGATATTCATGTTGAACCCCGGATACTGGCGCGAGGTGTTGGAGTAAAGCGGCTCCGGCATGGGCACATTGGTGAGAAATCGTGCGCCGGTGGGCAGCAAGTCCTTCCCTTCGTCCACGCCGGCCAGCTCAAAGCCCTCGCCGAAATTCAGAAAAGAAATCCCATTGCGCGCGAGATGATGCCAGATCGTGCCGCCCTGCTCCTGCTCCTCGGGATGGACGGAAGCATCGGAGCCGGCGAATATCAGGCGTCCGGGCGCATCTCCCAGGCGGAATTCCTTCTTGCCGGGGCTGTAGGCCGCCTGGAGAGAGCTCTCGGTCCAGGCATTGGGATACGCGCCGGCCAGCCAGTGGTGGCCATCCACGCTCACCTCGGAATCGGCATAGAAGTTGTCGCTGAAAGCCCACTGGCGGGCGATGGCGTGATGGTTGGGGGTGACGTTGATATCCTTGATGCTCAGCCGCTGGCGGCGGCCGTCCACAAAACCGCGGGTTCCCAGGCGGGCCAGCGCGGGCGCCCACATGGCCGGCCCGTTCGAGGCTTCGGGAATGTCCCCGAAGACTTCATCGTAGGTGCGGTTTTCCTTGACAATCAGGACCACGCGCCGGATGCTCCCGGGCAGGGGCGCCGGCGTGCCGGCGCGCTCGCGGAAGCCATTCGCCCGCATGACGAAATCGGTGTCGGCGGCCAGCTCCGCATCGCCCGGCGGCGGGAATACCGAAACCGAGCCCAGGCGCGGCTGCGCGTGGTCGGGATCGTTCGGCCCCGAACCGTTTCCTCTGGCGTTGGCCACCAGGATTTCGCCGCCGCACAGGGCCACGCGGGTGGGGAACCAGCCCACCGGAATGTGGCCCAGCACGCGCCGGCCTTTCACGTCGATCACGCCCACCGCATTAATCCCCGCTTCGGCCACCAGCAGCCGCCCGGCGTCTTCCTGGTACGCCATGCCCACCGGCAGCGCGCCGCGCAGCCCCTCGAAGCCCGGAATGCGAATGGGGATCTCCGCTTCCACGCGATTGGTATGAGCGTCGATCACGGTAATGGAATCGTCATTGGCGTTGGAAACGAACACCCGGTCCGCGGTGGCCACTACGCCCGACGGGCTGCTTCCGCCGGCGCTCGCATCCCCGAAGGGAACGCCGGTAGGGACGAACGCTTCCACCTTCGGCGCCGAGGGATCGGAGACATCCACCACGCACAAGGAGTTCGATTCACGCGCGTTCGGATCTCCCAGTCCGGGCACATCCACCGGGCCGCGCTCGGTGGTGCGGCGGGCCCCGTTGGCTGCCTCCGGGCTGGGGAATCCAAACGCCGGAAACGGCAGGCCCGTGCCGCGCGCATCACGGGGATCGGCGCCGGGAATAGGGCGGTACTGAAACATGCCCGCGTTGGCGACGTACAGCTTCCGCCGGTCGGGCGAAAGCGCCAGCGCAAACGGCAGGCGCCCCACGGGAACCGAGGCAATTGCCTGGCGGGAACGGGTTTCGATCACCACTACGCGGAAGTTCGCCTGATCCGCGGCGTAGAGCAGCCCCGCGGAAGCGTCGAATGCCAAGTCGCCGGAGTAGCTGTCTTTGAATTCGCCCCGGTTGAGCTCGATGGTCCGCCGCCGGTCGCCTCCCCAATCGAGCAAGATGATGCGGCCGGTGTTGCCTTCGGAGGCAAAGACGGCGCGCTCGCCCGAAAACGCCAGGCCCAGCGAGACGCCCCGCCAGTCCGTCTCGATATCTTCGTCGGAACTCCGCGCATTCAACTGGCGGACCTGCCATCGTCCGTTCTTATCGCGCTCCAGAACCGTGACGGAATTCACGCCCGGGCCGCCGTTGGCGGTGGCGAACACCTTTCCGGAGGCGCTCACCGCTAGTCCGAAAGCGCCGGGACCGGTGGGGAGCCATGCCCCTGCCGGCGCGATGATGCGGCCGCCGGGCAGGATGGAGGAGGCCGGCTTTCGCATGGCCGGACGGTCCCCCGCTGGGGCTCGATGATCCTGCGCCGCCAGGAGAGCCGGGAACATGAGAAGCGCCAGCAGACCGCGTTGGGCGGTACGCACCCCTCCATGATATAGGAACCGCGCAATTCGCGATCTCATAGTCAGCGGAGGCTGGCCGCGCCTGTCGCCCCAAAAAGTGTGATCGAACGCACGCCGGAGAGGGTTGCCAAACGTGAAGTCCCCGCAACCGTGCATTTGCCCACCGAGTGCGCGGCGCCGTTCGGCTCAAGGGGGCGCGTCTCACCGCAAACCAGTTGCTTTACAGTGTCGATCTCAGGTATGATTTGGCACGCGAAGTGCTATTTTTCGGCAGTGGAAGCATCGAATGTGTTGTAGGGCGTGCATCGCGGTTTTGGCCGGGTTTCTCGTCCCGGGCGCTTGGACGGGGAACGTTGCTGTCGCGGCCGGACTCGTGGATGCACAGGAGAGGAAGCAGCCGACCAAATCCGCGGCCAAACCGGCGGGAACTTCTCTAACCGGTTGCGTGGACGAACAAGAGGGCCGGTATGTATTGGTGGACGATCGCACATTGAGTCCGATTGCGGATTTGGCGGCGGAGGGATTCCCACAGGAGGGCTTCGCCAAGCATCTGGGGCATAAGGTAACCGTGCGGGGGACTTCCAACCCGGGCGGGACGCGTCCCCTGTTTCGGGTTCGCAGCGTCGAAGCGGTCAGCGACGTTTGCTCGCCGGAACCGCCGCAGACTGGGAAATGACCGTGTGGAGGAGGGAATAAATGGCATCCGGCAGTCCCCTAGCGTTGACGAATCAGAAACCGCTCGAAGACCCCTTGGCGCACCTGCCATGCTCCAGCATCGCGGAGTATCGCAAGGGCCAGTTGATCTACAACCAGGACCAGCCGTCCACGGCCATCTACCTGGTTATCGATGGCAAGGTCAAGGTCTCTCGTCTGGCGGACGATGGTCATCAGGTGGTGGTGGATATATATCAGCCCGACGAGTTTTTCGGAGAATCGGCGTTTCTCAACCTGCCGCATCGCTCCGAGCAAGCCACCGCCATCGAGAACACCAAGCTGATGACGTGGAGCACGTCGGAAATCGAAGAGATCATCATGAAACGGCCGCGGCTGGCAGTGGCCCTGTTGCAGATTCTGGTCCAGCGCACCATCGAGTTCACGCACCGCATCGAGAGTTTCTCGGTGGATAACATCGCCCGGCGTCTGGCGCGCTCGCTGATCCGCTTTTCCGAGCGGCTGGGATCGCCCGAGGAGGACGGCGCGATTCGCATGGTGCCGTTCACCCACGAGCTGCTCTCGCAGTACGTCGGCACCTCGCGCGAAATCGTCACGCACTACATGAACCAGTTCCGCCGCCAGGGTTTCCTGCGCTATTCCCGCAAAGGCATCATCCTGCACCGCGACGCCTTCCGGGACTGGCTGCGGCAGAACTGCTGAGCCTACTCCGCCTTTACGGAATCCACCTTGATGCTCTCACCGTCCATTTTGCCGGTGATGGTCACTTTCTTTCCCGCGTGCTCCACCACCATTTTCTGGTCGGCTATCTTGTAGACCTTGCCCGCGTCGGTCACCAGAACCGCCGGGGAACCGCCTTTGATGCACCTTTCGGCGCAAGCGACGTTGCCCTTCATGGCCGCGTTGGTGGAGCACTTCTCGTCTATGATGAAGCCGGTCCATTGTTCGGCCATCGCGCTGACGGAAAGCCCCGCGGCCATGGCAAATACGGCTGCAATCTTCTTCATTGGAAATCCCTCCTCAGAGTGCCAATCTCGGATTGGAATGACTATATCCCAGGCGCCGCCGGGACGCAACCCACAATGCTGTTTTTCCGTACTGTTCGAGTGAAATGAGCGGTTTCGCACGTCACGCGGGCTCGCAGCCCGACCGCGGAGCCCACCGGCGCCGAACCGCGTGCGCCGCTGCAACGTCTCAAGAGCGCCATTCGGCTCCCGCATAACTTCCGACCCTACCCGCAAAGGGGGGCAAAACAGCGACGGAACGCATAAAATTCAACCCTGAGCATTGAATTCACAGGATTGAAATCGCGTATCCCGTATTAAGATGAAAAGAGACGGAATTATGAAAAAAGCCTCGGTAGCCACGGTGCTTCTGTTGGCGGGGTGGTTCGGTTCGTCGCAGCTTTGCGCTGCGCCTGGCGTTCCGGACAAGCAACCCGTGACCAACAGCAGCCCCGGAAGCGCCGAGCCGTACGGCGCCGGCGTGGCCATCGCGATCGTCGTCGTAGGTGGACTGGCGTTGATCGGGCGCAAGATCGCGTCGAGCGCCCTGATCCGCTCCTTGGACGGATCTCGAAGCGCGAAGGTGCTCCATTTCCCCTCCAAAGCGCTCAGTGCCCGTGCGGGCCATGCCGCGGGCGCGGGTGGCGCCGATTCCTCTCCCGAACCCCTCCGGCGCGTACAGTAGCCATACCAGCGACCTTACGCGCTACGGCGCGGTTTGAATTGCGCCCACGCTCAAGAAGGCGGCCGGATTGGATTGGTTGTTGTGTTGGGTCGCAATCCAATCCGAGGAGCGCGCCGTGTTGGAGACGCGCAGCTCGTCGAGCAGACCGTTGAAATCGAAGATGGTCCCGTATCCGTTGGTGGACAGGCCTCCGGCAACCACGTCGTTGCCGGTGTTGACCGGTCCGGAGGCATCCGCGCTGGACCCAACCGCCGCTCCGTCCAGGTACATCTTCCAGGTGGCGCCGTCGAAGGTTCCGACCACCTGGCGCCAGGCGCCGGCCGCCAGCGTAGTGGGGATGGACACCCCGTGCGTGGCTCCGTTGTTGCTCGCCCAACTCAGGTAATGATTCCCGCCGCTGTCTGTGCCGGCCTCCAGCATCCAACCCGTCTTGCCCGAAGCGTAGTTGTAGCCCATGCCCAACACTCCGGCCGGGTACCCGTTGGCCGGCCAATGCGTCACGTTGATCCAGGCTTCCGCCGTGATCGGTCCGGTGATGCCCAGTCCCGAACCGCCTCCCAGGTCCAGCGAGGCATTGCCGCCATTCAAACTCGCCCCTCCCCCGATCTCGCCCGCCGCCGCCTGCGCATTTGCGACCGTTCCGTTGTTGCCATTGGAGGTGGAATCCGCGGCGCTCAACGTGGTCCCGTGGGGCAGATGCCATACCCCCCGGTAGTTGGCATCCCACACCAGCGCGCTGTTCTGTTGATTGCCGGCCGAAGAATTCCCGAAATACATGTAGAGGACCGTGTCCACGGCCGGCGAAAGCGACGGAACCTGCACCCAGGCGACCAACTGCCCGGTCGCCGGGTTGAAGCTCTCGATTTCATGATTCAGTTTGTTCCCGCTCGCATCGGTGAACAAAATGTCGTTGCCGGTAGACTGCGCGTTGGCCGCCAGATTCGCATCCGCGGCCAGGGAGATCAATACCGGGAAGTTGGTCAGATTCGACGAACCCGATACCTGCGTATGGCTGATGGTGATGGCCTTCTGGTAACTCCAGGCGGCGTTGTACCAATTGGAGCCGCCGCCGCCGGAAGAAGCGAAGTTCGCGGTGACGGCCGCCGGCGCGTTCACCGTGAGATTCACCGGAGTTGTGGCCCCGGAAACCGCACCCGTGAAGCCCGTGAACTGATACCCGCCGTTGGCCGATGCGCCGATTTGAACCGCTGTCCCACTGTTCACCCATCCGCTGGCCGGACTGATGGTTCCCTCCGCGGCCGGGCTGGCCTGCGTCGTCAGCAGATACTGGGTGGTGAAGTTCGCCGTGTAGGTGGCCGCCGACGAGGGCGCCGTGATGGAATGGGTCTGCGCGCCTCCATCCGACCAACTGCTATAGGCATTTTGGATCCCCGTCCCTCCCGCTTGCGGAGTGTTCGTCACCGCGATCGCATGAGTCGATGACGGAGTCCATTGGAAAACCTGCGGCGCCGTATACGTGGTCCCGTCCACGGCGAAGCTCAGCCCCGAAGGCGACGTGGTCACCGTCACCGGCGCCAAACCGCTCGCGCCGGACGTAGCCACCAGGCTATTTCCGGAATAGCTCACGTTGAAAGGATAGCTGACGTTCTGATAGGTCGCAGAAACCTGGCTGAACGCGCCTGACACCGGAGCCCCGGACATCAGGGTAAATGACTGACCGGCCTGCGGTATCCCGGGAAGAACAAGGTTCAAGACCGCCCCGGGGCTGATCACCACCGAACCATTGGCGTAAAGGGTCGTGTTTGCGGTCATGGTCACGCCCTGGGAGCCGCCGCCAAAACTGACATTGCCGATGGAGGTTGTCAAGCCGCCTGCATCGAGCATTGAGCCGGCATTGAATGTCAGGCTCTGGCTGGCCCGCAGGAAATTATTGGCGGTTGGCGCCAGAGTCGCGTACGCGTTAAGGACCACGCTGTTGCTCATCCCGAAATTAGACGGCGAGCCCATTGCCACCCGGACTGCGTTGAGAGTTGTAACGCCAGTGTAGGAACTGTTTCCCGAGAGGGTCATTGCATCGTTGTTTGGAACCTCGTTGACCGTGTCGTTTACGTAGTTCCAACTCGGAATAATCTGGCCGGTGATCGTCAGACCGCCTGTGCCGCTGAAGGAAGCTCGCACATTCGGGTAATAGTGGGTCTGGTTCCAACCCGCATCGCTCCCCATGAAAATGCGGCCTTCGACGCCGTTTGGAAACACGACTGGATTGGTGAAGTTCGGCGGCGAGGTCAAAAAAAGCAATGCGCCGCTCGTAATGACCAGCGACCCGCCGCCGGTTATGTCGGCGCTCGAGCTGGCGTATCCGAGACCGTCGAACACCAGGGAATTTATGGTGGTTGTAGCGCTCACGTTCTGAGGAGTGGTCAGCCGGACATTCTCCGTTGTGTAGGATCCCGAAACAAGTACTCCATCTTGCTGGTTGTTGGCCTCGTTCGCCGTGACAAGACCGCGAAGGGAGTTATGAGCCGGATCGGAGTCGTATCCCACGAAACTATAAAATGGCAGCGTGTCTTCTTTCGCATAGACCATATACGGGAATATGCTCGTGTTGTAGTTGGCGGAAGTGAGCCAGAAACCTGAGTTGGCGCCGATCAGGCCGGTTGGGCTGGAGATCGTGAAAACGCTCTGGGAACCGAGCTTGTAAAGGCCGAGGTTATTGGCATAAAACATGACAGCCGCGCCCTGATCGGCGGTCACGTTTTGGGTGCTCCATGTGACGCCAACGCCTGGGTCGCTATTATGCCGGTAGGCCCAGTCGATTGTCGTGAGCCCTGAACCAAAGTGTACTGTCCCAATGTTACTGGTCGTTGTGGGCGGAGCTGAAGTCACGTCCTTATCAAGCAGGACGTAGTTGTTGTTTGTCGACAGCGAACTGGCGGAGATTCCGCCATATAGGGATGAACTCAGCAGAGCGTACCCGGGATTGCCGGTGAAAGTCGCGGGGCTGCCGGGTGACCAACTGACGCCATCGGCATTTGAAGCGTACCAGTTCTGAGACGAGGGATACCAGGTTCCACCGCCGCCGCCGGCGCCACCCGTGCGGGCCGGGTCCCAATAATAATACTGGCCCCCCGTCGAGACGGCGGGACTGACGGTGATTACGGCGTCAGCCGACTTCGTTGCGTCGGCGGCGCTGGTGGCCGTAACCGTCACGGTCTGCTGCGAAAAAACGGACGCCGGCGCGGTATACAGGCCCGATGAGGAGACACTGCCGGCGCCGGAGAGGCTCCAGTTCACCAGTTGATTCGTGGATCCCGAGACGGTGGCCGAAAGCTGCAGCGTCTGGCCGGCGCTGATCGAGCCGCTGGGCGGGTTCACGGCGACCGCCACTGAGACGGCGGGATTGACGGTGATTAGGGCGTTAGCCGACTTCGTTGCGTCGGCGGCGCTGGTGGCCGTAACGGTGACGGTCTGCTGCGAAGATACGGACGCCGGAGCGGTATACAGGCCCGACGAAGATACGCTGCCGGCGCCGGAGAGGCTCCAGTTCACCAGTTGATTCGTGGATCCCGAGACGGTGGCCGAGAGCTGCAAGGTCTGGCCGGCGGTTACGGAGCCGCTGGGCGGGTTCACGGCGACTGAAACGCCGGGGGGCGTCGTGGTTCCGATTTGTTCCGCTCCCAATGTGTAGAACGCCGAGGGTTGGCTCTGGTTGTGGTATTCGGTGGCAATCCAGCCGGCAGAGCGGGGCGATGCTGACACGCGAACCTCGTCCAGAACGCCGTCCAGGAACTGGAAGGGGATGCCGCCCGAGAAGGTCTGGCTACCCATCGTGAAGGGTTCGCCGGAAAGCGCCGGCCCCATCGGAGAGGCCGATTGCGCCGCGAGGGCGCCATCCAGATACAGGCTCCAACTTGAGCCATCCCAGGTCGCCGACACATGGTGGAATGCGCCGGTCAAGGCCGAAGGAATCGAAACCGCCGTGCCGGAGAAGATATTCGAGCTATTATAGGTTCCAGCCACGATTCCATGCGCGCCGCCATTGTCCGTCGTGAATTCGATGAAATACTGCATGCCCCTGGCAACCAGTACTCCTCCGTATCCACTACGAGGCCAGGATGTCAGGTTCACCCATCCTTCCATCGTGATGGGACCGACAATCGAAAGTTTGGGGCACTTGGTGGCATTTACATAGTCGCTCGAGCCATTAAAACGCAAACCCGAGCCGGTCTCGCCGGCCGTGCTGGCGACGGTGGTGTTGACTTGCGCCGCCGCGGCATTTGCGTTGGAGGTCGCATCCGCGACCATGGTGGTTGGAGCGTTGTCGCTCATGTGGTACACCGCTGCGAAGCTGCCGTCCCAGGTCCCCTGCGTATTTCCCTGGAAGCTGGCGATGGCCGGGTTGCCGTAATTCATGTACAGAACGGTATCGGTGGTGTGGGATAGGGTAGGCGCCTGGACCCAGACGACTACGGACCCAGTCACCGGATCATAGCACTGGACTTCCCAGTTGAGCGGGTGGAGGCCCATGCTGTCCGAGCTGAATGCGATGTCATAGCCATTGGCGTTCTGGACATGGCCTCCATTGGCCGCCGTGGCCAGAAACGGATACACTCCCTTGACCAACACCGGGAAGTTGGTTTGATCGGTCGCGGACACCTGCGTGTGCGCGACGGTAATGGTCCGCTGATAGGCGTACCCGGTTCCGGAGCTGAGCGTAATGGTGGCTGTGGCCGCCTTGGTAACGTCGGCCAGGCTGGTGGCCGTCACCGTTACGGTCTGCTGCGCGCTCACGGTCGCGGGCGCCGTGTAGAG
Organism: Terriglobia bacterium; assembly: GCA_963767595.1. Lineage (GTDB taxonomy): Bacteria > Acidobacteriota > Terriglobia > Bryobacterales > Bryobacteraceae > BOG-224. The sequence continues at coordinate 363,524 of CAVYEK010000008.1, forward strand.
CCCGCTGGCGGAAATGCCTCCGGCTCCCGCCGGTGAAATGCTCCAACTTACCTGCGGATTGTTCGTCCAGGTTACGGTCGGCGTAAACTGCGCGGTTTGGGTGGCCAGCAGGATGGTGGAGGAAGGCGCTATGGCTACTCCCACCGGGCAGAGAGTGACAATGGCGGACGCCGTCTTGGTGGGATCGGCGGCGCTCGCCGCTTGCACCGTAACGGTCTGCTGCGTAGTCACCAATGCCGGCGCCGTATAAACGCCAGTGGCGGAAAGGCTGCCCGCTCCAGCCGGCGCCATGCTCCAGCTTACTTGTTGGTTGACGGTTCCCGTAACCGTGGCGGCGAACTGTTGGAACTGCGCTCCGCCCAGCCACGCGCTGGAGAGGTTCAGGGAGACCGCCACCGGGGTGAGGATAATGCTGGCGCTTGCCATCTTGCTGGCGTCGGCCACGCTGGCAGCGGTAACCGTGACGGTCTGCTGCGCGGTAATGGTCGAGGGGGCCGTATAGAGCCCGGAAACCGATATCGATCCCGCGCCCGCCACGCTCCAGGTAACCTGCTGGTTCACGCTGCCCGTAATGGTCGCGGTTAGCTGCACGGTTTGGCCGGCGGTCAGCGAGATGGAAGGCGGATTCACCGAAACGGTCACGGGCGGAATGAGCGTGATCGCGGCAGCGGCGGATTTCGTGGAGTCCGCGACGCTCGTCGCCGTGACGGTGACCGTCTCCTGCGCCGGGATGGACGCCGGAGCGGTGTACAGACCGGAAGCCGAAATGGAGCCGGTTCCGGAGGGAGAAAGGCTCCAGGTGACTTGCTGGTTCGTCGATCCCGCGATTGTGACCGTCAGTTGCTGCGTCTGGTTGACGGTCAACGAGGCCGACGGCGGGTTCACCGAAACCGTCAGCGGCGGGTTGAGCGTGATCGCGGCGGAGGCGGATTGCGTGGGATCCGCAACGCTGGTCGCCGTAACCGTAACGATTTGCTGACTCGAAATGGAGGCCGGAGAGCTGTACAGACCGGAAGCCGAAATGGAGCCGGTTCCGGAAGGAGAAAGACTCCAGGTCACTTGCTGGTTGGACGTTCCGTTCACTGTCGCCGAAAACTGGGCGGTCTGACCAGCTCCCATGGACGCCGTCGCCGGCGTTACGGCCACCGAAACCGTCGAACTCCCCGCATTCACCGAATACGTCCCCGTGGCGCCGCTAAAGTAGAAGACCGCGGATCCACCGCCCGGATTCAGCGTTACCGGGGAAGAGAGCGTGAAGTTTCGATCCGAATTGAAGATCACTGGGGCTGTACCGCTATTGACGATCCGCACCTGCGCCCCATCCAGCTCTTTGCTGGCATCGAGCGTTGCGGTCGCCGTCGAGGAGTTGCCATTGACGAAAACGACCGGGCCATAGGGCTCGATGGTAGTCGTCGTGGCCAGGTCCACTACTCCGTGGTTGATATCCGGATACGTGCACCCGCTACACGTTTCGCCTTTCCAGGCGATATTTCTGGCGGTTACCAGACTCCAGGCCGGGCCTGTAGTGGTGACGAAGGTGTAATTCGGCGTTCCGGGAAAATTCCACGAATTATTCTCGACCAGCACGTTATTCCAGGCGAAGTTCCCATTCTGGTACCCCGGATTCAGGCCATATACGCTGTTCAACCCGCGCCCGGCCGAGGCTCCCGCCGCGGTCCGATAACCGGTGTTGTTGGAAATCGTGAAATTGGTCATCGGATACGTGAAGTACAGGAACGCATCTCCGTTCATCTGATCGACGACGATGGTGTTGTTCGAAACCACGGTGGCGCCCGAGGTTTGGAGATTGCCGAAGGACAAACAGTCGTGGCAGGTGTTTCCGGAAATGGTGACGTTTGAAGGCGCCATGTCGCCTCCGCAGCACTGCGCGGCCAGATAGATGGCGCTCTCCGCGCCGCTCCGATTCGTCTGGGCGATGGTGTCGAAATAGTTATTCAGAATCTGGATCGATCCGGCGGCGATCCCTCCATCGACGCCCACCACCACCAGACCTTCCCGGGGGAAGTTGCCGATTGTGTTTCCCTGATACAGTTGGCGAACCAGGGCCGCGTTGGTGCCGGCCACCGAGGAATTCTCGATTCCCGCGTTGGAGCCATTGGTGATTGTGTTGTTCAGAACCTGCAGGTCCGCCGCCAGCATCGAAATGCCGTCCCCATTGAAGTTCGTCATCGTGGAGTTGCGGATGACGATGCCGGTCATCGCGCCGCCGCCGCTATAAATGTTCTCGCCTTTGAAATCCTGAATGGAAACGGTATCGATGACGATATTGGAATGGTCGACGTTCTCCCAAATGTACAGAGCCTTGTGGGTCTCATCCCATCCATCGCCCGTGGTCGTCAAAGGAGGATCCGTGGGGCTATAGCTATAACTATAGGTATTGCCGTTGGTCATGCCATATAAGTGCAGGTTGGAGACCGTCACGTTGTTGATGCCTTCGCCCGCTACGCCGAGCGGCCCTCCGTCGTCTCCAATTGCGACGCAGAAGCCGCGGATGGTTCCGGTTTGGCCTGGAAACTTTACGCTGTTGTAGTACGCGGCCCAGGCGCCACGGCAGAACAGGTTCGTTTGGGGAGCGCTGCCAATCAGGGAAACGTTGTTGTAGCGTATCTTGATGGAGCCCGGCGCGCGGGAGGTCATCTGGTCCGTAGTGGTGGCCACGTAACCACACACCGCGCCGCTGGGGCAGGAAACTGGTTGAGGCACGGTCACTGTTCCGCCGCCCGCCTGCCCCACCGCGTCGACAGCCGTCTGAAAGGCCGCGTGATTGTCCGTGCCGTAGGAATACGTGGCTGACGTCATAGTGGCGGCTGCGGCGGCGCTGAGCTGAACCGAAGTTGGGCTCAGCACCGAGGTGATGGTCCCCTCCAGCGTCATCGCGCCGTAATAATAAAGAGCGTTGCTGGTCGCTCTGCCGGCGGGGGCGTTCAGAGTCACTGAAGAGCTGGAAGTACAGGCGGCGATTGTAGTAATCAGGTCGCTGCCCGCAACGCCGGCGCCGAGTACGATGATTCCGCGCCCTACATCGGCCGAGTTAAAGCTGCCCGAAGGCGAAATGAGCGCCGCGGAGCCTGGCGACATGATGGCGTCGCCGCGCGAACTGCCGCCCGGACCGGCGCCAATTACCTGGATGTACTTGCCGGCGTCGAGCGCCGTGAATGAAGCGGAGGCGGAAGTCAGCACCGGCGATCCCGCGTATATGGCGCCATCCGTCCGTAATATGCCATCGGCCTGCGCGCCAAAGGCGGTTACGCTGACGTTGAGCTGCGCTTGGGACGCCGGCGCAAAGGCCAGCCATAAAAAAGCGCCTAACGGGAAAGACAAACCGGGGAAAAGACGCGAACGCCGGGGAATCGAAAACAAGATGCCACCTCCAAGGAACAAATTGCGGCAGTGCCCACAACGCGCCTGGAGGTGATTAAGGGCCTATTTGAGACAAAAAGGCACGTTTGTATGATTATATACAGTATTGAGGGAATTGTCAAATATTCCGACGCGCTCAAAGGCGTCCGCGCGGTGAGGAAGCGGAACGGACGCTCATGGCAACCAGAGAACCGGCACGGGACACAGTAACGCCACACGCTGGATCACGCGCGGCGCCGTCTGATCCGCTCCTGCGTAGCGCGCCGGGCACGCCCGGCCCGCGTTCGCCGCCGAATCGGTCCGGCGGCATCAGGCGTAGGCGGAGAAATCCTCTCCTCGCGAAGGCCGATTGCGGCCCAGGTTTGGCGGCAGATCGAGCAGCGGGCCTCGCCACTCCAGCATCTGGTCCACATCGGCGTGCAGCCGGTATTTCCTTTTCACATCGGCGATCTTGGCCCCAAGCACGTCGATCTTGGCCAGATCGTATTGACCAAGACCGGCCTGGTAGGAGTAGTTGAGATACCCCGGCCAACTGGCATCGATTCCCATGCACTCCAGGCTTACGCGATCCGCCGCCAGGAAATCCGTCGAGGCCACCGCGATGCGATGCGGCGGCGAAAGCGGGGTGCCCGAAGACGGGCCGTTCCCTTCCATGCCCTCGAATCCATCCACGATCCCGACTCCCCAGTTGGGGATCATCCGCTGGGCGGCCAAAAACATGTTGTAGTTGCCCGCCCGGATGCCTACGTGAAACTTGCGCTTCTCGCACTGCAACCAGGTCAGATTCGATCCGATAGGCACCGCCAGCGGCGCCCCCATGACCACGTTCTTCACCGAGAGGGTTGCCACCACCATGTTGTGCGTCTTCATCACCGACGAGGAAATGACGAAGGCATCCCGATCCAGAAACCGGGCGCCCAGCCGGATGGGGATCAGATGCATGTCGTAGTCCATGCCGTACATGAGCCCGTGGCGGCACTCCTCGTTGGGAACCTCAAACGCCAGATTGACGGGCTTGTACTCGGCGAATACCTTGTCCCAGCCGAACTCGCTCACGGTTCGCTTGGCAGGATCGTCCGAGGAATCTCCAACCACCACCGCACCCTTGAAGCGGGGAGCCAGGTAGTCGAGGATTCCCCGCAAGGCCTCGGGCGAGGTGGAACCAAGCTGCCTTGTAATCGGATCGACGCCGTTGAGTTTGACGAAAACATACTTCTTGGCCCGGAGCGCGGGCCGGATCTGGTCGTCGATCGCCGTCAGCGCATCGAAAATGTTCTTGCGCCGGTTCTCACCCTTTATCAGGGACACTTTGGAGCGGCGATCGTAATAGACGAACTCCTTGGCGGCATCGACAGTGCCCGAATGGGGGTCGTGCTGCGCTCCCGGCGGAGGTAATTTCGAGGACGCCGCGGGCGTCTGCTGCGCTTTCAAAGCCATCCCCTGGGCGGCGGCGATGGCCCCCGCGCGGGCAAAGAAGGATCTGCGTGAAACTGACATGGCCACTGATCTCCTGTCGATAGTCGGCGACCAGCCCAGTATACTGCCATTTCCGGAGTATCCGGTGGGTTTTTCGACAAAGCCGATCGGCCTTGTCTTCAACCCGCACTCGCGGTCGATCCCCTGGGCCAGGCGCCGAACCTGCTTCTGGTCGGCCGCTGTTGCGATCCGCGTTCGCGATTCGGCAGGCAACCCGCCCGGTCCAGGCGGGCAATGAGGCGAACTCGTGATGTAACATATCACTGTCGGAGAAAGAGGTTTCGAATGCTTGGGGTGAACCTTCCAAAGATCGGTGCGCTGGCTGGATTGGCGGTCGCTGGCTGGGCTCAACCGGCCCCGCCGGTTCGTGAAATCCCGCTGTACCCGGGGGTGGCGCCCGGTTCGGAGAATTGGAACTATGCGGAGAGATCCGCTGGCACGGCGGAGAATCCGCAGGCGCAGAATATCGTTCGGCCGGTACTGCTCTACTATCCGGCTGAGAAGGCTAACGCAGTGGGAACGGGGATGATTGTCGCGCCGGGCGGTGGTTTCCGGACGCTCATGATGTCATATGAAGGAGTGGATGTCGCCAAACGCCTGAACCGAATGGGAGTGGACGCATTTGTTCTGAAGTACCGCACGACTTATGTAGACCCGAATGCGCCGCCTGCCGGGGCCGGGAGAGGGCCGGCCGCCACAGGCCCGCAAGCGGGCCAGAATGTGCGTGAGATGGCCGGCGCGGACGGACAACAAGCGGTGCGGCTGTTGCGGCGGCACGCCGCCGAGTATGGCGTGCTCCCCAATCGGATCGGCATGATCGGTTACTCGGCCGGAGGCGCAGTGCTTCTCTCCACGGTGTATGGGCCCGCCGATGCAAGGCCGGATTTCGCGGCCCCCATCTACGCCGCCGGCGCGAATTCGAATCCGCCGCCGGAAGGAGCGCCGCCGCTGTTCATCGCGGTGGCGGCGGACGACCAGTCAGTCGGATACCAGGGGTCGATCGACTTGTTTGGCGCGTGGAGAAAAGCGGGGCTGCCCGCCGAGCTGCACGTATTCCAGACCGGCCAGCACGGCTTCGGAAAGAAAGGCGGCGGCGCCGATCACTACCTGGATCGGGTGGAGGAGTGGCTGAAGCTGAACGGTTGGCTAGCCAAGGCTTCGAAGTGACAAAGCCGGAAACCAACTGCCGGCATGGGAGGCGCCGCGCCCTGCTGGTTGGTTCTAATCGCGGACGAATTTTCGGATCGAGTCGTTGTAACGGAAGGAAACCGAACCGCCGGCGGCCACTTTGACGGGAGCCGCCAGGCTGAGATTTCCGTCCGGGGCGAAAACGACGGGGAACGACCCCGCGTTCACAATCCGTATCTCGGATCCCCCCTGCTCCTTGCCGGCGTCGATGGTCGCGGTCACGGACGCCAGGTTGCCCGTAACGGTGACGACCGGTCCATAGGGCTCGATGGTTAGCGACTTCGAGAGATTCACCACGCCGTGATTCACATCCGGGTAGGTGCATCCTATGCACGTGTCCCCTTCCCAAGTCACATTCTTGGCCGTGACCAGGTTCCAGGCGGGTCCCTGCGTGGTATAGAACGTGTAGTTGGAGGTTCCCGGAAAGTTCCAGACGTTGCCTTGCACGGTGACATCATTCCATGCGAAGTTTCCGCTCGCATAGCCTGGATTGAGAACATAGACGCTGTCGAGGGAGTGGCCCGCCCCCGTCGCATATCCCACATTGCCGGAGATGTGGAAATCGGTCATCGGGAAAGTGAACGAAAGGAAGTTGTAGGCGTTGAATTGGTCCACGATAAAGACGTTCGCGGAGACTTGCGTTTTGCCGCTCGATTCCAGAATGCCGAACGAACGGCAATCGTGACAGATGTTTCCACTGATGGTGATGTTCGCCGGCGCTACGTTATTGCCGCCCGCCTGCGGGATTACCAGAATTCCCGTCTGGGCCGCGCTGCCGTTGATCTGCCCGATGGTGTTCAAGCAATTGCCGAGAATCTCGACCGTCCCGGACGGGACCGTACTATCCACGCCGTAGACCACGATGCCCTCCCTGGGCATCGACGATATTGTGTTAAAGGAGTAAACCTGGCGGACAAGACTCCGCTGCCGGAGCCCTTGGTCGCGTTCTCGACGCCCGCATTGGACCCGTTGCTGATAAGGTTATTGAGAACCTGAAGGTCGGCCGCCAGCACGGAGATGCCGTCTCCATTGAAATTCGTCATGGTCGAGTTCTGAATGACCATCCCTGAGACCGCCGATCCGCCGGAAAATACGTTCTCTCCCTTGAAATCCTGGATGTATACCGAATCGATGCGTATATTCGAAAACGCGCTTCCCTCGAAGAGGTAGATCGCCTTATGCGTAATATCCCACCCGTCGCCCGTGGTAGTCAGCGGAGGATCGGTTGGGCTGAAGCTGGTGTTGAACGTATTGCCGTTCGTCATGCCGTATAGGTGGACCCCGGAGATCGTCACGTTCGATACCGCTTCTCCGGCCGCCCCATTGGGCCCTCCGTTGTCGCCGATCGCCAGACAGTTTCCGCGCATCGCGGCGGTCTGGCCCGGGAACTTCGCGCTGTTGGCGTAGGTTGCCCAGGCCCCCCGGCAAAACAAGTTCGTGGATGAGCCCTGGCCGGTGAAAGAGACGTTGGAGTATCGTATCTTTACAGCCCCCGGAGCCGATGCGGTCATCTGGTCCGTAGCGGCGATCACATAGCCGCAAACCGCGTGGGCGGGACAGGCGGTGGCTCCTGGCACGCTTACGACTCCCCCACCCGACCGCCCGACTCCATCGACGGCGGACTGGAAGGCTGCCTGGTCGTTCGTGCCATAAGCGTAGGTTGCGCCGGTGACCGTTGCGGAAGCGGCTGCGCTCAACTGAATGCTGGTGGGGCTCAGCGTCTTGGCGATCGTGCCTTCGAGCGTCATCGCTCCGTAGTAATAGAGCGCGTTAGTCACCGCGCGGCCCGCGGCGGCGGTGAGAAGCACCGAAGTTGGCGAGGCGTAGCCGCCGATCGTCGTGACCAGGTTACTTCCCGACACTCCGGCTCCGAGCACGATGATGCCCCGCCCGACGTCGGTTGGGGCGAACGCGCCGGACGCGGAATTGAGAACCGCCGATGCGGCGGTCATCGAGCCGTCCCCATGCGAAGCTCCGCCAGGCCCCGCCCCGACTACCTGAACGTACTTCCCTACATCCGACGAGCTGAACGAAGCGGACGGGGAAGTCAGTACCGGTGACCCAGCTTCCATCTCGCCGTCGGTCCTGAGAATGCCGTCCGCTTTGGCCCCGAACAGAGTCACGCTGAGTGTGGGCAGGGCGCTTCCCGCGGGAAGCGCGAAGAACACCAGAATGGCTGCGAGATAGGGCACAGGCCGAAGAAACGGCCGGAACTTTGGCTTCGGATCGGCGTTCCAACCCCCTATTCGATGGATCTGCAAGTTAGCATCCCCCCTGGTACGATACTATACATGAAAGCGCCCTTTATCCCTTGAGCTTTGGTATTCGTAGATACCCGTTGAAGGGTGATTCGAAGCGATGTGCGCAAAGTGCGGGTAAAGTCACGGTCCTCTGGATCGATCCTCGGAGAGTGCGGTTCAGTCTTTCCCCGATCCCCCCTGCCTTGGCGGGTCGTAGTGGCCCATAGCGGACAGCAAAAGCAGCTTGATGATCTCAAGCTTTCCGGACATTCCGGAGATCTTCGACGGCAATGGCCCGGAAACCGGATACGTCCGGACCACGGGAAGTTCCTTCACCCGGTAACCCAGCCGGGGCGCTTTGATTGCCAGATAGTAATGCAGGTTGTAGGTGTCGAATACGTCGCGGAACGGTTGCACCGCCGGGTCCGTCAGAAAAGGCGTACTGAACGCCCGAAACCCGTTGGTTGTATCCGTGTACCGAAACCGCGCCGCCAAACTGATTACCGGCGCATGAATCAGCATCGATCCCAGCTTGCGCTCCAAGGGCGTATTGTATTCCCCGCCGCCCGGCAGGAAACGGGAGCCCTGCACAAAGCCGTAACCTTCTTCGAGAGCCTTCAGGAAAGCCGGAATTGCCTCTACGCCGTCTTTCCCGTTCCCGTCCAATGTGACCATTCCCTCATATCCCTGAAGGATCGAGTACGCGAAGAGCATGCGCAACTGCGCGCTGAGCTTTCCGGGACCCGTTTTGACCAGCAAGGTTCGCACCTTAAGGCGCTCGAGCGTCCCGTGGTCGGTGCTGCCGTCCGTGCTCCCTCCGTCACCGAGGATCAGGTCGGCGGGTAGATCGAGCTCGGCCATACGCGCCAGTTGTCCGGTGATGCGGCTGCCTTCGTTGATCACGGGAATGCAGATGCTGTAGCGGGAACGCCGCGGATGGAACTCGAGTATTTCGTACGCCGGCGTCTGCCAGGACTTGTCTATCGTCTCGGTAAGGCTCACTTAGAAATCTCCACCGTAAGTGCGAGCCAGAAAGTCGACGGCTCGCTCCAGAGCTGGAACCGGTTTGTCCCCCTCCCGCATTTCGAGCGAGACCCAGCCGGAATAATGCAATTCGCGCAACGTGCCGGCCACCTGTGCGTGATCGATCATGGGCGAGTCCATCGAGGCCAGGAAAGGCTCGCTCACATGGAAGTGCGAAACCAAGTCGAAGTTGCTCCGCACGGCGGCCGGCAGGTCTTCCCCGGCCAAATACATGCACGCGGTGTCCAGGTGCAGCCGCAGGCCGGGGGAATCCACCGCCCGTACCATCGCGGCTGCTTGTGCGCTATCGGTCAGAAACTGGCAGCCGTACTGCGGTGGGTTGGCCTCCAGGCAGAGGCAGGCGCCGTGCTTCTCGAAATCCGGCGCCACCGCCGCGAAGCACTCTCGCGCCAGCTCGAATGCGGCGCCTTCCGAAAGGCCGTTCAACTCCCGGTTCTTCGGTGCGCCGAACACCAGGCTCCGTGCGCCGAATGCGCCCGCCATTTCCGCGCAGAAGCGCAGGTGCTTCACCAGCCCCTCGCGTTCCGCCTTGGCGCCGAAAAGCCTGTATTGGGGCTTACCGAAAAGAATGGCCTGGAGGGCGCCAACCGAAATTCCCTTGGTCGCGTACTGCGCCCTCACGGCCTCCGCCGCCCGCGGCGACGCGTCTTGCCAGTCGGGCCACAACCGCGTTGGCGCGATTTCAATCGTCCGGATGGAGGAACGACGCAGAATCGCCATCGCCTCCTCATCGGCGACGGCCGGCCATGCGATGTTGGAGACCGCCAGCTTCACGCGGCTGCGCCTTGAACGGCGGATTGGATATAGGCGCCGAGACGGGACAAAACGCAACTCACGTCGAACCGGTAGCCGTCATGGCCGCCGAACAGCTCCGCGTGGCGGGAACGAAGATCGTAATGGACCGCCGCGCCTTTTCCCGGGCCCACCTGTTTCTGCGGAAAGCACGCGTCGACCATGCGTTTCGTGCCCAGTGGTTCGGTCACCAGATTCACCAAATCCAACTGGTTCTTCTCGATGATTCCTAAGTCCTCCCAAAGCGAAGTAACGTCGTAGTACTGGAAGGTGCTTTCCGGGTGGATTGCGTCCAGGCAGTTATCGTGCAGCAAATCGTAGATCACGTTCTTCTTTAAGCCCGGGCCGAACAGCCCCGGCAGCCGCACGATGTGAAGCTCGGGAAACATCTCCCGAAAAGCCTTCTCGAGGCGCAAACGGTTGGTACCATACGTGTGATTGGGCAGACGCTCACAATCGTAGGATTCGTCCGCGTCGCGAATCACCGGGTACACGTCCACGGTCGAAATCAGGAAGACCCTCGACGCGCGTACTTCAGCCGCGTTCCGGATGAGCCTGTCGATGTTCGCGCCATCCGCTTCCGGTTGCTGGTTGGCCTTCCACTTTTCCGCCGGCGCTCCGGCGCAAATCAGCAGGTCATACTGGCGCCCGCGAATTTCGTCGATGTTGCTCGAACGAAAAAGATCCGTGAACGAATGTCGCGCGACCAGATTGGAGCCGACAAAGCCGCTGTATCCGATGAGGCAACTGCGAGGCTGAGCGGACATGCTTACTGCCCCGCTACGGCGGAATTGGGACTTCGCGACGCGCCGCCGCCGGCATACCATTCGTACGTGCTCCGGATGCCTTCCTGCAAACCAATCCGCGGCTCCCATCCGAAACTGCGCAGCCGCGAGGTGTCCAGCAACTTGCGGGGCGTGCCGTCGGGCTTGCTGCCGTCCTGCACAATCTCCCCTTCGAAGCCCACGATTCCGGCAATCAGGCGCGCCAGATCGCGAATCCGAATCTCCTGGCCGGCGCCTACGTTGATGATCTCCGGCGAGCTGTAGTGGTTCATCAGGAAAAGGGCGGCGCTGGCCAGGTCGTCCACATGCATGAATTCGCGCAGAGGAGCGCCGGTTCCCCAAATCGATACGGATGCGGCGCCCGCCAGCTTGGCATCGTGAAACTTCCGCATGAGCCCCGGCAGCACGTGTGAGCCCTCCAGGTCGAAATTGTCTCCCGGACCGTAGAGGTTGGTGGGCATCAGGCTGATGGCGTCGAACCCGTACTGTGAGCGATAGGCCTCCGCCATCTTCAGACCGGCGATCTTCGCGATGGCATAGGGTTCGTTGGTCTGTTCCAGGTAGCCGCTGAGCAGATACTCCTCCTTCATGGGCTGCGGAGCCAGCCTGGGATAGATGCAGGAGGATCCCAGCAACAGCATTTTCCGAACGCCGTTGCGATAGGCCGCGTCGATCGTCAGCGTTTGAATAAGCAGATTCTCGCGGATGAACTCGGCGCGCCGGCTGTTGTTTGCGTGGATTCCTCCCACCCGCCCGGCTGCCATAAAGACGTATTCCGGGCGTTCGGAAGCAAAAAAGGCATCCACCGCGTCCTGGCGGGTAAGGTCCAGCTCGTCGTGCGAACGTAGAACCAGGTTTGCGTAGCCCTCCGCGCGAAGTTTTCGGACGATCGCCGAACCCGCCAGTCCGCGATGTCCCGCAACGAAGATTCGACTCTGCTTTTCCATCGAGAATATCCTAAGCGTTGGCCACGCCGCGCAACGCAATGCGGTGTCCCGCGTTTATCAATGTCTTTTCCTGCTCCGCCAGTTCCAGATCGTGCTGCACCATCATGGCAACCAGCTCCCTGAAGGAGACCCTGGGCTTGAATCCCAGAATCCGCCGCGCCTTGGAGCTGTCGCCCATCAGGTGATCCACCTCCGTGGGGCGAACGTAGCGCGGGTCGAGAGCCACAACCTCCCGCCAATCCAGATTCAGGTGGCCAGCGGCCTCGTCCAGAAAGTCCCGGACGGAGCGAGACTCGCCCGTGGACACCACAAAGTCGTCCGGACTGGGCTGCTGCAACATCATCCACATGGCTTCCACGTAATCGCCCGCGAAACCCCAGTCTCGCTTGGCATCCAGGTTGCCCAGGAAGAGTTTCTTCTGCAGCCCCATCTTGATGCGGCAGAGAGCGCGCGTGATCTTGCGCGTCACAAAGGTCTCGCCGCGCAGCGGAGATTCGTGGTTAAACAGGATGCCGTTGCACACGAACATCCCGTAGGCCTCGCGGTAATTGACGCAGTACCAGTGGGCCGCAACCTTGCTGACCGCATACGGGCTGCGCGGGTAAAAAGGGGTGCTCTCGCTTTGCGGGGGCTTGGCCGCGCCGAACATCTCCGAAGACCCCGCCTGGTAAACCTTGACCGAACGCCCCGTCACCGCGATATAGTCCCGCAGAGCCTCCAGCAACCGCAGAGTGCCCGTTCCCACCACATCGGCCGTATATTCGGCCTGCTCAAACGACACTTTGACGTGCGACTGGGCGCCCAGGTTGTAAATCTCATCCGGCTGAATCTTGTGGATGATGCGCCGCATGGAACTGCCATCCGTGAGGTCGCCATAATGCAGGAACATCCGCGCATCGGGACTGTGCGGATCGCGGTACAGATGGTCGATACGGTCCGTGTTGAAGGTGCTGGCGCGCCGCAGAATTCCGTGAACTTCGTAGTCCTTATCCAGCAAGAAACTGGCCAGATAGGCGCCGTCCTGGCCCGTGACTCCGGTGATCAAGGCTTTTCGCATATAGATTCCCAAGAATACAGTTTAAGGCCGATTCGGTCCAGCATCCAAGCCGGCGGGACCGGGTCACGGGCGCTCCGCGGGTTCGGCCCTTCCCAAGGGCCGGTCGCCCGCCATCGTGGTACGTTCACGCTACTCCGTGCGCCGTCCCATGATCGAGAGTCCGTTCGCCAACGCCGGCTTCGGGCGCCGGCCGATCCCCTTAATTATCCCGGTTTGCTTTTCGAAGTCAAGCCGAACCGGTACTCTCTCGGTCTCCGGACCAGGACTCTCATCGGCGCAAAACGTTCCAAATCACACAACCTGCCGCCTGAGGGGTGCGGTTCCCCACGATCCACCCTCGAGCGCGCGGTAAGTGACCAATTGTCACACCCACGCGTTAGATGAGGAACGAGTCAAACGGATTCGGAGACACGACCTCGAATGCGAGTTGGAGAATCGAAGAAATCTATGTGTTGGATTACAGAAACTTCATCGGAAGACACCCGTGATTTCGCTCACCGTTTTCCGCGGCGCCGAAATATGAACACCTTGACTTTCCGTCGGTTGGCTCGATAATGGAAGAACATTTGGGCTGGACGTTTCAATTCTGGGAGACTACCGCGAACGCAAGATCGACCTTCCACCACCCGTCTGAGTCGCCCGGAACACCCTCGGTAATGGGTCCGAGGATGGCGAGAGCCTGCCCATTTGTAACGCTGGAGAGACTGGGATGTTTGACTGGTTTGCCCTGTACGTGCAGTCGAGACACGAGAAGGCCGTAGCCCAGGCGCTGTTTGCGAAGGGGTTTGAGTCGTGCCTTCCGTTGACTCGAACGCTGCGTACCTGGAGCGACCGGCGCACCGTCGTCGAGGAGCCGGTATTTCCAGGTTATGTATTCTGCAAATTCGATTCGATTGTACGCGCCCCCATTCTTCGGACCTCGGGCGTAGTGCGGATCGTAGGGGCCGGAACGGAACTTGTTCCGCTGGAGAGCGAGGAGCTTGCCGCCCTGCTAGTGCTCGAAAGGACCAAAGCTCCGGTCGAGCAATGGCCGTATGTCGAGAAGGGCGACCGGGTGTATATAGAGGCTGGTCCCTTGAACGGGCTTTCCGGCATAGTGACTGAGTGCAAGAAGGGGCTTCGGGTATTGGTATCTGTCTCCCTGCTGCAGCGTACGGTCGCCGTCGAGGTTAGCCGGCGTCAGATTCGGCGGGCGAAGCCCTCCTTTGCGCACAGGAGCGCAGCGGCTGGAGCGTTCGCAGTGAGTCAAGGATACTTCGCCATGGGGAGCGCCGCCGGAAAGCGGCTTTCCATGGATCGGGAATAGTGGACCGGTACGCATCTGGGCTGGAGGACAACAGAATGACTTTCAGGTTTCTAACTCCGCTGATAAAAGGTTTGGCGCTGGCCGTTTTCCTGGCGTGCTGCGCGATGGGCGATCAAAACCCCGCAGCCACCCAGGCGGCTACCCAGGATGTCCCGCAGAACTACGCTTTGAGTCCCGACGATGAAGTCACCATAAACAGCGTGCAGGTCAAGGAGATCGCAGGCAAGAATTTCCGCATCGATCAGAACGGCGAGATCAACTGTCCGTTGCTTGGCCGGGTGCACGTCGCCGGGATGACCGTGCGGGAGGCGGAAGCGGCGCTCTCAACCAAGTTGACCACGTTTTATCGGGAGCCCGATGTGGCGCTGAGCATCGCCGGCTTGCACGTCGAGACGTTGTCCGTCATCGGCGCGGTGGGCACGCCAGGAGTCCACCAGGTGCGTGGGAAGACGACGCTGCTCGAGGTGCTTTCCGCCTCGGGCGGCGTCCGCACGGATGCCGGACCGGTGGTGAAGATAACGCGCGCCAAGGAGTCCGGGCCCATCCCGCACCCTAGCGCGCACGAAAGCGCCACCGGGGAGAGCATGGCGGACATCAACCTCAAGAGTCTGATGGATGAGCGGAGCCCGGAGGAGAACATTCAGGTGCTGCCGCACGACGTGATTTCGATTCCCCTGGCCGAAGTGGTTTACGTGGTTGGGAATGTGAAGCGCGCCGGCGGGTTCCCGTTGGGCGGCAAGCCGAACTTGTCGGTTTTGCAGGCTCTCTCGCTGGCGGAAGGGCTGGACGCGCGCGCCTCTCCCAAGAACGCCCGTATCCTTCGGCGGTCCACGTCGGCCGACGAAGAGGCAGTTCAGACTCCGGTGGATCTGAAAGCGATCCTAGCCGGAAAGGCCAAGGATGTGACTCTCCATCCGAACGACATCCTGTTCATTCCGAACAGCTCGGCCAAATCCGTCGGGGCCCGCACAATAGAGGCTTTTGTTCAAATCGCCACCGGCGTGGCGATGCATTACTAACTCCATGGGATACCTAACACCGCAACACCGGCCCGCGCCCCAGTCTCCGGGAGGCCAACTGTCGCCCGTTCCGGCTCCCAAGAGGAGCAGGCCGCCCGCGCCGCCGGCTCCGGGGTCCTGGTCCGCGCCGGTCGAAACGGACGGGCAGCTATTCGAATACTGGCGCGTAATCAGCGCCAATTTCGGATGGATTCTCCTGTTGACGCTGGCCGGCGGCGGCCTCGGCTTTGTAGTCGCCGCGCTTCAGCCGTCCATGTATCAGGCGCGCACGGTGCTGGATATTCGCAGTTTGAACGAGAATCTTCTGAGCGCCAAGGAAGGTTCGGCCATGAGCACCACGGACAGCGTATTGCCGGAATCGTATCTGCAAACGGAGATCAAGATTCTGCAGAGCGATATGCTGCGCAAACAGGCCATTGACCGTCTGCCGGTTCCCAAACCCATAGCGGGGGAACACCCCCCGGCCGTCCCGTTCTGGCGTTCGGCCTTGGGCCTGCTCGATCCGGCCACTATTCCCAGAAAGCAGATCCTGGACGACGCTTCCAAAAGGGTGAAGGTCAGGGCCATGGGCAATACGCGGATTGTGGAAATCCTGTGTGCGGCGCGGGATGCCCAACTGGCGGCGGATGTGTGCAACAGCGTGGCGCTGACCTACGAACAGTACAATGCGCAGTCCCGTTACGACAGCACCAAGGAGACCCAGGAATACCTGCAGAGCCAGCTCAACGAAGTGAAGAAGAAGCTGACCGAAGCCGAGGAGGGGTTGAAAGACGCGGCGCGCCAATCGGCCACCATCATCGACGCCGATGGCGAGAACCTGGCGCAGGGCAAGCTGCGGCAATTGGCGGCGCAATTGACAACCGCTCAGCAGGATCGCATGGCCAAGCAGGCGGAGTATGACACCGCCGCGTCGTCGGCCGAACAAATGGCGTCTGACTCCGAGCCCTTGCGCGAGTACCGCATGCGCCTCACGGAGTTGAAGCGGCAATTGGCGGAAGTGGCCGAAACCAAAACGCCCGAGCATTTCGACTACCGGCAGATCCAATCGCAGATCAAGGTAATCGAGAACGCCATCGTCCGCGAGCAGGGCGACCTGGTGAAGCGGCTGCAAGTGAGCTATGACTCGGCCCTGCGCCGCGAGGCCATGATCGAGAAGGCTTACATGGACGAGGAAGCCAAAGTGCAGGGAAGCGGCGACCGGGGCGTGCAGTACATGATGCTGAAGCGCGACGCGGAAACCGAGCGCAAACTGTACGATACGCTGCTGCAGAGAGTGAACGAAGTGGGGTTTGCGACGGCCCTGCGCACCAGCACCATCAACGTGGTGGATAAGGCGGTCGCGCCCTTCGCGCCCTACTCCCCCAGCCAGGCGCTTAATGTGGTGGTGGGAATGTTCTGCGGTGTCTCCGTCGGATTTGCTTTCTCGTTCCTTCGTCTAAGGGCGGACCGTACGCTGCACGGTCCCGGAGAAGCCTCCGTGGTGCTGCAACTGCGCGAGCTGGGCGTGATTCCCTCGGTGAAAAGCAGAACCTTGAAGCTGCTGCTCACTCGTTCCAAACAAATGCCCACCAAGACCATCGAGCAACTGATTGGGGATGAGGCCCCGAAGCGCAACGGGGATTCGGCGCTGGTGAGACACAATCCATCGAGCTCCATCGCGTTGGCCACCTGGCTCCGGAATCCGCCGAATCTGGCCGAAGCGTTCTCCGGCGCCATGAACTCGCTGCTGTTTGCCACCGGAAACCGGTTTTCCACCAAGGTCATTGTGGTGACCAGCCCCGAGCCCGGCGACGGGAAAACCACAGTGGCCACCAACCTGGCCATTTCGCTGGCGCAGATCGGACGGCGCGTGGTGGTAGTGGATGGCGACCTGCGGAAACCCCGGCTGCACGATATCTTCGGCAAGGAAGTCAACGGCGAAACGGGCGGCCTGGCGAACATCCTCGAAAGCGCGGCGCCCATCGACCGCGACACGCTCATCGATTCCGTCCTCGAAACGCAGGTGAAGAATCTCTGGGTTCTGCCAACCACGGTGGCATTTGAAGGGATCTCGACGAAGCTGCATTCGGGCCGCATGCGCGTGCTGCTGGAACGCCTGCGGCGCGATTTCGAAATCATCATCATCGATAGCCCTCCCATGCTCAACGTCTCCGACGCGCGGGTGCTGGGTTGGCTCTCGGACGGCATGTTGCTGGTATTGCGCGCCCGCCGGACCACGCGCGACGCGGCGCTGGCTGCGCGGGAGTGCCTGTTGCAAGACGGCATTCCGGTTGTCGGGACGATCCTGAACGACTGGAATGCGGCCAAGGATTCCAGATACGGGGCCTACGGGTCGACGTACGCGCACAGACAATGAACAAGTTACAAGGCGCAGCCGCTGAAATCTCAGCGCCGTCGCCAGTCATGCTCGAAGACGGTGAGGCCGTTCGGACTACGCGAGGCCCGCACCTGGTTGGATCCCTGATGACCGCGGTCGGGGGCCTGGGTGTGGCCCTGGCGATCGAACGCGGAGGGAGTTTCGTCTCTAACGTGCTGGCGGCAAGATGGGGCGGGGTGGAGGTATTCGGGGCCTATTCGGTAGCCCTGATGGCCGCGAACAATGTCGCCTGGTATGCGGGGTCTGGAATCGGGACAACCTCGGCCCGGTTCATCGCCGAGCACGCGCCGGGGACCGAGGGGTATCGGCGGACCATCCGCTCGCTGGGCAGCATTGGGCTGATCTCGGCGCTTATAGCGGTGATCGCGTTGTGGCTCGGCGCCGGGCCGATGGCCAGGGTTCTTCTACGGAATGAGAAACTGGCGGCGCCGCTGCAAGTGGCGGCCCTTTCCGCCGCGGCATTCGTGCTTGTGGAATGTTGCCGGGGCGTATTCATCGGGACGCGGAACTTCACCCACATCCTGGTGCTGTCTTCGTTGATGGGATTCGGGCTGCTGGCGGTGGTGCCGGCGGCCGCCAGGTTCGGGCCTACCCGCATGATCGCCGGGCAGTCCGCCGTCCTCCTGACGGCCGTCGCGGTGGCTGTCATTTTGATCGTCTGGAAGCCGAAAGCCCGGCCCTCCAGACGGGATGTACGCGAGATCGAGCCGGCATCGTTGGGGCGTGTTTGGCGGTTCGGACTCATGCAACTCGCCGGCGTCGTCGGACTCAATGCGTCCGGCTGGTGGACCGCCATGCTGGTGGCGCGCGGAGACCCCAGCCTTCTTCAGGTGGCGTTTTACACGGTGGCCACGCAGTTGCGGAACTTCTCTTCCCTGGTGCCGAGCCTGGTTCAGCAAGGCAATCTGGCCTTCTTTACGAATGAAGGATCGCGGGATTTCGGCGGAGCCAACCGGGTAATTGAAGTCAGCTCGATTGCCGCCAGCGTTCTTTCGACCCTGTGCGCCGGGGCCGCGGTGGTCGCCCTTCCCTTGATAACGGGCCACATGTACGGCAAGGGTTACGGGGGCGCGGAATTGCCGGCGGTGCTCGCCATTGCCACCTTGCTGGTGCATTTCGGGGTCTCGCCGGCGGCTTCGCGCCTGACCTTTGTGTCGTTGTCCTGGTCGGGCTTCACTAATGGGGTTTGGGCGGTCTTCGTGGTGATCGCCGCCACCCTGCTGGTGCCCGCGGGCGGAGCTATCGCCGCCACCGCGATTCTGTTCACCGCTCATGTAATCTCGATGTTCGTCGGCCTTGCCTGCTTGCGGAAGCTGGGCCATCTCCCTTCCGGAGTGACCTCGCTGGCGGTCCTGGACACGATTACGGCGCTGGCCATCGCCGGGCTCGCCTGGATGCGCGCGGCCAACCGCGGATACGCCATTGTCTTCGACGCATTGATTGTTGGAGTGACTGCCGCTGCCACCCTCTTCCTCATACGGCGGGCGCAACGCTGTGGCGTGTTGCCGACGCCCCTGCGGCTGGCCTCCCTGTGTCAGTCGGGACTGGTACGTTTGCAGACTTCCGGCAGGGCCCGGTCTGCCACTTAAGTCACCGGCATGAATCTATATCCTATGGTCACAAGCAGCATGCGCCGGATGGGTACGCTCGCTGCGGATGCGGACCCCGTCGCTTGCCGGACGATCGACGTTTTGATGTACGTTCACATGCGAAACATCTATCGTTCGACCGGCGCCGGACGGGTGGCGCGTCAGTTGACCGAGCACCTGGCCCTCCGGAAGGGCGTCAACGTCCGGATCCTCGCGGACCTCGGGGATTATCGGTCCGTGATCGACAATCTGGGGGAGCCCTGGACGAGTTTTCCCTATCATTTCTTCACCAAAGACACGGGGATTCAACAGCGGCAGTGGCTGCTCATCCATGCTCCCAAGGCCGAGACGTACTGGCCGGAAGTGGAGATCGTTCACTGTACCGGCGAATCGTATGTGCCGAAGTCCAAGGCCCGCCTGGTGGTAACGGTTCACGATGCCGCGTACTTCGAAAACGGAGCGCATCAAAGGAACCTGGCCAACCTGCGCCAGAGCCTGCGGTGGCGGATTCTCTATGCGACGTTGTCGCGGACGGCGGACGTGTTTCACACCGTGTCGAACTTCTCCGCCGAACGGTTGGGCGCGGTCTTCCCAAGTATCCGGTCGCGGCTGCGCGTGATCCACAACGCGGTGTCGCCGCGGTTCTTCGATCCATGTACGCCTGTAGCGGAAGACTTCCTGCGTCGCGCCGGACTGACCGAACGGCCCTATATTCTATTCCCCGGTGGGCTGCATTATCGCAAGAACGCGGAACTGGCGCTGAATGCCTGGCCGATTCTCTCCGAGCGCCGTCCCGACCTGTCGCTGGTGGTCGCCGGGCACTGCGATCCGAAGTTGAAGGCGCGCGCCGAAGCCCTTGGCCCGTCGGTGCGGTTTACCGGTTTCGTGGACGACGACGAGCTGCACGCGCTCTATCATGGCGCTCGGGCGATCTGGTTTCCCAGCCGGTACGAAGGTTTTGGAATGCCGGTCCTGGAAGGGATGGCGTCCGGGGGCGCGGTGGTTGCGAGCCACGCTACCGCGATTCCGGAAATCGCCGGTGACGCCGCGGTGCTTGTCAATCCCGATTCAGTGAGCGAGAACGTGGATGCCCTGGATGCCATTGCCGGAGACTCCGCGCTCCGCGGCCGGCTGATCGCACAAGGTAAAATCCAGGCGCAGAAGTTCAAGTGGCCTGCTTCCGCGGCGCGTTTGCACGAACTTTATTCGAGCCTGTTGTAGAACCGGATCGTTCCATGAAAGTGGTCACTGTACATCGCGGCGCTCGGGACAACTACCAGGTTGCGCGTGCCTTGAGCGAAGGCGGAATGCTGGAGGCCCTGGTAACCGACCTGTACTGGCCGGCGGACCGTGGGTGGGCGAATATAGTCGAACGCCTCGCTCCGCGAAGGGCCGGCGCGCTGCGGAGCCGGAACGAGAGGTTCCTGCCTTCCAGCCAGGTCGTCTCTTGCTGGCGCAGCGGATTATATTCACTGGGCCTGAGTAAGTCCCGTTTTGTCGCCTTCGAGCGGCAGCGCGATGCGGTTCGAAGCTGCGACATGGAATTGGGGAAGCTGGCCGGGAAACTGGCGACCGAACGGAAAGCTGCCTTGTTGAGCTATAGCTATTACGGCCACAGCGCGTTCGGCGCCTATGCCGGCGAACAGCCCCGCATGCTCTTTCAACTGCATCCCCATCCCGGCGCCGTGCGCGACATCCTGCTCGAAGAGCGTTCCCTGCATCCGGAGTGCGCCGCCTCACTCGATAAAGAGTGGGAGCTGGCGTTGCCCAAAGCGGATTTCAATCGCCTGGTCGAGGAGTCGGCCATGCCGGAATACTGGCTGGTGGCGTCGTCGTTCAGCAAATTGACGCTGGTGGACGCGGGATTGCCGGCGGCGCGGATTCACGTGATTCCATACGGCACGGACCTCAACCGGTTCGCACAGCGCAGGGGCGGAACGACTCCGGGCCGCCCATTGAGGTTGCTCTTTGTGGGCACGCTGGGGCAGCGCAAGGGAATTACCTATCTCCTCGAAGCCGTGAACATGCTGCCTCCCGGCTCGGTGGAGCTGACCGTGTGCGGGCGGGCCGTGGACGACCTGGAGTTGTTCCGGCGGAGCAAGATGCCGGTTCGCCTGCGTCCTTCCGCCAGCTCCGAGGACCTTCTCGATGCCTATCAATCGGCCGACGTCTTCGTGTTCCCGTCGCTGGCGGAGGGGTTTGGGCATGTCCTGTTGGAGGCTATGGCCAGCGGACTCCCGATCGTCAGCACCACCCGGACGGCGGCTCCCGACCTGATCGATCACAGCAAAGAGGGCTTTGTGGTGGATCCGGGAAACAGCGTCCAAGTGGCCACCTGCATCGAGTATTTTTTACGGCATCCCGAACGGATCGTAACCATGGGCGAGGCCGCCCGGCGGCGCGCCGAGTATTTCACTTGGGACCGTTTTCGCCAGAGCGTGAGGGAAGTGGTGTCGGGTATTCTGCAACCGACATCGCGGGCCGGGGCTCATCAGTATGTTTGAGATTCTCATCTGGGCATCCATCGGGGTGATTGTGCTCGGCATGGCCTACGCCTACGCGGGAAGCCGCGACGTATTCCATCCCCTGATGTTCATCGGTCCCATGATGCTCTTCATGTATGCCTGGATGCCCCTGAAGCTCAACGCCAGCGGGGGCCTGGACGGGTTTTTCGATAAGGACCAACTGGTGTTTGTGCAGTCCATCAACCTGGTTGGGATTGTCTTCTTCGTGCTGGGTTGCCTGAGCATCGGATGCCGCCTGCCAAAGGTGCGTCTGGCGGAGCCGATGTCCGCCAAGGCCGTGCATGTTCTGGTTGTGTCGGGAGTCATCGTGGGCGTCATCGGTGTGGCGGCATGGACCCTGGCCATCGTCAATGTAGGCGGTCTTACGGATGCGTTCAGCACCGCGTATAGCGGTGGCTGGGATGACAACGGCTACGTGCGCGACGCGTCGCTCATGATGTACCCGGGGTTTCTGCTGATCATCGCCGCGGCCGTGGGCGCCGGTTTCAAGCCCGTGCTGGCGGTTCTGGCCGCCGGGTTTCTCACGCCATGGATGGTGCAGGCGGCGCTCACCTCGCGGCGCGGTCCCACCTTCATGATCATGGTGACCCTTTCCATGGGCTGGTTCATGTATCGCCAGAAACGGCCCTCGCTGGTGGCGGCGGGCGCGGCAGGACTGTTGCTCGGCTTTTTGCTTCTCTTCCTGGTCACCAACCGCCAGCACATCTATATTGGTTCGGACCAGGAGCTCACCACCGACGTCGGCGACATCGTGGAGAAGCCCGATACCGGAAACGAGTTCATTTACGGCGCCGGTTCCATCCTCAGCGCCGAGCAGCGGCATTACTTTTACTGGGGCCGGCGGTATCTGGCGCAGATTGTGGTGCGCCCGGTCCCACATTCGGTGTGGCCCACCAAGTATGAAGATTTCGGGCTTCCCGAGATGACCCACAACGCCGGAACGGGCGAGGGGTTCTCGGAGACGCTGGGATGGGAGGGCGCCGAAGGTTCGGCGCCGGGGTTGATCGCGGATTTGTGGCTGGAGTTCCGCTGGCTGAACATGCCGGTGTTGTTCCTTCTCGGCCAGGTCTATGCGCGGGCCTGGAGGAGAACCCACTTACAGGGCGGCCCTTGGATTGCACAATATACCATCATGGCCGCACTCTCGATTTACTTCGTCATGCAGACCATGGAAGCAGTGATTTTCCGCCTGCTGGAACTTTCCATTCCGGTGTGGATTGTTTGGAAAATTGCGGGCTACAAAAAGACGTCTCTGGGGATGCCGGCCGACGTGGTTCCGGAAACCGCGGACGCGGCGGCAGCCTAGAGGAAGGAGCATCACTTGGCTAGCGCCATCTTATCCAATCCGGTCGTAGCGACGCTCGAAGCCGGCACGCGGGCGCGGATCGCGGTGATTTGGATCGATTGGTACGCGTATCACATTGCCCGCTTTCGGGCCATCGCCACCCACCCTGTGTTTGAGGGCAGGGCGATTGGAATCGAGCTGGTGGGCGGCGCGGGTCTGCATGGCCGCATGGTGTTCCGCGCCGCGGAGCGGGAAGGTCTGCCCATCGCCACCCTGTTTCCGGACGGTTCGTGGTCGGATATCGGACAGTATCGAATTGCGCGGCGGCTGTGGAAGGAGCTGAACCGCATCTCTCCGGAAGTGGTCCTGGTTCCGGGTTACTACACTTTGCCCGGGCTGGCCTCGGTATTCTGGGCGCGGCTTCACGGCAAGCGGGCGGTTCTGATGAGCGAATCGACGCGGCAGGACCACCGGCGCCGGCCCCTGCTGGAGGGAGCCAAGCGGGCCGTTTTGCCGCGGCTGTTCCATGCGGCGATCTCCGGCGGCAAGCGGCAGTCGGCCTATTTGCGGGACCTCGGATTTGCACCGGCCAAGATTGCCGGTCTTTACGATGTGGTCGACAACGAGTACTTCGCGGGGCGGGCCGCGGCCCACCGGCGCGAGACCTCGGCCGCGGCGCTCCATTTGCCAAGCCGCTATTTCCTTTCGGTCGGCCGCCTGGCGCCCGAGAAGAACATTGACGGATTGATTCGGGCCTTCGCTATCTACCGGGAACGCGGTGGAACCTGGTCTCTGGTGCTCGTGGGCGATGGTCCGCTTGCTTCCAGTTTGCGGCGGCAAGTATCGGATGCGGGTCTCCAGGACTGTGTGCTCTTTGCCGGCATGAAAGACACGCGGGCCATGACGCCTTACTACGCTTTCGCCGGATGCTTCATGCTCCCGAGTTGGCGTGAACCCTGGGGCCTGGTGGCGAATGAGGCCATGTCCGCCGGCCTTCCCCTGATCGTTTCGAATCGCTGTGGCTGTTCGGACGACCTTCTGGAAGACGGCGCCAACGGCTACGTTTTCGATCCGGACAACAACCAACAACTGGCGGATTTGATGTCCACGATCAGCGGACTCGATTCCACCCGGCGATCGAGGATGGGCGAGAAATCGAAAGAAATCGTCGCGCGTTATTCGTTGGCGACGTGGGCCCAAGAGGTGGTGACAATTGCAGGCTACACAACATAATCCGATCGTTCATCAGCCCAAAGCGCAGGTCGGAGCTTCCTGGCTGCAAGTCGTCTCGCATCTGGACCAGAAGTTCGGGGGGATCGCCGCGACTGTCCCACAGCTATCCCGCGCAACGGAGGCTGGGGGGACGCACGAGTGTCCCATCGTGGGCTTCTGCAACCCGGCGGAGCTCGACCACCTTTCGGAAGACGATCGCTCGCAGGTCGTTCAATTCCCATCGAGCCGGCTGGGCTGGATGCTGAATCCGGGGCTGCGGAGGCGGCTGAAGCAGATGATTCGCGCCGCCCAGGGCGTGCACATCCACGGCATTTGGGAGACCCATTGCACGGTTGCATCGGGTTTCGCCCGCTCTTGCGGAAAGCCCTATATCATCTCCGCCCACGGCATGCTCGACGATTGGGCGCTGACCCATAAGCGCATGAAGAAGGCATTGTATGCGGCATTAATTGAAACCAACAATCTGCAGCGCGCATCCTGCCTTCGCGCCTTGACCAAGGATGAGGTGACCGACTACCGCCGGATTGGGTTGCGCTCGCCCGTCGCCGTGGTTCCCAGCGGAGTCCAGGCGCCCGAGGGAGTCACGGGAGACGTATTCTGGCGGGCTTTTCCCCAATTGCGAGGGAAACGGATCGTCCTCTTCATGGGGCGGCTTCACCCCAAGAAGGGGTTGCCCGTGCTGATTCAGGCCTGGCGCCAGGCGGCGGATAGTCGCGGCGAGGACGTCCACCTGGCGATCGCCGGTCCGGATTCCGACAATTTGCTGGGAACTCTCAAGCAAATGACGGAAGATCTCAACCTGCGGGACTCGATCAGTTTCATCGGAATGCTGAAAAATGAGATGAAATGGTCGGCTCTGGCTGCTGCCGGGTTGTTCGTGCTGCCGTCCTTATCGGAGGGCTTCAGCGTCGCGGTCCTCGAAGCTCTGGCCATGGGGGTCCCCTCGATCGTTTCGGTTCCCTGTCATTTTCCGGAGGTTGCGGAAGCCAATTGTGGATGGGTAATCGAGCCGAAGATCCCCGCCCTGGAGCTGGCCTTGCGCGAGTTCTTCCAAATGCGGACGGGTGAGCTGACTCGCCTGGGGGAACGGGCGAAAGCCTTGATCGAGCGGCGCTTCACCTGGCCCGTCATCGGCAAACAGATGGAAGAAGTGTATAGCTGGCTGCGGGGCGGCCAAAAACCCGCTTCAGTGGAACTGTCTTAAGGAGCAGATGTGCAGGCTTCTGTCACTGTCGATCTGTCGAGGTTCGAGAACTCGTTCTATGATCCGGGTTCGTCGTGGATCGTAAGAACAATCTGGTTCACCATCGGACATCCGTTGCTGCGCTGTACGATTCTGCCTTCCTCGGGCTTCCGGCGGCGCCTGCTGCGGCTGTTCGGCGCGGACGTCGGCGAAAATGTCACCATCAAGCCGGGATTCCGCGTGAAGTACCCGTGGAATTTCAAGACCGGGAAGAACTGCTGGCTGGGGGAAGATGCGTGGATCGACAACCTGGCTCCCGTCACGCTCGGCGATAACGTCTGCATTTCTCAGGGAGCCTATCTTTGCACTGGCAGTCATGACTGGACGGATCCGGCGTTCCGCCTGATCGTAAAGCCGATCTCGGTACACGACGGCGCCTGGGTGGGCGCCAGAGCCTCGCTGGCGCCCGGCATAACGATTGGAGCGGGCGCCATCGTAGGATTCGGCGCCGTGGCCACCAAGAGTATTTCACCGTTTGAGATTCATGCCGGCAATCCGGCGGCCTTCCTTCGCCGCCGCGAGATCAAGGGCCGGCCGGAAGTCGGGGAGTAGAAAGTCAATTTCTGGGTACATGGGGAGGGCTGTGTGCGCGTTCTATTTATCAACCAATTTTACTGGCCTGATGCCGCCGCAACCAGCCAACTGTTGACGGATGCCACCCGGGCGTTGGTGGCCGAGGGGCACGACGTTGCAGTGCTGTGTGGCAGGACGGGTTACGCCAGCGTCGACATCATGGACGAGCCGCCTCCGGTGACGATCCGGCGGATCTTGTGCGTCCCATACCTGCCCGGCAAGATAGGCAGGGCCTTGTCCTATGTGTCGTTTCTTTTGGGCTGTCTCTGGAGAGGGCTCTGGATTCGGAAAGCCGACCTGATTGTGACCATGACCACGCCGCCGCTTTTGTCGGTGGTGGGCGCAATTCTGCAGTGGAGACACCGCGCCAGGCATTACATATGGGTCATGGACCTGTTCCCGGAGGCGCTGGTGGACGTGGGCATTTTTCGCGGCGACGCGCTGGTGGTCCGTCTGCTGCACTGGATCGGAGACTGGTCCTACCGCCGGGCGGACGGCATTGTGGCGCTGGGCGAGTGCATGCGGCAGCGGCTGGCCGAGCGTCACATTCCGGATCACAAGCTGCACGTGGCGGAAAATTGGGCGGACGGGCGGGAGATCTCCCCGATCGAACGGAAAGGCGCCGGGCCTCTCCATATCACTTACTCCGGCAACCTGGGATTGTCGCACGACGTCGACACGGTTCTTTACGCCATCAAGGCGTTGAAAGACGATGCCCGCTTCCATTTTCGCTTTATCGGCGGCGGGCAGAGACAGAAGTATGTCCAGGGAATATGCGCCGCGGAAGACCTTCGCAATGTCTCTTTTCAATCCTACTGCCCGCGGACACGCCTGGCGGAAAGTCTTTCGGAAATTGACATCGGGCTGGTCACCCAGCGGCCCGCTTCGGCTGGTTCGGTGGTGCCCAGCAAAGTGTACGGACTGATGGCCGCCGGCAGGCCGATTCTATACATCGGACCGCGGACCACGACGCCGTTCTGGATTATTGAACGGTTTCGTTGCGGATGGCAGATCGACTGTGGGGACGGACCCGGGCTGGTGGCTCTGCTGAACCAACTGGAGGCGCAGCCTGAAATGGTCCCGGCCGCGGGCGCCAGGGCGCGCCACGCCTTTCTGGAGAATTACGACCTCCCACGGGGCGTTGCCAGATTCTGCTCGCTGTTGGGCGCGAGCGGGGCCGCCGCCGGCTTCACGCCCGAGCAGGTGGCCGTGGCGGCATCCGCGCCGGACCGCGCTATGGAGATGGAGTAAACGGAACGTAATGCGAGTATGCGTCGCCGGACAAACAACATGATGAAGCACAAGTGGAGGACCTAATGAGAACGATAATTGTGGTGGGCCTGTGCGCCCTGGTCAGTTCTTTCGTCCTGACTCCGTTCTGTCGTGACTTCTTTGGATTCTTGCAGGTAGTCGACCGGCCGGATTCCGACCGCAAGATCCACGCCCGGCCCGTTCCGCGCGTCGGCGGAATTCCCTTAGCCTTCAGCTATTTCTTCGCTCTCGTCGCGCTGGTGTTCGCCGTGTGGATGGGACTGCTGGAATGGCACGATCCCAGCCTGCAACTGATCTTGCGGCTTCTGCCCGCCGTGGCGATCATTTTCGGAGCCGGCCTGTATGACGACGTGCGAGGCCTCTCCCCCTGGAGAAAGCTGATGTGCGAGCTAGTGGCCGGGCTGTACGCCGTATTGGTAGGCGTTCGCCTGGCGACCGCGCCGGGCACGTCGCCTCTCATGGTCGTTGTGGTCGGCGCGATGAGCGTCTTCTGGCTGGTGCTTTGCGCCAACGCGATCAACCTGATCGACGGCCTCGATGGATTGGCGACGGGCGTTTCGCTGATCGCTTCGGTAAGCCTCTTAATGGCGGCGGCCATTCACCATCGTCCCGGCCTGGCCCTGGCCATGGCCCCCATGGTGGGTTGCCTGGTCGGCTTCCTCTACTATAACTTCAACCCGGCGTCGGTCTTCTTGGGAGACTGTGGAAGCTTGCCGGTGGGATTCCTGCTGGGGTGCTACGGCCTGATGTGGCATCAAAGCGGCACTTCGGGGCTCGGCATGGCCGCGCCTCTCATCGCCCTGTCGCTGCCGGTCGGAGAGGTGATGATCTCCATTGTGCGCCGCTTCCTTCGCAACCGGCCCATATTCGGCGCGGACAGCAACCACATCCATCACCGAATCCTCTCCAAGGGCGTGAGCCACCGCAGTGCCGCGCTGGTGCTCTACGGAGTCTCCGCTCTAACCGCGTCCCTGGCCGTGCTGCAGACCATCCTTCACCCTCGAATGGCCACCGTGTTGCTGCTCCTGTTGGTGGCGGCGGCTTATGTGGGGTTCCGCTCGCTGCGCTACACGGAGTTTGGAGTTCTGAACCAATTCCTGTTTGCCGGGGACTTCCGCAAGTTGTTGCGCACCAAGATTTACCTGAAGGAGTACCAGCAGTCCATTGCCGCCGCCGCCACGGTCACCGAATGCTGGACGATTCTTCGCAATGCCTGCCGGGAAGCCGGTTTCAGTTACGTAGCCATGCGGTTCGACGGTCGGGTTTATGAGGACGAAGCCAAACGCTCCCAACCGGGGCCTTCCCTTTGGTCCGTACAGATACCCATCGGCGGATCCGATTTTGTCATCTTCCGGCACGACCCCAGGCTGACCGAGCTGGCCATCCTGATCGCTCCCTTTGCGGAAAGCCTTCGGTCGAAGTTGGGCCCGGCCGAAACCGTCGCCGAACACGCGGCGGCCGTCATGACCAAAGTCAGTACGGCCTTGGCAAGTTAAGTCCCATGAGTGCGATGGTAACTTCAATGAAAACGGCGTTTCGACAGTCCGACTATGACGCCATCGTAATCGGCGGCGGGTTCTACGGCTCCATGCTGGCGTCCGTTCTCGCGGCGCGGCTTCCCCGAATCCTGATTCTCGAGCGGGAGGCGGAGTTGCTGACCCGCGCTTCCTACGCCAACCAGGCGCGCGTACACAACGGATACCACTACCCAAGAAGCCTGCTCACGGCCAAAAGCTCGGCGGTGAACTATCCGCGCTTTATGCGCGAATTTCCCGACTGCATCGACCGCGGCTTCGTGCATGTTTATGCCATTGTTCGGGACATCTCAAAGGCAACCGCCTATCAGTTTCGGAAGCACTGCGAACAGGTCGGGATCCCGCTGAGCAAGCCCCAGCCCGCCATCCAGGGGCTGTTCAATCGCGCCATGATTGAAGACATTTTCGTGGTGGAGGAGTGCGCCTTCGACGCCGTTAAGCTTCGAGCTCGCATGACCGAGCGGTTGCGGGCCATGAATGTCGAAACGGCGTGTAACTGCGAAGTGGACCGAATCCGGACCAGCTCCGCGCGGGACCTGAGCGTGGTGCTGCGGGATGGCGCGGAGGTAGCGGCCCAGTACGTGTTCAACTGCACCTACTCCGGCATCAACCAGCTCCTGGCGCGGTCGGGACTGCCCCGGCTGCCCCTCAAGCATGAAATAGCGGAGCTCGCGCTGATCCAGATGCCGCCGGCGCTGGAGCGTGTGGGCGTAACCGTAATGGACGGCCCGTTCTTCTCCAGCCTGCCTTTTCCGTCGACTGGGCTGCACACCTTGTCGCACGTTACGTACACGCCCCACGAGGCCTGGAGCGATTTTGCGGAGGCCGAACCCCGGTCGGCCGACCTCGCGCGGTCCTCAAAGAGCATGTACATGTTGAAAGACTGCCAGCGCTATATGCCCGCATTGCGCGAAGCGCGCTATGTGAGATCGCTTTTCGAAACCAAAACGGTTCTTTTACGGAACGAAATCGACGACGGACGGCCGATCCTATGTTGCCGCGATCACGGGGCCAAGGGAGTGTTTGTCATTCTGGGCGCCAAACTGGACAACATATACGACATCGTTCAGACCATGTCCGCCGAACAAGTGGAAGCGAGGACTCTGCATGCTCAATGCCTCTAAAGCCGCTCAAACAAATAGCGCAAACCCGCCGCGACCAAACGGCGATGCGCTCATCTCGGTATTGGCCATCGTGCCGGACGATGGCAAGGCGATGGAATCGTTCGTGGCGGCCACGCTCGAAATCCTCGACGCGCATTACACCTACTATGAGCTCCTGCTGATCGATAATGGATCTCCGCTGGACGTGTACTGCAAGCTTCAGGATCTCCAGAGCCGGCTTCCCAACGTGCGCGTAGTGCGGCTCTCGCGGCGCTACAGCACGGAAGTCTCGCTGGCCGCGGCGCTCGACCATTCGATCGGCGACTACGTCGTGCTGATCGAACCTCTGCGGCATCCCCCGGAGGTGATACCGCAATTGGTCTCGGCCGCGATGGATGGGTGCGATTCGGTCACCGCCATGCCGGCCGGCCGGCGCGACAGCTTGCTCGACCGGCTGTTCTGTTATCCGGCCTATCACCTGGCAAGCCATCTTCTCGGGTTTGAACTGCGGCCAAATGAATCCACCTTCAAGGTGTTCAGCAGGCGGCTGGTGAACTCCATCGTTCGAATCCGCAGCAAGAGCCGGTATCTGAGTTATCTCCACGCGTCGGTCGGACTCCACCAGAGCTCGATTTCGTATGAAGGCGAGACGCGC
This sequence comes from Terriglobia bacterium, assembly GCA_963767595.1. Taxonomy (GTDB): domain Bacteria; phylum Acidobacteriota; class Terriglobia; order Bryobacterales; family Bryobacteraceae; genus BOG-224. The sequence goes on from CAVYEK010000008.1 coordinate 394,149, forward strand.
GGCGGGAATCCCTCCGCGGTGGGGCACACAATCGGGCGCCTGAACGCGGTAGCCAATATCCTGGTGGCCAACACCGCAATCCCATTGCGCTTCGCCTCTCTGCTGGGGCTCGTCGCGAGCGCCGGGAACTTCGTCTATCTGGTGTACATCTTCGTGGTGACCTTGGTGAAGTCGCGAATCGCCGAAGGGTGGTTGACCATCTCACTTACTAATACGACGATGTTTCTCCTGCTTTTCACGATTCTCAGCATCCTTTCCGGATATGTGGCGCGGATCCTCGATGAGACGAAGGAGCAGCCGCTGTATTTCGTCGAATCTGAGACCAATAGCACCGTGTCTGCCTCCACCCTGCGTCCAAACGTGGTTTACGGTCAGGTCGAACAACCGTTCCAGAGCGATCGGCTGAGTGCGTAATGTTCTTTCGCGCTCAAATCGTTCTGTGCGCGTTGTCGCTGGTCGCTCCCTGCGTGGCTGGGAGCGCGGACAGGGAATGGCGCGACTACGGCGGCGACGCTTCACGCAGCTCTTTCTCTGCGGTGGATCGGATCCGCAAAGACAACGTGCGGAATCTTCGAGTCGCCTGGACGTACCACGCCGGCGGCCGAAGCGATGCTTTGAAGAGTTCCATGGAGTGCAATCCGCTGATCGTGAGGGGCGTCATGTACGTGACGTCTCCGGTTCTGGAGGTTATAGCGCTGGATGCGGAGACGGGGCGCGAAATCTGGAAGTACAATCCCTTTCCGGAACGTCCCAGTTATACCCGGCTGTGGGCGGCTGTCGCGATGTTGGCGGCGCTCCTTCTGGCCGGGGCGGTGATGCTTACAAGGTTCGTATCGCGGCGGCGTGTCCGGCCCATCGCGACGCCTTCGTTTCAGTTTCACGCATGGCTTCTGGCGACGGTGTTTCTGCTGGCCGGCGGATCGGGCCTCCCGGGGCGGTGGATCGGCGCCGCGATGCGCCATATCCTGCCGGACCCCATGCGGGAACAGAAGCATTCCGGCCCGAGCCGCGGCGTTACCTACTGGGAGGATGGATTGGACCGGCGCATTCTGTTCGCCGGCGGCCATAAGTTGATCGCCCTGGATGCCCGGACCGGCAATCCGAAGCCCGGCTTCGGCAACAGAGGCGTGGTTGACCTGACGGAGGGGCTTGGACGCAACATCGACGGATTGGGTTTTACGGTCACCTCGCCGGGAGTCGTCTATCAGGACCTGGTCATCGTCGGTTCCATGGTCGGTGAAGGACCGGAGCCCGCCGCGCCCGGTCATGTTCGCGCTTATGACGTGCGGACCGGCGAGCAGAAATGGATTTTTCACACCATTCCGCAGCCCGGAGAGACCGGTTACGATACTTGGCCCGCCGACGCTTGGAAGACTGTGGGCGGGAGCAACGCGTGGGGGGGAATGACTGTAGACGGCGCGCGGGACCTTGTCTTTGTCCCTCTCGGTTCCGCCACATTCGATTTTTACGGCGGGGACCGCGCCGGCGAGAATCTCTTCAGCGACTGCCTGGTAGCGTTGCGGGCGGATAGCGGAAAACTCGTCTGGTATTACCAGATGGTGCACCACGATCTTTGGGATTACGACCTGGCTTCGGCGCCTATCCTGGCCACCATAACCCATGACGGCAAGCGTATGGATGTGGTCGTGCAACCCACCAAGAACGGCTTCGTCTTCGTCCTTGACCGGGACACCGGGAAGCCGGTCTTTCCGGTGGAAGAGCGGCCGGCGCCGGCGTCCGAACTGGAAGGGGAACAGGCATGGCCCACTCAGCCGTTCCCTCTCAAGCCGGCGTTCCTTTCCCGCACCCGGATCGCCGAGGCCGACCTGACCGACCTTTCGCCCGAGGCCCATGCCTCCGCGCTCCGGAAGTTTCGAGAGGTCGCTGGAGCCGGCATGTTCACGCCGCCGAGCAAGCGGGGCACGATCCTCATACCCGGATTGCACGGCGGAGCCAATTGGGGCGGCGCATCGCTCGATCCGCGCACCGGCCGCCTGCTGGTGAACACCAACGACGTTCCGTACCTGTTGGAGATCGTGGATGCCAAGCCGGGCGCGGGCTTTCGGTACGGTTTCCGCGGCTTCAATCGATGGGTGGACGCTCAGGGATACCCGGCGGTCAAACCGCCTTGGGGCCGGCTCACCGCGATCGATCTGAACAGCGGCGAAATCGTCTGGCAGACGCCGTTGGGCGAGTACAAGGAACTCACCGCCCGCGGGCTCCCGGTCACCGGCGCCGAGAACGCCGGCGGTTCCATTGTCACGGCGTCCGGTCTGGTTTTTATCGCAGCCACCAAGGACCGCATGTTTCGAGCGTTCGATATCGATACCGGAAAAGTACTTTGGGAAACGCAGTTGCCCGCCGCCGGCCATGCCACGCCGGCGACGTATGAAGTGAAGGGCCGGCAGTACGTGGTCATCGCCGCTGGCGGTGGCTCGATGGTGGAAAGCCCCTCTGGAGACGAGTACCTGGCGTTTGCTCTATCCGACTCGCAATGACCACCAGAACTCCAGTACAGACGACTCTCACCCCGCGCCTGGCGGCGCTCGGGGATGACCGAATGCAGGCCGCCCAAGTTCGCTGTTATGACTTGAACGGGTTGAGGTTGCTCCCGAATTGCACGGGAGACAGATGCCAATGATGCCAAATCGTTATCAGGACACTTTACACCATCCAGCGGCCATGCCGCCGGACCTTACCGGCCAGCGCCGGCCGCACAGCGTCTTATACCGCCGTTCCGTCCTCGAAACTGAGTCGATGGCGGACCGTTCATGGGCCCCAGAACGGCCCGGTGGAACCGCCGCGGCGCCCGCGCCGCCGATTGAGGGGTTCTTCACGGTGGACGTGGAAGACTGGTTTCACATCCTCGATGTCGGGGGTCCGTACATCGAGGAGTGGGACAGCCTCCCGTCGCGAGTGGAGCGGAACTTCATACGGCTCCTGGACCTGTTCGCCGAAAAGAAGGTCGTCACCACCTGCTTTTTCCTGGGCTGGGTTGGTAAGCGGTTCCCGCATCTCGTCAAAGAGGCCGCCCGCCGGGGACACGAAATCGCATCCCACGGCTATGCGCATCGCCTGACGAATGAACTCACCCGCGAGCAGTTCTACGACGATGTACTCCGGGCGCGCCTGACCCTGGAAGACGTCGCCGGTACGGCCGTAAGCGGCTACCGTGCACCCGGCTTCTCCACCATGGAATGGAGCTTCGATACCCTCGCCGCCGCCGGCTATCGGTACGATTCGTCCATCTTCCCGGCTCCCCACGGACACGGCGGCATGCCCGGCGCTCCGCGCGGATTCCACACAATCCCTTGCAGGAACGGTCAGTCCCTGTTGGAGTTTCCCATTACAGTGTGCAGCGTTCTGGGAAAATCGGTGTGCGTCTCCGGCGGCGGATACATGCGGCTGTTCCCCTATTGGTTCATCAAGCGCAAATCGCGCGAGATAGTGCATGAGGGGCGCCCGGTAGTCTTCTACATTCATCCCCGGGAAATCGACCCACAGCACCCACGCCTGCCCATGAGCGCGTTCCGCGCGTTCAAGACCTACGTCAATCTCGCCGGCGCCGAATCCAAGGTGTCCAGGATTCTAAATGACTTTCGCCTGACTACTTTCCAGCAATACCTTAGCGGTTCACATGAAACAAACGGAGGCTTACAGTGACGACCACCGATCGTACCCAAGACTTCTTTCACCATTACGCCGGGAATTTCGATGCCATCTACAGCAATCGCGGAGGCCCGATCGACGGCCTGATAAACAAATTGTTCCGCAAGAGCATGAAGCTGCGCTTCAAACACTCGGTGGAACGCTGCTCACCCATTCTTGGCAAGACCGTTCTCGACGTGGGCTGCGGCCCGGGACATTACTCGATCACGCTGGCCCAGCGCGGAGCTCATCGGGTGGTGGGCATCGACTTCGCGGACGGCATGCTCCAAATCGCCGACGAACACGCTCGTAAGGCGGGCGTGAAAAGCCGCTGTGAGTTCAAAGTGGCGGATTTTCTGAACTTCTCCACGCCCGACGCCTTCGACTATGTAATCCTCATGGGCTTCATGGACTACATGGCCGATCCTCGCAAAGTCATTGAGAAGGCGCTGTCCCTGTCGCGTTCCAAGGTGTTCTTTTCTTTCCCCATGGCGGGCGGACTCCTGGGATGGCAGAGGAAGCTCCGGTATCGTAAACGTTGCGACCTGTACCTGTACCGGCGCGATGAATTGGAAGCGCTGTTCGGATCGTTCGATAACATTGCGTTTACTATCGAGCCGATTGCTCGCGACTTCTTTGTTGCTGTTAATGTGGCTCCCGTCGCCGCCCACTCCGGTCCTTCGCGGCGCCTGACTGCGCAGAGCGCCTGATGCGGAAGACGCCGGGCTTTTCTGCGGCCGGGTTGATGCGGCGGGAGAATTGTTCTAAGTTGGAGGTGTCATGAGATTCTCAACGATCGCGGTTCTTTCCGTGACGGGCGCCGCCTTGTTGGGCGCCGGGGTCCTGATCAGATCCACCCGCCCACTCGTGGCCACCGTCTCGCTTGACGGCAAGGGCATCAAATCGCTGCTATGCAACAACGTGGAGTATATCGCGGACGGCGAGTTTCACGTCGAACGCGTCGCTTTCAGAAAGGCGAACGGCGAGACCTACCAGGGCGAAAAGTTTGGCGCCGTGAGGATGGATGTCCAGCGGCAGCAGTTGAGCCAGACGTTTCCTTGGGGCTCCGTTCGAGTAACGTACCATACAGCCCGCAATCAACTGGACCTGAGCATCCAAACCACCAATACCTCTTCGGATACCATTGAAAGCCTCCAATTTCAGCCCCTGGCGCTGAAGTTTCCCGAGAAGCTCCAGGAGTATGACGGGACCACGCCGTTGCTGGCCCACAACATCGGCGACCTCGCGCTGGTGCGGGCCTCATACGGCTCCGGCTCGATTGTGATCGCGAGCGAGGACATCACCCAGCCGCTGATGGTGGGCTTCCCCTGGGCGAACGACCGCCCGCATAACACGGTCTTTCCCCTCAGCGTCCACACCGGCCGCATCCCCTCATATCCGGATAGTTATCCGCGGGTAGACAGGCCGATTCCGCCCAAAGGCACGGACCAGTACGATGTGAGTATTCGGTTTGCCCACGCCGATGCGACTCTGGCTAAAGTTGCGCCCGACCTTTATAAGCGCTTCCGGGATGCCTTTCCGTACCAACTGAAATGGTCCGACCGCCGGCCCATCGGGGCCATCTTTCTGGCGACGGCCGGGCAAAACAACCCGACCAATCCGCAAGGATGGTTTGGCGACGCCCATTTGAACCTCGGCACTCCGTCGGGAAAAGCGGACTTTCACCAAAGGCTTCTGGTGCTCGCCGATAGCGCCATCGCCGTCATGAAGAACATGAATGCCCAGGGCGCCATTACCTGGGATATCGAAGGCCAGAAATTCGCCAGTGAGGTGTCGTATCTGGGCGACCCCCGGATGGTGAATGCACTGGCCCCCGAAATGGCCGACGTGGCCGACGAATACTTCCAACGTTTTCGAAACGCCGGATTGCGAGTCGGGGTCACCGTCCGGCCTCAGCAGCTCACCGTCTCGAACGGCGGCCAGAAGGCTGTCCAGGCGGTGGCGGCGGACCCCGCGCAACTCCTCATCGACAAGATCGGCTATGCCAGGAATCGCTGGGGAATCACCATGGCCTACATCGACTCGAATGTCGACGCCAACACCAACAATCCGATGGATCCCGCGGTCATACAGAAGGTCGCGGCTGCTTTCCCGGACATTCTACTGATTCCGGAGCATTCCGATCTCCGCTACTACGCGTTTTCGGCCCCGTACAAAGAACTGCGCAGAGGCGAGGTGTCGACGTCCGCCGACGTTCGCGGGATATACCCGAAGGCGTTTTCGCTGATCTACACCGCGGATGGGCCTCTGGACCTCTACCACAAAAGTCTGGTCAAGGCGGTTCAGGAGGGTGACAGCATGATGTACCGAACCTGGTACGCCGATCCTCAAAACGAGAAGGTCAAGAGCCTGTTCTCTTCCCGATAAGATCATTGTCTTCTTCGGCGTAATGCCACTGCGCGCGCGCCGGTCAGCGCGAATAGCGCCAATCCGAAGACAACTGCCTTGGCTGCCGGCGGCTTGACATCCGCCGCCGGAGACTCGACGGCGCCCATATCGATCGCCGCGCCTTGCTGTCGCGGCGAGCCGGCAAAATCCTCGGAAATCGGGCGCCAAAATGCCAATTGCGGACCAAGGGAATAACCTGAAGTAAGCAGCCAATCTGGCCGTTCGGAAGCGCCATTTAAGCTGAAGTTCGGAAGAGACACACGAAGGATGGCTGCCACACTCGTTCGTACCGACACCGATACCAATACCAATACCGGCAGGCCTTCCCAAAAGCTCGTCCCGGAACTCGATGGCGTGCGCGGTATCGCAATCCTGCTGGTTCTCCTGGCGCACTTCAACCGGACCCCGGCCGTGCCGGCGCTCATTCAAAAGGCTCTAAGCGTGGGGTGGTCGGGAGTGGATCTGTTCTTCGTCCTTTCGGGATTTCTGATTAGTGGAATCCTGTTAGACACGAAAGGCGCTGCCAATTATTTATCCTCCTTCTATGTCCGCCGTGTTCTGAGAATTTTGCCTCTCTATTTTGTTTGCGTAATTGGCTACTTTCACATACTGCTGCCGGTTACGCACCATTTTGGTTGGATGCCGAATGACAATAACTCGCTGGAGCCTTGGTTTTGGCTTCATTTGTCGAACTGGAAAATAGCCTTCGGGAACAAAATACTCTTTATCGGCCACTTTTGGTCCCTATCCATAGAGGAACAGTTCTATCTACTCTGGCCGCTGGTCGTTTTTCTGGTCCCGCGCAAGCGGTTTCCGTATGTCTGCCTGGCCATCGCGGCGTCCTCCTTCGGGCTCCGAGTGCTGTTCAGTCACCACATCCCCTCACACGAGTTCCTCTATGTCCTGACCCCCTTTCGCGTGGAGCCTTTGGCCTTCGGTTCGCTCGCGGCCTTTGCTGTCAGGGACGGCAGACTGCTCCCACTGGCGAAACGTTGCCTCCCTTGGATTGCCGCCACGGGAAGCCTGCTGTTGTTGGTTGTACTCGTGACTGGCGCCACCGGCGAACCGTACTACCCCCCGATGGCGACCTTTGGGTTCACTTCCTTCGCCCTGGTCGGCGTCGCATTGGTGCTCTTTGCCTATCTGAGCGCCGGCTCCACGCAGTGGCCCTCGGCGCTCTTGCGTACGCCTCTTCTCCGGTCGTTCGGTAAGTACAGCTACGCCATGTACGTCTTTCATTCGCCGATCTTCATTCTTCAGGCAAACACGATCGCTCGCCTTTCCCTTCGCTTGCCGGAGCGTCTCCGTTTTGTCTTCTGGCTCTTTGCTCTCATGGGGGGCATCGCAGCGACCTTCGGGGTCGCCCTTCTGTCGTGGAACCTTGTCGAAAAGCACTGTTTGCGGCTGAAGCGCTTCTTTGTGGTTAAGGGCTAGCCACGCGATTCGCCGGTAGCACAAGAGTCGCTTCGGGGCGTGTGCCGGACCAAGGCGCGCCGATCCACAAGACGACTCCGCGCCGGAAAGGCGCTTAACGAGCGTCAAGGGAAGCGCGTCTTCTGCGCCTCCATGCGGCCGCCAGCGCGCCTGTCAATCCGAATAACAGGGCCACGAAGACCGCCGCCTCGGCGGCTGCCGGCGGCTTGACTCCCGCCGCCGGAGACTCGACGGCGCCCATATCGATCGCCGCGCCTTGTTGACGCGGAGCGCCTGTATAATCCTCGGAAATCGGGGGCCCCGATGTAAGGGGCGGAGCCGCTTTTATGGCCGGCGAACCCTTGCGAAGACGATAGTCGCCGCGCGCCCGGTCTTCAAACATCGGGTCGCCCTGCAAGGACCCCGCGTCGAGACCCGCCGATTGCCATTGAGCCAGATCCATATCGCCGTCGGTAAATGTCGCCCGAGGGGCATAGAAGTTGTGCCGTACCTCGGAAAAGTCGGCCTCCAGCGGCCGGTCGTACCACTGTTTTACAGCCCGTCCCGGCGACACAAGAATGTTGCCGTAGAAGCTGAATCTGGAGCCTGAGGCGCCGCTGTTCTTACTGTCCACTGCAATGCAAGTAGTAAAGGGGGGAGCGTGCGGGTCGACGACGACTGTGCTGAAACGTAAGACATTCTCCGTTCCGCGGGAAACAACCGCGCTCTGGTACCAGGAATACCCCAGATTGGTCCCATCGATGATCATGTTTTGAAAGGTAAGGTTGGAGCCGCTCATGTCCAGGGTCGCGGACGCGCCGGTAATGCGCATTCCATCGAACAGAATGTTCTTGCCGTAAACTTCCACCCGTGCGTCCTGAACCAGACCTCCGTGCACCACGACGGCGGTTGAGGAGCCCTCGTCATTGGCGACGGAGAAATTCCCTCCAAGTGAAATCATCTGGTCTACTAGAACCGAAGTGAGCATTCGGCCGTGGCTGTAAAACGAGTAGTAAGCATCGTGGTCTTGGGGGTCTTCCGGATGGTCCCAAACACAGTTGCGCCATTCCGAAGTCTGATCGGAAAAGGAGCCGGAACCATCCCCGTACGATACGTACGCAATGGCGCCTCCATGGCCCAACCCCGGCATGGCCCAGGCGGCGTAGAGGTTCCTGGCGACTACCTGCGTCGAATTGATCACTCCGAAATGATGCTTCCCGGCTCGATAGGCTTCGCAGTGGTCCAATAGGATGTCTTGGCTGCCCATGATACGGAAGGCGTAGCCGCCGTCGGGCGCCGCGCTCTCATCCGCAACCAGGTTATAAAACGCCAGGTGACTCTTGTAGTTGCTGTAGACGACGTCTTCACGAATCGCGGCGGTATAGAGTCTGCCGTCGAAACGCGGATCGTCGCCGGGGGAATTGATAGTGAGCGTCGATCCGCGGAATGACCAGAAGAACGGTTGCGGCGGAGCGTCATCCGGTTTCTTGTAGTAGAGGAACTTGTGATCCACTAGTGCGGCCAGTACGGGCGTCGAAATGGAGTACGTATAAAGGCCGTTTCCGGCCGGCCGGAATTCGCTGTTGACCAGGACCACGCTCCCCCAGAACTTCGGTTTGGCTCCGGTCCCATAGTCGGCAAAGGTGATAGGGTTGCCTGGCTCGCCGCTGGCCGGCGCCTTGAGTGATTCCCGCCATTCTCCGCCTCTTTGGAACAGGACGTTGTCTCCCGGCTTCAATGGGCTGCCGTTGACCTTGGCGACGGTCCGCCAGGCGGTCTGCGGAGTGCGGCCATCGGCGCTGTCGCGGCCGGAGGGGCTGACGTAGTAGGTTGCGCCCTTGCCGAGAGGAACTGGCGGAGCCGCCTGCAGCGTGACCGTGATCTGGCGCCGGACCGAGCCGGAGGGGTTGGTGGCAGTCAGCGTGTAAGTGGTGGTCTGGGCGGGGCTGACATATATGGAACCGCGTCCCGTGACATCCCCGACGCCCTGGTCGAGTGACACGGTGGAGGCCCCGGTGGCGGACCAGACAAGCTGCGCCACCGCGCCCGATTCAATGACCGGTGGCGATGACGTGAAAGCGCGAATTCCCGGCCGCTCCGCCGCCGCGCTCGAAAGATGGATGAGAATCGTACTGAGGAGCACGGTCAGATGAGCCACCCTGGCGTGGAGCATGATTTACCGGCGCCTCCCGCGGCGAGGATGCAAGACCATACCCGTCGATCCAACCTTTAACCCCATCATCGCATAACATCGTCGCGCGTCCGCCGAATAGATACTCCCTGGCGTACTCCAATGCACGTTCCGCACGCTCAGGGGAGAGCGGCATCGAGAATGCGCGGGGAGGACATCCGCGGATCCGGGCTGAAGGTTAAGCTACTTAACGGGGTTGGGTAACGCGAACGCCACGTAGGCGTCGCCCGTGGGGCCGCCCAGTTTGCCGCCGCCGGTGGCGGCGATCACTATATACTGGCGGCCGTGCGCCTGGTAGATCGCGGGAGGCGCAAACCCGCCAAAAGGCAGCTTGGAACTCCAAAGTTCGCGGCCGTTTCTTTTGTCGAAGGCGCGAATCCTGAGATCGCGCGTTCCGGCGCAGAAGACCAGGCTCCCAGCCGTCACCGACGCGCCGCCGAAGTTCTCCGTGCCGGTCTTGGGAATCCCCAGCCGCGTGAGCTCGTCATACTCGCCCAAGGGAACTCTCCAGACGATTTTGCCCGTATTCAGATCGATGGCGTTCAAGAGGCCCCATGGGGGTTTGCACCCCGGGTACCCTTGATCGTCCAGAAGTTTTGGATAGCCGTTGGGCAAGTAGGTGTAATGGGCGTTGACATCCGGCGCTCCGGTTTCTGGCAGATCGCGATCAAAGAGAAAGTCCAGGAGCTTTTGCCGCTGATCGGGAGTCATCTCCACGGGAGGCATGGAGTTGCGGCCTTTCCTGATGATATCGACGGCCTCATCGTCTAACATGCGATTCCCGAGGCTCAGGAGCGGCGGAGCCATGCCCGCGCCTTTGCGATTGTTCCCATGACAGCCGGCGCAGAATTGCCCGTAGGCCGTCTCTCCCGGCGTGGGCGGCTGGTTCGGCGCGCGGGTTGCTCCCGCGCGAACACGCATCACGGTCATAATCCAGGGCAGTTCATTCGAGCTTACGTAGAGCCACCCGCTGGAGGGATCGAATGACGCTCCAGTCCATTGCCCGCCGCCATGTACGCAGAAATAGACCGTGGGCTTTCCCGGTTCAAAGGGCTGGAACCATCCCAGGTTGGCGCCGGCAATCTGTTTTTTCACGTAGGCGTGAGCGCGCTCGGATAGATTGGTTACATCGTCCTCTGTAAATACCTGGCGGGCAAAAGGCTGTGGCAGATCGAAGACAGGCTGGTAAGGGGAGGTGGTCTCACCGGGCAGCTTGGAAACGGGAGCGCGCCGCAAACGATAAGGGAAAAGTGGTTTGCCCGTGCCGCGGTCAAGCAGGAGAGTGTTGCCGATCTTCGTGACTTGGGCCACCGCATCCACGCGTTTGCCGTTGTGCATGACCGTGACCAGGTTCGGTGGAGCGGGAATATCCAGGTCCCAGATGTCATGGCGGATTTCCTGAAAGGACCACAGCAGCCGCCCGCTTCGGGCCTCCAGCGCGATTACGCAATTGGCGTATTCATTTCTTCCAGGATGGTCCAGGCCCAGAAAATTCGGATGCGGCGAGCCGGTAGAGGCGAATACAACGCCTCGTTTCCCGTCCACGGCCATTCCGCCCCAATCGTTCCCGCCGCGATCGACATCCTCCTGCCCTGGCGCGGGCTTCCCTAAGACGTCGAATCTCCAAAGCTGCTTTCCGGTCGCCAGGTCATAGCCCAGAATGACGTTCCAGTTAGCCACTACGATCACGTCCTGGTAAATCACGGGAGCCACCACGCCGCCCGAAGCGACCTTGCCATTCCGTCCGAAGCCGCTCACCGGACGGCCGGTCTTCGGATCCAGAGCGAACAGGTACGCGCCGGATGTGAAGAACAGCCGTGGGGCCAGCGCGCCGTTGCCCGGCCAGTAAACCAGGCCCCGTTGCGCCGGGTGCCCTTCCGGTTTGAATCGCCAGATCTCGGAGCCGTTCTCGGCGTCGACCGCCACGATATGGTTGCCCGCCGTGGGAGCGTACATGACGCCGTTGGCAATCACCGGATTGCACTGGATGTTGGCGGTTCCGTCCTTGGAATGATAGGTCCAGGCAACCTGGAGATTCTTGACATTCTCGGGATTGATCTGGCTCAGGGAGGAATAGCGGCTGTCCGCGTCGTCTCCTTGCGAACGCAGCCAATTCTCGCGGTTTTCCTCGGTCGGAATCGCCGGAGTCAATTCCGCGTCCGTGGCGGCCGGAACGTCCTGGTATTCCGGCAGGGACGCCCGCTGAAGCGGGTCCTCGAGCTTGGCCGACGGGTCGGCGTTTGCGCTGCCGCCGCCCGGGTGCAGCGACGCGGGGCGGCCGAACTCGTCGGTGGCGTGACGCCTCTTCATGATCCTATACCCGCCCAGGCAGGCCCCCATCAGGAACACCGCTATGGCGGCGCCGTAGAGTTTTCTCTTCATTCGCTGTTCCTATAACGCCCTTTATCCGGCCGGTCAAAAGACCTCTGGGAATATACTAGCAGCCTCGGGAAGCTATCCCTTCAAATCCCGGAATGCTTCTTCGATCTCGCGTTTGGCCTCGGCCGAGGGCACGCTCAGCGGCAGCCGCGGCGGTCCCCCGTAATACCCGTTCAAATCCATGGCGTGCTTCAGCCCGGGAATTCCGTATTTCACGGTCACCAGTTTGGCCGCGTGGGCGATGCGGTTCTGCCAGTCCATGCCGGCCGCTTCCTCGCGCTTCAGGTGCGCTTCCCAAATCGCGATGCAGGAATAGGGCGCCGCGTTGGCATAAGCCAGAATGGCGCCGCACGCCCCCATCAGCAGGGAAGGCCACAGGGTCGGCGCGGAACCTACCAGCACGTGGAAACCGGCCCGCCTTTCGCGGACCATCTGCATCACTTTCTCCAGGTTCCCGGAGCTTTCCTTGATGCCGATGATATTGGGGTGCTCGGAAAGCGCGGCCACGGCTTCGGCCGGAATATCCACGCCGGTGGTCTGCGGCCAGTTGTAGATAATCAAGGGAATCCGCGTCTGGTCGGCTACGGCGCGGAAATAGAGCATCTGCGTCTCCGGCTTGCCGGCGGCGTTCTTGTAGTAATGCGGCGTGCGGACCATGGCCGCCTTGTAGCCCATTTCGGCGGCCGCGTTGGTGAGGCTGACGGTCTCGCGAACGCTCTCCATCCCGGTTCCCGCGATTAGCAGCTTGTCCGGCGCGGCGTAATTCGCCACCATCCCCCATACCGTCGCCTTCTCTTCCGAGGTGAGCATCACGCTCTCCCCGGTGGACCCCATTACCACATACCCGCTGAGCGCCGTGCGGTTCCACTGCTCCACGTTGTGCCGCACCTTGGCGGGGTAGATGTCGCCATTCGAATCGAACGGAGTGGCGATGGGCGGAAAGATACCTTGTATTTTCATGGCGGTTGTTCTTCTCACTTAGAATTCTCGGCGTCTCGGCGTCTCCGCGTCAAGAGGCGGTTTCCCGGCCGACCTCGGTTCTCGGGTCCAATGCCGCGTGCTAGCATGGCTCTCTCCCCATGGTCGATATCCACAGCCATGTCCTTTGCGGGATGGACGACGGGGCTTCCACCATGGAGGAAAGCCTTGCCCTGCTCGAGATTGCGCGGGAGAGCGGGACCACCGACATCGTCGCCACGCCGCACTGCAATCCCCAATACGCCTACCAACCGGAGTTGGTGGATCGCGCCGTCGCCGAGCTCAACGCGCTCGCCGGGGGGAAGCCCAAGGTCCATCGCGGTTGTGAATTCCATCTCACTTTCGACAACATCGATCTGCTGGTGAACCACCCTTCCGCCTACACCATTAACGGCCGCCAGTACCTGCTGATCGAATGCCCCGACTCGCACGTGGGAAAATACACCGAGCCGGTGCTCGAACGCCTGCTCGAGCGGGGACTGGTCCCCATCGTCACGCACCCGGAGCGTAATCCGATGCTCCAACGGAAGATCGACAGGGTGGATGCCTGGGTGGGGCTGGGCTGTCTGACCCAGGTGACGGCGCTTTCGATCACCGGGGCCTTCGGCGGGCCGGCCAAAACGGCCGCCGCCCAGCTCCTGGAGCGCGGCTTGGCGCATGTTGTGGCCAGCGACGCTCACGACCCGACGCGCCGGCATACCAGCCTTGCCGAGGCCTATGCGGCCGTCCAGTCGCGTTGCGGCCACGATGCGGCCGAGCTTCTCTTCGAGGTCAACCCCAGAAGGATCGTCGAGGGTCTGCCGGTTTCCGGCGGCAGGCAGCCATACGGCCGGCCGCAAGGGCTGTGGCGGCGGATGTTTTCCCGGCGTCCGGCCTGAACCGTCCACCACGCGGCCCTTGACGAGTCTGGAGGCTTGTCTCACCGGGGCTGTTTGGGTTCGTTGAGCTATTCTGGAAAACCGGCTACCGGGCTTGGGGGTTCCCCTGGATTCGCCTCGTGCGATCCTACACGAACTCTACTTTTTCGTAGATCTCGGCGAGAGGCAGGCGGCAGGCGGTGGCGGGGAGATGGAGCGTGTCTTCGAGGCTGTTCGCCGCCGTCAGCAGCCAGCGTCCATCGGGCTGGCCGTGTACAGCTCCGCGCTGACGCGCTGCGACCCAACCAGCAGATACTCGGCCAGCGACTCGAGCGACCGGTAGTGCTCGAACTTCCGGCCGCGGTCATAGGCTTCGGTGGAGGGCGAGGGGACTTCCGCAATGAGCGTGGGATTCAGCAGCGTGTCGCGCTCGTCGTCGAGGAATTGCGGCGGGCCGCAGACCTCGACGACGTCGGGATAGGTATAGAGGCCGGTGGCGCTCACCCGCACGCGCATGTCGCTGGGAGTGACCGAGCAGGGGCGCGAGCGGAGTTGCTGATCGAACTGTGAAATCAATCGCGCCACAATCAGGTTGTGGTTCCACTTGGCCCCGACCATGGCGAACATCTCGCCCCGGTAGTACTCGCTCTTGTATTCGGCCCGGCGCTCGATTTCGAGATACTGTTCTGGGGTGAGGAACGTCTTGGGTTGGGCAGACATCAAATTCCTCACGCCGTTTCGAAGTCGACTTTCTCGTAGACATCGGCCAGAGCGATTTGGCAGTTGACGGAAGCGAGAGAGAGAGTCCCGGCTGGGCCATCGGCCGAGGTCAGAAGCCATCCGCCGTCTAGCTGGCGGGTGTAGAGATCGGCGTGAATGCGGTCCGACGAGACCAGAAGATACTGGCGCAGGGATTCTATCGATTGGTAGTGGTCGAACTTGCGGCCGCGGTCGTAGGCCTCCGTGGATGGTGACAGAATTTCGATCAGAAGCGTCGGGTTGAGGAGGGTATCCAACTGTCCGTCGAGGAATTGCGGCTCCTGGCACGCGATCACCACGTCAGGATAGGTGTAAAGACCTGTGCTGCGAACGTGAACGCGCATATCGCTGGGATACGTCTCGCAGCGGCTGGAGCGAAGCTGCGAATACAAGGAAAACAGAATGCTCGCAACGATCAGGTTATGCTCCCTGCTGGCCCCCGACATGGCGAACATCTCGCCCTGGTAGTACTCGCTCTTGCATTCCGCCCGGCGCTCGATTTCGAGATACTGTTCGGGCGTCAAGTAGGTCTTGGGCAGGGTGGACATCAACGCCTCTTTCCACTACGGTAGCATGGCCGAATGAAGAAGGCCGGGGCGGTGAGCCCCGGCCTGGAAGTACATTTTGGTGGGGCAGGCCTCCCGGCCTGCCATGCCGAACAAGGCAGGCCAGGAGGCCCGCCCCACCTACGGTCTTACGCCGTGCGCATGGTTTCGGACTTATCGCCCGAAATAGCCGCCTGCGCCGCGGCCAGGCGCGCAATCGGCACCCGGTACGGGGAACAGGATACGTAGTTCATGCCTACCCGGTAGCAGAACTGCACCGAGCTGGGTTCGCCGCCGTGCTCGCCGCAAATGCCGATTTCCAACTTGGGGTTGGTCTTGCGGCCGCGTTCCACGGCGATCTTCACCAATTGGCCCACGCCCTCCTGGTCGAGGACCGCGAACGGGTCGTTGTCGAAGATCTTGGCGTCCTGATAGTCCTTCTGGAACTTGGTGTAGTCGTCGCGGGAGAGACCCATGGCGGTCTGCGTCAGGTCGTTGGTTCCGAAGCTGAAGAACTCGGCCACCGTGGCCACAGAGTCCGCGGTCAGCGCGGCGCGCGGGATCTCGATCATGGTGCCTACCATGTACTTCAGGTCCTTCATGCCGGCCTTTTCGAGAACTTCGCCGGCCACCTGCCTGACGATCGCGGCCTGGTTGGCCAGTTCCTTGACCCCGCCAATCAGCGGAATCATGACTTCCGGAATCACTTTCACGCCCTTCTTGGCCACCTGCACGGCGGCCTCGAATACGGCGCGGGCCTGCATCTCCGTGATCTCCGGGTAGGTGATGCCCAGGCGGCAGCCGCGATGCCCCAGCATGGGGTTGAACTCGTGCAGCTCTTCCACCCGCTTCAGCAATTCGGGGATGACGGTCTTGAGGTTCTTCACCTCGGCCCCGAACTTCTTGTAAGTGGCCGCCAGCTCGCGCTTCTTCTTGATATCCGCGTAGGGCAGGATGGCCACGTCCACCATCAGGTCTTCGCGCTTGGGCAGGAACTCGTGCAGCGGCGGATCGAGGGTGCGGATCACCACCGGGAATCCGTCCATGGCCGTGAACAGGCCGGCGAAATCCTTGCGCTGCATGGGCAGCAGCTTTTGCAGGGCCTTGCGGCGGGTCTTCACGTCGCGGGCCAGAATCATGGCCTGCATGTGCTCGATCCGGTCCTCGGCGAAGAACATGTGCTCGGTGCGGCACAGGCCGATGCCTTCCGCCCCGAACCGGCGGGCCGCCTTGGCGTCGCGCGGGATATCGGCGTTGGCGCGCACCCCGAACTTGCCGCGGAACTCGTCCGACCAGCCCATGAACGATGCCAGCACGCCCGAGGAGGGATCGGCGTCCAGCGTGTTGGCCTTGCCGGCGAACACTTCACCGGTGGACCCGTCGAGCGACAGCCAGTCGCCTTCCTTCAAGGTGATGTTCTTGCCGCCCACCGTGACGCCGACTTCCTTCTTGTGCTCGCTGACGGTGATGGATTCCGCGCCGGCCACGCAGGGGATTCCCATGCCGCGGCACACCACCGCCGCGTGGCTGGTCATGCCGCCGCGCGAGGTGAGGATGCCCTTGGCCACTTCCATGCCGTGAATGTCGTCCGGGACGGTCTCTTTGCGGACCAGGATGACCGGCGCTTTCTGCGATGCCACCACCGCGTCATTGGCCGTGAAGGAGATGATCCCCACCGCCGCGCCCGGAGAGGCCGGCAGGCCGATGGCCAGCGTGGTGAGAGACTTCTTCGAAGCCGGATCGAGCACCGGGTGCAGGAGCTGATCGAGCTGCTGCGGCTCCACGCGCAGGATGGCTTCTTCCTTCGAGATCAGATTCTCACCCACCATCTCCACCGCGATGCGCACCGCCGCCGGACCCGTGCGCTTGCCGTTGCGGGTCTGCAGCATGTAGAGCTTGCCGTCCTGGATGGTGAACTCGAAATCCTGGATGTCGCGGTAGTGCTTCTCGAGCATGGTGGTGATTTCGCGCAGTTGGTTGTAAACCGCCGCGTTCCACGTCTTGAGCTCGGAGATGGGGTGCGGCGTGCGGATGCCGGCCACCACGTCTTCACCCTGCGCGTTTTCCAGAAACTCGCCGTAGAAAGCCTTCTCGCCGGTGGCCGGGTTGCGCGTGAAGCCCACGCCCGTGGCCGAAGTCTCGCCCATGTTGCCGAACACCATGGCCTGCACGTTGACGGCGGTGCCCAGGTCTTCGGAAATCTGGTTCATCTTGCGGTAGTGCTTGGCGCGGTCGTTGAACCAGGAGCCGAACACCGCGTCGCGGGCGCCGGTGAGCTGCGTCATGGCGTCCTGCGGGAACGGCTTGCCGGTCTTGGCCTGCACCAGCTTCTTGTAGCCCGCGATCACCTGCTTCAAGTCTTCCGCCGTCAGCTCGGTATCGAGCTTGGCCTTGGCCTTTTTCTTCTGCCCGTCGAATACCTCGTCGAAATCGTGCTTGGAGACCTCCAGCACTACGTTGCCGTACATCTGGATGAAACGGCGGTAGCAGTCGTAGGCGAAGCGCGGGTTGTTGCTCTTGGCTTCCAGGGCCTTCACGGTCTGATCGTTCAGCCCCAGGTTCAGAATGGTGTCCATCATGCCCGGCATGGAGAACTTGGCGCCGGAGCGCACGCTCACCAGCAGCGGGTTGGCGGTGTCGCCGAGCTTCTGCCCCATGCGCTCTTCCAGCGTCTTGAGCGCTTCCATCATCTGCCCATCGATCTCCGCCGGAACGGTGTTCTTGTTCTGGAAGTAGATGTTGCAGACCTCGGTGGAGATCGTGAAACCGGGAGGCACCGGCAGCTTGGCCCGGGACATCTCGGCGAGCCCGGCGCCTTTACCGCCGAGCGTGTCCTTCATCTTCCCATCACCGTCGGCGGTTCCGTTGCCGAACGAGTAGACATACTTCTTCATGCGTAGCTCCTATGATTGAGTGACAATTTCAGAAAAGTCCGCTATCGTCGAAAACTCCGCCAATAGCGTGCTGAGTAGCGTCAAACGGTTTTGCCGGACGCGCGCGTCCGGCGCATTTACCAACACCTTATCGAAGAACACATCCACCTTCGGGCGCAAACGGCCGATCGCATTTTCAATCGGCTGGCCGGCGATGTTCCTGTACTCTTCGTAAAGATCTTTTTCGGGACCGGGTTCTAGCAGCGCTTCGTCGATTTCGCCATCCGGCCCCGTGAATCCGGCCTGTTCCAGGATGTTGCGGATGCGCTTGAAACTGGCGGCCAGCGGCTCGAAATCGGGCGTGGGCCGCAGGTTCTGGATGCGGACCAGCCGCGCTTCCAGGTCCACCAGGTTGCTCCAGCCGGCGGCCATGGCGGCGTTCACTTCGTCGTACTGGAAGCCGCGAATATCCTTGAAATAGTAACGGATGCGGTCCTCAAAAAACTCCTGTAGGGGCCGGGCACGCCCGGCCCGTTCGGTAGCGCCGACGGTCTTGCCGTCGGCGGACCGTGTTTCGGACCCGTCCGGCACGGCGAGATACGGCGCCAAATCCATCGAAATGCGGCCTTCGACGATTATCTTGACCACCCCTTGCGCCGCCCGCCGCAAAGCGAACGGGTCGCGCGAGCCGGTGGGAACCATGCCCACCGAGAAGCAGCCGCGCAGCGTATCGAGCTTATCGGCGAGGGAAACCATCTGGCCCGTGCGCCCGCGCGGAATCGAATCCTCCATGCTCTCCGGCTTGTAGTGGTCGTAGATGGCCTGCCACACCGGCTCGGGTTCGCCCTGGGCGCGCGCGTACAGGCCGCCCACTATGCCCTGAAGCTCGGTGAACTCCTTGACCAGCTCGGTAGGGAGATCGCACTTCGACAATTCCGCCGCGCGTACGGCGTCCGCATCGCCGCCAAGTTCCTTGGCCAGGGCCATCATGCGTTCGGTCTTCTCCAGATACGAGCCGAGTTTGGCCTGGAAGGTGACATGCGCCAGGTCTGGCAGGCGGTCCGCCAGCTTCTTCTTCTGGTCGGTTTCCCAGAAGAAGCGGGCATCGTTGAAACGCGCGCGCAGCACCCGCTCGTTGCCGCGGCGGACGAAGCCATCCGGGTCCGCGTCGATGTTCATCACGGCCACGAACCGCGGCGCCAGCCGCCCATCGGCGTCCTCCACCGAAAAGTACTTCTGGTGATGCCGCATCACGGTCACCAGCACTTCTTCCGGCAGCTCCAGAAACTGCGGGTCGAAGCCGCCCGTGATGGGGGTGGGATATTCGGTCAGGTATACCAGGGTTTCGAGCAGCGCGTTATCGGGCTTCACGCGCATGCCCGCCATCCCCTCGGCGATCCTGTTGCGCCGCTCCTCGGCCGAAAGGATCACGCCATGATCGCGCAGACGCCGCTCGTAATCGGCCGTCGTCACCACAATCTCGCGGGCCCCCAGGCGGCGGTGTCCGGACGTCAGGTTGCCCGAGCGCACGCCGGCGATTTCGAACGGGACGATCTCTTCCCCCAGCAGGGCCACCATCCAGCGGATGGGCCGGATGAACCGCGGGCCGCTCTTGCCCGTCCAGTACATGGTCTTGGGGAAGTTGATCCGCGGAATCAGGCCGGGGAGAGCCTCCGCCAGGATGTCTTTGGTTAGCCGGCCCGATACCTTCCTGACTAGCGTGTAATAGGTGCCCTTGGCGGTGGTTTCGAGGGTCAGGCTTTCCGGGCTGACGCCCTGTTTGCGGGCGAAACCCGCCACCGCCTGAAGCGGCGCCGATTGGGCCGGCCCCAGGATGCGCTCCTCGGAATCGGCCTGCCGCTCGGGAAGCCCTTCGGCGCGCAGGGTCAGCCGGCGCGGGGTGGCGTCCAGGGTCACCGATTCGTGCGGGATCTCCAGCTTTTCGAAAAGCAGGCGCAGGCTCGCGAGCGCAGCCGGAATCATCCAATCCGGAATTTCCTCGGTGCCGATTTCGAGCAGGAATGGAACGCTCATCGGGCCGCCTCTATGGTCATCATTACCCGCTGCTGGTCCACCCAGGCGTGCGCCACTCCCACCGCCAGTTTGCGCACCCGCTGGATGACGCCCACTCGCTCGGTCACGCTGATGGCCCCGCGCGCATCGAGCGTATTAAAGAGGTTCGAGCACTTGAGCACCTGGTCGTAGGCCGCCAGCAGCGGGAAGCGCCGCTTGTCCGGCGCCTTCGGGTCGTAGGCCGCCAGCAGCCGGGCCGCTTCACCTTCGTGCAGATCGAATAGCTTCCATAGCGTGGAAATATCGGCGGCTTCGAAGTTGTAGACCGAGTACTGCAGCTCGTCCAGGTAGCGGACATCCCCGTAGGTGACGCCTGCCGTCCACTCGATATCGTACACGCTGTCTTTCACCTGGAGGAAGGCCGAGAGGCGCTCCAGACCATACGTCAGCTCGGCGGGAACCAGGTCCAGATCGATGCCGCCGCACTGCTGGAAATAGGTGAACTGGGTGATTTCCAAACCGTCCAGCATCACCTGCCAGCCGATGCCCCAGGCCCCCAGCGTGGGCGACTCCCAGTTATCCTCCTCGAACTTGATATCGTGCTTGCGCAGGTCGATCCCGATGGCTTCCAGGCTGGCCAGATACTGCTCGATGATGTCGTCCGGCGAGGGCTTGAGGATCACCTGAAGCTGGGAGTGCTTGAAGAGGCGGTTGGGGTTGTCGCCGTAGCGCCCGTCGGCCGGGCGCCGGCTGGGCTGCACGTAGGCCACCCGATAGGGCCGCGAACCCAGCACGCGCAGGAACGTCTCGGGGCACATGGTGCCGGCCCCCACCTCGACGTCGTACGGCTCCTGGATGATGCAGCCCCGCTGGGCCCAGTATTCTTTCAGCTTGAAGATGATCTGTTGAAACGATAGCATCGGTGATTTCATTCGTCGGCGGGGCGAACCATGGCGCCGGCGGCCCGCCGCTTGGGTCAACGAGATGTCAAACCTTCCTCCAGCATCGCCGCGGCAATCAAACGGCGCTCCAAATGCGACTCGATCTGCTGCCTCAGGAACCGCCGCAGATCGGCCGCGGTCGCCTGGCTCCAGTTGGCCGGCGCCAGTTGCGCCACCGGGCGGCGCAACATTTCGGCGGCCATGGCTCTCGATTCCCCGCTCAACTCCGCCACGCTCCCCGGCCCCAGCGTGCTCCGGCAATGGCCGCACGCCAAGCCCGCCTGCCCGGGGCTGAAGAAAGCCCGCTCGGCGGGACCGTCCAAAGAGACTCCGCAACCCAGACAGACGTGCAATTCCGGCAGCCATCCCGAAAGCCGCGCCGCCCACAGCGCAAAATAGGTGGCGGCGCGCCACACCCTGCCTTCATCGCCCGCCCCGGCCGGCCTCAAGTGTTCCAGCACGGCCAGCAGCAGGCGGAAAAACTTCTCGTTCGCCTCCGCGGGCGGCAACAACTGCTCGCTCAGCTCCGCGAAGGCGTCCAGCGCCACGCCCGCCCGGTAATCGGAAACTAGATCGAATTGCGACCGGATCAGTTCGCAGGAATCCAGGTTCACCAGCTCGCGCGTTTCGCTCTGAAAGTACGCCATCCGCACGTGCGATAACCGCTCCAGCCCCGAGCCGAAGGAGTTTTTCGGCCGCCGCGCCCGTTTGGCCACGCCTCGCAACTTACCCTGGTCCCGCGTGAGGAAGCTGACGACGAGGTCGGCCTCCTTTAACGGGTACGTACGCAAGACTAACGCTTCACTGACGCGCGCCGGCACACGTGGAAGATTCAGGGTAACACATGAAAAAGGCGGATGCTCCGTGGGCCCGAGGCGCGGGCGGCGAAGAAGTCCTCAATGGGGCGGGTTCTGCCCGCGAGGAATTCCTCATGGCCTTTCCGGATCGCGGCCCGGATCTTAGGGTCGCGAATCTCGCATTCGTCCTGGAGTTCGTCGGGCGAGAGCTTCGGGACGATGGTGATGACGCCGCCGGACGCCTTGACCTCGAGTTCCTGCCCACCCTTGAAACCAGCCATCCGGCGAGCGGCCGCGGGAACCACGAGCGGCTCTTTGTTCTTAACGACCAGGGTCATGGTAACGGATTACGGATGCAAGCTTCCCATACCTTCATTCTTGCGATAGCAGGTATGGCTGGCGAGCCGGGCGCTCCTGGCGGCGCGCCCAAGCGGGACGGCTCCGGCAAAACTCGAACGTTGTGGTTCTCGACCCCGAAGTGGCCGGCCTGTTTCCGAACGGGGCCGCCCTAAATGCCGCGTTGCAGGCCTTGGGGGAGATTGCCAGGCGCGCTGGCTCACCGTGGCGGCGATCATCGTAAGGCCCTTCCCGCCCTCCGCCAGTAACAGCGCCTTGTCCATGATGTAGAATGATTGGTCCGCGGCGCCGGGCGCAGACTGCCCGGACGGCCAACCCGGAACGTAAACCGGTCCGGTTGTCCTGTTAAGGCGGTCCCATGTACAACACGGTCCTTTCCGTCGACCACGATGCCGCGGTTCGCGGTGTCCGCAACGAAGTCCTTCGCGAGGCCGGATTCGAGGTCATCGAAGCCGCCACCGCGGCCGATGCGCTGAAGCTGGCTTCGGAAAAGCCGTCCGCGCTCGCCATGGTCGCCATCGAATTGCCCGGAATGGACGGCTTGGAACTCTGCCGCCGGCTGAAGGCCGATCCCCGCACCGCATCCATTCCGGTGCTGCATGTCTCCCGCCCCGGCGAATCTCGTCGCGAATACCCGAATTCGATCGAGAGCGGCGCCGATGCCTGGTTGCAGGAGCCGCTCGATCCGCTGGTCCTCATCGCGGTAGCCAAGGCGTTGATCGGCGCCGGTTCCAGAGGGAAAGAAGGGAACGCTCCTTCGAACGGCAGATTGCTGGCCCTGATCGACAGCATTCCCGACGAGGTCTGGTTCGCCGACGCCCAGCGCCGGTTCACTCTGGCGAATCCATCGGCCCTCCGCGAGTTCGGCATCGGCGCTTCCGGCCTGGTGGATGTGGAGGAGATGGCCCGGAGCCTGGAAGTGTATCGCGCCGATGGCAGCCCTCGCCCGGTGGAGGAAGCCGCGGCGCTGCGCGCCCTGAACGGGGAGACGGTGCGCAACCAGGAGGATCTGGTCCGGACGCCGGTTCACGGGGAGTTGCGGTACCGGCAGGTAAGTGCTTCGCCCGTCAGGGACGCATCGGGCAGCATCGTCGGGTCGGTTTCGGTGGTGCGCGACATCACCGAGCGCAAGCGGGCCGAGCAGGCTTTGAAGGCCAGCGAGGAGCGCTACCGGACCCTGTTTGAGACCATGACCGAGGGATTCGCGCTGGACGAGATCATCTGCGATGAAGCCGGAAAGCCGTGCGATCTTCGTTACCTGGCGGTCAACCCGGCGTTCGAGCGTCAGACCGGCCTCAAGGCCGGGAATATCCTCGGGCGGACCGTCTTGGAATTGTTTCCCGACGCCGAGCCTGTGTGGATTGAGCGGTATGGCAAGGTAGCTCTCAGCGGGGAACCGGCGCGGTTTGAAGAATGGTTCGGCCCGCTGGGCCGGTGCTTCGACGTGTCCGCCTTTCAGACGGCGCCAGGCCGATTCGGCGTGGTATTCACGGATATCACCGAGCGCAAGCGAACCGAGGAGGCTCTCCGCGCCGCGGCCCAATTCCCGGAACAGAATCCGGCGCCTACTCTGCGCGTTGGCGGCGATGGGGCTTTGCTTTACGCGAGTCCCAGCTCGAACGTACTGCTGGCGGAGTGGAAATGCCAGGTTGGGCAGGTGGTTCCGGACGATCTCCGGCGCGCCGTCGAGGAAGCCGTAGCTCAGGGAGCGCCCGCCGAATTCGACGTCCGGGCCGGGGGACGCGACTATTCTTTCCAGATCGCGCCTATCGCCGGCTGCGGTTACGCGAATCTTTATGGTCGAGACATAACCCAGCGAAAGCGGCTGGCGGACGAGCTGCGAGAGCGCATCGAGGAATTGGAAACGGTGATGGAGGTCCCGCCAGTCGCCATTTGGGTGGCGCACGATCCGCAGTGCCAGGAGATCACCGGCAACCGCATGGCGGACCGGTTTTACGAGGCCGGCGCCGGGGAGAATGTGTCGGCCAATGTAACGGCGGTGCGGCGGTTTTTCCACGGCGGCCGGGAATTGCACGCGCAAGAGCTGCCCATGCAGGAAGCCGCCGCCCGAGGCACGGACATTCGAGACTCCGAGCTCGATGTGCTCCTGCCCAGCGGCAGGCATTTGAGCATGTTGGGCAGCGCCAGCCCGCTGCGGGATGCGGCCGGCCAGGTGCGCGGCTGCGTCGGAACATTCCTGGACATCACCGAGCGGAAGCGCGCCGAGGAGGCGCTGCGCGAGATCGAGGAGCGGAACCGGTTTCTGGCCGATCTATTGGAGCGGGCCGATCAGCCCTTCGGCGTGGGCTACCCGGACGGCAGGCTTGGATTCGTCAACGCCGCTTTCGAGCGGCTTACCGGCTACAGCCGGGATGAACTTCAGGGCCTCGATTGGGCGGTGAAGCTGACCCCATCCGAGTGGATTGAGGCGGAGCGGGGCAAACTGGAGGAGCTTCAGCGCACCGGCCAGCCGGTCCGGTATGAGAAGGAATACGTTCGTAAGGACGGCGCGAGGGTCCCCATCGAGCTGCTTGTCCACCTAGTGAAGGATCGGCAGGGCCAGCCATTCTACTATTCGTTCCTGACCGATCTCACCGAGCGCAAGCGGGCCGAAAAAGCCCTTCGCGAAAGCGAAGCCGTACTGCGCAGTTTCTTCGACAGCCCCGGGGTGATGCGCGGAATCGTGGAGTTGATCGACGGCCGCATCGCTCATGTTTCCTGCAACGTGGCCGCGGCGGAGATGTTCGGAGTGGACCGGCAGTCGATCGCGGGCAAGTCGGCGAGCGAGGCGGGCGCGCCGCACAAGATAGTGCGGCGCTGGGTGGGTCTCTACGAAAAGAGCCGGCGCACCGGCAAGCCCGTCTCGATGGAGTACGCCCGCCGGGACGCGGACGGCCGCGAACGCTGGCTGCTCGCCACCGCCGGTTACCTGGGGATGGGGCCTTCCGGGCACCCGCAATTCGCGTACACCATCCTCGATCTGACCGACCGCCAGCAAGCGGAGGAAAGGCTGCGCCAGTCCGAAGGGCGATACCGCATGCTGTTCGAGACGATGATCGAGGGGTTCTGCATCATCGAGGTGATTTTCGACGCGGACAACCAGCCTGTGGATTATCGGTTCCTGGAGATCAATCCGGCGTTTGAGGCGCAAACCGGCCTGAAGAACGCAAAGGGCCGGCTCATGCGCGAGCTGGCGCCCGATCATGAGGCGTATTGGTTTGAAATCTACGGCCAAGTCGCCTTGACCGGCGAACCCGCGCGTTTTGTGAATGAAGCCAGGGCGCTCGATCGCTGGTACGACGTGAGCGCCTACCGCGTCGGCGGGCCCGAGAGCCGAAGAGTCGCGATCCTGTTCAACGACATCAGCAAGCGCATGCGGGCGTTGCAGGCGCTGCGAGAAAGCGAAGAGCGCTTCCGAATTATGGCGGACGGTTGCCCGACGATCATCTGGGTGGCGGACGCCAACGGTGGAACCAGGTTCGTCAACCGCGCATGCCGCGAGTTCTTCGGCGTCAATTTCGAGCAAGTGGAAGGCGACAAGTGGCAGCCGCTGATTCACCCCGACGATGCGCCCGAGTATGTAGGTGGATTTCTCCGCGCCGTCGGGCAGCGTACGCCTTTCCGGGCCGAAGCGCGCGTCCGGCGCGCCGATGGCGAATGGCGGTCGGTGGAATCGTACGCCGAGCCGCGGTTGTCGGCGAGCGGCGAGTTTCTGGGCCATGGCGGGATGATTCTGGACATCACCGAGCGCAAGCAGGCCGAAGACGCGCTGCGCCAAAGCGAGGCGCAACTGCGCACCTTGGGCGACAACCTGCCGAACGGCGCGATCTACCGCTACCGCTTGGACGCCAAAGGCGAGCCGCACGTGGATTTCATCAGCGCCGGCATCGAACGGATAACCGGCGTGCCCGCGGCCGAGTACATGGCCGATGTTGCGACCGTGGAACGAAACATCTTGCCCGAAGATTTCGAGCGAATGACCGCCGCGATCGCGCTGTCGCGCGAGCGCATGGAGAGGTTCGACGTGGAGGTGCGCCACCCTCGCCGCGCAACCGGGGAGATTCGCTGGTCGCTGCTGCGCTCCACTCCATCCCCCGGCCCGGATGGCTCAACGGTGTGGGATGGCATCGAACTCGACATCACCGAGCGCAAGCAGGCCGAAGACGCGCTGCGCGAAAGCGAGAGCCGGGAGCGTGAGCGGGCGGTGGAACTACAGGCGATCATGGATGTGGCCCCCACGGCTATTTTTGTATCTCACGACGCCAACTGCCGCTCCATGACCGGCAACCGCGCCGCTCACGAAATACTGCGTAGGCCGCTGGGCCTGAATCTGTCGAAATCCGCGCCGGAAGGCGAGAGGCCCATGAATTTCCGGGCCATGAAGAACGGAGTCGAGATTCCCAACGAGGAATTGCCCGCGCAGAAGGCCGCCTCCAGCGGGCAGCCGGTCCGCAACTACGAGTTGGATATTGTGTTCGAGGACGGCGAGACCGCTAACCTGGTGGGCAACGCCGCGCCGTTGCTGGACGAAAACGGGAAATCGCGAGGCTCGGTGGGGGTCTTATCCAATGTCACCGAGCTGAAGCGCGCCGAGGCGCGGCTGCGGGAAGCCCAGAAGCTGGAGAGCCTCGGGTTGCTGGCGGGCGGCGTGGCCCACGACTTCAACAACCTGCTGGTCGGCGTGATTGGCAACGCCAGCCTGGCCCGGGAAGTGCTCCCACCGGATAACCCCGCCGCCGAGCTGCTCGAGGGAGTCATCCAGGCCGGCGACCAGGCGGCCCACCTCACCCGCCAGATGCTGGCGTACTCGGGCAAGGGCAGGTTCCTGGTGGAGTCGCTCAATCTCGCGGCCCTCATCCCCGAAATGACCGGCCTGGTCCGGCCGTCGATTTCCAAGAAGATCGCCCTGCACCTCGATTTGGACGACTATCTTCCGCCCATCGAAGCCGACCGTGGCCAGGTGCAGCAGGTGTTCATGAACCTGGCGCTGAACGCGGCCGAATCCATCGGCAGCCATGTCGGGCTGATCTCGGTGCGCACCGGCGTGGAGCACGTGGATGACCGGTATCTCGGGCTGCACCCGGGGGTAGCGGCGCTGCGCCCGGGGAAATACGTTTGCCTGGAGGTGCGCGATACCGGCTGCGGCATGGACGGCGCCACGCTGGCCCGGATTTTCGATCCTTTTTTCTCCACGAAATTCACCGGGCGCGGGCTGGGGCTGGCGGCCGTTGCCGGCATCCTGCGCGGTCACGGAGGAGGCATCGCCGTCACCAGCGCGCCGGGCAAGGGCAGTTGCTTCACGGCCCTGTTCCCGGCGGCGGCGCGCCCGGCCCCGGAGCGGCCCGGCGCGGCCCGCGACGTCACTCTCCAGGGCGCCGGAGTGGTGCTCGTGGTGGATGATGAGAAAGTCGTTCGGGAGATGGCGAAAAGGGCCCTGGAACGCCACGGTTATACCGTTCTACTGGCGGAAAGCGGCTTGGCGGCGCTCGACGTATTGAGGAGACACCCCGGCGACATTGCCCTGGTGATCCTCGATTTGAGCATGCCCAAGATGAGCGGCGAGGAGGCGCTGCCCGAGCTCCGGAAGATCCGGCCTCAGGTGAAGGTGGTGGTGTCGAGCGGTTACAGCGAGACCGAGGCCCTGACCCTGTTCAAGGGCCAGCAGGTTTCCGGCTTCATCCAGAAGCCGTACACCTCGCGGGGGATCGCGGAGAAGGTGAAGGTCTGCATCGGATAATACGCGCGCGCAGCATCAAATGTAATTTCGCGCGCCGACTTATCGGCAATTACGGGTGGAACCGGAATTCCAGATTGACTCGCTCGCCGGCGGCGCGCTATCATTCTTTCGCCATCGTAACTGCCCGCGCTCATCGAGCGGGCCCACGACGGGGAGTTCAAGATGAAAAGACGATCCTTTCTTGCCGCGCCGCTCGCGTTTTGCATCGCCGGGGCCCTGCCGGCGTGCTGCTTTGGCCAGTCCTCGGCCGGCGGATTCGGCATCGCCGTCGGCGCTGGAAGCCTGGGCGCCGGCATTCAGGCCGCCACCGCCGTGACCCACAAGTCCAACGTGCGGTTCGGATTCAATTACTTCAAGTACACGGCCAGCTTCACCAAATCGAGCGACAACATCACGTTCAACGGAACCCTCAAACTGGAGTCCGCCGAGCTGCTTTTCGATCAGTACATCGTCGGCCCCATTCACATCAGCGCCGGCACCATGATCTATGACGGCAACCAGGGAACCGCCAATGCCGCGGTGGCCGCCGGTCAGTCCTTCAAGCTCAATGACGTCAACTACTATAGCGCCAACTCCGCCCCGGTCACCGGAACGGGCTCCATTGCCGCCCGCAAGGTGGCGCCCGAGGTTCTCATTGGATTCGGCAACCTGCTGCCCCGCAGCGCGCGTCACTTCACGGCCAATTTCGAGGCGGGCGTGGCTTTCCAGGGTTCTCCCAATGCCATGCTGAACCTGAGCGGCAGCGCGTGCGGCGTGAGCGGCACGGCGGGTTGTTCCCCCATCGCCTCGACTCCCGCGATCCAGGCCAATATTCAAGCGGAACAAACCAAGATCAACAACAGTCTGGCGCCCTTCAAGTACTACCCTATTGTCCGCCTGACCTTCGGTTACAAGTTCTAGCCGGCGGCGCCGCGTTTCTCGAGGGCTTCTTCCAGAGCCTTCCGCATCCGTTCGTCGTTCCGATAGGCGCGCAGCGCCGCAGTCACCTCGGAGGCAACCCTCGCGTCTCCCTCGGCCACCAGGGACACCAGGAAATCGAGCGCCGAGTCCTGGCGGGCGGTAGCGAGCGCCAGCAAGAGCGTTTTCCGGATGGGGCCATGGACCGTGCGGCCCCATTTCTCCCGAAGCGCATCGATGGCCCCCGGCAGGCGGCTCGCGCCGAGGGCCAGGATGGCGGCTTCGGCGATGGCTTGGTCCTCATCATCGAGGTAAGCGCAAACCAACCGCAGCGAGCGCTCGGAGCCGCAGGCAAGCAGACCCGAGAAGCACTCCCCCAGCACGTCGGGCTCGGAATCGCCCGCCAGAACCTTCAGAAGCAGGAGCAGTTCCCCGGTTTCGCCGGCCAGAGACCCTATGGCGCGGGCGGCGCCCATCCGCGCCCGCGGTTCCTTATCGGCGAGCAGACGAACCACTTCAAAAAGGGCGTCCGGGTGGCGCGTCCCCACCAGCCCGAGCGCGCTATCGCCGCGGAGTTGCGCCGCGGCGTCCACCGGCGGGCCGTACGCGGATTCCATCTGGATGTGGCGCACGCCCTTGAGATACACGTCCGCCGAATCGTAGTCCATAGCGTACAGCGCGGCGACAATGGCGGACGTTCCGGCGCAACCCTTGTCCAGCTTCGCCGCGTCGGCCATCAGGCGGTGAAACGCCGCGGCCAGATCCGGGACCAGCTCGGCGATGCGGAGATCGCCGGCGATTTTGGCGGCCTTGGCCACCACCAGGTTCGAGCGGTTTCCCAGGAACGCGCGGAGCCGTCCGGAGTCGGGCTGCCGCCGCAATTCCGAAAGAGAATTCAGAGCCTCCTCAGTGGGATCGCGCCGGCGCATACCGAGATGGTATCGCGCAGCGGCGCCCTGCTCTGCTCACGCCAGCGGTGGGACAGACGATCGTCTTTCGTCGTCTGTCATCCAGCCCGCGGCGTAAGAACTGCCCATTGTCCATTGCCAGCCAATCATCGCGCTCGATCCGTAGAGCGGGCTTCCAGCCTGCCATGCCGGCGTCCTCGCCGGCATTCTTCGAGGAATGCCGGTACAGATACCGGCATGGCAGGCGAGACGCCCGCTCTACGGCGCTCTCGATAATGCGCGTCATTTGCGCCGCAGACATTTCCTGGAGAAACCGACGCGCGCCAAGACACTACTCGTAAAGTGGGACAGACCATCGTTTTTCGTGGTCTGTCATTCCGCCCTAGTGGGTAGCTACTCCAGGGAGCAGGCGCTTTCGCCCGCCAACCCGACACTCCCCCCGACTATTTCGCAGCCTCCAAGGCAGCCGTCGGCGGCTCCCGGCGCGAGGCCCGGTTTACTCGTGACGCAGCGCCTGCATCGGATCTGTAGCGGCCGCGCGGCGCGCGGGTAGAAGCGCGGCGATGGCCCCGGCCGCCAGCAGAGCCAGCGCGGTTGCCGCGTACAACCGCGGGTCCTGCGGCCGTACGCCGAAGACGATGGCGCCGGCGGCTCGCGCCGCTACAAACGCGGCGGGCAGGCCGATCGCCAGCCCCATAGCCACCAACCACAGAGCGCCGCGCAGCACCATCCACAGCACGCCGCGGGGTTCCGCGCCCAGCGCCAGGCGCACGCCGATCTCGTGCGACCGCTGCGCCGCGCCGTAGGCCACCACGCCGTACAGCCCCACGGCCGCAAGCAGTAGGGCCAGCGCTCCGAAAAGGCCGCTCACGGTGGCCAGCAGGCGGTCCTGGTAGATCGATTCGTCGATCTGGCTCTCCAGGGTTTGCGGCTCCGCTACCTGGCCGTATGAGGCAAAGCTCGCCACCTGGCGACGCAGTTCGGGCAGCAGCGCCTCCGCGTGGCTCGCCGCTATCAGGATGCAGGAGCCGTGATCGCGCCCGATGGGTCTGTACACCACCGGGACCGGCTTCTCGCGCAAGCCTCTGTGGGCCAGGTCCCGCGCGACGCCGATGATACGCGTGGGATGTGCGCTGCCCATCTGGAAGAAAGAGCGGCCCAGCGGGTTCGTCTCGCCAGGCATAAACTCCCGGACGAAAGTCTGGTTCACAACGGCCATTTCGTCCCACTTGGCCGCCGTATCGGCGGGGCTGAACTCGCGCCCCTGGAGGAGCGGCGAGCCCAGCGTTTCAAAGTAGCCGTCGGAGACGGAGCGAAGCTCCACCGGAGCCGGCGTCCTGGCAGTCTTCTCCGAGCCTGGCACGGTGACTGGGCCGGTACTCGAACCCCCGAAGCGGCTGACGTACGGCCCCGTCTGGGCCACACTGACCGACGTAACCCCGGGCATGGCCGGCAGCCTCGACAGAAAAGCGGTGCGAGCCGCGGCGCCCGCCTGGCCGGAAAGCCACATCGTGATGGCGATTACTTTGCGATGGGTGAAGCCGGGGTCCGCCGCGCGCAGTTGCGCCAGGCTGCTCCCGAACAGGGTGGCCGCCAGGGTCAGAACGACGGAGAACGCCACCTGCGCGATCACCAGGGAGGAACCCAGCCCATGCCGGCGGCGGCCGCGGTTGGCGGGGTCGCCGCGCAAAGCCGCGGCCGGAGCGACGGCCGTGGAACGCAACGCGGGGCCCAGGCCTGCGAGGATCGCCGAGAGCGCCGCCACGCCGGCCGTGAATGCCAGCACCGCCCCATCCAAGGGGCTTCCGAATGGATCGCCCGCGTCCGGCGGCAGGAAATGAAGCATGAACCGCCGCCCCCACACCGCCAACGCCGCTCCCAGCGCGCAGCCCAGCATCGCGAGCAGGGCGCTTTCGCTGAGCGCCTGGCGCACCACCCGCGCGCGCGTGGCGCCGAGCGAAAACCGCAGCGCGACCTCCCGCCGCCGCGCCGCCCCGCGCGCCGAGAGCAGGCCGGCCACGTTGGCGCAGGCCGCCAGCAAGACCAGCCCCACGGTGGCCATCAGAATCGTCAAGGGCCTTCCGAACCGCTCGCGCACCTGGGATAGGCCGATGCCGGCGTCGCGCGCCTCGAATCGCTGTTCGAGCGCCTGCTTGCGATACGCCGCGTTGGAAGGGTCGCCGTAGATCAGTTGATTGTGGCGCGTGAGGAGCACATGGAGCGCGGGCTCCACGCGCGCCAGCGGCACACCCGGCCGAAGCCGCGCCACCATCTCGACAAAAGACGTGTTTGGCATCTTCATCATCTCGGCGAGCGCCGACTCCGCGGCCAACGGGTACCACTGCTCCGTGGGACGGTCCCGGTCGATCCCACGGAAACCGGGCGCGGCCACGCCGATTACCTGGTACGTATCGATGGTTCGGCCCACCACGCCGGCGTCGCCCCCGAAGCGCCTTTGCCAATAGTCGTAGGCGAGCACGGCAACCCGCTGGCCCGGTTGGTTGTCGGCTTCGGTGAAGAGACGGCCGTCCGCGGGCGTGACGCCCAACACGCTGAAGTAATTGCCGGACACCCCCTCGCTGGCGACGAAGTTGGCCTGGCCGAATGCCTTCTGCGAGACGCCGGAGCGCGCCAGCACGCCGCCGAACAGGTCGGTGCGCGCCGCGATATCGCGGTAGAGGGGATAGGAGACCGCGCCGCCGAATTGAGTCGGGGTGCGCGAGGTGCGCAGCGAGACCAACTCCTGCGGACGCCATACCGGCAGCCTTCGCACCATCAGCGAATAGAACAGCGAGAAGATGGCTGTATTCGCGCCGATGCCCAGCGCCAGCGAAAGCACCGCGGCGGCCGTGAAGGCAGGGTTGTGGCGCAGGCCGCGGGCCGCGTAGCGGACATCCCTTGCCGTGTCTTCGAGCCAAGGCACGCCGCGGCGCTCGCGGTACGTCTCCTGGGTCTGCGCCACGCCGCCGAACTCGCGGCGCGCCGCCAGCCGGGCCGCGCGTGCGTCCATCCCGCGGGCGCGGCACTCCTCTTCCAGCATGGCCAGGTGAAAGCCCACCTCGTCGCTCAGCTCGGCATCGAGACGCCGCCGGCGAAACAACGCGGCGATACGGCTCAGCACGGCGCGCATCACCGCTCCTCCCCGGCGGCCCTCAGGAACCGCTCCATGAGGGCCACCGTGCGCGCCCAGTCCGCCGATTCCCGCTCAATTTGACGGCGCCCGGCGCGCGTCAGCTCATAGAACTTGGCCTTGCGGTTGCTCTCCGAGACGCCCCAGCGCGACTGGATCCAGCCGCGCTGCTCCAGGCGCAGCAGCGCCGGGTAGAGCGTGCCCTGGTTGAGATCGAGCGCGCCGCCGGAAATCTGTTGAATGCGCTTCGCGAGGCCGAAGCCGTGCTGCGGCCCCATGCTTTCGAGCGTGCGCAGCGCCATCAGGTCGAGCGTGCCTTGCAGAACGTCGGTTTTGGAGTTTCCTGTAGACATCCTAAAGAAGTATGCCCGCTTTCCCTTTTGGATGTCAAGAGGAATACCCCCCTCCGCCCGTCAGCTCAACTCGGACAGAAGCGTCACGCCGACCGCGCGCTTGCGTTTGCGAACCGCCCTTGCCAGGCGCTCGTCGGCGGTGACCAGCGGAACGCCGCGGGCCAGGGCCAACGCCAGATACAGGCAATCGTACACCGGGTGCTCCAGCTCCAGCGCAAGGCCCAGCGCCCGTCCCAGAAGGTCGCCGCTCGGCGTCAACGCCACTGGAGCTTCGAGCAGCGCGTCCAGGCGTTCGCGCGCCTGCCTCGCGTCCATGTCGCCGATGCGCGCCTTCTTCCATAGGATGTTGGCGCACTCGACGGCCAGTAGGTCCGGCGCCTCCAGGCGGGCACGCGCCAGCATCCGCGCCTGGCCGCTGCCGGGCTCCTCGACTACCCACTTCACCGCCACGCTCGCGTCCACCACCGCCGCCGCGATCATCGCGCGTCCCTCATTTCACGCAGGAGGGCGGCGCTGTCGGAACGCTGCCGGCGGGACGATCCCCGAAGCGCGTCGGCCCGGGCCCAGAAGTCGCCAGCCTCCTCGCGCAATGCGGCCGCGAGAATCGACCGGTGTTCCGCTTCCGCCGACCGGCCCAGCCGCGCAGCGCGTACCCGAAGCGCCGTCACGACCTCCGGGGGAACATTGCGAACCGTGAGTTGCGCCATTTCACCTCTGCCTTCATTGTATACAATGAAGGCATTGAAGGCATCCGGCTCCGGCCGAAACTCCCTGGACGCGCGGGTGGGGCAGGTCGCTTCCGTCTGCCCCTCGCGCTACACTCTGGTCAAGTCGGAGGTGGGACAGACGATCGTTTTTTGTCGTCTGTCTAGCCGCTGCCGCTCAAGTCGGAGGTGGGACAGACGATCGTTTTTTGTCGTCTGTCTAGCCGCTGCCGCTCAAGTCGGAGGTGGGACAGACGATCGTTTTTTGTCGTCTGTCTAGCCGCTGCCGCTCAAGTCGGAGGTGGGACAGACGATCGTATTTTGTCGTCTGTCTAGCTCTAGCCGCTGGCGCCAAGCGACAGACGACGGCGACCGATCGTCTGTCCCACTCTCGCGGCGTTACGCGGTCCCCCACGGATTGAAGACCGGCGCCCGCGCCGCCGCAAAGTCGCGGACGTTGCGCGACACCATGGTCAGATTGTAATGCAGGGCGGTCGCGGCTAGCAGCCCATCGACGATTGCCAGCGGCGCTCCCTTGCGCCTGGCCTGGCCGGCCAGCACCCCCCAACGATCCGCCACCGCCGCATCCACAGGTAGTATCCTGCCGGCGAAACGGCCGCGCAGGTCAACCTCCAGCCACGTCTCCAGCCGCGTCCGCCGTCTGCCTTGGGGAAGAGCGGCCAGGCCCTTGCGGATCTCCCCCAGCGTCAGGACGCTCAGATGCAACAGGCTTTCGTCGGCGGATTCCATCCACTCCAGCACGCGCGGATCGGGCTTGACGCGCACCATCTCGGAGACGCAATTGGTGTCCAGCAGAAAGCCGCTCACAATTCGATGTCCCGCCCGGCGTCTTTGTCTCGCTCGAAATCCAGTTCGAGGCCAACCAGAGGAGACTCGCGGAAGAATTGCACCAGGCTCCTGGGCTGGCGCGCCCGGGCAGCCAGCCGGTCGAATTGCTCGACGGGTATCATGACCACGCCTTCCTTGCCCT
This sequence comes from Terriglobia bacterium, assembly GCA_963767595.1. Taxonomy (GTDB): domain Bacteria; phylum Acidobacteriota; class Terriglobia; order Bryobacterales; family Bryobacteraceae; genus BOG-224. The sequence goes on from CAVYEK010000008.1 coordinate 429,029, forward strand.
GCCGCGTGATGAGCTGCGGCCCCTCGGTTCGGGCCTTCCGGAAGACTTCGCTAAACCGCGCCTTGGCCGTTTGCAGTTGCCAGGCCGGGCCGGCTGTTTTCAGACGGTGGACGGATTTGGGCACGCGATCTCTTTCTAGTCAGACTGGTCTGACTATTTATAGTATAGTCCGTGCATAACGCTTTCCGCGCAACAGAGGCGCTGGGCTATAGTGGGCAGCATGGGCCGCATACGCGTTCTGCCCGACCAGGTCGCCAACAAGATCGCCGCCGGCGAGGTGGTGGAGCGTCCCGCTTCGGTAGTCAAGGAACTGCTCGAAAACTCGCTCGACGCGGGCGCGGCGGAGGTTCGCATCGAAGTGGAATCCGGCGGCCGCCGTCTCATTCGCATCGCCGACGATGGCAGCGGCATGTTGCGCGACGACGCCCTGCTGGCCTTCGAGCGCCATGCCACCAGCAAGCTGCGCGACGTCAAGGACCTCCTCTCCATTTCCACCCTGGGCTTCCGCGGCGAGGCGTTGCCCTCCATCGCTTCGGTCTCGCGCCTGCTGCTCGAAACGCGTTCCGAGGAGGAAACTACCGGCACCAGCATCGAAATCGCCGGCGGGAAGATGCTGCGCTGCGAGGAATCCGCGCTGGGCCGCGGGACCACCATCACCGTGCGCGACCTTTTCTACAACGTTCCGGCCCGCAAGAAGTTTCTGCGCACGGACCAGACCGAGCTGGCGCACATCGCCTCGCTGGTGACCCACTACAGCCTGGCGCACCCGGGCAAAACGTTCCGCCTCGCCAGCGGGGCCGCGGAGCTGCTCAGCGTGACGCCGGTGGCCGAGTTGAAGGAGCGCGTCTACCAGGTTTTCGGCGGCCAGGCGCTCGACGATCTGGTCGAGATCGGGGTGCGCGAGAAGGAGCTGCTGCTGCCGGCGGCGAGCGTCCCGCCCAGCGCGGCTATTGCGGACTACCGAGCCGAACCCGACGAGCCGCCCACCCGCACCTTCCGCCTCACCGGCTTCTTTTCCAGGCCGCAGGTCCAGAAGGGCAACCGCAATTCGATTTTCATTTTTGTGAACGGCCGCCTCATCCGCGACCGCCTGCTGCTGCACGCGCTTTCCTCGGCCTATCACAACCTGATTCCGCCTTCGGCGTTTCCCTTCGCCCTGCTGTTCCTGGAATGCGCGCCGGAGGAAGTGGACGTCAATGTGCATCCGTCGAAGACCGAGGTGCGCTTCCGGCACAGCTCGTTTGTGCACGATTTCGTGCGCGACGCCATCCGCGAACGGCTGATCGAGAGCCGGCCCGCGCCGGCGTTTCCGGCGGCCCGTGTTTCCGAGGCTCCACAACCCGCCGCGGGGCTGCCCTATTCCGAATTCAGCCAGATGATCGCGGACGAAGTGGGGCAGGCCTCCTGGCCTGCCTCGCAGGCGGACGGCGGGCGGGAAGGCGGGCCGGAAGGCCTGCCCCACTTGCCCGAGTTCGCCCTGCGTCCTCCCGCCGCCCCGGCGCAGCGCCTGGATTTCAGCGCCCCACCCATCGAACTTGCCGCGGGGCCTCCGCCTTCGGGAAAGCTCTCGCGCCACCTGGACATGCACGGCGAGTTTCCAGCGGACGCCGTTCCGCCGCCGGAAATGTCCCTCTCGGTTCTCTCGGACCTAAGGCCGCTGGGGCAAATCCACGAGAGCTTCATCGTGGCCGCCGGCCGCGACGGGCTGTGGATCATCGACCAGCACGTGGCCCACGAGCGCATCCTGTTCGAGCAAGTCATCAAGCAGCGCGCGGCCGGCCGGGTGGAGATGCAGCGCCTGCTGATGCCGCTCATCGTGCAGCTCACCGCCGAGCAGCAGATCGACTACGCGCGCATCGCCGATGAGCTGCACGCCTCCGGATTCGAGACCGAGCCGTTTGGCAATCGCACGCTGGCGGTGAAGGCCGCGCCGGCCGCGGTGAGCCCATCGGACCTCGAGAAGATCCTGTTCGAGATCCTGGAAATTGCCGAAGGCGAACCGCGCAACGCCTCGCTCGACGATCTGCGCCGCGGCATCTGCGCCTCCATCGCCTGCCGCGCGGCCATCAAGATCAACACCCGCCTCGACGCCGCCAAGATGGAATGGCTGCTGCGCGCCCTGGCCGCCACCGACTGCCCCATGAGCTGCCCCCACGGCCGCCCCATCGCCCTGCACTATTCTACCCGCGAGGTGCTCAAGGCGTTTCACCGGATTTAGCCGGCCGCGCGCTCGAGCGCCTCCGCCATGGCCGCCCGCTTTTCGGGGGTCAGCTTCTTCCCTTCCGCCGTGACGTAGAAAACATCGATGGCTTTGTGCGCCTCGGTATCGATCAGGACCACCTCGATGTTGCCTCCGTTGGAGGAGATGGCGGAGGCCAGGTCGTAGAGCAGCCCGGGGCGGTCTTCGGCCACGATCTCGATGAGGGTGGCCCCGCCGCCGGCCTCCGAATCGAAGTGGATTTTGGCGGGAATGCGCGCCTTGCGGCTGGGCGGAGCGGGCTTGGGGCGGTTGCGCAGCAGCTCGGCCACGTCCGCCCGGCCCGTGATCACGCGCTCGGCGGTGGAACGCAGCCGGTCCACCTCGCTGGGATTCAGCTCCAGGTTGCGCATGGGGTCGGCGAAAGTGAACGTATCGAGAACCACGCCTCTGCGGTTGGCGAAGGCCTCCGCCCGCAGGATGTTCAATCCGAAGCTGGCGAGCGTGCCGGCGGCGGCGGCGAACAGGCCGGGGCGGTCGGAAGCCGCCAGAGTCATCCGCCAGGCGGCATCCAGGCGGCGCACATCCACCGCCGAGCCGCGCCGCCGGCCGCGGGCTTCGAGAGCCATGTGCTCGTCGATTTCGGCGTCCGTGTGGGTGCGCAGGTAGCGGGTGGGAAACCCTTCCAGGAACTCGGCCCGCGCGGCGCCGCCGGCGGGGACGCCGCCGATGCGGTCGCTCTCCAGCTCGCGCGTGAGCTCGTTGTAGACCGCCATATAGAGTTGCCACAACTGGGCCGCCCGCCAGGGAGTCATGGCCGAAGGGTTCACCGCCGAAATATCGGCGTACGTCAGCAGCGTGAGGGCCTTCAACCGCTCCACCGTTTCCACCCGGCCGGCGGCTTCACGAATGGTCCGCGGGTCGAACAGGTCGCGGCCCTGCATGGTGGCCGAAAGCTCCAGGTGGTTGCGAATCAGGAAGAGAACCGTTTCGCGCTCCCGCGGCGGCGGGGCCACGCGGTCCATGGCGGCCTCGGCCAGCCGCAGCGATCCGTCCACGTGCCCCCCGGGGGAGCCTTTGCCGGCATCGTGGAAGAGGGCCGCCAGAACCAGCGCGCCGGGCTCGGTCACTTCGGAAAGCAGATCGGCGAAAGGGGCGTCGGGGTGCCAGAGCTTCTCCATGGCCACCATGGTGTGCTCATCCACCGTATAGCGATGGTAAAAATCGCGAATCACCAGGCACTCGGTGGCATCGAGCTCCGGAAAGACCGCGCCCAGCGCGCCGGCCTCGTGCATGGCGCGGAGGGCCAGCGGCGCGTGGGGCAAAGTGAAGATGCGGTTCAGCGTGGGCCAAATGGGCCGCGGGACCGAGAACCAGGCGCGCAGGCGTTCGGATTGCGCTTCGATCCGGCGGGTGGCTTCGAGCGAAGGCCGAATTCCATGCCGCGCCGCGAACTCGAACAGGCGCAACGCCAGCTCGGGGTCGCTCTCCAGCATGTGCGGCTCGCGCAGGAAGGCGCGCTCGCGCCGCACCCCGATATCCGCATTCCCCAGGCGCGAGCGCCAGTCGCGGAACTGCGCCAGCAGGCCGCTGGTCTGCCCTTCCAGGCTCTCCATCTCGCGGCTGGCGGCGCGGTAGATGCTGCGCGAATGGCGGAAGTACTCGCGCATCCATACGGCGGCGTCGTCCTGGCCCCACTCTTCCGCCAGAATGTCCTGCGCATCGAAGGTCAAAACGTTCTGGTCGCGGCCGCCCATCTCATGGAGGCGCCAGCGGATCCGCGCCAGATGCTCGAAGGGCCCCTGCAACTCGGGCGGCGCCGCGGCGCCGGCGCCGCGCAACTGCTCCAGCCAGCGCAGAAGCTGGTAGTCGCGGAGGCCTCCGGGCGCTTCCTTGATGGACGGTTCGAGATGGTAGAACGTGTCCGCGAACTTGGCGTGGCGCTCATGGGTGAGGCGCGACAGGTTGCGCACCAGGGCATCGCGGTTGACCTGAAGGAAGCGCGGCATCTTCTCCTCCAGGCCGCCGTAGAGAGCGCGGTCGCCGGCCATCGGGCGCAGGTCCAGCAGGCTGATGTTCAGCTCGATGTTCTGGTCGTGAACCTCGAGGCACTCGGCCGGCGTGCGTACGGACTGGCTCACCCGCAGGCCGCAATCCCACAGCCGCCGCAGAAACTCCGCCACCGGCGCCTTCCGCTCCGCCACTTCGCGCTCGGTGGCGCACAGCAGCAGCAGGTCCACGTCGGAATAGGGGAATAGTTGCCGGCGGCCGTATCCGCCCACCGCCGCCAGCGCCAGGCCCCGCCGCGAGTCCTGGGTGGGAAACAGGAGGGCCTCCGCGGCCTCCAGGACCACGTTGTCCACCTCCGCGGCGCGCTCCGCCAACAGCAGGCCGGCGTCGAAGTTAGAGGGCCGAGTCTCCACGGTCGTCGTTCCGGATACGGATGGCTTCGGCGACGTCGTAGACGAAGATCTTGCCGTCCCCAATTTTGCCGGTGCGCGCCGCGGCGCCCAGCGCCTTCACCACTTCCTCGCAACGGGCGTCCTGCGCCACCAGCTCCAGCTTGACTTTGGGCAGCAGGTCGACATTATATTCCTGGCCCCGGTAAATCTCCCGGTGGCCTTTCTGACGTCCGTGGCCGCGCACGTCCGTGATGGTCATTCCGTCGATGCCGATGCTTTTGAGCGCTTCCTTGACTTCGTCCAGTTTGAACGGCTGGATGATGGCTTCGATTTTCTTCATCTCTATTAGCCTATCCCCGCTACCCCTCGAAAAGGTAGCCCTCTTCACCGTGCATGCTGACGTCCAACCCTTCGCTCTCCTGTCCCTTGGACACGCGCACGCCGATTGTCCAATCGCAGAACTTGAGGATCGCCAGAGTTCCCACGATGGCCAGCGCCCAGGCGATTCCACAGCCCACAAGCTGGTTTAAGATCTGCGCGCCATGGCCGTCCACCAGCCCCAGGGGCAGGGTGTGCCCGGCGCCGTCTTTGAAGGCGTCGTTGACCGCGTTGGTGGCGAAAACGCCGGTGAGCAGCGCGCCCAGGGTTCCGCCCGCGCCATGCACGCCGAAGGCGTCCAGCGCATCGTCATACCCGAACCGGTTCTTCACCTTCACCACCATCAAATAGCAGCCCACCCCCGCGCACAAGCCGATCAGCAGAGCCGGGAACGGCTTCACGAATCCCGAAGCGGGCGTGATGGCGACCAACCCCGCCACCGCGCCGGAGATGCCTCCCAGCATGCTGGGCTTGCCGTTGTGCAGCCACTCCGCGGACATCCAGCCCAACGCCGCGGCGGCCGCTCCGAAGTGGGTGGCCACGAAGGCGCTGGTGGCCAGGCCCGAGGCGGCCAGCGCGCTTCCCGCGTTGAATCCGAACCAACCCACCCAGAGCAGACACGCGCCGATGAAGCTGATCACCAGGTTGTGCGGCTTCATGGCTTCGTGCGGATAGCCGAGGCGTTTGCCCAGATACAGCGCGCAGACCAGCGCCGACACCCCCGAGGTGATGTGCACCACCGTTCCACCGGCGAAATCGAAGCAGGGAACCGCGCCGCCCAGCGACGCGCTGAGAAACCCGCCCTTACCCCACACCATGTGGGCCATGGGGAAGTACACCAGCAGGCTCCATAGAGCGCTGAACAGCACCATGGCGCTGAATTTCATGCGCTCCGCGAAGGCGCCGGAAATGAGCGCCGGCGTGATGATGGCGAACATCAACTGGTAAATCATGAAGGTCTGATGCGGGATGGTGGCGGCGTAGTCCGGATTGGGCGCGCTGCCCACCCCGTTCAGAAAGGCGAAGCGAAAGTCCCCGATCACCGCCGAAGACCCGCCGAACGCCAGGCTGTAGCCCACCACGGCCCAGATTACCGTGACCACAAGCATCAGAACAAAGCTGTGCATCATGGTTCCGAGCACGTTCTTACGGCGGACCAGGCCGCCGTAAAAAAGAGCCAGGCCGGGGCCGGTCATCATCAGCACCAGGGCGGCGCTAACCAGCATCCAGGCATTGTCACCCGCGCTTTGGGCGGATTTGGCGGCGGCTTCCACGGAAGCCAGCCGGGTCGCAAGGTCGGGGGCATCCGCCGCCAGGGCCGCGGGCGCTAAACCAAGCGCGAGGGCGCACATACATAGCAAAGGTCTCATCTTGGAGAAGAATCCAAACCGGGGATTCGTTAGTATTGTCGCGTACGAATCGAGCCGGCCCAAGACGGAACTTTCTATTGGAGAAATTGGAATTATTTATCGAGCCGGGCCGGAATTGTCCGCTAAATCACGTCGGCCGGGTTGGAAGCCTTGCGCCACGCATCCAGGAGCGTATAATCGAGACGGTCTGAAGTGAAATAGAGCGACGGCGGCGCGCGGATGGAAGTCGGCCCTGGCGCAAGCGTTGGGAACCTTCGCGGGCCGGGCGGCCGCCCAGGGCCGGCGGGACAGAAGCAGGGCGTTCCGCCGGCCTTTTGCTTTTCCGCGCCGGATTTTCCCCTCCATTACGCTAAAATGCCAAACGAGCCATGCCGCGCACGCTCATCCGGTCTCCGCGCATCGACCCCCGGTACGCCCGCTTCCGCCTGGGAATCCGCGAATCGAACATCCACCGGCGCGGGGTCTATGCCCTGGAGCGCATCCCCGCCCGGCGCAAAGTAATCGAGTACGTCGGCGAGCGAATCAGCCGGCGCGAGACCAAGCGCCGCGGGCAGGGTTCGCTGACCTACCTGTTCACCCTGGACGACTATTGGACCATCGACGGCGCGGTGGGCGGCAGCGGGGCCGAGATCATCAACCACAGTTGCGATCCCAATCTCCGCAGTTGCATCGTGGGAGGCCATATCCTCTATATGAGCAGGCGAGCGATCCGGCCCGGCGAAGAGCTCACCGTGGATTACCGTTTCTCCGACAAGATCGAAAAGGTGCGCTGCCGCTGCGGCTCGCGCGTGTGCCGGGGAACCATTAATCTGAAGGACTGACACCGGAGATGTTTCCCTGGCGCTGGCACTCATGTCACGTCCTGTGCCCAGCCCGCCACGACTTACTGCCCGGAATCGCCGATGCCGGATTCGGACCGGTGCGCCAGGATGGCGCCGGCGCTGTCCGAATCGGGCGCGGGGGGAACGGTATACCGCTTGGGCCAATACCCATTGCTGGCCGTGGATTTGCGGTTGCGCCACATCAGCCATCCCTGCAATGCCGCCAGAAAGATCAGAAGGAGCCCGAATAGCCGGCGAGACCGGTACGACAGGGGGCCTGGCAAGTACGGAATCCCGTGGGGCCATGGGTCCCAGCCCAACTCGGCGAGCAAAGCGAGAATGAGCGCCCCGTAAAGGGCAAACGTGGCCGCCAAGACAATCGCGATCGTCAAGGGTTTCGGCCGGCGTCCCTGGTTGCCTTTGGATCTGAGCTTGAGCCACTTCAATCATGTCATCAACGCGAAGTAGAGGAGCCAGAAGAACGGGAGATACCCGGCCCATGGCGAGGGCGGACTAATCGGCATACCCGGCACGTACGGCGTCCGGTGGTGTCCGAAGTCCCAGGACAACATAGCGAACCCGGCGAGAGCCAGCACCCCGCCTAGAGCAAACGCAGTCGCTCGCGAGCCCCACGCGGCGCCGTCTTTCCGGGATAACACAGTCCGATTCTAGCGCACCGGCCGTCGCAGGAGATACAACAACTAATACAAAGGGTGTGCGACACAGAGAATGTGGGGTCAAGCCTTTTGGCATGCCGCCGGCCTTCTGGCCGGCGTTCTTCGCCCCGGAGCCCACGCCGGGCACAAGCCCGGCGGCAAGCCAAAAGGCTTGACCCCACATCGTCCTATTCAGAACTTCAGCTCGATGCGGATGGCATGGGAATCGGTGGCGCCTACGTTCTTCACCTGGTGTATGACCGCTTCCGCCCACGTAGCCGTGCCCGCCTTGCGCGAGGACCGGGTGGCCGTGCCATCGTCCGTGGTTTGCTCGATCGTGTAATCGGTCAGGTAGACCACTACTCCATGCGGATGCCGGTGACGCGGCTCCGCCACTCCCGGCGGGATGGCGTCGTCAAGCACCCGGACAAACTGGTTGTCGAAGATCAGGTGTTGCGTGTTAACGCACACTTTCAGCGAATCGAGCGGGTCGGCGCCGCCTTGCGGCCAGGCGAGCGCGGCGATGCCCAGACAGATTGCGACTCCAATGCAGGTTTTGATGGTTCGGCGCATAGTGTCTCAGAGTATATACGAATCCAGTGGGATAAGGCTCCCGCCTCGTCAATTCCGCCTTGTCAACTCCCGCCTTGTCAACTCCGCCTTGTCAATTCCGCCTTGTCACTCCGAACGAGTCACGCGACCCCGTCCGAGCTTCGCTCGGATTGACAAGGCGGGAGCCTTATCCCACGTGGTAACATCCCGGTTGATGCCGTCTGCCAAGCACTCTCCCGATCCTCCCGAGATGACCTTCCGCGCCGTTGTCCTGGGACTTTTCCTTGCGCTGGTCTTCGGCGCCGCCAACGCCTACCTCGGCATGAAGGCCGGGCAGACCATCGCCGCCACCATTCCCGCCGCGGTCATCGCCATCGCCGTCTTCCGCGTCATGGGCGGCGGCGTGCTCGAGCAGAACATCTCGCGCACCGCCGCGTCGGTGGGCGAGGCCCTGGTCGCCGGCGCCATCTTCACCATCCCAGCCTTCATGATGGTGGAGATCAACGGCCAGCATCTGTGGGCCGACCTCCGCCAGCACTATTGGCAATCCATGCTTATCCTGCTGGTGGGCGGGCTCATCGGGGTGTTCTTCATCATCGTGCTGCGCCGTCCCCTGTGCGTGGAAAGCGACCTGCCGTTTCCCGAGAGCGTGGCCTGCGCCGAGGTGGTGAAGTCCGGCCAGCACGGCGGCGATGCGCCCAAGTACGTCTTCGGGGCCATGGGCTTCGCCGGGCTGCTGCAAGTCCTCACCTCCGACAAGGGCTTTCAGATCTTCCGCGAATATGTCGAGGGATTCCTGGCCTTCCCGCGCTCGGTGGTGCATCACTTCGACTTCGACAAGAAACCCATCGGCGACGTGATCCACGGCGGCGGCATCTACTGGGCCACCCCCAGCTTTTCGCCGGCTCTGATTGGCATCGGCTACATCATCGGACCGGAGTACTCGGCGGTCAACGCGTCGGGCGGCGTGCTGGCTTGGTTCATCCTCATCCCGCTGCTGCTGTTCTTCGACCCCGACCTGCCCCGCCGCGCGGGCTTGGCCCCAGGCGCGGGCTGGGACGTGCTGGCCAATTCCGTGTGGTACAACATCGTGCGGCCCATCGCCGTGGGGGCCATGCTGGTGGGGGCCTGCAACACCCTGTTTTCGATGCGCCATTCCATCGCGCAATCGATAGCCGGCGCGTTCGGGGCCTCCGCGCGGGCCGCCAGGGAAGGCCAACACCTGGAGCGCACCGACCGCGACATTCCCTTTCAGTGGCTGGCCTTCGGCGTAGCGGTGTTGTCGGTGGCGGTCACCGTCATCTATCACAACTTCACCGGTAGCTGGACTTCCGCCATCATCGCCGGACTCATCATGACCGTGGCCGGTTTTCTGCTCTCGGCGGTGGGCGGCTACCTGGTGGGCTTGGTAGGCAGCTCCAACCAGCCGCTCTCCGGGCTGACGCTTTCCGCCCTGGTGCTTTCGGCGCTGGTGATGCTGGCCATCGGGGCCAAGGGAATGCCGGGGGTGGCCGCCGTGCTGGGCGTGGCCAGCGTGGTGGCCTGCGCATGCTCGGTCTCGGGATCGCTGATCCAGGATCTCAAGGCCGGCTACCTGCTGGGCGGCACGCCCTGGAAGATGCAGGTGGTCGAAATCGCCGCGGTGGGCGTGCTCTCGCTGTTCCTGATGCTGCCCATCGTGCTTCTGCACGAAGCCAACCTGGCCACCGGCGGCATTGGCGGGCGTGCGCTGCCCGCCCCGCAAGCCGGCCTCATGGCGCAGCTTGCCAAGGGGATTGTGGGCGGGCAGATGGCCTGGGGGCTGATCGCTATCGGAGCGGCCTTCGGAATCGCCTTGATCATGTGCGGCGCCAAGTCGCCCATGCTCATCGCCGTGGGCATGTACCTGCCGTTCAGCACCGTCTCTGCCATCTTCGTGGGCGGCGTAATCAAATGGGCGCTGGACCGCTTCACCGCCGGGCGCGAGGCCGCCGAGCGCGCCAAGATCGAAGAAAAGGGCACCCTGCTGGCCTCCGGGTTGATAGCCGGCGAGGCGCTCATGGGGATCATTCTGGCGGTGACTTTCCTGGCGGGCGTCAGCTCGTTCACCAAGGCGCTGACTGGCTCTAGCGAACTGCCGTTCTTTCCGGCCTGGGGCGGATGGCTGTCGCTGCTGGGCTTCGCCCTGGTTGCGTGGGTGTTGATTCGCATTCCGTTGCGCTCGAGGGAGACCGGATGAAGAGGGTTCTTTGGCTCGCCCTGGCGGCTGCGGTCGCGTTAGCGCAGACCGCGCCCACGGCGCGGCAGATTGCCAGCCGTCTCACGGCCAACGATCTGAAAGCCGATGTCTCCTTCCTGGCGTCCGACGCCCTGGAAGGCCGGGACACGCCTTCCCGTGGCTTGGACGTCGCGGCCGAGTACATCGCGTCCGAGTTTCGGCGGGCGGGCCTGGAACCCGCCGGCGACGACGGGTACTTCCAGACCGCCGCGTACAAATCCCCCAAGCCCCACAAGCTGCGCAACGTGGTGGGCGTGCTGCGCGGGTCGGACCCGGCGTTGAAGGATACCTGCCTGGTGCTTTCGGCGCATTACGACCACCTGGGAATGCGCGCCGACGGCGCCGACCGCATCTACAATGGGGCCGACGACGACGCCAGCGGCGTAGCCACCGTGATCGAGACCGCCGCCGCGCTGGCGGCGCTGCCGGTCAGGCCCAAGCGCAGCATCCTGTTCGTGGCGTTCTTCGGCGAAGAGGTGGACGAGATCGGTTCCCGATACTATGTGCAGCACCCGGTCTTCCCGGCCGCCAAAACCATCGCCGACGTCAACCTGGAGCAACTGGGACGCACCGACGATAACGAAGGGCCGCGCGTCGGCCAGTTCAACCTCACCGGATTCGACTACACCACCATGGCGCCGGTTTTTCGCCAGGCGGCCGAGGACGCCGGCGTTCATGCGGTCAACGACGAAAGGAACAGCGACGCGTACTTCACCCGCAGCGATAGCGCCACATTCGCGGAGGCCGGCATTCCCTGCACCACCGTTTCCGTGGCCTATATGTTTCCGGATTATCACGGGGTGGGCGACGAATGGCCCAAGCTGGATTACCACAACATGGCGAAAGTGAGCAGCGCCATCGCCCTGGCCGCCTTCCGCCTGGCGGACTCGGCCGAAGCCCCGCGCTGGAATCCGGATCACCCCAGCACGGCGCGGTACATTGAGGCCCGGCAGGCGGCCCGGTAATTGTTCGCTCCCGCCGCCGCTACAATGATCTTTGGCCAGAAGGCGATTTTTCGTGGACGCTATCCGCGGCGGGATGGCGGAGCTGAGCGGCGACGACGCCCGCCACCTCACCCGCGTGCTGCGCGCCGAAGCGGGGCAGCGTTACGAGATCACCGACGGGCAGGCGGCGTATCTGGCGGAAATCGCCGAGGCGCACGGCCAGCGCGTGGTCTTTCGCGTGGTCGAGCCCATCGCTTCCGCCGCGCCGACGGCGCAAATCACGCTGTGCGCCGCGCTGGTCAAGTTCGACCGCTTCGAATGGACCATCGAGAAGGCCACCGAGCTGGGCGTGGAGGCGATCCTGCCGGTGGTGGCCGCGCGCAGCGAAAAGGGGCTTCTGGAGGCCTCGCGGAAGCGCGCCGCGCGCTGGGAGCGCATCGCTCGCGAAAGCAGCCAGCAGGCCCGCCGGGTGGCGGCGCCGCGCATCCTCGAAGCTGTATCGTTCCAACGCGCGCTTGGGCAACCCGCCGGCCATCGCTATTTCCTCGACGAGAACGCGGCCCCTCCGCTGCTCCGCGTTCTGCCGGCGGCCCGGGCCGCGGAGGAAAGCGTGGCCCTGCTGGTGGGGCCCGAAGGCGGCTGGACCGACGCCGAGCGCGCCCAGGCCGCCGCCGCCGGCTGGCAGCCCGCCGGGCTCGGACCCCTGGTGCTCCGCGCGGAAACCGCCGCCATCGCCGCCCTGGCGGTGGTGGCCAACGCGTGGATGCGGTAGCCGGCGCCGGCTCGTTAGGAGCCCGGCGCGCCGCAACCGGTTGCGGTGGGTGCGCGACACATAAGTGGACAAGCCGCACGCCGCAGGCGAGAATCGCCGGGCAACTCTTCCGCGTTTTCTCCGCGTCTCCGCGACTCCGCGGTGAACCCGGAGCCGGCATTCTGCGCTACTGACGGATCAGGGAACCTGCCCCACGACCGCTCCCCACGCCGGCTTGTGGGAGCCGTGGCCTACAATGGAAGCATGTCCGAAACACTAAGAATAGCCGGCCGCGAGTTTCGTTCGCGTCTTATCGTGGGAACCGGGAAGTACCGCAGTTTCCAAGAGATGCAGCGCTGCCACGAGGCCAGCGGGGCGGACATGGTGACCGTCGCGGTGCGCCGCGTCAACCTCACCGACCGCTCCAAGGAATCTCTGCTCGATTACATCGACCGCGCAAAAATCTTCATCCTGCCCAACACCGCCGGCTGTTACACCGCCGACGAAGCCATCCGAACCGCCATGCTGGCCCGCGAGGTGGGCCTCTCCAACTGGGTCAAGCTGGAGGTGATTGGCGACGAAAAGACGCTCTTTCCGGACAACGCGGGGTTGCTCGAAGCCACCCGCGCCCTGGTCAAGGAAGGGTTCGTGGTGCTGCCCTACACCAATGACGACGTGGTCAACGCCCGCAAGCTGATTGACGCCGGAGCGGCGGCCGTGATGCCGCTGGCCGCTCCCATCGGCTCCGGCCTGGGCGTGCAGAACCCCGCCAACCTGCGCATCATGCGGGAGATGATCACCGAAGTTCCGCTCATTGTGGACGCCGGCGTGGGGGCCGCTTCCGACGCCGCGGTCGCCATGGAACTGGGGGCCGATGGGGTTCTCATGAATACCGCCATCGCCGCCGCCGGCGATTCCATGAAGATGGCCCTGGCGATGAAGCTGGCGGTGGAGGCCGGCCGCCTCTCCTTTGAGGCTGGCCGCATGCCCAAGAAGCTCTACGCCTCCGCCAGCAGCCCGCTGGCCGGGGTTATTGGCGCGTAGCGGAACCGTGTTTGCCAGGCCCGTGGCATGACCCACGTTTAGGTGCTGTATCGCTGTTTGCGCACTGCACAAAGCGCCTTGCGCACTACACAAAACGGATAATTCGAGGTAGAATGCGGCTTCAGGCCTGTGGGGGGTCCATTTTTGGCCGTTGTCAGCACGTGTAATCCGCTCGATTTACAAGACCGCGAGGCGCTCGCGGCCGCTGATCCCGAACGTTTTCAATACCGCGCTGAGGGCGGCGCATACCTGAATCTCAAGGGCTTGGCGCTCGACCCGCTGCCGGGCATCGATGAAGAAAAGATCGCCACCCTCTGCCGGGTGGTGCGTGGCATGTTGTTCGCGGCCGTGGATGCGGCTCAATCGGGCCACCCAGGGGGCTCGACGTCCAAGGCCGAGCAGGTGGTGACCCTGCTGCTGAGCGGGGCCTTCCGCTTTGACGCCTGGAACCCCAAGCACCCGGGGCGCGATCGCCTGGTGTGGTCCGCGGGCCACTGCTCCCCGCTGGCTCACTCCCTGGTGGCGTTAGTCTACGAAACGCTGCGGGGCTACGGGTTCACGCTGCCCGGAGACGCCGCCGGCATGCCGGTTTTCCCCGAACAACTGGCGCGTTTTCGCCGCTGGGGCGGTCCCAGCGGCCATGTGGAATCCGAATATGCGCTCATGGATACTTCGACGGGTTCCTCGGGGCACGGCTTTTCCGCCGGCTTGGGCTTCGCCCTCCTGCATCGCTCCTGCGGCCTCGATACGCGCGTGTTCGTCGTCGGCGGCGACGCCGAGACCGAAGAGGGCATGAGCTATGAAGCGCGCAACATGGCCGCCAACCTGGGCGTGCGCAATCTGGTGGTGACGCTGGACTACAACACCTTCGGGATCGACGGCTCCATTTTCGAGGCCATGCCCGCTCCTTACATGAACCACTGGTTCGGGCTGGGCTGGAACATCATCGAGGTCGACGGCCACAACATCCGGGAGCTGGCCTACGCTTACCGCCTGGCGGTGGAGGGTTTCGGACCCCAGCGGCCCACCGTGATCATGGCCACCACCATCAAGGGCATTCACTACGGCCGTCTGGAGAATACCGCGGATTCGCACGGCGTGCCGCTCCCCCACGCCGAGTATGTGGAGGCCATGAAGGGCCTGGGCTTCGCCGTGCCGGGCAAGCCAGGCGAGGCCGCCGCCGATATCGCGGTGGCGGTGGAGGCTCTCGACCAGGCTGGCCGGGCGTACGTCGCCGAACGCCTGCGAGCCGCCGCGCGCATCGCGCCGGAAGGCGCGCTGGTGGAGACCATGGCCGCCGCGCTGGCCGGCAGGCGCTATCGCCGATTACCGCTCCATCGAGCGCCCCGATACCCTGCCCCCCGAGCTGGTCTTCCCGGAAGGCGCCTCGGTTCCCACCCGCCGGGCCACCGAAGCGTGGTTTGCCTGGGCCATGAAGAACACGGCTTTCTTCTACGTGGGAGCGGGCGACCTGATGAAGTCCATCCTCACCGGCAAAGCCGAGCGGGTGTATGGGATCGTCACGCGCGATAACCCGCTGGGCCGCGGCTTCCGCTTCGGCATCGCCGAGCAGAACATGGCCATGATCTCCTGCGCCATCGCGCAGGACGTCCTGCCCGGCGGCTTCCGCCCCATGACCGCGTTCGCCAGCTACGGCGTGTTCGCCCCCATGATGGCGAACCCGGTGCGCATGACGCTCATCAACAACGACGTGAACCCGGCGGTCAAGGCCTTCTTCATACTCCTCGCCGCGCACGACGGTCCGGAGACCGGGGAAGACGGTCCCACCCACCAAGGCCTCTTCTGGATGTCGCTGTATACCGCCTATCCCGGCATCAAAGTCTACAAGCCGATGGACGCCAACGAAGCGGTGGAGATGCTGTTCCATGCCGCCGCGCGCGGCGAGCCGGTGGTTTTCTCGGTGGTGCGGCCCGGCATCCCCGTGCTGAAGCGCGGCGATGGCGTGCCCCCCGCCCGCGCGGCGGTCAACGGCGCATACGTCTTCAAGGCCTTCCGCGAGAACGGCAAACCCAAGCGCACGCTGGCCGTCTGCGGCGGCCAGGTGATGGCCAACGTGCTGGCCATCCTGCCCGAGTTGGAGGAAGTCTCCGACGTCAAGCTGGTGGCCGTGACTTCGCCCCAGCTCTTCGAGGAATTGCGGCAGCGCGACCGAGGCCGGGCCGAGGCCATTTTCTCCGACCAGGACCGCGCGCGCGTGGTGGCGCTCCACAACGGCTGGAGAGGCTTCCTGTACCCGTTCCTATTGCCCGCCGACTACACGGATCGCGTCTTCGGCATGGACCATTTCTTGCGATCCGGCAAGCCCGACGAAATCTACCGAGCCGCGGGATTCGATCCGGCGGGGCTGAGAGCCAAGCTCCTGGGCCGGTAACGCCGACGGTCTGGCCGGGCGGTTCGGCTCACGGCCGCCTGGACGACGCTCGATGGCGTACTATGGGCCTGATGCCAATGAAGGTGCGCGAGTTGATTCGTTTGCTCGAGAAGCATGGGTGGGTGGAGATGCCATCGAGGGGCAGCCATCGGCACTTCAAGCATCCCAACGAAGCTCTGGTGGTCACAGTGCCGGGCAATGAGGGCAAGGAACTGGCGCCAGGCACGTTAAACGCTATACTCAAGAAGGCAGGGCTGAAATGAACGCGAGACGCTACCCGGTCGTTATCGAACAAACAGGGACGGGGTACTCCGCCTATTCGCCGGACGTTCCAGGATGTGTGGCCGCGGGCGACACCGAGGAAGAGACGCGCCGGAACTTTCAGGACGCCCTGATTGCGCACTTCGACGCCATGCGTGAAGTGGGCGAGCATATTCCGGAGCCACACACGTCCGTCGATTACGTGGAAGTGGCCGCGTAGCCTGCGTGCGCCGAATCGTTGGTAAACTCCGGGAGAGGGGCCGTTTCCCCTCGGGATGCGCCAATGAAGCGTCAGAATGACGATGCCTGGGCCGAGGCGCGGCGTCGCTGCGGGCTGTCGGATGGGGATGTCCGCATGGCCAAGGATCTCGGCTTCCAACCCAAATCCCTCATCAAGAACGTCCCTTCCCCGTCCCAGCCGTGGAAGGCGCCGGTGAATGAGTGGGTGCGCTCGCTGTATGCGAAGAAGATCGGCTCGAAGCGGCTGGCTAGCGGCGCCTCCGAGGCCTCGGCCGCGCCGCCGAAGCGGGCCGAGGCGGTCGAGTTTCGCAACCCGGACTATCCGTGGCCGGACAGGCCGGAGATTCCCGAGCGGGTGGTCTATCGGGATTTCGGGCCCATGGCCTATTATGATGACGACGAGTTGGAGCCCTTCGGATTTCCCTTTGAGGACCGCCTTGAGCCGCCTTCGGAGGAAGACCTCGAGGAGGAGAACACTCTCATGCTTCGCCGCCAGTGCCTGTTCCGCTGGGCGGCGCAATTCATCGCCATCGCCATGAGCGAACTGCCGGAGGTCCGCAAGGTGGTGGCTTTCGGGGCCGTCGCCGGGCCGCTCGAGATGGAGGTTCCGCGGTTCCGCGAGTTTCGCCGCCACCAAGTCGCGATATTGCACGAGTGCGGCGATCTGGACCTGGCGGTCTGGACTGCCGATCTGTCGCGGCTCAAGGAACTGAAGCGCGCCATGAGCCGCGGACTATCCCCCGTCGAGGGCACGCTCTATGGAGGCGTCGCCCCTCACCAGGTGGACGTGCATGTTTTCGAGGCCGGAAGCGGCGCGTACCGGGGGCGCCTCTGCGAGTTCGGACGGTGTCCCAAACCGGGCAAACGCGAGTGCCGGGTTGCGGGCTGCGGGGTGGAACCATTCCTGCGGCAGTTTGAGAAATATCGATTCGGCGCCGGACGATTCGAAGACGAGCCGCGAGTCGTTTTGTTCGACGGGATCGATGGATTCGTCGTGCATCCGCCGCACATGGACGCCAAGCCATCCAGGATTGTGCATAGCGCCAGAAGAGACGACCCGGACTGGGATGACCGGGACACGCCGTTCTGACGGACCGCTCTCGGACACCTCGGGCCACGGGAGCGGATTGCGCTGGTGGACGCCTCCAGTGCCCAGCCGGCGTTCTTCCCAGGAGCGGCTATTCCGCCTTCCGGATGCGGGTCACTGTCCGCGCGCTGTTTGTTCTAGGGGCTCGGCGGACGGATCTCGAGACGTCCGCCGCTCTCTTGCGGGGGGCCTCGTGCTGCAGTCGTTCCATGCTGGCGATGGCTGCGTTCAGGATATCGAGTTCCGCTCGCAGCTCAACCAACACCTTAGGGATATCCATGGTCTCGTAGTGGGATTGCATCTCTGCGCGAACAGCACGAACGCGTCGCGCCTGTCGGCCGTCGCATTCGTCGCCGCGGGCGAGCGGTGAAGGGGTAGTATCGCAGCAACCGGGTCCTTTCCTCGATAATCGATGCTACAGGTTAGGATGCTGACCAAGCGGGCATTCGCGGAAGCTCGTCCGCGGCTCGGGAACCTCGAACGGGAGCGAGTGCACCCCGCCCGTGGCGTCGTTCCAACGACGGTGCCCCACATATGGTAGGGCGCGAAGCGCCGCGCCACGGTATCACATTCCCTGTAGAGAGGTGGCCGCGAACCGATCTCCGGGTGGCCTAGGTTACAAAACTGTCCTGACTCGCTTGCCCGCTAGCAGTCAGTTCCCGGCAATTACACCACGGGCCGCTGGAGCAGGGCGTCGGAAGTCAGTTCCGAGGGGTCGGTATATGCCTGCAGCGAGTCGAGAGACTCCAGCACGCGCTCCAAAAGACTGTCGGTTTGCGAGACCGTAGTCTTGAGGACCTCGATCGAACCCGCTTGGGTGGTGAGCCGCTCGTCGAGCGAGGACATGGTCTTCGAGAGCAGTTGTTCCATGGCCGCCACAATTTGCGAGGTGGAAGGAACTTCGGCCAGTTTGCCGGCGTGTTCCTCCAGCCGAGCTTCAATCTGGGTGAAGCGGGCGGCGCTGGCCGATTCCTGGGCGACCAGCCGATCTTCCAGACCGGCGAATGAACGCTTCAACTCCTTGGCCACGGCGGGTTCCATGCCGGCCCGGTCGCGGCGCGTTCCGGTCAGCGCGCCTGCCGCCACTCCCGCCAGGAATATGGCGACGCGCGGTGCGTACTTGAAAAGTCTTTCCATCGGTGATTCACTTATAATCTTTCCACAACTCCGGCGCAATACCCAAGGCGGTAATCGCGGTACCAGGTACGTACCGCGATTGCGACAAGCGGCGCAAACTGGCATTCTGACTAGGAATCGTCCTCTCTCTAAGGAGTGTTCTGGTTGCCATACGACGCGGAATCCGAGTCCGTCCACAACGGAGGGTCTTATCCGGTGCTGATGGAATTCGACTTGCGGAGCCGCGTCCTCTCGATGAGCGAACAGACCAGCCGGACGATCGCGAACCCGCAAGGCCCGCCCGCGCATCCGCCGCTCGAGTTCTCGTGCGTCCTCGGCGCCGGCGGGAGGTTGTGGATCGCCGCGCGGCCCGCCGAAGCCCCGCCGCGGCCCGCAAGCGGTCTGGCGCCGGTCGAGCGCAGCCTGTTGCGGCACTGCTTTCGCCTGATGACCGCCGAGCGCGATCTGCACGCGCGCGCCCGCCGCGGGCGGAGCGGGGGCGCGGTCCGCCAGATCGAGCGCGAACGGCAGCGGCTGGGCAGGGACTTGCACACTGGAGTCGGGCAACTGCTGGCCGCCATCCGGCTGCAGCTCGAGACCGTCACCGAGCAGCTTATCGACCCTCCGGCCCCCGTGCGGCAGGCCCTCGAGCGAATTTCCACGCTGGTCCGCGACGCGCTCGACCAAGTGCGCGCCCTCTCGCACCGCCTGCATCCGCCCGAGTGGCAGCGCTTGACCCTCGCCGCCGCCCTCGAACAATTGTGGAGCCTGAGCGGTATTCCCGCGCGCTTCGAGGCTTTCCTCCGCATCGAACCGCCGCCGGAGGACCCGGGGCTGGAGTTGAAGACCCTGTTCTACCGCGCCGCCCAGGAGGCCCTCTCCAATATCGCCCAACACGCGCGGGCCACCCGGGTGGAGGCGTCGCTCGCGGCGCGAGGCGGCTCGATCGAGCTGCGCATCGCCGATAACGGAGTGGGATTCAACCTCGCCGGGTTCCTCTCCGCGCCGCCCAGCGTGGCGGCCGGCATTGGACTGCGATCCATTCGCGAGCAGGCCGCCGCCCTGGGCGGCAGGTTGGATGTCGCAAGCGGACCTAATGGAACTACACTAACCCTTACGGCTCCATTTTTCCCGGACCGCCCATGAGGCCCCAATCGAAGGGAGAGGTATGCAAGACTTGCGAGCGACCACGGTAGTGCTGGCGGACGATCATGCCATTGTGCGCGAGGGCTTCGCGGCTTTATGCGCCTCCCACGGGATGCGCGTGCTGGCGGAGTGCTCCGACGGAATGGCGGCGCTCGAGACCATCTCCACCCTCAAGCCGGATTTCGCCATCCTCGACATTCATATGCCCGGCATGACCGGCGTGGAGGTGATCCGCCGGCTGCGCTCCGCCGGCTGCGCCGCCAAGCTCATCATCCTTTCCATAAGCCGCGAGGAGCCTACCGTCATGGAAGCTCTGCGGGCCGGCGCGGACGCCTATTTGTTGAAGGATGGTCCCGCCCGCCACCTGTTGGACGCCATCAATTTCGTGCGCGACGGCGGAGTCTACGTTTCGCCCCTGTTGCGCGGCGCCGGCCTGTTCACCAAGGGCGAAAAGGGCCGCGTGGCCGATCCCGTGGGTTGCCTCAGCCCTCGCGAAATGGAGGTCTTCTCCTACCTCGTGAACGGGTTGCGCGCCAAGGATATCGCCGAGTTGCTCGATATCAGCCCCAAGACGGTGGACACCTATCGGGCCAGTCTGATGCGCAAACTGAACGTTCGCGACCTGGTAGGCCTGGTCAAATTCGCAATCGAGCGGAACTTGACGAGCACCTCGGCCCAACGCTGATCGAGAGTACCTTGGCTCCTCGGTCCACAGGTACATTCTCGTATTCCTCGAGAGACTGAATCAGATTGTCCACGGCGTCTCTGCGCCGGTACAGGCGCTCCAGCGCTTGCATACGCTGAGAGTCCAAAAAAAGGCTGCGGATGTGCTCGGGAGCAGGTACTGGAAGTGTAGATGATGAGCTCATCGGAGATTCCTGAGTT
The DNA here is from genome assembly GCA_963767595.1 of Terriglobia bacterium. Lineage (GTDB taxonomy): Bacteria > Acidobacteriota > Terriglobia > Bryobacterales > Bryobacteraceae > BOG-224. The sequence goes on from CAVYEK010000008.1 coordinate 449,528, forward strand.
TGAGATATTTACCGCCGAGAGTGATATCTTACATACTTTCCGCAACAGATTCAAGACTTATCCTTGATAAATTTAGGATTTTTCCTGTAGAAGCCTAAATTATTTTCTCAGAGCCTCTTACGGGACTTGCCAGGAGCCCACGAGAGTTGCAATTTGCCACGGTCTGCGGATTGTCGGTGTTGAAACATTCAGCGTGCAAAGGTCGGCGTGGTCTGGCGCCTTCACGCGGCCAGCTCCGTAGAGAATTCCCGCGGGAATCCGGACATGGCGGTCTGGAGTTCCGCTCTACGGCAGTGCGTGCCCCATGGACTGTCAGCGGGATTTCACCCACGCCCGCTAACTTTCACCCATCAGGGTGGTGCTGAAGTAAAATCGGATAGGCTGGTGGATTTTCCGGCAGATTGATAATAAACGAGTTGAGAACCCGATTCTGAGCCGCGTGGTTTGGATGGGCATGTGCTGTGCGTTAGCTGCTGACAGACTCGGCAGCGGCGCCAGCGCGGCCGGGTGGTTTTTCGTACCGTTTTGGTAAGGTTTCCCGGAAACTTGGTCCTCTAATGGAGAGTGGAGATTAAAACATGCGGATTCCGTCATCCGTTTTCGCGGCCGGCCGCCCCGCTTTGGGACTGGTGGTGGTGGCTGCATCGGCGCTCATGGTGAGCGGACAAAACAGGGCCACATTCGACCCTCACGATAAAGCGGCGTATGCGCCCGAAGCCATGATTCAATACGTCAACCCGGGGCTGGTCTTCAGCGTGGTCTCGGCGAAGATCGCCTCCGACGGCACCATCAGCGTCGATTATAAGGTGACCGACCCCAACGGCTTGGCGCTCGATACGGCCGGCATTCAGACCCCCGGCACGATCTCAAGCAGCTTTCTGTGCGCGTATATTCCCAAAGGGCAGGCCCAGTATGTGTCTTATTCCAGTCGCGTTTCGACGGCCGTAACCGGGGGCGCCACCGCCACCCAGGCCTCGGCGGACTCGGGCGGAACCACCCAACCCGTGGCTGTCGGCGAATATGTTTATACCTTTAAGACCAAGGCGCCGCTGGTGACCTACGACCCCACCACCACCCACCGCATCGGCATTTACGGTTCGCGCAACCTGACGGTATGGGATCTGGGCACCAACTACGCCTCCACCACCTTCGACTTCGTGCCGGCCGGCGGCACGCCGGCGCCGCGGGATGTCGTCCGCACGCCGGACTGCAACGCGTGCCACTACCAGTTGGCATTCCATGGCGGTTCGCGCCGGGGTGTGGATTTGTGCGTGATGTGCCACACGCCGCAGACCACCGACCCCAACACCGGAAACCCCCTCGACATGCCGGTCATGACCCATGCCATCCACATCGGCACGTCGTTTCCCACCATCGAGGGCACTAAGCCCTACCAGATTGTGGGCTTCGGGAACGCCGTGGACATTTGGTCGACAGTGGTTTATCCGCCCGATGTGCGGAAGTGCGTGACCTGCCATAATCCCAAAAACGGCGCGGCCCAGACCAACGCCTGGCTGACCACTCCCAACCGGGCGGCTTGCGGCGCCTGCCACTCCAACGTAAACTTCGTGACCGGCCTGAACCACATCAACCTGCCGGAACCGGACGACAAGCAATGCGCCCAGTGCCACATTCCGCAGGGCGAGCTGGAATTCGACGCCTCCATCATCGGCGGGCACACCATTCCCCAGTATTCCACCACCCTGCCGGGCATCGTGGTGACGCTGACTAAAGTGGTTGGGGTCGCCGGGCAGAAGCCGGCCGTGTCCTTCACATTGCTGAACAACGCCGGCGCGGCCATCCCGATGAGCCAGCTCACTGCGAATAGTGGCTCGCTCTCGCTGACCATGACCGGCCCCACTACGGACTACGGCGCCATCAGCTTCGGCTCGGATACCACCTCCACCCCCGGGTACGTCACCGAATCCGCGACCGGCGCCACCTGCGATACCAAAGGCAACTGCACCTACACCTTCACCCACGCGATTCCGGCCACCGCCAAGGGCACCTACACGATTGGCGTCGAGGCCCGCCTGAGCGCCACCCTGCTGGCCGGCACCACCGAGCAGCAGACCGCCACCTACAGCGCCCACAATTCGGTCATCAACTTCTCGGTGGATGGCTCGGCGCTGGCGGCCCGGCGCACCGTGGTGGCCGAGGCCAACTGCAACAAATGCCACTCGGACCTGGAGGTTCACGGCTCGCTGCGCAACGATGTCACCTATTGCCCGGTGTGCCACAACCCCTCCAATACCGACTTCACCACGCGTCCCACGGCTACGGTCGCGGCCGATGCGGTCCTGCCGCCGCAAGCCATCAACTTCGCTCTGATGGTGCACAAGATCCATTCCGGCGTGAATATGGCGGCGTACAACCAGACCTATATCGTGGTGGGACATGGCGGCAGCCATAACGACTTCTCGGGCGTGCTGTATCCCGCCATGACTAACACCGGCGGCGTGTCCGATACCGCCAATTGCGAGATGTGCCACGCCTCCGGCACGGAAAACGTGCTGCCCATCGGCAAGCTCGCGGTGACCGATCCGCAGGGGCTGCTGAATCCGGCGCCGGCCACCACGTCGGCCTGCACCTCTTGCCACCTGGACACGAACTCCTATGCGCACGCGGGCGCCAACACCGATCCCAAATTCGGTGAAAGCTGCAGCGTGTGCCACGGCACGGGCGCCGATTTCAGCGCGTCGCAGGTTCACGCCGGTTTGTAAGCGCTTTACGATTAAGGAGATGACGACCCTATCTTGGTTGCCGGCGCAGGCCGGCAACAACCAGGAGGCGCGCCGCTTGCGAGCGGCGCGCCTCACCGCGTTTCTGGCCGTCTTGGCGCTGTTCGCCGGGGGGCCGGGACGCGCCCAGAACGCTCCCCCCGCGCCGCCCGCCGCGGCTGCCGAAAAAGCTCCGCCACCGGCGGACAACAAGCCGGCCGAATACGTCGGTTCGGAAACCTGCGCGGGATGTCACGAGGATATTTCCAAGGCCTTTGAAAAGAACCCTCACCACCTGGTGGAAACCTCCAAGAAATACAAATTCGATACCAAGGCTTGCGAATCCTGCCACGGCCCGGGAAGCAAGCATGCCGAATCGATGTCCGCCGCCGATATTCAGAACCCGGCCAGGCTCAAACCGGCGGAAGCCGACGGCCGCTGCCTCACCTGCCATCGGAACCAGCCTACGCAAGCCGGCCGCATCGATAGCAGTCATGCCCGCAATGAAGTGGCCTGCGTGGCTTGCCATGCCATTCACAAGAACGGTCCGAACGGCTTGGTGGCGCGCAAGGCGCCGGATATCAACCGGCTGTGCGCCGGCTGCCACACCGATGTGTGGGCGAGTTTCCAGCAGCCCATGCGCCACCGTCTGCCGGAAGGCGCCATGTCGTGCGTGGATTGCCACAATCCACACGGCAGTTTCCTGCCCCACGGCATGCAGACGGTGAGCGCCAATGAGCCGGGGTGCCTGAAGTGCCATGGCAACCTGGCCGGGCCCTTCACCTTCGAGCACGCCCCGGTGCGCACCGAGGGCTGCACGGCGTGCCACATGCCGCACGGATCTTCGAACCCCCGCATGTTGACGCGCAGCCAGGTGCGGTTCGTATGCCTGGAGTGCCACTCGAACCTGCCCGTGCCGAATCCGGCCGCCAACACACCGCTGGGCGGCGTGCCGCCGGCGTTTCACGACCTTCGCAGCCCGCGGTTCCAGAACTGCACCTTGTGCCATCAGAAAGTGCACGGCTCGTACGTGGATCGGGGGCTGCTGAGATGAAATATCTGCTTGCGTTCCTGATGGTCGTCACGGCCTGGGCACAGGCTCCGGCCAGCGACGCGCCGCCGGCCAAGCCCGACGAGAAAGCGGCCGCGACTCCGGCCCCGGCGGGCGAAACGGCGCCGGCTCCTGCAAAGGCCGACGAAGCGGCCGCCAATCCGGTCCCCCCGGCCGACGAGTGGCTCACCGGCGACATCGATCTCGGATATCGCTTCCGCACCGATGTCCGGGGCAGCCTCGATACCTACCGCAGCGTGGTGGATCTGCCCGCCGGGCCGCGCGTTTTCGGTTTCAGTTTCACCATCGAAGACCCGAAGAAGCGGTTGTTCGACCGCCTCGATGCGCGCAGCTACAACTGGGGCGATCCCAACAACACCGCCCACGTGGACGCCGTCAAACGCGGGATCTACGAGTTCCGTTTCGATTACCGGAACATCGCTTACTTCAACGCGCTGCCCTCCTTCGCCAACCCGCTGGCGCCGGCCGGTTTCGACGAGCAGTCGCTCGACCTGCGCCGCCGCAACGTGAGCGTCGGCCTGGATCTTCGGCCCGCCAGCCACATTGTGCCGTACCTGGCCTACGACCGCAATTCCGGGCACGGCACGGGCGTTTCCACATGGGTGCAGGACGTCGCCAACGAGTATGCCGTGCCCACCGAGTTCCGCGATGGGACGCAGAATTACCGCGGCGGCGTGCGGATCGAATACAGCCGGTTCCACGTGACCCTCGAAGAGGGCGGGACCAGGTTCAAGGACGACGAATCCGCGTTCGACGCCGTGCCGCTCCCGGGCGATCGCACCGGCACGCTGATGGGAACCGCGCTCCAGTTGACCAATCTCCAGGAGGCTTACGGAATCCGCGCGCGCAGCTCCTATTCCAAGGTTCTGGCCACCGCCAGCCCGTTCCGCTGGCTCAACCTCTCCGGGCAGTTCCTCTATAGCGAGCCGAAGACGGACGTCAACTACATGGACGTGGCGAGGGGCAATTTCGCGCTGATCGCCTCGCTGCTGTTTTACAACGGGCAAGTGGATACCACCATGGGTGCGGCCAACAAACCGCACGTTTCCGGCAATGCCGGGTTCGAAGTGCGCCCCTTCCGGCGTTTCCGGATGGTGGAATCCTGGTCCACGGACCGCTACCACGATTCCGCCTACGCCACCATCGCCCAATACCTGCTCATCGGTTCCGGAACATCGACGCCCACCTCGGCGCTCACGGCCGGCGACCAGGTAGTGAACTACAACCAGACCCAGACGGACCTGTTCTTCGACCTTTCCTCGCGCATCACCCTGCGCGGCGGCTACCGCTACGTGTGGGGCGACGCCACGGCGCTGGCGCCCCCGCTCAGCCAATCCGGACTCTTCGAATCGGGCAAGCTCAACCAGCAGGTGGGCATCGGCGGCTTCACCATCAGGCCCATAAAGAAGGCCAACATCACCGGCGAGTACGAAGGCGGCTCGACCACCCACGAGTACTTCCGCACCAGCCTGTACGATTTCAACCGCCTGCGGCTTCGGGCGCGCTACCAGGCCACCGAATCGCTGTCGTTGCAGGCGAGCATCAACTGGCTTCGCAATCGGAATCCGTCGCAGGACATCGAGCTCGATTTCAGCAGCCACGACGTTTCGCTCTCGGCGCAGTGGCGGCCGAACGGCGCCAAGTGGATTTCGGTGCTGGCGGAATACGACCGCTCGACTCTGCACTCCTTCATCGACTATCTGATGCCGCCTTTCCTGTCCCTGGGCTCGTCGTACTATGGGGACAACGCCCATCTAGCGACCTCGGCGATTGAGGCCACCATCCCGGGTTTGAAAGGGCATGCGCCGAAGCTCATGGCGGGAGGGTCTTTCAGCATCGTGGACGGAACCCGGCCCTCGCGCTTCTACGAGCCGCTGGCCCGGCTGTCCGTGCCTTTGCTGAAGAAGATATCCTGGAACACAGAGTGGCAGTGGTACGGGTTCAACGAAGACCAGTTCCTGTACGAGGGGTTCCGGACGCACGTATTCCAGACCGGCCTCAGAGTGTCCAGATAGGAGGGATCGCCATGTCGATGGTCCGCATGGCCGCCGGCGCGCTGGTTGCCTGGAGCGCGCTGGCCGCCGGCATTGTTCCCGGCGACGCGCGCCGGGGAGAGCAGTTATTCCAATCCGAGCGGTGTGTCCAGTGTCATAGCGTCAACGGACGCGGCGGCGCGACCGCTCCCGATCTGGCCAAGCGCGTGGACCGGGCTTACACGCCCACGGTGATGGCCAGCCTGATGTGGAATCACGCGCCCGACATGTGGGCGGCCATGGAGAAGCGGGGCCTCGCGCGCCCGGCGCTCACCCAGGAGCAGTCGGCCGACCTGTTCGCCTACTTCGTCTCGGCGCGCTACTTCGAGAAGCGCGGCGACGCGGGGCGCGGCAAACAGGCGTTCGCGGCGAAGCACTGCGCCGATTGCCATGGAATATCGAGCGCCCTCTCCGGGGGCGGCCCGCCGGTGGCCAAGTGGGAGTCCCTGGCGGACCCCGCCGCGCTGGCGCAGCAGATGTGGAACCATGGGGCCCAAATGAAGCAGGCCTTCGAGCAAAGGAAGCTGGCATGGGCGCAGCTTTCGGGGCAGGAGCTGGCCGATATCCTGGTCTATCTGCAGAACCTCCCGGAAACCCGCGAGTTGAAAGAGAACTTCCAGTTTCCGCAATCCGATTCGGGGGAAAAGCTGTTCGCCTCCAAAGGCTGCGCCGGGTGCCATACCGGCAAGAACGCCCTCGAAACCAAGCTGCGCAACCAGACTCTCACCGAGATCGCGGCCGACATGTGGAGCCACGAGCCGAACGCGGCCAGCCCGCCGCCCACGTTCTCCCAGGAGGAAATGCGCGAGCTTCTGAGCTACATCTGGGCGCGCCAGTATTTCCGGGGCGGCGGCGACGCGGCGCGCGGCAAGAAGGTCTTCGCCGAGAAGACCTGCGGATCGTGCCACGGACAGCCGGGCAGCCCAGCGCCCAACCTCGCCAAAGGCAAAGAGGCGTACTCGGACATCACCATCGTCTCGTCGCTCTGGCAGCACGGCCCGGGCATGTTAGAGACCATGAAGCAGCGCAAAGTAGCCTGGCCGCGATTTACCACGCAACAGATGGCGGATCTGATCGCGTATCTGAACTCGCTGTAGGGGGGCACAGCCCGCGGGGTTTCTCGGCGAACAGACCAGGGGCTAAAGCCCTGAGCGTTCCCGGTTGGCGGCACGGCTGAAGCCGTGCCCTGATACAAGGGTCCCGAATCGGGATCCAGGCTAGTACTCCGACCGTGCGGAACTGTGCGATTGTGGGGCAGCTTGTCAAGCTGCGCGCCGGTTGGAAACCGGCGCTCCAGGCGGGTTTTCAACCCGCCGCAGGATGTCATCCTGCCCCACATGAAGCAACATGTTCACGCGGTCGAAGACTTAAGCCGCCCCAACCTCGACCTCGATCAGCCGGACAGCGGGCGGGCGGGTTGCTTGCGGCGGTTCGAAGTGAAGTTCCAGGGCTTCCGCCAGATTGGCGAGCGCTTCCTCTTCCGTCTCGCCCTGGCTGGCGACATCGACCTCCAGACATTGAGAGACGTACCACTGCCCCTCACGCCAAACCGTCGCGGCGAATGGTCGCTTCATGAGCCTATTCTTTCATAAGGCGAAGGGGCTTGGCGCGTTGCAACTGCACCAGCCGGGGATACACCGGGTCGCCTTCGAAGTGGACCGATACCGCTTCAAGAACATTGGCGCGAAGCTCATGGGCATCTCGGAGCGGGTGCGACAGAGAAGTGGGGCCAAGCCTTTCGGCTTCGGCCGGGCTTTTGCCCAACGTCTTGCGACGGCGCGAAGAACGCCGGCTGAAAAGCCGGCGGCAAGCCAAAAGGCTTGGCCCCACATGGGCTCGGCCTCGCGTACACGTACGCTCAGGTTCCGTGCCTTTTGCGGGGCAGCCTTCACCGCTTCTGGTTCACGCCGTCAGACCGCTTCGGCTGCTTGCTTTCGGGCAAACATCTCCACGAGGACTCGGGATACGGCGCGCGCGGTTCTGGGTGGGGCGGCGCCCAGTTTTCGGACGAGACGCACCTGGTCGACGGCGCGGATCTGATCTAACGCCACCTGCCCCTGCTTCCCCTGGAAGACGATCTTGACTCGTGTAGGCCAGGTGCGCTCGACAGTCGTCATAGGGGCGACGATCACCGTCCGCAGGAACTGATTCATCTCGTCGGGCGAGACCACCAAACAGGGGCGAGTCTTCTGGATTTCGGACCCCCGCGCCGGGTCGAGCGCCGCCAGCCACACCTCGTCCCGCCTGGGAGGTTTCACCATTTCCATTCCGCGCGGTCGAATTCGTTTGCCGGAACGCCGTCCAGCAATAACCCGGGCGCGCCCGTTTGGGCGGCGGATTGGAAGGCATCCGCCCATCCCTCGCGCAAGGGACGATCCGGCGCGACGACAAGGCAATCGTCTTCCACGCGTAGGTCCACGGCGTCGCCGAATCCGCACTGCTCGATCAGCGCCTTGGGTATGCGCAAACCTCGCGAATTTCCGATTCGGATGAGGGCGGCTCTCATGGTGATTACATTGTACTCACGGCCAATTCTCGCCCGCAAGTGGGCATTCTTCCATGAGGCGAAGGGGCTTGGCACGCCTCCATGAGTCTCACTTCGCCCGGTCTGAACCAGGCGATGCCTATACAATTGATGATAGGGAGCCGGCTTGGAGAACAAGGAAATCGCGCGGGTGCTTGCGGAGACGGCCGATCTGATGGAGATTGCGGCGGAGGATTCGTTTCGCATCCGCAGCTATCGCAATGGGGCCGCGGCCGTGGAGGGGCATCCGGAGAGGGTGGAGGACATTCTGCGCGATCCGGCGCGCAAAGTGACCGACATCCCGGGGATCGGCAAGGGGCTGGCGGCGGTGCTGGCGGAGATCGTGGATCACGGGAGCTGCGAGCGGCGCGACGCGCTGTTACAGAAGTTCCCTCCGGGGGCGCTCGAATTTCTGAAGATTCAGGGGCTTGGTCCCAAGGGCATCGCCCTGATTTTCGAGCATTATCGCATCGGGACGATCGACGAGCTGGAGCGGCTGTGCCTGGAACAGAAGCTGCGCGTGCTGCCGCGCATGGGGGCCAAGCTCGAAGAGAAGGTGCTGCGCTCCATCGCCCAGTACCGGCTGCGCACGGGGCGCTACCTGCTGAGCTACGCGGAGGGCATGGCGGCGGAGCTGGCGGAGGCGCTCCGGCAGGTTCCGGGAGTGGAGGACGTGACGCCGGCGGGGAGCCTGCGGCGCGGGCGCGAGACGGTGGGCGACCTGGATCTGCTGGTGACGGGACCGCGAGCGGACGCGGCGCTCGACCGCTTCCTGGCCTACCCCAAGGTGGACGAGGTGCTGGCCCACGGCGAGAACAAGGCCAGCGCCAAGGTGGGGCGGGAAGGGTTGCAGGTGGACGTGCGCGCGCTGCCCCGCGAGAGCTTCGGCGCGGCCATGCAATACTTCACCGGGAGCAAGGAGCACAACGTGGCCTTGCGGGCGCGCGCCGTGCGCATGGGGCTGAAGCTGAGCGAGTACGGCCTATTTCGGGCGGAGGACGATGCGCGGGTGGCCGGCGAGACGGAAGCCGGGGTATACCAGGCGCTGGGGTTGGCGTGGATTCCTCCGGAGCTGCGCGAGAACCGCGGCGAGATTGAAGCGGCGGCCGAGGGCCGGCTGCCGGAGTTGGTGGGACTGGAAGACATCCGCGGCGACCTGCACATGCACACCACCGAGACCGACGGCCGGGCGACGCTCGAGGAGATGGCCGAAGCCGCGCGTGAGCGGGGGTATGCGTACATCGCCATCACGGACCACTCCAAGGCGCTGGCGATGGCCAACGGCCTGGACGAGAGACGCACCGTCGCGTTCGCTCGGCGGGTGCGCGAGATCAACCGCAATGGAGCCGGCCTGCGCATTCTCAGCGGGATTGAGTGCGACATTCTGAAGGACGGCGCGATGGACCTGGCCGACGATGCCCTGGCGGAACTCGACCTGGTGATTGGCAGCGTGCACAGCCACATGAATATGGAATCGGCGGAGATGACCGAGCGGCTGCTGCGGGCGCTGGAATGCCCGCACCTGCGGATTCTGGGGCATCCCACCGGGCGCCTGCTGTTGCAGCGCGACGCATTCCCTTTCGATTTCGAGAGGGTGGTGGAGGCGGCCGTGCGGAGGGGCGTATGGCTGGAGATCAACGCCAGCCCCGAGCGCCTGGACCTGAACGCGGTGAACGCGCGCGCGGCCAAAGCCAAAGGCGCGAAGTTCGCCATTTCCACCGACGCGCACCATCCCCAGCACCTGGCGGGCATGCGGTACGGCGTGGCGACGGCGCGGCGCGGATGGCTGGGGCCGTCCGATGTCATGAACACGCTGCCCTTGGACAAGTTCTCCGAAGCACTGAAAAGATCATGAAAATCAACTCATCCCGCGAAGTGTATCGATGCAGGCTGTTCTACGTTACCGAAGACGAGGCCTCGGATCCCAAGACCGGCTTTGCCATCAAGCGGTCGGTGGTGCGGCATGCCGGCTCGGCCGTAATGATGGCGGTAGACAAGAAGAAGCGCATTCTGCTGGTGCGGCAGTACCGGCTGCCGGCCGGAAAGTACATATGGGAACTGCCGGCAGGCAAGATCGACCCCGGCGAGAAACCGTTGCAGGCGGCCAAACGGGAACTGGCCGAGGAGACGGGCTACCAAGCGCGCACATGGAAGAAGCTGGCCTCTTATTGGGTGAGCCCGGGCTACGTGCAGGAGCGCATGACCATCTTTCTGGCCACCGGCCTGACGGCCGGGGAAGCCACGCCGATGGACGATGAACGGATTGAAGCGCGCTGGTTCACGCGCAAGGAAGTGAAAGAAGGGATTGCGTCGGGAAAGATCGACGATGCCAAGACCATGCTGGGGTTTTTGATGTGGCGGGCGGGGTGACGCCGGCTGAAGAAGCATGGCATCCAATAGGACACGCGCGACCTCTGGAGCTAACAACGGCCTTTCGCCCCGTTCCGGGGCTCGCACTCTCGCGTGCGATTCCCCACGGCTCGCGCCGTGGGCTAGCGTCTTTCGCCCTCCGGGCTTCGGAAATGTACAAACTCCGGTGACAGGGCGGGAGCCTTATCTTACTGGGTGACAGGGCGGGAGTCTTATCTTACTGGGTGACAGGGCGGCCGTCCTATCTCACTGGGTGACAGGGCGGGAGCCTTATCTTACTGGGTGACAGGGCTGGAGGCTTATCCCACTTGACAAGCCTGGAGGCTTATCCCACTGGAACTTGGGCTTGACGTTGCTGGCGGCCGGGGCTTCGCGGACTTATCACCGTGCGTTTCCGGCCGCCACTGGATTGAGCGGCATCTTCGGGGGCATTGGATTCGCTGGCTGGCGACTCATACCGTCCGATTCGATGCATAGGCTCCCGAGCCGTAACCCGGTTTGCCTACTCCACTACTCTTCGAAACCCGACTATCCCGGCCCTGAAGGGCCAGAACGGGCCGGCTCGGCTTGCCGCCGAAGCGGGATCCGAACCCGCGCCCGCCTGCCCTAGAGACCGGGGAGGATCACACTCGCGTGGGGTGTTATGAAGCTAGCTCCAAAGTCTCCCGTCGGGGTCATCTGTCAGTGACCTCCGTAAGGCTTCATGGCTCCGGGAGTTCGATACCAACGTAATGCAACGCATCTTGGCCAAGATGAGGGTTGCGGCCGGGCTTGCGCACGACCACTACCCGATTCGAAGCTAGCATGGGGGGAAGCGGGCTCGGCCGGGACGGGACGGGCAAGCTGTAGAAACGGAAGGGAAAAGAAATTTTGTTTTGGTGAACTGGGTAGTGCGGGCCGGGTACTGCGGGCGGGGCGGGCGGGCCCACCGACGGCGAAGAATGCCGGCACGGATGCCGGCATGGCAGGCCGGAGGCCCGCTCTACGGTTGGCTGTCGAGTCATTTGATCGGGTGACCGAAGGGGGGGTTGACACGGCGGCGGTTTTCCGGCATACTCCTATCGACGGTCGATGGGAGACAAAAACCGAAATATCAGCCCCGATTTCCTGCCCGGCACGCTCGACATGCTCGTGCTGAAGACGCTGAGCCGCGGGCCCAACCACGGCTGGGGAATCGCGCAACACATCCAACAGGTATCGCACGACGCCCTCAAGATCGGCGAAGGGTCGCTCTACCCGGCGCTACAGAGGCTGCTGCTCGACGACTGCGTGGAAGCCGAGTGGGGCGTCTCGGAGAACAACCGCCGGGCGCGCTTTTATCGCTTAACGGCGGCGGGGCGCAAGAAGCTGGCCGAGGAAAAGCGCGGGTTCGACCTGCTGGTGGCGGGTATTGCGCGGGTGATGGAGGCGTGAGTGGGACAGACCATCGTTTTTTGTGGTCTGTCGATCTTCGATGCTTGAGCGGGCCCGATGACAGACGACAAAAACCGATCGTCTGTCCCACAACCTGGGAACGGCAGGCGAAAGCGCCTGCCCCACAAGGGGCGAGCGTCGGGTTGTTGTGGGGCAGGCGCTTTCGCCTGCCAACGGTAAAAGAACAAGAGGGCAGGCTCACACGGGTGCGAGATGAAGAGACTCTGGAAGCGATTGTGGCAGGCGATTCGACGGCGCAGGTTTGAAGCCGAGCTGGCCGACGAAGTGCGGATTCACCGGGAGATGGCGGAGGACGCCGCGCGGCGGACGGGGGCTACGGACGAAGAGGCGCGGCGGGAATCGGCGCGGGCGTTCGGCGGGGAGGCTCTCACTCTGGAAGACAGCCGCGCGGTGTGGCGCTTCGGGTGGCTCGATTCGCTGGCGCAGGATGTGCGGTATGCGCTGCGGGGGTTTCGCAAATCGCCGGGGTTTGCGTGCACCGTGATCGGCACGCTGGCGCTGGGCATGGGCACGCTGGCCACCTCTTTCAGCGTGTTCAACGCGCTGGTGCTGCGGCCGTACGCGGTGCGCGACCCGTATTCGCTCTACACCTTAGCGGGCTGGGGGCAGACCAGGGACCGGCCCTCGTACGGCTGGTTCAACTGGCGCGAGTTGGTCGATTTCCGCCGCCAGAACCCGGCTTTCTCCGATGTGTTGGGCTACCAGAACCAGATGAGTTCGCTGGCGGGCAAGGACGCGTACTTGCAGGCCGTGACGGGCAACTACTTCAACATGCTGGGCGGCTGCGTCTCGATGGGGCGGCCCATCATGGAAGGCGACGACAGACCGGGCGCCGCGGTGGCGGTGGCCAGCTACGCCGCCTGGAAGCGCCGGCTGGGAGGCGACCCGGCGGCGGTGGGCACGAAGCTTTACCTGCGCGGCCAGCCGGTCGAACTGGTGGGCGTGGCCTGCCCGGAGTTCAATGGGCTCGAAGAGAGGCGCGTTGACTTTTGGGTTTCGCTCGCGGCTTCGTGGAATCCGTTCGGCAAAGAAGACGCCTTCAGCCCCGAGTCGGCTTCGATGATGACGGTGGTGGGGCGCCTGAAGCCGGGCATGACGCAGGAGGGGGCCGAGGCGGCGCTGGTGGCGTATGGCCGGCAGGTCAGCTCCACCTGGCACAATTTCATGACGAACGCGACGACCGGCGTCACCCTACGCACCCCCGCGAATGCCAAGCCCCCTCGGACTGTGACGCTACGGCAGAGCGCCACCGTTCTGCCGCTAGACAAGGATTCGATCGGCGTGTTCCTGCCCATGTTCGCGGCCTTCGGGCTGATTCTGCTGATCGCCTGCGCCAACGTCTCGAACATGATGCTGGCGAGGGGTCTCGCGCGGCAGCGCGAAATCGGCATCCGCATCTCGCTCGGCGCCGGGCGCGCCAGAATGATCCGCCAGTTTCTGACGGAAAGCCTGCTGCTGGCCATTCCCGCCGCCTTCGCGGCGTTTGCGGTGGCCTATGGGACCATCGAGGTCGCGGCGTGGATACAGATAAACGTTCTACACGCGGATAAGATGTGGACCCTGGGGCTGTGGAACGCTGCGCCCGATGCGCGCGTGCTGGCGTTCCTGCTGGCCACCGCGGGCCTCGCCACGCTGGGCTTCGGGCTCGTGCCCGCCATCCAAACGTCGCGCTCGCGGCTGGTGGAGGCCAACCGCGGCGAGTTCGCCAACGACTACCGTCCCGCGCGCCTGCGCAACGCGCTGGTAGTGTTGCAGGTGATGGTGTGCGCGCTGCTGCTGATTTCGGCGGGCGTGGCGCTGCGCAGCGAACAGCGCCTGGCCAGGCAGGATTTCGCGGCCGATGCGCGCGGCATCTTCACGGTGAGCCTGAGGCGCGACAAATATCAACAGCCGGTGGTGGACCGGCTGAGGTCGCTTTCGAGAACGGCGTTTCTGGGCATGTGCCTCTGGCCTCCTGGGCAGCCTATGCTGGCCTCCAAAGTCCTGAGCGGGAGGGGAACTCTCGAAGTGCCCTTGAACTTGGTTTCGCCGGAGTACTTCGACATCTTCGGGATCCCGATTCGCGGCAGGAACTTCACCACGGCGGAAGCCGACGGCATGGCGCCCGTGGCCATCGTGAGCCAGACGGCCGCGCGGATGCTGTGGCCGCATGGGGACGCCTTGGGCCAGACGCTGACCATGAAAGACAGAGTGAGTTTCGGCTTCGGGACCAAGCCCATTCAGGCGGCGGTGGTCATTGGCATCGCGCAAGACTCGGTCTACAGCCTGGTCGCGTTAAACAGCGACCATCCGCCGACGCGCGCGCTTCTGTACTTTCCAGCGGGGCTGAATTCGAAGATGCTTTCGTCCACCCTGGTGGTGCGCATGCGCGGCAACCCCGAATCGGCGCGCCGCGCCGTGGAGCAGGCGGTGGAATCGGTGGCGCCGGACCAGGCCTCGATCGCCTCCGAGCAGGATGTGCTGGACCGCCATTTCTACGGGTATCGGGCGCTGGCGTCGATCTCCGGGTGCCTGGGCGTGCTGGCGCTGCTGCTGACGGTGTCGGGCGTCTTCGGCGTATCGTCGTACGCGGTTGCGCAACGGCGGAAGGAGTTCGGAATTCGAATCGCGCTGGGGGCGGACGAGCTGCGCGTGTTGGGCCTGGCGTTGCGGCAATCGCTGCGGCTGGCGGCGGCGGGCGCGGCGTTGGGCACTCTCGCGGCGCTGGCGGTGGCGCGCGTGATTGCGCACACCCTGACGCAGATGGACCTCTTTGATATGGGCGGCTATGCCGGCGGCGTGCTGGTGGTGATGGCGGCAGCCGTGGCGGCGGCGTGGATTCCGGCGCGGCGGGCGGTGAAGGTGGACCCGGTGGTGGCGCTGCGATGCGATTGAGTATTTGTGGCGTGGGATCTCAGCCCAATGCCGCATACTTTTCACAATTGGCCTGTAAGCTTTTGATTTTACGTGGCGCACGCTTCAGCGTGCCGTCGTGGGCTTCAGCCCACGATCAGCGCCCAGATCCGGGGAACGTCGGCTGAAGCCGACGCTGCACGCTGAAGCGTGCGCCACGAGAACATAAGCCTTGTGTTTTGTTATTGTTGTGAAAAGTATGCGGCATTGGGCTCTCAGCCTGCCGACTCGACACTCGTGTCGAGTCTGGTATTCGGCCCGGCGCCAAGCGTCGAGACGCCCGGCACGGGTCCGCAAACCGGAAGTCTCGACGCGGCAGCCTGAGAGGCTGCGCCACGGGGAGGGTGTGAAATGAAGAGACTCTGGAAGAGGTTGCGGCAGACGATTCAAGGGCGCAAGTTCGAATCCGACCTCGCCGACGAGGTGCGCATTCATCGCGAAATGGCGGAGGATGCCGCTCGGCGCGCCGGCGCGTCGCCCGAAGAGGCGCGGCGCGAATCGGCGCGGGCGTTTGGCGGGGAGGCGCTGGCGCTGGAGGACAGCCGCTCCGTCTGGCGCTTCACCTGGCTTGATTCGCTGGCGCAGGACGTCGCTTACGCTCTGCGGGGGTTTCGCAAATCGCCGGGGTTCGTACTCACGGTTGTGGGTACGCTGGCGCTGGGGCTGGGCATTCTGGCCACCTCTTTCAGCGTCTTCAGCGCGATGGTGCTGCGCCCGTTCGCGGTGCGCGATCCGTGGTCGCTCTATTCCTTCTATTGGATGAAGCAGGACAAGATCGTGCACGGCGCCCTTACCTGGCGCGAGTTCACGGATCTGCGCAAAGAGAAGACGGTGTTCTCGGATGTGCTCGCGATGCATGGCGCGAGCGCGGCTATTTCCCGGGACCGGGAGACCATCGAGGCCGTGTCGGGCAACTACTTCACCATGCTGGGGGCGCGGATGTGCGCGGGGCGGCCGATTCTCGAATCGGACGACGCGCCGGGGGCCCCGGCCGTGGCGGTGGCCAGCCACGAGATGTGGGCGCGCCGCTTCGGCCGCGATCCGAACATAGCCGGACAGAAGCTCTACCTAGCGAGCCGGCCGGTGGAGATTGTGGGCGTGGCTTGCCCTGAGTTCAGCGGCCTGAGCGATACGCCCATCTCGGCGTGGGTTTCGCTCGCCGCCTCGGGGACCACAGCGGGCGGGCCGGACCTGTTCGGGCCCGAGCAACCCGCCAGGCTGACGCCGGTGGGCCGCCTGAAGCCGGGAGTCATGGTGGAAGGGGCCCAGGCGGCGTTACTGACGTATGGGCGCCAGGTGAGCGGCGCCTGGCCGGGCGGCCGGACGCCGGACCGCGTTTCCATGGAGCAACGCGCCACGGTGGTGACGCTGACGCGCGCCACCATCACCGGCTTCCTGCCGGCGTTCGCGGCCTTCGGGCTGATCCTGCTGATCGCCTGCGCCAACGTCTCGAACATGATGCTGGCGCGCTGCCTGGCCCGGCGGCGGGAGATCGGCATCCGCGTTTCGCTGGGGGCGGGGCGTGGCCGGGTGGTGCGGCAGTTGTTGACGGAAAGCCTGCTACTGGCGCTGCCCGCCGCCCTGGCCGCTTTCGGCGTGGCCTGGGTGGCCGTCCGCGCGGCAGTGTGGCTGATAGTCAACGAGGTGAGGAATCACGGCGTGGCCGGCGGCCCGCCGCGCTTTCCGGACTTCTCCCCAGACTTCAGGGTGCTGGTGTTTTTGCTGGCCGCGGCGGGAATCGCCACCCTGGCGTTCGGCCTGATGCCGGCGATTCAAGCCACGCGATCGAGCCTGGTGGCGGCCAACCGCGGGGAGTTCGCCAACGATTACCGGCCTTCGCGGCTGCGCAACGCGCTGGTGGTGGTGCAGGTGACGGTGTGCTCGCTGCTGCTGATCTCGGCGGCCATCTCCCTGCGCAGCGAACGGCGAATGGCATCGACGGACTTGGGGCTCGACCCGCGCGGAGGTTTCAACGTGTTCGCGGCGGAGAAAATCCGCGGCCCGCTGGCCGAGCGGCTGCGCAGCGAACCACGGGTGGCGCTGGTGGGCGCCGCCAACGTCATTAACTTGAGAGCCGAGGCGGTGGGCAGCGGCCGGCCCGTGGGGCTGCCCTACATGCTGGTCTCTCCGGAGTACTTCGACATTTACCGCATACCAGTGGTGCGCGGAAGGAACTTTTCCCAGGCCGAGGCGCGGGCGGAGGCCAACGTCGCCGTGATCAGCGAGGCCGCGGCGCGGAAGTTGTGGCCGGGCCAGGAGGCCGTGGGCCGGACGGTGGTGGTTCCGCGGATCCAAGTCATGCCCGGCATGACTCCCGGGGCGCGATCGGCGGTGGTGATTGGGGTGGTGCGCGACGCCATCCACGGTTGGGACAACGAGGGGCGGGCGCGGAGAGACTGTCTGTTCTTCCCCATTCATCCCGCGTCCAAGCTGGGCGCCGCGCTGCTGGTGAGCATGAAGGGCGGGATGGGGATCGAGCAGGGGCGCCGCATCCTCGAATCCGTGGTGGAGGAGGTGGCCCCCGGCGGAACGGGCAGCGTGGTGTCGCTCGAAGAGCTGCAGGCGGCCAGGATGTCTCCGTTCCGCGTCCTGTTCGCCATCACCGGGTTTATGGGAGGGCTGGCGCTGCTGCTGACGCTTTCGGGCATTTACGGCGTGCTCTCCTACCTGGTGGGCCAGCGCCGCAAGGAGTTCGGAATCCGCATCGCATTGGGGGCCGAAGGCAAGGACGTGGGGCGCATGGTATTCCGGCAGTCGTTGAAGCTGGCGGCCGGCGGGGCGGCGCTGGGCGCGCTGGCGGCGTGGGGGTTGGCGCGGATACTCACGCACGTCATGGGACCCTCGGGACCCTTCGACGTATTCGATGGGGGTGGCTACGCGGGCGGAATTCTGGTGGTGATTGCGGCGGCGCTGGCGGCGTCGTGGGTTCCGGCAAGGCGGGCGGTGAATACCGATCCGGCGGTTACGCTGCGGTGCGATTGAGTGGGATAAGGCGGGAGCCTTATCCCACAATTTTGACAAGGCAGGAGCCTTATCCCACAAGAATTGACAAGGCGGGAGCCTTATCCCACTTCTAATGCAACGCCTTCCAGAGCAGCAGCAGCATCCCCGCGGCTAATCCGGCGCCGGCTTGATACTCCTGGTTCCTTAGATAGAGCTCGATGCGGAAAGGATTCGGACTTATTTCCACGCGGGTGAAGCGGGGCCAGAGAGCGGGAACGCGCGCCGCGTACTCGGCGTACTTGGGAAAAAGACGCCGCAGATGCTGCTGTTCGTTCTGGATCACGGGGAGGTAGATAAGAAAGAACACGGCCGCGAACAGGACGCCCAGCCAGACGTTGCGGGCGGCGGCCACCAGTCCCACGGCGACCAGCAGGGTCCCCAGGTAGAGCGGGTTGCGGGTGTAGGCGTAGGGACCGCCGGTGGCCAACTCCTGGTTCTTGGCGAGGCATCCGGCGGCCCAGGCGCGCAATGCCATGCCCAGGATCGAAATCGGAAGGCCAAACGCCAGGGAGTGGAGGGTGGGGCGCGAGAACCACACGAAGACGGCCGCCAGGAGGAAGCCGCCGGGCACACGCAAACGGGCGACGGCGTCGGCATAGGGTTTTGGAAAGCGCGGCATCAGGAGCTAGCTCCCTTGGTATCGAGGCCGGGCGGGGAAGCCACCCCGGGCGTCGGCTGAAGCCGACGCGGCACGCTAAAGCGTGCGCCACACACGGCGCCACACATGACGCCACACATGGCGCCACGCATTATGAGCGCCTCTCGGCCGCGCCGGCGAGGGCGGCGCGCAGGCTTTCGAAAACTTCGTCCGGGGTAATCTGAAACATGCTGGAATCGATCTTTTCACTGCGTTTGTACGTGGTGGCGGCCGCGGGGCTGCGCAGGACGCGCATTCTGCTGGCGTAGGGCCCATTGCGGGCCGGGTCGGTAGGGCCGAAGATAGCCACTCCGGGGCGGCCCAGAGCGGCGGCCAGGTGCATGGGGCCGCTATCGACGCCGACCACGGCGGCGGCTCGGCGGGTGGCGTGAATCAGCCCGGGCAACCCCGAGGAATGTGCGGTTGGCGCCGGCGACCTGGGCCAACTCGGCGGCCGCGGATGGGGGTCCATCGAGAACCAGCGCCATCCCCAGATCGGTGCGCAGGCGCTCCGCCAAAGCGGCGTAGCAGGCCAGCGGCCACTGCTTGCCCCGCCAACCGGCGAGGGGGGAAGCCAGCACGAAATCGCCGTGCGGCAAGTGACCTTCGGGGGCGCCGGGGGGCAGCGGAAACACGCGCAGCGCGGCGGTGGCGCCGGCGGCGGCCGCCAGGTCGAGGTTGCGGTCCACCACGTGCGCCGGAAGCGCTCGATACCTCGTCGGAATAGAACAGGGCCGCGGCGCGCTCGCGGGCTTGCGTACGGTGGAATCCGAAGATGCGCGCGGGCCGCGCGCAGGCCGCTGTCACGGCGGATTTGATGAGCCCCTGGAAATCCACCGCGAAATCGTAGCGCTCGGTGCGAATCTCGCGCCAGCTCTCGAGGATGCCGCGGGCGGTTCCGCGGCGCAGCGGCGTCACGCGGTCCACAAACGGGTTGGCTTCGAGCAGCGGCGCCCAGCGCGGCTCCACCACCCAGGTGATGCGCGCGCCGGGGAAGGTGTTCTTCAAGGACGCCACCGCCGGCAGGGCATGAATGACGTCGCCCATGGCGCCCAGGCGCACCACGAGGATGCGGGGGGCAGTCATAGTGGGGCAGGCCTCCTGGGCTCTGGCGAGGCAGGCCGGGAGGCCTGCCCCACCTGGTCTCTCAATTCGCGAGCGCGGCGCGCTTCGGCCTCTTCCAGGCGCACGGTGGTCGCCGGTTTGAGGGAATCGATGAGGGCGCGGGGATCGTCTTCGCCGGCGATTACCACGTAGTCTACCAGGCGCAATCCGGCGGCCAGCTCGGCGCGGGCGCGCTGGTCCTGGGCGCCGTTGGCGAGCGGCAACACTACCGCCACCAAGGCCGCCCCGGCGGCGCGTTGGCGCGCCTCACGCAGCCCGACGAGCAGCCCGGCGCGGAGGATTTCGAAGTAGCCGGTGGCCACCGCGAGGGGCGGCGGCAGACGCCGCGCGGCGGCGGGCGTCAGGATTTTGCTTCGGGTGTCCATATTTGGCTTGACAGCAGCTCGGTGGCCGCCGCGGTAACGCGCGCGGCGGAAACGCGGGTCATGCAGCGGTGATCGATGGGGCATTCCCGCAAGAGGCACGGGCTGCACTCGGCGTGTTCGCGAACCACCCGCGCCAGCGGTCCGACGGGGCCGGTGGCGCTGTCGTCGGTGGCCCCGAACACCGCGACGGTGGGGACATCGAGCGCGGAGGCCAGGTGCATGGCGCCCGAATCGTTGGTCAGAAACAGGCGGCAGACGGCCGCCAGGTCGATAAATTCCCCGAGGGTGGTCTCACCGGCCAGATTGCGCGCCGGGATGCCGGCCCGCCGGAGCGGCTCGGCGACGGTCTCACACAGAGGGCGCTCGGCGGCGGACCCGAACAGCAGCACGCCGGCGCCGAGCGCGCCGGCCAATTCCCCGCCCGATTCCGCGAAGCGCTCCGGCAGCCATCGCTTGGCGGCGCCGTAGGCCGCTCCCGGGCTGATTCCGACGACCGGCCCGGATATTCCCAATATCGTCAACCGCCGCTCGCCCGCCTGGCGCGCCGCTTGGATGCCGCCCAGGGTTATGACGTCGCACTTGGGGTATTGTTCCAGCAGGCCGGCGCGGCGCAGCAGCTCCAGGTAATAGAAGCGCTGGTGGCGCGGAATCTCGCCGGGTTGCGGCGCGGGCACGGGGTGGGTCAGCAGCAGCCCGCGCGCGTCGCGGTTATAGCCGATGCGCACCGGAACCCGCGCCAGCCACGCCAGCAGGGCGGCGTCAAATGCGTTGGGCAGCAGCACGGCGGCGTCGAACCGCTCTTGCTTAAGCCGCGCCGCGAGCCGGCGGCGGTCATGCAGACCCTTGGGCTTGGGATAGGCGATGACGCGGTGGATGGCGCTTTCGCGCGCATAGACATCGGCCACCGAGGGGCGCGCGACCATCACGATTTCGGCCGTGGGCAGCGCGGCGCGGAGCGCGCGAACGGCGGGCAGAGACATGACCACGTCGCCCAGCCAGTTGGGGCCGCGCACCAGCGCTTTCGAAATCGACGCCGGGTTGAGGGGCACTGTCCCCAGAATAACAGCGCTTGACAGACCACAAAAAGCGATGGTCTGTCCCACCCCGTGCTTGACAGACCACAAAAAGCGATGGTCTGTCCTACCCCGCCCTTGACAGACCACAAAAAGCGATGGTCTGTCCCACCCGCCCTTGACAGACCACAAAAACCGATGGTCTGTCCCACCCGCCCCTGACAGACCACAAAAACCGATGGTCTGTCCCACCCGCCCCTGACAGACCACAAAAAGCGATGGTCTGTCCCACCCCGCGCCCGACAGACCACAAAAAGCGATGGTCTGTCCCACCCCGCCCTTGACAGACCACAAAAAGCGATGGTCTGTCCCACCCCGCGCCCGACAGACCACAAAAACCGATGGTCTGTCCCACCCGCCCCTGACAGACCACAAAAACCGATGGTCTGTCCCACCCGCCCTTGACAGACCACAAAAACCGATGGTCTGTCCCACCAGCCCCTGACAGACCACAAAAAGCGATGGTTTGTCCCACTGTCACACAAAAAAACAATTTGCAATAGAAATGTTTTCTGATATTCTGGAATCGCCCTGGCACGCAAAATAGGCCGCGAGACGTATGGACACAGCCGCGCAAGGCATTTTGACTCGCGATGAAATGGAGAGCAGGCGCCTGCTGGCAGCCCAGGACCTGCAAAGGGGACTCATGCAGTCCCAGGTGGCCCGCAAATACGGGGTCAGCCGGACCACGGCGTCGCGCTGGCAGCGCGCGATTGACGGCAAGGGCGTGGAGGCGTTGCGCAAGCGGCGCGCTCCGGGCCGCCCGAGCCGGTTGAAGCCGGAACAGCTCCGGCTTTCCGCTGAAATCTACCAGGCCGGCCCGCGCGCCGCCGGATACGCCAGCGACCGTTGGACCACGATGCGCTTCGCGAGCGCGATCTTCGAAGCCTTCGGCGTGCGCTACGATCCGGATCACGTCGGACGCATCATGCACCGCCTGGGTTTGCGGGCGCGCCGCAAGCGGAACCAGATTCGGGAGATGCCCGCCCTGATACAGCAGGCGTCATAGGACCGCGGCCGTCCGCGTGGTTCCTCAGCCCTTGGGGCGGGGCACGCCAGGCATGTCCGGATCGAGCGCCGAACCGTATTCATACGTGTTCCAAACCACCGGCTGGCGCTGCACCGGCGCTACCCCGCCGAGCGGGTTCTGCCCGCGCTCCATGGCTGTCGCGTCCTGGCGGACGTGGTCACGGTGGAAACGGCGCTGGCATGCGGGTAGTCCTGGATCGCCCCAAAGGGGGTTAAACTGCTTTTAGGCTGGACGGCCGCTCCCTGAGAAGCCGTGAATCATTGGTTGGCAGGCGGAAGCGCCTGCTCCACTTGGTTGGCAGGCGGAAGCGCCTGCTCCACTTGGTTGGCAGGCGGAAGCGCCTGCCCCACAAGGATGGAAGTCCTTCGATGAGCGGTCGTCTTGATATGCCCGCGCGTTTGCCGCGGTCGAGCGAGGATGAAGGTTTGATAAACGGAAAGCGGATCGTAGTGGTTCTGCCGGCGTACAACGCCGAAAAAACCCTGGAAGCCACCGTGCGCGAGCTTCCCGAACTGGTGGACGATCGCATTCTGGTGGACGACCACAGCAGCGACGAGACCGTCGCCATGGCCCGCCGTCTCAACCTGATCGTCGAAGTGCATGAAAGGAACCGCGGCTACGGCGCCAACCAGAAGACTTGCTACGCCAAAGCCCTGGCCTGCGGGGCCGACGTGGTGGTTATGACCCACCCCGACTACCAGTATTCGCCGCTATTGGTTACCGCCATGGCCAGCATGGTGGCTTACGGAGTCTACGACCTCGCGCTGGGCTCGCGCATCTCGGGCGGCGGCGCCTTGCGCGGAGGCATGCCGGTCTACAAGTACATATCCAACCGCCTCCTCACCATCAGCCAGAACCTGCTGATCGGCGCCAGCCTCTCCGAATACCATACCGGTTATCGCGCCTTCAGCCGGGAATTGCTCCTGTCGCTGCCCTACGACCGCAACTCCGACGACTTCGTTTTCGACAACCAGATGCTCGCGCAAGCCGTGATGTTCGGCGCGCGCATCGGCGAAATCTCGTGTCCGACGCGCTACTTCGCCGAGGCGTCCAGCATCAACTTCCGTCGCAGCGCGGTTTACGGGCTGGGCGTCCTGCGCACGTCCGTTCAGTTTCTGCTGGCCAAGTGGGGCATTCACCGGGCGCCGATATTCCAGTTTTCCCCACGCCTGGCGCAGCCCGAAGCGGCGCCGGCACTGTCCGACAACCGCAGATGAGCGACGGGGAGATTCGCGCCGAGCCCCGCCTGAAGCTTCGTGCTTTTCGCGCTGCTGGCGGTCTGCATCGTCCGGGTGTGGCTCATGCCGCTGGGCTCCAGTTTCTGGGTGGACGAGATGGGGACCGTGTTCGTGGTGGAGCACGGCGCCGCCCACCCATCGCTGGCAGTGGCGCCGCAGGTCGCCAAGTCCATCTACTACGCGTTGCCGCGCGCCGCTTCGGCCCTGCTGGGATCCTCCGAAGTCGCATACCGACTGCCATCCACGCTGGCCATGGGCCTGGCGCTCTTGCTGATCGCGCGCCTGGCGGCGCGGCTGATTCACCCGCGCGCGGCCTGGTTCGCGGCGTTCGTTTGCCTGGCGCTGAGCGGCATGGGCTACCAGGCGGCCGACGCGCGCCCGTACGCCCTCGGCACGCTGGTGGCGGCCGCCGGCGCGCTCGGGCTGGTCCGGTGGCTGGATGCCGGCGGTTGGCGTGACGGCCTGCTCTTCGCTTGTTCCGCGGCGCTGCTGTGGAGGGTCCACCTTATTTACTGGCCCTTCTACCTGGTGTTCGCCATCTATGCGGCCGCGCGCCTGCTGCGCCGTGAGTCGCGGGTGGGATGGCTGCCGGTGGCCGCTGTATTTGGTCTCATCGGCCTGGCGCTGGCCCCGGTCCTTCTGGACGCGCTGGCCTTGTTCCGCGAAGCCCGGGCGCACGTCATCGTCGAGCCTCCCAGCCTGCATGCTTTCGAACACCTGCTGCGTTGGAACGTGGTGGCTGCTAGGCGCCGCCGGGGCCTGGCTCCTGGCACGGGCCATTGGCGATGGCCCCGGCCGGCGAACCCGGTTTCCGGCACATCGCTGACGCTGGCGCTGGCATGGTGGTTGTGCCAGCCCCTGGCCCTGTATGGGTTCTCCTGGCTCACCGGCAACAGCGTTTTCGTGACCCGCTATCTTTCGATCATGCTGCCCGGCGTGGGGCTGAGCGCCACCGCCCTGGCGGCCCGCTCGATTCCGCCGGCGCACTGGAAGCGGCTGGCCGCGCTGGTTGGCGTTGGCGCGCTCCTTTTGCAGGGGCAGTGGAACCGCGTGTGGCCCGTTCACGAGCACTCCGACTGGCGCGGCGCCGCCCGCCAGGTGAACGCTCTCGCGCCCGGCCCCGCCACGCCGGTGATCTGCCCGAGCCCCTTCATCGAAGCCCGCCCTCCGGTCTGGCGCCCGGACTACCCGCTGCCGGGTTTCCTATACTCGCAACTGCCCGTGTATCCCATCGCCGGCAAGCCCATCCCTTTCCCGTTCGAGACGTCCCCTGAAGCCGAAGTCTACGCGGCCCGGCTGGCGCGCGAAACGCTGTCTCCTTCCGGCCGCTTCCTCATCTACGGCGGCAACGGCCCCGCCACTTTCTGGAGCAAGTGGCTGGCGGCCCGGCCCGAACTGGCCGGCTGGAGCTACGCCCGCCACGAGCACGGCGATGTGGAGGTAGTGGAGTTCCAAGCGCCGGGGCCACGCGACCGGTAGCTCAGCTCGCGGCGTGCTACCATGCCGCTGAAAGCCGAAAAACGCGTAGCGCCGGACCTGTGAGCGCCGGCATTTCTTACGCCATCGGAAAGAGGTGTGCCATGAAGCGATTCATCCTCATCGGAGCCGTTGCCCTGGCGTTGCTGTGCTGCTGCGTCATGCTATTTGCGCAGACCGCGCCGCCGGCGGGCCGGGGCGCCGTCGCGCAGCCATCCGCGCCCGCGCCGGTGCGCGCCCCGCACATTTGGTGGCGCGACCAGGGGCCTGGGGCCGGCCGCGGCGGCGCCAACCAGAACGCCACGAAGATGCCGCTGATCTCGGTTAAAGGGCAACCGGTTCGTCGATCCGGATGGCAAGCCGGTGTTGTTCCGCGGGCTGGCCATCTCCGATCCCGACAAGCTCGAGCAGCAGGGGCACTGGAACAGGGATCACTTCGTCAAAGTCAAGGAGATGGGGACCATGCTGGTCCGCATCCCGGTCCACCCGGTGGCCTGGCGGGAGCGCGGCGGAGTGGAATATATCAAGCTGCTGGACCAGGCCGTGCAATGGTGCACGGAGATGGACATGTACGTCATGATCGACTGGCACTCCATCGGCAACATGACCTCGGGCGTTTATCAGGACCCCATGTACGACACCACCAAGGAAGAGACGTTCGGGTTCTGGCGCGCCATGTCCCGCCACTTCAACCGCAACAACACGGTGGCTTTCTTCGAGCTGTTCAACGAGCCGGCGGCGTTCGGCCGGGTCAACTGGGAAACCTGGAAGACCATCGTGGAGGACGAGATCGCCATCATCCGCGCCAACACGCAGCAGGTGATCCCCATGGTGGCCGGTTTCGATTGGGCGTACGACCTTACCCCGCTGCACCTCGACCCCATCGCGGCGGAGGGCATCGGTTACACGGTGCACCCCTATGCCAACAAGCGGCCCCAGCCGTGGCCGCCGGCGTGGGAAGAGGATTTTGGCTTCGCGGCCGCCAAGTACCCGCTGATGGCCACGGAATTCGGCGGATTCGCCGCTCCGGGGACGCCGATTCCCGCTCCCGGCGCGGCGCCGGCTGGCGGGCGCGGAGGCGTTGGCGGTGGGAGCAATGCCGCCTATGGCCCGGCGATCATCAAGTATCTCGAGGGCAAGGGCATCAGTTGGACGGTCTGGTGCTTCGATCCGGAATGGGGCCCCACGCTCATCAGCGACTGGAACTATACGCTCAATTCGTCCGGACAATTCACCAAGGCCGCCATGCACGGGGAGATCAAGTAGGGGCGGCGTTTCGGGCGGGACAGACCATCGCCTTCGGCGCCACATCCGGAAGGATTGCGGCGCCCTGCTATCATCGCAGTAGCGAATGAACCCGGATTTTCTGGTAATCGGAGCGGGGGTGGCCGGGCTGAGCGCCGCCATCGAGCTGGCGGAAGCGGGCCGTGTCCTGATAATCGCCAAGGACAGCTTGCGGGAATCTTCCTCCGAATATGCGCAGGGCGGCATCGCCGTGGCGTTGAGCGACGACGACGAAATCGCGCTGCACGAGCGCGATACGCTGGCGGCGGGGGACGGTCTGTGCGAGCGCGCGGCGGTGCACGCCCTGGTCGAGGAAGGGCCGGCCGCCATCCGCCAATTGATCGAATGGGGGGCCGAATTCGACCGCGAGGGCACGCGCCTGGCCTTCACCCGCGAAGGGGCCCACAGCCGCAACCGGGTGCTGCACGCGCAGGGCGATTCCACCGGCCACGAGATCGCGCGCACTCTGTACCACAAGGCCGCCTCGCTTCCCAATATCGAATTCCGCAGCTTCGCCGCCACCACCGAGCTGCTGCTCCACGATGGGGTGGCCGGGGCCGAGGTCTACGACGCCGGCGCGCGCGCCGCCATTCCGGTCTTCGCCCGCGCCGTGCTGCTGGCCACCGGCGGCCTGGGGCACGTTTTTCTCAACACCACCAACCCGGATGTGGCCACCGGCGACGGCGTGGCCATGGCGTGGCGCGCCGGCGCGGAGATCTCGGACATCGAATTCGTGCAGTTTCATCCCACCGCGCTGGCCCTGGAAGGGGCGCCCCGCTTTCTGCTCTCGGAGGCCCTACGGGGCGAAGGGGCCATCCTGCGCAACACCCTGGGCGAGCGGTTCATGGAAACGCGCCACCCGCTCAAGGAGCTGGCCCCGCGCGATGTAGTGGCGCGGGCCATCGCCTCGGAAATGGCCCGTACCGGCGCGCTGCATGTGTACCTCGATATCTCCCATCGCGGGGAGGAGTTCGTGCGCCATCGCTTCCCGCGCATCTACGAGACCTGCCTCAAGCACGGAATCGACCTGGGAAGCCAGGCCGCGCCGGTCGCTCCGGCGGCGCACTACGCCATGGGCGGCGTGCGCACGGATTTGAACGGCCGCACCAGCCTGCCGCGCCTGTTCGCGGCCGGCGAGGCCGCCTGCACCGGAGTGCACGGGGCCAACCGGCTGGCCAGCAACTCGCTGCTCGAAGGCGTAGTCTTCGGCGCGCGCGCGGGCCGGGCCATGCGCGAATGCGCCGGCTCGCCTCCGCCCACGAGCGTCTCCGGACCCGTATATGGCGGACCCAGCGGCCTGCCGCCGGCGGAAATCCAACGGATCGCCTGGGAGCAGTGCGGCATCGTGCGCCAGGGCGAGGGTCTGCGGGCCGCTCGCGCGCGCCTGGAACACGATGAAGCGCCGCCATCTCCCCTGGGCCCTCACTACGCCGAAGCGCGAAGCATGCAGCAGGTGGCCTGGCTGATCGCGCGCTGCGCGCTGGCGCGGCAGGAAAGCCGCGGGGCCCATTACCGCGCCGATTTCCCGGCCAAAAGCCCCGCGCTAGCCAGACATTCCGTCGTGAAGGGCGAGGAAATCTCGTTTCGATAGAAGTGGCCACAAGAATGCCGGCATGGCAGGCCGGAGGCCCGCTCCACGGATGCGGCCGTCCGCTGGGTTAAACTAGAGGCACACATACAATGCGAGAAAAGATGCGGTCGACGACGGTGATTTGCGTCCGCCGCGACGAAAAAGTGGTGATGGCCGGAGATGGGCAGGTGACCCTCGGCCAGGAAGTCATCAAGGGCACCGCCCGCAAGCTGCGCCGCCTCTACAACGATAAGATCGTCGCCGGTTTCGCGGGATCCACGGCGGACGCCTTCGCCCTGTTCGCGCGCTTCGAATCGAAGCTCGAACAGTTCAACGGCAACCTGCCGCGCTCGGTGGTGGAGCTGGCCAAGGAATGGCGCACGGACCGCGTGCTGCGCCACCTGGAGGCCCTGCTGCTGGTGGCCGACGCCAAGTGCACCTACCTGGTGAGCGGCAACGGCGATGTGATCGAACCCGACGAAGGCGTGGCGGCGATCGGCTCGGGAGGCCCCTTCGCCATGGCCGCGGCCACCGCCCTAATGCGCAACACCAAGCTTTCGGCGCGGCGCATCGCCGAGGAAGCCATGGCCATCGCCGGCCGGATCTGTATCTACACCAATGAGAACGTGACCTACGAGGAGCTCGAGTAATGGTGATCTACCTGCCCGGCCAGTCGGTGGACGAAGAGCCCTTGTTGGACGAGCTCACTCCCCGCGAAATCGTGCGCGAGCTGGATAAGCACGTCATCGGGCAGGCCGAAGCCAAGCGCGCCGTGGCCATCGCCCTGCGCAACCGCATCCGCCGCCAGAAGCTGGCCCCCGAAATGGCCGATGAGGTGATGCCCAAGAACATCCTCATGATCGGTCCCACCGGGGTGGGCAAGACCGAGCTGGCCCGCCGCCTGGCCCGCCTGGCCAATTCGCCGTTTCTCAAGGTGGAGGCCAGCAAGTTCACCGAGGTGGGCTACGTGGGGCGCGACGTCGAATCGATGATCCGCGACCTGGTGGACATCGCCATCGACATGGTGCGCGAGGAGCGCCTGGACGAAGTGGCCGACCGCGCCGAGCTGAACGCCGAAGACCGCCTTCTCGACCTGCTCATGCCGCCCCAGCCCGAGCCCAGCGAAAGCGTCGAGCGCACCCGCGAGAAACTCCGCGAGCGCCTGCGCGAGGGCAAGCTCGACGAGCGCATGGTGGAAATCGAGGTCAAGGACCGGGCTCCCAGCTTCGAAATCACCACCAATACCGGCATCGAGGAAATGGGCATCAATATCAAGGACATGCTGCCCAACCTCTTCGGCCAGAAGGCGCGCAAGCGCAAGATGCGCGTGGCCGAGGCGCTCGACTACCTGGTGCAGGAAGAGGAGCAGAAGCTCATCGACATGGACCAGGTCACCCGCGTGGCCCTGGAGCGCGTGGAATCGAGCGGCATCATCTTCCTCGACGAAATCGATAAGATCGCCGGACGCGAATCCGGCCACGGACCCGACGTGAGCCGCGAAGGCGTGCAGCGCGACATTCTGCCCATAGTCGAGGGCACCACCGTCAACACGCGCTACGGGTTTGTGCGCACGGACCACATCCTGTTCATCGCCGCCGGCGCGTTCCACGTCTCCAAGCCCAGCGACATGATCCCCGAGCTGCAGGGCCGCTTCCCCATCCGCGTGGAGCTGAAATCGCTGACCGTGGACGATTTCATCCGCATCCTCAAGGAGCCCAAGAACGCCCTGGCCAAGCAGTACGTCGCGCTCCTCGAAACCGAAGGCATCAAGCTCCTGCTGGCCGACGACGCCCTGGCGGAGGTGGCCAAATTCGCCGCCCAGGTGAACGAAAGCTCGGAGAACATCGGGGCCCGCCGCCTGCACACCATCATGGAGAAGATGCTCGAGGAGATCTCCTTCGAAGGCCCCGACCTCAAGAAGAAAACCGTGAAGGTGGACGCGGCCTACGTCCGCAAGCAGTTAGCCGACATAGTCAAGGACCAGGATTTGAGCCGCTATATTCTGTGACACCCGCATCCAATCGCCGCCAGCTCCGTGCTAGCCTACGAAGAAATGGCGATCTTAGCGATTGACATCTGCTATTGGGCGGCCGTTGTTGTGGGCACATCGTTGGTGGCCGCGCTTCCCGTCGGGCTGCTGGGCAGGTCGCACAGATGGCCCGCCGATCGCTGTAGGACATGGGCGATCTGGAGCCTTGTCGCGGTGGGGTTAGGCTGGTGGAGTTTTGCTCACTGGGCGCTGCGTATGGAAAACCCGTTCCAACGGACGCCGGGAGCCTTGGGGCCTTTTGCCTTCATGCTGTGGATCTTTCTCGCCCGATACCTGACTATCCGAATCGCATAAAGGGTGGCGTCTCCGGATCGGGGCTGCTCCGCCGCCTGTCACGAGTCGATCTCCTTGTAAATCGAGCCCGACTCTACCGATTCGAGACCGAGGCCGGGATCCGGGCGAGCCGCTCACTCCGTGACAAGCCTTCGGCGCGCGAAGTCCGATGGGGAATGCTGAAACGGGTTCAGAACCCGGACGTCCTCGTACCGGCGGCCGGTCTGGAACTCCTCCGAGAGCAGGTACCGTGCGCCTGAGCGCTGGGCAGCCGCCACGATGAGGGCGTCCCAGTAGGAGACCTGCGCGGCGTCCACCCAGTGCCAGGCTTGTTGCACCAGGCCCAGGGAACTGTCCACCGGCTTCCACTGGCTCAGATCTTCCACGATTTCGCGCGCCCTGGCCGGCTCCAGACGCATCTTCCTCACGGCGTTCCAGTAGAACTCGTGCAGCACCTGCCAGCTCAGGCGGCCGGTTCCCGCCATCCACAGCGCTTCCAGCCACTCCGTGGCGCGCGCCCGCTTCCCGGATTCCACCGGATCGACGTAGTACAGCAGAACATTCGAATCGACAAAGCAACCATCACCGGCGCTCATGCACTTCCTCGCGGCTCAGGCGTCCAGCCGCGCCGGCGCCGGCCAATGGGCGGTTCGATTTCCAATGATCGAACGCCCGCCAATAGCCGTCGCTCAATCGCATCTGCCGTTCCAGCATCTCGCCGACCAGCCGGGACACGGACGTGTTCTCTTCCGCCGCCTGGCGCCGGGCCCAAAGAGCCGCATCATCCGAGATCCGGATCGTCACGTTTTTGGCCACGGATTCAGTGTAACACGAAAAAAGTGCAGTTTGCCGAGAGCGCGTCCCGCCGCTAATCGATCTCTTTGTAGAGCGAGCCCGATTCCCCCGATTCCAGGCCGAGGGTGAAACGCATGGTGGTCTCGAGCGTCCCGAGCGAACTTCGCGTGGCGGCGTAAGCCGCGGCGCCCACCCCCACCGTCGCCATGGCCACCGCCAGCGGGGACCGGAACAATAGGAAGTACTGTAAGGCAACAGCCGCGGCGATGATCATGCCGCCGGCCAGCAGGACCACGACCGCGTAAGGGTTGGTGGCCACCACGGGTTGCTTGGTGAACGGCGTGGCGTCGATGGTCCGCAGTTCGATGCCCAGGTACAGCGAAGCCACCGCCGCACTGAACGCCACAAACAGCGCGGCGTCGCGAATCCCCCAGAACCAGGCCAGCGGCGCCAGCAGCGCCAGGTGCGGAATCACCACCAGACGCACCCATAGCGCGGCGTGCACGCCCCGCGCGAAGCCGCCCAGGGCGCGCGATGGGGCCAGCAGAAAAACCCAGGCGCCTTTGTAGTCGCTCCCATAGGCGATCACGGTGCAGATGGCGTAGAACACGAACCCGAACGCGTGCGGCAGCGCGTGCGCCGCGGTGAACTTGCCGGAAAACGGCGAGGTACGCAGCGCCCCGGCCAGAAACACCAGCGGCATGGCCATCGGAACCACCATGGGAATCATCTGGCGCCGGAACTGCCAGTCGCGCCGCATCATTCGGGGAATGTACTCGAAGGCGGCGCGCGCCGGCGGTCCCCCGAAGAGACGCGCCACCATCCCGCTCAGGCGCGATCTGCGCGACTTCGCCCTGACGTTCGAAGACCCGTGCGCGATGCTCGAAACCCGTACCAGGTAGTCGCCCGAGAGCGATCGCAACCCCAGGAACACGGCTGCCACCGCCGCCAGCCCCAGCGCGCCCATCAGGGCATAGCGCAATTCCGGACTGGCCGGCAGCAAAGCGCCGACCCGGAAACGGCCAATCCACTTCCGGTTTACCTGCATCAACAGGTATCCCGCCCAAGGCAGAATCTCGGCTACCTGTCCGGCGGCCTTCAGCCGGCGCGCCGGGACAAAGCGGATCAGCCAGCCGAACAGCGAGCAGCACAGCAGAGCCATCACAATTCCAGCGGCGAAGGCGGCCGCCACGTGCAACAACGGGTAGAACCACGGCGCGCTTTTCAGCAGCATACCGGCCAGCGCCGGACCGACGCTCAGCCCCGGAACCAGATAGAGCAGGATGCGGAGCAGGTGCGAAAGCTTGGCCGCCGTGTACGTCGCCCCGTCGATGGGCTGGTGCGCCAGAATCAGCCCCTCGATCGGATTGACCAGGCTGTTGGCCGTCTCCGGAATCAGAATCAAAAGAAGAAACACCGCCGTCATGGCCATCAGGAGCCAGAAGTAGGTGGCCACGGCCGTCCCGGCGAAGACCAGCACCAGGCCGCAAAGGCTCATCAAGGCGAAATACATCCAACTCACCAGTTGCAGGGTGGAGCTGTCGCGGCCAAGCTGGTTCATGATTTCGCGCCGGTCGCTGAGCTGGCCGAAGAGGTCCATCAGCAGCCAGTAGCGCTTTGGGTCGATGCCCATCCGCTTCAGTTCACGGCAACAGCGCGGGCCGCGCAGCAGGCGCATAATCGCTTCGACAATGGCCTTCATCGGCGCAGCGCCTCGACGATGCGCGCCACTCCGGGGTCCACGTCCGCCGAATGGGTGAGCGTTCGGAACACATCTTCGAGCGTCTCCTGGCCGGTCATGGCTCTCAGGCTTTCGAGCGAACCGTTGGCGATCAGGTCGCCCTTGTGAATGATCATGACGCGGTCGCAGATCTTCTCCACCACGTCCAACACATGCGAGCTGTAGAGAACCGTTTTGCCCCCGGCGGCCAGGGCCGCGATCAGGTCCTTGATCATGATGGCGGCGTTGACGTCGAGACCCGAGAGCGGCTCATCGAGCAGGATCAGGTCCGGGTTATGGAGCAGCGCGGCGGCGATGAGGATCTTCTGCCGCATGCCCTTGGAATAGGCGTCCAGCCGGCTGGAGCGGTCCGAAGAGAGGCCGAAGGTTTCCAGGATGTCGCGGATTCTGGACTGGAGGGAATCCTCCTCGACCTCGTGCAGGCGTCCGCAAAGCTCCAGGAACTCCTGGCCGGTGAGGCACTCGAACAGGGCGGCGGACTCGGGTACGTAGCCGATCCGCTGCTTCACGTCCACGGCTCTCTCCGGCAGCGGAAAGCCGGTCACCGAAACCGCCCCGGAGTTGGCCGTCAGAATGCCCGCGATGATTTTGATGGTGGTACTCTTGCCGGCGCCGTTGGGTCCCAGCAGGCCCACCACCTCGCCCTTGGCCAGGGTGAAGGAGATGTTGTGCAGCACCTCGGCGGCGCCGTAGGAGAAAACCACGCCATCGAAGGCCACGACGGGCTCGGCGGCAAGCAAGACATTCATTGAAGACTCGGGCAAAGCGTATTCTACTCGATGGCAGGCTTGTGGGGCAGGCGCCGTGGTCCGCGCTGGTTCTGGCGCGGGGCGCGGAAATGGCGCCTAACGGGCCGCGGGCAGCGAATCCGTCATGCAACCGGGGACGGCTTTGCGTATCATGGAACTGAATGGGCGTCGATGAGACACTCCTGACTGAGGTTGTGCGGCGCGTCCTCACGGTGGCGCGCCCCGACAGGATCATCCTATTTGGCTCCGCCGCGACGGGGCAAATGACCAAGGACAGCGACATCGATCTATTGGTCGTGGAGCCTGCGCCGAAGAACACGCACGAGAGGCGAGTGGAAATCCGCGACGCCCTGGGAGACATCGGCTACCCGGTGGATGTCATCGTGATGCGGACGGAACGCTTCGAACGAACGAAGCGCTGGATCGGCGGCATTGCGTACCCGGCTAACAAGTATGGACGCGTGATTTATGAAGCCGCTTGATCCGGACCTCGAGTCCCTGGTGCGCGAGTGGATCGAGAAGGCGCGGAAGCCGATCTGGAAGCCGCCGAGCGGCTGGCGCCCGACGTAGCGAGCAGCAGTCGCCTTCGCGAAGTCGTCGGCTCCCATTGCCAGCAGACCGTCGAGAAATACCTGAAGGCCTTCCTGACCTTCTACCAGGTCGAGTTTCCCAAGACTCACGAGATCAAGCGACTGCTGGCGCTTGTGGGTCGCGCGAATCCCGAGGCTGCGGACGCCTTGAGCGGCGCAAAATGGCTGGGGCCGTTCGGAGTCGATGTCCGGTATCCCGGCGATGCCGCCGAAATACTGCCGGGCGATAAAGTCAGGGCGATCGAGATCGCCCGCCTCGCATGACCACGGCCCGCGAGCTTGACCCGTCGCGCCCAACGCGGTGAGGGACGCCACTGGCTCCCGATTACTTCCACGAAGCCGGTCGGAGTAGAACGAAGCCTGAGGGCGTTTCCACGCCCTCCGGGAATTGGCTCTTTTCAATCGAGCCGTGGCCGATCTTCAGGTATGCGTGCGCCGCCTCGCAGAGACTCTGCGAGAAACGGCCCGGCGGGCAGGCAACGATGATGCGCTTGCTCGGGAACAACCTCTTGACGGCTTCGATGGGCGCAACCAGATCGCTGTCGGCCGAGATGAGGATGGCCGCGTCGAAGGCGTCCTGAAATGCGTCTTTCAGGAGTTCCACCGCGATATTGACGTCGGTCATCTTCTCGCTGTTCGCGTTGTGGACGTAGCCGCAGTTGCGGCAAGTGTGCGGGATCGTCTGATACTTGCCGAAGTAAATCGACGTGTCGGCCAGGGTCTGGACCGCGTCGATATACGTCGACTGCCGCTTCGCTTTGTCCGGCGGCCGGGTCACACGG
Organism: Terriglobia bacterium; assembly: GCA_963767595.1. Lineage (GTDB taxonomy): Bacteria > Acidobacteriota > Terriglobia > Bryobacterales > Bryobacteraceae > BOG-224. The sequence goes on from CAVYEK010000008.1 coordinate 484,354, forward strand.
GACGTGAAATACTTCGTGTGAGCGAGGCATTGGCCGGGCTGCAACAGGTTTCTGGACAGAGCTTGGACGTCGAGCCACAGGAAGCGCTCCCAGCTCTGGGACTTGAGCCCAAAGTACAGATTGAACCCATCGATGTACGCGATAACCCTGAGCATTTGCAATATTTTAGGAGCTATTGACAATGATATCAGAAGGGCGTAGATTTGAAGGTGAACATCCCCGGCGATAGCATCGCCGGGCCGACGACCAAGCTTCAAAGGCTTGGTCGTTTCTTTTTGTGCCGCATCTTCTCCAACGCCTGAGCTCAGCATTAATAAACTGAATCAGCTCGTCCACTGAGGGATTCCTATCGGGGCGCTGGCCTTAAGGGCGTGATAAGTGGGATCTGGGGAACCTGGCCAAAACCGCGCTCCCGAACGTGGCCGCGCCGCCGAAGGCGCGCTCCGTCGGGCGATGCCGGGTCTTGTCTTATCGGCGTCTTCAGCCTTCCGCCTCCCAGCGGAAGCGCATCCACGCCAGCGTGCCGAATACCAGGGTGAAGCCCAGGAGCGCCGCGATGGGCCCGGCGGCGGCGGAAAAGCCCAGCCCGCGCCAAGTGGTGGAATCCAATCCGTCAATGGCCCAGCGGGCCGGCATGATCAGCGCCACCTTTTGTAGCCACTGGGGGAAGACCCAGGTGGGCACCCATGCGCCGCCCAGCATGACCATGAGCAGGGTGGCGAAGATGGCCAGGCCGCGGGTGGCCTCGGGCGTTTTGCCCAGGGCCGCGATCAGCAATCCGAAAGTCCCGGCCATCAGCGAAAACGCCAGGCAGACGCCCAAAAAACCGGTCCAGCTCCCTATTATCCGCACCCCGAACACCACTCTTGCGAAGGCGAACAGCACCAGCAGAACGAACATCGAGGTGAGCGCCGCGCTGGCCGCCCGGCTGCCCAGCACCACGCCCCGCGAGAGCGGGGCCGCGCGCAGCCGCTTCCACACGCCGCTGCGCTGCAGGTACAGCATGGCCACGCCCTGCTCGATGCCCATCATCAGAATGAACTGGATGCCCATGCCGCCGAAAGAGTGGGCGTAGCCGTTGTAGAGGATGCCCGTTCCCGAGGTCACCGCTTCGGTCTTCACCTGGAAGGGCATGGTGAGACCCTGGCCCATGACATCCGAACCCGGCGCTTCGCCGGCGCGCGCCTGGTTGAGGCCTTCCACGCCGCGCAGCATTTCAGTCAGGCTCTTCTTTATCTCGGGCGTCATTCCCTCGGCGGCTTCCAACTGGGCCAGCGAATCCTTCACCGACTGGCGGCCGGTGGGGCCGTTGAACATCTCCTTGCTCACCGCCTCCATCACGTGGCCGGCCAGCATTCCCTGAATCATGCTCGATTCCGTGGAATGCGAGGGGTCGAACATCACCCCGATTTCCGGCTTGTCCCCGGAACGAAAGAACGCCTTGGCCGCGGCGTCGCCGAAGCCTTGCGGAATGGAGATGGCGGCCGTGGCCTTGCCCTTGCGCACCGCCTCGCGCGCGGCCGCCAGCGTCGCGGGCTTCATCTCGAGCGCTTTGTCGGACGTCAGGCGCGCCACAATTTCGCGCGAAATCGCGCTGCCGTCGGAATCGACCGCCAGCACCGCAATCCGGCTGACCTCCGTCTGCCCCCCGTTCCCTCCGAAAATATAGCCGAAGAACGAGGCGAAGGCGATGGGCGCCACGATGCTCATCAGCAAAGCGCGCCGGTTGGAGAAGTACAGTTTGAGGTCCTTGCGGACCAGGGCCCGAAAAGGTCGGAACATCAGTCGCGCAGGCTCCTTCCAGTGAGGGTGAGAAAAACCGATTCCAGGCTGGCCTGCTCGCTCGAAATATGCTGGAACGGGTGTCCGCGCCCCACCAGCCACTCGAGCACTTTGGGCGCTTCGGTGGAAAGATCGTGCAGGCCGATCTTGAGCGAGCCCCCCCGCATCTCGGCCGATTGCACCCCGGGCAGCTTGCTCAGTTCTTCCACCAGGCGGAAATCCTCATGGGAATCAGCCAGCTCCACGGTGAGCAGAGTCGCCTCCGGCATCAGTTTGTGCAGCCCCTGCAAGGTGTCGTCGGCAACCACCTTGCCGTGGTCGATGATTACCAGGCGGTCGCAGAGGCGCTCGGCCTCTTCCATGTAATGGGTGGTATAGAGCAGCGTCTTGCCGGCCTGCCGCAGCGTTTCGAGGTTGTCGAAGATGGCGTTCCGGCTCTGCGGGTCCACGCCCACGGTGGGCTCGTCGAGCAGCAGCACCTGCGGATCGTGCAGCAGCGCGGCGGCCATGTTGAGACGGCGCTTCATGCCGCCGCTGAAACCGGCGACTTTGTCCTTGGCCCGGTCGGCCAGGCCCACCAGTTCGAGCACTCGCCCCATGGCCCGCTTGAACTCCGCGCCGCCCAGGTTGTAGAGCGCGCCGAACAGCGCCAGGTTGTCGCGCGCGGAGAGTTCGTCGTACAGCCCGAGATCTTGCGGCGCCAGGCCAATCTGGCGCTTCAGAGGGTCGGTATCGCCGTCCAGCCGCCGCCCGCCGATGAGGACATCGCCCGAATCCGGGCGCAGCAGCCCCGCGATCATCGAGACGGTGGTGGTTTTGCCGGCGCCATTGGGGCCCAACAATCCGATGATTTCGCCTTTTCCGGCGCGCAAGCTGACGCCATCCACGGCCACCAGAGGGCCGTAACTCTTCTTGAGGGATCGAGCTTCCAGCATGATAGTGCGCCGAGGCGCGCAAGATAATCATACGGTAAGCCGCCGGAAAAGTTCATTCGGGGTGGGACAGACGATCGGGGCTTGTCGTCATGCCGGCCACCGGCCGCGTCACCGGCCGCCCGGCTCGGACAGCTCGGTGCCGAGGCCGGCGTACTCCTCGTTCACCCGGATCACTTTGTCGCCGTTGAAGGTCACAAACGTGAATTTGCCGGGCGACTGGCCGTACACCCAATCCTCCTCCTCGATGCCATCCTTGGTCTCGCGGGATTTGTGAACCGGGTGGCCCATGGCCAGCAGCACCTGCTCGCGATCCATCCCCACCAGGGCCCGCTTTTCGCGAATCGCCTTCTGCATCTCGGGCGGCAGGTTCTCCACGTAAAGCTCCGTGACGCTGTGCTTTTCGAAATCCATCACCGGCGCAAGCATCTTCTTGATGTCGGCGGACTTGATCGATTCGAGCGGCTTATGAAACAGGATCACGAGGGAAGTGCCGCGCGGCGCGTTCACGTCGCCGCCGCCTATCGGGACGGGCGTCGGGTTGTAGCTTGGCCCGCCCGCCACCGTGACATTTCGATACCATTTGCGGCCGCCGTTGTAGCCGCCGTTGATCTGCAGCTCGATGCGATCGCTCCCGATATCGATCTTGGTCACTTGCAGGGTGTCGCCCTTGCGGGCCGCCGGGCCCTCGGTCTTGGCGATCTCGGCCCAGGCGGTCTTGTCGTAGCCGCCGGATGAGTCGAACTCGAGCGCCTTCCTGGAGACCGGCAGCAGCACCTGGGCGGTGGCGTATTCGGCCATGAGGCCGCGAGTCAGCTCCACGCGGTCGTCAAACGTGAGCTTGGCGCCCGCCGGCGCAACGGTGGGAAGCAGGCTCAGGACGGCAATGGCGGCGAAGACTCGCATGGGACACTCTCCGCGGGCGGACCGGTAAGGGGCGAGCGTTGGCGGCGAACCGGAGCCTTCCAGAGGAACAGAAACAAGGGGATCAGCGCCACGGAAGTCAAAAGGCTGGCTTCCGGGCCATAGTCCCCGCCGCTCCACAGGCGGCCGGCGCGCCACACCATCTCGTAACCCGTGATCTCCTTAAATATTGTAATCCCGCTGAGGTTCGCCCCGAGCAGCGGCAGGGCCAGGTTCCAGCCGAAGTGCAGCCCCATGGGCAGCCACAAGTCGCGGCTCCGCATGTAGGCGTACCCGAACAACACGCCGAACCCGGCCGTGTTCACCAGGCCCAACGGAGAGGCCCCGGGGTTGGCCGCGTGCATCAGGCCGAACACCACCCCCACCGGCAGAATGGACGCCCAGGGACCCAGGCTGGCGAACAGAAGCTGGAAGGCGTATCCGCGAAAGAAGAGTTCCTCCCCCATCGACCCGGCCGCCACGCACACCAGCGCGAAGAGGAGGCCGTCGATGGCCGGCGGATGGCTGCGAACCAGGTGCGCGGCGCCCACCGCCAGCGGCGGCGCGAGCGCCAGGCAGGCCGCCCCGGCGCCGCCGGCCAGGCCCAGGGCCAGGTTGTCGGCCGACGCCCGGTTCCACCACAGTCCCACCTCGATGATCGACAAGTTCTGGTAGATCCGCAGCGTCAGCCAGGTGGCGAACAGGGCCGAAATCAGAACCGCGAAGGTGGGTCCGGCCAGGTCCTGCGCCAGCCAGCGCAGCAGGGGCCCCAACACCAGCCCCATGGCATAAAACACCACCACGAACAACCCCACCTGAGCCGCCAGCCGCAGGTAGTCCCTGGGCGCGCGCGCGGGTGTCATGGGACGTTCGCCCGCCTGGTCATGATGCAGGGGCCGGGCCTGCCCGGTCCGCCCGAGCTCCGCTCGGATGGAACGCCGACGGCAAGACCGTCAGCGCTACCGGGAACCCGGTCGGTTCTTGGGGCTGCTATCTTCATGATGAAGCCTGTGCGCGGGCTCGGTTGCGCTGGAATGACTACTATATATCGAAGCGGGACGCCGCGCCCGGGATAGGAATGCCTGGGATAAGAATGCCCGGGACAAGAATGCCCGCAGGATGCGGGCATGGCAGGCTGGAAGCCCGCTCTACGGAGCCGGGCCGGCCCAGTTTTCATGCCGTGGGCCAAGAGAGGATGGAGCATGAACCGACGCGAGTTGTTGAAGGCCGGGCTGGCCGCCGTGCCGCTGGCATCGGCGGCTGCCGTTCCCGCGGGCCAATCCGCCGCCTCGGTTGAAGTTCCCTGGGCCCGGAAGGTCCGCCGCCTCGGCCAGTTGAACATGACCGAGCACGATCCGGTGGCGCTCAACGTCGAGGAGTGGGCGGACTACTGGGCCAGCCTCAAGGTGGATGCGGTGATGGTGAGCGTGACCGGAATCCTGGCGTTCTACCAGACCAAAGTGCCGTTCCATCGCAAGGGCAAATTTCTGGGCGACCGCGACTTTTTCGGCGAGTGCTGCGCCGCCGCCAAGAAGCGCGGCATTCGCGTGGTGGCGCGCATGAGCCCCGATCTGAACTGGGAAGACGCCACCCAGGCGCACCCCGAGTGGTTCCAGCGCGGAGCCCAGGGCGAGATCGCCCGCGGCGGCGAAGACCCGCGCCTGTTCCGCACCTGCATGTTCTCCACCTACATGACGGAATACATGCCCGCCATCATGCGCGAAGTGAATTCCCTCTACGACGTGGACGGCCTGTTCACCAACGGATGGCCGCCGCTCGGAACCCTGCCGGTGTGCTACTGCGACCAGTGCAAGCGGCTGCCGCGGCCGGGGACTCCCGACTTCTGGGACAAATTCAACGAGCGCGTGCTGTACCTGTGGAAGCTCTACGACGGAATCGCCAAGGAAAAGAAGCCCGGCAATTTCTACTTCGCCAATCTGGGCGGCGGCATCCGCTCGGGCCCCAACCTCAAGATGCTGGGCGAGGTTTGCGAGTGGTTCCAGTGCGACAACCAGGGGCGCGGCGGCGACGACGCGCCCATCTGGGGATGCGCCCTGCAAGGCCGCGTGTGCCAGGCCGTGCAGAAAGGCAAGATGTCCACCAACGTCACCGCCGCCTGGTCCACCGGCTCGCCCCGCTGGCGCAACGCCGCCAAATCGCCGTCCGAAATGCGCATGTGGTGGGATGAAACCCTGGCCAGCGGCATGGTCCCCTACCACCACCTGATCGGCGGCGAAACGGGCATGGGCGAGGACCGCCGCGGCCTGGAGCCCGCGCGCCAGTATTTCGACTGGACGGCCAGGCACGACCGCCATTTCGTCAACAAGCGCTCGATCGCCAACATCGGCGTGGTCATGGGGCAGCGGGCGCACCTATTTTACGAGCCTCCGCGCAACGCCACCATGACGCAATTCGTGGACGGGATGTACCTCGCCCTGCTCGAAGGCCGGTTCCTGTTCGACTTCGTTCACGAAGACAACCTCGCTCCGGAGGATCTGAAGAAGTACTCGGCCCTGCTGTTGCCCAATACGGCGCTGCTCAGCGACGGGCAGTGCGGGCAGTTGCGCGCGTTCGTGGATGGCGGCGGCTCGCTGCTGGCGACGTTTGAAACCGGCCTCTACACGGAGCGCAACCAGCGCCGCGCGGATTTCGGCCTGGCGGACGTCTTCGGCATTCGCAAGGCGGGGGCCATCGTGGGCACGAGCGGCAACGCATTCTACGCGCGCATCGAAAAACAACACCCCATCCTGGAAGGCTTCGCCAATACCCACTGGCTGCCGGGCGCGGAGTACCGCGTGCCGCTCGCGCCGGTGGAAGGCGCGGTCCTCACCGTGGTCCCCGGATTCGTGGCCTATCCGCCGGAGTTATCCTATCCGGCGCCGGCGCGCACCACCGAGCCGGCCGTGGTGGTGCGCGAAAAAGGCGCCAGCCGCCTGGCGTACTTCCCCGGCGACATCGAACGCACCATGTGGCGCTCCGGCCACACCGATCTCGCCCGGCTGCTGCAGAACGCCATCCGCTGGGTGGCGGGCCCAACCGCGCCCGTCTCCGTTCAGGGAGATGGCCTGGCGGAGATTTTCGCCTGGGAAACCGGAGCCGGCTTCGCCGTGCACATTCTGAATTACAACACCCCGGCGGCGCACAAAGGCTGGCTGCGCGGTTTCTCTTCCATCGGCCCGCAGAAGGTGACCCTGAAGCTGCCGGCGGGCCGGCGCGTGACGCGCGTGGAGATGCTGACCGCCGGGACGGACGTCCCGTTCCGCGTCTCCGGTGGAACCGTCGAGTTCACCGTTCCGAAGGTTGTGGACTACGAAGTAGCCGCGATGTACGCGGCCTAATGTATAACCCGCAGGGTGCCGGGCCGCACCACCGCATAGGCCGCGTTGGCGTCCTTGATGGGGAACTGGAACGGAACGGTGCTTTTCGCCGGGGCCTTCTCGACGCGTTCCGTGACCGCATCGATCGCCGACAGGCCCCTGTCCGTGAGATCCACGGTGAACTCCACGGCAATCGTACGATCGGTGTTGTTCCGCAGCGTACCGACAAGTTTCGGCGATCCGAAGGTATCCGGGTGAAGCTCCTGGATCTCCGCTTCCATGGGCGTCGTGTCTATGTCCTTGGTCAGGTCCAGTGGAAGGCTGGCCGCAATCTCGGCGGGGGTGGGCGGCCTCGGTGGCGCCGTCCTGGGAGCGTACAGGTGGCTCAAACCCAGCGCCACTCCTCCCACCAGCAGCGCCAGGGGAATGGCGATCAACAGGCTGGACCTCAGTTTCTGTTTCCAGGTGCGGTTGGTGAGGTACAGCGGGTCGGAAGGCGCCGGTCCATTGATAAAGCGATCCAGCCATTCCCGCAAACGGCCGAGTTTCCCATTCTTGTAACCCCCCGACGGGGCTTTCGGTTGCATCCCGGCGTAAACGATGGATTCGAAGAAGCGGCGTAAACGAATGAACATAAGATCCGCCGGTCTTAATTATATATCGTGCGCAACCAGCTACTGGCCGACTTGTGGGGCAGGCGCTTCCGCCTGCCAACCAGTCCTCTCACGGTTTCCCGGCCAGCACTCCCTCCAGGGCGTGCAGGCTGGCGTGCTTCCCCATGGCGATCAGGTAGTCGCCGGAATGGATGGCGGTATCGGCCGGCGGGTTGAACTGCATCTGGCCATCGCCCTTACGGATGGCCAGCACAATCACGCCCAGATCGCGGCCGAACTGCGCCTCGCGGATGGTCTTCGATACGGCTTGACTGCCCTCGGCGACGCGAACCTGCTCAATCGCCACGTTGATGCCGATATCGCTGGTGGCGAAATCCAGGAACTGCACCACGTGGGGCCGCAGAAGCGCCTGCGCCAGGCGATGCCCGGTGAGCGAGTACGGCGCGAAGACGGAGTCGGCGCCGGCCCGCCGCATTTTCTCCTCCGCGCCTTCCTCGGCCGCGCGGGTGGCCACATAGATCTTGGGGTTGAGTCCCTTGGCCGATAGCAGGACGAACAGGTTGTCGGCGTCCGTGGCCAGCGCCGCCACCAGGCCCCGCGCACGCTCGATTCCCACCGAGAGGAGCGTTTCATCGCGCGTCGAATCCGCCGCCACCGCCAGCAGCCCTTCGTGGATGGCCAGCTCCACGCGCTCCGGCTTCACATCCACCACTACGAACGGAACCTCTTCCCGCCGCAGTTCTTTCGCCGCGCCCTGGCCCACGCGGCCGTAGCCGCAGATAATGTAGTGGTCTTTGAGTTTGTCGATCATGCGTTTGTTGCGGCGCTTGCCGATGGCATCGCCGAATTCCAGTTCAATGATGGTCTGAGTCATGGCGCCCACGGCGATGAAAATGGTGGTCACGCCGAACATGATCAGGAACGAATTGAAAACCCGGCCCGCGTGCGAGAGCGGGTGAATTTCCGCGTATCCCACCGTGGTCATGGTGATCAGCGTCATGTAAAACGCGTCGAAGGGCGGGTAGCCCTCGATGAGAGTGAACCCCACCGTCCCGATCGCCAGGGTCACCACGATCGCCAGGGTGATAAACAGCAGGCGGCGCTTCAACCGGTCCATGCGGCTCCGTCACGATCAAGTATAGCGGGATGCGGGCCTACTTCGTCCCGATGCCCTTGAAAAACGTGTAGCAGAAGGTCCCGCCCGCGGCCGTTGCGCGGTACATATCGGCGATGCCCCGGTCCCACGCCCGCGCGTCGATGAGGCCGAGCGAGAGCGCCTGTTCGCGAACTCCTTCCACCATGGCGATGAAGGTATTCTTCGAGAAGCCCTCGACGAGTTCGGGCCGGCTGGCGTCCACGTAGACCATTCGCGGGCTGACGTGCGCCTGGCGAAAGCCGGCTTCGACCAGCAGCGGATAGACGCGCCGCCCGATCAGCGAATCCCCTCCCAGGCGGGCCTGGATTTCGATCAGGCATTCGACCGTACGCGAGGCCTCCGGCGTCTGGGGATGGCAGTACCAGGAGCCGTTGTCGCCCTCGATGACGGTGATGGTTCCTCGCGGCCGCAACACCCGCCGCAGGAGGCCGAGGGCTTCGCCCGGCGCCGGCAGATGCTCCAAAACGAAGCAGATGAAGACGTGATCGAAGCTGTTCTCTTCAAAGGGCAGGTCGAAGAGGTCGGCCACCTGGAAGGCGACGTTGCCGTATCCGGCCGCCTGAATCCGGGCTTTCGCCTGCTCGACCGACGCCGGCGACAGATCGACGGAGACAATTCGGGCGCCGGGGCTGCCAGCCGCCAGAAGAACGGTCTGTGCGCCGGTGCCGCAGCCGCATTCGAGAACCCGGGCGCCCGGCGGGTAAGATGTGTCGTGGTGCAGCAGGCCGCCGAGCGTCTTGGCCTGGTCGGCAAGGCGGGCGGCCTCGCGGGTGGAATAGCCATGGACGTATGGGGTCGCGGTCATCGATCTTCCAGTCTCGCACAGACGCGGCCCGGGACTGTTTCCGGCCACCGCAGGCGGGTGACGGATTCGACCTATCGCATCCCGCGCTACGTCACGCCAGCTTGGCGAAAGCCGAATACATCTCGAGAAAACTGACCACCGTTGTCAGAACGCACACCCAGGCCAGAATGCGCCAGACGCGTTCTATCGGGGAGCCCTCCAGGCGCGGCGCGCCGGCCACGTAGCCGACTCCGAAACCCGCCACCAGGCCGCCCACGTGGGCGGCCATATCGATAGGGCCGAAGAGGCTGAAGATCAACCCGTAGATGGCCCAGCGAATGTACAACGCGCGAATGGCCGCGCCCATGGGGCCGCGGTGGGTGACGCCCATGGCGATCATGGCCCCGATCAGGCCGAATATCGCGGCGGAAGCGCCGATGGAAGGGGTGCGCGGCGCCCACACGGAGCTGATATAGAAGCCGAACACGCTGGACAGGAAGTAAATCACCCACATCCGGCTGGCGCCGAAAAGCTCTTCCACCTGGGCGCCGAGATCGAACAGAACCCAGGAGTTCATAAGGATGTGAAGGAGGCCGCCATGGAGGAAACCCGCCGTTACCAGCCTCCACCACTGCCCCATCTGGATGTAAGGAGTGTACTTGGCGCCGAACGCCACCAGCGTCACCGAGTCGATGTTCATGGGCCCGCCCTCGCCGGACCTCATGCTGTAGATGGAAGTGACCAGGTATAGCCCGAAGTTGATCACCAGGATCAGCACGGTGTTGAAGCGCGCGTGCGGAATCAAACCGCCCAGGATGTCGGCCGGGCTTCGCCGGTCTATGGCGCGGGGCCCGACCCTCTCGTTGCAGTAGGGGCAGACGCGGTCACTGGTGGTGATGAATGCCCGGCAGTGCGGGCACATGCGGCGCGAGTCCATCTTTGCCATTCTAGCAGTCGAAGGAATTAAGACCGTGCAGGCGGCGCCTGCGCCGGTCCTAGTCGATGGCGATCACATCGGTATTCATGAGGATAGACTTGGTTTCCTCGGTCATGAATTCCCTACCGCGATATACAGCGTCTGCGGTCCGCTAATCCAGTTCAGGGAATAGCCGAGCGGCGTGGCGGCGTTGGCCGGTACGTTGGGCACCACCACGTTGAACTGGTACAGGCCAACCGTTTGCGGCGCCAAGCCCCAGTAGGCCAGGGTGGCCTGGGTGGACCCGAAGTACACCTGGAACGGGAGGACCAGGGTGGAATCCCCGATGGCAATCTGGCCCGCGGGGATGTTCGGGGTCACCGGACCAAAACCGACGCCCCAGAGCGTGACCGTGTCGCCCGGCTTGGCCGGCCGCGACGTCGCGCCCGGAATGGCGCCCGTGGGCAACGCGAAGGAGCCATCCGGGAAGGTGGCCACCACATACTGCTTCCCGCCAATGTTGAACGATGCGGGGGCGAGCAACCCCGGCTCCACGGAGGCTACCGTAACCGGGTACGGGGCGCTCGTTCCGGCCGCGGTGTTTACCGTAATCTGTTGAGTGCCCGCGGTGAGATTGGTGGGAACCTGGGCGTCGATCTGGTTGGCGCTGACATAGTCGACGAACGCCGGTTGGCCGCCTATGGTAACCGACGTCCCGCTGAGCGAGGTGGGGGCGAGCAGGTAGTTGAAATCGGAATCCGTCCAGGAACGCGCCGTGGAAGCCAGGTTGGTTCCGTAGATTTCAATCCAGGAGCCGGGGCTCACCTTGGGGAAACCGCCGAAAGCCTGAGCGGTAACCACCCCGCCCGAAGATATAACCGGCAGGCCGCCCGCGTTGGCCGGAGGCGTCAGCATCCGGATCACGTTGTTCTGGGTGTCCGCAATATAGACATTGCCCTGGGTATCCACGGCCAAGCCCTCCGGGTAGTTCAGGGCGGCGGCCGTGGCCGGGCCTCCATCGCCCGCATAACCGGACTGGCCGTTGCCCGCGATCGTGGTGATGACTCCGCTCGGCGAAACCCGGCGTATGCGGAAGTTCTGGGAATCGGCGATGTAAAGGTAACCCGCGTTGTCCAGTGCGATGGCGAAGGGGCGGTTGAGCATGGCGTTCACGGCCAGGTCTCCATCGCCCGAAAACCCCCGCAGGCCGTTTCCGGCCACAGTAGTAATCTTGCCGTTACTCACCATGCGGATGCGGTTGCTCTCCGTTTCCGCGATGTAGATATTCCCCGACGGAGCCACCACCACGTCCCGCGGCTCGTTCAGATCGGCCAGATAGGCCAGGCCCCCGTCGCCCAGCACGCCCACCGTGCCTTCCCCCGCGAAGGTGGACATGATCCCGGCGGGCGACGACATCTCGCGAATCCGGCCATTCTTGACATCCGCGATGTACAGGTTGTTGGCCGAATCCAGCGCCACGCCGCAGGGCAAATTAAGCTCTGCCAGGTTGGCTGAGCCTCCATCCCCCGAATCGCCGAACAGAAGATATTGGCCGGCGATGTTGTTGATAAAGCCGTTGCTGCGCGTCACCTCGCGGACCACGGCGTTGCCGGAGTCGCCGATGAAGACGTTGCCCGCCGGGTCCACAAACAGGCCGCAGGGAAGGTTGAGCCCGGCCGCGAGGGCGGAGGCCCCATCGCCTCCATAGCCCGGGGCCCCCACCCCGGCGATCGTCGAGATGATTCCGTTGGCCTGAACCAGGCGGATCACAGAGTTGTAGGTGTCCGCAACGTATACCGAGAAAGCGTTGTCCACCGCCAAGGCGGTGGGGTTGTTCAATTGCCCGGCGGTGGCCGCGCCGCCATCGCCCGAAAATCCGGCGGTGTTGTTGCCGGCTATGGTCGTGATAGTGTAGGACTGCGCCAGGCACCATGCCGGCGCGAATAATACCGCGGCCCATGTCAGAGAAACGATAGCCTTGCCGTAAAACCTGCTTTGGCGCACTCTGGTCGACTCCATTTATTGGCCTCGGTGCGCGGCGACGCATCCGGACGCACTGCGCCGGCCCGCCCGCCACACCCCGAAACTATATTTTAGTCTGTGTGACGCGCGCGCGCGAAACGGGTTGCGCAACATTCCAAAATAGAGTTATCCGATCCACTATGGATGATTGGCGACGGAGATTCTCCCCGCGGAAGGACCGCGCCGCCGCGGATCAACCTCTCCCGGCCGGTTCGAACCAGGGAGTGCCCTGCACCTGGGCTTTGCGTGCGCCGTCGTCGTTCATTTCCACTCCGATGCCGGGGCGCTCGGGCAAGGCGATGAAGCCCTTTTGGATGATCTCGCCTTCTTTCACCCAGTTCTTCCACAGTGGCAAAGAATCGATCCAGTGCCATTCCTGCGCCAGGAAATTGGGGATGGCGGCGCACACCTGGGCGGTGGCCATCATACCGATGGGCGAAGTAACGCAATGCGGCGCGACGGGGATGAAATACGCGTGCGCCATATCGGCGATCTTGCGCGCTTCGAGCAGCCCGCCGCATTTCTGGAAGTCGGGCATGACGATATCCACCGCCCGTTTTTCGAACAGCTCGCGGAAACCCCACCTGAGGTAGAGGTTCTCGCCGCAACAGATGGGCGTTTGGGTGGAGGCGCGGACGTCGCGCATGGCGTCGATGTTGTCGGGAGGGACCGGCTCTTCCAGCCACATCAGCCGGAACGGCTCCATCTCCTTGGCGACGCGCTTGGCCGTCGGGGCGTCGTAGCGGCCGTGCATATCGACGGCGATGTCCATGTTCTTGCCATAACTCTCCCGCGTAAACGCGACGCTGGCCACCATGCGATCGATCTCGGCGTTGTTCGCCGTCCAGTTCACGCGGTCGAAGCGGGACGGATCGCGGGCATCGTCGACATCGAGCTTGGCGCCCGTGAAGCCCAGGTCCTGAATCTCCTTGATCCGCGCTTTGGAGCCTTCATTGCCGGGGATCATGTCCCGCCCGCCCGAATCGCAGTAAACCCGCACGCGGTCGCGCACCTTGCCGCCCAGCAACTGGTATACGGGCAGGCCCAACGCCTTGCCGGCGATGTCCCAGAGAGCGGTTTCGATGCCGGTCAGGGCGGTGACATACTGGCCGGATTGGGCGCCGGCGAAGATCCCCGAAGTCCGGATCCGTTCAAAGGCGGCCTCGACGTTCAGCGGATCCTGGCCGGCGAGCATGCGCCCAAAGCCGCGGATCAGGGGGACGTTGCCCTCCGAAGCGTCGGTGGTTTCGCCCTGCCCGATAATGCCCTGATCGGTGTAGACGCGGACATGCACCTGGTATCCGTGCACGCGCACTTCGGCGGTGCGAACTTCCGTGATCTTCAGCTTGGGACGCCGGTACGGCGGCGCGGCTTCCTGCACCGCCGCGGAGATGGACGGCAACCCCAGCATGCCCGCGAGCGGCATGAAGGAGCTCTTCATGAGAGACCTGCGCGTGAGATGGTTCATGCTGACCTCGAATCCGCCAAACCGCTTCGCGGCCGTGGCCTTCGGCGGGGCGTGGATGCGGAGCGGGGATGATTTTCGGAACTGGAGCCGCGCCGCATTTCCCGAGTTCCGGGGCCCTCCGGCGCGGCTAACGCGTCCGTCAAACGCGGATTGTGCGGCTCGATCCGGCTAACCACGGCGCTACCCCACCGGAACGCCCAGGGTAACACGCCCTTCAATTCCAGCCAAACGGGGATTCTCGTTCCTTGCGCGTCGCGCCCGCGATGGAATCCGGGCCGACCGATCCTGTTTGGGAATTGGCGGAACGGCTGGCGTGATACGCTAATCCTGAGCGGCGAATCCGCCGATAACCTGAACATGCCGAGAGCGAAGCCGACACAACAACTCTTGTCCGATACAGGCGCAATCAACCACCTGTACCGTGGCGACTGCCTGGAGGTGTTGGACCGCATCGAGGACGAGTCGGTTGACCTGATCTATATCGATCCTCCTTTCTTCAGCCAACGATACTATGAGACGTTCTGGGGGGAAGAAGCGGAACGATATGCCTTTGAAGATCGCTGGAAGGGCGGCATTAACACCTATCTGAACTACCTGACCGCGCGGATTCAAAAGATGCACGCGAAGCTGAGGCCAACCGGCCTGATGTACGTTCATCTCGACTGGCACATCTGCCACTACATGAAGACCGAGATGGACAAAATGTTCGGATACGGGAATTTCCGTAACGAGATCGTGTGGTGCTACGCCGGAGGGGGCATTCCGCGTCAAGATTTTCCCCGGAAGCATGATGTCATCTTCCGCTACTCCAAGGGCGACAAATACTACTACCAGCCGATCTACAGGCCGTACACGCCAGGGACCGTGCAACGCGGCCGTACGAGCATCAAGGGCAAGTACTTCGACCGCGGACTAAGGGCCGAGGGCACCCCGGTCAACGATTGGTGGACGGATATTCCGAAAATCACCAGCCCGACAGATCCGGAAAAACTCGGATATCCCACGCAGAAATCGGTAGCGCTCCTCAACCGGATCGTACAGTCCAGCGCCAGGCCGGGCGATCTCGTATTGGATGCGTTTTGCGGCTGTGGAACCACGCTTGAAGCCGCACAGTTGTTCCGCTGCCGGTGGATCGGCATCGATATCTCACAATCGGCCTTGCGGGTTGTGCAGAACCGCCTCAGAAAGATTGGCGCGCCTCCAGCGGAAGTGCATAACATGGTCCAAAGCGTGGAGGAGTTGCGGGGTCTCACCTGGCAAGAGTTCCAGAACTGGGCCGTAGATGCAATCCAGGGGCGTCACAGCCCCCGCAAGGTAGCCGATATGGGAATTGACGGCTTCACGTTCATGGAGCATCATCCGATCCAGGTCAAGCAGATGGACGCGGTGGGGAGGCCCGTGATCGACAACTTTGTCGGCGTGCTGGACCGCCAGAAGGACAGGCGCGGGATCATTATCGCCTTCGATTTCACGAAGGGCGCCATCGGGGAAGTCGCCAGATTGCAGCGCGAGGACAAGCTCGACATCGAACTGATTTCCTGCAAGCAATTGATCGAAGAGGAGATTCCGTTCCGGCAACTGGCATAGACCCTTCCGGGCGCCTTTCAGGCGCTGCCCCATGCGCGGCCCCAGCGGCGCCGGATGTGTCACAATGGGCACTCCGGTTCTTGTTTTTGCTCTCCCATCAGACATCGAGCCGAGGCGCAATGGACGGCAAGCAGTGGTTCGGGATCGAGGTGCACTCGCGACGCGAGTCCCGCGTCTCCGACGAGTTGGCCATTCGCGGGCTGGATTTCTTCTTGCCGACCCGCCGGATCAAGCGGCGTTGGTCGGACCGGATCAAGATGTTGGATGTGCCGTTGTTTCCGGGATATGTGTTCTCCCGGTTCGACGTCGCGGACCGGCTGCGCGTTCTCAACTGTCCCGGCGTCTCGAGGATCGTCGGGGCCGGCAGCGTTCCGGTCCCCATCGAGGATGGTGAAATGGATGCCATCAAAGCCCTGGTGGCATCGAAGGTTGCGCTCACGCCCTGGCCGTATCTGCGGACCGGGCAGCGAGTGCGCCTCGACCATGGTCCCCTGGCGGGGCTCGAGGGGTTGGTGATTCGGGCGCCGGAGGGTAGTCTGCGGGTGGTGGTTTCGGTGACCCTGCTGCAGCGCTCGGTCGCCGCCGAAATCGAGCGCGACTGGATCACTCACGTGGCGTAAAGCTCGGACGAAGTCCGGCCGATATACACATCAAGAGCTGCGCCAGAGCGGCGGCAGCCAAAAACATAATCGAGACAAAGCCGTCCATAGCGGCACGTTATGTTGCAGAACGCACGTCCCTGAGTTTAGGGGCTCCCGCTCCAACTGTGGACGGAAGCGGATTCGAGATAAGCAAAGTGGGACTTTTCGTGCGTGAGCTTCGCCCGGAAGCTCGGCGATCTCGCTTCCATCTCCAGAGATGTTGAGCTACCCGGCCAACCGGCACAGATGACAGCGCCGCACATTCCCGCACCCAGTATGCAGTTGCCCCGCCGGCTCGGGACGGAGGCCGATTTCCCGGTGGCTGCCCCGCCCCGATCCCTGCGGCTCAACTTCAGTTGGACCCTGACCGGCAACGTCGTTTACGCCGGTACGCAGTGGGGAATCCTGGTTCTGCTGGCCCGCTTGGGCGACCCCGAAGCGGTGGGGCAGTTTAGCCTGGGGCTCGCCATCACAGCGCCCATAATGCTTTTCGCCAACCTGCAGCTCCGCGCCGTTCAGGCCACCGACGCCAGTCTCCTGTTCCATTTCCGGGATTACGCCGGGCTCAGAATACTCATGACGATGGTCGCGGTGTGCGCGCTCTTCGGTATCGGCGGAGCGCTCTACCACGGCGAAACAGCTCTCGTTATTGCCGCGTTTGCGCTGTCCAAAGGCATCGAATCCTTGAGCGACGTGGTCTACGGTCTCTGGCAGCAGCAGGAGCGAATGGACCTGATAGCCAAGTCGCTCATGCTCCGCGGAGCGTCGGCGCTACTCGCGGCCGCCGTCTGCTTCGCCGTGTCTCACGCGGTTTGGATCGCCGTCTGCGGCATGGCGGTGGCCTGGGGAGGAGTCTTCGCCGCCTTCGATGCGCGGCATGGAGTCATGGTGGCGCGCGAAATCGGTCAAACCGCCGCGCCGCGGTTCTCGGCTCGCCGGATGAGCCAGTTGCTTCGCCTCTCCCTGCCCCTGGGGATAGTCACCATGCTGCTTTCGTTGAACGCGAATGTACCGCGATACATGATCAGCCGTTTTCGGAGCGTTCGCGAGCTTGGCGTCTTTTCGGCTCTCGGCTATATTCTTCTGGCGGGCACGATGGTCGTGGGCGCACTCGGCCAATCCGCCACTCCGCGACTGGCCCGCTATGCTTCCCAACGCAATACCCGGGAGTTTCGCAGCCTTTCGTACCACCTGCTCCTGATCGGAATGACGCTCGGGGTTTCCGGGATTCTGGCGGCCCTGGTCTTCGGCCGGTGGATTGTCACCCTGCTCTACGGGCGCGAATACACTCAGAACCACCAGCTTTTCCCGTGGCTGATGGTGGCGGCGGCGGCCGGTTACATGGGTTCGTTCGCCGGGTACAGTCTGACCGCGGCGCGGCATTTTGTGGTTCAGATGCCGCTCTTCGGCTTCCTCGCTGCCTTAACCCTGGCGTTGTGCTATGTCCTGGTAAAGGCGAGCGGGGCGGTGGGCGCGGCGAAAGCGCTCGCCATCGTCGGGTTGGTTCAACTGGCGGCCACCATGGCGATTCTCCGGTACACGGAGACGCGCAGGCCCGCCCCCATGACATGAAACCTCTTCGCGTTCTTCATGTGCTGGGAGCGATGAACCGCGGCGGCGTGGAAACCTGGCTGATGCACGTCCTGCGGCATATCGATCGGGAGAGATTTCACATGGATTTCCTGGTTCATACGGACCAGCCGGCCGCGTACGACGCGGAAATCGTGGCGCTCGGGTCCGGGATTCTGCGATGCCCCCACACGGCGAATCCACCGTTGTACGCGAGGCGTTTCTTCCAGGCGATGAAACGTGACGGCCCCTTCGACGTGCTGCACAGCCACGTTCACCACTTCAGCGGGTTTGTCCTGGCTCTGGGAAGGATCGCCGGAATACCCGTGCGAATCGCGCACAGCCATAACGTCACGGCGCCAGCCGAGTTGGAAGCGGGACTTGTCAGGAGAGCCTACCTTGGCGCGATGAAGCGGCTGATTCGCACCTATTGCACGGATGGATTTGCGGTAAGCGAACCGGCCGGCGCGGCTCTGTTTGGGCCTGAATGGAGCCAAGACCGACGGTTGAGGGTGCTCTACTGCGGAATCGATTTAGCGCCGTTCCGGGTCGCCTTCGATCCAGCCGCCGTACGGGCCGAGTTCGGGTTTTCGCGGAACGACGTGATCTTCGGCCACGTCGGACGGCTCGCCCCGGTCAAGAACCACTTCTTCTTCCTGGAAGTCGCCGCCTGCATCTCGAGCCGTGAACCTCGGGCGAAGTTTCTACTGGTGGGCGATGGGCCATTGCGTCCGGAGGTGGAGAAGCGCGCAGTGGCGCTGGGACTGAAAGATAGGATCGCCTTCGCGGGCCTGCGTTCGGACATCCCAAGGCTGACGATCGGCGCCATGGATGTCTTCCTTATGCCCTCGCTCCATGAAGGCCTTCCCCTGGTTCTTATGGAGGCCCAGGCGGCAGGATTGCCCTGTGTGGCTTCCGAGGCTCTTCCCGGGGAAGCCATTGTGAACCCCGCCCTGATTCATTGTCTGCCGCTGTCCGCGGGGCCTCTTGAGTGGGCGCGCGCGGCATCCCAAGCCGCGGCGCGTCCGCGCATCGGCTGGCGCAGCGCCGTGGAAAAGCTCGATGGCGGCCGTTTCGACATAAGGCGTGGAACTCGACAGATGTGTGACATCTATGTCGGGAGGGGGAGTGGCCGGCCGGCGGCCGGCCCGCAACCGGGTCTGTCCGAAAGAAACCAGGAGGGGGGGTGAATGTCTCCGTGGCTCATCACCTTGAACTGGCTCACCTTCGTGTGGCTCTTCGGCTGGGCTGTCCGCGCCATGCTGGACATCAGCTCCAATTGTCATCGGTCTGTTTCGTTCCCGCTGCTGGTCTTCGTTGTGGTTTACGGACTTCCCATAGCTTTCGACCTCACTAGAGGCATTCCGGATTACCACAACACGCCAGGATTTCGCGCCGGAGCCGCGGACGGGTCCGTGGCTGTTGTCTACGATCTGTTCGTGGCGGCATGCCCTGTCTTCTGGTGGCTGACTGCCCGCCCGCGCCGGCAAACCGGCCGCCATATGGTGGTTTTGGCGGGCAAGAAGGCGCAACTGGTGCTCTGGCTTCTCCTCTGCAGTCCCCTGATCGCATTGGCGTTTGCGCCGCAACCCCACGTATATCTGAGTTATGCGGCCGTACTCACCGAGAATATGTCGCCCGCCGCTTCGGCATTCCACGGGATCGTCGGCGGTCTAACGGCCTTCTCGCTGGTAGCCGGCGCGTGTCTGTTACTGGTCCGCCGCAACTTCAGTCGCGCGTTCTTCCTGATATTCCCGTTCATGGCAGTCGCCGTGTGGCTGCAAGGCAAGCGCACCGCGGTAGCTCTCTGCCTGGCTCTCATTTGGGCCGTCGCCTGGGTGCGCGGCTCCCTGACCTACTCGAAGGTGATCGCGTTCGGCGCCCTGAGCCTGGTTGCCCTCGGAAGTTATATTACCTGGTACCAGGTCGAGTTTCGCCCCCTTTCAGTAGCCGATAGCTACAGCGTCTACGAGAACTCGCGCATCGACTACGGCCGCGATCACAATTTGAAGGCCGCGATCTTCTGCGAGCTCTCGGACGGCAATGCGCGCATACTCGAATACCGGGGCCAGAGCCTGCTCTTTTATCTCACGATGTATGTCCCCAGATCTGTTTGGCCCGGCAAGCCGTGGCCATACGCCATCTACATAACCGCCCACGCGCTACAGGCCCGGCCGGCGGACCGAGGCTGGGGGCTGACAACCAGTCTTCTCGACGAGGCCGTGGCCAACTTCGGTTGGGCTGGACTCTTCGTCGGCCCGCTCATCTTCGCGCTTCTGTGCCGAATCTGCGATCACAGCGCGGACCCGGTCGTAAAAACGGTCGGGGTGCTGGTGGCGTGCCTCCTGATGACCGTCGAATTTGTGGCGTTCGCGCCGCTGGTGATCGGCTGGTTTCTCTACTTCGGGTGGTCGCGGCACGTTTCGCCCTACGCGCCGAAAGGACCGCGCGCGGTGAGGCCGGGGCCGATTCAGGCGAGAGCGTGATGGAGGTTACCGTCGCTCTCGACGCCCGCTACACGGTTGCCCCGGACGGATCCGTGTGGTCGCAGGCGGGGATGGCGCGTCCGTTCTGGGAGCGGTACCTGGAAGTTTTCGATACGGTCGGGATCATCGCCCGAGGGGCCCGTGTGGAGGGCCCTCCCGAAGGTTGGCTGCCCGTGCTCGGCAAAAACATCTCCTTTCACGGCGTGCCCGATTTTCACGGCCCGTGGCAGTGCCTCAAACGCTATCCGGAACTCCGTGCGGCCATCCGCTCCGCCGCCCCGATGCATGGCGCCGTCATTCTCCGCGTCGGATCCCAGATTGCGAACATGCTCGAACGCCAGCTCAGGCGGAGACGGTGCGTGTACGGACTGGAGGTGGTCGGCGATCCTTACGACGTCTTTGCGCCGGGAGTTGTCGACCATCCCCTGAGACCCCTTTTTCGGTGGCATTTCTCGCGCCGCTTGCGCCGGCAGTGCGTCCGCGCCATCGGGGTGGCTTATGTGACGAAAAGAGCGCTGCAGAAGCGCTATCCCACGCGGGCCGTGAGCGCGAGCGTCTCCGATGTGGATCTGCCGGCGGAAGCGGTGCTGAGCGGCTACTCGACGCACTACTCGAACGTCGAATTGGATTGGGACGGCATTGCGAAAAGCCTTCGCGAACCGAAACAGCACGGGCCCTATCGGCTGGTGACGGTGGGCTCCCTGGCGCAGCCTTACAAAGGCACGGACGTGCTGATCGAAGCGATGGCGCGTTGTGTCCGCGCGGGGTTCGACGTGACGGCGGTAATCGTCGGCGAAGGCAAATGCCGGCCGGGCCTCATGGCGCTCGCCGGGCGTCTCGATATGGCGGCCCGAATCGACTTCACCGGCCAGGTCACCGCGGGAGCGCCGGTCCGCGCCATTCTCGACTCGGCCGATTTGTTCGTGCTGCCTTCCCGCACGGAGGGCTTGCCGCGGGCGCTGGTCGAGGCGATGGCGCGCGCGCTGCCGTGCATTGGATCGGATGTGGGAGGCATTCCCGAGTTGCTCGATGCCAGCGAGCTGGCGCCGGCCGGCGACCCGGCCGCGCTGGCCGCCCGGATTCAGGAGGTCCTGGGGAACCCTTCGCGGATGAAGACGATGTCGCGGCGAAACCTGGCCAGCGCGCGGGAGTATAGCGATTCCGCGCTGGGGGACGTGCGGCGGCGATTCTACCAGCATGTCCGGGATTGCACGCAGCGCTGGGAAACGGGGCTAATGGCGTAAACGTGCGAGTACTCCACGTAGTGAAGACGGCCGATGGGGCGGATTGGGCCGCGGCGCAAGCCGCCGAGCTGGTGAGACTCGGCATCGAGGTCCACGTCGCGCTCCCGCGCGCCCAAGGCCGAACCGTTCAGAAATGGGTGGATGGCGGCGTGGTGGTGCATATCGCTCCATCGGACTTGCCCATCCGCAGCCCCTGGTCGCTGCCCGCCATGATGCGCGGGCTCGGCGACCTGGTTTTGAGCGTTCGTCCGGACCTCATCCACAGCCACTTCTTCGGTTCGACGGTCCTTCTCCGTCTGGCTCTCGGGGCCAGACACCGAGTACCCCGCCTCTTCCAGGTTCCCGGGCCCTTGCACCTGGAGCACCGGATCTGGCGAACGCTCGAACTGTCGACCGCGGGACCTTCCGACTCGTGGGTCGCATCGAGCCGTTGCATCATGGCGCACTATCGGGCGGCCGGCGTCTCACGAGAGAGGTTATACCTCAGTTATTACGGCATCCCGGCTGGCGCGTGCCCGAGTGCAAGGGCGGGTTTCCTGCGGAGACGGTACGGCATTGCCGATCACATGAAGATTGTAGGGAACGCGAACTTCATTTATCCACCCAAATGGTACTTGGGACAGCGGGTCGGCCTTAAGGCTCATGAAGATGTGATCGACGCGCTGGGCCTGGTCATGAAACAGCGTTCGGATGTCACCGGCGTACTTATCGGCGGCGCGGCGCCGGGGTCGGGCTGGTACGAGCGCCGCCTTCGCCAACGGGCGTACGCCGTGGGAGGGAGCCGCATCGTGATGACAGGCTGCCTGCCAGTCGAAGAAGTCCGCAGGATGTGGCCGGATTTCGACGTGGCCGTCCACGTTCCCATTTCGGAGAACTGCGGAGGCGTCGGAGAACCCATGTTGGCGGGCGTGCCGACGATCGCCGGCCGCGTGGGAGGCCTGCCCGACGTCGTGATGGACGGATTGACCGGCACGCTTGTTCCGACCCGGCAGCCCGGGGAACTGGCCCGCGCCATCCTTCGAGTACTGAGTTCACCCGGCCAATACCTCCAACTCGCGAAGAATGCCCAAACGCTGGCGCGGCGGATGGCCGCGAACGGGCGCCTGGCGGAGGAAGTACACGGCATCTATTCGCACGTCTTGAAACTTAGGGAAGAACCGCCTTGCCCATTCAATCCAAGGAGCTTCCTGCGTTCGTACCTCGCCAAAGAGGCCGGGGCCACCGCCCAGGCTCGATGAAGTTCTTCCGGAAGAAACCATGACGGCCAAAACAAGGCCTCTTCTTTACCCGATGGAAAGGAATTAAGAATGGAAGAGAAGCAATTCCTGCAGTTGTTGGATGAACTACTGGAGCTGGAACCGGGCGCCGTGGCGCGCGATTCCCGCATGGAGGACATCGACTGGAACTCGCTGGCAGCGATCGGGTTTATCGCGCTGGTGGACGAGCATTTCGGAGTCGGCGTTTCTCCGAGTGCGCTTGCGAAATGCGGGACGGTGGACGATCTGATGCGACTGCTGGGTGATCGCGTCCTCACCGCGGCCTGAGCGGCGGGGAGATCCGTTCTTCTCGGCGCAGGAGAGATGGAATTGAACCCGATGGACTTAAGCGGCCGAACGGTGCTGGTTACCGGCGCCTCCTCCGGCATCGGGAGAGCTACCGCGATTCTCATCAGTGAGCTGGGCGGGCGCGTAGTGCTCTCCGGGCGCGACGCAGAGCGTTTGTCGGCGACGCGCACGGCCATGGCGCCCGGCGACCACGCAATTGCAGAATACGATTTGAGCCAGACTGACGGTCTGTGCGCATGGCTGAGGTCGGTGGCCGCTCAGACCGGGCCGTTGGACGGGTTCGTGCACAGCGCGGGAGTGCAGACCACGCGGCCTCTGGGGGCCGTGTCACGGGCCGACTACGAGAGCGTAATGAGCGTGAATCTGGCCGCGGCTCTCTGGCTGTCCAAGGCATTCCGTCAGAAATCCCTCTATCGACCGGGGGCGGCGATCGTCTTCGTTGCGTCCGTCGCCGGCCTGGTGGGGCAATCCGGCAACCACGTATAT
Organism: Terriglobia bacterium; assembly: GCA_963767595.1. Lineage (GTDB taxonomy): Bacteria > Acidobacteriota > Terriglobia > Bryobacterales > Bryobacteraceae > BOG-224. Next base: position 507,826 of record CAVYEK010000008.1, read on the forward strand.
GGGGCCAGCAAGGGCGGCGTCATCGCCCTGACGCGGTCTCTCGCCATCGAGCTGGCAGGCGTCAAAATCCGGGTGAACGCAGTCGCTCCGGGCCTGGTCGCGGGCACCGAGATCTCGGGCGCATTCGAGCGTGCGTGCACCGTCCAACAAATGAGCGCCGTCTCCGCTTTGCACCCGCTTGGATTAGGCCGGCCGCGCGATGTCGCCTATGCCATCGCCTTTCTGCTGGGCGACGCCGCGCGGTGGATCACGGGCGCCACTCTGACGGTCGATGGGGGGTACACCGCCGCCTAACCGCCGAGCTCCACGAGAATGCCCCGGCGCCTTCCCGCCCCTCACCCGGCAGAGCCGGAACCAAATAGTACCCCTTCTTGACGCGGAGACGCGGAGACGCGAAGAAAGACGCGCAAGTCGGAAGTTGGAGTTGTTTTCGGAGTGAAGCCGAGGGCCCATGAAGATGGGCCGAAATGCACATTGTCGGAAATATTCTTGCCGAAACGACAAGAATTCCACTCGGCAGGTACCAAATCTTTCACCTCTTGATCCGTGCCTCAACGCGTCGGGCCGGGCACGCCCGGCCCATCGCCAAACGCCCATGAGTTCCGTCCGCGTAAGACTATGTATCGCCGGCATTTCAAGCGCCTCTTCGACCTTGTCATCGCCATGCTCGGCCTGATCGTGGCCTCTCCCGTGATGCTGGTGGTCGCGACCGCGGTGTGGCTTTTCATGGGACGGCCCATTCTGTACCTGGACCGCCGGCCGGGGTTGGGAGAACGACCGTTCATGATAGTGAAGTTCAGGACCATGCGGCTGGCCGACGATCCTCTGGAGATCGACACGCACCGTCTGACCCCGCTCGGTCGCTTCCTGCGCCGCACAAGCCTGGATGAGCTGCCCCAATCCTGGAATATCCTGCGCGGCGACATGAGTGTGGTCGGGCCGCGTCCGCTGCTGTGGCGCTATCTCCCCTACTACAGACCCGAGGAACGGACAAGGCACCATGTCAGGCCCGGGGTCACCGGCTGGGCGCAGATTCATGGGAGAAACGAAGTCGATATCGATCGCCGCCTGACGCTCGACGCATGGTACGTCCGCAACCTCTCTTTTGGGCTGGACATGCGCATTCTACTGGCGACTTTCCGAATCGCCTTGCGATGCAAGGGCGTGCAGGTGGATCCGGGCGCCGCGGCCCTCAATCTGGACGTGTTGAGGTCCAAGTCGTGACTGTCTGGTCCGTGGAAGGCGCCCGCGCCGGGGATGCTCCCGAGATCGCCCGATTGCTGGCGCGCGTCGTCCCCGAGCGTTTTCTGGACTTGACGATCTGGGGCTCGCCCCTGTTCCATCGCTACTGCGAAGACTCGCTCCGGTCGGAGGACGCTGCCACGCCGCGGTTCTATGTCCTGCGCTCGCATGAGTCCGTAGGCGGCGCGGTTTCACTGCGGCGGATCGAGGACCGGATCGTCGTCGACACGGCGTATGTCCTGCCCGCCTTGCGTGCCAGTTACCTGAGTCTGCGGCTCCTGTATGAGGCCTCGCGGCGCGAATTCGAGCGCCGCCCGGCCGATTCGGTGGCCTGGGACGTGTTCTCCGGACGGCCCCGCCTGGAGGCTTGGCACCGCTCGCTGGGCGGGCGCGAGGAGTTCCGGAAAGGCTGGTGGCTCCGCGGGCCGGACGCGCCGAAAACGGCGAGCGGATCGGCTGCTTCCGTAATGGGTCTGGCCGAAGCGGAAGAACAACATGCACGCTGGGGTTTCTCGTCTTTCGAAGTTCGAACATCCGCCGGCGCGTATCGAGTAGGCCGCCTGCCCGGACGCTCATTCCGCCTCACCGATGCCCATGCGGCGGACGATCGGGAACTGTTCGCCGCGCTGCAAGAGGTGGATGCCGGCAGCAGGGTTCTGTTGATGGGACCGGTCGCGCGCCCGGGTCCGTCATGGGCCGAAGTGACCACGCTGAAGCGATACCAGGCGCCGTTCGCGACTTTTTCGGCGGCCCTCAAACAGTATTTCCGATCCGCGGCGGCGGACACCAGTCACCCGTGAGAAATGGAGGTCAAGATGGCGCTCAGCGCCGCCGTGCGAGGCATCGAGTATTTCCTTCCGGACAATGTATTGACAAATGAGCGACTCGCGGGCCAGTTTCAGGATTGGACGGCCCAGAAGATACTCGACAAGACCGGGATTTCGGAGCGGCGCCTGGCGGCACCCGGCGAATGCGCTTCGGATTTGGCCGTAAAGGCAGGCCTGAAGCTCTTCGCGGCGGGACACTGTTCCAGCGCCGACGTGGATTTCATCCTGCTCTGCACGCAGAGTCCCGACTACTTTCTCCCAACCACCGCCTGCCTGCTGCAGGACCGTCTGGGCATCCCCAAGTCGGCGGGGGCCCTGGACTTCAATCTCGGGTGTTCGGGATTTGTGTATGGGCTGGCGCTGGCCAAGGGACTGGTGGAGACGGGCCAGGCCGCCAACATCCTGCTCCTCACGGCCGAAACGTATAGCAAGTTCCTGCATGCCGAGGATAAGAGCGTTCGGACCATTTTCGGCGACGCCGGCGCCGCCACCCTGGTGGGCCGGTCTGAAAGGGCCCCGTCGGATCCGGAAGCCCTTGGGCCATTTGTCTTCGGCACGGACGGCAGCGGCGCCGAAAACCTGATCGTCCGGGCCGGGGCCATGCGGCCGGCGCCGGAGAATCCCGCCAGCCCCAGCCCGGACGGATGTCCAAGGACCTTTGCAAACCTGTATATGAACGGCGCGGAGGTTTTCAGCTTCACCCTGAAAATCATTCCCACTCTTGTTCGGGATGTCCTGGACCGCGCCAACAAGCGCGCGGAAGACATAGACCTGTTCGTTTTCCACCAGGCCAACCGGTTCATGCTGGAGCACCTGCGCAAGAGGCTTCGGATCCCCGAAGCGAAATTCTACGTATCCATGGAATTCACCGGGAACACGGTCTCGTGCACCATCCCGATCGCCCTGGCAAACGCGGCTCGCGACGGAACGCTGAAGCGCGGCGCCACGGTGATGCTGGTTGGATTCGGGGTTGGATACTCGTGGGGCGCTTGCCTGATGCGGTGGCTCGGCGCGTGACGGTCTCAGTCCCGGCAGTCCTTTGATTACGAAGCGCGCCGAGCGTCCGTCGAACCATCTCCGCCGCCTGAGCCTGTTTCCAAGCGCGCGGATGGCGTTCCGTGCGATTCTGGACGCCCTCGACATCTCCGGCGGCAAGGTCCTTCTGCCGGCCTACATCGGCTGGTCGCCAAGGGAAGGCTCCGGGGTGTTCGATCCCATTGCATCACTCGGCCTCGACTATGGTTTTTACGCTCTCGACGAGCGGCTTCGCATGGATATCGACTCACTGCGAACCGAGCTTCGGAGCGGTTGCGTCCGTGTCTTCGTCGTCATCCACTTCTTCGGTTACGTGGATCCGTCTTATCCGGAAGCCGTCAAGATCGCGAGAGAGCATGGCGTGTTTGTGGTGGAAGACGAGGCCCACGCCATGTTGAGCGACTTGGTCGGCGGAATCTGCGGCCGCCTGGGGGATGCATGTATCTTCTCGTTCCACAAGATACTGCCGGTGGAGTGCGGGGGCGCCGCGGTGATTAACGATCCGGAATCCCCACTGATGGGAACCCTGCGAGGCGACCCGTGTTGCGCCTTGCCGCTGTATGACTTCGATCTGACTCGTATCGCGGACAAGCGCAGGGCCAATAGTCTGGCGCTGGCCAGACTGGTCCGCGAGCTGGCGCCGGGAATCGAGCCGCTTTTCGAAGCGCCCGACGATGGCGAGTTCCCGCAGAGTTATCCGGTCATGATCCGGAACGGCTCGCGGGACCGGCTTTATCGCGAGATGAATTCCGCCGGGTTCGGCGTCGTCTCGCTGTACCATACGCTGATCTCCCGGATATCACCCGACCGCTTCCCGGCGCCGGCCATGGTGTCGCGTCAGATTCTGAACTTGCCCGTCCACCAGGACGCTTCGGAAGAGGGGCTCGAAGCGATGGCGCACGAATTGGCCCGCCGCGTGAGGAACGGGTGACGCCGGAATTTCAGATTTGGGATGCCGCCGATCCCGCCGATCGGAAGGCGTGGCTGGATTTTTGGGCGCAGTGGCCGGAGCGGGAAGTCTTTGGGCACCCCGCCTACGTCCGGCTCCATGCGGGACCGCGGGAGCAGGCGCTCTGCGCCGCGGCTTCCACCGGTGGAAGCTGCGTTCTATATCCTTTCCTGCTGCGGCCGCTTGGCGGCGAGCCGTTCTGCGATGTTTCGCTGCGCGACTGGGCGGATATCGCTACCCCTTACGGCTACGGCGGACCGTTTCGATGGGGGGCCGCGTGGAATCCGGACGCCGTCAGGGCATTCTGGCTGGAATTCGACGCTTGGGCGGCCAGATCCCGGATTGTGTCCGAAGTGGTGCGGCTTTCGTTGTTTCCCGAGACCCTGGTGGAGTACGCCGGCGACCGCCGCGTGCTGTTGGATAATGTGGTGCGCGTTTTGAAGAGCGAAGACGAACTGTGGCAGGAGTTTGAACACAAGGTCAGGAAGAATGTGAATAAGGCGCGCGCCAGCGGCGTGACCGTGCGGATCGACGAAAACGGCGCCCGCCTGGACGATTTTCTGGCCATCTATAGCGGAACCATGAGCCGGCGGAACGCCCGAGAAACCTATTACTTTCCCCGTGAGTATTTCGAGCGTATCCAGACCGATCTAAAGGGGCAATTCACCTATTTTCACGCCGTTGTGGGAGGCGCCGCCGTTTCCACCGAGCTCGTGCTTGTCTCCGCGGATCGAGTCTATTCCTTCCTCGGGGGAACCGATGCCGCCTGGTTTCATGTCCGGCCGAACGACCTGCTCAAAGTCGAGATCATGAATTGGGCGCGCAGCGCCGGGAAAGCGGAATTCGTTCTCGGGGGTGGTTACGCTCGCGACGACGGCATTTACCGATATAAGCTGTCGTTCGCTCCCCATGGCAGTGTCCCCTTTTCGATTGGATCTCGCGTCTTGAGCGCCAACGCGTATGAACAACTGGTGCGGGACCGGCGAACATTCGCAGCCACGGAAGGCCGCCAGTGGCAACCGAATCCGGAGTACTTCCCTGCCTACCGGGGGTAGGTCTTCGACCGCTTGATTGATACCGAAACGCGGCGGGCCGGGCGTGCCCGGGCCGCCGGCCGGAGCGCTTCGCCCGGCAAGGGAAAAAATCAGGCGGTCATGGTAGTAAAAGCGCTCGGGTCAACCGAGCCCAGCGCCATCCGATGAAACGCATCCTGCTCTCCGTGCCGCACATGGGCGGGGCCGAACAAGCCTACGTCCGCGAGGCTTTCGCCTCGAACTGGCTGTCCACGGTCGGCCCCAATATCACGGCCTTCGAGCGGGAATTCGAGGATCGCATCGGGCTCCCCGCGGTTGCCTTGGGCGCCGGCACGGCCGCCATCCATCTCGGATTGCGCCTCCTCGGGGTCGGTCCCGGCGACGAGGTCTTTTGCCCCACCCTCACCTTCGCCGCGAGCTGCAATCCGGTCCGCTACCTGGGGGCCGAGCCGGTTTTTCTCGACAGCGATACCACCGCTTGGAATCTCGACCCGAACGTCCTGGAAGACGCTCTGCGTCAGCGAGCCCGCCGAAACAAGCGGCCCCGCGCCCTCGTGGTGGTCCACCTGTATGGGCAGTGCGCGGACATGGACCCCATCCTCGCGATCTGCGGGAGCTACGGCGTGCCGGTACTCGAAGACGCCGCCGAGGCTCTTGGCGCCACCTACCGGAAGCAGCCCGCGGGCGCCTTCGGCGACGTCGCGGCGTTTTCTTTCAACGGCAACAAGATCATCACCACCAGCGGAGGCGGAATGCTCGCCTCCCGCAACTCCGCCTGGGTTGAGAAGGCGCGCTTCTGGGCCCAGCAGGCGCGCGATCCCGGGCTGGCTTACGAACACTCGGAGCTGGGCTATAACTATCGCATGAGCAACGTGTTGGCGGGCATCGGCCGTGGACAGCTCGAAGTCCTCGATCTGCGCGTCCGGCAGCGCCGCGCCGTCGCCTTCCGCTACCGCGACGCCTTCGCCGATCTTCCGGGCATCTCGCTCATGCCTCAGGCGCGCTACGGGTTGCACACCAACTGGCTGAGCTGCTTCCTCATCGAGGAACGGAAGTTCGGTTGCTCGCGCGATGAGCTGATCCGCGCTCTCGACGGGGCCAACGTGGAGTCCCGCCCCGTCTGGAAGCCCATGCACCTCCAGCGCCTGTATGCCGGCTGCGCCCGCTACGGCGGCCAGGTGGCCGAGGACCTGTTCCGCCGCGGAATCTGTCTCCCCAGTTCGAGCAGCCTCTCGCCCGAAGACCAGCTTCGCGTCATCAACCGGGTCTGCGCCGCCGCCGAGTGGCTGCCCGAACTCGAGAGAGCGCCGGCCCGGACGGCGGTCAGGTAGTCGCGGGCCGGATTCCGCGCGGAGCGATGGCGCCTCGCCTTGGCGACCGGGGACATCCATCCTTGCGGGGCGGGCGCTTCGCCCGCCATCGGTTTTTCTTCCACCCTCCCGCGCGATCCGATCCAAATCCCAGCCGAATTGCCGTGACCCACGGGGCCGGAGGCGCGTCTGGAGTGCGGGCGTTCGCGCAGACTCGTCCGCCACAATCGGGGTGAGGACCGGACTCCTACCGCGCTGCAAGCAGGCCGCATCCCGCCCGCCGGCGGAATGAACCACTTTCGTCCGCGCCCGCCGCCGATCACCTCGGCGAAGGGCGGGCCAGGTATTTGTCGCGGCATTCCTGGGAACAGAAGTAAACCGCGCCGCCGTTTACCATTTGCGTGAGGCTGCCGGCCGTGGAGACGTACGTGCCGCACACGGGATCTTTCTTGAGTTCTCCGACCGTGGTCATGGAAGACGGGCGCGAGCCGCTGGAGGAACTGTTGCGGGATTCGCGGTAGCCGCTCATGAATTGACGGAAGATCGCTCTGAGCGCAAGGAGGAGCACCAGGGGGAACAAAAGCTCGTAGAGAAACCGCATGGAGTCGGGGCGGCGGGAAACCGTCAAGAAACCGGCTGGCAGGCGAAAACGCCTGCCGCCCAACGGGCCGCCACCCCGGAAAACGCCTACTTCTTCTTCGTCGTCGATGCCGGCGCGTTGGGGTTCTTGTAGGTGGTGTCGACGGCCACCGAAAACGAGTCGATCATGGCCTTGGCTATCTGCGCACTGGGGCCGGTGGGCGCCAGTTCCAGGTATTTCTGGAAAGCCTCGATCGTGCCCGGCGCCGGGATGGGCTTCTTGGTGGCCATATCCATCGTTTGCTTGCCCATAAGGTACAGGCCGTACTGATAGTAAGCGTCGGGGTAGTTAGCCGCCATGGACTTTTGGAAGGCCACTACGGCTTGCTCGGATTGCCCGGAGTTGGACAGGACCACGCCCAGATTGTAGTATGCCTTGCCCGCCGAGGGCGGCTCGAGTATCGCCACCTTGCCCGCTTCGGCATCGGCTTCGGCGAATTTCTTATCGAGAGCCAGCGCCCGGGAGTAGTTGCTGTGGATGCCGACATCGTCGTCCTTCAGCGTCAGGGCGTGGGCGTAGCCTTCCAGGCCCTTGGCCATCTCCGCCTCGAAATCGGCGCCGGTCTTGGTCATGGCCAGTCCCACGTGCGCTTCCGCGAGGCCTGCCCAGACGGCCGGCTGCTTGGGCCCCAGATCGGCGGCCTTCTCGAAGTCGGCGATGGCCTCGGCGAAGTCCTTCTTCTGGTTGGCCATCACGCCGGCGCTGAAGGCGTCCTGCAAAGACTTGTTCTGCTTAATCGCCGCGGCCTGCGAGTTGACCTGTTTCATATACGCTTCCCTCTGCTCGGAGGTCATGCCGCGGGTCATATCGTTGCTGACCACACCGGTCTCAGCCGCCTTTTGAATGGCCGCGGTGCGACTCTGATTGTCGGCCTGCTTCTTCTGCAGATCGAAATCCGTTTCGGTGGGGTCGCCCATCCCCGCCCTTACGTTCATGGTCTCGTCGGCGGCTTTGCCGTTCACCTCACAGGTGATGTTCCAAGTGCTGCCCACCGCCAGACCCATGTAGATCCAGCGGCCCGTCTTGTTCGTCTTAGTCTGTAATTCGCCTTTGATATCCGTACGCGACAGCTTGATCACGGCGTTCTGCACCGGCTTACCGTCATAGCCGATTACCTTCCCTTCGATTGCAGCAGTCTGAGCCAACGAAGCGAGGGCGAAAAACAATGTCGCCGCAGTCGCCGCGGCCACGTTGCGAAGTCTCATAGAACCTCCACCTGGGGAATTGCGAGTGTGAAATCCCAGTATAACGTGAACCGCTCCGCCCCGGCGGAGCGGCGCCTTTTACAGATCGTCGAACAAGCCGATCTGCTCCTTGGGAGCAGCCTTGAGGCGGCGTTTTCGGAGCGGGCTCCCCACCACGCCCAGCACTTCCGCCGAGCGCAACGCCACCCGCGGGACGAACACCCGCTGGCTGTTGCTGTGAGGGTCGGGGGGAATCACCGTGAAACCATAGCGATCCGACTGCAGCAGGCTGTTGGGCATAATGCCCTCCATGATCTCCCCGTCCCGGAACTGGAGGCTCACCCACAGTCCTTCCGTCTTCGGGCGGGTGTGGAAGACCAGCCGCTCCGCCTCGTCGCCGCCCTGGAAGTCGCGCACGAAGGAAATAGACTTGATTTCCTCGTAGGGGATGGCGGAAACACTGCCCTGGGCCGACAGCAGTTCCACACCCGCGGGTTGCAGATAGGTCAGGGGATTCACGTAGCCGGCCAGCGGTTCCCGGTCGAAACGCCGGAGAATCGCCTTTTTGGTGGTGGATGCTGCCAAATATGTCCTCTTTTTGGCTCCTATGTTACAAACATTTCGGCGCCTATTGTATCATTGGCTCGATGCCTGGAGCGCTCACCGCGGAAACCACGCGTTTCCGCAACCAGATAACGGCGTTCCTCAATTTCTGCCGGCTGGAGAAAGGACTTGCCGCCAACTCCCTCCAAGCCTATTCTACTGATCTTTCGAGCTTTAGCGCATTCCTGGGGGACAGGACGGCGGCTCCGGGCGCGGAGGACCTGCGGCGGTACCTGGATCATCTGAACAACTCGGGCCTGAGCGGCCGCTCCGTCGCCCGGCGGCTCACCACCCTGCGGAGCCTGTTCGGATTCCTGTTGCGGGAGGGGCTGATCGCGGCCGATCCCAGCGAACATCTGGGCGCCCCGCGGCAGTGGCGCGCAATCCCTAAGTTCCTGAATTTAGAGGAGATCGAACAAGTCATCGCGTGCGCGGACAAGGCCACTCCGAGGGGTCTGCGGGATCGCGCGATGCTGGAACTGCTATACGCCTCCGGGCTGCGGGTTTCCGAGCTATGCCGGGCCGGCATGAGCGACCTCAACCCGGAGCTGGGCATTCTGCGGACCACCGGGAAGGGCAACAAGCAGCGCCTGGCCCCGGTGGGGAGGGACGCCGTGAAGGCGGTGGAGGACTATCTGAAGAATGGGCGGCCCGGTTTACTGAAGGGACGGGCCAGCCGTTTCCTGTTCGTCACCGCGCGCGGCGGCTGCCTGACGCGCCAGGGGTTCTGGAAGCTGCTGGCCGGATATGGCAGGAAAGCCGGCATTTTCCGGCGGCTGACGCCGCATATGCTGCGCCACAGCTTCGCCACCCATCTGCTGGAGGGTGGAGCGGACCTGCGCAGCGTGCAGGTGATGTTGGGACACGCCGATATTTCGACCACGCAGATATATACGCATGTCATGCGGTCGCGACTTCGGGAGACAGTTGAGAAACACCATCCCAGGGCCTGATGGGACCGCGCGGGTCTCTGGACGGCCGGGGTTGCCCCGGCCGGCGGACATAGGGACGAGGCGAGAGCGCTTTCGATGAGCGACTACATCTATATGCTGGAAAGCCACCTGAGCCCGGATCAGAACCGGGTGGTGGCGGAAGTCCAGGCCATCGCGGGACCGGCGCGCGTCAACCTGTTCCTGACGGGTGGCGCGATGCGCGATATGCTGGCCGGCTTTCATATCCGCGACCTGGATTTCGTGGTGGAGGGCCACGCGCTCAAGGTGGCCAAAGCCGTCTGCGATGCGGCCGGCGCGCGGCTTGCGTCGGTGGACGAGAACCGCAAGTGCGCGGAATTGGTGTTCCCGGGGAACGTGACGGCGCAGATCGCCATGTCGCGGCTGGAGAAGTACGCGCGGGCGGGGGCCAAGCCGCAGGTTTCGCCGGCCACCATCCAGGAAGACCTGCGCGGGCGCGATTTCACCTGCAACGCCATTGCGCTGTCGCTGAACAAGGCGTCCAGGGGGCTGCTGCTCGACCCCATGAACGGCCTCGCCGACATCGAGCGGCGCGAGCTGCGCGCGGTGAGCTCCTACGGCTTCTACGACGACCCCTCGCGGCTGTTGCGGATGATCCGGTTGCAGGTGCGTCTGGGATTCGCGATTGAGGAGCGCACGCGGATGCAGGTGGCCAACGCGCGCGAAGCGGGCGTGGAAAACTCCATCGCGGCGCGGACCCTGGGCGAAGAGCTGAGGCGGCTGGCGGCCGAGGACAGCCCGGCGGAGATCCTCAAGGCGATCGAGGAAGCCGGACTGCTCACCCTGTTCTCTCCGGCCCTGACGGGCCCCAAGTTCAACCTGCCCGGCCTGCTGAAGCTGGAGAAGATGTGCCGCATGGTTCCGGGCGAGGAGCGCTGGCGCGCGGCGCGTTTCGGCCCCTTTCTGTACTCGCTGGCCGAGAAACTGGCCCCCAAGGAGAGGCAGGCGTTCGCCAAGGCAGTGGACCTGCGCGCGGCCGAGGTGGAGTTGTGGCAGAAACTGGAAGCGCGCTCCAGGAAGCTGGAGACAGCGCTGGGCTCCGCGCGCATCCGCAAGCCGTCCCAGGTCTATCACCTGGTGGCCGCCGCCGAACCGGACGTGGTTCTGTTCCTGCTTTGCCACTCGGCCCTGAAGCCGGTGCAGGAACGCCTGCGAAACCACTTTCAGAAGTATCTGCCCGCGGTGCGGGAGATCGCGCCGGAAGAATGGGCGTCCCTGCCAGGCCAGCCGGGAACGGCGCGCTACGCCAAGGCGCGAGAAGCTTTCCTTTCCAACCGGCTGGACCAGCGTCCGAAGAGGCCCGTTTCGCCCTCGCCTGAATCCGCGGCGCCGCCGGCTCCGGAGAGCGCCACGGAGCGCCCGGAGCGATAGCCGGGCGCCGGGAAAGCGGGGGCCGGCCAAAGCCCGACGATCTACTGGACCTTTTCCAGACCCGGCATGGCGCCCAGATTCGCGAACCCAACGGGAGGGCGCGCGGCGGTGGGAAGAACGTTGCGGGTATCGGCGGAAGCCGCTACCGTCCGGAATTCATGCTGAACCATCCGGATTGCCGTGCGGTTTCCGTTGGACCGGACGATCCGGCCATACACCACCAGTTGCAGCGGCGCCACATTGTGGAGCAGCACCGGCCAGGATATCGACAATTCCACATTCAACCCAATCGGCAACTGGCGCCCGGGCTCGAAGAGGACGCCGCCGCTGGAAAAGTCGAGGGTCCGGCCCGCCCCCGTTTCCAGCACCTTGCGGCGGCGGACCAGCCTCCACCGTGCGTCCAGCCGGATCTCGTAGCGACGATCGCCGCGCCGATCGCCGGCAATCGTCTGCGTTTCCTTGGATTGTTCGCCCCACAGCGTGGTGGAAGACATGTTCTCGCGTCTCATTTTCGGTGTAACGAGTCCATTATGAGGAAGGCGTGACACGGCGAACAGTAATGCGGGTACCTGAGGGGTACCGAAGGGCCTAAGCCGTTCCCCGATTAACGTTGGTGGTAGGCGGAAAGAAGAACGCGGGGCTCCGGCTTGTTATCCTCAGTTTATGTACGGGAGTAGTTTCGGCCCCGGGGCCGAAGTCGGAGGAGGCGGCAGAACGGCCATGAGATTCGGGGTGGTTCTCGCGCTGGCGTGCAGCGCTGCGTTCTGCGCGCGGGCGCAGGAGAAGCCGGAGGACCGCGGCAAACGCCTGGTGAATGAAGCCCTGCAGGCCCTCGGCGGCGATGCGTTTCTGCGCATGGAGGATCGCGTGGAGACCGGCCGCGCCTATTCGTTCTACCGCTCCGCGGTGACGGGGCTCGACGTGGCGAAGATCTACACCCGATACGCCAGCCGGGGCGTTCCGGCGGCGGCCGGCAAGTTGCGGGTACGCGAGCGTGAGGCGTTCGGCAAGAAGGAAGAGTCCGCGGTCCTGTTCACCCCGGACGGGGCCTGGGAGGTCGGCTTTCGCGGCGCGCGTCCGCTGGCCGATGAGCGCTACGCCAACTTTCAGGACAGCACGCTGCGCAGTATTTTCTACATCCTCCACGAGCGGCTGAACGAACCGGGGTTGACGTTTATGTGGCAGGGCGCCGACATGTTCGAAAACCGGCCGGTGGAGATTGTGAGCATAGCCGATGCGGACAACCAGACCGTAACGGTCTATTTCAGCCAGAGCGACAAGCTTCCGGTGCGCCAGTCATTCCGGCGGCGCAACCCCCTGTACAAAGACTTCGACACCGAGACGACGGTCTTCGCCAACTACCGCGCCGTGGGCGGAGTGAAATGGCCCTTCAACATCCGCCGCGAACGGAACGGAGACAAGATCTACGAGATGTTCTCCGAATCGGTGGAGATCGATAAAAACCTGCCGGACAACCTGTTCACGCTGCCGGGAAACGTGAAAATGCTGCCCAAGCTGGAATAGGTCTTCGACCGCGTGAACATGTTCCTTTCATGCGGGGCAGGATGACATCCGGCCCGGAGCGCCGTGCAGCGGCGAGCTATCCCACCGCTTTGAGGGCTTTTACCCGGTCTCGCAGTTGCCCGGCTTTTTCGAACTCGAACTGGCGGGCGGCTTCGCGCATTCTCTCTTCCAGTTCGCCGATGAAGCGGAGGCGCTGCTCCGGCGTGAGCCCTTCCACATCCTCGTCCTCTTCGAGCGGCACGGTCACGTAATCGCCCTCGGCTACCGCAACCAGGCTCATGTCGATGGGCTTTACGATGGATTGCGGCGTAATGCCGTAGCGCTCGTTGTACTCCACCTGGGTGCGCCTTCTGCGCGCGGTTTCGTCCAAGGCGTGGCGCATGCTGTCGGTCATGACGTCGGCGTAGAGGATGGCGTGACCCTCCACGTGCCGCGCGGCGCGTCCAATGGTCTGGATAAGCGCCCCCGACGATCTGAGGAAACCCTCCTTGTCGGCGTCCAGGATGGCCACCAGCGAGACCTCCGGCAAGTCGAGCCCCTCGCGCAGCAGGTTGATTCCGATGAGCGCGTCGAACTCGCCGCGGCGCAGGTCCCGCAGGATCCGGATGCGGTCGAGGGTGCTCACCTCCGAGTGCAGGTAGCGGCAGCGCACGCCGACCTCGGAGTAATACTCCGCCAGGTCTTCGGACATGCGCTTGGTGAGGGTGGTAACCAGGACGCGCTGGTTGGCCGCGGCGCGCTTGCGGATCTCTCCCAGCAGATCGTCCACCTGGCCTTTCACGGGGCGGATCTCCACGCTGGGGTCCACCAACCCGGTGGGCCGGATGATCTGTTCCACCACCACGCCCGCCGATTTCGTCAGCTCGTAGGGCCCCGGCGTGGCCGAGACATAGATTAGCTGGTTCACGCGGTGCTCGAACTCCTCGAATGTCAGCGGCCGGTTGTCGAGCGCGCTCGGCAGGCGGAAGCCGTGCGCCACCAGCGTCTCTTTACGCGACCGGTCGCCGTGATACATGCCGTGAAGCTGCGGCACCGTCTGGTGGCTTTCGTCGAGGAACATGATGGAATCGTGGGGCAGGTAGTCCAGCAGCGTGGGCGGCGCTTCCCCCGGCAGACGCCCGGAAAAATGGCGCGAATAATTTTCGATGCCGTGACAATACCCGATTTCCTTGATCATCTCCAGGTCGAACATGGTGCGCTGCTGCAGGCGTTGCGCCTCGATCTGTTTGCCCTGTTTCTCCAGCTCCGGCCGCCACCATTCCAGCTCCCCTCGGATGCTCTGCATGGCCCCGAGCCGGGTCTCTTCGGACATGACGTAGTGCGTTTTCGGGTAGATCGGCAGCCGCGCGTAGGTCTGCTTCACCTGGCCCAGCAGCGGGTCGATCTGGGAGAGGCGCTCGACCTCATCGCCCCACAGCTCGATGCGGTAGGCCAGGTCGTCGTAGGTGGGGTATACCTCGATCACGTCGCCGCGCACGCGGAACGTTCCGCGCCGGAAATCGCCGTCGTTGCGCTCGTAAAGGATCTCCACCAGCTTGGAGAGAATCTGGTTGCGCGAAATCCGCTGGCCCTTCTCGAGCATCAACAACATGCCGTAGTAGGCTTCCGGCGACCCAAGGCCGTAGATGCAGCTTACGCTCGCCACGATGACGCAGTCGCGCCGCTCGAACAGCGATTTGGTGGCCGAGAGGCGCAGCTTGTCCAGCTCGTCGTTGGTGGTGGCTTCTTTTTCGATGTAGACGTCGCTCGAGGGAATGTACGCTTCCGGCTGGTAGTAATCGTAGTAGCTGACGAAATACTCCACCGCGTTATCCGGGAAGAACGACCGGAACTCGTGATAGAGTTGCGCGGCCAGGGTCTTATTGTGCGCCAGGACCAGCGCGGGCCGCCCGATGGCCTCGATCACCTTGGCCATGGTGAAGGTCTTCCCCGACCCGGTAACCCCCAGCAGAACCTGGTGCTGCTCCCCTTCGCGGACCCCGCGCGTCAACTCCGCGATGGCAGTCTCCTGATCGCCGCGCGGGCGGTAATCGACCACCAGACGAAACCCCATGATTCCAGTATGACGTGTGGGGCAGGCCTCCTGGCCTGCCTCTATCCGGTAGGTCGGCAGGCCGGGAGGCCTGCTCCACAATCTACTTCTTGGCGTTCAGCCAGGCGATCAGGTTGGTCATCTCCTCGGTGGAGAGCTGTTGCCACTCGATGTTCTTGGCCGTCATGCCGGAGAGCATCCCGGAGCCGTGCTGCCACAGCGCGGCGACCATGGCAAACGCCGAAGCGTGTCCCTGGAGCGGCGCCAGACTGGGCGCGGAGGCGTAGCCCGGTTCGTGGCAGGAACTGCACAGCTTGGCCTCGTAGACCTGCTGCCCCTTGGCGATGTCCCCCGCTTTGTCCGGATAGGGCCCGCCCGCGAAATAGGCATACAGATCGGCGGCCTGCTGTTCGGTCAACGGCGGGTGCTGGATGCCGGCCTGGTCCATGGCCTTCCACATTACGGTAACGTGGCTCCACATGGCGGCGGCCATGGCGTTGGGCGTGTAAGCCACGGCCCCGAAAGCGGGCGCCGACTTGCCGCCAACGCCTTTCACGCTATGACAGGTTATGCAATTGAGCTGGGTGAACAACTTCTCGCCGCTACTCGCACTGCCTCGCAGGCCTTGCGTCTGGCACGCCGCCAACAGCAGCGCGAACCCCAAGGCGAGAATCGAGATCGTCCGCTTCATGGATACAGGATAAGCGGGGGAGGCGCATGGATGCAAGGAACAGGGCGTGTTTTGCGGATCGGCGTCAGCCTGGAAGGCAATCCTCAAGACGGGCTAGCCTGCCCGGTTCTTGTTACCATCGAGTGCGGGCGGCCGCTCCGCGCGTGGACCCGCCGGCAAGGCGCAACGCGATGAGGTTTCTGCATACCGCCGACTGGCATGTCGGCAAGACCCTGGTTGGACGCTCCCGGCTCGACGAGCAGGAGCGGGTGTCCGCCGAGATCGTGGATATCGCCAGACGCGAGCGCATCGACTGCGTGCTCCTGGCGGGAGACATTTTCGATTCGCCCGCTCCCACCGCCGACGCGCAGCGTGTGGTTTGCGACGCGCTGGCCGAGATCGCCGGCGCCGGCATGGCGGCGGTGATCGTGGGCGGCAATCACGATCACCGGCGGCTGGCGGCTTTGCGTAAGCTGGCCGGGCGACTGAAGATCTTCATACGGCCCGGTCCGCGCGACGGCGACGAGAGCGGCATGATTTCGTACGCGAAAAACGGGGAGCAGGCGAAAATCGCCATGCTGCCCTGGATCCCGGAGTTCCAAATCGTGGACAGCCGCCAGATTCAGCGTCCGAGAAACGAGTGGAACCAGGTCTATTCGGAGCATATCGCGGCGCGTTGCAGCCGTCTGGCGGAGGGCTTTGCCGCGAACACCATCAATATTCTGTTGGCCCACTTGTTTGTCGATGGCGGCGAGGCCAGCGGGAGCGAGCGTCCGGCGCATGTCGCCCAGGCCTTCGCCGTCAGGCCCGATCAACTGCCGCGGGCGCACTATATCGCTCTGGGGCACCTCCATAAGCCACAGGAGGTTCCGGCGCCGTCGCGGTGCGTCTACGCGGGATCTCCGCTGCAAATGGATTTCGGGGAACGCGGACAACAGAAGCGCGTCGTGGTCGTCGACGCCCGGCCGGAATCCCGGGCCAGCGTGGAGAGCATCCCTCTCGTTTCGGGCCGCCGGCTGCGCGAGGTGGTCACCACCATCGACCAGTTGCCCTCCGTCGCGGGCGAAGCGGGCGAGGACTTTCTGCGGGTGGTGGTGAGGGCCCGTACGAAGATATCCGGCCTGTCGCAGCACGTCTCGGCGGCGTTGCCGAACGCGGTAACGGTGGAGCAGGAGCTGGCGGCGGCGCCGGCCGTAGTCCGGCCATCGCAGGACCTTCGGGACCCGCGCGAACGCTTCCGGCAATTTCTGCGCGAACAGAAGAACGTGGTGGTTTCGCCGGAGATGCTCGAGGCCTTCGACCGGCTGTACGACGAGGCGAAGCATGCGGCCGATGAAGCTTGATCTCGAGGGATTCACGTCTTTCCGCGAACGGACCGAGATCGATTTCGGCGGCTTCGATCTCTTCGCGATTACGGGGCAGACCGGCGCCGGAAAGACTTCGCTGCTGGATGCCATGACCTATGCGCTCTACGGCCGGACCTCGCGGCTCAACAAAGCCGGGAAGGACCTGATCAGCCAGGGCGCGACGGGCATGTCCGTGTCGCTGCGCTTCCGGGCCGGGAGAGACGAATACCGGGTAAGCCGCGCGATTCATGGGTTCGGCGCCACCGCGCGTCTGGAAAAGCTGGAGGCGGGAAAGTGGCGCGGCGTTTCGGGCAACGCGGGAGAGATCGGTCAGAGAGTGGAGCGCATCGTCGGGCTGGATTTCGACGCTTTCACGAAGTCGGTCATCCTTCCGCAGGGGCAATTCGACCGGTTCCTGCAGGGGAGCCGGAAGGACCAGCGCGAGACCCTGAACGATCTGCTGGATATGCAGGTCTACCAGCGGATGGTGCAGTCGGCGAACGCCAAGAAGAATCTCGCCGGTGAGCTGGCGGCCGCGAAGCAGGCGGAGTTGGACCCGGCGGCGACGGACGAGGCCAAGGCCGAATACGAACGCGAACTCGCGGCCCTGGCGGCGGAGGAAGAGCGCGCGGCGGACGAGGTGGAGCGTTTGCAGCAGGCTTTGCCGCAGGCCTTGATGCTGCGTGAGAAGCGCCGGGCGCGGCAAGCGAGCGCTCTGGAACTGGAGACAGCGCGAACCCGGATGGCGGACGCCGAGGCCGCCTCGGTGGATGCGCGGCGGGATCTCGACGGCCGGCGCGGCGCCGTGGAAGCGTTGGACCGTGAGATCGCCGCCCTGGAGTATGACGGCGAATCCCACGTGCGGCTGGCGCAAATCGAGCAGAAAGCGATCCAGCGTCACAAGCGGATGGAGGAACTCGCTGATCGGCAGCGCAAGAGGGCCGTCGAAGAAACCAACCTGGAGGCTTCAGAGACGGCGGTCGGAGCCGCCCGGGAAACGCTCGCCGGCTTCACGATCCGGCTGGGAGAAATGGACGAGCTGCGGAGATCGGCGCAGACGGCGTTCAGTGAGCTGAGGTCGCGCCACGGATCGGCGGACGCGGTCCAGCAGGCCGCCGAGGAACTGGAGAAAGCGCGGGCGGCGGGCGGCGAGATTCCCAAGCTCCGGGAAGCCGTGGCGTGTCTCGAAGCCCGCGCGACCGCATCCCGGGCGGAGTACGAGGCCGCCCGGAGAGCCGTCGCCGAAGCGGAAACGGAGCTGGCATCGGCGCGAGCGGCCTACGAGCATTGGCTCGTCCGGGACCGGGCCGCGGCCCTTCGACACGGCCTCAAGCCAGGCGAGCCCTGCCCGGTGTGCGAACAGACGGTTCATTCCGCGCCGGCGCCGCTCGATGCGCGGGACCTGGCGATGGCCCGCGGACGATGCGATGCGGCGGAGACCGCGCTGCAAAAGGGGCGCGACGAACTGGCGGCGCTGCGGGCCGAAACCGAAGCCCTTCCGGGCAGGCTCGATTTGGCGCGCCGGAAATGCGAACTGTCGGAGTCCGTTATTCAGTCCGCGGCCGAGCGGGCCTCCCGGATCCTCGGCATGCCCGCGGACGAAGGCGCCGCCGGCCTGCTCGGCGCGCTGGCGCGGAGAATTCGGGATGCGGAGTCTGCCGCCCATGCGGCCCAGTCCAGCTACGAAAGGGCGCTGGCGGAGGAGCGGGGCGCTTCGCGGGCGCTTCAGGACGCCCAGCACGATCGCGAGTTGATACTCGGCCAGATGGGGAGCATCGACGAGATGGTCGCCTCTCTCCGCAAGGAAATCGCCACGCTCGACGAGGATCTCCTGGGGGCGCCGCCGCTCGAAGAGATCGCCGCCCGTCTGGAAGTAATGACCCACGCCAGGCAAAAGTGCGCCGAGTTGGAGGTCTCCCGGTCCCGGCGCCGGAACGAGCTGAAACAGGCGGAGGAACTTGCGGTTCGGTGCGCCAAGGACGCGGAGGCGCTTCAGAGCGTGCAAAGCCGGTGCGCCGCGGCTATCGAAGAATTGGACCTGGAGATCGGGAGGCTGGCGGAGCAGGTACACGGGCATCTCGGCGGTCTGGAAGCGCCGGATTCACCGGATTCACAGGATGAGGCCGCGCGGATCGACCGGGTTCGAGTCGCCGGGCAGAAGGATCTCGAAACCGTGCAGGCGCGGGTGCAGCAGCGCCGGTTCGCGATTCAGTCGATGGACGAGAAGATCGCCCGCAACCAGCGCCTTCGCGAGGAGATTGCGCGCAGCCGGGCCGAGGAAGCCTTGTATCGCGATCTGGCGACATGGCTCAACGCCGGCAATTTTCAGCAGTACCTGATGAACTCCGCATTCGAGCTTCTGGCGCGCGAGGGTTCCAGCCATCTGAAGGCGCTGTCGAATGGACGATACACCTTCGCGTATGACGACAAGGAGTTCCAGGCGATCGACAAATGGAATGGCGACGATGCCCGCTCGGTCAACACGCTGAGCGGGGGCGAATCGTTCCTGGCTTCGCTGTCGCTGGCGCTGGCCCTGGCGGAGAGCATGGCCGAACTCAACTCCGCGGGCGGCGCGGTGGCCCTGGAATCGCTTTTCCTGGACGAGGGTTTTTCCACTCTGGACGCCGAGAGCCAGAGCCGCGTGGCGGACGCATTGCAGGTGTTACAGGGCGGCAAGCGGCTGATCGGAATCATTACCCACGTACAGGCGCTGGCCGATCAGATGCCCGCCAGAATCGAAATCGAAAGGACCCTGAGCGGCAGCCGCGTACGGCAGGCCCACGGCTGAATGCGGCGGGCGGACGGCGCGCTCCAGACTTGCCGGGAAACCAAGAAGGGGCTACCTTGAAAGCATGAGCGAGCAAACTGCCCAGCTCCTGGATGCCTTCGAGGCGCTGCCGTCCGACGACAAGCAGACATTCGTCGTGGAAATCATGCGGCGAACGCGTGAATTGCCGTTTGACTCCGGCCCGATCGCCGACGAGGAGATTGGCGAAGCTGGCAGGGCGGTCTTCGCCCTCCTCGACCAGGAAGAGAATGCATCCCGCACGAGGTGAGGTGTGGCTGTTCGACCTCGGGATGGCGGCCAAGACCCGTCCCGTCCTGGTTGTGAGCGTTGCTTATGGCGATGCCGATCGCGCCATCGTCACCGTCGTCCCCCACACGACCCAGCTTCGCGGCTCTCCTTTTGAAATCTCCGTGCGCGCCCCATTCCTTCAACGGGGGGCCTTCCTGGTTCAAGGCATATCGACCTACCCGAAAGCCTGGGCCATCCGCAAGATCGGCGCACTCACGCGGGACCAAGTGGCGACGGTTATGGCGGGCTTGCGGAATTGGTTGGGTCTCACAGAGGATTGACGGCTGCTCTGCTTCCGGGATTGAGGGCTGGAGCGGGGTACGGGATTCGAACCCGTCTAAATCAGCTTGGAAGGCTGACGCCCGACCACTAGGCCAACCCCGCTCGGGGTCAATTTCATTCTATTGCGGTTGCCCCGCGGGGCGCAATCTCCTTACAGTGAAGTTTGCACGAGATGAGCATTGCCGCATCGGTGCTCGACGCCGTCCGCGCCGAAACCGCTTTGCGCCCCGGGGCGCGCGCCACCCGCGCCGGGCTGCGCATTGGCGAGCTTTCCGGCGTCGAGCCGGATTCCTTGCGCTTCTGCCTGGAAGCCCTGGTATCGGGCAGCGACCTCGATCCGCTGGCCTTCGACATCGAACTCCGCCCCTGGAAGCGCCGCTGCCTCGATTGCCAGGCCGAGTTTCGCGTCCTGGAATTCAACCCCGCCTGCGCCGTATGCGGGTCTTCCTCCACCGAGGCCGCCGGAGGTGATGAAATGGAATTCGCATACCTGGAAGTGGAGGATCCCTGATGCGCATCCCGCTCGAACGGAAAGTCCTGAACGAAAACGACCGGATCGCCGCCGGCCTGCGCGAGCGTTTCCGGGAGCGCGGCGTGTTCTGCCTCAACCTGATCAGCTCGCCCGGTTCGGGGAAAACCTCGCTCCTGGAGCGGACCCTCGAAGGCTTCGACAAATCCCGCCGCGTGGCCGTGCTCACGGGCGATATTCAGACCGACAACGACGCCCGCCGCCTGGCGCGCTTCGGCTTCCCGGTGCGCCAGATCACCACCGGCGGCGCCTGCCACCTGGATGCCCGCATGGTGGAGCGCGCCCTCGCCGATATCCCCGACGAATACCGGATCCTGTTCCTCGAAAACGTGGGCAACCTGGTGTGCCCCACCAGCTACGATTTGGGCGAGGAAGCGCGCGCCGTGGTCCTGAGCGTGACCGAGGGCGAAGATAAGCCGCTCAAATACCCCGCCACCTTCCATCACGCCGACCTGATGGTGCTCAACAAGATCGACCTGCTGCCCTATGTGCCATTTCAAATGGAGCTGGCCCGCGAATATGCGCGCCGGGTGCAGCCAGATATCGAGATTGTGGATGTATCGTGCGCCACGGGCGAGGGACTGGACCGCTGGCGCGCCTGGCTGGAGGCGCGCCTGTGACCGATGTCCCCCTGCTCAACGCCCTCCTCTTCACCGTGCTGGGCATCGTGGCGTATGTGATCGCCCTGGCGGTGCTGGTGAAGCTGCCGCCTTTCGATCTGTGGAAACAGATCGTAACCGAGCGCAACGTGGCGGCCGGCATTGTGGCGGGAGCGGTGGCCCTAGGGCTCGCCTGGATCGTCGCTGCGACCATGCATTAGGGCAGTGACCGTCTGGGTAGTTCCCTCGCCGCGGGCCGGCGTCTATCTTCCGTTCGGCAGCGGTGGTTTGGGTCAGCGTCCAAAGGCCGATCGTCCGGCGAACCGCGCCTGCGCTCCCAATTCTTCCTCGATGCGCAGGAACTGGTTGAACTTGGCGACGCGTTCGCTGCGGCAGCCCGAGCCCGTTTTGATGTGGCCCGCCCCGGTCGCCACGGTCAGATCGGAGATGAACGTGTCTTCGGTTTCACCGGATCGGTGCGACACAAAGGAACGATAGTTGTTTCGCGTGGCCAGCTCAATCGTATCCAGGGTCTCGGTCACCGAGCCAATCTGGTTGAGCTTGATAAGAACCGCGTTGGCGATTCCCTTCTCGATGCCTTCCTTGAGGATCTTCGGGTTCGTGCAGAAGACGTCGTCGCCCACCAGCTCGATTCGCGACCCCAGGGTGGTGGTGAGATTCTTCCATCCTTCCCAATCGTTCTCCCCCATGCCGTCCTCAATCAGAATGATGGGATACTGATTGACCCACGACTCCCATATCTGGATCAGCCCGTCGGAAGCGATGGCTTTCTTGGTCGATTTGAAAAGGACGTATTTTCCGTCGTCCCACATCTCGCTGGCGGCGGGATCGAGGCAAATGGAAATGTCCTCGCCGGGCTTGTAGCCGGCCTTCACGATGGCTTCGAGAATCAGCTCCACCGCCTCGTCGTTCGATTTCAGATCCGGCGCGAAACCGCCTTCGTCCCCGACCGCCGTGCTGTAGCTCTTGGCGCGCAGCACCTGCTTCAGGGCGTGGAAAGTCTCCATGCCTCTGCGGATGGCTTCCGCGAAGGAGGGCGCGTTGTGCGGAGCGATCATGAACTCCTGGAAATCCACGGTATTATCGGCGTGCTTTCCGCCATTGAGCACGTTCATGCACGGAACCGGCAGAAGGCCCGCATTGGCGCCGCCCAGGTACCGGTAGAGCGGCAGGCGATGCGCGCCGGCGGCCGCCCGCGCGGCGGCCATGGACACCGCCAGAATCGCATTTGCCCCTAACTTGGCCTTGTTGGGCGTGCCATCGAGCTCAATCATGGCGGCATCGAGCGCCCGTTGATCGGAGGCGTCCATGCCGGTCACCGCCTTGCGGATCTTGGCGTTTATGTTGCTCACGGCCTTGGTGACGCCCTTGCCGCCGTAGCGGCTCTTGTCGCCGTCCCTCAGCTCCACCGCTTCCTTTTCGCCCGTCGAGGCCCCGGACGGCACGGCGGCGCGTCCGCAACTCCCATCGGCGAGAACGACGTCCGCCTCCACGGTTGGATTGCCCCGCGAGTCCAGGATCTCGCGGCCCTTCACGTCAACGATTGCTGTCATGTATGACTCCCTTTCGACCATGACCAATGGCCATAAAACCAAAAAAGCTCCTGCCGCTGGGGGTAGGAGCTATCAGACTCGACGAAGTCGAGACGATTCCCGGTGAGAC
This sequence comes from Terriglobia bacterium, assembly GCA_963767595.1. GTDB lineage: Bacteria > Acidobacteriota > Terriglobia > Bryobacterales > Bryobacteraceae > BOG-224. The sequence continues at coordinate 530,733 of CAVYEK010000008.1, forward strand.
TCCATCACCGTTGAAACTCGTAAACTCTCACTATAGCGCAAGCGGCCCGGATCAGCCGGGAGGAGATCCCGACCGCAGGACCGCCGCGAGTTGTCTGCGGATTTCGAGCGGGACCGGCAGGGCGTAGACCTTCCCGACCGTTTCCTCGACCGCATAAGAGCAAGACTTGAGAACCAGGCGGCCGTTCTCCCATACCGCATAGCAGGCCATCGGAGAGCCATGCTTGGGCTGCCCCACGCTGCCGGGGTTCACGATTCGCAGGTTTTCCAAATCCATCGTGAAGGGCACATGCGTATGCCCCGTAAGAATCACATCGGCCTGTATGCCCTCAGTCTCCGAAGCCCACCGCGCGGGCTCGGCGGGGCAGTATTGGAACAGCGGCTCCCTGGGCGTGGCGTGGCAGAGAGAGAATCGACGACCGTCGATTGCGCGCGCCGCGGTCCGTGGAAGACCGCTCAGGAACGCCCGTTGATCCGCGTTCAGGAGTGGTTCCGTGTAGTCCTGCATCGCGCGCGCCATCTTCCGGAAGGCTTGGGAGCACTGTGGGTCCGCGCCGGCGCTGATCGCGTAGTCGTGGTTCCCTTGAACCACCAGGGAGGCATTCAGGCGGATGAGATCCACCACCTCGCGCGGATTCGGCCCGTAGTTCACCAGGTCGCCGAGCACCAACATCTCGTCATGCGCTTCCGCGAGCACAGCTTCGAGAGCTTCGAGGTTTGCGTGAATGTCGGAGACGATGAGAATCTTCATGGCGCCTGGCCTCTCCCTTTACTTTAGATCGCACGAGACCGCCCGCCGCGACGTTGGGCGAACTGCGGGAGTTGATTCCTCCCGTCGCGAAACGCTATATTGGAAACAGTAGCAGCGGTGGAGTTCGCTCAACGCCGTTCCAAACGGCCAATGACTCCTGCAGTGGTTTCCCTGTAGGAGTCTGCCGAAACAGTCCCTCCGAGGCAAACCACAAGACATCAAGAAGGGCTTTCGTCCGATGACTGAACCCGACTCGGAGACGGTCGCCCCCGGAATCGTGCGCGACGCGCTCGGCGCGGTCGAGGACCTGTGCCGGCGCCATGGGATCTCGGCGCTCGAAGACTTCCTCGAAAGCTGCCGCGCTTTCGCCCAAGAGAAGGCCCTGAGCATCGCCGTGCTGGGGCGCTTCAAGGCCGGCAAGAGCAGCTTTCTCAACCACCTGCTGGGCCGACCGCTGCTGCCCATCGGAGTGGTCCCGGTCACCTCCGTGGTCACCGAGATCGAGTGGGGGCCTCGCGAGCGGGCCGAGATACGGTTTGCCGATGGCCGCGTGGAGCTGGCGCCGGTGGAGCGGATCGGCGATTTCATTTCGGAAACCCGCAATCCGGAGAATTCCAAGCACGTGGCCCGCGTGCGCGTCGAGCTGACTTCGATGGATCGCTACCAGGGAATTCGGTTCGTCGACACGCCCGGCCTCGAGAGCGTCTTCGAGCACAACACCGACGCTTCGCTCGATTGGCTTCCCAATGTGGGGCTGGCTTTGGTCGCGGTCGGCGTCGACCCGCCCCTCTCCCGGCACGACATCGAGCTGATCCGAAACCTGAGCCGGTACACCCCGAATATCTCGCTCTTGCTCACCAAGGTCGACCTCCTCGAGGAAGGCGAGCGCGTCCAGGTGCGGGAGTTCGTTCGGAAACAGCTTGCACGATACTGGAATGACGCCGTCCCGGTATTCCCATACTCGGTACGGCCGGGCTTCGAGCATCTGCGCGCGGAGCTCGACGCCAGCCTGCTGTCCCAGGCGCGGGCCGATGCCGGCGAACAGCGCGCGGCGATTCTGCTGCGCAAACTCGATTCGCTCCTGAGCGAATGCGCCGCCTATCTGAACGTAGCCCTTAAGGCGGCGGAAGTGGCCGACTCCGAGCGGGAGGAGTTACGGCGCAAGATTCTCGGCCAGAAGGAATCGCTCGACGACACGCGGCTGGCGCTGAAGCTCATCGTCCGGCACGCAACCGCCAACACCCGGACCACCTTCGAGGCCTTCCTGCATGACGATGAGTTACCGGCGCGGGAGAAGCTGCACGCCGGCCTCGATCGCGAGTTCCCATCCTGGACCCGCAGTCTCGGCATCGCGGTCGAGAAGTTCGACGAGTGGCTGTGCGCCGGCTTGACCACCGAGATGGCGGAGTTATCCGGGAGGCATCGGAGCCAGTTCGTCGAACCGGTGCGGCGAGTCAGCCGGCAGCTTTCGCAATCGCTGCAGGATTTCCGCAACCGGCTTTCGGAGCGTATGCTGGAGACGCTCGGCGTTCCGCTGCGGACCACGGAGATGGAGTTGGGCGCCCAGGACCCCGGATCGCCCGACGTACGCGTGGGCAAGATCTTCGACCGCAACTGGGAGCTTCTGTCCTGGGTGATTCCGATGGCGCTGGTGCGGGGCGTGGTGCTGAAACACTATCGCCGCAAGGTGGAGGACCTGGTCTTCACCAACCTGTCGCGGCTGGCCTCCCAGTGGGCCGGCATCGTGAACGGCGCGTTGCTGGCGCTGGAAAAGGAATCCATCCGCCGGCTCGACGGTCTGATCGCAACCATCGGGAAGCTGATCGCCTCGGCCGGACAACAAGGGCCGCGAATTCGTGAAGACCTCGACCGCCTGGAAGAGCTTCGCCGCCGGTTGCAAGGCGGAAGCGCGTAGCCTTGCCGAGCCATGCTTGATCTTGCGCTACACTATCCCTTCCGGAGACTGTCATCATGAAACTTGCCGAATCCATGAGCCGCATCGGAGTCGAATCGGCTTTCGATGTGTTGGTACGAGCCCGCGCGCTCGAAGCGCAGGGCAAGAGCGTAATCCACCTTGAAATCGGCGAGCCCGATTTCAATACTCCCGCCCATATCGTCGAAGCCGCGAAGAAGGCGCTCGACGAGGGCTGGACCCACTACGGTCCCACCCAGGGCCTGCCCGAGCTGCGGCAGGTGATTGCGGACTATATTTCCCAGACCCGCGCCATCAAGGTGGGGCCGGAGAGCGTGTGCGTGGTGCCCGGCGGGAAGCCCATCATCTTTTTCCCGATCCTGGCCCTGATCGATCCGGGCGACGAGGTCATCTACCCGAATCCGGGCTTCCCCATCTATGAATCGATGATCCGGTACGCGGGTGGAACGCCGGTCCCCATGCCGCTCGAGGAAAGCCGCGGCTTCTCCTTCGACCTGGACGTGTTCCACGACCGCCTGAGCGACAAAACCAAGCTGGTCATCCTGAACTCGCCGCAGAACCCCACTGGCGGCGTGATCCCGCGCGCCGACATCGAAACCCTGGCCGGAATGCTGCGCGAGCGCGACCTGATTGTGCTGAGCGACGAAGTCTACTCCCGCATCTACTACGGCGGCGAGGCGCCCACCTCCATCGCCAGCTACCCCGGGATGCTCGAAAAGACCATTATTCTGGACGGCTTTTCGAAGACCTGGGCCATGACCGGCTGGCGCATGGGCTACGGCGTGATGCCCAAGTTCCTGGTGGAAGCGGTCAACAAGCTGATGGTCAATTCGAACTCCTGCACGGCCAGCTTCACGCAGCGAGCCGGCATTGCCGCCATCACCGGGCCGCAGGACGAAGTCACCGCGATGGTGGCCGAACTCCACCGCCGCCGCGATGCCATCTGCAAAGGCCTGAACGAGGTTCCCGGGTTCCGCTGCGCGATTCCGGGCGGCGCGTTCTACGCCTTCGCCAACGTGGAAGGGACGGGGATGGACTCCAAGGAGCTGGCCGACTACCTGCTCTATGAAGCCGGCGTTTCCTGCCTGGACGGCCGCTGCTTCGGAGATTACGGCAAGGGGTACATCCGCTTCAGCTACGCCAATTCCATGGCCAACCTGATGGAAGCCGTGGCGCGCATCAAGAAGTTCTCTCCGAAGTGGACCAAGGCGGCGGCGAAGTAATCGGTCCCATCATCCGGACGGCATGCCCGCGGAACGGCCCGGGCGATTCTGAAGGCGCCCGGATAGTGCGAAAATGAGTGGTATGCGAGGCTTCGACCGGATCACATGGAATCCGAACCTGATGAACGGGCAACCTTGCATCCGGGGTATGAGGTTGACTGTGCGGCGCATAGTCGAAGCCGTTTCTCTTTACCCCGACCGTGACGACCTGTTCCGCAACTACCCGGAACTGGACGCCGAGGATGTCCGGCAAGCCCTTGCCTTCGGCGAATAAAATCGGACTGGTGATGCGGACCATGGCGCCAAGTTCCATCTGGCTCGCTTTCGTGTTGTGCGCTTCCAACGCGATCGCAGCAGTAAGTTGTAGTGACATCGCGAGTGTCGATTTCCGTAATCTGGCGATCCCCGCAACAAGCTACTCCGGGAAGCCCTACTACGGAGCGTTCAACGGACCTGGCCCCGGTGGTCCGCTGGGATTACGCGGCGGCGTGTTCCTGCAATGGGACCTTACCGCGGGAGAGCGAGCAACGCTTTCCGCCGAGAAGCGCGAGGAAATCGACCACAAGCCGGACTGGAAGACTACCATCCAACAGGACACCATGCTGCGCCCTGCCGAATCCGCGGGCGTCCGCATCCTGGTGCTGGACCAGCTTCACCTGACGGGTACCGGTTCGTTCACCTACATCTTTGGATTTCAATGCGACGCCGGTTCCCTGAAAAAGGTCTTCGAGGCATCGGGGCAGGACGTCAAGCTTGAGCGCGCGACCGCGGACGCCATGGACATAACGGTTGGGATTTGGAGCGGCGATGATGCGCACTGCTGCCCTAGCCGTGAGGACCACCTGCGCTATCGTTGGTCGCCATCGCTGAAGCGCTTCGTCCGGGAATCTCCGAAAACTGCATGCCCGTGGTTGCCGTGACGGGGACGTGGGGTCTCCGGAAAATGCCCCAGAACGCCGGCTGGCATGCGCCGTGCCAAATTGACCGGCGGCCTCCGGTTGACCCGCCGGCCATCCTCAGACAACCGCCAGATCCGTAAATGCCGCAATCGCCGCGAAATCCCTATCTTTGTGCCAAACCGGAACCCTGTTTTCGATGGCGATGGCGGCGATGAGGCAATCTACCGAAGACCGGATCGTCAGCCCTCTCCTCCGGCCGCTTCTGTATATGTCCGCCGCGGCCACGTAGAGATCGAGAGGGATTGGGTCGCTCAATACGGGCAAGACCAGGAAACCGGCACGGAACGCGTCGCTCGCGGCGCCCTGCTTCAGCCCCTGCAAAACTTCCTGGACTATGGGGCCGCAAACGGCAAAACGGAGAAGTTCTTCTTCCTTGAGCCGCGGCTTCGATCGTAACAGGTCGATCCAGACGGAAGTATCCACCAGAATCATCTGGAGCTTCGCGCGCGGCGCGTGCGGTCTTCCCGCATCTCCGCTAAGTCGCCTTCCCAAATGCCCGAACCGAAGAATCGCGCCATCCCCTGGATCTTCCGCAGGCGGATTACCTCTTCGAGGGCGGAGTTCACGGCTCCGGAGTAAGTCTTTGCGCCCAGGACCCTGGTCGCCTCGTCCAGGAGACGCTCATCCAACACAAGATTTGTGCGCCTCATGTGTAGAGTGTACCGCGTGGGCGCTCGTGGCGGTGACGGTGCGGGCAAGCTGAAGCGTGCCCCACCAAGATCGTGCGTGCCCATGGCCGGGGCATGCTTTTACCCAGACCACACTCACCGCAGCGTGACGATGGTGGCCCCCCAACCACCCGCTTCCGCCGGGGCATCCTCGAAATCGGCCACAAACTCGGTACGGGCCAGGATGGCGCGCACCATCTCGCGCTGGACGCCGATGCCCCGGCCGTGGATGATCCGCAAGGCTTTGAATCCCATCCGTCGCGCTTCGCCGAGGTATTCCTCGACCACTTCCCCGACGTCGCGCGGCGGGACCGTGTGAAGATCGAAGACGTCTGTAATCGGAATGCGGATTGGATCGGATTCGGGCTGCATCCTCGAAAACGCGGTTGGCGGGCGGAAGCGCCTGCCCCACCGACCTCCCCAAAAACCAAAAGCCCGGCCAGCCGAAGCTGACCGGGCCGTAAGAACAGTATCGCGGCTGCGCGCACCCGACCCTAGGCGACCTGCTGAGACCGGTACCGGCTCAGGATCGCTTCCATCTGATCTTTCAAGCGGAGCTTCAGCTTCTTCAAGCGGGTCTCCTCCAACTCCTCGTCGTAAGTCGGATGAGGCAGCGCTTCCAGGGCGTCCAACTTCCTGGCAAACTCGGAATGCTGGCTGAAAAGCCGGCCAAATTCCTCGTTTGTTTCGATCAGGTGCGCTCTTAACTCTTCCTGTGCGTTCCGTTCCATCATGGGCATTTCCTCCCAGAGATGTTGCCACGCCGAGCCGGTTGGTTCGCGATGCGGGACTCGGTGGGCAAACTCGTCATCTCTACAGACGGGCATTACCGCCTATCGGCCAAGTTAACATGAATGAAACTTCATGACAATAGCCGCTTCGGGGGGCTTCCCGTAATAATTCTCCCTTAAGGTAAGTTCCTGAAATCCCAAGGACTTATAGAGCCTTCGCGCGGGCGAATTCGAGCCTCGCACCTCTAAAAATACATCCCCCCGAAAGCCGTGTAAAAAAGTACACATCAGCGCCCGGGCAACACCCTGCTTTCGGAAGTCGGGGGCTACGGCCAGGTTCAAAATCTCGGCTTCGCCTTCCGCCGTCCGCCGCGCGACCAGAAAACCGGCCACCCGGCGCTCGCGAACGGCCACGCTCACATCGTATTGGAGGTATTCGCCCGGCGGCCAGGACGCCGCTTCCGGGCTGGCCGCCTGAATGGCGGCGATGGCTTCCAAATCGGCCGCTTCCGCAACCCGGATTTGCCATGGTGGGACAGACGATCGTTTTTCGTCGTCTGTCAACTCGGGGCCTTGTGGGACAGACGATCGTTTTTCGTCGTCTGTCAACTCGGGGGCGCTTTCTGGAGCAGACCAACCACAAGAACCGACGGTCTGTCCCCCTCCGCGCTTCATCGCCTCGCCTACATTTTGGGCGCGTAGTAGCCGGGGCTCACCAGAACCAACAGGTCCTTGCGCCCTTTCACCCGCAACTCGACCGGGTGAAACAGGCCATCGGTCACCAGAGGCTCGGGCCGGTAGGACAGGTTGTACTGGTGCCGCAGCTCATTGGCGATCTCCACGAAAGACTGCGCCATGTCTTCCACCTTGAACGGAAAGAAAGCCCGCCCGCCGGTCTCCTGGGTTAAGTACTTCAGCACCTTGTCGCCATCGGTCTCCTGGCGGCTGATGTTGGTGGAAATGGCGTAGATCACCACCTGGTCCTTCTGCGCCCTTTCGAGCGCCTGGTCGCGGGTATAGCTGCTGTAGTTGTCGTCGCCATCGCTCACAATCACCATGGCGCGGCGAAACTTGTGCATGGGTTGGTCCTGGGAGAGCTTGTCGCGGCAGGCGAAATAGATGGCGTCGTACATGGCCGTGCCGCCGCCCGACCGCAGGTTGCGGATGGCCGTGTTGGCCGCTTCCGGGTCCCCCACCAGTTCGCTCCGCAGCTCGGCTTCGGTGTCGAAGCTGACCACCATGGCCTTATCCACCTTGGGATGCATGATGGTGTTGATGAACTCGCTGGCGGCTTCCTGTTCGAAACGGAAGCGTTCGCGGACGCTTCCGCTGGTATCGATCAGGACGGCCAGGCGCAGCGGCAGGTCGCTCTCCGCGGCGAACGCCAGTATCTTCTGGGGGCGTTTCTTCTCGATGACCTCGAAATCGTCCTTGGTGAGATCGGTGACGAAACGCGCCTTCTTGTCCTTCACCGTGAACAGGAAATCCACTTGCGTGACGTCCACCACGATCCGAGTAGCTTGGTCGCTCTGGACGGCGGGTTGAGCGGGGGGCGTGGCGGGCTTCTGCCCGACGGCCCAGGGCGCCACGGCGAGCGCGCCGGCAGCCACAAACGCGGCCCAAACTTTCATACGCTTTCAATTATACCGTGCGCTCGAGACCGTTCATCCACTCCTGTAACTCCTCCGGCAGGGGCGATTCCACGACAATTTCCACGCCCGTGGAGGGCTGGCGGAAGCGGATGCGGTGGGCGTGCAGGAAGAAGCGGCCCCACGCCTGGACTGGTGCGCCGTAAACCGCATCCCCGGCTATGGGATGGCCGATGCTCGCCAGGTGGGCGCGGATCTGGTGGGTGCGCCCGGTTCCGATCCGAACTTCCAGATAGGTGAACCCGGCGAAGCGGCCCAGGACGCGGTATTCGGACCACGCGGCGCGCCCCTCCCCCAGCCTGGCGGTCATGCGCGTGCGCCGCGCCGGATCGCGGGCGATGGGCCGCTCGATGCGCCCGCTATCCTGCTTGGTTCGTCCGTGCGCCAGCGCCAGGTAGACCTTTTCCACCTGCCGGCCGGAAAATTGCGCGGCCAGGTGGCGGTGCGCGGCGTCGTTCTTGGCCACCAGCAGCACCCCGCTGGTGTAGCGGTCCAGGCGGTGGACGATTCCAGGCCGCAGCGGCCCTCCGGCGCTCGAGAGCGTGGCGAACCGGTGCAGCAGGGCGTTCACCAGGGTGCCGGAATGGACGCCCGCGCCGGCGTGGACCACCATCCCGGCGGGCTTGTCCACGGCCACCACGTCGTCATCTTCATAAAGCGTCCGAATGGGGATGGCTTCCGGGGCGGCCCGCAGCGGCGGAGGGTCGGCGGGGTCCACGTCCACGGCCTCGCCGCCGCGCAGGGTCCGCGAGGCGCGCGCGCCCGCGCCGTCAACCAGCACGCGCCCGTTCTTGATCCAATCCTGAATGCGCGTCCGGCTGAATTGCGGCAGGCGCTCGTGCAGCATCTGGTCCAACCGCTTGCCGGCGTCGGCGAGCTGGGCGGAAAGAAGCATGGGGGCGGCCACCCTTTAATGGACGATCCCTTCCTCGCGCCGCGAAGCGCTGGCGCTGCTCCGCGAGTCGCTATCGGGAGCCAGTCCCCGGCGATCGTAGAATTGCAATCGGCAATAGCGGCAGTGGTGGATATGGCCGCCGGCCATCCGTTCGAGCAGGTGCAGAAACCCCCCGTCCATGGGGTCGATCTTGTCGCGCTTCTTGAGCCGGACCACGCGGAATGTCCCACATTGCGGGCATCGGCAGTATGCGCCGAAATGGAGCCTAAACCGGCGCGGCACGTTGTTGATCTCGTGGCAATCGCGGCACTCGTAAATCGCCAGGTAAGCCAGCCGTTCCGCGAACGTGCGGTGGATCCGCTTCAACCGTCCGCCGCATCGCGTGCAGGTGCGCATCTCTGCAAGCTTTTATACCGCAATTTGCGGAAGCCGCACAACCCGCGCCACAATAGAAGACTGGCCCTTTCGAGCCATAACTCACAATGCTGGACCGGATCACGGTGCATGGCGCGCGCCAGCACAATCTGCGGAATATCGACGTCGAAATCCCCCGCAACGCCCTTACGGTGATCACCGGCCTCAGCGGCTCGGGGAAGTCTTCGCTGGCGTTCGACACCATCTACGCCGAGGGCCAGCGGCGTTACGTGGAGACCCTTTCCACCTACGCGCGCCAGTTTCTGGACCAGATGGAACGGCCCGACGTGGATTCCATAGACGGCCTCAGCCCCGCGATTTCCATCGAGCAGAAGACCACCAGCCGCAGCCCGCGATCCACCGTGGGCACCATCACCGAAGTCTACGATTACCTGCGCCTGCTCTACTCTTCCATCGGCGTTCCGCACTGCCCGGTTTGCGGAAACCGGATCTCCTGCCAGACCACCGGGCAGATTCTCCAGCAGGTCATGGCCCTGAAATCCGGGGAGCGCATCATGGTCATGGCCCCGGTGGTGCGGGGCCGCAAGGGGGAGTATAAGAAGGACCTCGAGAAGCTTGCGCGGCAAGGCTATGTGAGGGCCCGGGTGGACGGCGTGTTGCGGTCGCTCGACGAAGAAATCACGCTCGACAAGCGCAAGAATCATACCATCGAATTGGTGGTGGACCGTCTTCTGGTCAAGCCCGGCATCGAGAAACGCCTGGAAGCCTCCATCGAAACCGCCACGGGGCTGGCCAACGGCCTGGCGCTGGTGGCCGTGGTCAACGGCGAGGAACGCCTATACTCGCGCAAGCTGGCCTGTACGGAATGCGGCGCCGGCATACCCGAGCTGGAGCCCCGGTCGTTCTCTTTCAACAGCCCCTACGGCGCCTGCGAGGAATGCCACGGGCTGGGCAGCCAGTGGACCTTCGACCCCGCCAAACTGGTGGCGGACCCTTCCAAACCCCTGCTGGAGGGCATCGCCATCGCGGCCGGCTCCGCCTACATGGAGGAGCGGCTCCGGGAAGTGGCGCGCCAGCACAGGGTGAGTCTCTCGAAACCGTTCCAAGAGCTTCCACGGAAATCCCAGGATCTGCTGCGGGAACGGGTGGTCGCGAATCTGAACGAAAGCTACCAGGGGGCTTCCGAAACCTACCGGCAGTGGCTCGAGGAGTACATGTCGCCGGTCGCCTGCCAGGCATGCAAGGGCCTGCGGCTGCGGCCCGCCAGCCTGGCCGTGCGGGTGAAGAATTTCTCCATCGCCGAGTTCACCGCGCTGCCCATAGCCCGCGCGCTGGTGACGGCGCGGAACTGGAAGTTCGGCGAGCGCGAAACCGAAATCGCCGGCCGCGTGCTCGACGAGATTCGCCGGCGCCTCGAGTTCCTCTCCGCGGTGGGCCTCGATTATCTCAGCCTGGACCGCTCTGCGGCCACCCTCTCGGGGGGCGAGGCGCAGAGGATTCGCCTGGCCACCCAGATCGGCTCCAAGCTGCGTGGCGTGCTCTACGTGCTCGACGAGCCCTCCATCGGACTGCACCCGCGCGACAACGGCCGGCTGCTCGAAACCCTCGCCAAGTTGCGCGATATGGGCAACACGGTGCTAGTAGTCGAGCACGACGCCGAGACCATCCGGCGCGCCGATTACGTGATCGATTTGGGACCCGGCGCCGGCCGCCTGGGCGGCAGACTAGTGGCCGCCGGCGATCCCGCCCAGATAGCAGCCAACCCGGATTCCCTCACCGGCCGCTATCTTTCCGGAGCGCTCGAAATCGCGGCGCCGATCGAGATCCGGTCCCCAGGTGAAAAGAAGCTGGTGATCCGCGGCGCCCGCCAGCACAATCTCAAGAACATCGACGTGGAGGTGCCGCTGGGGCTGCTCACCGTGGTCACGGGCGTTTCCGGCAGCGGGAAATCCACCCTCATCAACGAAATCCTGTACCGCAAGCTGGCCGCCGGAATCTATGGCTCGCACGAGGAACCCGGGGAACATGACGCCATCGAAGGCATGGAGAACATCGACAAGGTCATCCGCATCGACCAGTCGGCCATTGGCCGCACCCCGCGCTCCAATCCGGCCACCTACACCGGGCTCTTCACGCCTATCCGCGATCTCTACGCCATGCTGCCGGAATCGCGCGAGCGAGGCTACAAGCCGGGGCGTTTCAGTTTCAACGTGAAGGGCGGCCGCTGCGAGGCCTGCCAGGGCGACGGCCTCAAGCGCATCGAAATGAACTTTCTCCCCGACGTCTACGTCACCTGCGATGTGTGCCGCGGCCGCCGCTACAACCACGAAACCTTGCAGGTAAAGTACAAAGGCCATTCCATAGCCGACCTGCTGGACGCCACCGTGGAAGAAGCCCTGGGTCTCATGGAGAACCTGCCTCAAATCGCCGCCAAGCTGCGGACCCTGAACGATGTGGGCCTGGGCTACGTCCACCTGGGCCAGTCTTCCACCACGCTTTCGGGCGGCGAGGCGCAGCGCATCAAGCTCGCCAAGGAGCTGAGCAAGCGGCAAACCGGCCGCACCTTCTACCTGCTCGACGAGCCCACCACGGGCCTGCATTTCGACGACGTTCGCAAGCTGCTCGACGTTCTCCAGCGCCTGGTCGGGCTGGGCAACACGGTGGTGGTGATCGAGCATAACCTGGATGTAATCAAGACCGCCGATTGGATTATCGATCTGGGCCCCGACGGAGGCGAATACGGCGGCCGCGTGGTGGCCTGCGGCCCGCCGGGGCAGGTGATGCGATCGAGGAAGAGTTACACCGCCGAGGCCCTGCGCGGGGTCCGCGGCATGAGGGAGACGGCATGAGCAAATACGCCAGGGGCCCGCTTGATTTCGCGAAACTGCAAACCGTCGGTCTGGAGGAGCGCGGCGGCAAGGTCAAGGCCGCCGATTTCGCTTCGCCCTACCGCCCCGGCTCGGGCGTGGCCGGATGGCTCGATTCGGTGCCGCGCATTCTGGCGGGCAACGCCTTCCGCGCCGTGGTGGAACGCCTGCGGGAGGCGCGGGCCAACCGGCGCGCCATCGTGTGGGGTCTGGGCGGCCACGTAATCAAGTGCGGCCTTGCGCCCGTGCTGGCGGACCTCATGCGCCGCGGCTACGCCACCCTGTTCGCCATGAACGGCGCGGCCGCCATCCACGATTTCGAAATCGCCCTGGCGGGACACACCAGCGAGGATGTCGAGGCCGCGCTCCCCGACGGCCGTTTCGGCGCGGCCGAGGAGACCGGGCGCGAGATGAACCAGGCCATTATCCGAGGCGACGCCGAGAACCTGGGAATCGGCGAATCCCTGGGCCGCTGGCTGGACGCGGCCGTTTTTTCCAAGGGATGCCCCGTTCACAGCCTGCTGCTTCAGGCGTACCGGCAGGGCGTGCCCGTGACGGTGCACGTGGCGTTGGGCACGGATACGCCCCACACCCACCCGGCCGCCGATGGAGCTGCCATCGGCAGCGCCTCGCTGCGCGATTTCCGCCTCTTCTGCGCCTACCTCGCGGACCTCGACCGGGGCGGCGTGTACCTCAACATAGGCTCGGCCGTGGTGCTGCCGGAGGTGTTCCTGAAGGCCGTCTCGGCGGTGCGTAACCTGGGGCGCCCGCTGGCCGGCTTTACCACCGCCAATTTCGATTTCCTCCAGCAGTACCGGCCTCGCGTGAACGTGGTGGAACGCCCGCACGCGCAGGCCGGTGGGGCCGGGTACGCCATCACGGGGCATCATGAGCTGATGATTCCGTTGCTCGCCGCCGCCTTGATCGAGATGCAATCATGAGCGAAGAGCAGGCGCCTGTGCCCGAGGAGTTGCCGCTTGCGCCGCCCGAACGCGAGCCCTTCTGGACCTGGGGCGACGTGTTTCTGTTCATCGGCCTGGCGGTAGCCAGTTGGCTGGTGGGCGGCCTGCTGGTTACGGCGGTGGCCGCTCTGGCTCGCGTCCATGTGCAGGGCAACATGGGGACCGCCGAATTGCTGGCCACCCAGGCGATCATCTACGTTTTCGCCTTCGGCAGTCTCGCGCTGCTTTTCCGCGTCCAGTACGGCCGCCCCTTCTGGCGCTCCCTGGGCTGGCGCGGTTTTCGCATGCCGGTGGCGCAGGTGGCGCTATTGGGGGCGCTCACCGCCTGGGCCGTCTCGTTTCTGGGCACGCTGATCCGCACGCCCACCACCCCCAACGACATCACCAAGCTGCTGGACGACCCGAAATCCCTGATCCTCATGACCGTGTTCGGCATCACCCTGGCGCCGGTGTGCGAGGAACTGGCGTTCCGGGGCTTCCTCCAGCCGCTGCTGGTGCGGAGCCTCGGCGCGGCCGGCGGGATCTTCGCCGCGGCGCTCCCGTTCGGCCTGCTGCATTACCGGGAATACGGCAACTCCTGGCGCCACGCGGTGATTGTGGCGGCCGCCGGCGCGGCCTTCGGCTGGATGCGCCAGCGAACCGGATCGACCAGGGCTTCCGCCATCATGCACGCGTCCTATAACGCCCTGTTCTTCGTGGCCATGGCGGGGGAAAAAGCGAAAGTGTGGCATTGAGCGTAGCGGCGCCATCCCACCCTCTTTTGTGGTATTATCTGTAGGGTAATACCCTTTCCGATATGATTCAGTCGTTCAGGGACGAGCGGGCCGGGAAGTTGATGGACGGCCGGCGCGTCGTTGAACTGGTGAACATCGAAGAGCAAGCTCGAACGCGCCTGATCCGGCTGGACTCGGCGACTTCTCTCGAAGACCTTCGGGCTCTTCGCGGCAATCGGCTCGAAAGGCTGAGCGGCAGCCGCAAGGGGCAGTTCAGCATTCGGATCAACGACCAATATCGAATCTGCTTCAACTGGGAAGCGAAAGGACCGGCCGATGTCGAAATCGCCGACTATCACTAAGGGCGGAAAGAAACTGCCGCCGATCCACCCGGGCAAGATTCTGCTCGAAGACATGCAGGACGAGGAGATCAGCATCAACGGGCTGGCGCAGGCGATCCGCGTGCCGGCGAACCGGATCAGCCTGATCGTGAATGGGAAGCGCGGGATCACCGCGGACACGGCCGCGCGCCTCGGCCGTTACTTCGGGACCTCGGCGCAGTACTGGCTGAACATCCAGAATCGCTTCGATCTCGACTCCCTCGACAAGGCCGTGATCGAGCGCGACGTCATTCCGAAGAAGGCTGCGTGAGGGGCGGGTTTGGGAGACCTCTCCATTCATGCGCGGCTCGGTCCGGCTTGAGCTTGGGGCCAAAGTGAACAATCCGATGTCGACAACCATGGTGCATGTTCGCATCGATCAGCGCGTGAAGGACAGGGCCACGAAGGCGCTCGCAACGATGGGCCTCTCCGTCTCGGACGCCGTCCGCATGATGCTGGTTCGCGTGGCCGCGGAGGATGCCCTGCCGTTCGAGGTGAGGGTTCCCAATTCGACGACCGTAAAGGCCATGGAGGCCGCCGACCGTGGCGAAGGAAGGCGCTTCAGCTCTCCCGAGGCTCTGTTGAAGGACTTGGGTGCGGATTCCGGGCGATGCCGATCAGCGTTCCGAACTGATGTCGATCACTGTTCCGAAGTGATGCCGATCACTGTTCCGAAGTGATGCCGATCAGTTTCACGGTTGTAGTTCGGAATGGTGATCGGCATGTGATTGGAACGAAGCGGAGGGCAGCCGTGGCGAACCAGGGTTCTTCGCGCCTGCGCCGGACGCCGGCCAAAATCCCGGCGGCAAGCCGAGAGGCTTGACCCCACTTCCATGTCGCGCACCCCGGCCTAACGCCCTCGCCCCTACCCCTGCCTTCTCCGGCAGTTCCGCGCCGGCGTCATATGGCGCTATAATAGACGACAGAATGGCAAACGAACTCCAGGCCGTCGTCTCGGAACTGGGAGGCGAGAGGTCTCTGGGCCGCACTCTGCGGACCCACAACGACCTTCGATCGGCGATCCGCGAGGGCTTCCCCCAGGAAGTCGTTGGAAGCGTGATGCACTCCTCCGGCTTGACTCTGAAGGAACTCTCGGCGACCCTCGACCTTTCGCCGCGCAGCTTGCAGCGGCGCCGGCATCAAGGCCGGCTGGCGCGGTACGAGTCCGACCGTCTCTATCGGCTGGCGCGCATCGTCGCATTGGCCAAGCAATACATCGGGGACGCGGAAACCGCGACCCGGTGGCTCAAGCGGCCGAACAGGGCGCTGGGGGGCGGCGTTCCCCTCGAACTGATCGACACGGAACTGGGGGCGCGGGCGGTAGAGAACGTTCTGGGCAGAATCGCATACGGCGGCGTGAGTTGATTCGGGTCTACAGGATTGTCCGAGAGCCGTACTCAAAGACGCCCCTCGACGGCGAGGGCGCTTATCGATTTGGAGGACGCTGGTCGAGTCCGGGCACGCGGATCGCCTACACCGCGGAACACCTTTCGCTGGCGATGATCGAGTACTTCATCCACATCGAGACCGGCGACCCGCCGAAGGACCTCGTGGTGGTGGCCGCCGACATCCCGGACAGTGTCTCCCGCATGGTCCTACCCCCGCGGAAACTGCCTCCCGACTGGCGGCAGGTTCCCGCTCCTCCGGGCCTTACCGCATTCGGGGACGCCTTTGCCGCCGAACGCAAGAGCGCGGCCCTGGCGGTTCCCTCGGCGCTGGTCCCGTCGGAATCGAACTGGCTGGTCAACCCTCTGCACCCGGAATTCGCGAGAATCCGGGTACGGCCGGCTGAGCCGTTCCACTACGATGCGCGGTTCTTCGTCTGATACTCAACGTGCTGCGCTGAGATCCCGAGGGAGCAGCCTGGGGGAGCGGCAATTGGGCGGCCCCGCACACCGCTTTCCGGGATTACTTGGGCGTGAGAACTGCTATACTACCTCGCGGTATGTCTGCTGAAAGTCAGCCTTTGCTCGATTACATCGACACAGCGAAAAGCCAAGGAGCTTCCGACGAATTTCTGGCAGCCCTCCTTCGGCAGAACGGGTGGTCGGAGAAGCGCATATACCAAGCCTTCGGCGCCTGGTATGAGGCGCACACCGGAAGGGCGGTTCCGAACGGCGGTGGTCGGATTGAGGCTGCGAAAGACGCGTTCCTCTATCTGCTCGCTTTCATAACGTTGGGGATCTGGGCCATCCAGTTGGGCGCGCTATTGTTCACGGCGATTGACCGCTCCTTTCCCAATCCAGCACTGGACTATTCGAATGCCGCGTGGGTGACTCGAGACATGGCGGATGAGTTAGCCAGCATCATAGTAGGGTTCCCGTTGTTCTTGCTGGTCTCTTGGGGGATTGTGCGCGGCGTTCGTCGGCAACCGGAGCGCATCGAGAGCTCAGTGAGGAAGTGGCTCACCTATATCGCGCTGGTGATCACGGCAAGCGCCATGATCGGGGATGTAGTGACATTCCTTGCGTACTTTCTTCGCGGAGACCTCGACACACGATTCGCGCTGAAGGTCGTGACGGTGCTGGCGATCGCCGGTGGGGTGTTCGCGTATTATCTCGATTCACTGCGGCGCGAGAGCGTCTCCTCAGGTCGAAATCGGTCGTTTGCCATTGCCGCACTGGCCGTGGTGAGTTTTGGCATTGTTGTGGGATTCGTCCAGATCGGGTCACCGGCGGCGCTGCGTTCCGCGTCGGAAGACGCCCGCCGGCTATTCGACCTGTCTTCGGTCGCCAGGGCACTGCATGGCAGGTGGCTGAGCCGAGGGCAGAGGGATTTCATGCTTCCATCGACGATTGAGGATCTGAAAACCGGCCTCGGGGGTGCGAGCATCGTCGATCCCATGAGCGGCCGAACCTACGGATACGCCCCGTCGCCGGGAACGGCCTACCGCTTGTGCGCCGAGTTCTCGCGTCCAAGCCCAGCCGATGTGCCCGTCCAGTGGCGCCACCAGGCGGGGTCCGTGTGCTTTTCTCTAGACGCGAGCGCCAGCGTTGACACGGTGCAAAGGCAATGGTGATCCGCCTATCCCCGCTTCTTCCGATAGCTCCGCGCCAATTCCATATAAACCCCCAAATCCCGATCTAAGTCCGACTGTGTTCCGTCGAAGTAGAAATTGCGGATGGGGATGCCGCCTAAGTCGCGGCTGATGCGGGGGTAGATGGCTTCGCAGACGATCCCGTTCATACAGGTGAAGGGGCTGATATCGATGATGCCGGCGGCGCCTTTCCTGGCCAGGAAGACCACCTTACCTACATTGAGAACCATCTCTCCGAAGGCTCCCTCGCGGGGCAGGTAGGGGCGGGCGCACTCCAGGATCTCGTAGATGTCGGGTTCCTCGCGGCCTTCGAAATCGTCGTGTAACGGTTCCACCAGTACGTGCTCGTCGCGCTTCTGCACGTACTTGCGCACCCACGCGCCGAGGGCTTCGACGGTCCAGATGCGGCCCGCCAGCTTGAGCTTGCGGAAGTGCTCGGAGTTGGTGTACCAGATCCACTCCACGAGGTCGCTGATCCACGCTTCGGCGCCGTAGCCTTCCAGACTTTGCACCAGGTTCTCGTTGGAAAAGCGGTTCAGGCGGCAGAAGATCTCGCCCACAATGCCTATCAGCGGCAGGTTCCCGCGCTTAAGAATTCCCAGCGTGCGGAAGCGGTCGCGGCAGCGGACTATCGAATCGCGCAGGCTGTGCAATTGCACGCCGGGCTCTACCGGCGTGGTTTCAATCGTGGCGCACAGGTCCGCCAGGCACTCTTCGTAGACGGCTTCGGTGTCGCCGCGGCTCTCTTCGTAGGGGCGGTGGATGAGCAGCAGCTTTTGCAGCAGGTCGGCGCACAACAGCGCGCGCCAGCCGGTGCGGACGAAAGTTTTCGAGTGGTCGCCGAGGCCGTCGTAGGCGTTGCCGCTGGTGGGCGAAAGAATGGCCACGGATTCATACCCGTTGGCGTCCAGTACGTGCCGCAGGTAGGGAGCGTATTGCCCGAAGCGGCAAGGGCCTTCGGCGGTGGGCATGAACAGCGCCACGCGCGCGGGGTCGGTATCGGGCCGCTCCAGCAGTTTCATGAAGTCGCCCACCGTCACCTTGGCCGGGTAGCATTCGTCGCCCGAGGTGTAGCGGGAGCCCAACTCGCGGGTGCGCTCGTCGGAGGGCGGGGTGGGCTCGGCATCCAGGCCGATGGCGCGAAAGGCCGCCGCGAAGGCGCGCGCGCTGCCATAGGCCATGGGCGGGATGTAGACGCGTTTCCCGGCTAGTGGATGCTCGCCCGCAGGCCGGCGTGCTGCGGCCGGGGCGGCTCCGTCGACGATTGGTAGCATCGCAGAATCCCTTTGCTGTCGAGGTAGGCTTCGCAGCGCGTCATGTAGCCGGCATCGTTGCCATGGCCGTCGAACTGGAGGATGAGAAGCGGGGCGCCGGCGGCTGCGCGGGCGAAATGCTTGATGTACGAATCCGGCCCGCACTTGAAGTTGGTGATGTAGACCATGTGCAGGTTGGGCCGCGAAGAGGCCACCCGGGCGGCTTCCAGAATCTTGCGGCCCGAAATCCAGAACATATTCGAGTGCAGGTCGCGCACCGGCTCGCGGCCGGTCACCAGGAAGTCGAGCGGAATCACGTTGGCCCCGTAGCGGTGGCGCAGCTTGCGCGGGATGTCGCAGTTCACGCCGCGGTCGTAGACGTTGTAGCCGCGCCCGGCCACCACCAGGCCCGGCTCACCGGTCTCATCGAGGGTGGCCAGCGCCTTGCGCCCGGCTTCCAGCAACTTATCCTGGAACTCGCGCTGCGCCGCGTAGGCGGCGTCCACCGCGCGGTCGCTCAGGCGGCGCGACACGCCGATGCGCGCCATGGTCTCCGCCAGCGCCTTCTTCACCTGCTGCGGGCCAAGCTGGAAGTGGAGAGTCGGAATCAGGAATTTGTGGGCATGCGCTTCGAGCGCCGGGGCCGACCGCAGCACCCAGGGCAGCGTCTGGTTCCACGGGCAGTAATGCGCCGTCCCTCCGGCCTCGCCGGTGTCCGCGTCCGCCAGGTTGGGAATCAGGATGTAGTCCACTCCCGATTCCGCCAGCGCCTGCACGTGCCCGTGGGCCACCTGCACCGGGTAGCAGGGCTGCGCCACGGCCATATCGATTCCCGCCGCCGAGATGCGCGGATCGGTCACCGGCGAAAGCGTTGTCTCAATGCCCAGGCGGGCGAAATAGGTCCGCCAGAAGGGCAACTGGTCGAGCATGGCCATGGCCCGCGGCAGTCCCACCCGGAAGGCGCTGCCCTTGGCGTTGGGCAAAGCTTCCAGCAGCCCTTCGCGGTAAGCGAATAAGTCTTCGATCACCGGCTTGCGGCCGGTGGGCGAGGGTTTGCGGAACTTATCGGAGCACTTGTCGCCCCAATAACTCTTCTGCCCCTCGATAATGAACTCCTTCATGTCGCAGAGATTGGTGCAGGCCTTGCACACGAAGTCGCGAGTGGAAAGTTGTAACTGGCGAAGGTCCCATCCGCGGAAACGGGTCCGCCCTTGCGTCGCGTGGCGCCACTGGCGGGCGATGAGCGCCATCCCGATGGCCCCCATCACGCCGTTGTACGGCGGCACGGTGATCTTCTTTCCGAGCACGCTGGCAAAGGCCGCCGTGACGGCGTCGTTGTAGGCCGTGCCGCCCTGGAAGTACACCACCTTGCCGATCTTGCGCCCGCGCACCACGCGGTTCAGGTAGTTGAGGGCGATGGAATAGGCCAGGCCGGCCACCATGTCGGGCACGGTTTCGCCCTTGTGCAGCCAGCCGGTGACGTCGCGCTCCATGAAGACCGTGCAGCGCTCGCCCAGGCGGGTGGGGCTGGCGGAGGAAAGCGCCAGCTTGGCGAACTCGCCTTTGATCGAGATGCCCAGCTTCTCGGCCTGCTCTTCCAGGAAGGAGCCCGTTCCGGCGGCGCAGGCTTCGTTCATGGCGAAATCCACCACCACGCCGTTCTCAATCGAGATGAACTTGGAATCCTGCCCGCCGATTTCGAAGATGGTGTCCACCGGCTCGCCGCCCAGGGTGTGGCTGATGTGGATGGCGCCGGTCTTGTGGGCGGTGATTTCGTCGTTGACCGCGTCGGCTCCCACCAATTCGGCGATCAGCTCGCGCCCCGAGCCGGTTGTGCCCACGCCGCGGATCTCCAGCCGCCTGCCCCACAGGCGCTCGACCTCCGCCAGCCCCTGCTCGACGGCTTCGATGGGCCGTCCGGCGGTGCGCAGATAGACGTCGTGGATCACCGCGCCCGATTCGTCGATGGCCACCACGTTGGTGGACACCGAGCCGATATCCAGGCCCAGGTAGGCGGGAATCGGCTGGTCATTGGGCGGCGGCACGTAGACGCCCACACGGTCGCGCAACTGGACCACGTTTTCGGTGGCCAGCGGGTGGGTATCCTGTACGCGTTCCTCGGCGTCGTGCTGGCGTAGCCGGTGAATTTCCAGAATCGAGCGTTTGCGCGGCTCCTGGGCTTCCAGGATGGCTGCGCCGATGGCCCCCGCCCAGGCGTACTCGGCGGGAATCAGCAGGTCGCCTTCGGCCAGGGAAAACGCCTCCCGCAGCGCCCTGGTAACGCCCGCGTTCTGCGATACCGCGCCAATCAGCGCCACCGGCGCTTCCACCGGCCGTCCCTTGACGATGGAGCTCTTGAAATTGCGCGCCACCGCGTCGCACAGCCCGCGCAGGATCTCGGCCGGCGAGTAGCCCTTCTGCTGGGCGTGGATCATGTCGCTCTTGGCGAATACCGAGCAGCGCCCGGCGATGCGCGCCGCGCAACTGGCCGTCGAGCACACGGCCCCCATCTCTTCCACCGAATACTGCATCCGCAGGGCCTGCTGATCGAGGAACGAGCCGGTGCCCGCGGCGCATTCGCCGGAGCGGTCGTAGTCCACGATGCTGTCGCCCTCCAGGCGGATGTACTTGGAGCTTTCCCCGCCGATTTCGAACACCGTGCGAACCTTCGGGTAGAGCGCCGCCATGGTGCGGGCGATGGCTTTGAATTCGTTCTCGAAAAACAGGCCCAGGACCTTGGCAATGGTCCGGCTGCCCGACCCGGTGACGCGGATGCCCTCGACCCGCTCGGCGGGGACGGTTTCGTGGAACTCCTGCAACAGGTCGTAGGTGGATTGGATGGGGCTGCCGGCGATGCGGCGGTAGCCGGAGAGGGCGAGCGGTGCGCCATCCAGCTCCGCCAGGCGAAAATCGGGCCGTGCGGCGCACAGGGATTCCAGGACGGGCCGGTCCTGCGGCTTTCCCAAGGCCGCCAGCTTCAAACTGATGGCGCCGATGTCCAGGCCGATATTGATACCCATAGGGTTGCGCTACGCCGTTCTCCATAGTCTCAGGCTCCAGGCCTGCGAATTTCAAGATTCAAGGCCCGAATGGCCTGATTTATGCAGCGACAGGTTGCGGCGGCGGGTTGAGCGGGAATTGGTGGGGCGGCCCCCCCCCGGTCCGCGGCCGGCCCCCTGGCCGGCTTGTCGAAAGCGGCAATTACTTGATTCTTCGGGAGAAAGGGGGGCCAGGGGGGGATCCGCCCCACCATGCCGAATGTCTATGAGAATTGCGGGCTGGTCGCGACACAGTATCAAGTGGAGGATGGGATGCGCTGTCTTACGCTGTTGTTCGCCAGCGCCGTTGCGGCGCCGTGGCTATGGGCGCAGGGCGGAGTGGTGGGGCCGGTTTCGGGAATCGTGTTCGACCAGTCCGCGCGCGTGCTGCGGCCCATCCTGGGCATCCCCGGGGCGTCGCTCCTGGGCGAGGCTCTGGAGGCGGGAAGCGAGCTGACCGCCGCCTATGTGGCGCCGGGGCAAAACTGGGCGCTGGCGGTGACCGCCAGCGGCCCCGCGTTCCTTCTTCTGACGCACGGGGCCTTCTCGCGGATCTGGGTGGGCGGCGTGACAGCTTCGCCGGAGCGGGTGGCCTTCAGTCCTTCGGGAACGGCGGTGGCGCTGTATGCCGCGGGCCGCATACAGGTGGTCCGGGGATTGCCGGATACGCCGAGCATGGCCGGCGGGCTAGCCACCGGCATTTCCGGGCGATCCTTGCGGGCGGCCGCCCGGCGCGGGCTCGGCTCTTTCGCGGTGAGCGACGATGGCGGCTACGTTCTGTACGCGGAGGGCGGTTCCGTCCGCCTCTGGGGAGCCGCCGGCGAGGACTTCGCGGTGATGCCGGCCGGTTCGAACACCGTGGTGGCCTTCGCTCCCGGCGGCCACGATGCCGCCGCCGCGGACTTGTCCGCGGGAGTTGTGCTTCTGGGCGACGTGCCCGGAGCCGGCTCGCGGCGCACCCTCGCCGCGGGCGGCGGCATGGCCTTCCCCGCCGGCTTGGCCTTTTCCGCCGACGGCCGGAGACTGTTTCTGGCGGACGCCGCCGCGCGCAGCGTGACGGGCTTCGACCTTGCCACGGGAGCGCCAACCGTAGTCTCCTGCGATTGCGTGCCGGCCGGCCTGTTTCCCATGGGCGGTCTGTTCCGCTTGAATGACGCCGGGGCCGGGCCTCTCTGGTTGTTGGACTCTCAGAACGGCGATGCTCGCATGGTCTTTGTGCCGGCCCGAGTGGAATAGACTCTTCGTGGAACACCGGCGGCAAGACCGCCGGCGTTACCGCAGGTTGAACTTCTTCATCCAGGCATGACAGGCCACCAAAGGCGATGGCCTGTCCCACCTACCGGAGGTTGAACTTCTTCATCTTGTAGCGCAGGGTATCGCGGGTGATGCGCAGCAGGCGGGCCGCTTGCGTCTGGTTGCCGTTGGTCTTTTCGAGCGCCCGCGTCAGCAGGCTGCGCTCGTTGTCCTCGAGCGAAAGACCGTCGGAGGGAATCTCCACGGTTGCGGGCGCCAGCGCCGCGCCGCTGGGATCCGGGCGCACGATGGCGATGGGCAGGCTCTGCGGCGTGATGAGAGCGGATTCCTCCAGGATCATGGCGCGCTCGATGGCGTTGCGCAATTCGCGAACATTGCCCGGCCAGTCGTGCACGGCCAGCAGTTTCGCCGCGGCGTCGGTGGTCCCCTCGATGTTGCGCTTGAACTTGCGGTTGTAGTGCTCGATGAAGAAGCGCGTGAGCGGCAGGATATCCTCGGTGCGGTCGCGCAGCGGCGGGATCAGGATCTGAATCACGTTGAGGCGGAAGTACAGGTCCTGGCGGAAAGCGCCTTCCTTCACCGCCTCCCGAAGGTTCTTGTTCGTGGCCGCGATCACGCGCAGATCGAGGTTGATGTCCTTGAGTCCGCCCAGCCGCCGGAAACTCTGGTCTTCGAGCACGCGCAGCAGCTTGGCCTGGAGCATGAGCGGGATCTCGCCGATCTCGTCCAGAAACAGCGTCCCTTTGTCGGCCAGCTCGAAGATGCCCCGCTTCTGGGCGCGCGCGTCGGTAAATGCCCCCTTTTCGTAGCCGAAGAGTTCGCTTTCGAGCAGCGTCTCGGGAATGGCCGCACAGTTGATGGCGATAAAGGGTTCGGCCTGGCGCAGGCTCTGATAGTGGAGGGTCTTGGCCACCAGATCCTTGCCGGTCCCGTTCTCGCCCTCGAGCAGGATGGTGGTCGCCTCGCTGGCGGCCACGCGCCGGACGAAGTTCAGCACATCCCGCATGCTGGCGGAATCGGCGATCACCTCGCGCTTCTGCGGCGCGGCTTCCTCGGTGACGTCTCGGATGGTGGCCACCACGCCGCTCAATTGGCCGTCGCCGTCGAACATCTGGGTGGTGCGCATCACCACCAGGCGCTCCATGCCATTGGGGGTGTGCATGCGGACGGTGGAGTGGGGGGCGGCCGGGTGCTGGTTCAGCCCCACCAGCACTCCGCAGCCGGGCTCGCACAGCGAGCATTTGAAGACGTCCTGGCAGTGCTTACCGAGAAGTTCCTCGGAGGACATGCCGAAGAGCTTTTCCGCGGACCGGTTCACTCCTGTAATGCGAAACTCGGGGTCGTAGAGAACCAAAGCGTCGGAGAGTTGATCGAAAACGGATTCCAAGACGCTGGTTTTCTGCCAGCCTGGCGTTAGTTTGGACATTACAGCAGCTTGTCCTGATTATAGCAGCCATCTGGGTCAATTGGCCCAACCAGCGGCGACTTCGGGGGGAATTGCCCCCACCTCGGAACACCCCCGCCCTCGCAAATCCTCTGGAAAGCTATGATTAGCGGTGGCGATGCAATTGCTCGCTCGACCCTCGGAGGCATCATGTCCCGTTTGAAGATTGCGTTGCCCACCATCCTGCTCCTGGGCGGTTTTCTGGGCGTGTTCCTGAACAGCTCTACGCCTTCGTTCGGCAAGGCGGAATACGTGAAGCAGACCAAGAAGCCCTGCGCCTTCTGCCACAAGGATCAGGTGAAGGCCCCCAAGGAGCTTACCGACGCCGGCAAGTATTTCGCCGAGCACAAGTCCCTGGATGGGTACAAGGCTCCGGACAAGTAACGTTTCGCGGACGGGTGGAAGAGTTGGGGTCCCCCATGGTGCAGACGGTTCAGATGGCGATATCCGACGGCGTTTACCTGGCGGCCGTTCGGGACGCGCTATCCCACAGTTGCGCGTGGCATGTGGAACCCGTGGAGTCTCCGGACCTGTCGCAAGACAGCGTTCTGGTTCTGGACGAAGCGGCTTTCGAGCGGCTGGCTCTTCCCCTTTCCAATCCCGAACGGGTCGTGCTTATCACCCGTAAGGACACCCATCAGATGATGGCGCAAGCCTGGGAGGCGGGGATCGTTTCGGTAGTTTCCGCCGACGATCCCATCAACACCGTTTTGCTGGCCATCATGGCGGCCGCGTTGCGCGTTGCTAAATGCCACACCGCTGCCGCGCCGGGTGGCATTTCCCCCACCGTCGGATCTGGTCCTGCGCAAATTTCCTCACATAATCGGATTTCAGGGTCTAAACGTTGTAAAATCCAGTAGATCCGGCGCCGCAGTCATGGACTTTGGCGTGCACTGTCCTTGTTTCCGTGCGCCGCGGCGGAAAACCAGGGACTAAGATCCGGGCGCCCAGGAGCATAAGCTTGATGACGAACCGCGTTCTCATCCGGATTGGTCCGATCCTCGGTTCCGTCCTTATCGCCCTTCTTTTGGCCGGCGCCACTCTGTACGCGGCGGAGGCGGCCGCCCCGGTGGACTGCTCCGCCTGCCACGACACTGGCCTGAAGCTGGCGAAGAGCGCGCACGCGGGTCTCCCCTGCGAAACCTGCCATGAGAACTATGTCGCGGCCACTCACCCGGCGGGCATCACCAAGCCCGACGTGCGGCTCCTGCCACGCGGAGCAGGCCGGCGATTACGCCCTGGGCGTGCATGGCCAGGCCCGCAAGAACGGCAATGAGGGCGCTCCGGATTGTTCCCTCTGCCATGGATCGGCCCACGAGATGGCTGTCGCCCAAATCCCAGGCGTTCCGCTCCGCGGTTCCGGATACCTGCGGCATGTGCCACACCGATGTGGCGGAGCAGTACCGGGCCAGCGTGCACGGGCAGGCCCTGGCGCGGGGCGTCCCGGAAGCCCCGTTGTGCACGGATTGCCACGGCGAACACAAGATCATCAAACCCGGCAACGCGGATTCCACGGTGAACGCCGCGCACATCCGCGACACCTGCGGGAGCTGCCATGGCAACGTGCGGCTGACCCGCAAGTTCGGGTTGCCCTCGGACCGGCTGACCAGCTTCGACGCGTCGTACCACGGCTTGGCGGCCAAGGAGGGATCCCAGACCGTGGCCAATTGCGCAAGCTGCCACGGGGTACACAACATCCTGCCGTCTTCGGACCCCAAATCCACCATCAACCCCAAGAACCTGCCGCGCACCTGCGGGAAATGCCACCCCGGGGCCGGGACGCGCTTCGCCATCAGCCAGGTGCACCTCTCCGAAACCGGCGCCGAGGCAGCCCCGCTGCGCTGGGTGCGGGAGTTCTACCTGCTGGTGATCCCGGTGACCATCGGTCTCATGCTGCTGCACAACGGCGGAGACTGGATTCGCAAGCTCATCGCCGCGCGCTTCCGGAAGCGCCGCACGGCCCCCGTCGCCCATGGCGGCATCCGCATGCTGCCCTTCGAGCGCGTGCAGCACGCCGTGCTGGCGCTCTCGTTCCTGACCCTGGTGTGGACCGGCTTCGCCCTCAAGTACCCCGACCAGTGGTGGGCCAGGCCGCTGCTGCTGCTCGAAGGCCGCTACTCCATGCGGAGCATCATTCATCGCGTGGCCGCCTCGGTTTTCATGGGAATCTCGGTGACCCACGTCGTGTCGCTCATCGCCAGCCGCAAGCTGCGGGCGCACTGGAAGGAGATGCTGCCCTCCATGAACGACCCGCGGGAAGCCCTCTCCAACTTCGCCTACAATATCGGATTGGGAGACCAGCCTCCGGGCCGCTCCGCGCACAGTTACGTGGAGAAGGCCGAGTACTGGGCGGTGGTGTGGGGCGCGGTGGTGATGGCCGCCACCGGCGTGACGCTGTGGGCCAACAATATCGCCTTGAAGCTGCTGCCCAAGGTGTGGCTGGACGTGGCCACCTCCGTGCACTTCTACGAAGCCCTGCTGGCCACCCTGGCCATTGTGGTATGGCACTTCTACACGGTTATTTTCGATCCCGATGTCTACCCCCTGAATACCGCCTTCCTCACCGGCGTGAGCGTGGCCAAGGACGATCCGGCGAAACAGCATGGCGGCCACGCCGAGGGCGACTGACGGCGATACTGTGGAAGAGCGGGCCTTGTCGAACGGCCGGGGACATGGTTGTATCGGGAACTTTCAACTTCGCGATTCAGGATAACTAGAACGATGACGCCCAACAACTCCGAACGCCGCCCGGCGGGCTGGCTGTCCCCGCTCATTCACCTGTCGAACAACTGGACCAGCCTGGCGGGAGTGGTGCTGGTGACCAC
Organism: Terriglobia bacterium; assembly: GCA_963767595.1. GTDB lineage: Bacteria > Acidobacteriota > Terriglobia > Bryobacterales > Bryobacteraceae > BOG-224. The sequence goes on from CAVYEK010000008.1 coordinate 557,689, forward strand.
CACCACCATCTTCTGGCTCTTCCTGCTCCCTACCACTCTGCGCGGCGGAACGGAAAACCCGTACATCGGGATACTGGCCTTTCTGACGATCCCAGGACCGTTCTTTGTGGGCCTCTTCCTGATCCCGCTGGGGATCTTGCGGAAGCGGCGTCGCGAGGGGCGCACGGGCATCCCGCCGATTGACGAGTACGGCCTGCGCTGGCGCAACCCGGAAGTGCGGAGGCTCGTGTATTTCGTGGGCGTCACCACGGTCGTGAACATCGCCATCGCCAGCCAGCTCAGCTACGGCGCGGTGAACTACATGGACACGGTGACCTTCTGCGGTAAGACCTGCCACAACGTGATGCAGCCCGAGTACACGGCCTATCTGGACTCGCCGCACTCGCGCGTCGAGTGCGTCAAATGCCATATCGGGCCGGGCGCCGGGTGGTTCGTGAAGAGCAAGCTCTCCGGCGTGGGGCAGGTGTTCGCGGTGGCGTTCAACACCTACCCGCGGCCCATTCCGGCGCCGGTCACCAACCTGCGCCCAGCGCGCGAGACCTGCGAAGCGTGCCACTGGCCGCAGAAGTACGGGGAGGACCGTCTGCGCGTGATTTCCAGCTTCGCCGGCGACCAGGCGAACACCGCCACCAAGACGGTCCTGCTGATCAAGATCGGCGGCGGCAACAACGGGATCGGCATCCATGGAACGCACCTGGGACCGGGCGTGAAGATCCGTTACGGGCACTCCGACCAGGCCCGCCAGAATATCCCCTGGGTGGAGTACAACACTCCGGACGGAAAATCGGTGGAGTATGCCACGCCGGACGCCAAACCCGGCGGCGCCGGCCTCGACATCCGCGAAATGGATTGCATGGACTGCCACAACCGGCCGTCGCATACGTACGAGATGCCCGAGCGCGCGGTGGATCGCGCCCTGAATGCCGGCCTGATCGAGCCCTCGCTGCCCTTCGCCAAGAAAGAGGCCGTGGAGGTTCTGAAGGTGAAGTACGCTTCGCGCGAGGAGGCCGCCCGTCGGATTCCGGAGACCTTCGCCGCCTTCTACCGCCAGAACTATCCGCAAGTATGGGGTGCGCGCCAGGCCCAAGTGAGCGCCGCCGGGGCCCAGGCGCTGGCTATCTATGACCGCAACATCTTCCCCGACATGAACGTTACCTGGGGCAAGTACCCGAATAACATCGGCCACCAGGATTTCCCCGGCTGCTGGCGCTGCCACGACTCGAATCACACGGCCAAGAGCGGGGCCGTCATCACCCAGGATTGCAGCGCCTGCCACAACATACTGGCGACCGATGAAGCAGACCCGAAAGTGTTGAAAGACCTGGGAATCACGGAAGCCAGGGCGCCGGAATCCAGATAGCCAGGACTGCCACCGGGCGCGAACGAGGCTAGTACCCTGACCGCGTGAACATGTCCTTTTTCCGTGGGGCAGGATGGAATCCTGCGGGCCGATTGACAATCGGCCCGCGCGCCGGTTTCCAACCGGCGCGCAGCTTGACAAGCTGCCCCACAATCGAACCCTTCCAGGCGGTCGAAGACCTAGCCCGGCTGGCGGCGATCAGTTCCGCGGATTGGCGATTCCGCAGCCACTGGCCCTGACTCAAATCCGAGGCATGATGACAAACGTGAAGAGGACGCTTCGCGTCTATCGCGCACCGGCAGGACGTGGGATAAGCGTCCAGGAGCCGGATTTGGCCCCGCGGAGGTCTACTTTCCATGAACGCCGTTTTTCCGCCGCGCTCCCCTTGCGGGCCTGGCAAGGCGGTTTCTCTGTGTCAGATCGAGAAACCTGGCCTATATGAGATTCTCGTGTAACATATTGCGCTAAACGGGACGCCATTGATTGCGAAAGTTGGGAGGCAAGCCATGACGCTCCGGGTTGTCACAGCAGTCCTCTTTGGCATGTTGACTACCTCATTCGCCCAGCCATCCACGCCGTCGCTCCGCTTTGAGGTAGCCTCCGTCAAGCCGAACGATCCATCCAACGTGAACTTCGGAATGCTCCGAGGCGGGCCGGGGACCAGCGACCCGGGGCGGCTGAGCGGCGTCAACGTCAACTTGTGGAAATTGATCGTAAGGGCTTGGGACTTGAAGCTCCACCTGTGGCACTACCTCTTGGTCGCTCCCGACTGGATCGCCAGCTGGAACCACTCCGGTTACGACATTGACGCCAGGATACCGGCAGGCTCTTCGGGGGAACAGGTGAACCTGATGCTCCAGAACCTCCTGGCCGAGCGGTTTGGTCTCACGGTTCACTGGGAAACGCGAGAGCTTCCGGTTTACGAATTGACGGTGGCCAAAGGTGGCTTGAAGATGAAGACGGCGGAGAGCGCCTCAGGCAAAACGCAGCCTCCCGCGCCGGCCGGCGAGCGCCCGCCATTGGATGGCGACTTGTGTCCAATGCTGCCGCCGGGCATCGCCCAGGTGGCATCATGGCCCGTCGGGAGGAACGAATGCATGACGGGGAGGATGCAGCCGGTGAGCCGGTTGCTGCAGCTCTTTGAAGGTCAGCTTCAGCGAGCGGTGGTAGACAGGACCGGCCTATCCGGGACGTGCGACTTTCGTCTGAGGTTTGTGCCAGCAGGTATGGAGGAAGGGAACATCGCGGGCACAGTCGGGGACGTGAATGCGAATGCCTTGAATACCGAGTTGGCAGCCGCCGCGAGCGAGCCTGGTGAGAGTTTGATAGCCGCGGCGCAACGTCAGCTTGGGCTGAAACTTCAGGCGGCCAGGGCGCCGGTCAAGGTCCTCGTTGTCGACAAGGCGAACCAAACGCCGACGGAGAATTAAGCCAACATCACTCGGAACTAGCGCGCGTAAAGCGGGATCTTGAACCTCAAGGATCGGGCAGCGACTCTAGGGCTCCTGGCGAGCCTGCCGCGGGCTTCCGTTGCCTCGGAAAGCGAGGTCCACCATCTTCTCGAATCCCGCCGGTTATGGGGCGCCGGCCTCGGGTGGGTAGATCTGCACCTGCTGGCGTCGGCGATGGTGAGCGGATGGAGATTGTTCACCGCGGACAGGGCGCTAGGGAAGACCGCCGCCGCTCTGGGAATCGAGTTCCGAACGCGCTGAACGAATGCGAGTCAAAGCTCCGGAGGAGCGAAAGATATTAGCCCATGGCGTGAGCCATGGGAACGCGGATATTCCGAGGATCCCCTGGAGGGGGCGGAAGATGGCGGCGCACCCTTCGGTCCCGCGGCTCACGCGTGGGCTATGATCTTTCGCCTGACGGGCTGCTCATTCCGCCTTGCGATCCTCGGGCTGAGAACTTATTTCCACGATCTGATGAAATTTGCTACATTGACATATTAAACTTCCTTGTTGCAACGATAGACGAAGCCCTCGGAATGACGAACCGCCTTCTCTCGACCCTCACCCAACGTCCCGCCGCCCGCGTGCGCCTGGTGAAGGCTCTTCTGTGCGCCGGCGCCGCGCTTGCAGCCGCCACTCTGGCGGGGCAGGAAAGCCAGCCGCTCCCCGGTTCCAAGGAGTGCCTGGATTGCCACGATACCGGCCGGCGCACCGGCCGGCGCGAGGCCGGAGTTCCGCCAGCTTTCGACGCGGCCTCCCTGCGCGCGTCTCCGCACGCCGAATTGGAGTGCAGGTCCTGCCATGCGGATCTGGCCAACGTCAAGGAGTTTCCGCATCCCGAGAAACTGGCCCCGGTGGATTGCGGCGGGTGTCACACCGAGGAGCGGGCGCAGTACGCCGCCAGCCTGCACGGCCGGGCCACGGCGCGCGGCGATAAGCTGGCGCCCGGCTGCAAGACCTGCCACGGAACGCACACCGTGAAGGCGCGCAGCGCTCCCGGCTCGCCCATTTCCACCATTCAAATCCCCCAGCTTTGCGGGCAGTGCCACAAGGAAGGCACGCCGGTTTCCGAGACCCGCCAGATCCCGCAGGCCAATATCCTGGGCAACTACATGGACAGCATCCACGGCGAGGGCTTGTACAAAAAGGGCCTCACCGTGACGGCCGTGTGCACGAGCTGCCATACCGCCCACCACGTGCTGCCCCACACCGACCCGCAGTCTTCCATCGCCAAGCAGAACATCGTCAAGACCTGCACCCAGTGCCACGCGCAGATCGAAGCCGTGCACCAGAAAGTGATTCGGGGCGAGTTGTGGGAAAAGCAGCCGAACATGATTCCGGCCTGCGTGGATTGCCACGAGCCGCACAAGATCCGCCAGGTTTTCTATCCGCAGGGCATGTCCGACCAGGATTGCCAGCGGTGCCACGCCAACCCCGAGCTGAAAACCGTGCGCGCGGGCAAGACCGTCTCGCTGTTCGTGAGCCAGGATGAGTTACAACACTCGCGCCACGCCAAGGTAGCCTGCGTGCAATGCCACACGGGCGGCACGCCATCCAAGGTGCGGGCCTGCGAGACCATCGCGGACAAAGTGGACTGCTCCATCTGCCATAGCCAGCAGGTGGCCGATTACAAGCAAAGCACGCACGGGCAGTTGAACGCCAAGGGCAGTCCCGATGCGCCCGACTGCACCGACTGCCATGGCAGCCACGGCGTGCTGGGAAAGATCGATTCGAACTCGCCGACCTTCTCGCGCAACGTGCCGAACCTGTGCGCCAAGTGCCACCGCTCCGGACAGAAGGCGGCCTTGCGCTACGAAGGCAAGCAGGACCACATTGTGGAGCGCTACGAGGAAAGCATCCACGGGCGGGGGTTGCTCGAAGCCGGACTCACGGTGACGGCCAACTGCGCCGATTGCCACAGCGCGCACCTGGAACTGCCCGCTTCCGACCCGCGCTCCAGCGTGGCCCGCGCCAACATCGCGCAGACCTGCGCCAAGTGCCACCGCGGCATCTACGAAGTATTCATCAACAGCGTCCACTCGCCGGTTTCGCATCCCTCTTCCAAGCAACTGCCGGTTTGCGAGGACTGCCATTCGGCGCACAGCATCGAGCGCACCGACCAGGCGGATTTCCGGCTGAACATCATGAATCAGTGCGGGCGCTGCCACCAGGCCATCACGGCCAGTTACTTCGAGACCTACCACGGGAAGGTTTCCAAGCTGGGCTACCTCAAAACCGCCAAGTGCTACGACTGCCACGGCTCGCACGACGTACTGCCGGTAACCGATCCCCGCTCGAGGCTCAGCCGCAATAACATCGTCAAAACCTGCGCGCAGTGCCATACCGGGGCGCATCGCCAGTTCGCGGGCTATCTCACCCACGCCACCCACCACGACCCGGTGCGCTACCCGCTGCTGTTCTGGACCTTCTGGGGCATGACCTCGCTGCTGGTAGGAACCTTCGTGATCTCCGGCGCGCACACCCTGCTATGGCTTCCCCGCTCTCTCGAATACCGCCGCGCCCTGAAGAGACAGCACGCCCTGGAGGGCCAGGTATATGTGCGCCGTTTCCGGCCGTTCGAGCGCAACCTGCACCTGATCGTGATCACCAGTTTTCTGGGCCTGGCGTCCACCGGCATGATCCTCAAGTTTTCTTACGCCGCCTGGGCCAGCGTGGTGGCGCGCCTGTTGGGAGGCTTCGAGGTGGCCGGGTGGATCCATCGCGTGTGCGCCGTGGCCACTTTCTCCTACTTCGGCGCGCACCTGTGGGACCTGCGGCGGCGCAAGCGCAAGAGCGGCATGACCTGGCGCCAGTTCATCGCCGGGCCAGAGAGCCTGCTGCTCAACCGGCGCGACTGGCGGGAGTTCATCGGCTCCATCAAGTGGTTCGTCTTCAAGGGGCCGCGGCCGGAATACGGGCGCTGGACCTATTGGGAGAAATTCGATTACTTCGCCGTGTTCTGGGGCGTGGCCGTGATCGGCGGAACCGGAATGATGCTGTGGTGGCCCACGCTGTTCACGCGCGTGCTGCCCGGCTGGGTGATCAACATAGCCACCACCATCCACAGCGACGAAGCGCTGCTGGCGGTGGGCTTCATCTTCACGGTGCACTTCTTCAACACCCACTTCCGTCCGGAGAAATTCCCCATCGATACGGTGATCTTCACGGGCGGCATGCCGCTCGAAGAATTCAAGCAGGACCGGCCCCGGGAATACCAGGAACTGGTCGAGAGCGGAGAACTGGAAAAGCTCCTGATGCCGGCCCCCGTCCCCCTGGCCGCCAAGCTCTGGCGGCGCTTCGGCTTCGCCGCCCTGGGAATCGGCATAACGCTGATCCTGCTGATCATCTACGCGGTAGTATTCGCCTACAGGTAGTGGGGAAAAGGGGCCAGACGCATTTTGCCAAGGGTGCGGCGGCAGGATGGTCTTGCAAGCGGAAAGTCTGATTCGTGGAAAACGCGGGTCGCGGCTCGGATGCGCTTTCAGAGCCGCGACCGTTTGGGAGCGGTCTCGACCATTAGCCTTCCACCGTCAGTTCCACCCACCCCGGCAGCGTGGCCGGACGGTTGTTCAGAAACACGATGCGGCGCGTCTTGGGGAACGGCAGGTTGCCGGCCAACGCGGAATTGTACTGGCCGAACTCTTGCAGAATCTGGCGGTAATCGGTGTTGGTGGCGTCCAGCCAGGCGCTCTTGGTGGGCAGTCCGCCGCCCCAGCCCAGGGAAAGCAGGCAAGCGCCTTTTTCGCGCGCGGCGGCCAGGCGCTGCTCCAGCTCGTCCAGGTTCTTGTCGAGCAGGCCCATGCCGGCCCAACTGGCGTATTGCCTTTGCAGCGTGAGCAGTCCCGCGGCGTAGACATTGGCGGCTTCGAAGACGCGGGCGCGGCTCATGGATTCCGGCCAGCGAATCGAACGCCGCACCTCGGGCTGGAGGAAGAACGTCTTCTCGTTCCAATCGCCCTCGAAAGTGGCCCCGGGGACGGCCATTTCGGCGAACGAGGGGGTGCTGTCGTCGGCGCGCGCTCCATCCACGGCGCCGCGCGGGCTGAGCTTCCAGCCCAGCGAAAAAGCCGCCCCGCGGGGCAGCAGCGTCGAGGTCCGCAGCAGGTACACCTTGAACTGGGCGGTTCCCACCGGGGCCGAATCGCCGGCGCCCACGAAGCGCATGCGGTTCGACCCGGCCGGGCCGAGGGCCTGTTCCTCCGCCTCTTCCGCGAACCGCCGCGGCAGGCGTTCGCCCTTGGTACGCTCCAAAATGCTCTGCAGCATGCCGTCGCGCCAGTGGGCGAACATCATGCCCGTCCGCAGCGCGCCTTTGAGGGCCGTGGCGGGCAGGTAGGGTCCGGAAGCCCCCGCGGCGAACGTCGGAATCTGCAGGCTCTCGCCCGCGGCGCGGTTCCAGTAGAGCGAGCAAGCCGGGTTCTCAAACGGTATGCGGCGTCCGGCGAAGTTCTGCGCGAATCCGCCCCAGGAGGCGAAATCCAGCTTATCCGCCTTCTTGAGCTGCGAGAGGTATCCTTCCAGGCGCGGGCCCTTGGCCAGCAGGCGGAAGATGCGCCACTGGTCGAGCACGTTCACATGATCTTTCCAGACCATGTAGTCGATGGGGCTGAGCTTGCGGCCATCGCCGACAAGCAGCGGGGTCAGGCATGTAAGGCGGTAGCGCATCAGCTTCCCTTCGGCAGCGGAACGGCGACGGCGAAACCGGCGCGGTACACCGGGTGGGCGAAACCATCGGGCGCGACGTCGGTGGCCAGGCCGCGCGGGGCCGATACGGCGAACAGCACCGAACCTTCGGCCACCATGTGAATCTGCTTTTTGATCTCGCCGGAACCGGCCGGGCTCTCCACCCGCCCGCCGCGCGAGAGCACCACGTAATCGCCCCGCTTCCAGTCCACGGCATCGGCCGGGGCGGGGGTAAACAAGGAAAGCAGCCAGTGCGGACGGGCCATCTCGTAACCAGGGGCCCGGGACGGTGGGGCAGGCGCCTCCGTCTTGGCGGGCTCAGCCGCCGGTTCTTCCAAAGTGAGACAGACGCTTTCGTCTGTCAGGCCGGCAGCCGCTGGGGCCTCGGGCTCCGCGGTCACTTCGGCCACTTCCCCGGGTTCGGCCAAGAGCGGCGCCGGGACGGGTGCTTCCGCTTCGGCGGGCTCAGCCGCCGGTTCTTCCAAAGTGGGAGAGACGCTTTCGTCTGTCGAGCCAGGAGCTGGGGATTCAAGTTCCGAGGTCGTGGACTCGGGTTGGCAGGCGGAAGCATCTGCCCCACAAGTCGGCGGGTCCTCCGATGGACCTTCATCTGTCGAGGCGGCAAGGGCGGTGAATCCCGGCGCGCCTTCGGGCGGCAAGGTGGGACAGACGCTTTCGTCTGTCAAGCCCGCGGCGGCTGGGGATTCAGATTCGGGCACTGCCTCGGTCGCTTCCCCGGATTCCGCCAGGAGCGGCGCGATCTCAGACGGCGCCTGAACGGATGCTTGGGCGACCACGGGCTCGGCCGGGTCTTCCAACGGCGGCTCGTCTTGTGGGGCAGGCGCTTCCGCCTGCCAACCCGAGCCCGCGGGTTCAATCGCCGGCGGCGCCTCGGTTCTCTCCTCGGATTCGACCAGGAGCGGCGCGATCTCGGACGGCGCCTCAACGGATGTTTCCGCTTCGGCGGGCTCAGCCGCCAGTTCGACTTGTGGGGCAGGCGCTTCCGCCTGCCAACCGGCGGCCTCTTCCACCGGCGCCGGTGGCGCCGTTTCCGCCGCCGTTTCCCGAATCGCGGGCAAGATCATCTCCGGCAGCGAGCCTTCCACGAACTCCGGCGTTTCCGAGCGGCCCCACCCGCGCGAGCGCTCCCCGCCGAAGCCGGTGTCGGCCAGCAGGCGGAAGGCCGCCTTGATGGGTTCCTGCCAGCGGTCGCGGGCCGCCTCGCCGGCGAAAGACGCCACCGTCCACATTCCGGAGCCGGGGCGAAACTCCAGGCAGGCCGTGGCGTGCCGTTCGGTGGCCCCGGTCAGCCGGTCCACCGCCGCGCTCCAACGCACCGCGGTCCTAAACGGGCCGGGACTTCCGGCCGGGGCCAGGCATTCGCTGGGGCCGTCTATGGTCCACTGATTCTCGTCCAGCTTGCGACCCGCCAGTATCGCTTGTACTACCTTCATCGGCACGAAACGCGCGCTCTTCCAGCGCACCCGCGCCGAACTCGCCTGAGACGCCGGCGGCCACACCGTGCGCGGCGGGACCACGTAGGCGATATCGTCCTGGAACGGGAAGCACGAGCTGAAGCACACGGCCGGCTCGGACGTCCGCCCGGTGGCGTCCAGCCACTCCTCGATGGAACCCAGGCGCGCCATGGCCCACGTCACCGCCGAGTACAGCGAGTCGCTGTGATAGATGACGTCCACGCGGTTGCGCGCCCCCGAATCGGGGCCGATGCGCCACGGACCGGAGGGACGGAGTTTTACGACCAGGCCCGGATGCATTACTCCTCGCGCAAGAAAGCGAAAGCCGAACCCGCCACCGCGCTCTGGACGGCCGCCAGCGTGGCGCCCGCGCCGATTTCTTTTTCTGGAGCGCCGGCCGCGTAGTGATTGCGTCCGCGCCACACCAGGCGCAGGCCGGAGAAGCGCACCCGGCCGCTGCCGCGCGACCCGCCCCCGCCCAACGCGTCGTCTTCGAGCAGGCGCAAGCCTTCAAGCACCCGCAGGAACAGCGGAGCGTCTTCCTCGCAAAGCACGTCCATCACCAGCCGGGCGCGGAAGCGGGCCCCGGCGGGCACCCGCTCCAGGGTCCGCGGATTGGCCTGCGACGTAATGCGGTCGATGGCGTTTTCGCTCTTGACTTCGGTCAGCTCGTCGTCCAGGTTCTCGCGCATTTGCGGCGTGATGCTCTCCGCATCGAGGGGCGCGTCGAACACCGCCAGGCGCGCCGGCGTGGCTTGCGTGGTCTCCAGGGTTTCACCCTGCACGCGCTCCATGCGCCCGGGGTTGCGGCCGAACAGCAGGCAGATTTCGTCATCCGGCCGGTCGCTCTGGTGGATGCGCACTTCCTGCCCTTTGCGGCGCGAGAGGTATACCAGCTCGCCCGGAGCCGCCATGCCGGAGGATTGCTCCAGCAAAGAGCGGATCTTGCCGCGCAGGGAGCTGCCGGGCACGTACGGCCGGCCGAACGCGTCCTTGACCACGGGGTTATCGGAGCCGCCGATCTCGAGCGATCCCTTGCCGGCGCCCACGTGCAGGCCGGTTTCACAGGTCATATCGCCTTCCAGGATCAGCTTGCCGATCAGTTTCAACTCGGTTTGAGAGGTATGTGCGCTCATGCTCTTCACTCGTTGTAGGCCACGATGGCCTCGAAAAGGTCCTTGAACCGTTCGTAACCGCGGATGTCGTTCCGTCGCGTAACTTGCAGCAGCAGCCGTTCGAGCTGGTCGAGGCTGCGCAGCCCGTGGCGCGCGATGGTGTAAGCCAGGCGCGCGCGCAGCATCACGAACTCGTGCTGGCGCTCGCTTTCCGGCGTGCGCACGGCGCGGCGCACGGCGCTGTAGAGGCGGCGCAACTGCGTCTTGGTGCCGGAATCCATGTCGCGCATGCGGCTCACCACGGCGTGCGCCTGGTTGTCCAGGTACAGGCTGTCGGAGACCAGTTTCTCGAGTTCGATCTCGGGCGGCCCTTCCATGCGGCGGTCGCGGTCGCCGCCGCGAGCCCCATAAGGCGGCCCGCCGCGTTCGCCGCCATGCCCGCCGCGCTCGCCGGGCCCATGCGGCCCTCCTTCGCGCGGGCCGCGGCCTTCGCGCGGAGGCCGGGTTTCCTTCCGTTGCTCCTGCTCTTGCGCCATATGTTAAACCTCAGTCACCAATCTGGCCCATTCCAGGGCCACCAGGCCCGCGGGCCGCAGCTTCACTTCCGCCGACTTGCGCCCCACCAGCTCGCTGATAAGGTGCGTGCGCAGTTTCTGGAATTCGCGGTCGCGCGTACCGCTCAGAATGCGGTTGAAGCGGCGCTCAAAGCGCCACGTTCGCTGGGTCTCGCCCGGCCCGCCGTCGGAATACGCTTCGCGCCGGTAGAAGCTCCGCAACTGATAGAGGAACTGGCGCGACATGCGGAAATCGTGCACCAGCCGCACTACCGTGTCTTTCAGCTCCGAAGCGTCCGTCAGCCGGCGCCATTCCAGGATGCGGCCCAAGAGGTAGATGCAGTCCTTGTCCGCCGACTTGGCCAGGTCCAGGCTTCTGCCGGCTTCCTCGTAAACCGCCGCCAGCGGGTAGTGGGTCTCCGGAGCCAGCGCAATGGCCATCGAAATGGTCTTGCCTTCGGCCCCCGGATACTCCTTCAGGTTCTCTTCGGTGAACCGGTGGAACAGCCGCTGCACTTCGCGCGCCAGGGCGATCAGCGCGTCCCAGGAACCGTACACCGCGAAATCGTCGCCGCCCGAATAGATGATGCTCACCTTACGCCAGAACTCGGGCATGGAGCACAGCACTTCGAGCTCACCCGCGAAGAACTGCTTGTAGAGCACGGAGAGCGGCACGTGCTCCTCGATGCTGTGGATGCGCCGCAGGCGCAGGCCGAAGTTGTCCACGTCGCCCCGCAGGACGCCCCAGATGGAGCGGCCCTGGGCGCGGCGCGCCAGGGTCTGCACCGGCGCCATGGTCTTCGAGTCGTCGGAAGGCGCCGCGTGGCGCGCCACCATGATGCCGTCGGGCGAGAGGTTGGAGGTCAGCGGCCAGGAGTACTTTCCATCGCCGGGCGTCACTTTTCCGGGCGCCTCGGGCGACCATGCGATGCGCGACGCCTCCCGCACCTTGGCCCCCAGTTCGCGCGCGAAGTAGGCGTCGGCTTCCGGGTTGGAGGCTCCGTGTGAAGGGCTGGAAGATCTCCGCGCCATCCGCCAGCGGAGCGGTCCGCTTGCTCCGCAGCTCTTCGTTCAAGCGCTTGCGGATCACCGCCCAATCGCCCAAATTGTCGGTTACGGCCCAGATAAGCTTCACCAGCCCGGAGCTCAGCTCCGCAACCTGGCGGGCGGCCGCCTCCAGAAAGTCTCCGGCGGCCTGCCGGGCTTCGCCGGGAAGCACCACCAGGAACTGCCCGCCGCCGCTCGAACCAAGCAGGATGCGGGCCAAGCCCAGCTCGGCCAGCAGGGCGCGCGGGAGCGCTTCGCACAGCAGAGCGATCCACTGCGACCGCCCGGCAAGCAGTTCTTCGCCGGCGGAGCGCGTGGACCGGCCATCGGCCGGACCGGCCAGAAGGAATTCCTCTGTGCCCAGGATTTTGCCTTGCAACAGGATCTGTTCGGGCATGCGAACCAGAAAAGCCTTGGGAATCCCTCACTTTAGCACAGAATTTAGAGAACAACAGGTAAGTGGAGCAACTGTATTGTCATGCGAAGATCCGGTACGGCTATGTTCGTGTGTCTGACGGTGGCGGAACTGGCGGCGCGAAGCGCGGGGGCGCAAAGCATGCCCGCGCAGAGCTTGCCGGTGAGAGCCGCCCCGAAGCAGGTCCAGGCGCCCCTCAGACCCCCCAGGCCGTCCGCGCAATCCGACGCGGCCGTCGAAGCGGCCATCCGCGCCAAGTTCGCCAAGTCGAAGATTCATGAGGACAAATTCCAGGTCCACGTACAAGGCGGGGTGGCTACTATCGAAGGCCGGACGAACGTCATCCAGCACAAGGGCGTAGCCACGCGCCTGGCCAAAACCGGCGGCGCGATTGCGGTGAACAATCGCATCCAGATCGGCGAGGCGGCGCTGGCCAAAGCCGCCGCCAATCTGGAACAGGGAAGGCGGCGGGTGCAAATCAAGCGCGGAGACGATCGCTCGGAGACCCGCCCCAGCACGTCCGGGCAGCACTGAGGTGGGGCGGGCCTCCTGGCCTGCCTAACCCGGGCTAGCCCTTCCAGCCGTCAATCGGTGAAGCGGACGCTGACGTCGCGTTCCGTCGTGCGGCCGTGGTCGTCGATTACGCGGATGAGGTGCATGCCGTCAGCCGCGGGGACCCAGGGGATGGCTCCGTGGGTTACCGCGGTCTTGCCTATCAGGGCTGCGCCGTCGAACCAAAAGACGCTGTCCACGTCCGCTTCGGCGCTGGCTTCGAGGGGGATGGTTTCCTGGCCGGATTTATGGCGCAAGGCGTAGGTTACGCCCCGCAATGGGGTGGCGATCTTGGGGGCGTCGTCGGCGCCGGCTTCCTCCATGGCGCAATCGGGCATGACGGGCGCTTTGCGGCGGGGCATGCCCGCCTCGCGGAACAGCTTCATCATGTCGGACGGCCAGAATTCGAAGATCTCTTGTCTGGTTGCGTTGGCGTCATAGGGTGGGCAGGCGGGGCGTCCCGTGCCGATATCCATGGCCACCGCGCGGTGCAACTGACTTACCCGGATGGGTGACTTGCCCGGTATGTACCAGGTCTCCACGGTTTCAGGGCAGTACTTATTGGGCAGATCGCCGCTCTCCGCGCACACCGAGACTCTGCTCACCCCCGGCGGCGGCTGCGGCGGCTTGACGATTTCGTCGGGTTTCTGGAGATGCAAGGCGTCGGCTATGCGGAAGAACAGGGGGGCGGCTGCGTCGGCGCCTACGAAACTGGGGTTGCCCTGGGCTTCGAAATCGCCGATCCAGACCACCAGGACATAGGGGCCGACGATGCCTGCCGACCATGCGTCGCGGAAGCCCCAGGAAGTGCCGGTCTTCCAGGCGACCGGCCAGCGGCCCGATGGGGCCAGGGAATCGTCTTCGCCCGGACGGGGATTGTGACTCAGCATATCGACGGTGATAAAACTGGCTTCCGGACTGAGCAGGCGGACCCCATCGCGCTGCGGTTCCCGCGGCCTGGTTCGAATGGGCCGCATCACGCCCTGGTTGGCGAGCATGGAGTAGAGGGCGGCCAGCTCTTCCATGGTGACCTCGCCTCCGCCCAGCGCCAACGCCAGCCCGTAGTAGGATTCGGCCTTCATGTTACCGACGCCCGCGCTTTCGCAGAAACTGGTAGAGATCGGGTTGTCTGAGCTGAGTGGCTGTCCAGACCGCCGGAATGTTGCGGCTCCGAATCAGAGCGTCCTGGGCGGGGATGGGGCCGATGAAATTGCCATCGAAGTTCTCCGGCGTGAAGGGGCCGAACGAGGTGGGCGCGTCGCGCAGTATGGTGCGCGGGTGCAGCACGCCCTGATCGAGAGCCAGTGCGTAGATGAACGGCTTGAGGGTGGAACCCGGCGACCGCTTGGTGAGGACGCCGTTGATTTGGCCGTGAATTCCCTGGTTCCTATAATCGGCCGAACCTACCCAGGACTTAACGGACATATCGCGGGTGTCCACCAGCAGGGTGGCCGCGTTGCGGATGCCCCGTTCGCCGAACTGGTCGAGGTAGCGGTCGATCTGCCGTTCCACCAGCCGCTGCAGACCGGCGTCCAAGGTGGTGTCGATGCGGCCCGACAGGCTGGGGTTGGCCCGCAGGATGGCGTCCGTGAAGTGCGGGGCGCGCAGGGGCAGCGCGGAATCCGGCTGCGCCAGCACCGGGAATTCGAGTTGGCGGCGCTCGGAATCCGTGGGCTGTTTCCTATTGAGCCAGGAGCGGGCGAGTTGGGAGCGCGCGGACAAAAACCTGCTTTGCCGGACGCCGAGCCCCGCCCTGGAGGATGGCCGCTGCGGGATTACGGCCAGGGTGATCGCTTCGCCCAGATCGATTTGGGAAGGAGGTTTGCCGAAATAGATGCGGCTGGCCGCTCCCACTCCCTGGATGTTGCCGCCGAACGGGGCCAGGTTCAAATACGCTTCCAGGATGGCGTGTTTTGAGTAACGCGCTTCGAGCCAGAGGGCCGCGGCCGCCTGTTTGAGCTTGCCGGCGGGTGTTTTGGTGTTCAGGCGGTACACCAGGCGAGCAAGCTGCATGGTGAGGGTGGAACCGCCCTGGCGGCCCTCGCCTCGCCAGGTCTTTTTGGCGGCGCGGATCAGCGAGAACGGATTGACGCCCGGGTGCCAGTAAAACCAGCGGTCTTCCTTGAGCTGGAATGCGTCGGCCAGGGCGGGGGACATTTCCTCTAGCGGGGTCCACAGGCGGAACTGGTCGTCGGCCGCCAGGGTGGCGCGGAGGAGCTCGCCATCCGCGGACCAGATGGACGTGGATTGAGGGGCCATGTCCCGCAGAGATCCTCCCGGGTACAGGCGGATCAGCAGAAGGATGGCGGGCAGGCTGAGGAGCCTGCCCCACGTTTGGACGCGCCTGGTCATCAGGGTTTTACAATCTCCAGTCTGGCGGCCCGGCTCATGCCTGTGATTTGGCGGTTGTACATGCCTTCGGCGAAGGCCGGAGGGCATTGAAACACGCCCGCGTTAGTGGCTCTTACTTTGTAGACGTAGGTGGCCGCAACCTTGGCGGCATCCCCGTAAAGGACTACGCGGTCGTCGCGCCGGTCGACATACTGGGGCGTCCAGGTGGATCCCGGTCCCGGCTGGCGATCCAGGGTGGGCTCGACGCCGCCGGGCAGAAGGTCCACCACGGCTATCTGGCTCACGCGTTCGCGATTCGTGGTTCTGAGACGCAGGCGCACCCAGAACTCGTCGCCTACCTTGACCTTCGTGACGACGTTGCCTTTCATGTCGAGAAACTCATGAATCACTTCGATATCGCGAGTGATTTCGGATGGCGGCGGGTTGCGGTCGAATCCCGACTCGTTGACGGAATAGTAAGCCGGAAGCGAGCCCTCCCGGGTGAACTGAACGCTGGCGATGCCCGCCGGTACGCTCGCCTTGGATGTGGACGCCTGGCGCTGGCCGCCCAGCACGATGCCGAGCTTGACCTTCGGAGCGGCGCTCTTGGAATACGCATCGAGAGCCAGCAACGTATAGGCCGCCGAGAGCGAGCTGACTCGATTGCCGCTGATCGCCTGGCCTATCCCTTCTAGCGCCGCGGCGGGAATGCCGCTCATGCGGTCCGGGAAATGACGCGCCAGCAGGTAGAGCAATTGGGCGTCATGCACCACGGGTTCGTAATAGACATCGTCCGTCCACTGGCGTTTCTGTTGAGACCAGGGGACGCCGCGGATGATGCGGTCGGCGTCGGAATTGCGCTGCATCAGGCGATAGGTGGCGGCCAGGTACGCGGCCGCCAGATCCGAGGACCAGGTCTGCGCCGAGCGGTGCGAGAGCTCCTGCTCGACATTCGAGATGGCGGCGGCTGGTTTGATCCCCTGGCGCGCCAGCAGATAGACCGCATAGGCGCGCAGACGGCCGGCTTCGAGAGTGGGAGCCGGCGTGGAGGCGAACTGGGTGAGCCATTCGTCGACGCTGGCCAGCATCTCGGGCGGAACCTTTTGTCCGCGGTCGCGCGCTTCCAACAGGAAGTGGGCTCCATAGACGGTGGGGAACTCGGCAGTCTGGGGCGATGACGTCCACAGCCCGAAACCACCCGATTCGTTCTCGCGGCTCTGCAACATGGAGAGCGTTCCCGCGATGGGCTGCGGGTCGCGCGTCTTGACGGCCCCGAACTCAGGCCGGGAGGCGAGCAGCACCGCGGCGAATCCCTTGCTGACCAGTTGCTCGGTGCAGGGATAGGGATAGGCATCGAGATAGGCGATCAGGCCGTCGCCCCAAACCAGCGGGAGCGCGGAAACGGAGGCTTCCACCGAGCGGAGCTCGGCGTAGAGATCGCGTTTGAGAGGCACGGTGGTATCCGCGCCGTCGAACCGCCCGAGAGTCAGTTGCGTGCGGTAGGCAATGGCGGGCCGCACGCTCACGCTCTCTTCAATGTGAGCTTCGGATCTGCCCCGGATGGCGGTGAACTTCAGAGACGCCGGTCCGAGGACGGCATTGGCCTTGAGACGGAACTCGGCCACTCCTTCGCGCTTTTCGGCGATGGTGAGGTCGGAGCTCGAAGGGCCGGCGAGGCCGAGCTCGCGGGAGGCCTGAAGTTGAACGCGGACCGGGTCTTTCCCGCTGGTGTTGTTAAAGACTCCCACGGTCACGCTGAACTCATCGCCGGGCGCGACCATGGCGGGCACATTGGGGGTGAGGATGAAATCGCCCTTCACCTCGGTGACCGCCTCGGTGACTCCGGCGCGCCGCGCATTCACGGCGACGGCTACGATGCGCAGACGCCCGTTGAAATAATCGGGCACGGTATAGTGGAACTCGCGTCCCGCCGGACCTGCGTCGATAATTCCCGACCACCATGCCACCGGCGGCTTGTGTTTCCGGTTGAATGGATTGAGGTGGCGGGCGAAGCCTCCATCGGCGTCGCCTCCGGGAGCCGCGAGCGCCAGAAAGCGCCGGAACTCGGGCAGGATGAGATCCAGGATCTGGGTAGTCTCCACCTGCAGCATTCGCTTCTGGAAGAAGTACGCCAGGGGATCGGGATTCTTGTAGCGCGCGACTTGCAGGATGCCCTCATCCACCGCAAACACGGCCACGCGAGAGGCTTCCGCGGGGGCTACGCGGATGGCCAGCGCGGCGCCCGGCTTGATCTGGCGGGCAGCGGTGAGCCGCACCTGCTGGGTGCGCGCCGAGAGGTCGGCGGCGAACGGGGCCACTCCGTAGGAAAGCGGGCTCATGAAGATCTCGTCGGAAGCGGGGTCGCGCAGGAATTGCACGGTGACGTAGCCGTTGCCTTCGAAACCCTGGGGCAGAGTGACTCGCTGCACGGAGCTGGTGGTGGTGGTCTTGAACCATTGGTGCAGGAAGACGCGTTCGCGCTCGATGGTGATGAGGCCGGCGCCGGCGTAGGGCGCGCGGATGGCGACGCTGATGACGTCGCCGCCGGCATAGGCGGGCTTGTCGAGCTGGATCTGGAGTTCCGCATTGCGCTCGAGCGAGCGGGAGATGTTGGCGTCGCCCGCCACGCTGTAGCTGAGCCGGTTGAGCTCGGCGCCCGCGGAGTTGCGCAAAACCAGCACGAAATCGCCAGGCTCCTGGGTGGGAAGCGCAAAGTTGCTTCCGCCGGCGGCGATCTGAACCTTGCGCGCGTCGCGCACGGTCTCTTTCAAGCGCGAGACGTATTTGTAAGTGCGGTCCGGCTGCTGGGTGAGGACCGAGAGATACTTCCGCTGCACCCATTCGAGGGTGAGCTGCGAAGCGGCCACGGGCGTGAGCTGCTGGTTGACGGCCAGCCAGTGCGCCTGGCGCGCGGTGGAGCGGCGCACGAAGCCGAGGTCGCCATCGGGCTTGACGCCCACCAGGTAGGGGGCATCGGCGACGATGGCGGTGTTCTGCGCGGCCACGCTGCGGCCGCCTTCCGCTTCAAAGGCGCGCGCCAGAACGTTGAGCCGGTACGCGCGGCCCGCAAAGCGCTTCAGGTCGAGGTTCAGCTCGGCGTTGCCTTTGTCGTCGGTGATGGTGGCCGCGAGAACTTCGTGATACGGCTCCTTGACCACTTCGCCGACCTGGAAGCGATAGTCGGGGTAGGCATCGAAACGAGGCAGCACGGGGGAAAGATTGAGTTCGCCTTCCACCCGGCGATTGCTGGCGGGCTCTCCGAACAAATGCATGACCGAGACGCGCGCCTTCACATCGGCGGGGGTGAGCCAGCCGGGGAATGACTTATCGGACAGGTCCAGCCGGACCTTCATCCGGTCGGGTTCGAACTCCTGGACGTTGAAGGACACGCTGCCCAGCATTTCCCGGCGCTTCTCGTCTTTCGGCAGCCAGGCGACGGCCTGATAGGTTCCGGTGGGAGAGGCGGCCTGAGTAGTGAAAGTGATCTCGTCGAAGGCGGTTTCCGGTCAGCTTGATCTTGTCGCGGCGTACCACGTTGCCGCGCGGGTCGCTGATTTCGACGTCCACGGAAAGGCCGGTGAGGGAAGATTTCCAATCGGCCGTGCGCGTGATCATGCCGATATGCGTGGCTTCGCCGGGCCGGTAGATGCCGCGATCGGTGAAGAGATAGGCGGAGAGCTGCTGTGGCGGAGGTGGCGTTTTCCACGCCGCCGGTTTCGAAGCGCGAGAGGTCCAGATTGCGTCCCGATGCCTCGCAGCGGCATGAAGGAGAAGTCGGAGTCTTTTTGGGCGAGGATCAGCAGGGGGATTTTCTCGCGCTGGAAATTCGGGAGCTTCGGAAACTGCGCGCGCCCGGTGGCATCCGTGGTGGCCGCGGCTACCGGCTCGCCGTTGCGTCCAATCACTTCGATGCGCGCGCCGCTCACTGCTTCGCCGCGATGGATGGACTGGACGAAGACGTCGCGGCTGCCGTCGTTCGACTGCTTGACGATGAAGCCGAGATCGGTAACCAGAATCAGACGCGTGTCTTCAATCGGACCCGTGTCTTCCCTGTCACCCTGGTTGTCTCCCGCGTCGCCGCCCTCCTCGTCTTCCTGCGATTTTCTTTCCGGCTTCGCCGAGCGGATGTGGAGCAGGAACAGGCCGCGTCTGTTCTGCGCCTTGTCCTGGAGGTACTGGCCGAGATCGATGCTGTCGTAAGTCGGCTTGCCCGGTTGCCGGCCGCGGTAATCGCGAGTGGCGGTGAAACGCTCCACGATGGAATCCTCCAGGCTGTACAACTGTGGCTTGGAGAAGTCCCACATGCGTGGGCGCGAGGTGCTGGAGCTGATTGGGAAGCACTCGTCCCACTTCCACTTGCACCTTGTCCACATCGCGCACCAGGAAGCCGACCTTTTTATCGCCCGCGAGAGAAAGCAGCGCGCCATTGCCCAGAAACGTCAGCGCCTGGCGGTAGGGGATCACCTGGATGGTTGCGGTGTAGGGCTTGCCCGAGACATAGCCGCCGGTGCCCTGCACGCCGTCCTTGACCCACAGGAAAACGTAGCGGCCCACGGGCGCATTGAACTTGAATCCGTGAGTGGTTTCGGCTGCCGCCATCGGAGGCCACGTAAGTGAGCGGAAGGGATTGAGACCTGGCGAGAATGTCGTTCCCGATCTCGCCTTCCTCGCTCCAGTTATAGGGATCCTTATCCTCCTTGGGCTGGTTGGGGTGGCGCACGGGCAGCACGTAGGCCTGAACCTTGCCGGCGAATGCGCTGCTCCGGCACGGGCGACGAACTGGTGAGCAGCAGGACCTGTTCGGGCTCATAGCGGGCGTTATCCACCAGGGTCATCTGCGCGCCGCCAAAGCGGAGGCTGGTGCGGCCGGGGATGATTACATTGGATTCGAGTCTTTCGCCGGTCTGATTGCCTCCGCGCGCCGCTCGGACGCCTTTAGCTGATCGCGAGGGTGATGGAGGTGTCGTCGCGCGGCATTCCGAGCGCGGCCGAATGGACGTAAGCAAAGAGCTTGAACTTGTCATAGGCCACGGTGAAGTGCTTGCTGTCGGGAGTGAGTCCGAGGAAGTCCGCGTCTTTGGCGGGGATGAGCGAGACGTGTTGCTCGAACTGCGTGGTATCAACAGGGTGACTGAAGCCTACCGTGGCCACCAGGTTCTTCGTGGCCGGGTTTTGCGGGTCCTGGTAGAACTGGCTGCTGACGATTTTGGCGGAGAAAGGCTGGGTCTTGAACTCGAAGCTGTAATCGTCGAGCTGCACGGTCTTGGCGAGGAATCCCCTGTGCGCGATTTTGACGGTGAAGGTGGCGTTCACCGGCCAGTCCGAG
Source organism: Terriglobia bacterium (assembly GCA_963767595.1). Lineage (GTDB taxonomy): Bacteria > Acidobacteriota > Terriglobia > Bryobacterales > Bryobacteraceae > BOG-224. The sequence continues at coordinate 577,998 of CAVYEK010000008.1, forward strand.
CTGGGAGCGAATTGCAGGCGCTTGTCGTCGAGCCAGGTCCACTTGCCGGCGAAGGAGGGGGAGATTTGGACGCCGGCGGTGAGGCGTTTATCGAGGTTGGCGAGCGGCGCGACGGGTTCCTTGAAATCGACCATCAGCGGGTAGATGGATGAGATGCCGTTCTCGTCGTACTCGGTCAGTTTGGGGGCGGTGACGGCGTATTCGACGTAGTGCGGCTTGGGGCGGACCTTGTACCAGGTGAGCGCGCCGGCGGCCGCTACGAAGACGAGGGCGGCGGCCAGGAGCCGCTTTCGGTCGGCCATGAGATAGCGGCCGGCGTGGCGGAACTGAGCGCCGGTCCACCGGATCCATTCAGGCGCTTGCCACTGCACGTGACCAAAGACTCGGTGGGTCCACTTAAGCACGAAAAAAAGGACTGGATTTGGGGAATCCGGGGGGTCAACGAAGGTCATGGTAACCGATTATATGCACGCGGCGGGCCATTAACAACCATCAACGGGTGCGGACGTGCTTGACGTACTTGGCGCGCCAAAGTCGAAACCGGCGAAAGGGTGCACGGCGCGGGAGTGGGTCAGCCCCCACAGGGCGTGGATGGCGGCACACAGAACGTCGCTGGCGATGAGTCGCGGACGAGTTGATCGCCGAGCGGCGGGCGGAGGCGGCGCGTGAATCCGAAAAGCGCCAGTAGGCCGGTGTTCGATGCATCCGCGGTGCTGGCTCTGATGCAGGGCGAACCAGGAGCCGATAAGCTGAGGGAAGTGCAAGCGGATGCGGTTGTGAACGCGGTGAATGCGGCCGAAGTTCTGGCGAAACTAGTGAGCCGGGGCGTGCCCGCGGCCGAAGCGCAGGCTGCCTACGACGCGCTCCATGTGGAGACCGCGCCGTTCGAATCGGCCATGGCGGCGATCTCGGCCTGCTATGTGCGCAAGGGCGTGTCCCTGGGAGACCGCTGCTTCCTGGCGGCGGCCCAAGGGCACGGGTCCGGATGGACTTCGGATCGGGAACTGGGGGCGCTCTTCGGAGGCCGCGTTCCGCCGCTGAAGTTTTTCAGATGATTCCGCCGCGATTGATCGGGCCATGATCGGGCATGGCAAACCAGTAGCGTCCCCATTTCGAATCACCCGGCCACCGAAGCTCAGCCGTCATAGCGCAGCGCGGTGGCGGGGTCGGTGGTGGCCGCTTTCAGCGCAGGCCCCAGGCCCGCTGCCAGCGCGATGACCAGCAGGACGGCGGCGCTGGTCAGGTAACTCAGCGGATCGGCGGTGCCCACCTTATAGAGCCAATGCGAGAGGTTTCGGCCGAGCAGCCACGCGCCGAAAGCTCCCACCGGCAGAGCCAGCAGCGCCAGCCGCAGACTGCGCCACAGGGTCATCCTGCCCACCTGCTCCGCACTCGCCCCGATGGCCAGGCGAATGCCGGTCTCGCGTGTGCGGGCCGTGAACACCAGCGTCGCCGTGGCATACACGCCCAGCCCGGCCACCACGATGCCCAGCGCGGAAAAGCAGCCGAGCAACGCCAGGGCGATGGGCAGGTTGCCCAGGGACTCTTGCAGAAGCGATACGGTTGGCGGAGCCGCGTCCGCATCGACTGGAGGGAGAGCCTTCCTCAAATCCGCCAGGTTCGCCCCAGGACGCAGCTTGACGACAAAGGTGACGGAATGTGCAGCCGGGTGGCTTGCCGTATAGGGTTCGTAGAGCGTCGGAAGAATCGTGAAGTTTTGTCTACTCTCATGAACGTCCGCGACCACGCCCACAACTGTGGCCGGGTGCCCCTTCCACTCGTTGAACGTCTTGCCGAGCGGATTCTGGTTCGGCCAAACGCGATGGGCGAATGTCTCATTGACAATCACTGCCCTGTTCGATCTGGGCGTGTTGTCGTACCAATGGTAAAGCCACTGCTTCCACTCATCCGGAGGAGGGATATCGCTGGGCAGGAAGTCGCGCCCAGCCAGTAAGTGGATGCCCAGGACGCGGAAAGCGCCGGGGCTTACTTCGCGGTAACGCCCCGGTGGCAGCCCCCTGCCTTTCTCGCCGTTTGCGGAACCATCGAAGCGCCCCAGTCCTTGTCCGAAGGGGGTGGAGTCCTTGGTAAACGGCGGAACGTCCATGACCGCAACGGAAACCACTCCCGGCAGTTCCGTCAGGCGCCGGGTGGCCTCCTGATAGAACATCTCTTGCCGCGCCGTAATCGCTTCCCACGCGGGCTCGGTAGCCGGTCGCCACGCCTCTTCTGCAGCATGGGTGCGAGGGTTCCCCCCGCCGGGGTGCTGCTTCACGTAGTTCCAAAACGTCGCTCGCGCGGCGGCCGGACTGGGGAGAGCAACATGGACCACGGCGAGGTTCTTCGGTTCGAATCCCAGTGCATAGTCCAGGCGGGCCGCCATACTGCGCAGCAGCAGCCCGGTCGAGATCAGCAGGACCATGGCCAGAATGAGCTGTCCGCCCGCATAGAGTTCATGCACGGAAAATCGACGGCGGAACAAGGAGGCGCCCGATACGCTTCCCGCTTTGAGCGAAGCGTTCAGGTCGGTGCCCGTGGCATGGAATGCCGGCGCGACGCCGCATAGGATGGTCACCGTCAGAGTGAGGGCAATCACCAGCGCAACGGTTGCCGGTGAGAAGGAAGCGGCGTCCTGCATCATCTCGGGAATGAGCGATTGCAGCCCATACCGCGCCAACAGGGAGAAGGCCAACCCGAGCACACCGCCTGCCGCGGCCAACAACAGCGTCTCGGTCAGAAGCTGGCGGATCAGCCTGCCTCGCCCGGCGCCGAGAGCCGCGCGTACCACCATCTCCGGACGGCGGCGGACGCCGCGCGCCAATAACAGGTTGGCCACTCCGGCGCAAGCCAGCGCCAGAAACAACAGCGATACCGCGCTCAGAATCCACAATAGCGGCTTCCGGTCGCCCAGCAGGGCGTCATGCAGGGACTCCACTGTCAGGTTGGACCCGCCAGGGATCTTAGTTCCTTTGCTTTCCACGGCCTTCAAACCCGCCTGGGCTTGCGCCATGGACACCCCGGGGCGCAGGCGTCCGACTTGAATGCTATCGAGCGGAGAAAGCTGCCCTGCTATCCAAAGCTCAACGCCAGCGGGGAAGTCAAACGTTGGCGGCATCACACCGATCACGTCGACACGGCGGCCATCGAGGATGACCGAGCACTTGCTCAGATCTGGCGCGCTCTGCAATCGCGTTTTCCAGAATTGGTGGCTGACGATCGCGCCGGGAACGTCGCTGGGATCGTAGGAATAGGCAACCTTGGGGTCGACGGGAAATCCGGCGCCCAGGCGCGGCTGCACGCCGAGCGTGGAGAAGAATTCCTGGGTCACGACGGCGACGTCGATTTGTTCGGCCGGGCCGCCGCCGGACAAAGTGTTCTTGCGCACCGTATAGGCCGTGAGACCGGAAAGCACGGGATCGTAAGAGCGCCGGTTCTCGAAGAACGTATGATTGGCATACGGATCGGCTTTCAAATGGCCGTCGATCCGAACCAGCCGGTCGGAATGCGGGAACGGCAGCGGGCGCAGCACCAGCGAGTACAGCGGCCCGAAGAGCGCTGTCACTCCGCCCATTCCCAGAGCCAGCAATACAACCATCGCCAGGGCGGAACCCGGCGCCCGCCGCAACCCCCGGACTGCCCAGCGCATGTCTTGCAGAAAGCGATCGAACCCCGTCCATCCCCACGCCTCCCGCGCCTGCTCGCGCAAGTGCAGGGTGTTGCCAAAGTCGCGGCGGCCTTGTTGCGACGCCATCTCGCGATGAAACTCCATCTCGCGCTCCAGTTCCGCATCCAGGCGGCGGTGATGGAGCAGATAGTGAATACGGCGAAGTAGCTCGCCCATGGTGGCTCTCCTGTCGATTTACGCGGTGCGCAGGACCTCTTGAATGGCTTGGGTTACCCGCTCATAGCCGGCGAGTTCGGATTTCAATTGCTGGCGGCCTTCGGGCGTGAGGCTATAGAAGCGAACCTTGCGATTCGTCTCGGAGATGCCCCACTCCGCCGTCACCCAGCCCTTGAGCAGCATCTTTTGCAAGGTCGGGTAAAGCTGCCCCTCTTCGACCGCAAGTTCCTCACTCGAAAGCAGATGGATCTTCTGCGCAATGGCATATCCGTGCAACGGATTTGAGTGCAACACGCGCAGAACCAACATCGGCAGTGCGCCAGGAGGCATTCCCGGTTTACGCATAAGTTTCATAGGCATAATATACATATGCCTAGCGAAATTGTCAAGGGCTGCTGGAAGGTGACGGGGCCAGTGACCAAATTGCCCAGTTCTGCCGGGGAAGAAGCGGGCACGTTCGCCTTTCCAGGAAATCGCCGATCTCTTTCAGCGTATCGGCAGCAGCTTGTCCGAAATTGCCGCAGTTCAGTCAGGCTGACGGTTTTTGCTGGGCGGTTCACTCAAATATCGGCGATATCTTCGCCAGAACCTCGTCCAGGATCGCGTCTGGAATGTTTTCCAGCTTCCTGCCGCCGCGCGCGGCCAGATCGAGAGTGCGGGGCTGGTCGCACCGGACAACTCCCGTCGTTTTGGTTCCCGCTCCTGTCAGCGGCACGGCGAAGCCTGCCGTCCGCGCGAAATCGCCGCCGCTCGTGATCGGGAGAATCACAGGGAGTTTCGTTATCCGGTTGAAGGCCTCCGGCGACACGATCAGCACCGGACGGCGGCCCTTTTGCTCGTGTCCCGACGTAGGATCGAGACTGACGAGCCAGATTTCGCCGCGCTTCATCAGGTGAGCTCGCCGCCCACGGGCGTACTATCGAGCCATTCTTGCTCTTCCTTGGCGCGCGGCGCCTTTGGATCGCATTGCGCTAGCAACTCGTCCAAGGTATACCGGCGCCTCGGCCGCGGCTCCACGACGAGACGGCCACTTTCCACCGCGATGCCGACCTTGGCGCCGGGCTGCAAGCGCAGGGTGTCGAGCAGCGCGGGTGGGACGGCCAGCATGACCGAGCCGCCAACCCTGCGCAGATTGGTAGTGTGCGTGACGTTCCTCCTTTAGTTATATTAAAATATAACATCACGGAAAGGGATCTTCAAGCGTCTGTGGCGGCGGACCGGTACCGCTCCCGGTAAATGGGTAATTGGTCCCCGATTCCCCCCCGGGCGTGCCGCCTCGTCCCTTTGCACCCGCACTGCGGGCTGTCAGGGTATGAGCAGCAATTTGCCCGCCGTCTGGCGGCCTTCGAGGGCGCGGTGGGCGGCAGCGGCCTCGGCCAGGGGATATGTCCGCTCGATGCGCGGATGCAGCTTGCCGGAGGCGACCCAGCCTAGCACGTCTCCGGCGCGCCAGAGCAACTCCTCCCTCGTCAGCGTGTAGTGGCCCAGGGTGGGGCGGGTCACGAAGAGCGACCCCTTGCCGTTGAGAATGTTGAGGTCGAAGGGCGGCACGGGGCCGCTCGATTGTCCGAAGAGGGCCAGCAGGCCGCGCGGGCGCAGGCAGTTCAGGCTCTTGTCGAAGGTGGACTTGCCCACCGAATCGTAGACCACGTCCACGCCGCGCCCGTTGGTGAGCCGGCGCACCTCGACGTCGAACTCGGTCCTGGTGTAGAGGATGGCTTCGTCCACGCCGTGCTCGCGGGCAATCGCGGCCTTCTCTTCCGTGGACACCGTGCCGAGCACCCGCGCGCCGAGCATTTTGGCCATCTGCGCGATGAGCCCGCCGGCGCCGCCTGCGGCGGCGTGTACCAGGCAGGCGTCACCGGGCTTCAGTGCCCAGGTGGAGTGGGTCAGGTAGTGCGCCGTCATTCCCTGGAGCATGACGGCGGCGGCGGTCTGAAAATCCAGGTTGTCCGGGATCTTCACAAGCTGCCATGCGGGCGTCACTGCGTACTCGGCGTAGGAGCCGCGCGGCATGGCCCAGGCCACCCGGTCGCCGGGGGCGATTCCGGTCACCTCCGCGCCCACCTGCTCCACCGTGCCGGCGCCTTCCTGACCCAGCGCGATGGGAATCTCGGACTTGTAGAGGCCAGTGCGGAAATACACGTCGATGAAATTGACGCCGCTCGCGGCCACGCGCACCAGCGCTTCCTTGGGGCCGGGATGGGGAATGGGCGTTTCCACCAACTGCAACTTCTCGGGGCCGCCCGTTTCTCGGACTTGAATGGCTTTCATAAATTAACCTCGCAGCGCTCTTCGCGCGTGAACCGCCGCTGCATAGAGTATCAGGTAGGCCAGCGCGAAGGGGAAAGAAAACAAGCGCGCCAGAGTGCGAACCGCGCCCGAGCCCGCCAGGCCGGCGCGCAGAATCACGAACTGGCGGATGGTGGAGAGGTGCTTGCGGTCCAGCCAGAAATAGTCGCCGTTCTCATTGATGGCGAACACCTTGGCCGGGAGGCGCAGGGCCAGCGCCCACTTCCATTTGAGCATCAGCGGCTCGCCCGAGCAGACGATGCCCATCTGGGAATAGCCGTTGCGAGCCAGCTCGCGGTAGAGCTGGCGGCGGCGCCGGGGCCCGCGGTAGTCGGAAACGCGGTAGATGCGCGTGCACCCGGTGTCGAAGCCGCGCGGAGGCGTGGCGTAGCAGGTCACCAGGTCGATATAAAAATCCGGGCCCCAGGTGCGGCGCAAGCCGCCGATCAAGCCTTCGAGGAGGCCCCGGGAGCCGCTTTCCACCAGCAGTATGGCCGAGGGTGGCGGCTGCCGTCCGGTGAGAAAATAGCGCACTAATCTGAATATAACGGAGTGCTAGGCTGAAGGTTGCGCGGGCGCCGAATAGGAGCTCTTTTTGACGCGGAGACGCGGAGACGCGGAGAAAAGCGTGTAGATCAAGAGCTGGAGTGATTTTCAGGGTGCATCCGAGGGCACATGAAGATGGGCCGAAATATGCATCGTCCAGCGTGCGAAAGCGGATGGGCGTGCCGTGACCGGATCTTTCGCCCCTGACGGGGCTTTCATAATTTCGTTTCCAACCCGTGGCTTGCGCCATGGGCTATTATCTTTCACCCCTCCGGGGTGGGCGGCTGGCCCCACAACGAGCCATGTTTGAACACCTTCCGACCGAACAACCCAACCCGGCGTCGGCGCATATCGACGAGCTGTCCACCCAGGAGATGCTGCGCGTCATCAACGCCGAAGACCGCAAGGTGGCGGAGGCCGTGGACCTGGAAATCCCGGCCATCGCGCGGGCGGTGGACGCCATCGCGGAGGCGATCGGGCGGGGCGGGCGGCTGTTCTACATCGGGGCCGGGACCAGCGGGCGGCTGGGCGTGCTGGACGCCTCCGAGTGCCCGCCCACCTTCAACGCGCCGCCCGAAATGGTACAGGGCATCATGGCCGGGGGCGAGGCCGCGCTAAGCCGCGCCGCCGAAGCCAGCGAAGACGACCCCACTGCCGGCGTGCGAGACCTGGCCGAGCGGGGCTTCACGGCTGGCGACGCGCTGGTAGGCATTTCCGCCAGCGGGTGGACGCCCTACGTGCTGGGGGCTATCGCGGAAGCCCGGCGCCTGGGCGCGCTCACCATTGGAATGAGCTGCGTCCCGGATTCCGAGCTGGCGCACGCGGTGGATATCGCCATCACCCCGGTGGTGGGCCCGGAGGCGATCGCCGGCTCCACGCGCATGAAAGCGGGGACGGCCCAGAAAATGGCGCTCAACATGCTCTCCACGGGGGTGTTCATCCGTATGGGCTACGTTTACGGCAACCTGATGGTCAATGTGCAGCCCAAGAACGCCAAGCTGGCGGACCGGGCGCGCCGCATCGTGGCCCAGGCGGCGGGCGTTTCCCACGAGCACGCGCGCGAGCTGCTGGCGGCGGCCGGGGGCAGCGTACCGGTGGCCATCGTGATGAGCAGGACGGGCATGGATCGAGAACCCGCCGAGCGGCGGTTGGCGGAAGCCGGCGGACGCATCTCCAAGGCCATCGCCGGGGAAGAATCTCATGGATAAATTCGTGATTACGGGAGGGACCGCGCTCCAGGGAGAGATTCCGGTCAACGGTTCCAAGAACTCCGCGCTGCCGGCGCTGGCGGCGGCGCTGCTCACCGAGGAACCGGTGACCCTGCGGCGCATTCCCCGCGTGCGCGATATCCGCACCATGCAGCGGCTGCTGGTGGATATCGGCGCGAAGGTGGAGGTGGACGGCGAAACCGTCACCTTGCGCACGCCGTGCATCGCCTGCGCCGAAGCGCCTTACGAGCTGGTGAAAACCATGCGCGCGTCGAGCCTGGTGCTGGGGCCGCTGGTGGCCCGCTGCGGGCGCGCGCGCGTTTCCCTGCCGGGCGGGTGCGCCATCGGGGCGCGGCCCATCAATCTGCACATCTTCGGCCTGGAACAGCTTGGCGCGCGCATCCACCAGGCCCACGGCTACATCGAAGCCGAAGCGGGCGAGGGCCTGCGCGGCGCGCTGGTGCACTTCGACCGCATCACCGTGACGGGCACCGAGGACCTCATTATGGCGGCCGTTCTGGCCAAAGGGGAAACCGTGCTGCGCAACGCCGCCCGCGAGCCGGAAGTCGCGGACCTGGCCGCTCTGCTGGTCAAGATGGGCGCCAAGATCGAAGGCGCCGGCACATCCACCATCCGCATCGAGGGGGTGCCCGCTCTGCACGGCGCCGAGCACGCCATCATTCCGGACCGCATCGAGGCCGGCACGTTTCTGATCGCCGGGGCCATCACCGGCGGCGACGTGGCGGTTACCGGCTGCGTGCCCGAGCACGTCGGCGCGCTCGTGTCCCGGCTGCAACAGGCGGGAGCCGAGGTGACACAGCCGGATGGCGCCACCCTGCGCGTGCGGGGCAACGGACGGCTGCGCTCGGTGGATGTGACCACCGAGGAATACCCGGGGTTCGCCACCGATTTGCAGGCCCAGTACATGGCCCTGATGACCCAGGCCGAAGGGATCGCCATGGTGATCGAGACCATTTTCGAAAACCGGTTCATGCACGCGCAGGAACTGGCGCGCATGGGGGCCAATATCCGCATCGAGGGCAAGCAGGCCATCGTGGCCGGTCCGCGGGAGCTGACCGGCGCGGGGGTGATCGCCTCGGACTTGCGCGCCAGCGCGTCGCTGGTGCTGGCGGCGCTGGCCGCGCGCGGGGAAACGGTCATCGACCGGGTCTACCACATCGACCGCGGCTACGAAAAGATAGAAGAGAAGCTGGCGCGGGCGGGGGCGAACATTCGGAGGGTGGAATAGGAGGGACGGCGCAGACTGAGCCACGCTCGGGCCTGGAGTTTCTACGTTCTTGGTGAGATCTCCGCGCCTTGCCAGCTCGTTCCAGCGGCGCCGGCGCCTACCGGTTCACGTGAACGATCTTGGCCGGCGCGAACCCATTGAACCATGTGGAGGACGCGTTGCTGTAGGCCCCGATGTCCTCCGCGTACACCAGGTCGTCGATTTCCAGGCGCGGCAACTCCTCCGCCTGCGCGATGGCGTCCATGCCGTCGCAGGTCTGGCCGAAGACCGTCGCTATCTCGGTTTCGCCTTTCTTGAAGGCCTTTATGCGGTACTGGCAGTGGTCGAACACAATGCCCGAAAAGGTGTGATAGACGCTATCGTCCACGTAGTAACACGTCCGGCCGTCGCGAACCGCCTTGCCGATCACCCGCGCCACGGCCGTGGCCGCGGTGGCCACCAGGTAACGGCCCGGCTCGGCCAGGATCTCGATCTCCGGGGCGAACAGCCGGTCGATTTCGGCGTTGATCTTGCGGGCCAGCAGGCGCAGCGGCTTCACCCGGCGGTCGTAAGGAACCGGAAATCCGCCGCCGATATCCAGGATCTTGATTTCCCGCCCGCGCGAACGAGCTTCCCGCATGATCGCCGCGGCGATGTTGAGGGCCTGCACGAAATTGTCGAAGTTGGTGCACTGGCTGCCCACGTGGAAGCTCAGGCCCTCCACCACCAGGCCTGCGCGGAACGCCTCCAATATCAGGTCCACTGCCTCCGCGGGATCGCACCCGAATTTGGAGGAAAGCTCCACCATGGAGCCGGTGTTGGGAACCCGCAGGCGCAGCACCAGCCCGGCGTGCGGCGCGTAGCGCTTGATCTTACGCAGCTCCTCCGGGTTGTCATACGCGATCAGCGGCTTGTATTCGTCCAGCGCCTGGAGGGTTTCCTTGGGCTTGATGGGGTTGGCGTAGATGATCTTGTCCCACACAAAATCCTGACGCGCCTTGGCCGGAAGCTGCTTGATGTTCTCGTATGCCAGCAGGAATTCCGGCAGCGAGGCCACGTCGAAGCTGGCGCCGGCCTGGTAGAGCGTCCGCACGATCTCCGGGGCCGGGTTGGCCTTCACCGCGTAATAGGCCTGCACCCGCGGAAGGTGCCGTTTGAAGCTCGCGTAATTGCGCCGGATCACGTCGTGGTCGATCACTACCACGGGCGTGCCATGCTGCTTGGCGATGGCGCGCAATTGCCTGGTGGTCATGGGCTTAGTCCAGCGACCGGCTGGGAGCCGTCGATCATCTTGAGTTTGTTGTGGGCGAAGTATTCCCGCGTCAACGCCTTCATCATGGCGCCGCGCTGGTCATACAGACGCCGGAGTTGACGCGGCTTGCGGCGCGCCAGGGCGTAGTGCGTCATCAGCGGCATGGCGATGGTGGTATCGGTGTAACATACCACGGCGTCCGGCAAGCGGTCCGGGTCCACTTTCCCCCAGCTCACCGCCTCGCTGGGGGTGGCGCCGCTCAACCCGCCGGTATCGGGGCGCGCATCGGTCACTTGCAGGAAATAGTCCTGCCCGTATTCCTTGATGCGCAGAACTTCCTGGATCTGCGGCTCGGTCTGGAGCATGAAATTCTTGGGGCTGCCGCCGCCCCACAACACCACCGCGCTCTTGCCGCCGGAGCGCTTGGCGGCGAGCACGAAGGCGGTGGTCTCATTGACGTCAATCGAGGGGTTCAGGCGCAGTTTGTTGCCCCGCAGCTCGACCCCCGCAACATTCATGCCGATGGTCGAATCGCCCGGCGAGGAGGTGTAGCAGGGCACTCCCGCGCGATACGCCGCCGCCAGCACCGACACATCCTTCACGCCCGCCTTGCGCTCCCACTCGGCGCAATACTTACCCAGCAGGTAGTGCAGCTCGGCGGTGCCCATCTCTTTCTGGAACTCGGGCCGCACCAGGAGGCCGCGCAGAATCTCGTCGGTGGCCATCAGGCAATCGCTGTAGCCCAGCAGCACGTCGTAGACGCGGACAATATCGTTGTTGCGAAGCGCGGTATCGTCCATCTGGCAACTGCCCACGCGCACCGGGTAGTTCAAGGCGAAGTGCATGTCGTGGTAGAGGTTGGCGCCGGTGGCCACAATCCAATCCACGAACCCCGCCTTGATCAGCGGAACGATGGAGGAGCAGCCCAGTCCGGCCGGAGTGAGCGCGCCGGAGAGGCTCATGCCCACGGTCACATCCGGTTCCAGCATCTTCCGGGCGAAAAGCTGGCAGCCTTCCTTCAGGCGCGCCGAGTTGTAGGCCAGAAACGCGCTGTCGATCAGGTCCGCCAGCTTCTCGCGGCCTTTGATGTTGGCGGGCATGATGCGCGGCCCGGAGAGATACTTGTCGCGCTCCGGACATTTCTTCTTCCTGAGCCAGTCGGGCGCCTCGGAGAGGTCTTCGCGATAGCGGCGATTCGGGGGCGTGGGTTTCTTTGCCATGGGAATACGGGATTGAACCTTCAGTGTATAGCAACCGCGCGGACGCCCGCGGCCCGGGCCGCCCGATTTACGGCGCGATCCCCGATCCGTCCGTAAGCTCGGTTCACCGCGGAGACGCTGAGCCGGAGAGTTCCGGAACTCGGGATCTCCGCCCGGCCATCCTCCGCAACCCCCTTTCACTCCTCCGCGTTCCACTCCGCGTCTCCCGCGTCTTTGCGGTGAGCTTGCATCTTTGGTCGCGGCGGACAGACAGATTCGCCGCCGACGCCGACGCGCCTTCGGCGGCCTCGCCAACCAGACCGTCCAGTGTGTTAGATTCTTAGCTGAAATGCGACCCTTCCGTTGGTTGAGAATCGGCGCGCTGGCCGCCGCCATCTGCGGCTGTGTACCGGGGCAGAACACCCAAAGTAAAGACCCGCAAATCGAAACGAAAGGCATGGCGCCCAGAACCAGCGCGGCGGAATATGAGGCGCAGGCTGAAGCCGGCGCGCTGACCATAGGGGCGGAGTTCGCCGGACACGGGATTCCCAGTCCGCAGGGGCCCCTTGCCTTGGATAACTACGTGGCGATCGAAGTGGGGTTGTTCGGCGCGCCAGGCGCACGGACAACGGTATCCGCCACCGATTTTTCGCTCCGCATCAACGGGAAGAAGGCGGAGCCCAGCCAGGCTTACGGGCGGGTGCTCGAGTTCGTCAAGGATCCCGAGTGGGCGCCGCCTGTCCCAGTCGAGGAAAAGTCCAAAACCAGCGTGAACGCCGACCAACAACAGAACACCGACGATCTTTCCAAGCCACGCACACCGGTCAAGGTCCCGGTGCCGGTACTACGCGAGTGGGCGCAGCGCGTTCAAAAGTCGGTGCTTCCGGAAGGGGACCGCCCCCTGCCTCAGGCGGGGATGATTTTCTTCCAGTACGGAGGCAAGGTCAAGAGCATCTTTCGGCTCGAGCTGCTGTACGCCGGTCCGGCTGGAAAGGCCGTACTGATGCTCCACCCGTAGTGAAAAGGGGCTGAACGCCGGCCCAGGTGCGGGCGACTCATCATTCCTGCCCAAGGTGACGGCGAGCACCCGCAAGACATACGGAGGCCAAACACACGCTTCAGCGCGGGAGACGCTGATAGATGGTATAGGTCGAGTTCTGAAGGACGACCCGATATTCGTCGCGAAGGAGCCGGACCATATAGCGGTGGATGGCGGGGTCCAGCACTGCCGATTGCTGTAGCCAACCCCGATAAATCGAGCTAGCGACGATGAATGGGGGCCGCCGGCCGCTGAAATAGCCGAGCCGGAGGTCGTCCACCATATCGGAATCGAAACCGAGGGCGAAGGCGAACTCGGCGGCCGCGATGATGCCGGAGCGGGCTCCGGCGCGGCGCAGGAAGGCGACCGCATTCTCATAGTCCCAGCGCTCGGGAGTGACGAAGAGACTCCGGGAGATGGCGTTGCACTGCAGGGCGGTAAACAGGATCATCACCGCCGCCAGCGCAATGGCGATGATCGGCCGCCTTGCCCGCGAGAACAGGAAATGGGTATAGATGGCCAGGAAGGCGCCGGCGAGCGGCATCGTGTGGATCAGGTAACCGGAGCTCTTGAAGCCATCGAAAATGCCCAACGCCAGATAGTCGAGTGCGCCCACCAGGAGCAGCGCCCGATAGCCGCGATGCCGGCGAATGGATGGCGTGAGCAGGCAGCCCGCCACGGCCAGAACGTAGATCAGGAGAGCCAAGAGCGCTATGCGATCGGCGAAATCGGTGGCATAGCGGCCAAAGGTGAAGCCGTAGCGCAGAAAGAGCTCGCGCTTCAGCGCCTGGAGCGGAGATGTCAGTCCCGCCAGGCGGTTCAAGCCGGTGAACTCCCGGCCAATGCCGCCGATGTTGCCAACGATCTGCGCTTTGAACTGGGACGGAGCCTGCAGGATATAAGCGCCCCAGGCCGACAGGGCGGCGATGTAAGGCAGGCCGATGCACGCCAAAGCCCGCCAGCCGATACGGCGGCGGTCGAAATAAATTGCCAGCAGCAGCAGACCCGCCGCATACAACACGCCGCACGGATGGGTGAGACAACTAGCGGCCGCCAGCGCGTTCCCGGCGAGGATGGCGCGAAGAAGGAAACGCTCGCGCCAGTGGAGGTAGACGGCCAAGCCGAGCGCGCCCAGGGCCGCGCTCAAGGCGTCGGGGCGCCCGAGTTCGGCGAAAATGAGAAAGCGTGCGTCGGTGGCGGTGATCGCAATCGAGAGCAGCGCGATCCCACGGCTCTCCGCCAGCCGCGAGACGATCGAATACCAGGCCAGCAAAAGGACGGCGCCGGCCGTGATCGAAAGCCACCGGAGCGTCAGCAGGCTGAACCCGAACAGTCGATACCAAAGCGCTTGCACGAGGGGGTGGAGCGGCGGAATCCAATAGGTATGACGGTCGATCCCTTCCAGCCAAGTGCCCTTGCTCTCCAGGATAGTCGTACCAAGATATCCCTTATGAATCAAGGTGATAGCTGGATTGGCAAGCCAAGCTTCGTTAGACCAGACGTATTCCGAGAGCGCCATCCGGCCCGCGAGGACGAGGTAGACGGCGAGCACGGCGACAAGGAAAAACAGTGCAGGGCGCCGCTCGGGCGCGAAGGTCACTACTTGTTCCGGTTACGGCGCCAGACCGCGAAACCCATGCCAGCCAATCCCGTCGCCAGAAGGACGACAGTACCCGGCTCCGGCGTCACCACCGTATCCCCCACCGCCAGGGCGAACTGCGCAAAAGCCGCCAGTCCCAACACCAACAAGAAAAACGTCTTCATGACACCTCCGATGGACATCGCTAGCCGCCCACATCGCGGGTAACGCGCGAGATCCACTGCTCGTGAGAGTATGCCGGGATTTCCGTCTTGCCTCCCGGTTCTTGGTTATTTCACCCGGAATTCCCGTTTGGGGCTTTCAGGTCCTATTCAGTATAAACCTAGCCGCCATCCTTTGGCTCCGCGAGTTGCATCTTTTTTGGGGCAGCCGTCTTCACCCCCGAGGCGGAATTGTCGCCGTGCCCGGAAATCCAAAACCGGAAACACCTGTGTTTTCAGCGTTCCTCTCTATCCCGCCACTTCGCGGAAGAACGCGATCGAGCGCCGCGCGCATTCGCTCCAGGAGAAGCGGCGCGCGTTGCGCCGGCCCCGTTCGATCATTAAGCGGCGCCGCTCGGGGGAAGTGAGCACATCCTCCAGCGCCCGCCTGACCTCCGCTTCGCTGCGCGGATCCACCAGCACGGCCGCATCGCCCGAAATTTCCGGCAGCGAGGAGACCGCCGAGGTCACCACCGGGACCCCCGCGGCCATGGCCTGCGCCACCGGAAACCCGAAGCCTTCATACAAGGAGGGGTACACGAAGACGGCGGCGCCGGCCACCAATCCGGGCAGGTGGCGCTCCGGAACGTAGCCCAGGTAGCGCACCCCCGGAGCGGGGCTGCGCAACCGGGCGAGCACCTCTCGCTGCCGCCAGCCGGCCGGGCCCGCAATCACCAAATCGAACTCCTCCCGCAGCGGGCGCGAAAGCCCCCGCCACGCATCGAGCAGCAGGCCAACGTTCTTGCGCGGCTCGATGGTCCCCACGAACAGCGCATACGGACGCGGCAAGCCCAGCCGCGCCCTGGCCCCCTGGGCTTCCGCCGGACCCGCCTGAAAGAACTCCTCGGCCACCCCGTGGTGAATCACGCGGATCTTCTCCGGCGCCAGTTTCAGGACCCGGACCGCGTCGGTTCGGGTGGCTTCGGAGACCGCGATGAGCCCATCCGCGCGCCGCAGCACGCCCTCGGCGAATACCCGCTCCGCGGCCACATTCGCCGGCGAGTGCATCTCCGGCATGGCGTACCAGGTAAGATCGTGGACCGTCGCCGTCAGCCGCGCCGACCGAGGCGGGTATTTGAGCTTGGCCGCGTGGAACACGTCCGGCCGAGGGCCCGTCCATCGCGCCAGGTCGAGAGGAATCCGGTTGAAGGCGTACATCAGGCCCAGCCGCGTGAGGGTGGTGAAGAGGTCCGCGCCGGAGCTATCGTGATCCAGGGCCCGCGGCTGGTTCAGGAACGGAAACAGGCGGATCTCCATATCGCCCGCCTCCCGCAGCAGGTGGCGAATCCAGTAATAGAGGTAGTTCTTTATGCCGGCGCTCCTGTAGAGCAGGGGCGCGGCGTCCACCGTCACGCGCATCCGTGGCCTTCAGCTTAACAGGGTTGAAAAAGGCAAGCGGAACCGCCTGCCCACCAACTCCGGCCCGGTGGGTGGCGAAAGCTGAGACCTCCGGGCAGGGCCCGCTAGAAACCGCCCCAGCGGCGTCCGCGGCGGCCATGCGTGGCCGTGTGATAAACCACTACCAAAGCCAATCCCACCAGAATCGCGATCAGGATGGCGTCCATGATATTTGCCTGAGAGTGCTCATTCTAATCCGCGAATCGTTACAATTTGGTTAAAGTGAGGGCGCGGTTCCGAGGCATTTTTCCGCGCTCGGCCGCCGGCCCGTTCAGAAAATCCACAAGCGCCCGCGCGGATGTATTCGATCATACGCCGCCCTTATAATTGAGGTGGAATGAGCACCACGGAAGAGGCCCGCGCGCGCCTCGCCGAACTCCCCGATGTAGCTGTTTCGGCGGACGTGCCGCTCGCCCGCTATACCCGCTTCGGCATCGGTGGGGAAGCCGATGTCCTCGCCGAGACGGGCAGCGCGGAAGCGTTCGTCGCCGCGCTCGACATCGCCCGCGCGAGCGGTCTGCCGGCGCTGGTGATCGGCGGCGGCACGAACCTGATTGTGTCGGATCGCGGCTTCCGAGGCATCGTGCTGCGCTACCGCGGCGACCGTCTGGCCGCCTCCGGCCGCAAGGTGGCGGCCGACGCGGGCGCGGCCCTCGGGGACCTGGTGGATTTCGCCATCGCGCGCGGACTGCGGGGCCTGGAGACCCTGGCGGGCATCCCCGGTTCCGTGGGCGCCGCCGTGTACGGCAATGCCGGCGCCTACGGCCATTCCATCTCCGAACGCGTGACCGGCGTATGCTTTTACGACGGGCGCCAGATCCGCGTCGCCGGCCCCGCGGAATGCGGCTTCGAGTACCGCGGCAGCGTCTTCAAGCGCAACAAACCGTGGGTGATCTTCTCCGTCGAAATGCTGCTCGATGCCGGCGATTCGGGGGCCCTGCGCCAGACCGCCGATGAGATCCTGAGGATTCGCAACGAGAAATTTCCGGCCACCATGAAGTGCGCCGGCAGCATCTTCAAGAACCTGATGGTGAAAGATCTGCCCGCTGAAACGGCGGCGGGCATTCCCTCCACCGCGGTGCGGGACGGCAAAGTGGCGGCCGCCTGGTTTCTGGAACAGGCGGGGGCCAGGAGCCTGGCGCGCGGCGATATTCGCGTGGCGCCCTATCACGCCAACCTCATCTACAACGCCGGCGCGGGCACGGCGGCCGATCTGTCCGCGCTCATCGTCGATCTTAAGGCGCGCGTGCGCGCGCGCTTCGGCATCGAGCTCGAAGAAGAAGTGCAGTACGTCGGGTAAGGCGTTTCTCCTAAAGCGCGCCTCGGATTCCGCCGATCAATTGGGTGGCACCATATGTTTGAGCCGCCACTCACCCCCGCCGCTCGCCGTCACATGGGGAGGATGCTTCGGGAAATTGCTCCCCACGCCCTTCGGTTGGACGCGGATTTCGCCGAGTTGGTGCGCCACGCGCATCGCGAAGATGCCCGCGTGGTTGCATTGGTTGCCATTACGCCGGCGGCGGCGTCCCGATTCCGCTCGCTCCCACGCTTTCTGGCGCGGGTGGAGTACCACGGGCGGCGCCTGGCGAAGTTGAATGCCGGCCCGGAGGAGGTGGATGGAGCGCTGGCCGATTTCGGCGCGCTTCTCGACCCCCTGCTGGAAGGCCGCTTCGCCCCGGCGCGGGAGCAACTGCGCCTGGCCACGAGCCTGGCCCTGAACAATGCTTTCTACCAGGTTCGCGAATCGGAAGCGCAGGCCCTGTTCGGGTTCCACCGCGTCCGGGTGGAAGCCGATGGGTTGGAGGCCACCCTGCAAGCCATCGTGCAAGCCCTGGCAAAGGCCGTGCGGGCGCGGGCCGGCCGCCTGGTCCGGCAGCCGGCGCCGGTTTCGGGGAGACTCGCCGGTCCGCTCTACATCGAGCGGGACGAGCCGGATGAGCGGCTCATCGACGGCGCGGCCATCGGGCGGCGCCATGCCTCCTATTGGTCTCATCCCGCCGGAGCCGCCGTGATCCAGCTCGGGTTCGCCAAGCCGCGTCCCTGGCTGCCGCGCGAGCTGACCCTGCTCGAAGCGGCGGCCGGATGCTGCCGGGAAGCCATGGAGCGGGCGCGCCTGGAGGAGGACGTCCGCCGGCTGGAGGCCGAGTGCGCGCCGCGCCGAGGAGGAGGAACGCCGCCGAATCGGACGCGAGCTCCACGATGAAGCCGGCCAAAGCCTGCTCTTCGTGCGCTTGCAGTTGGAAATGCTGGAACGGCAAGCGCCCCAGGCGCTGGCCCCGGCCCTGCGCGAGGCGCGCCAAGCGACCGAGCGTACCATCGCCGAGCTGCGGCGCATTGTGGCGGCCTTGAGCCCTTCCGTGCTGGAGCGCCTGGGGCTGGCCGCCGCCTTGCGTCACCTGGCGGCGCGCTTCCGCAAGATACATCCCGGCCAACTGCGCCTCCGTCTGGCCGGCCTCCCTGCGCGCCTGCCCGGGAGGGTAGAGGAAATCGTGTACCGGGTGGCGCAGGAGTCCCTGCAGAATGTGGCCAAGCATTCCGGGGCCGGCCGTGTAATGCTTTCCCTCCGAACCTCCGATAGAAATATCAGGCTGAGCGTCGCGGATAATGGCGCCGGCTTTGGGACGGATGTGGCGCAGAGCAAACCGGCGTCATTCGGTTTGTCGGGTATGCGCGAGCGCGCCGCGCTGATCGGCGGAACACTCGACGTTCGCAGCGCGCCCGGCAAGGGCGTCACCGTGCTCCTCGAATTGCCGCGGGCATCCGCGGGGATGGAAAATCATGTCGAAGATTCGCGTTCTGTTAACTGACGATCATACTCTTTTCCGGCAAGGCGTTCGAACCCTGCTTTCGGCCGAGTCCGACATCGAGGTCGCGGGAGAAGCCGGCAACGCCTCCGATGCGGTCTCTCTGGCGCGCCAGGTTCATCCCGATGTGGTCCTCATGGATATCGGGATGACGGGCATGAGCAGCTTCGAAGCCACGCGCCAGATTCGCAAGGATCGCCCGGAAACACGGGTGGTGTTCCTTTCGATGTACGACGACGAGGAATACCTGGCGGAGTGCGTCGAGATCGGCGCCAGCGGCTACATCCTCAAGGAGAGCCCCGCCGACCAACTGCTCACCGCCATACGCGAGGTGCAGCGGGGAGGCAGCTATCTGAGCCCGCGCCTGCTCTCGCGGCTGGTGGACGGCTTCCGCCTCCTGGGCCGCTCGCCCATTCGCCAGATGCGCTTTGGGGCCCTCACCAAACGTGAGCGGGAAGTCCTCAAAATGCTGGCGGAGGGAAGATCCGTGAAGGAAATCGCCTCCAGCTTCGAGCTCAGCGTCAAAACCGTGGAGGCGCACAAATTCAATCTCATGCGCAAACTGGACATTCACAACAAGGCGCAGCTCGTGCAGTACGCCATTCAAAAGAAGATAATCCATTTGCCCGAGCCGCCGGTGAACTGAAACAGCATGCTGACAAGGTGGGACAGACCACGAATTGCGATGGTCTGTTCCACGCGCGTTTGTACGTGAGGTCACGCTCGAATTGGCCATCGCCCCGCTATCCTGAAAGGCATCACGCATCGCGTCCTCATTCTCGGCGGGGGGTTCGGCGGGCTCTACGCGGCGCGCGCACTGCGCCGCGCGCCGGTGGACATCACCCTCATCGACCAGCGCAATTTCCATCTGTTTCAACCCCTGCTATATCAGGTGGCCACCGGTTCTCTCTCGCCGGCCAACATTTCCGCGCCGCTGCGGGGCATACTCCGCCGCCAAAAGAACGTCCGCGTGCTGCTGGGGGAGGCGATGGACATCGACCCCCGCGCAAGACGCATTGTTCTGCGCGACGGCGCCGAATTCGAATACGATTCGCTGATTGTGGCCACCGGCTCGGAGACTTCCTACTTCGGCCACGACCAGTGGAGCGAATGGGCGCCCAGCCTGAAAAGCGTGGAAGAGGCCACCGCCATCCGCCACAAGATCCTGTACGCTTTCGAGGCCGCCGAACGGGTGAGCGACCCCGCCCAGCGCCAGGCATGGCTGACCTTTGTCATCGTGGGCGCGGGAGCCACGGGCGTGGAGCTGGCGGGCGCTCTGGGCGAAATCGCGCATCACACTTTGAAGCGCGACTTCCGCTCCATTCGTCCCGAAGAGGCGCGCATCGTCATTCTGGACGGCTCACCCCGCGTCCTGCCCAACTATCCCGAAGTCCTTTCCGTGCGCGCCGAGCAATCGCTGGCGCGGCTGGGCGTGCGCGTACGCAGCGGTGTGAAGGTGGTGGCGCTCGACGCCGACGGGGTGACCTTCCACACCGCCGAGGGCCCCGAACAGCGCTACGAATCGAAGACCGTCCTGTGGGCCGGCGGCGTCACGGTGACGGGTTTCGGCCGCACGCTGGCCGCCCGGACGCAAGCGCCCACGGACAAGTGCGGCCACATCGCGGTGCACGCCGACCTCACCATCCCGGGGTATCCCGAGGTCTACGTGGTGGGCGACCTGGCCTGCGTCGCCGGGGAGGGAGGCAAACCGCTGCCCGGCGTCGCGCAGGTGGCCATGCAGGGCGGGTCCTACGTGGCGCGCGCCATTCGCTGGCGCCTCGATGGGCGGCGGGAGATTTCGCCGTTCCACTATTTCGATAAGGGCGAGCTGGCGGTAATCGGCCGCGGCTCGGCGGTGGCGAACATCTTCGGCCTGCGCCTCTCGGGCCTGGTAGCGTGGCTGGTCTGGCTGTTCATTCACCTGATGTACCTGGTGCAGTTCCAGAGCCGGGTAGTGGTATTCATCCAATGGGGATTCCACTACCTGACCTTCGACCGCGGCGCCCGCCTGATAACCGGCGCGCTGGAGACGGACACCATAACGGCGGATCGAGACCCGTAGGGGCCGGGCACGCATGGCCTGCGGACTCTCCCCGTATCGTCCCTCGTGGCGCAGATACTCCCGTCCGCCGCGTCCATGTGCCAGTCTTGACACTCGGCGCTCGGCAGGCAATCGCGAATCCAGTTTCCCAGAAGGGGACATCCGGCCCGTATGCCCGGACCCGAACATTTTCCGCGTGGCGCGTGATCCGGCCGGAGCACTGCGGGTCGGCGTCCGCTGGCCGACTTGTCCGCTGTCATTCTCGCTGCGCTCAGGCGAGGGGCTTGAGTTCGCCGAGCATTGTCGGTATTAACTCCGAAACGGTGGGATGAATGTGCATGGCGCGCTGCACGACCGTGTAGGGGGCTTTCGCGTACATCACGTCCAGAATCGAGTGAATGACCTCGTCGCCGCCTGTGCCCAGGATCGCCGCGCCCAGGATCTGGCGCGACTCCGCGTCGATCACCACCTTCATGAAGCCATTTGTCTCGCCCTTTTCCACGGCGCGCCCGACTCTTGTCATCGGGCGTTTGCCGACGAGCGCCTTGCGGCCTGACTTGCGCGCATCCGTTTCCGTCATGCCGACGCGCCCGAGCGGCGGGTCGACAAACAGGGCGTAAGCGGTAATCCGGTCGCTAACTCGCCGCGGATCGTTGTCTAATAGGTTCGCGGCCACCACTTCGGCATCGTTGTAAGAGGTGTGTGTGAAGGCGCCGCGTCCATTGCAGTCGCCCACCGCCCAGATGCCCGGAACGCTCGAACGCAGTTGGTCGTCCACAACGACGTAGCCGCGTTCATCCACCTTCACGCCCGCCTGGTCGAGCCCGAGATCGTCGGTGTTCGGCTTGCGCCCGACTGCCAGCAGCACATGAGTGCCGCGGACTTCCTCAGGCCCGGATGAGCACTTCAGGCGGACGCTGATTTCCGAGCCCAGGTTCGAGAAGGCAACGCACTCTGCGTTCAGGCGAACGTGCACGCCCTCGCGCTCCAGCACGTCGAGAACCGCGGCGGACACATCGTCATCCTCACGCTGGATCAGGCGGGCGGCCATCTCGACGATCGTGACCTCGCTTCCGAACCGACGGAACATCTGCCCGAACTCCAGGCCGACGTAACTGCCTCCGATGATGACGAGATGCGGCGGAAGGAAATCGACCCCCATCATCGAACTGTTGGTGAGGAACGGGATGCTGTCGAGTCCGGGCATGGGAGGAGTCGCAGCTCGTCCTCCCACATTGAGGAAGATCCGCTCGGCGGTCAGTCTGTCATCGCCAACGCGTATCTCGTGCGCTGACGCGAATCGTGCGTGTCCACGCAGAACGGCGCAATTCTCAAGGCTGTTCAGCCAGGACTCCAGACCCGTTCTGGACGCATCGGAGATGGCGTCTTTTCTTGTCTTGACCCGCCGCATGTCAACGCCGACCGGAGCATCGAGGCGCACTCCAAAATCCTCCGCGCGGCGCGCCATGTGCGCGGCATAGGCGCTGGCCACCATAGCCTTGGTCGGAACGCAACCGGTATTAACGCAGGTTCCGCCGAAAAGCTTGCGTTCGATAATCGCGACTTTCATTCCGGCGGCGGAGAATCGGCCGGCGAGATACGGCCCAGCCTGTCCCGCGCCGATAATGAGGGCATCGAACGCGCGGGTCATGCGAGCGAGGAGACGACCGCCAGTGAGACCCCGATGGTCAGCGCATCCTCGGACAGCGCTATCGGAAGATCCCGGCCGCCGACCGCTCTTGCGAGCCGTGTTCGCAGCTCGTAGCCGCCCAGCGTTCCGGCTACGGCCCCCAGCGCCCCCGCGGCGATGCCGCCTGCAATCGATTTCGGAGCTCCGATTGCGGCTCCGCAAGCCGCTCCCATCGCCACTCGCGCGGCGAACGGCAGAGGGGCCCGGCGGCTCGGCGTCCAAGCCAGTTTGTCATTCACCAGTTCCCCTGCCGCCAGCGCCGTCAGAACGTATGGCGCGGCCCGCGAGCCGAGAAAAGCCAGCGGACCGTGTTTCACGCGCAGCCTGCCGCGTCGCGCGGCGAAGCTTAACGCAGCCAGCGCCGTCAGAGAACGGAGGCCCGCGGCCGTGCCGATCAGAAATGCTAGAACGTATCTGGGCATCGGTTTTGCATTAGACCATCGCGAGCCAACCCTGCAGCACGTCCGTAACTGCACATGCGTCGCAACAACCGCCGCAAGCCTGGTTGTACGAAGTAGTGCAGCAGGCCCCCCAAGATAATCCGCATCCCGTCCGAGCCGAGCGCTAACCGTACTTGAGATCGGTGCTCTGTCCGACCTCGATAATATAACCGTCAGGATCGCGGATGTAGCAGCGAATCTCGCCGTACTTGGGTATTGGCTCCGTGATGAACTCGGCCCCTCGACTTTTCCACAATTCATAGCACGCTTGGATATCCGCAACGCGAATATTCATAAAGCCGTTGATCTTATCCGGGTCTGGGACGCTGAGCGTTACCGACGGCTTGTCGGGGGTCGGCCCGCCCCCGACGTTGACAAGGAGCCAGGTATTCGCGATCTGAATATACGCGGGCGCGCCTTCGCTGTCGCCGTTGCTCAGAATGCGACCGCCGAAGACCTTCTCATAGAAGCGAGCCGACCGGCCGATGTCGGCGACGGTGAGAAAATGTGCGACGCTGATCCCGTCCCGCGGGGGCATCTCATAGCTCTTCTGTTCGATTTGTACGCTTTTGATTGACGGATCCAATTCCGATACAGTCAGGAGTTTCAGAAGCGCCTGAGCTGCCGAGGTCGACGACGCAGGGTTCTGGCCAGTAATGAGACGGCCGTCAGTGACGGAAAAAGGCTGCCAGTTCGCCTTCTTCTCGTATATGGCGCCGAGCCGTAGCAGTTCGTCTTCGACCAGGAACGGCACAACCTTCGTGAGCTGAATCTCCTCTTCCTCGCCGTTCGTGAAACCGGCGACGTGTTTTCCCTTCACCAGCGGAGCTCCCTGGTAGGTAACGTGGCGAAGCACCCCAGGCGAATGGCACACCAATGCGATTGGCTTGCCGGAATTGTAGAAGGCCTCCAGAAGAGCGATCGACGCAGGGCTTTCCGCGAGATCCCACATCGGGCCGTGCCCACCGGGATAGAAAACCGTGTCGAAGTCTGCCGCCTTCACTTCCGCGAGTTTGACCGTGTTGGCGAGAGCCTTTTGCGCCGCCGCGTCCTTCTTGAACCGCGCCATCGCCGGCGTTTGATTTTCAGGCAAATCGCTCTTCGGATCGAGCGGAGGCTGCCCGCCTTTCGGCGACGCCAGAGCGAGGTCCACACCTGCGTCTCTGAAGACAAAATACGGCGCCGCGAATTCCTCCAGCCAGAAGCCGGTCTTGTGGCCCGTGTTACCCAATTGGTCGTGAGAAGTCAGGACCATCAGTATACTCATGTTTTCCTCCTTCGCTCAGGAAGTCGAACGCCGCCGGCTACCATTTCCCCGTGTGCTCCCCGGCGTCCACGCGCAGCACCTCGCCCGTGACGTGACGCGCTCCGGTCAGGTATATGACCGCATCGACGATGTCCTGGATTTCCGAGATCTCTCCCATGGGCGACTGGCTCTTCAAATCGTCCTTCGAGTCATCGGAGTGCATCAACGTATCCACAACTCCGGGGGCGATCGCGTTAAAGCGAATACGGTCTTTTGCGTATTCCATCGCAAGACTAAGGGTGATTGCCTCCAGGCCGCCTTTCGTCATCATCGCTACGGAAGCTCTTACGTCCGCGAGGGGGTGGCGGACCATGGCTGAAGACATGCAAATCACGCTCCCGCCTCTTTTCTGCGCCAGCATCTGCTCCACTGCAAGTTGCGTGATGTATAGGTAGCCCTCGATGTTCGTTTCAGAGAGCCGCCGAAAATCCTCCGACGTGTAGTCGGTAAAGGGTTTCGTGAAGAAGATGCCGGCATTGGCCACTACGGCATCGATGGAACCGAATCTGGAGATCGCGGTCTCCGCGACAGTCAAGGCGGTTGAGGCCTGTCCGATGTTTCCCTCGATAAGCGCGAGGTTTCCATCGGGAGACAACGATGAGTCCGCAAAGTGCAAAGCGTTGGCGACGACGTTATAACCGTGACCCATTAAAGCCCTCGTGACGCCGGCGCCAATTCCCCTGGAGGCTCCAGTGACAATTGCGGTCGTTTGTGTTCTGACCCCCATCGCGCCCGGCGCCTTAGACATGCTATCCCTGATTTTCTAAAACGTACCACAGCCGTGGAGCCCGACATAGCGCGCCAGTTCGCTGCTTGTGAAATACGCAACAATCTCTCGAAACGGACCTGGACCGGGTCCATGGCCCGCGGTCGTGCCGATCCACACAGACTCCCTGAACGGCGGGGGTACACTCCGCATCTCGCCGCATTTCGCTGGTGCGGTTAAGTACGAATTGGTGAATGGCTAGTTTCCCGGAGCCCGTTCCCGAAACCCACACGCATTCAGGTATGTGGGGATCAGGCGCTCACGGAACGCCGCAGGTCAATTCTCCGTGGGCGTTTTCTCGGCGTGGTCGATCACAAGCACATCCATCGGCGCTTTGGACGGCGCCAGCTTTAGGCCAAGCTGCTCTTCGAGGGCCTGCTCGATACTGGGGGTGTTGTTGTCCGGGCTGGACGGCGTGTCGCTCATGGGATTGTAGTAGAGCGTAAAGTCCCACGGGCCGGTGAGGCCGGTCTTGTCGACCACGCGGCGGTCGCCGAACATGGGCAGGCTCAATCTCTGAACCAGCATCCCCATCGTCACCATGCGGAAGGTGCAGTACGAGCCTTGCGGGAGGCGCCCGCAGGCGCCATTCGGCCGGCCGGGCGGCAGGATGGGAAAGTTGTCGCGGTCCATCCGGGGGAAACCACTACCGGGAACGAAATCGTCCGTGCCGCTGCCGTCGGCCGCCGGCTTCAATTTCGGCCCGTTCTTGGCCACCGTCAGTTCGTAGCCTGCCACCACCCGCGTCTCGTGATGCACCTGTATCCGGAAACGCTCCGCCAACAAGTTTTGCAGCATTTTCCGGAACTGCTCCGCGGTTGTTCCCGGCGGAACGTTGGCTTCGACGTCGAATTGGGTTGTGTCCATCCACGCCGGTCCTTTAAGCTGGTCGTATTGGATGCCATAGGCGCGCATCGTGAGCATGCTCAGTTCCGCATTAGTGGCCCTAAACCGGCCCGGGTCGCTTGTCCCGGGGCCGCCCGCCATTCTGGTGACCATTCCCTGCGTCGCCGACGGCTTGATGGAGGCCACCTCAAAGGTGAGACTATCGGCCGCACCCTGCGCCCACGCCGCGACGACAAGAACGAGCCCTAAACAGATTCGGAGCACCCTGCATTCCTCCTGGCTGGCACTGCACGCCAGCGGATAACTGGGCGCCCTCAGTTGCGGATGCGCTTGAGGTTGATAAGTTGGGAGCTGTAAAGTCTCAGCTTTGATGAGTATCACGCGGCAGCAACCGGATGTCAAGATGCAGTATAGTGCCTGGCCCGTACTCGATGGAAACTGGCGTTACCGGAAACCGGCCCCAAACACCCTTCTGGGCGTTCACGCCCGCCCAGGCGCTGTCTGGCGCGCTGGTCTCGGGTTCACGGACAGGACCGCCGAAACCCTCATCTCAGTGGCCGCCGGGGATCTGTTATCGCACCAGGCGAACAGAAGGACGCCGGCCCCTCCCGCTTCCGGTCGAGGGCGATGATGGCGCAGGTCTTGGCCTTGCCGTTCGCGTCAGCCGATGGAGATGCGATGGTCTTCCAGCATTCGCCAATCGTGTAAGCTGATACTTGGCTTCGGCCGGGGCTCCGGCACGATGGCTCCATCGGCATTGAGAGCGTTCCCGCCCGCCGTGAAACAGGAGGAGTACCCATAAGATGAAGATCGCTTCCGCAGTGTTGCGCTCCGCGCTGGCCGTTGCCGCCGCCACCTTCGCCGTCGCTGCGCTCCAGGCCCAGGCCCAGACCCAGACCAAGATCCATCCTGTGCCGCGCATCGTCCAGAAGAACGGACGCTTCGCTCTGTTGGTGGACGACGCGCCATTTCTGATCATGGGCATCGAGGATCTGACCATGGGCGATTGGCCCCCGCGGCCGACCATTTGGCCGGCTCTCGAATACATGCATGTCAATACCGTCGAGATAGCCGTCTACTGGCAGGATTTTGAACCGCAGCCCGGAAAGTTCGACTACGCGGTGATCGACAGGCTCCTCGCCGACGCTCGCAAGCATAACGTTCGCTTAGTGCCGCTCTGGTTCGGATCATACAAGAACGGCCATCCGCACTATATGCCCGACTGGATGAAGCTCGACCCCGTCCGCTATCCGCACGCGCTCGACAGGAACGGCCAGGCGGTGGATTCGCCTTCACCCTTCGCCACCGCTTCGCTCGACCTCGACAAGCGCGCCTTTGCCGCTCTGCTCACACACCTGAAGGCAGTCGATCCACAGCGCACCGTAATCATGGTGCAGGTGGAGAATGAGACCGGCAACTGGGGCTGCGTCCGCGATTTCTCCCCGGCTGCGCAGAAGTACTTTGCAGCCCCTGTTCCACCCGAGGTTCTCAAGGCCATGCATGTTGGAGCAACGTCGCCGTCTGCAAACTGGGAGCAGGCTTTTGGTTCCAATGCGGACGAATACTTCAACGCCTGGGCGGTGGCCCGATACGTTGGGCAGGTGGCCGAGGCGGGAAAGGTGGTCTATCCGCTGCCCATGGTGGCCAACGTGGCCCTGCGCGACCCGTTGCATCCCGGTCCCGCCGGCCAGCCGGGCGCCGCCGGCTCCTACGAGAGCGGCGCTCCCACCGACAACGTGCTCGACATCTGGAAGGCCGCGGCTCCAGCGATCGATGTTCTGGGGCCCGACGATTACCAGAACAATCCCGCCGCCTACGTGAAAGCGCTCGAGATGTATCACCGCCCCGACAATCCCTTGTACCTGCCGGAGACCGGCTGTCCCAACTGCGCCCGCTTTTTCTTCACGGGACTTGGCCTGAATACCATTGGATTCTCACCGGCCACGGATGTTACCACTCCGGCCCTCCTGGGCGCGCCCGCCGGAATCCAGGCGCAGCAGGCAGGCAATCCCAACGCGTGGGAAGTATACAAGCCGGGGGATGACTTCCTGACTACCTGGGGAATGAACTTCCGCTTGATCGGTCCCATGCAGCGCGAGATTGCCCGGCTCAGTTTCGAAGGCAAGCTCCAGGCCGTGGCGGAAGAACCGGGCAAGACAACCGAGATCCTGCCTCTCGGAATTTGGAATGCCGAAGTTACGTTCGGCGCGTTCCGCCGTGGCGGCGCCCCGCCCGCGGAGAATCCCAAGCCGGAGGGGCGCATTCTGGTGGCCCAACTGGGCGACAACGAGTTCCTGGTGACCGGATACCATTGCCGCATCGACTTCCGTCCCGCCGGCACGGAGGAGCAAAGAAAGTCGCAGCCCGTCGTTTTGGGAAAAGACGAGACCCCGTCCGCTCAGATCGCCGGCGTTTGGCTGCACCGGCAGTTCCTCCGCCTGGAGCAGGTAGTCTGGGAGAACGGCGCCTTCAAGCGCGTTCGCACCACGGGCGGACGCGGGGGTGAGACAAACGGTCTCTACTTTGGCGAGACGCCCGTCGTATTGCGCGTCTCGCTCACTACGTATTAAGGGCTGCGCCCGCGCCACCGATGGCCGGCGGTCAGCGCGCGCGTTCCACCACTAGCAACGTAAACGTCCCGGGCAGCACCGGCGCCCGTCCCCTGCCCGCCGGCGCCGGTCCGAACTTGCCTGAGACCAGGAACACGCGGTGATTGGTTGGGTCGAGCCCCATGTTGCGCGACCCCTGCGGCGTTTGTACGTTCTCCACAACGTGGTACTGGTCCGGCGCGTCCTCATGGATCACGGTGAGGGTGCCATCCGCATTCGAGGCGAACGCATCGCCCGAGACCGGATCGAACCCGGCGCCGTCGACCCCGGTCCCGATGGGGAGAGTGGCGACCACCTTGCCGGCCTGGTAGTCGGAGATCGCCATGACGCCGCTCCGGCAGCCGCTGAACAGCCGTTTGTGCGCGGTATCGAGGGCCATGGAGACCGGCTGCTTGCACGGGGCGGTGGGCCAGCGCCGCGTCACGGCCGCGGTCTTCGCGTCGATCTCCACCACCTCGCTGTTGTCGGTGATGTTGGCGTACACCTTGCCGTCGCCGGCCGACGCGCCGGATTCCGGTTTGCCGCCCAGCGGTATGTTGGTAATCAGGGTCCCCGCCCGCGGGTCGATCACCGTCGAGGAGTGCGCGTCGCCATTCAGCGTGAAGACGCGGTTCGACGCGCTGTCGTAGAGGATCGCGTCGGCGTCCTCGGCGGCCGGGATCCGGCCCAGCGTCTGGAAGGTCTTCAGATCGAACATCACCACGGACCGGTCGTTACCCGAGGTGGCGAATCCGTGGCCGGTAGCGCGCGCCAGCGCGGTTCCGTGCGCGCCTTGGATTCCGGTGACCTCGCCGAGCAGCGTCCCCCGGTTTTCGTCGACCACCATCACGCGATTCTCGCGGGCGATGAACAGACGGTGATCCGGTGGATCGGGTACGACGTAATCCCAGCGGCCGTCCCCGCCCAGCGTGTAGGTTTGCGTGATGCGGTACGACGACGGCGACTGCGCGAGGAGCGCCGTCACGGCAGCCAGTGCGAGGACCAGCTCGATGTTGCGCATACTTCTCCTTTTCGACTGAGTATATCGCAGCCGGATGGGACCCCTGGCCCCATCTTTTGTCGTACGCAATGGGCGCAATACGCTCTGTCTCCCGCGCGCTTGTGGGTTCGAGCCTTCGGGCTTGCCAGGGCCCCCTCTGGGCCCGCTTCCGCCCGGCGTCCGTTTCTGCGCATTCCCGCGCCGCTCGGTGATACGCTTGTTTCCAGCGAATGGAGAAATCCGGGCGCATTGCTCCCAACACTCCGAAAGGAAACTCATCAAAGCTGACGGCTGCTGTCTGGTAACTGACAGCCTGGCTCACATATGCTCTTATACGCACTTACTATTCTAATCGGCGCCTTTCTGCTCTTTCAGGTGCAGCCGGTGATCGCCAAGATCATTCTTCCCTGGTTCGGGGGATCGGCGGCCGTGTGGACCACGTGCCTGTTGTTTTTCCAGCTTGTTCTCCTGCTGGGCTATCTCTACTCACACGCCCTGGTGCGGTATCTGAAGCCGCGCGCGCAGGCGATGACGCATGGAGCCCTTCTGCTGGCCAGCGCTCTGGCGCTGCCGATCTACCCGAGCGCGGCCTGGAGACCCGCGGCGCCGGACCACCCGATCTTGCGCATCCTCGGGGTGCTGGCGGTCACCGTGGGTCTGCCGTACTTCGTGCTCTCCACCACCGGCCCGCTGCTCCAGGCCTGGTACGCCCGGCGCCGCCAGGGCGCCATGCCGTACCGCCTCTACGCGCTCTCCAACGCCGGCTCCATGTTCGCCCTGTTGAGCTATCCGGTGCTCTTCGAACCGGTGCTCGCCACGCACCAGCAGGCCGTGCTATGGTCCATTGCCTACGGCGCGTTCATCCTGTTGTGCGGATTCACGGCGTTCCGCTCGGGCAGTGCGCCGGCGCCGGAGCGGGAGACCGAAACCGGGGACGCGGAGCGGCCGGGACCCGGGCTGTATGCCATGTGGCTGCTGCTGCCCGCCTGCGCGTCGGCGTTGCTGCTGGCCGTCACCAGCCAGCTTACGCAGAACGTGGCGGCCATTCCGCTCCTATGGGTATTCCCGCTCAGCGTCTATCTGCTCTCCTTCATCCTGTGCTTCGAAAGCGCCGGCTGGTATCGCCGGAATCCGTTCCTCGCAGCTGCTGGGCGTGGCCTTGGCCAGTATGGCGTACGCCATGTTCGGCGAGAACGCCGGCGTCCTGCCGATCCGGGTCGGGATTCCCCTGTTTCTCATGGGCCTCTTCGCGTGCTGCATGGTGTGCCACGGGGAGTTGGCCCGCCTGAAACCGCATCCCCGCTACTTGACGCACTTCTACCTGACCATCGCGGCCGGCGGCGCGGCGGGCGGATTGCTGGTCGGGCTGGCCGCGCCGCTGTTATTCAACGCGTACTACGAGCTGCAGATCGGGCTGGTGGCCGCCGCGGCCCTGGCCCTGACGGCTCTGCGGGCGCATCCGGACGCCGCCTGGCAGCGCCACCTACTTCCTGCCCGGCGTTTCCTGTTCGCCGTGGCGGCTTTGGCCGCCGCCGGGTACGCCGCATTCCCCTCGATGGGATGGCTCGCGACCCCGGCCCAGGCCGTGGTCGGTTGGTTTCACAAAGGCTGGCAGGCGCCGGACGAGTTCAACCTGTGGGTGGTCGAGCGAGAGCTGCTGATCGGCGCGGTTCTGGCGCTGGCCGTTCTGCGCGGCGATTGGAAGTTACGCTGGGCGCGCCGCGGAAAGCAGTGGGCGGCGTTCCTGATTGAGCTGGCGGCGCTGCTGCTGGCTGCCTGGGTGGGCTTTGAAACGCGCTACGTCACCTCCGGAACCCGTTTGATGGTGCGCAATTTCTATGGCGGCCTGAGGGTGCACGATTCGGGCCCGCCGACGGACTGGGCCGCCACCCGCAGCCTGACCAACGGAACCATCAACCACGGCGAGCAGTTCCTCAGCCCCGCCCGGCGCGATTGGCCGACCACCTACTTCAGCCCCAACTCGGGAATCGGGCTGGCCATCCGCGCCAGGCAGAAGACCGGCCCCATCCGCGTGGGCGTGATCGGGCTTGGTACGGCCGCCATCGCGTCCTATGGGCGGACGGGCGATTATTACCGCTATTACGAAATCAACCCCTGGGTGCTGCGTCTGAGCCTGCCCGAGCCGGCCACCGCAAGCACCCAGTTTACGTTTCTGGCCGACTGCAAGGCCCGCCACGAGGTGGTCTTGGGCGATGGCCGGCTCTCGCTCGAAAGAGAGTCTCCGGAGAACTTCGACGTGCTGGCGGTGGACGCGTTTTCGAGTGAGTCGGTTCCCGTGCACCTGCTCACGCGCGAGGCCATGGAATTGTACTTCCGGCATCTGAAGCCGGACGGCATCCTGGCGGTGAACATTTCAAACCGTTTTCTCGACCTGGAGCCGGTGGTGGACGGCCAATGCCGGGCGCTCGGCAAGGCCGACCGCCGCGTGGATAACGATGACGACGACTCCGCGGACGTGTTCGCCGCCAGTTGGGTGCTGGCGACGTCGCCGGCCAGCGGCTTCGACAAGCTCGTCATGGATGGCTCGGCCCGGATCCAGCCCGATCGGAAAATCAGGCTCTGGACGGACGACTACAGCAACCTGTTCCAGATCCTGAGGTAGGCTGCGGGGCTTTCGGCAACCGGCCTTCAGCTCTTAGGCTGCGCATCCCACCCGCCGTGAAAGGCGCTTGTATCGAACGCCAGCCGGCATCTCGCGCCGCGAAGGCTAGGCGCCTGGGAGCATTTGACCGTTGACGTTCACCTTGCCGCCCTTTAGCGAAAGGGCGCCGCTGGCTGCTAGCGTGGCGCTGGAAACTGCCTTCAATTCCAGGGAAGTAAAGGCGTGGACGCTCACGTTGTTCGTGGCCTTGAGCGTGATGTTATTCGCTTCCATGGTTAGGTCGCCTTGAGTCTTGATCGTCATATTCGCTCCCAACGCGATTCTCATGACTTCGACATTGTTCAACTGAATGAGCACCACATCGGCGCCATCGGGAGTGGATACCTGGTAGCCGCTGCGGGTTCTCAAGGTCGTGGGGGGTTGCGTTGGCTGCATAACTCGGTCTCCCTTATGGTCTTTCCAGTACACATAGCTAATGGGATTGATGGGGGGAATTCCAGCGGAGTCTCCACTGAGCCAGTGTACACCCAGGAGCACCCGCTTGCCTGGTTTGTCGCCAAACCGGACGTCCGTCACGCGCCCAACGCCATTTCCTTGCCCGTTTTCCCCGTTTACGAAGCCAGCGCTTTCAGCACCGCCTCACGGTTCTTCGCGATGACCGCGAGGTAGGCGCGGGTTGTTGCGTCCGGTTTCCGGCGCCCTTGCTCCCATTCCTGGAGCGTCCTCGGATGCCGGATTCGCCGGTTTCGATTTCGTGCGGCAGGCCGAAAGCGGCGCTTGGCGGAGCCGAGGCCGCCATCGGAGGACGGCAGTCCGGGTGTTATGTTTGGATAGGGCCTGTGAGTCCAAAATAGAAGTTCCGGAATGAGAAAAACACCATGGTGAGAAGCGCATCGGCCTTTCTGTCAGCGGGACTGCTCCTGGCTTTCGCGGGAGCCGCCCTGTCCCAGCCCGAAACGGGGGCCTCGGGAAACGTGACCGGCATTCGTGTGGAGGGCCAGTTGTTCGAGGTCAACTCGCGCATGTGCGTGGTAAGGCCGGACTGGTCGGGCAACCTGCGCGGCGGCGGGCAGACGAGCTACGCGCGGGACGGGAAAGTGGTGACCGTCAAGGTGCAGCCGCCCACCCCCCGCCCGGGCGCCCCCGCGCCGCCGGCCCCGCCGGTTGCGCCGCTGCGCCAACCCCCGACTCCAAACTTCTACGCGGTGGAATCGGTGGAAGACACGGGTCCCGGAACCGCCAGGATCGATCTGGAGTATACTTTCCCCGCCGCGGTGGACATCGCCGGAGCGTATTTGTGTCTCCAGCTTCCGTCCTCGCTGTACTCCGGCGGCCGAATGCAGCTCGTCGATCCGGCGGCGCCGGCGCCATCCGAGATCACCTTGGCTCCTGGGGCTAAAGATCAGAACGAATACGTGCGCGCCACCGCCAAGGGCGTGCGTTTCATCGCGCCGCGCCGCCAATTGGAAGTGATGTTCGCCGAGCCGGCCGAAGTGGTGGTTCGCGACGACCGCGGCCCTAACGCCTCCGGCTTCCAGGTCTATTTGGGCGTCCTCTCGGGCAAGGCGGCGGAGAAGCAGACGGCCAAGCAGACCTTCAATCTCAAGGCCGCCGGAGAGATCGACAAGGCGCCGGCGGAAATCGCGATCGAAGCCTCCCACCCCGGCCGTGCGTATGCCGGCATGGGCGGCGATTTCAAACTCCAGAATCCCAGGACCGATCCCGCCGTCATTCAGTACAACCTGGACAACATGCGGGTGGCCTGGGGGCGCGTCGAGATTCCCTGGCGCGCCTGGCACCCCGTCGAGGACGTGGATCCCCTGGCGGAGGCCAGGGCCGGCAAGATCGCGCCGAATGTCCAGCAGACCATGGAGATGACCCGCAA
The DNA here is from genome assembly GCA_963767595.1 of Terriglobia bacterium. Classification (GTDB taxonomy): domain Bacteria; phylum Acidobacteriota; class Terriglobia; order Bryobacterales; family Bryobacteraceae; genus BOG-224. Next base: position 611,790 of record CAVYEK010000008.1, read on the forward strand.
GCTGGCTCAAAAAGGCATGCCCATCGTGGTCAGTTGCTGGGGTCCGCCCACTTGGGCGGTGGTGGGCTCCGCCGAGGGCAATCTGCGCGGAGGAGGTGGGTTTCTGGACCCGGCCAAGATGGACCACATCAAAAAATCCATCGCCGATTATCTGGTATTCATGAAGGAGAAGTACGGCGCCGAGGCGGCGGCCTTCGCCTTCAACGAATGGGATTATGGCCCCGTGCGCCAGACCCCGCGCGAACATGCGGAACTGATCAAGCTCCTGGGTCCGTACTTCGCTTCCCGGGGTTTGGCCACCAAGTTGATGCTGGGAGACATCTCCCACCCCTACCCGGTCAGCCTAGTCGGCGATGCCCTGAACGACCCGGAGGTGGGCAAGTGGATCAGCGTGGTGGCTTACCATTCCTGGACCGGAGGCACGGATGCCAATCTGGCTGAGTGGGATGCCGTCGCCCAGAAGTTGAACGTTCCACTCCTGATCACCGAGGGCGGCCTGGATCCCAGCGCGCACCAATACCCGCAGCTCTTCCTGGAGCCGTCTTTCGCCCTCCGCGAGATCGAGTTGTACCAGCGAATCCTGGCCCTCTCCAAGCCGACGTCGATCCTGCACTGGCAGCTCACCGCCGACTACTCGCTGGTGGCCGGCGGGGGCGTGGGGTATTTCCACGACGACGGTCCCATCCGGGCGACGCAGCGGTTCTGGAACGTGAAGCAGATGGGCTCGACGCCGCCTAACGTCTTCTACCTTCCGGCCAAGTGCGACCGTCCGGGCCTGACCTGCACGGCGTTCGGCGATATCCTCTCGGGCATTTACGCCGTGCACGTAGTCAACACCGGCGCCGCGCGCCCCACCACGATTACCGGCCTGCCCGCCGAGGTGAAGCAGCTTCGCGTCTGGGTGACCGACGGACAGCGCGGGATGCAGGAAGGCGAGCGTATCCCGGTGGCCGACGGAAAGGCGAGGTTCAACCTCGACGCGACCAGCTTTACGACCTTGATCAGCGTTCCGGCGGCCCCTGCCCAGCAGTGAGTCACTGGAGAATGCGAGGTAGACAATCATGAAACTTCGAATCTTGTTTTGCGCCACTTTCGTGTGCTCTCTCGCCTTGGCTGCGAGTCAGAGCAAGAGCGGTCCTGCCACGGAAATCCCGCATTTGCGAAAGCAGGGGACGGCCACGCAGATGATCGTGGACGGCAAGCCGTTCCTGTTGAGGGCCGGAGAATTGGGCAACAACACTCCCAGCAGCCTCGAGTACATGAAGTCGGTGTGGCCCACGCTCATCAAGACTGGCCTCAACACCGCTCTGGCGGCCGTTTCCTGGGCCAACATCGAACCGCAGGAGGGGAAGTTCGAGTTCGGCGTGCTGGACGGCGTGATTCAGGGCGCCAGGGCTAATAACCTGCATCTTGTGCTCTTGTGGTTCGGGAGCTGGAAGAACGGAGAGTCCACCTACCCGCCCGACTGGGTGAAGCGGGACTTCAAGCGCTTTCCGCGCACGCAGCGCCCGGAGGGTCAGAGCGCCGAAGTGCTCACCCCTTTCAGCGATGCGAACCGGGACGCCGACGCGCGCGCTTTCGCGGCCCTCATGCGGCACGTCAAGGCTGTGGACGGCCAGCAGCATACGGTCATCATGATCCAGGTAGAGAACGAAATTGAAACCTGCGATCTCTCGCCCGTGGCTCGGCAGGCTTACGCGGGCCAGGCGCCGAAGGAGTTGATGGACTTTCTTCAGAAGCGCAAAGACACCCTGGCTCCGGAGCTTCGCCAGGTGTGGGAGGCGGCCGGCTTCAAGACGTCCGGAACCTGGGAGGAAGTATTCGGACAGAGCGCCGCCACCGGTGAAATCTCGATGGGCTGGGCCTTCGCGCGCTACGTCGGCCGGGTGGCCGAGGCGGGCAAAGCCGAATATCCCATCCCCATGTACGTGAACAGCCCCGGATCCGGATTCCGGCGGGGCCAACGGGCAACCGGTCCGTGCGGCGGCGCCCCGATGCCCGACCTGATCGACGTCTGGCAAGCCGGAGCCCCGAAGATCGACATCTTCTCGCCGGATATCTACGGCGGCGACTACCCGTTGATGTGCGCGCGATACACCCGCTCCGGGAACCCCCTGTTCATACCCGAGACGCGCGGATTTCCGCCCAACAACATGGCGGCTCGCGCGCTTTACGCCTTCGGACGTCACGATGCGATCGGTTTCTCGCTCATGGGGGTCGAAAGGCCGCCGGTTCCCGACATCGAGCTGACCAGCGCCTACGACATAATCCGGCAGTTGGCGCCCCTGATTTCGGCGCACCAGGGCGACGGCACCATGTCCGCTGTCATCGTGGGCGCGAAGGATCCGCCGCAGAAGGTCAAGGTTGGAACCTGGACGCTGGAGGCCTCCTTCGTGATGCCGCGCACGCAGCCTCCGGAGCCGCCGCCGGCGACGCCCATCTGGAATGCGGCGGCGATCTTCATTCAGACCGGTCCCGAGGAGTTCTATGCGGCGGGCACGGGCGTCAACGTGCGCTTCATTCCCAACACGCCGGGTCCCGCGCTGGCCGGACTGGCCACCGTGGAAGAAGGCGTCTTCGTGAACGGCCGCTGGGTTCCCGGACGGCGGATGGCGGGCGACGACGCCGGTTCGCGCAGCCTGGTGCTGCCCAGGCTGCATGACGAGCCGGTCGAGCATCCAGCCCGGTTCGGGCCGAGTCAGAAGGGCATCCAACGGGTGACGCTGTACCGCTTCGAATAGCGGCGCCACGTCGATCTTGCCTTTGATCCGACGCCGGTCGGGTCCTGTTCAGTTCTATCAGGCCCTTCCAGAACCTGCGCCGAACAAAGGAACTAATGGGCCATCGTCCCCAGGCGCAGCCACTCCGGGTTGGTATGGGGTAGGAAGCTGGCGCCGACGAATTCGTCCATGTATCCGGGCAGGTCGGCTAAGTCCACGTAAGTAACTCGGCTGACGTAGCCTTGCATTTCGGCAGAGAACTCGCGCGAGAGCAGCCCGAGCGCGGCGCCTTCCAGGGAGCCGTTGCCGACATACCCGTAACGGCCCAGCGGCATGTCGGGCAGCAGGCCGATTCCTACTGCCGCCGGGAGATTGAGGAAGCGGCCGAAGTTGCCGGAGACAATCACCCGGTCGATGGGTGGGGCGCCGGCGCCTAGGGATCCCACCAGCGCGCGGATGCCGGAAAAAACCGCCGCCTTGGCGCGAATCAGGCCAGCCAAGTCGCGTTCCCAGAGGGCGACTTTCCCGTCCGTCGAGAGCGCGATCGCCGGTCCCCATTTTCCTTCCGCGCGGAGATGCGGAGGCACGCGGTCCGTCAACCGTCCGCCGCGGTCGATCCATCCGGCGCGAAACAACTCGTCGGCCAAGGCGATCAGCCCCGAGCCGCACACGCCCCGGGCCTTTCCGCCGCCGATGACGGAGAGTTCGATTGCGCCGGTCTCCGCGTCGATGAAGGCGCCATCCACCGCGCCGCGGTCGGCGCGCATTCCGCAGCGCATTCCGCCGCCTTCGAACGCCGGCCCGGCGCTGCATGCGCAGGCCAGGGCGAAATCGGCGCCGCCCAGGACAATTTCGCCGTTGGTGCCCAGATCGACGTACAGCGCCATGCCGTCAGACCGCGAAAAGCCGGCGCGCACGGCCCCCGCCACGATGTCTCCGCCAACCCACCCGCCGGCGGCCGGAGCGGTGAACACCGGCGCGCCGGCGCCTCCGGGCCATCCCAAGGCCGCAGCCTCGCCGGGAGGGAAAGCTAGCTTGGCCGGCGCCGAGGGAACGCGGCGAATGCCGGATGGGTCCGCGCCCAGCAACAGGTGGATCATGGCCAGATTGCCCGCCACGGCGTATCCGCGAATGCGCGCCGGCATCGGCTTGGCGCGGCTTCGGCGACCATCGCCGCCACCGCGCCGCGGATGGAATCCGCCAACTCGCCCGCCATGCCTTTCTCCGCCGCGACGATGCGCGAAATCACGTCGGCGCCCCGGGCAATTTGCGGATTGTAGGCCCCCGCTTCACCCACGATGACGCCGTCGGAGAGCCGGATCAGCAGCAGCCGCAGGGTGGTGGTGCCGATATCCACGGCGACGCCCAGATCTCCGTCTTCACGGGAACTCACCATCGGATCGAGGTCCAGCGGCCAAGGAGCCCATGCCTGAAGCGGCGCCCCGCCGGAGTAATGGTCGCCCGAGATCAGCTTGGGAAGCTGGGCTTCCACCAGCGCCAGAACTGTGAGCGGACCATGCACCGGAGTGAGGCACGCGAGCGCGTGCGCATAACCCGATTCGCGATGCAGGACGCGATACTCCGGAATGGCTCCTTCGAGAATCCGCACCAGGCAGCGGCCGCAGGCCCCACGGCCGCCGCATTCGGCGCGCAAGGGCTCGCCGGCGAGTTGGACCGCCTGCAGGATGGTGGCGCCGTCGGGGACGAGCGTGGACCGTCCGGAGGGAGAGAAGGTGACCTGGTGGGATCTCATCTACGAATAGCTTCCGACGTCCTGGGGGTGCAGTACCCGAATTCCCGGATATCGCTTAAAGTCGTCGACGTCGAAGGTGAGGATGCTCTTGATCGCGTAAACGTTCATAGCGGCAACGAGGTGGGCATCATGGACCTGCACGCCGGCTATGCCGTGAGTCCGGACGAGATAACGCCACTCGCGGTAAATGTCCGGGGAGTCATTTAGGAGCGTGAGAATAGACTCCAGGCGGGAGACGTACCATTCCGCCTGAGTCAGGCTGAGTCCCAGGCCGTTGTTATTCGCCGGGCGCGTAGCCACGCTCCAGAACTCGATGGCGTTCTGAGGGAAGATACAGAGCCTCTCCTCACGGCGCATAAGCGTCGTGAGGGCGCTCCGGGCCTGCCGATACGTTGCGTTGCGGCGCTGCACGCTCCGCAGCAGGACGTTGGTGTCAACGAGGTGATCCATCGTCCCTGCGGTAGATAGCGCCCCGGCTCATAGCCTCGTCGGAAAGCACGGGCATCTCGGGGAGACTCTCGATCCATTGCTCGAAGGCGGAGGCTCTCTGTTCCGGCGTCATCTCCGGGTTGCTGGTGGGGGCGGCGAACTGCTCCAAGAGGCTGCGAACGTAGAGGTCCAGCGGTAGGCCCCTGGCACGGGCCAAGGCGAACAAGCCGGCTTCGACATCCGGTTCGAGGTTCAGAATGAGAGTCACGTAGTTCCCCCCGTTGAGTCCCATCCCGATTTTACGGGAGATTCGGAGGTTTGTCACCTGGCCGCACCCTCGCACCCTCGCTCCCTTCTTGAGCGACCTAAACCCAAATGTCGTCGAGGTCGGCGCTGGCCGCTAATGAGAGGCGCAGGCGGCGGTTCATCGGGCGCCGATCTTGGGTGTCCGGGCGAGTCTTCTTCGCCCGCGATCTTTGACGGCGGCTGCCAAAGCCTTCACGTTGGTCTCGCCGTACTCGATGTACTCCCCACGTTCCAGTTGGTCGATGCCGACCCGGATCGTCTCACGGAGTTCGCGAAGCTTGGCTTCGTCGTGTTCCTTGAGCAGCCGTAAGGCTTCTCGGACGACCTCGCTGGCCGTTTGGTACATTCCGGTCTGAACCTTCTCGTTAACCAGGCACTCGAGTTCGGGCGTCAAAGAAACATTCATGCCATTCCGACCGTACTTCAAATGTCCAAATTTGTCAAATCCTGACAGTCTCCAGACAGCTCCCATGGGTCGCCGGCTGCCGGAGTAGCCGCTATTCCGCCCGAACGCCACCCCACACATCACGGAAGAATGGCGCGATATCCGACGCTTCCTGCGGACCCACCAATACCCGCCATCCGTCGCCCAGACTGTCCTCCAATTCTCCCGATATGACGGATGCATAGCCGGGAATGATCACCGTGCGATGGGACACCCGTTCGGGCGCCCCCATCTCGCGGAGAGACTTGGCGACGCGATCGCCGGACAGCTTTCCGGCGGACCACGCGGTGAGTACGCTCAGGCCCTCGGCGTCCACCACGGCTAGATGCGTCGCCACTCCGGACGCCTCCACTTCGGTGGAAACGATGAAGTAAGTCAGCGAGAAGTTAGTGGTCATCACCAGGGGCGACCGGCTGTCGGGCTCGCCGATGGGATACAGGCCGGGCGCCATCTGCAGCGGCTTTTGCGGATCGGTGTAAATGTTCTGGCGCAGGGTCCACAGCGGCAGCCAGGTTTCGCCGCCGTGGTCTTCGATGGCCAGCACGGAGGCGAATTTGGTGATGCCGAGGACGGCCTTTTCGAACTCCCCAAGGCCCACACGCAGAAAAACGGGATGCCCCAGGCCGGGGTGAACGCGGTCGAGCGCGCCTCTGCGGATGGCCGAGAGGCTGTGATGCAGTGCCCGCAAGTCCGCGCCGGGCGGCTCCAAAAGAATATCGGCGACGCCCGCCTTGATGGCTTCTACCGCCGCCGAGGCCAGGCCCGCCAAATCGGCGCCGGAGACCACCAGCGGTACGCCCAGGCGCGCGGCCAACGCGACATACGCGCCCGGCGCGGCGCCCGCCGGCGGGACAATCAGCGGGCGCTGGTCCTTGATCGCTTCAGCCATGGCAGCCGCGCCTTCGGGCGTGGCCGCCAGCACGGTCACCGGAAAGCCGCGCCTGGCCGCCGCTGCGGCGGTGGCGGGCGCGCCGGGCGCATCGAGCACGGCCACGCCATCGATTTGGAACGTCTCTCCGGCGCGGGCGATGCTCACCGCGCGCCATTGGTCGAGCAGCGCGTCGCACCCTGCCTGGGACGGATCGAGCACCCGGAACAACCCCGGCCGGCGCACGAAGGTCTTCTCGTGGCGGAAGAAGACCGTCTCTTCACCCACCGTGACGGCGCGCTCGCCGCGGCCGATAGTCACTCCGCGGATAGGCGGCGCGGAAGCGGCCCCCAGGGCCGCGCGGGCCTCCGCCGAAGCATCCGCGCATTTCTCGAGCGACTCCCGCCCGGCGGCCAGCTTCATGGCGAACGCCAGGCACGTTGGGTAGCCGCACTTCCGGCAGTTGGTGTTGGGAAGCAGCTTGAAGATCTGCAAGCCGGTCAGCGGCATACTGGGCCTCCTTGCACGGTCTGGCCGAACCAGCAGTCCAGTTGCGTTCGAAGACGGGCCAGCGTCTCCGGATGGCGCAGCACCAGCGCGTCCGCCCCGGCCTCGATGAGCGCCAGCGCGGTGGCCAGTTCCCAATGGATGCCGCGGGGCCGCTCGTCGCCCCACAGGGGCTCTTTGGCGCCGGAGACTCTGGCCTCCTTGGCCTTCCACGCCTCTTCGCCCACCAGGCAGATCATGGGAGAGTTCAGCATGGCGTCTCCGCCCAGGGCCGCCAGGCGGATGCGTTCCATCACCGAGTAGGTGTACTCGAGTCCATAACCGAGCCCGCCGGTGAGCGGGTCGATCAGGGTGCGGCTCAGGTCCATGCTGGCATCCGAGAGGAGGATGTTGAGCTGCTTGGCGATGTTCATGTCGATGGGGCTTTCGGCCACCAGGATGTGCCCGTAGGCCACCGCCACGGCGGCCAGCGTCTTGTAATCTTCCTGGGACGCCGAGTGCAGAACCAGCCCCTCGCCCTTTCCCTCTTCGGCCGCGCGCGCCAGCACGTCGTTCTGCCGTGGGCCGGCGCCGGGACCTTTGACGATCAGCGGGACGTCCACGGCGTCGAGAACCGCGCGAACGTCGTCGGCCGCTTCTTCGGGCGACCGATTGCCGCGGTCGGGGTGCGTGCCCATGAGGTTCAGCATGATGAGGTCGGCGCCGAAGTCCTCCACCGCCCGCCGCGCCGCCGCCGCGGGCTTCCCCAGCACGCCTTCCCACGGCGCTCGTGCGGCTTCCGCCCAGCGCACCGGGTCCACGTCTGTGATTTCGAGCGCCAGCGCGGGACCGTGCGGGAACGTTCCTTCATAAGTGTGCAACGGCAGGCCGTTGCCGCCGCCCACAGTCACCGGCCGGCGGCTGCCCGAGCCAAGCGTCACCGCGCGGATGGCCCCGGCCCACTTCTTCGGTTTCAGATCCAGACTCATTCGCTTGGTTCCTTAGTACCTGCCACGAGGAGACCCAACGTCGAGCCTTGTATCAGGGCACGGCTTTAGCCGTGCCGCACGCTGTGAGCCATAGCTGGGCTTTAGCCCCTGCACCATCCCCCTGGTCCGGGACGCTGTCCAGGCCGGCGCCGCGTGCGAATCTTGCCATGGCCAGGGGCTAAAGCCCCCTTCCTTTCCGTAACGGTGCGGCATGGCTAAAGCCATGCCCTGATACAAAGCCGATCATGCCTTCATGCGTTACCGAATGCCAGTCCTTCATGGCGCCGGTTCAGATCATCTCGCCCATTTCCAGCGCCGGGTGTTCCACCGCGGCCAGATGCTCGATCAAAGGCTCCAGCTCCGTGCAGATATTCTCATCGGCGATCTTCTCATATAGCCCCGGCTTCCCCGTCTCCTCGCAGCGCTGGCGCAGTTTGTCTCCCAGCTTCTGCTTCACGCGGGAAGTGGTCCACACCAGCCGCGCCAACCCGCCATCCGCGCTGATGAACTTGCGCGAAAGGGCGTAGAGCGTCCCAATTCCGATGAATCCCGGCGTCTGCTGTCCGCCGCCGGTCATCTCCGCGAGCGAGGAAAATGTCATCCCCACGGGGGTCTGTCCGGCGTATTCGCGATCCACGATCATGATCCCGCCGGTGCCCGGCAGAACGCAGGCGATGCACTCGAAGCATCCGCACGAAGTCATCGGGTCGTTGATCATCGAATAAGCGGAGAAGCGTTCAAAGGCGCCGTTCGAGGCGTTCTGAATGAAATCGTTGATCCCCTTCCACTGGCCCAGCGATGGGTCGATAACTTCCCCTTTGCGCACCGGGAGGTTGCCGCCCAACGGGTTGATTTCGTAGGCCGCTTTGCCGTCCAGCCAGTTGTAGGCCCCGCACAACCCCAGCCGCTCCGGCGTAATGATGCAGACGTGGTTGGGAGCGTAGCTCTGGCATAGGGCGCAGGAATAGAAAATGTCCACGCTCTCGTCGGTGAGCGCCCCCATGCGCTCGTCGCGCTGCTGGTAGGCGGCGGCCGCCGCGGGATACAGCCGTTCCACGTCCTCCGTGCTGGTAAACAGCGTAACCTGCACCTTATCCACGATGGCCGGGAAGTCGTTGCGCAGCTTGTGCAGCAGGACCGTCCCCAGGTGTTCGACGCGGAAGCCGGCATCTCGAGCCTTTTTCGAAATGCGCAGCCACACCGTGTCGCGCTGGCCCAGGTGCATCACCCCCATGGGCTCGGAGAGGAACGAATGGATGTGCCGTTCAAGGATGGATTCGAACTCCGGCTGCATTTTGCGGCCGGCTACTTCGACGAAGATGGCGAGCGGCAGCTTCGCGCCTTCGGCCACATCGGCGATCTCCGGCCCTACCACGCGGATCAGCCCATCCTGCACCTGGTCCATAGGGCGGCTGGTCAGGTACTCGAAGCAGCGCGTGTACTTGCCGCCGAACTCCACGGCCACATCCTCCCGGCGAACCCTCTCGCCTTCGAACGCGGGCCCGTGGCGGACGGGGATGGGAATTTCGACCGTGCGGATCTTGACTCCGCGCACCTCCACCGCGCGCGAAGGCATGTCGCGGTGCGCCACGTTGGCCACCACGTGCTCATAAGTGCAAATGCCGCTGGGCAGGATCTCCGGGATATCGGTATCGGCGATCACCGGGAAGCCGAAGTTGATGGCCCCCGCCGCAGTGGCGAACTTCTCGTCGTCCAATTCGCCCAGGGCCAGCACGAAGGCGAATACGCGCCGCTGGTTGTAGAGCAGAATCTCGCGGGTTTCCTTGAGGCCGCCGGGCTTGAGGCCGCCGAAGGTGAAGGCCGCGCGGCAGGCGAATCCCAGGGCGTGCACGATGGAAGAAGTATCGGCGCCGTAAGGGACCAGGAATGTTTCCCAGGTCATCTCCACGCCGCGGCGGTCAAGCTGGGCGGCCATGGTCTCGCCGTGGCATGCGCCGCCCATGAAGACCAGGATGTTGCGCTCTTGCAAATCGCGAGCCAGGCGCTCGGCCGTCTCATCGTCGGGCAACGCGCCGACGCAGGCGGCAAAGCCCGGCATGCGCCCATCGACGAGCTTGATGCCCTGCTCCCTGAGGATGCCATCGGGCGTGGGACCCAGCCAGAAACCGCCGGCGAGCGGCGTTCCGCGCAGTGGCTTGAGGGCCTCGACGGCTTCCTGGGCGACGAGCGTGGCGGCGCCGGCGTCGAGCGCCGAACCCAGGTAAGGCAGCCAAAGCCGCTCGGTGGGCTCGGAAGGAAGCCAGGCGCGCGCGGTTTGCACGGCTTCCTCCAGGTCTCCCAGTCTCTCCACGCGCTTTCCCACCAGCGCCAGAATGGTGGGCAAGGCATAAGCGGTTCCCGGAAAATCGACGGCGGCATCGCGGCCGTGGCGGCCGATGGCTTCCGCCAACATAGTCTCCGCCCGATTCACGCAAGCGTGGGCGCCGCGAATGGCCGCCGATGCAATAGTCTTAGACATTCCTTAACTCACTCCCCAACCGCGACATACTGTCCGCTTGACAGACGGAAGCGTCTGTCCCACCTTGGTCGCGAAGAACTTGCGGGTCTTGTGGGGCAGACGCTTCCGCCTGCCAACTAGTTTCTTCACCGCTCCCTGACGGTCGCGGCTCGGAACGCCATGCTTCCCGGTAGCGGCGATAGAACCTTCCCGCATCGGATATATCCCCGTACAGCAGCGCCCCCGCCAGGCGGTCTTCACAAAACACGAGCTTGCGGTACACGCCCTCGCCGTTCTCCAGCACTTGTTGGGTGGCCCCTGGCAGGCGCTCCGTGCGGACCTCTCCGATGGACACGATGGACACGCCGAAAAAGCGCGACGCGTTCATGCGCAGCGCCCCGCCGGAGGGGCGCTCGATGCCCACGGCGGCGCAGCCCGCCGCGCGGCCCATCTCATACGCCACCGGCCAGATGCCGCTCACCGATGGCCGGCCGGTTATGGGATCGGCCGCTTCGGCGCAGTCGCCCGCCGCGAAGATCCCCGCTACATTGGTGCGGCCGGCCAGGTCCACCGTAATGCCGCGCCCGATGCTGACCCCGCTGCCGCGCAGCCACTCGACATTCGGCGCGATCCCTTTGGCCACCACCACCACATCGGCGCCGATCCACTCGCCGCTGTCCAGGCGCACGCGCTCCACGTGCCCCGCGCCATCGATTTCCACCGCGTCGCGCCCGGTCCGTATGTTCAACCTGCGGCTGCCGAACAACTCCGCCACGCGGCGGCCGGCCTCGGCATCGAGCATCTGCGAGAGCAGGTGCGGCGAAGCCACCACCACGGTGACCTGCATGCCGCGCGCCAGGAACGCCTCGCATACCTGCAAGCCCACATTGCCGCCGCCCAACACCACGGCGCGGCGGCCCGGTCCCGCCAGGCGCGAGATGGCTTGCAGGTCTTCCAGGTCGCGAAGGCCGTACACGCCCGCAAGGTCGGCGCCGGGGATGGCTAGCCTTGCGCCGCGCGCGCCGGTAGCGACGATCAGAGAATCGAATGGCAGCTCCGTTCCGTCGTCCAGAAGCACGGATGACGTGGCGCACGCTCTCAGCGTGCCGTGTCCGCACTCTTGCGGACACGTTTTGGCGGCCTCGGGAAGACGCGTCTCCATGAGTGGGGACGCTGCACGCTGAGAGCGTGCGCCACGATCTATCCTCAGACTCGCCGCCCTTCGCCCAACCAGCACCTGCACTCCCAACTTCTCCAGATACCCCTGCGCGCGCCAGTCCATCTGCGAGGGATCGATGACCCCCGCCAGCACATAGGAGAGCAGCGGCCGCGAGTACTGGGGCGACGCATCCGCGGTCACCAGCGTGATGGAGCAATCCGGGGCGTGCTCGCGGGCCGCCTCGCAGGCGGCGATCCCTGCGGCCGAAGAGCCGATCACCACTACCCGGCCATGAAACTCGCTTGGCGCGCGTGTGTCCGCGGCCGCTCCGGTGGTCAGCGCCCCCGTGGGACAAGCCGTCACGCAGGCGGGGATTTCGCGGCCCTGGCACACATCGCAGCGCACCACCCGGTCGCGCGCCGCGTCCGGACGCACGCCCGAGGGGCACACCATCAGGCACATGAAGCAGCCTACGCAGCGGGTATCGTCAAGGACGATTCCGCCGGTAATCGGGTCGCGCTGGAGGGCCCCGCTCTTGCACGCGAAGACGCACAGCGGCTCGCCGCACTGCTCGCAGCGAAGCGCTTCGAGCGTCCGAGTGGGCAGAATGTCGTCGAGGAACCGCTCCCCTGGAAGCCGTGAAGAAATCGGGCGGAGGGTCGAATTGACAGGCGAAAGCGCCTGTCCCACCGTGTCGTCGAAGGACTTCCTTCCTTGTGAGGCAGGCGCTTCCGCCTGCCAGCTTCTTCCGGTCGCAGCCATGGTGACCCGGCGCCGGGCCGGCAGCGGCTCCGCCACGGCGGCTTCCAGAAGCTCGCTTGCCGAGTGCGCCAGCGAGCACGCCAGCTCGCAGCTGAGGCAGGCCAGGCAGCGGTCGCGATCGAATTTGAGGATGGGGCGCACGTCAATCCTCCGGAGGCCTCGACTGGCTTTGTTCCTGGGCCTTGCCGCACCCCAGCGATGCGAGGCCGGTCGGCGGAAGGTAGGTGCTGAGACTGCGGGCCGCCACGCCGATCGATTTCACTCCATCCTGGTATAGCATCGGCGCCAGGTTGAGGGCTTTGCGTTTGGCGTCCAGGTGGGCCACAATCCCGCGCGAGGCTACCTCGATGTCGTTGGTGAAAAGGAAACGGCCTCCGGTGTCGCGCTCGATGTCTTCTTCCAGGTATTTGCGCACCACGCGGCTCCCCGCCACCCGCGGCGAAGGCAGAAACGCGGTGAAGATCCCGGAGGCCACCGCGTACAACCCGATGGTGATGGCCTTCTCGCTCATGGCTTCGGGGGCCGCCGCGGCGATGGGCAGCTCCGAAATGTCCCTTCCGATTCCACCCTCCGCCACAATGGCCACGCAGATAGAAAGGATGCGCGAGTTATCCACGCAACTGCCCACGTGCAGCACCGGCGGAATGCCCACCGCCGCGCAGACTTCCCGCAACCCCGGCCCAGCGGACTCGAGCGCGGCCTCGGGCCGCAGCAGCCCGGCCTTGGCGCAGGCGATGGCGCTGCACCCGGTCTGCACCACCAGCACGTCCTGGGCCAGCAGGCTCCGCACGAGGGCCAAATGAAAGCTGTCCTGCGCGATCTTGGGCGTGTTGCAGCCCACCACGCCCACTACGCCGCGTATGCGGCCCGCCGCCACGGCGTCGATAAGCGGCCGGTAGCCCGAGCGAAAACGCCCGCCCAGGTATTGCGGCAGGTTTTCGTTGGTAAAGCCGGCCACCAGGTCCATTTTCTGGCGCGGAATCTTGACCCGCGCGGGGTCGCGCCGGGTAAAGGCATCCACCGCCCGCGTGACAATCGCCCTCGCCGCCTGCTTGGCGTTCGACGGATCGAAATCGATGCACTCCGCCCCCGGAACGTGGGCCTTGCGCGAAGTGGTGACCACCTTGGTGTGATGGCAGGCGGCCACCTGCGGCAGCGAGGGCATGACGCACTGCACATCCACCACCATCAGGTCCACCGCGCCGGTGAGCAGCGCCAGCTCCTGGTGCAGGTAATTGCCCGCCACCGGCATTCCCTGGCGCATCAGAATTTCATTCGCGGTGCAGCAGATGCCGGCAATGTTGATGCCTTCGGCGCCCGCTTCGCGCGCCCGCGCCAGCAGGTCCTCGTCGCGGCTGGCGGCCACGATCATCTCGCTCAGGGTGGGCTCATGGCCGTGCACCAGGATGTTGACCTGCCTCGCTTCGAGCACCCCGAGATTGGCCTGCGATCGAATCGCTTGCGGGCCTCCGAAAAGCACGTCCTGCACGTCGGTGGCGATCATCGACCCACCCCAGCCGTCGGCCAGCGCGGCGCGCATGGCCGCGCGGATGAGGGCCACCGGGTCCGATTCCACGCCGTGATGGGTGCGGTGCAGCAACTCGACAATCTCGCGGTCTATGCCGCGCGGGGTGATGCCGATTTTGTCCCACTTGCGGCGCTGCTCCTCGGGCGCGCGCTGCACTGGAATGAGGGGGCCTTCCTGGAGCCCGAACTGCGCGCCCATCTTCGCGCCGAGGTCGGCGGCGATCTGCGCGGCGGGGCGATGGCCCGCGGCGATGCCCCACTCCTCCGCCAGCGCCGCCAGTCTTCCCGGATTCGCGACGCCATATCCGGAGGAAGCGTTTTCGCCGACATCCCGCAGAACTCCCGCCACTTCGCGTCCGTGATCGCTGTGCGCGGCCGCGCCCGCCGCCACCGCACGGGCCAGGTTGCGCGCCACAATCAGGTGGGCGTCCGCGCCGCAAGCCCCCACTTGCGCCCGCTCGCCGAAGGGATCGATGCGGCAAGGCCCCATGTAGCAGATGTCGCAGCATAAGCCCAGCTCGCCGAACCCGCACAGGGGCTGCAAGGCGTCGTGCCGGTCCCACACGGTCTTGGCGCCCAGCTCGCGCGCGTGCTCCAGCATCTCCTGGGCGGCGGGGTCGGCGGAACGATGATTCTGGCTCATAATCTTCCTAAGGCTTGCTTTCGTCTTTCTCCGCGTCTCCGCGTCTCCGCGTCAAAGAGGGCCCCTGCCCGTCTTCGACGGCCAGCGCCTCGGCCATGCGCAGCATCTCCCGGTAAAACGGACGCTCCCGGGAGACGCATCCCGAGCGCGCTTCCAGTTCCAGATCCCGATCCAGGGGAAGCGTCCCAATGATTGGCAGAGCGGTCAGATTCCGGCGGATGAACTCGATATCCCCATCGCCCGAGGTCTTGTTGGCCACGGCCTCGATGCGCCGAATGCCCAGGTCGCCGGCGAGCGACGCTACCCGCGCCGCGGTCTCCAGGCTGGCCCACCCCGGTTCCACCACCACCAGCATGAGGTCCACACCCTCCGCGGTGCCGCGGCCCAGGTGCTCGATGCCCGCTTCCATATCCACCACCACATGCTCGCGGTTGCGCAGAATGAGGTGGCCCAGCACTTCGCGCAGCAGGATGTTCTCGGGACACGCGCATCCGCGCCGGCCGCGCTCGATGGTTCCCATCGCCAGCAGGCGCACGCCATCCACCACCACGCCGAACTCGTTGGGGATATCGTCCACCCGCGGGTTCATGCGCAGGAAACCGCCCCATCCTTCGCCGCCGCCGACCCGCTCTTCGATCAGCGCCTTCAGCTTGACCAGCGGTGTGATGGCCGGCCCGCGATAGCCCAGCGTCCCCGCCAGGTTGGCGTCGGGATCGGCGTCCACCGCTACCACGCTGTGGCCCAGACCCCGCCAGCAACGCGCCAGCGCCGCCGCCACGGTGGTTTTCCCCACTCCGCCTTTGCCCGTCACGGCGACTTTCATGCGCCCAGCTCCCATTCGCGAAGCGCCGCCGCCGCCGGGCTCGAAGGACTCATTTCCAGAAGCGATTTCCCTTGGGATTCAAACAACGCGACCTCGGAATCCTTCGGGAGAACGTAAACCCTGGTGAACGAGGCGGCCGCGCCGGCTGCCATGGCCGCCATCTCGGCCGCCAGCGGTTCGCCTTCCTCGAACTGGTTGAGCACCAGGTCGACCCGCGGCGGAAGAGCGCCGTTCAGGTCCGCATACAGAGAGAGCGCCTGTTCAATGGTCCGCGCCCCCATGCGCGAGCGATTGGTGACGCAGACCAGAACGTCCGGCCGGCCGCTGGTGCGCCGCGACAGGTGTTCCAACCCCGCCTCGCAATCGAGCAGCACGTGCCGGTAGGCGCGGGAAAGCCGGTCCAGGTGGTCGCGGATCAGGTTGTTCACATAGCAATAGCAGCCCTTGCCCTCCGGACGTCCCATGGTCAGCAGGTCGAAACCGGAACTTTCCACCATGGCTTCCTCGGCGCGCAGGGCCAGCCATTCACCGGCGGACATGGAGCCCGGCCGGCCGTTCTCCCGCAGCTCTTCGCGCATATCGGCCAGCGTCTCGCCGACGGCCACGCCCAGCGCCGGGCCCAGGCAGTTCGATGGGTCGGCGTCGACCGCCAGCACGGGAGTCTGGTTCGATTCGAGCAGGCGCCCCAGCAGCAGGGCGCTGACCGTGGTCTTTCCGACGCCGCCTTTGCCGATGACGGCGACCGTCATCCGCGGCCCTCCCGCTCGCGAACCAGGTCCGATAGCTCCAACAGCGCGTCCACGGCGCGGTCGGCCCTTTCCACGCTCTCGGTTCCCAGGCCGCAGGCCGGCGTGAGCATCGACTGCCGGTAGATCATCCCGCGGTCCATGCCCTTGGCGGCCAGTTGTTCGACGCGATTGTCAAGAGCGTCGAGCAGAGCGTGCGCGTCCAGATCGGCGCAGGCCCGCGAAGCCGGCACGATGCCCCAGCTCAGGATGCCGCCGTTCGACAAGAACCTCCGCAACGGCTCGGGGTACAGCGTCAGCCCCTGAAAGTACTCGTAGGCGTCGAAGTTGATGACATCGAGCCCCGTGCTCAGCACCAGAGACCAATCCGTATTGCCGCAGCAATGCAGCCCCGCCAGGGCGCCTTCCTTGTGGATCGCTTCCACCGAGCTCTCGATGGCCGCGATCACGTCGGCGCGCGGCACGTTGACGAAGGCCGAGCCGAAGGAGCAGAGATACGGCTCGTCAAGCGTCACCAGCGCATGTGGGGCCACCCGGCGGAGCCGCCGGGCCAGCCAGCGCGCCTTCATGGCCATTCCCTGCACGGCCACTTCGTAGAGATCGGGATCGTAGGCCAGCGAGCGTTTGTCCTGGTCCGTGACCGTCATGGCGAAGCTGAACGGCCCGGTCACCTGGCCTTTGACCCATTTCGGACGGGGATTCAGGCGCGGAACGGATTCCAGGAAGAGTCCCAGGCCGCGCGCGTAATCCGCCGTGATGGCGAACCGCTCCACGTTGTCGTCGATGAGGGCTTGATAGAACGACTCGATCTCGGCGTACAATGCGTCGCCGCCGCGGAAGTAGATGCGATGCTCTCGCGAATCGAGCACCGCCCCCGGCAATCCCTCCGAGTACTGCACGTACATGCTCTCGCGCCAGTCGCGCGCGGGCATCTGCGGCCAGGCAGGCATCTCGGCGAACCGGGCCAGGATGCGGTCCACCAGCGGTCGGGGATCGGTGTGCGGAAAACTCCCCACCACCGTCGGTACGGCTGTGAATCCGGGACGCTGCATGACGGCCTCCATGTCGTTCGCGCCCCCAGGCGAGAGAGGATGGGCGCTAGAGCGGTTTCAACGGAAAGAGATATTCTAACCTGCTGATCGCAATCAGTATAACTCGCGGCATGGTTGGGCTTTTCAGCGCGCCGCCAGGCCCAGAAGCGTGGCGGCCTGTTCTGGCGAGGCCGCCAGACTCACATGCACCGCGGGGCCTTCGCGGCTCAGCTCGAGGGTGCGCAGCGGCGCGGCCAGCGCGGCGTTGCGCCCCGCCGCCAAAAGCGCCAGTGAGACAAACCCGCGCACGCTCTCTTCGATCCGCTGGGCGCCGGCGGCGTCGCGCGCCACCCCGGCAACCCGCAGCTCGATGTTGCCGGTGAACTTCGCCGCCAGGGTAGCGTATTCGGTGAGGCTCAGCAGGCGGCTCAGGTTGGCGGCGTTGCCCGGAAACGCCAGCGCTCCTTCGCCCCGCGCCACCGCCCAAATCTGGCCGAAGCGCCCCGCTTCGGCGCCGCGGTCCAGGAGCCATTGTGCGCCGCTGGCGCCGGTCTTGCGCTGCGCGGCGGCGGCTCGCACCGCTTCGGGCGGTCCCCAGACGGCCAGACCCTTGGCCAGCAGCACGGCTCCCGGCGGAGCCGCGCGGAAGGTCCCCCGCGCCACCGCCAACACGTCTTTGCCGTTGTAGGCGAACAGCGCATAATCGGCCTCGCGATATGGTTCCAGAAAGGCCGCCGCCGCCGGCCCCAGCCGCCCGTACAGAGCCGAAGCGCGCACCAGACCGAGATTCACGCCCGCCACCGCCAGCGTGTCCGAAGACAGGCAGTTCGCGAGCGCCGGATCCACTACCGGCGGCGGCCCGGCCAGCCGGCAGGAAGCCGCCAGCGCCACCACCGCGACGCCCGCGGCGCCGCCCAGACGTGTCATCATGTTATTCAAACATTGCCCTCTGCCGTGTTTGCTTGCAGGCCAAGCACCCGGGCGGCTCTAGGCAAGCAGGGCACTCCGAACCGCGTCCGGTTCGCGCGCGATTACCGTCAGGAAGGCCCGAGCGGGGCCGCTGGGGACTCGCCGTCCATGCTCCCACCGTTTCCGCCAGGAGGGTCTTCAAGACGCGCCGTTCTTTCGGCGTCAAAGTGGTCTTCTCGTTCTTGGCGAAGATTATTTCCTTCTTCTGCGCAGACGAAACTCCTCCAGCTCTCGCCTAAGCGGAGCCCAATAGTCCCTATCCTTGCGGCGTTCCTCGCGTTCTTCGATCTCCAGTGCTTCGCGGACATCATCCGGCCGCGCCAACCGCGCGGCTTGAACGGCCGGCCGAAAGGCGGCCTCCGCGCGGGCCAACTCGGCGTGCGCGCCTGCCACCTCCACCAACAATTCCGGGGTGCGCAACTCGCGGAGCCAGAACTGTACCTGTTCCTTCGTCCCGCCGCCTGAGCGCCCGAAGTAGTTCTGCTCCACCAAACGCCGGATCATCGGCCAGTCCTTGTCGCGTTGGGTCTTCTTCGCGCGCACCAGATCTTCCATCGCCAGCAGATCGATGGGCTGGCCCGCAACTTCAATGGTCGAGCGGCGGGCCCATAGCTCCTCGAAGCCGGCGACGCCGCGTAACGAAGACATCAAATCGATTCGCAGTCCTGCAACATCTTCCGCTCGACAGCGAAGATGGACCGCGTGCCCGCGCAGCAGATGTCGTTCTTCAAAAGGAGGGACGGCGATTACTTCGGCGTTCAGCGCCTCAAGGGCCCGCTCCAGATTCGGCAGGTTGGTCGCATCCGCTAGAATCAGAAGGTCCAGATCGCGGCTAAATTCCGCTGCGCCGTAGAATATGCACGCCTGGCCTCCCATGAGGAGCGTTCTCGCGCCACTCTTCTGGATCGAAGAAAGGGCTTTGAGTATCGGGTTCTGGCTCAAGCGATCCTCCCAAGGCGAGATAGGTCTCCCACAGCCTTGCGGATTCAACGAAGCGCGCACGTGGGCTTAGGGCATACCACGCCGCCCACTCACCACCGGCTATCTCTTCCGCTCGAAACCGCTTCACGATTCCTACTGTAGCCGATTCCCAAGTGATGGGCCAGCGTCGGGGGTGGAAGAAGGGACTTTTGTCGACGGCCGCTGGGCTCCCGACATCCGCCTGGCGGGGGATGACACCGGGCGGGGCGAGGATCTGTTCGAACTCCAGCGGCACATGGGCATACAGCGCTTCACGCTGTACCGCTACCGCTGAGGGGCGCGCTAGCGGAGCCTCGGGCCGGGCGATGCCTCGCCGGGCCGGGTATGCCCAGGGCATGCCCGGCCCCTATAGCTGCCCTCGACCTACGCCTTGTAGTCCCACTCCTTGCGGTAGGGCGTATCGACGTAGCGGTTGGCCGCTTCGTCGTTGGTGAACCGCCCGGCCTTCGAGTCCCACGTGAGCACCTTGGAACTTCGCCAATAGCGCGGCGCATCCGCGCCGCCGGGCGCATAGACTCCGGGGTGCGCCCCACCGGCGGTGCTCCACACGTCCGCGGAGTCGGATCGGCCATTGTGCCCCCAACCCGTTGTGCCACGCTCTCCGGGCATGCTGTAGCGGCGCAGCGTCGCCGTCCCGAGCAGGGCGAATTCCGTGTAATCGCAGGCCACCTCGATCGGCATGATCGATTTCTTGCCGGCTTTGCACATCCGTATCCACTCGGCGTAATGGTCCGCTCTCTCGCACCGCGGCAGGTACGGTTCGGGCTGCTTGAAGTCCTTGAAGCGGCTCTCCGGCAGCAGCCAGCCGCCGGCGAATCCTTGGATCCGCTGCCCCGGCTGGAGGTTGGCATGGTCCGGCAGCGAACTGCTTCCGCCATAGAACGCCGAAACCTGTACGCCGTTGTCGCCCACGAACATCATCCCCCGGCCCGGCATCCCCATGCTGGCGGGCATGCTCAACGGCCGCATCGGTTGCAGGCCGCCATCGTAGAAATACGCCATCATCTCCGGGTGTTTGCCGCGCGCAGGAAAGTGCCACTGGACCAGGTTGGCGATGCTGCAGCACTCGCTGTTCTCCACCACGCCCTCCTCCGAGAAGGCCTGGCAAGCGTCGGCCGCCACCCAGTCCGGGGCCCCCATCTCGAGCTCGTCGTGGAACACGTGCAGCGCGTGGCAGGCCACGTCGCCCAGGTTGCCCGTCCCGAAGTCCCACCAGGGACGCCAGTTGCCGTAGTGGTAGATCTTGTTGTACGGGCGCGCGGGAGAGGGCCCGCACCATTGGTCCCAGTTCATCCCCTCGGGCGGCTTCTGGACCACCTTGGGCCGGGCCAACCCGCTGGGGCAGTGCGTACCGGTCCAGAAGTGCGCTTCCCGTATGGGCCCGATGGCCCCGCTCAACAGCAGCTCCGTGGTGGCCCGCGCAAAGGAGGCGCGCGAATCCTGAATGCTGGCTTTGGTGGTGACCTTGGAGGCCAGCGCCGCCGCCTTCACCCTCCGCGCCTCGGCGATGGTGCGCGTCATCGGCTTGGCGCAGTAGATGTGCTTGTTCATGGCCAGGCCCGCCATCACCAGGTGCGAATGCCAGTGGTCGGGAGTGGCCACGATCAGAGCGTCGAAGTTCTTCTGCTCCTTGTCGAACATCTGCCGGAAGTCGCTGTAGACCTTGGCTTTGGGATATTGCTGAAATACCGGCGCGGAGAGCTCGTGGTCCAGGTCGCAAAGGGCGACGATCTCTTCGCTCTTGCAGCCGGTCACATAGTCCGCGCCCACGCCTCCCACGCCCACGGCGGCGATCCTGAGCTTGTCGCTGGGCGCCTGGTAGCCCACGCCACCCAACACATGGCGCGCCACCACCAGTGGCGCCAGCCCGGCGGCCACGGCGGAACGCCGGGACAGTCCGCCCTTGGTGGATTCGTTCGAAATTCATGAGACGCTCTCCTTTCCCGCGCGGAATGTCCATTCTAGCCGGAATTGCCGAAGCTAGACCTTGTAGTCCCACTCCTTGCGGTAGGGCAGGTCAACGTAGCGGTTGGCTGGTTCGTCGTTGGTGAATCGCATGCTCTTCGCGTCCCACAGCAGGACCTTGGAACTTCGCCAGTACATGGCATACGTCTTGTTGTTCGCTTGCGGGCGCTGGGCGACATGCACATGGCCGTCGTTCGACGAGGGAATCCACACCACCGCCGAGTCCGCCCGGCCGGCTTCGACGCGCGACTGCAGCGAGGGCATCACCCCCGGCATGCTGTAGCGGCGCAGCGTGGCCGTCCCGAGCAAGGCGAATTCCGTGAGATCGCAGGCGAATTCAATCGGCGCAATCGACTTCCTGCCGGCTTTGCAGTTCCGGATCCACTCGGCGTAATGATCCGGCCGCTCGCACCGCGCCAGGTAGGGCTCGGGCTGCTTGAAGTCCTTGAAGCGGCTCTCCGGCAGAAGTTGGCCGCCAGGGAGTCCACGAGACGGCTGGCCGGGCTGCGGCACAGAATGGTCCGGCGCCCACGGGCTCCCGCCGTAAAACGCGGAGAGCAGAACGCCGTTCTCGCCCACGAACATGGCGCCCCGGCCCGGCATCCCCATGTCGGTCGGCATGCTCAGCGGACGCGGCGGTTGCAGGCCGCCATCGTAGAAGTACGCCATCATCTCCGGGTGTTTGCCGCGCGCCGGAAAATGCCACTGAATGTAGTTGGAGGCGCTCTGGCACTCGGTGTTCGAGACCCAGCCTTCCAGCGTGTAAGACTGGCAGGCGTCGGCCGCCATCCAGTCCGGCGCCCCCATCTCGAGTTCCTGGTGGAACACGTGCAGCGCATGGCAGCCGGCGTCGCCTATGTTGCCCGTGCCGAAGTCCCACCACGGGCGCCAGTTGCCGTAATGGTAAATCTCATGGTACGGCCGCGCCGGAGACGGGCCGCACCACTGGTCCCAGTTCATCCCCACGGGCGGCTTTTGCACCTCCGTCGGTCTGGCCAACCCGCTGGGGCAGTGATTGCCGCACCAGAAATGCACTTCCCGCACCGGCCCGATGGCCCCGCTCAACAGCAACTCGGTGGTCTGCCGCGCGGGGGAAGTGCGCGAATCCTGAATGCTGGCCTTGGTGGTGACCTTGGAGGCCAGCGCCGCCGCCTTCACTTTCCGCGCTTCGGCGATGGTGTGAGTCATCGGCTTGGCGCAGTAGATATGCTTGTTCATCGCCAGGCCCGCCATCACCAGGTGCGAATGCCAGTGGTCCGGGGTGGCCACGATCAGAGCGTCGAAGTTCTTCTGCTCCTTGTCGAACATCTGCCGGAAATCTTTGTAGATGGTAGCCTTCGGATATTGCTTGAAGACCGGCGCGGCGAACTCGTGGTCGAGGTCGCACAGCGCCACGATGTCTTCGCTCTGGCAGCCGGCCAGATAGTCCTCGCCCACGCCGCCCACGCCCACGGCGGCGATCCGGAGTTTATCGCTGGGCGCCTGGTAGCCAACGCCTCCCAACACATGGCGCGCCACTACCAGCGGCGCCAGCCCGGCGGCCACGGCGGTACGCCGGGACAGTCCGCCCTTGGTAGATTCGTTCGAACTCATCAAAACACTCTCCTCTCGCAATTCCGCTCCACACCTCACCGCATCGAAGGCTCACGGCGCGGTCGGCGCACAACCTAAGAACTGTACCATCATACTTGCGCGAACTGGACTATAATTGCGGCTGACATCGAGAAAAGCGTTATGAAGATCCGGAATGCCTTATGCCGCATTTCGTGTGCTGGCTCAGCCGGACTCGGGTCTCCCTTATTTGCCATTAGGAGATGATGATGAAACTTCGAATCTTGTTTTGCTGCACCTTCGCGTGCTCGCTCGCCTTCGCCGCGGGTCAGAGCAAAAGTAGCCCGGTCCCGGCCACTCCCGCTTCGCAGATCCCTCACTTGCGGAAGCAAGGGACGGCCACCCAACTGGTGATCGACGGCAAGCCGTTCCTAGCCCTGGCCGGAGAGCTGCACAACAACAGCGCCACCAGCCTGGAGTACATGAGGCCGCTGTGGTCCAAGATCGCGGCGTCTAAACTCAACACCGTTTTGACGGGCGTTTCCTGGGCCCAGATCGAACCACAGGAGGGCAAATTCGACTTCAGCGTGCTCGATGGCGTGATCCAGGGCGCACACGCTCAAAATCTGCGTCTGGTGCTTCTGTGGTTCGGAACCTGGAAGAACGGTCTGTCCAGCTACCCGCCCAACTGGGTGAAGAAGGACTCCGACCGCTTCCCGCGCGCCCAGATGTTCGGCGACAACACCCCCTGGCCCGTATTCGGAGGGCCGCGCTTTCAGGTCAACGGGAACTTGAGCATGGAATTGATGAGCCCCCTGGGCGAGGCCACCCGCGACGCCGATGCCAAAGCCTTTGCGGCCATGATGCGGCACATCAAGGCCGTGGATGTGGCGCACACCATCATCGGCATCCAGGTGGAGAACGAAACGGGAATCCAGGGCGACACCCGCGACCGCTCACCGGCGGCCATCAAGGCTTTCAATGGGCCGGTTCCGAAGGAGCTGATGGATTATCTTCAGGCGCACAAGGCTACTCTGATTCCGGCGCTCAGCAAGGTGTGGGAAGCGGCCGGTTTCAAGACCTCGGGAACCTGGGCGGAAGTGTTCGGCAATGGCCGGCCGGCGGATGAGATCTTCATGGCCTGGGAATTTGCCCGCTATATCGGAAAGGTAGTGGAGGCGGGCAAGGCCGAGTACCCCATACCGATGATCACCAACTGCCCGCAGGAGGGATTTGGGAGGGCCCCCGCGCCGCTCAAAGGGGGCGGACAGAGCGGCGGCGCCATGCCCGACGCCTTCGACGTCTGGAGAGCCGGGGCGCCAAAAATCGATCTGTTCGGGGCCGACATTTACAGCAACGATTACGCCGGGTTCTGCGCCCGCTATGTCGAAGGGGGTAACCCGCTGTTCATAGCCGAGACGGGCGGAGGGAGTGTGGATATCAAGGCCAAGGCGCTCTATGCTTTCGGCCGCTTCGACGCCATGGCCTTCTCGCCGTTCGGCATTGACAGCCAGGTGGGCAACGCCTCCGATCCGTTCGGTTACGATCTCATCTCGCAAATAGCGCCCCTGATTCTGAAACACCAGGGCGATGGTACAATGACCGCCTTCCTGCCGGGCCCCAATGACGGGCCCACGAAGATCCAGTTGGGGAATTACACCTTGGAGGTCGCCGGGGCCCGGCCCCGGGGCGCCCCTCCGGCGCAGGGACAGGCGCAGGGACAGGGGCGTGGACAGGTGCAGGGGCAACCAGGGCAGGGACCGGGGCGGGGACAGGCGCAGGCGCAACCAGGGCAGGCGCCGGGGCGGGGACAGGCTCAACCGGCGCAGCCGGCGCAGCCGCAAGCCCCAGCCTCGGTGGCGATGTTCATTCAGACCGGGCCTGACGAGTACTACGCGATTGGCCGCGGCATCACAGTCTACTGCTATCCGAATTCGAACGCTTCGGGAAAGGAGGAAGCCGGCCTAGGCACCGTGGAAGAAGGCTCTTTTGTCAACGGCAAATGGGTTCCGGGCCGCCTGCTGGCCGGGGATGACACCGAGCAAGGGCAGTATCTGAACCTGCGGAGTCTGGGCATCCTGCGCTTCACCCTGTACCGCTACCACTAATGGACGCCGCTCCCTGACGGTCGCGGCTCGTTACAAACGTGGCGAGCCGCGACTATTGAAAGTCTGTTGGCAGGCGAAAGCGCCTGCCCCACAAGGACGGACGTCCCTCGACAGCGAGTTGTGGGACGCTCTCGTCTGTCAACCTTCCTCAGGCCTTGGTCGCGAACGATAGCGTCACAGGCTTCAGCCCCGGCGAGGTCGCGGTGACCCGCACCTGCCCCGCACTAGCGGTGGATTGCACAATCGCCAAACACATCCCGTGGAAGGCCTTCTTCTGCTTGCCCTTGAAGTCTTCCTGATTGGACATGTCTCCGTTGTCCACCCCAATCAACTTACCGGGGCCCTGTATGTCGAAGGTGATTTCGTTGTCCGCATCGGGATGCATGCGACCCTGCGCGTCCACTACCTTGGCGGTAATGTGAACCACATCGCGCCGGTCCGCGCGGATGGTATCGCGGTCCACCGAAAGCTGCACCGCCGCCGGATCGCCGGTGGTCACAACCTCGACCTCCGCCACGGTCTGCCCGTTCTTGGTTCCCACGGCTTTCAGAGTGCCAGGCTCGTAAGGCACGTCCCAGGCGAGATGCAGATCGTCCGTAGTCCGGACGCCGTTCTGGGTTTGCCACGACGGCGTCGACCGTCCCTGCCCGAACCTCGGGAACGCGTAGCCCTTCGTGCCTATCGATTTTCCGTTGAGGAACAGTTCCACGTTGTCGCAATTCGTGTAGCAGGCCACGGTCAGGAACTGGCCCTCGCGCCCTTTCCAGTTCCAATGCGGGAAGAGATGGAGCGTGGGCTTCTCGGTCCACTGACTCTGATAGAAGTAGAAGCCGTCCTTGGGGAAGCCGCAGCAATCGATGCAGCCGGACGTGTTCCCTCTGTTGGGCCAGTTGGATTCGCCGATGTAATCGATTCCGGTCCACATGAAATCCCCGGCTACGTAGTCGTGCGTGCGCACGAATTTCCAGAGCTCCTCGGTATCGAGTCCCGCGAAGCCGCGCCTTCCTCCACGGCCACCCACCGCGGGGGCGGCGGCCTGACCCGGCGCGGGAGGAACCATCCCCCGGTAATCGCCCCGCGGACCGCCTATTCCGCCGCTCTCCGTGCCGATCATGCGCCAGTTCGGATGCGCCGCCTTGTCCACGCTGTAATACAGCTCTTTGCGCTCCCGCCAGCGGTCCACGTAGTTGTAGCCCACCACGTCCAACAGGCTCAGAAACTCCACCGGCGTCCCCCGGGGCTCGGCCACGATGTCGTCGCAACCAGCCGTCACAAAGCGCGTGGGGTCTTCGCGGTGGAATATGTTCAACAGGTCGCGCAGGAGTTCCACGCCCCGCGGGGTGAGCTGGTCGCCGATCTCGTTGCCGCAGCTCCATAGGACAACCGAAGGGTGGTTGCGGTCGCGGTGCACGAAATCCGTCACGTCGCGCTCATGCCACTCGTCATAGACCAGCGAGTAGCCGTTTCCTTTCACCTGCGGCTTGCTGAACTTCCACTCGTCGTACGCCTCGTTCATCACCAGAAAGCCCATACGGTCGCACAGGTCCAAAAACTCCGGCGCGGGCGGATTGTGGCTGGTGCGGATGGCGTTGCAGCCCATCTGCTTCAGGACGTCGAAACGGCGCTCCCAAACGCGCTCGGGAACCGCGGCTCCCAACGAACCGGCGTCGTGATGCAGGCACACGCCGTTCAGCTTTACGTGCTCGCCATTGAGCAGGAATCCTCTGTCCGCGTCGAAAAGAGCCTCCCTGATCCCGAAGGGCGTTTCGTATACATCCACCACTTCCTGCCCTACGCGAACCGTGCTGCGCAGCGTGTAAAGATACGGCTCCTTCACGCTCCACAGGTTCGGTTTCGCCACCGCTAACTCCTGCTCGAACTCGTATTCGTCGCCGGCGGCGATTTGCTGGGACGCTTCGAGTGTCTGCACCACTTTGCCGTCGCGGTCCACGATGGCGCTCGCCAGCGTGCACGCCGCGCCGGCGCTGTTCTCGTTCCGCACTCGTGTTTTGGCATAGACCGCGGCGGTCTCCTTACTCACACGGGGCGTCGTCACATACGTCCCCCACTGCGCCACGTGCGTGGAGTTGACCGCCGTCAGCCAGGTGTGCCGGTAGATGCCCGAGCCGGAGTAATAGCGCGATCCCGGCTGGCGGGAGTTGTCCACTTTCACGGCCGCCACATTTTCGCCGGTCCAATCCAGGTAAGGCGTGATGTCGTAGGCGAAGCTGATATACCCGAACGGCCGCTTGCCCAGGTAATGGCCGTTGATCCAGACCTCGCTGTTCCGGAATACGCCGTCGAATTCGATGGAGACCTTCTTGCCCTTGTACGACGCCGGAACGGTGAAGCGCTTGCGGTACCAGCCGATTCCGGTGGGCGCATTGGCGCCGGCGCCGGCGCTCAGTTCGTCCTGGGAGAACGGCCCCTCGATGCTCCAGTCGTGGGGCAGGTCGAGACTGCGCCAGCTCGTATCGGCGAAGGCCGGCTGCTGCGCGCCGGGGGCGTCGCCCCGCGTGAACTTCCAGCCGAAGTCGAAGGCATCGCGCCGGGGGGCCGCCGCGAACCCCTGGGCCTGCGACTGGCTCTCGGAGCCGATTGCCGCGGCCAGCGCCGCGGTTCCCAGCGCACGCCCCAAGATGTCCCGCCGCGTGATGGATTCGTTGGAATTGCTCATGATGACTCCTTGGACCGCGCCTGGGCGGTCCCGGTAAGGCTCAGTATAACCTCGCTCAGTGGGGCAGGTTGTCAACCTGGGGCCGATTGTCAATCGGCCTTTCGCCAGCGTCTGCCAAGCGGCGCAGGCGGGTTACCAACCCGCCGCAGGTTGTCAACCTGCCCCACGACCCACCCCGGCAAGCCGCGGCGATTGGGAGTATTATGTCTGATATCCAGCCAGGAATGGACCAGCATCCGGCGCCGACCGTATTCGAAGGAGATATCTTGTGAGACTGAAACGTCTGTCGGGTTTTTGCATGTGTGTGGCTTTCGCCACGTCCCTCACGCTTCCGCGGGCATCCGCGCAGGCGCCGAAGAACCCCTGGGCCAGCGCCGGCGACGTGGCCTGGGGAAACGCCGGCGCCAACGGACCGGGCACTTCCAGCAAAGTGCTCTTGACCAAAGAGAACGGCATGATCGACAACTCCGTGCGGGCGTTTTACATGGTGAAGGTGGACCCCGGCGGAACATACACCGTGGCCGCGGCCCCCGACGAGGACCGCCTCTTTTTCGTGGCGTCTGGACAGGGGCGCTTTACACTGGGCGACGAGCAAATCGACGCCAAGCCGGGCGACGCGTTCGGCGTGCCGGCGGGGGCCAAACACGGATTGGCGAATACTGGCAAGGATGCTATTGAGATGGTCGCGCTGGCTTCGCCGTTGACCGCCCCCAACCCGGAGGCCAAGCCGCGCTGGGCCAGAACCGACGATCAGAAGTGGGAAGTCAATAATGTTCATGGCCCGGGATGCACGGAAAGAAGCGGATTGCGTGGAGGATTCAGCACCGTGATCGCCGGCATGTGGCTGATGACCGTCGCTCCGGGTGGGATCAACTACGCGCACACCGGCAATTACGACCACCAACTGTTCTATATCTGGGCCGCGGCGACGCCCGATCCCCAACCGAGAGACAGCCGCACCCATGCCGCCAGGTGGATCATCGGCGACCGGTTAATGCAGACCAAGATCGGCGATGTTTTCTACGCGCATGGCGGGCCCACCCCCATGCTGCACGGCACCATCAACGAGAGCCCCGATAAACCGCTCATTTACGTGGCTTTCGGAGTGAACGTGCCGGGGGGGCGTCCGCCGGGGAGGTCGGGCGCTGGCGCGCCGCCGGCGGGAGCGCCGCAGCGCCCCGGACGCTAGCAGCGCGTGGTCGCCATTGGCGATTTGGGCAAGTTGCCCAAGACTCTAGCTGAAACAAAGGACTTAACCCTGATTTAGCCTCTGATTTTGGGCATTTGCCCAAAACTGTCCCTCCACCACGGGCTGTCAGTCGAAGCTCGCCCATCAGCACCTGAAATACGGCTTCAGGTAATCGACCACTTCCTTGATAGCCTGCTTGCCGGCTTCGTCCAGAGGCCGCTCGGGACCGGAGCCCGCCGCGGCGGCCTTGGCGGCCGCCGTGAAACCCTGGGCCGGCGCCTTGCGGACCGCGTAGTTCTTGAACACGCCCCGCAGGCACAGAATGTATTTCATCGGCTCCACGCCGGAATAGACCCCCATCTCCGTCAGCAGCAGCAGGGTCCGGGCGTGCATGTCCAGGGCTTCCTTGCGCTGGCCCTGATGCCAAAAGTCCCAGGTGGCGGCGTAGAGATCCGCGAATCCGGGCAGGGGCATACATCCGTCCGACCCGCGGCGCATCTCCTCGATGAGCGTGCGCCCGTGCGCGCCGGTCATGATCTTGAGCTCGCCCGAAGACATCCTGGTCAACTGCACGATGCGCGCTAGCACGTCCCCGGCCTCGTCTTTGAGGTAGCGCATGGTGGGGATGGCCTTGTACATGGCCATAATCAAATCCACATCCATGTCACCCACCGCCTGGACGAACAACGGAAGCCTGGTGGCGCTCCCGATGGCCTTGTAGTATTCGAGCATTTGCGGCGCGGTCAGGTTCTCCGAGGGCGGCAGCGAGATGACGGCGTCCGCGCCCACTTTCTCGGCGTGCTTCGCGAGCTCGAGAGAGGTCGCCAGGCCGGCCGCCTGCACGCCGAACACAATCGCCGGTTTCAGTTTCTTGCCCGCCGCGCCGATCGCCTCCATCCCCAGCAAGCGCTCCCGCGCGGTGAGGGCCGTCCATTCGCTCACCATCTGGGGCCAGACGAATCCGTGCACGCCGCCGCGGTGGATGAACTTCACCTCTTCCACCAGCGTGTCCAAATCCAGCGTGTCGCCGGCGGTGAAGGGCGTTTGCGCAATGGGAAAGATCCCGCGCAGGGGCTTGGCCGTGGCCTGCTGGGCGAACAGGCGCCCGCCTGGAAGAACCAGGCCGAGCGCGCCAGCGCCGAACAGGCCGAGGATTTCCCTACGGCTTGGATCTCTTGGAGAATGTCCGGTTTCCATGGCCTTTCCCAAGCATACAACGCGTCAAGACAACGCCTGAATGGCCAGCACAATCCCCAGCCCCACCACCGACGCGATGACTTTCATCGCCGTCCACGATTTTAGGGTCTGCGCCACCGTCATCCCGAAGTACTGGTTCACCAGCCAGAAGCCCGAATCGCTGACGTGCGAGAATCCCGATCCGCCGCAGCACAACGCCAGCATGATCAGGTTGGGACTGTAGCCGGGAATCCCCTTCACAATGGGCGCCACGATCCCCGCCGCGGTGATGATCGCCACCGTGGCCGAACCTTGCGCAATGCGCAGGGCCACGGCGATGGCCCAAGCCACAATGAGCGGCGAGATGGACGACGTCATGAGAAGGTGGCCGGCGTACTGGCCGACCCCGGAATCGACAATCACCTGCTTGAACGCGCCGCCTCCGCCCATGATGCACAGCAGCGCGCCCATCGGCGCCAGCGACTGCGCCGCCATCTTGGCCGCGTGGTCGCGCGTCACGCCGCGGCGGATGCCGAACCAGTAGATCGCTACCAGGGCGGTGATGGTGAGCGCGGTGAACGGGTGCCCCAGAAACGTGGCCGCCCCGCCGTGCGGCAGTTGGAACAGGTTGGCCAGGGTCGCGCCGAAAATCAACAGGATGGGCAACACCAGCAGCAGAACGATCACCGGCAGCGACGGCGCCAGGCCCTGCGCCGGTTCGGCCTTCGGCGCCGCTTCGGAGATCTCCGGAACGGGAATGTTCATCCGTTTCGCCACCCAGCCGCCGTAGAAGACCCCGCCTACGATGGCCATCGGCGCCGCGACCGCAATTCCATACAGAATCGACAGCCCCAGGTCGGCGCCGAACAACTGAGCGGCCGCGGCCGGCGCGGGGTGCGGCGCCACCATGGAATGCGTCATGGTGAGGGCGGCCGCCATAGGCAGCCCGTAGTACAGCACCGACCGCTTGGTTTCGCGCGCCAGGTTCCATACCAGCGGCGCCAGGATGACGAAGCCGACCTCGAAGAACAGCGGCAGGCCCACCAAAAACGCCGCGATCAGAATGGCCCACACGGCGCGTTCCGTGCCGAATTTCCGAAGCAACCAGTCGGCCAGGACGCGTGCGCCGCCGGAGTGCTCCAAAAAACGGCCGATCATGGCCCCCAGTCCCACCACTACCGCGATGAATCCCAGCGCGTCTCCGAATCCGCTCTGGATGGATTTCAGGACTTTCTCGGGCGGCATGCCGGCCGCCAGGCCCAGCGCCATGCTGGAGACCATCAGCGCCAGGAATGCATGCAGCTTGGCCGCCAGGATCAGAACCAGCAGCAGCGCAATCGCGGCCACCGTCATCAGGATCAGATACGGTCCGTTCGCGGGCATGGGGTATCTGCATTGTACAAGGTCGCGCACGCCTTGGATTTGTATCGAGCCGGAGAGAACCGGTTGGCAGGGCGGAAGCGCCTTCCACACAAAGAGGGAAGCCCCTCGACAGCAAGGTGGGACAGACGCTTTCGTCTGTCAACAAATCAGGAACCGCTGTTTTCCACTGCCCCGCCGTCCTCTCTCAGGCGCGCGGCGGTTTCCAGATCGGCGCGCGCGGAAGAGTCCCGCCCGAGCAGGCTGAAGACGTGGCCGCGGAGAATATAGAGATGCGCTTCCTCGGGCGCCAGCCGAATCGCCTCCGTGAACTCTTGGAGCGCGGACTCGGCGGCGTCCGGTTGTCCCAGGCGCATCTGGCCGCGGTACTGCCGCGCCTGCCAGAGACGAGGGCTCAGCCGAAGCGCTTCATCGAGCGCCGCGAGCGCCTGTTCCGTCTCCCCCGACGCCGCCAGCCGGATGGCCACGTCGAGAATAGCGGCGGAATCGGGGACCGGGGGCCGGCGCGGGCGCCCGGCGAAATAGAGATACCCCGCCACCACCAGGCACAGGCCCGCTATGCCCGGCGCGCCGTCAAATCCCCAACTGCCCAGTAACAGCTTGCTCGTCAGCGGCATGCTGCCGAAGAGAAGCGCCAGCGCCAGCGCAGCCCGGCGCCATTGGCGAGCCCGGTCCACCGGCGGTTCCCCATCCTCATCGTCCCGCGGAGTGGGCATGCTTTCACCATACCCCGTTGTGTGGTCAAGCCTTCGGGCTTGCCGCCGGGCTTTTGCACGGCGCCTGGCGCCGGGGTGAGGAACGCCGGCCAGAAGGCCGGCGGCAAGCCCGAAGGCTTGGCCCCACTTGCAGTCCGCATCTATGCCGGAAACGGCCACACCCGCTCGACGGTCTTGCCGAGCATCCAACTCTTATCGTCGGCGTTGAGGAACTTCATGTCGCCGCGGACCACCGTGAGCGCCTGCTCGTATTTCGCCGCGCTCTCGAGGATCGGCCAGTCGGTGCCCCACATCAACCGGCGCGGCCCGAAAGCGTCATAAAGGCGCTTCACCAACTCCTGTGAATCGAGCCACGGATACTTCTGGCGCGAAAGCGACCACGTGTGCGAAATCTTGACGAACACATTGGGGAATCGTTTCAACGCGATCAGCTTTTCGAGCTCCGCCGGCTGGTCCACCGGGCAATCGGCCATGTGGTCGATCACCAGCGTCAGATCGGGCAGCTTCTCCATTAATTGAGCTACCTGCGGCATGCGCCCGATGGCGGCCAGCACGGTCATCGGCGTCTTCAGGTCGAAACAGCGCTTCCACAGCGGCGGCATCAGCGGCCCCGCGATCCAGTCGCCGGAGGCGCCGTTCCCCGGGCTCAGCCGTACTCCGCTGAATCCCCGCCCGGTGATCTCGGAAAGCTGGTCCGGCGCCGCCGGGTCCAGCGGATCCACCCGGCAGACGCCTTTGAAGGTCCCCGGATATTGCTTCAGCACGCGCTCCAGAAAGCGGTTGTCGTAGCGGTAGTGGATCACCTGGATGATGACGGTTTTCGATACCCCGTTGGCCTTCATCAGCTCCAGCAGGGTTTCCGGAGCGGCGTCGCGCGCCGGGACATTGGCCCCCGGCGCGAACGGAAACTCGGGATCGTGTTTCCAGGTATGCACGTGGGAATCGACGATGCGATAGTCGGCGGCCGCCAGCGTGGTGGCGGCGAGCGCGGTCCCGAGGAACGTCCGGCGCGAAACGTCAGACATAGATCGGCTCCAGCTTGTCGACCACATAAGCTCCGCACCGTTCATAGCTGGTGCGCGGGCCGTTGCGGGCTATGTCGAGATCCACGATCAGCCAGAGCTTGAGCGAAGCCGACTTCAGCACGCGGTGGCAGGCTGGAAAGTCCACCTCTCCATCGCCCAGATCGTAGATATTCTGGATGAAGCCGCCCGGGCCCCGCTTGGCGTCTTTGTAATCGGCCAGCATCAGCCGGTTCTGGTAGCGCTCCAGCATCTTCGCCGAATCCATGCCGGCCAGGTGAAGGTGCGCCGTATCGGGCGATAACCAGAACAGCTTCGGATCGGTGGCCTGCATGCACCGGTCCAGCTCGTCTTCGTTCTGCACCATCTGCCCCATGTGGTTGTGCAGACCGGCCTTGAAGCCCATTTCGCCGGCCAGTTCGCCCAGTTGGTTATAGCATTCGCACATGGTTTTGAAAGCGTCCGGGGCCGCGCCCGCATTCCGGTTCGGAGAAAACACCACCAGCCGCTCGGCCCCGAAATTCTTGAGGAAGGTCATCGCCGCCTTGGCGCTATCGAGGATCTCCTTGCGTTTCGACGCGTCCTGCGCCGGCGCGTTGAAAGAGATGGTCACCACGTGCAGCCCGCGCTTGGAGACTTCCTGCTGCATTTGCTCGGTGGTTATGCCGTAGGTCTGCAAGATCCCCGGGAACTGCGTCAGCCGGAGGCCGATGAACCCGGTGTCGCGCATGACGTCGAGGATGTCGGTGAACTTCGATCCCTTGAAGGAATTCCAGAGATTCGACCCCAATCCCCACTTCACGTTCCGGTTGGCGGGAAGCCGGCCGGCCGCTCGTCCCAGGGCGCTCGCCAAGGCCCCCAGGGTTGCTAACACTTCGCGCCGCGTCGTCATAAATGCCCATCCTTAATTGTGGCGCATTCCGCGGCCCCTTACCCCTGCCGCAACTGGTCCAGGACTTCGCGGGGTATATTCAGATTGCCTGCGCAGCCGCTGCCCAGCCGCACTTCCGGCTTCATGTCGCCGTGGAAATCGGAGCCGCCGGTCACCTTCAGCCCGTAACGGCGCGCCAGCCCGAGATACTGCTCCGTTTCGCGGGCGCTGTGGTCGCTGTGGTAGGCCTCAATGGCGTTCAAGCCCGCCGCGCACAACTCCGGAAGGAGCGCCGGCACATCGCCTTTCACGCGGGTGGGATGGGCCAGCGAAGCTACCCCTCCGGCCCCGCGGATCCTGGCTACCCCTTCGGCGAAACTGGGCTCGCGGCGGTAGACATACGCTTTCGCCGATTCGTCGAGGTACTCGTCGAATGCCTGGCGGAAGCTGGCTACATAGCCCTTTTCCACCATGATTTTCGCGAAATGGGGGCGGCCCGTCATGCCGCGGCCCAGCGCTTCGGCCTCTTCCACGCGAATATCGAACCCCAATTCCCGCAGGCGCGCCGCCAGGCGCACGTTCCGCTCGCGGCGGGAAGCCTGCAAGTCGCCAATCCATTCGCGAAAATTCTTGAGACCGTCGCCCCATGGGAAATATCCCAGCAGGTGCGCGGAGTGGCCGTATAGCCTGGTGGAAAGCTCAATGCCGCACACCAGGGTTACGCCGGCGCCGCGGGCCGCTTCGAGCGCCTGGTCGTACCCCGCGAAGGTGTCGTGATCGGTGATGCCCAGCGCGTCCACACCGGCGCATTCCGCGGCTTCGATCAACTGCCGGGGCGAACAGGAGCCATCCGATTCATTGGTATGGGTGTGAAGGTCGATCAAGCGAAACCAGACCCGAGACTTTCCAGTGTAGCCCAGATCGAACCTGGCGCACGGCGCACGAAGGAACTCGGTATGCCTTGCGAATGCGGAGGAACTGCGGAGCAAAAGGTCGGAAATGGATGGGAACGGGGAAAGAAAGGAAGGGGCGGGGTTGCGAGGCCCGCCCCTCCCGCGCTTATCCGGCGCGAAGCAAGTGACGTTTACGCGGAACGGCGGCCGCCGCGAAGATTTCGCTCTGGATGGCGAACCTGAGGCTGCGCATCATCCGCCGGACCTGCACACGCTGTAACCGCAAGCGGCGCAAGTGGGCGATGAGCGCCAGATCGGCCAAGGCCAGCACCGCGAGAACCAGGGCATCGACTGCGTCCATGGTTCGATTCCATCATGAACTGCGGTTGCGGAACAGTGCTCGGAGTAATGAGTGCGTAACAGGACTTCTTGGCCGAATTGCCGACCGGAAGCCAGTACTATTGGCCCGATTCGGCGGACAAGTTAGCGCCGGCAACCGCTGCCTTACGGCCGCGGCCAACTGGTTGCGAGGCCAAAATGCGGGCTCGAGCCGGTTAAGAGAATTTGCACAGGCGGTACTTTCCGCGGAAAACTCTGCCGACAGTCCTAGAAATCCCGGGGTACTTTTGGCACTGGGCGAAGACCTGGGGATCCGTGCACAATGGGCTCGACGAGATCTCCCATGCCACAAAACACCCACCTCTCGGTGATATTCAGGATGGCTTTTGTCCGGTTGTTCGACAATATGCGGTTTCGCCGGGGGCGCGCGCGCGTCGCCACGGTCGCCGGTCCGTGGTTATTCGATGGGGCGCCGCGGACGGCGCTGAGCCTCGGTGAGCGCGCCAACCGGCTCTACGCCATGGGCGAACTGGCGGCTGCGGCGGCGCTTTTGCAGCAACGAGAGGAGACCGGCGGGGCGATCCCTTCCCGACGCGTCTGGGATCCGTTTTCGGCAATCTAGCGGAGTTGCTTTCGCGGCGGTGTGAGACCGTCGATTGGGCGTGACGGCGACGGTCGCTTGAGTTATCGATTTTATGGAGCTGGCGGAGGGATTTGAACCCCCGACCGTCTGATTACAAATCAGATGCTCTACCAACTGAGCTACGCCAGCTTTAGAATCAATAAGTTAGACCGAACAGAACCACGCTTGAGCCTCTGAGTTTGGCCATGGAGCTGTTCGACCGGTCCATTCAAGAACGAGTATAGCTCGGGTTTCACGCCGAAGGGGATCGTCCCAATCGGGACTATACGGACCCACACGGCATTCCCCTCCACAAGCGGTAGAAAATACTTACTATAATTACCGATCTTACCCGCCGATTGAATACTCTGTGGTGCGCGGTTGCCGCCGGTGTAATTTGGCGACCTGGCGCGGCCACGTTACCGATCCGCGATTACGAAGGAGACCCATGCCGACCCTCACTTCGTCGCGCTCCGATGTGAGCTGCGAGAATGACGCCAAGGAACAGGCCAGAATCTGGGGATGCCTGTCCAAACTGCCCGCATTTTCTCCATCCGCTTTGCATCTCCTGGGGGTCTCGACCGAAAGCGACTCGGCCATGGAGTCCTTCTCCGAGGCCTTCAAGTCCGATCCGGCGCTAGCCGCCGACCTCCTGCTCGCCGCGAACTCGGTTGAGTTCGCCTCGAGCTGCCGCATCGAGACGATTCGTCACGCACTCACCTTCCTCGGTCTGGACAGGGTTCGGTCGTTGGCGTCCACGGTGGCCCTCAGAATTGCCATGCGTACTTCGCAACCCAAGGAAGATGTACGCCCGGTGTGGGCGCACAGCATCGCGACAGCCGTGGTCGCCGAGGAACTTGGGACGATCCACCGTATGCCCGAACTGTACACGGCGGCGCTGATGCACGATCTGGGCCGATTGGGATTGCTCCTGGCTGCTGGATCGAAGTACACGGAAGTCCTCTCGGCGACTTTTGAAGACCTGGAAGAGTCGAACCGGCTGGAAAGGGTGCTTTTTGGCATAGATCACTGCCAGGCAGGAGTCATGCTTGGGCGAACGTGGAATTTCCCCGCCGGATTGCAGGCGAACATGGGCTCTCACCACGAGAACGTTCCGCCGAGCGCGCCCCGGCAATTCGTCCAGATGGCCTGCATGGCGGCCGATTTCCTGGGGTTTCCGGAAGTGCAACGGCGCGATATCGAGCTCACGGCGCCGGTGTGGGAAAAGACCGGGCTCTCGCCGGACCGCATCCGCGAGAAGATCGTTCAGCGCACCGCTCTTCTCGACGCATGAGGTTCTAGCACTCTGACCAAGTGGAACTGTGCGATTGTGGGGCAGCTTGTCAAGCTGCGCGCCGGTTGGAAACCCGCGCTCCGGGCGGGTTTTCAACCCGGCGCAGGATATCATCCTGCCCCGCATGAAAGGAGCATGTTCACGCGGTCGAAGACTCAGAGCGCGTTGTCGGCAGCCTATGAGGCCGCTTGACGGGATCGGGGCGCGTTTGATTCTTTCGGTCCAAATGGGACAGAATCCAGTTTGGGGTTGCTTACAAGGGAACTGTCATGGCGCCTATCCGGCTTTCCACTTCTGAGGTTGTCTTTTTGGGATTGCTCGTTTCCGGGCTGGTCTCGGCCGTTCGTTTGAGGGCCCAGCCGCCCGCGGCGCCGGTACACGAGCGCCGCGAGACGCGCCACGGGGCCACCGTGATCGACAATTACTACTGGCTCCGCGAGAAAGCGAATCCCGAGACCATCCGGTACCTGGAGGCGGAGAACGCCTACACCGAGGCCATGACCGCGGCGTTGAAGCCCTTCGAAAACGGGCTCTACGCCGAGATGCTGGCGCGCATCAAGCAAACCGACCTGAGCGTTCCCGCGCGGCGCGGCGAGTACCTGTACTATACCCGCACGGAGGAGGGCAAGCAGTATCCCATTCAGTGCCGCCGCAAGGGGGCCATGACCGCGGCCGAGGAAGTCCTGCTCGATCTGAACGAGATGGCCAGCGGGCGGAAATTCGTGGGGCTGGGCGCGTTCTCCCTCAGCGACGATCAAAACCTGCTCGCCTACACCATCGACTATGCCGGTTTCCGGCAGTACAGCCTCCATGTGAAGGACCTGCGCACGGGCCAGACACTGCCGGACACCGCCGAGCGCGTCACCTGGGTGGAATGGGCGGCCGACAACAAGACGCTCTTCCTGACCACCGAGGACGCCGTGACCAAGCGCTCCGACAAGCTGTGGCGGCACGCGCTCGGCGAGGCCGCCTTCGAGCCGCTCTACGAAGAAAAGGACGAACTGTACGACATTTCGATCCTGAAGACCCGCGACCGGAAGTACCTGTTGCTCGAGATCGGCGCGACCGATACCACCGAGTGCCGCTACCTGCGCGCGGATCGCCCGTCGGACCACTTTGCCGTCTTCCTGCCGCGCGAGAAGAAGCACCGCTACTACGTGGACCACCGCGAGGGCCTCTTTTATATCCGGACCAACAAGAACGCGGTGAACTTCCAGGTGGTCACCGCGCCGGAGAACAATCCCGTCCCCACAAACTGGAAGACCTTCATCGCCCACCGGGACGACGCGCTTATCGCGTGGATCGATCTCTTCGAGAACTTCGCCGTGGCCATCGAGAAATCCGAGGCCCTGGACCACCTGCGTATCCACAATTTCCGGACCGGGGCCTGGACCGCCATCGAGTTTCCGGAGAAGGTCTACGCGGCCTCGCCCGGCATCACGCCGGATTTCGAATCCGCCGCCTATCGCTACAACTATCAGAGCTTCTCGACGCCGCCCAGCGTCTACGACTACGATGCCGCGAGCGGGAAATCCACCCTTTTGAAACGCCAGGAGACGCTGGGCGGCTACGACCCGTCCCAGTATGTCTCCGAGCGCCTGTGGGCGCCGGCGCACGATGGGCAAAGAGTCCCGGTCTCCATCGTGTATAAGAGAGGCTTCCGGCGCGACGGCAGCCGGCCCCTGCTGCTCTACGGCTACGGTTCCTACGGCATCGGCATGCCGGTGAATTTCAGCAGCGACCGCTTGAGCCTGCTCGACCGCGGGGTGGCCTACGCCATAGCGCACATACGCGGCGGCGACGAAATGGGAGAGAAGTGGCGCCTGGACGGCATGCTCATGAACAAGAAGAACACCTTCCAGGACTTCATCGATTGCGCCGAATACCTGACCAGAGAAAAGTGGACTTCCAAGGACCGGCTCATCATCGAAGGCCGTAGCGCCGGCGGCCTGCTGATGGGCGCGGTGGTGAACATGCGCCCGGACCTGTTCCACGCGGTCCACTTGGGCGTGCCGTTCGTGGACGTGATGAACACCATGATGGACGCATCGCTGCCGCTGACCGTGGGCGAGTACCTGGAGTGGGGCGACCCCAACGGGAAGGCGGCGTACGATTACATGAAATCGTACAGCCCCTACGACAACCTCGCGAAGCGCGCGTACCCCGCCATGCTGGTCACCACCAGCCTGAACGACAGCCAGGTGATGTACTGGGAGCCGGCCAAGTATGTAGCCCGGCTGCGCACGCTCAAGACGGACTCGAAGCCGTTGCTGTTGAAGATCAAGATGGATCCCGCCGGCCACAGCGGCGCGTCCGGCCGTTACGACAAACTGCGGGACCAGGCCTTCGAATACGCCTGGATGCTGAGCCAGGTGGGGATAGACAGGTGAGCGCGACGATCGAGTACCGGGCGGGCAACCGAGTCGACCTGGGTGCGTAATCGAGCTGTAGGACCAGGACGCGGTGGCGAGGTGATGTAATGCGGTCAAAGCGGTGAGGCTGGCTGCCGGCATCGGTCTTTCCCGCGACTTGCTTTTCAGGATTTCCTGAATTACCATGTCTTTGTGGACGTTCTACGATTTCACGGACGCTCGCGGAGTGAACCTGATTAGGCGATGGCTTGACAGTCTGCCGTCAAAGGCATCCGCAAAGATCGACGCCAGGATCTTGTTCATGACGGCTAGGCCCGATTGGGCGGGGCAATATGTCAGCGCACTCGTTGGATGGCCTAAACTGGTGGAACTCCGTGTTGGATCGGCCGGAAATCAATATCGCCCGCTGGGTTTCTATGGACCTGAAAGACGCGAGTTCACTATCGTGCTCGGGGCGACGGAAAAAGGGAAATTGCCACGCAGAATCCTGGAGGAGGCGGATGAGAAACGACGCATTGTCCTCGCAGACAGAAGCCGAATCTGTCGGCACAGGTTCGATAAAGCAGCAGGTGCTCCAGGCCCTTCAGACAGATAAGCAGTATCGGTGCGGCTTCGTCGAGGAAGCCATACGCAGCCGTATCACCGCGCAAATCAAGACCATGCGCGAACAACGAGACTGGGGCTACAAGAGATTTGCGGAGGAGATTGGCAAGAAGGTTTCGTGGGCATATCGTTTGGAGGATCCAAATGCGGCTCCCCCGACGATTCCCACCCTTCTCCGGGTCGCGGAAGCTTTCGATATCGGCCTCGACGTCCGTTTCCGTCCTTTTTCCGAGCTGTTGGAGGATATCACAACACTCGGTGCGGAGTCCTTTTCGACGCCTTCGTTTGAGGAGGAGTTGAAGATGGGGGCGTTCTCCCGGTCGAGGCGCCGAAGGAAAGTGCGTAGCAGCGGCTGTCGTAGAGCGAGAGCCAAGGTCGCGGCGGAGAAACCGCGTCGCGCCCTCGAATCCAATCTGGTCAATATCGGATCGAGCAGGCTGCGGCCAATGGCGCTTGCATCATGAGTCCAGCGAGGCATTCAATGGCATCTGTCAAAACCAAGAGTAAGACTGAGGCGCAGCCGAGCGTCATTGGCGATCTCGGCAAGGTTCCGATCGAAGAGCCGGAGGACGGCGTGTTCGAAGCGTACTCGAATGTCGTCAACCTGAATTGGACGCTGACCGACGTCAGAATACGTTTCCAGGAATTGATACAGGTTCCAGACGAGGACCGGCCAAATTGGGAGAACCAGCACGGAGTGCTCCTGGAACGTGCCGCCGTGACGATCCCTTGGCTCCAAGCTAAGTCCCTTCGAGACATGCTCGACGGCGTTATCAGGAACTACGAAGAGATCAATGGGGAACTGAAGCCTGTAAAGCTGCCTGCTCGGCCCGAGTGAGCCATCCCCTCTCGGAGGAGTCTGAAGCTCCGACAGCCGCGTAGTTGTTCGTCGCCGAGGTTCTTCCGCCCGTGTTTGGCGTGAGCGTCTCGCCGGCGGCCCACCAGGAGGGGAGCCGTTCGGCAGCAAGGTGAGGCAGACGCGTTCGTCCGTCAATCCGACCCTCCGTGCGGCGCGGACGCTGTGCGGCCCCTGCTATATTGGAATTCCCCCATGCAAATCGAGAAAGTGTACGAGCCGCAGCGGTTCGAGCCGCATTGGGCGCAGTGGTGGATCGACTCCGGCATCTTCCGCGCCTCCAGCCAGGGGTCCGCGCCGGTATTTTCGCTGGTGATCCCACCGCCCAACGTGACCGGAGTGCTGCACATCGGCCACATGCTCGAACACGCGGAAATCGACGTCACCATCCGCTGGCGCCGCATGTTGGGAGACAACACCCTGTGGCTGCCCGGCACGGATCATGCCGGCATCGCCACGCAGATGGTGGTGGCGCGCCAACTGGCCGAAGAAGGCGTGAACTACCGCGAACTGGGCCGGGAGAAGTTCGAGGCGCGCGTGTGGGAGTGGAAGGCGCGGTCCGGCGACACCATCAAGCGCCAGATGATCCGCCTGGGCGCGAGCTGCGACTGGAGCCGCGAGCGCTTCACCCTGGACGAGGGGCTCTCGCGGGCGGTGCGCGAAGTCTTCGTGCGGCTTTACGAAAAGGGCCTCATCTACCGCGGCGAATACATGGTCAACTGGTGTCCGAATTGCCACACGGCGCTCTCCGATCTCGAGGTGGCGCACGCCGACACGCAGGGCTGGTTGTGGCACATCCGCTACCCCATCAACGGCCTCGCGGACGGGTCCGTGGTGGTGGCTACCACGCGTCCCGAGACCATGCTCGGCGATACGGCGGTGGCCGTGAATCCCAAGGACGAACGCTACACCGGCCTGCACGGGCGCACCGCCCAGCTTCCCCTGATGGACCGCGAGATTCCCGTGATTCTCGACGAGCTCGCCGATCCGGCCTTCGGAACCGGGGTGGTGAAGGTGACCCCGGCGCACGATCCCAACGATTTCGAGGCCGGCCGCCGCCACAACCTGCCCAAGGTGAAGGTGATCGACGAAGAGGGCCGGATGACGGCCGCGGCCGGCCCCTATGCGGGGCTCGACCGCTTCGAAGCGCGCCGCCGGGTGGTGGCCGATCTGGAAGCCCTCGGCCTGCTGGTGAAGAAGGAAGACTACCCGCTCAGCCTGGGGACCTGCGCGCGCTGTAAGACGCCCGTGGAGCCGCTCATTTCCACGCAGTGGTTCGTGTCGACCAAGCCGCTCGCCGAAAAGGCCATCGAGGCGGTGGAATCGGGCCGCATCGAGTTCATTCCGGCCAACTGGTCGAAGACCTATTTCGAATGGATGTACAACATCCGCGACTGGTGCATCTCCCGGCAGCTCTGGTGGGGCCACCGGATCCCCGCCTGGCACTGCGGCGCGTGCCGCGAAACGGTGGTGGCGCGCGAGGCGCCGGCGAGCTGCCCGCGCTGCGGATCGGCGCGAATGGCGCAGGACGCCGATGTGCTCGACACGTGGTTCAGCTCCGCGCTGTGGCCGTTCTCGACGCTCGGTTGGCCCGACAAAACGGACGATCTCACCACCTTCTATCCCACCTCGCTGCTCATCACCGGCTTCGACATCCTGTTCTTCTGGGTGGCGCGCATGGCCATGATGGGAATCGAGTTCATGGGCGACGTCCCTTTCCGGCAGGTGTATATCCATGGCCTGGTGCGCGACGCCGAGCGGCAGAAGATGTCGAAGACGCGCGGCAACACCATAGACCCGCTGGTGGTCACCGAAAAGTACGGCACCGACGCGGTGCGCATGGCGCTGCTGCAAGGGGCCGCGCCGGGCACCGACATCGTGCTCACCGAAGAGCGTATGGCGAGCTCGCGCGACTTCGCCAACAAGATCTGGAATGCGGCGCGTTTCCTGTTTCTGAACATGGAGCGCTGCGGCGTGGAGCCGTGGGTCCCCGAAAAGCTGGAGGAGTTCCGCCCCGAGTCGGACCAGGACACCCTGGAAGCGCCCATCGAAGACCGCTGGGTTTTCAGCCGCCTGAACGACACCGCCGAGCTGGTGAACCGAGCCATCGGCCAGTACCGCTATCATGAGGCGGCGCAGGCGCTGTGGCACTTCCTATGGCACGAGTTCTGCGATTGGTACGTGGAGCTGAAGAAGCTGCGCTTCCGGGAGAACTCCGGCCCCAACGCCGATTGGCGGAACATACTGGCGGCATTCGAGACGGCGCTGCGCCTGCTGCATCCGGCTATGCCGTTCCTCACCGAAGAGCTTTGGCAGCGCCTGGTCAAGGGCACGGCCGGCCGGCCGGTTTCCATCGCCCTGGCCGGCTTCCCGCGGTACCGCCGGGATCTTACGGACTACGAAGCCGAGCGCGAGATCGGCATCGTGCAGGAGCTGGTGACCATGGCCCGCACGCTGCGGGCGGAAAGCAAGCTCGACCCCAAGCAGCAATTGCGGGGGGTGGCGTACGCGCGCGCCGAGGCGCTCGAGTTGGCCGAACGGGGCGCGGAAGCCATCCAAAAACTGGCCAACGTCAAGCTCGAGTTTCGGGCCGAATCCGCACCTCACGCCGGCGGCGCGACGGCCATGCGCTCCACGGCGCAGTTCGACCTGGTTTTGGAGCTGCCCCAGGCGCAGCAGGAGGCGCAACGAAAACGCCTGGCAAAAGACCGCGATCAGCTCGTTAAGAACATAATCAATTCCAAACGGCAGTTGAGCGACGAAACCTTCCTCGGTAAGGCCCCGCCGCAGGTGGTGGAGAGCATCCGGAGGAAGCTGGTGGAATACGAAGAACAGTTGCGCAAGATAGAGGAAGCGCTGGGCGGCCGGCCATGAGACCTTTGACGCAGAGAGGCAGAGACGCGGAGAAAATGGAGAGCAGAAGGAGGACGTTGAGCTTCTTGACGCGGAGACGCAGAGACGCGGAGAAGATGGAGAGAAGAAGGAAGACGTTGACAGACTTCGTCGTTCGGTTCTCTCTTTCCCCTCCAAATTCTCCGCGTCTCTGCGTCTCTGCGTCAAACGCGCTGATCTTTCTTTCCCCTCCAAGTCCTCTGCGTCTCCGCGTCTCCGCGTCAAACGCGCTGATCTCTCTTACCCCTCCAAGTCCTCTGCGTCTCCGCGTCTCTGCGTCAAACGTTCTGTCCTCTCTTTCCTCTCCAAGTCCTCTGCGCCTCTGCGTCTCTGCGTCATTCTTAGGTTTAGTCTCGGGGTCGCTCTCATGACGCCCAACGGCTGGACCTCCGCGGCGGTCCTCGAAATCGTGCGCCTGGCGCTCGATGAGGACATTGGGACGGGCGACATCACCACCCAGGCCTGCGTCCCGGATTCGCTCAACGCCCGTGGCCGTTTTCTGGCGCGGGAGCGGCTGGTGCTGGCGGGCCCTTCGCTGCTCCCCGTCA
The DNA here is from genome assembly GCA_963767595.1 of Terriglobia bacterium. Lineage (GTDB taxonomy): Bacteria > Acidobacteriota > Terriglobia > Bryobacterales > Bryobacteraceae > BOG-224. Next base: position 655,959 of record CAVYEK010000008.1, read on the forward strand.
TTTACGGGCTGCGCGGCGGGGTCCACGAGCTGAAGGTTCTCAAGCACAGCGGCGACCGGTGCGAGGACGGCGAGATCATCGCGGAGGTGTTCGGGCCGGCGCGCACGCTGCTCGAATGCGAGCGAGTGGCCCTCAATTTCATGCAACGCCTCAGCGGGGTGGCCACCACCGCGCGCCTGTTCGCCTCGCAGGTGGTGGGGACCAACTGCCGCGTGCTCGACACCCGCAAGACCATGCCGGGACTGCGCGTGCTGGAGAAACTGGCCACCGAAGCGGGCGGCATCACCAACCACCGCATGGGGCTCTACGACGCCATCCTGGTGAAGAACAACCACATTGCCGCCGCGGGAGGCATGCGCAACGCCATTGCGCGCGTGCGGCCGCTGGGCATACCGGTGACGGTGGAGGCGCGCACGCGCCTGGAAATGCGCGACGCCCTGGAGGCCGGGGCCGAGCGCCTGCTGCTCGACAACCTGGAGCCGGCCGAAGCCGCGGAGTGGATCCGCGAAATCAACGGCCGTGCCACGGTCGAGCTTTCCGGAGGAATCACCATCGAAAACGTTCGCGCCTACGCCGAGGCCGGCGCCGATTACGTGTCCTCCGGCGCCATCACGCACTCCTCGCGCGCCATGGACATCAGCTTCCGCCTGGATCTGGCATGACCCCTCTCGATATCGACCGCGTCCGCCAGGCGCTGCCCGGAAAGCGCATCGAATACCACCGGACCGTCGATTCCACCATGAACGCGGCGGCCCGTCTGGAACCGGGGGCCGTGGTGGTGGCCGAGGAGCAGACCGCGGGCCAGGGCCGCCACGGCCACTCGTGGCACTCGGAGCCGGGCAGTGGAATCTACTGCTCGATGGTGCTCGATCCCTCGCCGGCTCTGACTCTGGCGTTGGGCCTGGCCGCCCAGAACGCCATTTTCGAAACCACGGGACTGCACTGCGACCTGCGCTGGCCCAACGACCTGATGCTGGGCGGCAAGAAGGTGGCCGGCGTTCTGGCGCAGGGCACGGACGGGCGCGCCATCGCCGGCGTCGGCATCAACGTGAACCACACGTCCTTTCCGCCGGAACTGGCCGGCGAAGCCGCCTCGCTGCGCGGGTGGGGGCGGACAGCGGGCCCGGAACTTTCGCGGGAAGACATTCTGATCGCGCTGCTGCGGGCCGTGGACATCTACGCCGCGCTGCCGCGAGCCGAAATCCTGCGGCTCTTTACGCAGTTTTCCTCCTATGCCCGCGGCCGCCACGTGGTGGTGCAGCAGGCGGACGGCGCGATTGAAGGCGTCACGGCGGGCCTGGACCCCGCCGGTTTCTTGATTTTGCGCAGGGACGATGGAACCGATACCCTGATATTGGCTGGAGGCGTGCGTGCTGCTGGCGCTTGACGCGGGAAACAGCAACATTACCATCGGGGCTTTCGAGGGGCGCAACCTGGTCTTCCAGTGGCGCCTGCGCACCGTGCACGATCAGACGGCCGACGAATGGGGCATCCTGCTGCATAACCTGTTCGGCCCGGCCAACCTCGATATCGCCAGCGTGGACGGCATGGTCATCTCGAGCGTGGTGCCGCCCATCGATTCCACCCTGGCGTCCATGGCGGAGCGCTATTTCCATACGCAGGCCATGTTCGTGGGGCCGCGCACCGACCTGGGCCTCACGATCCTCTACGACAACCCCAACGAGGTGGGCGCCGATCGCCTGGTGAACGGCGTGGCCGGGTTCCACAAATACGGCGGTCCGTGCGTGATCGTGGACCTGGGCACCACCATCAACTTCGACGTGATATCGAGAGACGGCGAATACCTCGGCGGGGCCATCGCGGTGGGCATCGGGATCGCCATCGACGCCCTGTTCTCGAAGACCGCGCGCCTGCCGCTGGTGGATTTCCGTCCGCCCAGGGACGTGATCGGCTCGAACACCGTGGCCAGCATGCAATCCGGGCTGTACTTCGGCGCAATCGGCATGATCGACGGCATCCTCGAGCGCATCATCGCCAAGATGGGTCCGGATACCAAGACCGTCGCCACCGGCGGCCAGGCGCATCTAATCGTTTCCGGGTCGCGCTATCTCACCACGGTGGACCAGCACCTCACGCTCGAAGGCCTGCAAATGATCTGGGAGCGGAACCACCCCCGGTGAGCGAGCCAGACGACAGCCGCGCGCCTTCCACCGAACCGGGCCAAGCCTGGGTCTGCAACTACTTCAACTATTTCACCGAGATCGAAGAGCACTTCCAGCGCGCGCGCGGAACCGGGCTGTTCCTGCTCTCGCCGCTCGATTGGGCGCTGATCGATACCTGGAAAGACGCGGGCGTGCCACTTGCGGCGGTGATGCGCGGCATCGATTCCGCTTTCGAGAAATGGCGCGGCCGCAAAGTGAAGACGCGCATGGTGAACTCGCTCGCCTTCTGCGCCCAGGCGGTGCTCACCGAAGCGCAGATCATGGCCGCGGCGGGAGCCGGGAGCGCCCCCTCCCGCCGGGAAGCCGCGGCGCCGTTTTCGCTCGAAGAGTTGCGCGGGTATTTGCGCGCGAGCGCCGCCGCGCTGCCCGCCGGGTATGAAGAGATCGCCGCGGCGCTGGAACGCCTGGCGGGGGAAGTGGACCGGCACTACGCCGACCTGGAAGCCCTCGAGCAGCATCTCACGGTGCTCGAAGAAAAGACCATCGCCATCGCGCGCACCCGCCAGAGCGAGGAGCAGATGTTCGAGGCGCGGCGCGACCTCGAACGCCAGTTGCGGCCGTACCGCGGCAAAATGACGGCGGATCAGTTGGCCCTGCTCGAGAAACGCTACCTGGAGCGCAACCTGCTGGAAGGCGCGGGCCTGCCGCGGTTGAGCTTATTCTATATGCGGTAAGGCGGGCGGCGCACTCCCGCCTCGCGCTTCCCGACAGTCGCAAAGAACGCCGGCCGCCGGCAAGCGGGAGTCGCCTATAGGTCAGACTGACGGAACTGGTCCCGGGCGGGCGCCGATCTGGCGTCCAGCCTCCGCAATTGCCGTCTCCGCGGCCGCCCGCGATGGCCCTTCCAGCCTTACTTCTGTGAACTCTTCTTCTTGAGATTCTTGTTTTCCTTCTTGGGCGGACTCTTGCCCTTCTTGGGAGGAGCCTTCTTCCCCTTCTTCTGCGAATCGTCACCCATCTTCGTGTCCTGAGCGAAACTTACGGCAATCGTCGTGCCCAGGAAGGACAGCGCCAACAGTATCGTCATCAGTTTCTTCATATGGTTCTCCCTGTGGACCGCGGCGTGGCAGTCCAGCGAATCGCAATTCATGGTTCCCGTAATCTCGGTTCCGGTCTAGCAAACCACTATGTACGCGTTTCCATTTTGGGCTTTCAGGTCCTATTCTACAAGAGCGCTTCGCGCCCGACGAACCTCACGGTTGAATTGTGGGTCGCGAGCGCCGGCTAGATTGGCAGAAGCCGAATCCTGTGGGGTTCGGGTCCACCGTGACGAGGGCGCCTATTCCAGATGCGAGCGACTGGCGCGCAGAGCGCGAACGACCATCCCGCCGATGGCCGCCGGCAGAACGTCCTGCGCGCGGATCTGGACCATGCTCGGTTGGCGAGCCTTGCGGTTCCGGCGGCGTTCGACCCGCCAATAACGACTAAGAATTTAATTGACATCCCGCGCAAGGCGCCCTATTATCGATTTTGCTATTAAGGTTTTAATTGCCAGGAGGTCGCGATTGCCCAGGAAAAGCGGTCCGGGGCTCACCGACGCCGAGCTTCGGCTGATGGATGTGCTTTGGGACAAAGGGACGGGAACGGTTTCGGAGGTGGTCGAGGCGCTGCCTGAGAGCCTTCCCCTGGCGTACTCCACGGTTCTCACCACGCTCCGCATTCTCGAGAACAAGGGCTATCTGGCGCACCGGCAGGAAGGCCGAGCCTACATTTACCGGCCGGTGATCGGGCGCGATCAAGCCCGCCAGAGCGCCGTCTCGCACCTGGTGCGGCGGTTCTTCGACGGGTCGCGCGACCAGTTGATGCTGAGGCTGCTGGAAGACAGGGGAATCGGCGCGCGGGAGATAAAACGCGTGCGCCGGCTGATCCAGGAGGACCAGTCATGAATGCGCCGCTCGCGGCAACCCTTCTGGACCGGACGCGCCACACCGGCACGCGCCTGCTGCGGGCGCGGTTGGCCGCGGTGGTGGCGGCGCTGGCGCTCCTGGCGTGGATGGGCGGGCGCTCGCCCGGACTCCTGGCTTTCGCCGCGCCGCGCGGATTGCCAGCCGTGTTGACGCGCATCCCGGACCTGGCCGCCGCGGCGCTGGCCCAGGCGCAGATAATCACAATCCAGCGGCCGGCTGCCGGCGTCTCGCCGGCGCAAGCCCCGGCCGCTCCGGTCCGGCCGGAAGATCAGTGCACCCTCGAAGGCAGGATTACGAACGCCTCCACCGGCGAACCGGTCGCGAAGGCTACGATCTACATCCAGAGTCAAGGCGCGGGCGCGCAGCGAAATTATAGTACCGTCACCGACGACGCGGGCAAGTACGAAGCCAAGGGCGTGGACCCGGGGCAGTACCGAGTTTTCGCTTCGCATTCCCGTTTCGTGGTTTCCACTTACTGGGAGAAGGCCGCGAAAACCCTGTCTCTTGCCGCCGGACAGAAAGCCGCCGGCATCGATCTCACGCTGATGCCGCGCGGCGTCATCGCGGGCCGGGTGGTGAACCGCGACGGCGAACCCATGGCCAACTATTACGTCACGCCGCTGGTGTTCCAATACGTGGGCGGCCGAAAGGTCATGGTGGAGGCGCAGGGCTCGCCCATGAGCAATGACGCCGGCGAATACCGGCTCACCGGGCTGCCGCCAGGGCGCTACTACATCCAGGTGGCCGCGGCGCGAACCGGCGGCGATGCCGAGCAGGACCGCTCCGCCAAGCCGCGCCAGGAGGACTACGTCACGTCGTACTACCCGGGAATCGCCGACCCAAGCGCCGCCGTCCCCGTGGCGGTGGCGCCTGGGCAGACCATCGACGGCCTCAACATACCGGTGGTCAAATCGCACGTCACGCGCGTCAGCGGGCGCGTGGTAAACCTGACCGGCGTGACGGCGCGTTCGACATTGGTGCGGCTGACTCCAGCGGGCATCGCCGGAGTCTTCGGCCTGGACGCGGGGGCTGGCCCGCGGGGCGAATTCGAATTCCGCGGCGTGCCGCCGGGCCCCTATACGCTGGATGTGCGTTTGTTGCTCCAGACTTCGCGATGGCGCTATGTACGGCAAGCCGTCACGGCCGGGCGAGAGCCCGTCGAGAACTTGAGCGTTGCGGTTCCCGACGCGTACGAGATTGCCGGAGCGGTGCGCGTGGAGGGCGACAAGAAACTGGACCTCAAATCTTTGAAGGTCGGACTTCGCACGCCCTGGCGGCAGATCTACGGTTTCACCGTGAATCCGGCGGCGCCGGCCGAGGACGGCGCTTTCCGGCTCTCGGAAGTGAACCCGGAGCGCTACGTGCTGGACGTCCAGAACCTGCCCGCGGAGTTCTACATTAAATCGGCGCGCTTCGGAGAAACGGACGCGCTGGAAAATGGAATCGACCTGACCCGCGGCGCAGCACCCCTGCAGATTGTGTTGGCCGGGGCGGCGGCCGGCTTGGCGGGATCGGTGAAGGATGGCGACGGCGCGGCCGTGGCGGAGGCCACCGTGGCGCTCGTGCCCCAGGAGGCGTCTAGACAGAAGCAGCCGCTATTCTACCGGTCGTCCAAGACCGACCCATCCGGCGGTTTCCAGTGGACTGGCGTGCCGCCCGGCGAGTACCGGGCCTATGCGTGGGCGCGGGTGGAGGGGGAACCGTGGGTCAGCGACGAGTTTCTCAAGCCGCTCGAAAGCCAGGGCAAGGCAGTAAGCTTGCGCGAGGGCGGTTCGCAAACGGTGGAACTCAGGGTCATCCCCGCGGAGCCATAAGCCATGAGAACTTCAATTCTTTGCCTGTTCTGCGTGGCCCTTGCCGCGCAGAACGCCGCTGTCAACCCGCCCGGTCTGTGCTCGTTGGAGGGCAAGGTGGTCAACGACGCCACCGGCGCGCCCATCGCGGATGCCAAGCTGAAGCTCCAGCCCCCGGCATCGCCGGGGGCCGCGCAAGCGCCCCGCGTTTCCTTCGTGACCATGACCGACGAAACGGGCAGTTTCGCCTTCGCCGGAATCGGACCCGGCGCCTACACCTTCAGCGCGGAGCGCGCGGGATACCTGAAAGGCGTCCACGGCGCGCGGCGCTCCAGCCCGGCCGGCGCGCCTCTCAACCTGGCGGCCGGGGAAACCAGGACCGGAATCGTTTTCAGGCTGAAGCCACAGGGAGTCATCACCGGCCGCGTCATGCAACCGGATGGGGAGCCCGGCGGAGATTTCATGGTATCCGCGGCGCGAGTCGCCTATGTCAACGGCAGGAAGCAGCTCAACCGTGTTCCTGCCTCCGGCGGCGTTGGTGTTCCCAATGACCTGGGTGAGTTCCGGCTGTCCGGCTTGGAGCCGGGCCGGTATTACGTCCTGGCGATGCCCTTCCCTTCGGGAACTGTGCGGGACCTCTCCGGAAAGAAGCCCGAACCGTTCCAGACCACCTACTATCGCTCCACCTTGGATCCGGAAGCGGCGGAAGTCCTCGATGTAGCCGCCGGCGCGACGGTTTCGGGGGTGGAGATCAGGCCCATCCAGGGCGCGGCGTTCGCCGTTCGCGGGCGCGTGGTGAACCGCTCCGGAGAGGAACTCAGAGACCTGATGATCAACCGCCCGCCGGCCGGCGGCGAAGCCGGGTTGAGCATCGTGCTTCGCCCGGATGGGCAGTTTGCAATGGGGGCCGTGCCGCGCGGCCGTCTGGTGTTGGCTGCGGAAGGCATCAACCCCGAAGGGCGCGCCGTAGCCACCCGGCGCGTGGTGGAGGTGGACGGCCCGGTGGAGGATCTGGAAGTAGCCATCCAGCCTCCCTTCCCCGTGCAGGGGCGCCTGAGGGTGGATGGGGGCGCGCCTCCGCCGGGGCTCAAGGTATCCCTGGAAATGCAGGACGACGTGGCGGCGGACATCCGGTTGCGGCGCAGCGCCGATGTGAGCGGGGATGGCGGCTTCACCCTCCCCGACATCCACGCGGACCGGTACTTCGTGACCGTTCCCGGGCTGCCGGAAGGCTACTACGTGAAGTCTATCCGGCTCGGTAAGGAGGACCTGCTCGAAGACGGAGTGGAGTTCACCAGGAAGCCGGAGGATTCGTTGGAAGTCGTGGTGAGCGGGAAGGCGGCGGCGATCCACGGGTCGGTGACGGACGCGGGCGCGGGCGTGACTATCGCGCTGGTCCCGCAGGGCGAGAAGCGGCGCTCGCGGCCGCAGTTCTACCGCACCACGCTGACCGACCCGCGCGGGCGGTTCACTCTGGCGAGCCTGCCGCCGGGCGAATACCAGCTCTTCGCCTGGGAGGACGTGGAGAACGGGGCGTGGATGGACCCGGGCTTTCTCAAGCCGGTCGAAGTGCAAGGCAAGCCGATCACCTTGCGCGAGGGCGCAGTGGAGGACGTCGAACTGAAGGCCATTCCGTGACGTGGCGCAGGCGCGCGTGCCGGATGGCGGAGTGTGAGATATGCGGCTTACTCGAATTCCCAGGGTTTGAAACGATGCTGGTGCTCGGCCATGTCCACGCGCTTGCCGCGGAAGCGCACGCCCTCCAGTTCCAGGCGGGTGCGCTGCTCCAGGCCGGCTTCGAACTTGAGCTTGATTTGCCCGCCGGCCCCCACCACCCGCTGCCACGGCAGCCGGTTGCCCTCACGCTGCAATAGCTGCGCCACGTGGCGGTGATACAGCGGATACCCGGCGGCGGCCGCTACCTGGCCGTAGGTGGCCACTTTCCCGCGCGGAATCCGGCGGATGGCTTGGCGCATGGCGGCGTCGCGCGAAGCGCTTTTGGGGGCGCGCAGCAGGCGGCGGGAGGCTTCTTGGGATGTCAGGCCGCGCTTCATGTCAGGCGCCGTCCTGAGATAGCGCAGCCATCTTCATGTGGCGCACGCACTCTTGCGTGCCGTGTCGAGACTCCCTCGACACGGATTTGCGGGCCGGGGCCAAGCGTCGGCACGAGTGCCGACGCGGCACGCACGAGTGCGTGCGCCACGTCGGGCCAGATTGTCGGCGCCCATCCGGCATCGATTACTGGCACTTTTCGGCGCTCAGCAGTTCCTTGTCCATTTTCAGCGCGATGCAGCCGGGGGTCTTGATCTCTTCCATCGAAAGGCCGTTCCAATAGAGCGTGCCGGGAACCCAGTGCGGCGGTATGTTCACCTGCAACTGGGTCACCGTGCGCGTCACAATCTGGATTTCCCTTTCTTCCACTATGAATCCGGCCTGCACGCGGGCGGTGGCGAACGCGTCCCGCTTGGGCAGCACGATGCGCGTCTCCAGGCGCAGGCGGTTCTTCCCGCGCTCCACCATCACCGCGGCGGGTTTCTCCTCCACGGTGGCGTACATGGTTTCGGCGAACTGGCGGGCGTTTTCGATGGGCTTGCCGTCAAGCGAAACCAGGCGGTCGCCGTTCTTGAGCGGGCCGCTGTATTTGTCCGGCAGCGAAATCGGCAGGCCGGGACCCGGGTCGTCCTTCTTATAGGTGAAATTCCCCAGGTCCAAAGTGGCGCCGGAGTTGGGCGGTATGAGGGTGGTGGGCAAAATGTCGTTGCGCTCGTTGACGTCGAACACCATCATGCGCACCCACCAGCAGCTCGCGAACTTCGGCGAATTCGTCTCGCAGTCGACGGAATCGGGGAAGTCCTCCCGCGTGTGGCCGGCCAGCCACTCAAACAGGGCGGCCATGGGCAGGTTTTCGGCGGGACGATATTCCAGGTTGAGCCCGCCGTCCTTGAGTTTGCCGGCCAGCGCCTGGTCGTCGGCGCTGGCCCCCACCCACAGAACCGGCGCGTTCTTGAAATTGATGGCGTACACGCGGCCGGAATCGATGGCCGGTTGCGGCGACCCGCCCAGAGCCAGTCCCGCGGCCCACACGTCGGGCATGCGCGAGATGGCGTAGAACACGCCGGCGGCCGCATTGAGGCGGCCCGCCAGGTAGATGCGCGCCGGGTCCACGGCGGGATCCTTGGCCGCCTCGCGGGCCGCGGCCGCCACGGCCGTGACGCGCTGGTCGATGGTGGGGTTGGCAGGCAGCCCGGCAGGGGTCAGCACGCGCCAGCCGAGGTCCTTGGTCCAGTTCCGCCATGCCTCCGCGTCGGCCTGATCCATGAGGGCCAGCGCGGGAACCCTGGACGGTTGCGCGGGCTGGGCGGTCGACGCGCCGACGGCGGCCAGCGCAGCGAGGCTAATCGTGGCGCATGCGCGAACGGATTTGCTTAGCCAGTTTTTCGATCTCATCCGTCTTCTTAAGTGTGGCCAGGGAAAAGACAAAACGGCTGTTCTTCTCCAGGTCCTGTTTCAACTGCCCGGAAAGCTCCACCAGGCGAGCCGCATCCTTCAGGTTCTTCTCATACTCATATTTGAGAATGGCGTCCTTCTGAGACTTGCCATTGGCGAGCTTGACGTCGCCGGCATGGTCCCCTTGGTCTTCCGCGAGAGGGTCCTGAGTCCGCGCCGCGGGGGGCGAAGCCGTGGTCCAGCCGGGCGCCAGCGAGAGAATCACCGCAATCGGCAGCGCAAGTGCGCCGCGCCAAATCCAGGATTTCATTGGTGCAGCCTGCTGTTATGATAGCCGAACCCGGGAACGCCAATCTCCGGATTGGCGTCGGATGCAAAGAGCCGCCAATCAAGAGATTGGCGTTCCCGGGGGGGCGGTCAGGCGCAAAACAAACTGCTCCATGACCAGGCGGTCGTCCGGGCGGGCGTCGCGAAGTCCGCGGTCGGCCTGGAAGATCAAGTCCATGGCGCGCTCCAGTTGCGGCGTGGTGAACTTGCCGGCGGTCTGGTAGATCTGCTCGGCGCGCGAACCCCACATAGGGACGCCGGCGCGGGTGAAATGCGACTGGATCTGCTGGGGGCTGCGCAGGCCCGCCTCGCGCGCCACCAGGGCCATGCGGAATTGGGTCGAGAGAAACGCCAGCGCCAGAGGCAGGTACTCGCCCTCGCGCGTGAGAGTGTCGAGTATCTCGAGCGAGCCGGCGCGGTCGCGCCGGCCGAGCGAGTTCACCAGGGCGAAGATGGTGGTGGCGCGGGCCTCCGGCGCGAGGGTGGCGATGTCATCGGAGGTCACCACGCGGCGGCCCGCAAACAGCGCCAGTTTCTCGATTTCGACGGCGATGCGGGCCATGCCGGCCCCCAGCGATTCCACCAGCAGGTCGAGCGCGTCGGGTTCGAGGCGAAGTCCGGCGCGCCGCGCCAGCGCCTCGGCTTCGGCGTGGGCCTCGTGGCTCGAATAGCGGCGCAGCTCCACCACCTCGGAAATCGCGCTGTAGAACTTGCGAACGCGCTCCTGTTTGCGCTTGTCGTCGCCTTCGAAATCGAAGCGGGCGGCCTCGAAAACCAGGGTCGCGCCGGGGGTGGGGTCTTTCAGGTAGGCGATCAGCGGCGAAGGGTCGCCCGCCGCGGCGTCCGCGCCCTCTTCGTCGGAGCGGGCGCGGGGCAACGCTCCTTCGGCGTTGGCCACCCAGATGAGGCGCTCGGCGGCGAACAGAGAGAGCGCGCGGGCATCGTCGATAATGGCGGCGAGCTGAATCTCCGAAAGATCGTGCCGGGTGATGGCTCCTTCGGGGAAAGCGCCGGCCAGCGCGTCCCGGATGCGCTGCCGCTCGTAGGCCTCCGGGCCGAGCAGCAACACCGCCGCGGGCGGCGGCCCTTTCTTGAGGCGCGCCAGGAATTGGGCGGGGGTCATGTTGTGGGGCAAGCCTTCTGGCTTGCCGCCGGCCTTTGGGCCGGCGTTCTTCGGAACGTCGCGAGACGCCGGCCCAAAGGCCGGCGGCAAGCCAAAAGGCTTGTCCCCACTTTCATCAGAAGTTCTCCAGAATCCCGCTCACCACGCTGTGGGCCACGTCTTGGCTGATGCGTTCCATGGCCGGACCGCTTTCGTCGAAGTACTGCTGGGGATCGAGCGCAATCTCGTAGCGCTGCCGGAACTCCGCGCGGGTTTTCGAAAACAGGACTTTGTCCGTGCGGCGATCCTTCAGCGTGACGTCCAACGTCACCACCGCCTCCGCCGCGGTGGCGCGTCCCGAGACCGGGTCGGATACGGTTGGGTACGCGGTGAAGGCGTCCAATGTCCCGGTGAGCACGGCGTCGGCCTGCTTGGGGTCGGCCACGATGCGATACCGCGTGCGCGACTCGAACTCGCGCCCAATGTCTTGCGGCAGCAGGCGCGCCAGTTTGTAGCGCGTGGTCACGTTGCCAAATGCCGGAATGGCGATGGTTTTCACGGACGAGGGCATCAGGTCGCCGTGACCGCCTATCTGGTATCCGCAGCCAGTGGCGAAAGTCGCCGCCAGCGCAGTCGCAACCGCATACAGCTTCTTCATGCGAGCCCCCGGGCCACAGCCACGGCGTTTTCAGCCGCCAGTTTCAGGTTATCCGCCACCATCCAGAACCAGCAGGCGTCCGGACAAGCGCTGTCTTCGGCGATGCCGCCCACGGCGATGCCTGGCTGGCCGGCATTTCCCACGTTGTCGGGCGGCTCGGCGTCCGCGCCGCGCACATCGATCCACTCGCCGGCGAGTCCGCTCTCCAGCGCTTCGATCCCGGGATTGCCTTCCAACTCGACCCACGCCGAGAAGCTGTAGCCGTGAAAAACGGGGGCCTGGATGAGACGCAGCGACGGCATGGGCGCGCCCTCGCCTTCGCCCGGCGCCTCCAGCAGATCGGCCAGGTGGCGCTCTATCGTGAGCGCCGCCCGGTCGAGCGGCGTGGGGGCCTGGTCCCCGTAGCGGGCCAGCAGGCTGAAAGCGAGCTGCGCGTCGAAAACCGCCTTGGGCAGGCTCTTGAAAGAGAGCAGGCTCACGGTCTGCGCCTGCAGCTCCTCGATGCCTTCGGCGCCGCGCTCGCTGGCGGGCGCGAGGATCTGAATCACGGAACGGCGGATGGGATCGTGCGCGTGCAGCCGGCGGAGAAACAGAGCCAACGCGATGGCCGCGGGATGGGCCACGATGTGCACCGCGCCGCCGCCCTCATCCGGCTCCCATTCCACCGCCGGGGCGCGCAAGCGCGCGCCGGGGAGTTCTTCGGCCGCGAAGGTGAGGTCGATAATGGCCGCGCCGGGCTCTCCGGCGGCCAGTTCCAGGGCCTTCCGGGAAGAGGCTTCGGAGCCCGCCAGGATGATTGCGCGCATCCCGGAAAGGTTGTCGGCGTCCAGGGCCGTCACCAGCGCCGGTTCGTCTCCCACGACGGTGAGCAGGCCAGCCCGGCTATCTTCGGCGGCGATCAGGCGAAGGTCGAGCTCCGGCGCGGTTTCCACCGCCAGGTCGCGAATCTCCCGGCCGAGCAGCGTTTCGCTGCCCACCAGCGCTACCTTGACTTTGGGCCGCTCAGCCAACTAATTGCTCCGGGGCGCGCGGGGGAGCGGCGCGCCGCAAGCGCCGGCGCACAATGCCGCCGATGCGAATCGCGATGCCGCTGGCGACATACGCCGTCATCATCGCCAGCAGCACGGGCTGGGAGTAATTCCAGATGGCGTAGATGAGAGCGCCCGCGGCGACGATTATCAGCGGCGTGTAGGGCTTGTTCAGGCCGATGCCTTTGAAGCTGTAATAGCGCCAGGTGCTTACCATGAGGAAGCTCAGCAGCGCCAGCAGAGCCAGCCAGACGACGGAAAGCGGCCACCAGGCGATCGGTACGGCGCCGAAGGCGTAGACCACCGCCGCCACCATTCCCGCCGCCGCCGGAATGGGCAACCCGACGAAGTACTTGCGGTCCGGGTGGCCGGGGTTCTTGGGGATGGGGTTCTTCTGAATGTTGAAACGCGCCAGGCGCGCGGCCCCGCACAGCAGGAACAGAAAGGCCACGAAATAGCCGGTGTCGAAGAGCTGGGTGCGCCCGGAGCGCACCAGCGAAAGGTCCACGAACTGTACGCCCCAGGCGAAAGCCAGCACGGCGGGGGCGATGCCGAAGCTGATGACGTCCGCCAGCGAGTCCATCTCCCGGCCAAAGTCGCTGGTGGTGTTGGTCATGCGGGCGATGCGGCCGTCCAGTCCGTCCAGGAATACGGCCGCGACGATGGCTTGGGCGGCGCCGGCGAAATGCCCGGCCGCGGCGGCGTAGCCGGCCGTGGCGCCCATCATGGCGCCCTGAAACGAGCGCAGGATGGACATGTAACCCAGGAAAATATTGCCCGCCGTGAACAGCGTGGGCAGCGCGTAGGCCGCCCGGCGCGGCCGGCGGTCGGGCGAGCGCGGGTCCACCAGCTTGTCTCTAAGTCCCATGCGCACCGCCCCCATCGCGCCGCCACGCGATGACGCTGGAACCCGCCGACACGCGCATGCCCGGCCGCACGGCGATCTCCCACTCCGGGCCGAACAGCACGTCCATGCGGGAGCCGAACTTGATCAACCCCACGCGCTCGCCCAGCGCCACGCGGTCGCCGGGCCGCTTGCGGAACACGATGCGGCGCGCAATCAGGCCGGCGATCTGCTTGAATACGACCGTGGTTCCGTCGCCCGCCAGGGTCACCACGTTCTGCTCGTTCCCGGTGGAGCATTGCTCCTTGCTGGCGACGTGGAACGAGCCTTTCCGATATTCCACCGCGGTGACGCGGCCGGCGATAGGCGCGCGGTTCACGTGGACGTCGAAGACGCTCATAAAGACGCTCACGCGGTTCACGCCGGGGTCTTCCGCCTTCACCGCAACCACCTTTCCATCGGCCGGCGAGACCGCCACCGGGCCGGGGGGGATGGCGCGGTCCGGATCGCGGAAGAAATAGAGACAGAAGGCCGCCAGAATCCACAGCGGCAGGGCGAACCACGCCCCCGCCAGCCAAGCCACCAGACCCCCGCTCGCGGCCAGCGCGGCCGCGTAGTAGATGCCGTCGATTACGATCGCCAAATCCTATTCTCACATAGGCGGCGGGAGGGGGCATTGCGGGACGGACGCTTTCGCCTGCCAGCCTTCCCGAGGCATCGCCATTTGGCCTGCGATCGTCACAAGAACTGTGGCGGAATCGGATGTAAAGTGAAGGTCCGGGACGCCATCAAACTCGTGGAGTCGGACGGCTGGAAACTGGCGCGTACGCGCGGAAGTCATCGTCAGTATCAGCACGCGATTAAGCCGGGAACCGTGACCATCGCGGGTCATCCCGCGCTGGATTTGGACCCGAAGACGCAGGCTTCTATACTGAAACAGGCAGGGCTGAGATGAACAAGTACACCGTGTTCTTCGAACAAACCGCTACCGGCTACAGCGCGCATGTTCCCGACCTTCCCGGTTGTATCGCCGCCGGCGCGACGCTTCAGGAAACCAGGGAACTGATCCGTGAAGCGATTGAATTCCATATTGAGGGCATGCGATTGCACGGCGAGGCGATTCCGGGGCCGACGACGCACATCGAGCAAGTCGAAGTCGCGGCGTGAGCCGGTAGATCCAGCGGTTCCGGGTCCCCGCCGCCGCGCTTTCTGCGGAACCCCAGTTGCACCGGAACCCGCCGGCCTTGTATGATCGTAGTTTCCCCGTATTGAGAATCTCGCTTTGGGTGGGAGCATTGCGGGCGATGGTTTGGACGGGTGGCCGAGCGGTTAATGGCAACAGGCTGTAAACCTGTCGCTCCTTGCGAGCTACGGAGGTTCGAATCCTCCCCCGTCCACCAGTTTTTTGGTGGATTTTAGGCAAGCCGTTGTAGCTCAGTTGGTAGAGCGCGTCCTTGGTAAGGACGAGGTCACCGGTTCAAGCCCGGTCAACGGCTCCAGAGTTTGGCGGTTGGCCGGCAGCGGGCCGGTCCGCCTTGTTTTCCGCTCTTCACCGGGCGGACCTCCTGTAGGGACTCCGTACAGAGAAGGCGTTATGGCAAAGGAAAAATTCGACCGCAGCAAGCCGCACGTAAACATCGGGACGATCGGACACATCGATCACGGCAAGACCACCCTGACGGCGGCCATCACGAAGGTGCTGGGGAAGAACAACCCAAAGGTTAAATTCCGGAGCTTCGATTCCATCGACAACGCGCCGGAAGAGAAGGCGCGCGGGATCACGATTGCGGTGGCGCACATCGAATACGAGACCAAGAACCGGCACTACGCGCACGTGGACTGCCCGGGGCACGCCGACTACATCAAGAACATGATCACCGGGGCGGCGCAGATGGATGGGGCGATCCTGGTGGTGGCGGCCACCGACGGGCCCATGCCGCAGACGCGGGAGCACGTGCTGCTGGCGCGGCAGGTAGGGGTGCCGTGCATCGTGGTGTGCATGAACAAAGTGGACATGGTGGACGATCCGGAGCTGCTCGACCTGGTGGAGCTGGAAGTACGGGACCTGCTGACGAAGTACCAGTTTCCGGGGGACGATCTGCCGGTGGTGCGGGTGTCGGCGTTGGGGGCGTTGAACGGGGAAGAGCAGTGGGAAAAGGGCGTGATCGAGCTGATGGACGCGGTGGACAGCTACGTGCCGATGCCGCCGCGGGCGATCGACAAGCCGTTCATCATGCCGATTGAAGACATTTTCTCGATCCAGGGCCGAGGGACGGTGGTCACGGGGCGCATCGAGCGGGGGATCGTGAAGGTGGGCGAGGAAATGGAGATCGTGGGATTCCGGCCGACGCGCAAGACGGTGGTGACGGGCGTGGAGATGTTCAAGAAGCTGTTGGACGAAGGGCGCGCCGGGGACAACGTGGGGCTGCTGCTGCGCGGGGTGGAGAAGACGGAAGTGGAGCGCGGGCAGGTAATCGCCAAGCCGGGATCGATCACGCCGCACACGACGTTCCAGGGACAGGTATACGTGCTGAGCAAGGAAGAGGGAGGGCGGCACACGCCGTTCTTCAAGGGATACCGGCCGCAGTTTTACTTCCGGACGACGGACGTGACGGGGGTGGCGGAGTTGCCGGAGGGCACGGAGATGGTGATGCCGGGCGACAACGTGGACCTGAAGGTGGAGCTGATAACGCCGGTGGCCATGGACAAGGGGTTGCGCTTCGCGATACGTGAGGGCGGCCGCACGGTGGGCGCCGGCACGGTGACCGAGATCATAAAGTAGGGGCCGGGCATGCCCGGCCCGAGGGCGTGGCGGCCCGGCCCGCCGGGCGCGCCTGCCCGGCCTTTACCGGCGAGCCCACAAGCGAAATCAGGAGCAAAGGACAATGCCTCGCGAGATCATTACTTTCCAGTGCACCGAGTGCAAGAACCGGAACTATTCTTCCACCAAGAACAAGAAGACCACCACGGAGCGCCTGGAGCTCAAGAAGTTCTGCCGGCATTGCCGGAAGCACCAGCCGCACAAGGAAATCAAGTAGAATGAATTGGGCGCCCCCGCGGTTCGGGGGGTGTGATCCAGGGGCGTAGGTTTAACGGCAGACCAGCGGTCTCCAAAACCGCGAGTGGGGGTTCGAATCCCTCCGCCCCTGCCAACCACACGCACAAGTTGGGAGCAGTCGGCGGGTAAGAACTATGGCGGAAGCTGGAAGCTGGATTCAGAGAACGAAGGATTACATCAACGAGCTTAAGCTCGAGATGCGGCGCGTGACTTGGCCCAGCCGCAAGCAGGTGGAGAGCACCACCATGGTGGTGATTGTTTCGGTCTTCGCCTTCGCCGCGTATTTCGCGGTAGTGGACGCTATCCTGAAGACCGGCACGGACCGGCTCTTCAAGTTCTTTGAAAAGTAGGCCGTTATGGAATCGGACGAGAACGTTCATTTCGACGAACAGCCCGGCCTCGAAGGCGCCGCCGAGGCTCCCGCCGAACCGGCCGTGAGCCCCGTGGAGCCGCCCGCCCCGCCCGAAACCGAGGCGTCCACGCCGGCCTACGACGAATCGTCTCCCAAGAAGTGGTACATCATCCACACCTATTCGGGTTTTGAGAACAAGGTGGCGGAATCGTTGCGCACGCGCTCCGAGGCCTTCGCCTTCGCCGACAAAATTGGCCAGATCCTGATTCCGACCGAAGAAGTGGTGGAGTTGCGCAACGGCAAGAAAGTCACCAGCAAGCGCCTGGTTTACCCCGGCTATGTGATGGTGGAAATGGAAATGAACGACGAGCTGTGGCACGCGGTGAAGAACACCCCGCGGGTGACCGGGTTCGTCGGCGGGGGCAACGCCCCCGTGCCGCTCAGCGCCGAGGAAGTCAACCAGGTCCTGTTCCGCCAGGCCACCGCCGCGGAACGGCCGCGCCCCAAGATGACGTTCGAAAAGAACGATCCGGTGCGCATTGTGGACGGACCGTTCGCGAACTTCTCCGGCAAGGTGGACGAGGTGAACGTGGAGCGCGGCACGCTGCGGGTGATGGTCACGATTTTTGGCCGCGCCACCCCGGTGGAACTCGAGTTTCTGCAAGTCGAAAAGGGTTAGAAGCGTTATGGCAAAGAAAGTTACCGCTCAGGTGAAGCTGCAGATCCCGGCCGGAAAGGCCACGCCGGCGCCCCGGTGGGCACCGCGCTTGGTCCGCAGGGCGTCAACATCATGGATTTCTGCAAGGCGTTCAACGCCAAGACGTCCGCCAAGGACCAGGAAGGCCTGATCATCCCGGTGGTGATCACGATCTACTCGGACCGCTCGTTCACCTTCATTACCAAGACGCCGCCGGTCCCGGTGCTGATCAAGCGCGCGGTGAACCTGGCGAAGGGCTCGGCCGAGCCGCACAAGACCAAGGTCGGCAAGATCACCCGCCAGCAGGTGGAAGAGATCGCTAAGATCAAGATGCCGGACCTCAACTGCTTCGATGTGGAAGCCGCCATGCGTTCGGTGGAAGGCACCGCCCGCAGCATGGGCGTGGACGTGATCTAAGAGCGCAACAGAGCCGCGACCGTCAGAGAGCGGTTGCTCGCGCAAGGTTGACTCCCGTTTGGCGGTCTGAAAAAATAGAAATCGGTTCTTTGCACGTGCGGATGTGGCGGAATTGGCAGACGCGCATGGTTCAGGTCCATGTACCCGCAAGGGTGTGGAGGTTCAAGTCCTCTCATCCGCACCAAACAGTCTGCCCGGCGTTCGGCTGGCCGGCAGGCGCTTTCGGCCGACAGGGCTTTGCGCCAACAACGGAGGCAACCCGCAAACCCAATTACCTAACAAGCTCCGCAACCCTCCGCAATTCTCAGAAATTGAAGATCCAGCGGGATGCTATGATGCAATGCAGGCCACTGCGGCACAAGGGAGGCAGGGAATGCCTTGTCGCAACGTCTGCGAGCCTCTGCTTTGCACCGCGCATGTGCCTCATGATACAGTCGAACAGAACCGATAAGAAATGTTTGGACTATGGCCCTGAGCGCGGGTAGGCCCGAAGATCTGCCTGATTTTCGCAAGCCGCCCCTGGCGGAAACCGTCTTGTCGCTCCAGTTCGAGCCTCTGGCGGGACTGACCACGGCCCACGTAGGCTTGTTGTGGGCGCGGTTCCGCAAGCAGTTTCCAATGATTGAAGAACACCCGCCCTTGCCGGCGGTGTTCGAGAAATTCGAGCCGCCTTCGCCCCCTCAAGTGGAAGTCTCTTTTGAGGAAAAGCCGCCGGCGCCTCGGGTGTGGTTTCTCAACGAACCCGGCTCGGAATTGATCCAGGTGCAGCCTGACCGGTTTATTCACAACTGGCGCAAGATGGAGGGCCTGGACCCCTATCCGCGGTAC
This sequence comes from Terriglobia bacterium, assembly GCA_963767595.1. Classification (GTDB taxonomy): domain Bacteria; phylum Acidobacteriota; class Terriglobia; order Bryobacterales; family Bryobacteraceae; genus BOG-224. The sequence continues at coordinate 674,600 of CAVYEK010000008.1, forward strand.
GAACCGATCCGGGGTAAATTCCGTGACGAGGTCGGCGTTCTCGAAGAGTTCTTGAGAGAAGAGAAGCTTGGGACGCTCGTCGTGAATCAATGTGAGGTCACCTACGTCAATCACATTGAGCCGACCAGCGTGTGGGAGCGGCACGGAGAAGTGGAAAAAGCTCTCGTCATATGTTCCAGGCTGGGTGCTGCGTCCTTCTTGCCCTCGCCAGAAGACGTCGCGTTGCGCATGCGCTTCGTGATCCCAGATCTTACGGGGAATCCTATCGGTCGGCTGCACGCAGTTGTGCAGCCAGCGTGGAAAAAACCCGACAACTCGCCGATCCTGACATTGAACCTAACCGCACGAGGAGTGCCCATCGGCGAAGGTATCGTGGGCGCCTTTGCTTTCTTTGACCTCGGCCGGAGCTGGATCGTCAAAGGGTTCGCGGACCTGACAACACCCGATATGCAACGGATGTGGGAGAGGATTGATGGCTGACGCTTTGACGCTACCTGACATGAGATACAGCCTCGCCGAGGCGGCAATTCTTTCGCAGCCCTGGCTTTCTGTATCGACCCTGCCGGACGCGCTCGCTCGACCTTCGGTTGTGACTGCAACGGTTGAGCAGCCGATGGCCAACCCGCGAAGAATCGTGATCCGGAAACGGGGGCTGGCCGGACCGGCGGCGATTCAACCGAGCGGATCATGGCCTCGTTCCTTCCTGAAGGGCGCTGGAGCGGTTGTGGAACTCCTTAACCTCCCGGCGGGCTGGAACTCCTATGCAGCGAAGATAATCGCTCCGCAGAACGCTCTCCAAGCAATCCGGTTGCTGGCCGATTTCGTCGGCCCTGACACGCCGCAACCTGCAATCGTGCCTCGAGTGCAGGGAGGAATCCAAATCGAGTGGCACACCGCCAGCATTGACATCGAGGTCTACATTGATGCTCCGGGAAAGGTCCGCTTCTTTGCGGAGCGGATCGAGTCTGGCGAGATGTTCGAAGGGCCGCTTGCTGGCCACGAAGCAGTGCTGAAAGCGTGGGTGCAAAACATTTCCGGAAAGTGAGCTCAGAAGGTTGAGTGCTCTGGAGGACTGCGCTAGAAACTTTCCCGACGACCCGACAGTGACCGACAGCGTCGCGCTCCTGCGGCGCATTCCCCAGTGGCATTTCTACTTCGACATAAGACTCGGCAAGATACGCCCCCGATCAGCAGCATTTGAGGACGATGCCGACGGCGATCCAATGTCGGTCTACCGGCGGGACGTCATCGAAGCAGACGGCGGCGCCGTGCAGCGAGTCATGATCGGTCACGCGGGATTTGCCCTCGTGTCGCTCACCGCAGGACAATTTCGATCCAAGCAGCAGACCGTCTTCCCGAATCCGTTGCCGGAGGAATCATCCCACGCGGAGATTTGCGGTCCAAAACCGGAAGGCACCAGGCGGTGGTTCGCCAAACAGGCTGAATGGGTAATCGCTCCACCGGGGCTTTGACGTTCCGCACGTTCGGGCCATTGACGGCCTCGGCCCCGAACCGTTTGGTGGGTGAGATGCGACGGCAATCGCCGCCCCACGTGGGGGCATGCCTCCGGGCCGGCGGCAAGCCGGAAGGCTTGGCCACAAGCAACCGCTCCCTGACGGTCGCGGCTCTGTACGCGGCTACGCCGCTGCCGCTGCGCCGCGCTTCGACAGCGTCTGCGCTTCGTACCGCCGGATTTCGTTGAACCACGCCGTTCCCACCGGCACGCCCATCTTCTCGCAGTAGTAGTCCCACACCGCCGTCCACGGCAGGCTCTTCTGCTCTTCGAGCATCACCAGCCGCCGCGTGAAGTCCATCTTCAGCTCGGCTTCCTTCATGGCGGCGGTGGGCTCGAGCAGCGCGATTAAGAGGGCCTTGATCATGTTGCGCGCGCCGATTACCCACGCCGCCACCCGGTTGATGCTGGCGTCGAAGTAGTCCAGGCCGATGTGGATCTTGTCGTGCAAGTGGCCGCTGCGCACCAGCTCCCTGGCGATGGCCTGCAGCTCGTCGTCCAGAATCACCACGTGGTCGCTGTCCCAGCGCACCGGGCGGCTCACGTGCAGCATCAGCCCCGGGCAGAACAGCAGCACGGAGGAGATCTTCTCCGAGATCACCTCGGTGGGATGGAAGTGCCCGGCGTCGAGCGTAAGCAGCTTCTGGCGCGTGATCGCATAGCCCAGGTAATATTCGGCCGAGCCGGTGGTGTAGCTCTCGGCGCCGAGCCCGAACAGTTTCGCCTCCACGGCGTCCAGGTGGAAGCGGGGATCGATCGGCTCGGCGAACATCTTGTCGAGCGAATCCGTGAGCCGCTCGCGCGGGCCGGTGCGGTCCACCGGAATATCCTTATAGCCGTCCGGAATCCAGACGTTGGTCACCACCGGCGAGCCGAGCTGACGCCCTATTTCGGCGCCGATCTGGCGGCACAATGCGCCGTGCGCGATCCAGAAATCGCGAATGGCCCGGTCGGGGTGGCTCAAGGTGAAGCCGTCGGCGGCCTTGGGGTGGGAGAAGTACGTGGAATTGAAATCGATACCTAACCGGTTGGCCTTGGCCCAATCGATCCAGCTCTGAAAGTGGCGCGGCTCAATGGCGTCGCGCTCCACGTATTTGCCTCCGTTATCGAGGTAAGAGGCGTGCAGGGCGATGCGGTGCTTGCCGGGAAGCATGCTCACGGTCTTTTCGAAATCCACGCGCAGCTCGCCGATGGTGCGCGCCTTCCCCGGATAATTGCCGGTGGCCTGTATGCCGCCTCCGGAGAGCTCCGCTCCGGGCCTTTCGAAGCCGCCCACGTCGTCCCCCTGCCAGCAGTGCAGGGAGATGGGAACGGTCTCCAGCGTTTTCATGGCGGCCTCGGTGTCCACTCCGATACCCGCGAATTGCTCCTTGGCGATCTCGTAAGCCTTTAGGACGTTTGCTTCCTTCATTGCGTTCTCCTCCGGCCGGGCGTGCCCGGCCCCTACAGCGGTTTCTTCACAAGCGATTGGAAAGCGGCGTAGGCCCGGTCCCAGGCGGCGCTTCCCTCCGGCGAATATGTTTCCGCCGGGAACGAAGTCTCGATCAGCGCGCGGGCCTCATCGATGGACGCCACCGCGCCGATGCCCACAAGCTGCATGGCCATGTTGCCCAGCGCCGTGGCTTCGGCCGGGCCCGCCAGCACCTGGCATCCCGTGGCGTCGGCGGTGAATTGGTTCAACAGGCGATTGCGGCACCCGCCGCCGATCACGCGAATCCGCTCGAAGCGCACGCCGGCTATTGTGCCGAGCTGCTCCAGGACGTAGCGATACTTCAAGGCCAGGCTTTCGAGGATGGTGCGCGTAGTATCGCCGGGAGTGGCGGGCGCGGGCTGTCCGGTCCGCGCGCAAAACGCGTCGATGGCGCGCGGCATATGCTCCGGCGCGCCGAAGAGCGCATCGTCCGGGTCGATCAGGGTGCGCAGCGGCTCCCCTGTCCGCGCTGTCTCCAGCAGCTCGCCGTAGGAGTACTTGCGGCCGTCCATCTCCCAGGCCTTGATGCAGCCTTCGAGGAGCCACAACCCGGTAATATTCTTGAGCAGGCGGAACTTCCCACCCACGCTGCCCTCGTTGGTGAAGTTCAGGCGCCGGCTATCGGCGTTCACAATCGCCTGGGGAATCTCGGTTCCCAGCAAGGACCACGTTCCGGAGCTGATGAACGCGGTCGCGCCGCCGGTTTTCACGGCCGCCACCGCGGAGCCGGTATCGTGGCAGGCCGGCGCAATCACGGTGGCGCCTTTCAAGCCTTCCCCGCCAGCCAGCTCCGGACGCAGCTCCCCTAACGCCGTGCCCGGTTGCACAATGGGCTGCAGAAAATGGGTGGGAATGCCCAGATCGGCCAGCAGGCCGGCGGCCCACGCGCCGGTGCGGCGGTCGAGGAACTGGGTGGTGGTGGCTTCCGTGTATTCGCACCGGATCACCCCCGTGAGCCAGTAGTTCAAGAGGTCCGGCACGGTGACTAGAGCCTCCGCGGCGGCCAGCAGGCGCGGGGTCCGGAGCGACGCGGCGTAGAGCTGGTACAGCGTGTTGAGGGCCATGAACTGGATGCCCGTGGCGTCGTAAATGCGGTCCGCCCCCACCACGCCGCAGGCCTTCTCCAGCATGCCCTCGGTGCGCGCGTCCCGGTAGTGGTAGGGGTTTTCGATCAGCGCGCCGCGCTCGCCCAGCAGCGCGTAATCCACTCCCCACGTATCCACCCCGATGCTCGCCACCGGCCCTCCGCCCTGGCTCCCGGCCAGGCGCAGGCCCGCCTGCATCTCGTGCCACAGCCGGAGGATATCCCAGTGCAGCTCGCCATTGGCGCGCACGGCTTCGTTAGGGAAACGGTGAATCTCCTGGATATGGAGTTTCCCGCCGGCCAGGCGGCCGAGGATGGCGCGTCCGCTGGTAGCTCCCAGGTCGAACGCGAGGACATTGGTCTGTGCGGTGCTCATGAGTTCCGGCAGGCGCGGCCCAAGCGCGCCAATCGCTAGTCTATACCAGCGCGCGAGCGGAGCCAATGCGCCCGGCGGACAAACCTGGAACCAGGGCAGGCGGAATGGTCTGGCGGCGCAAGTTCAGGCGGCCGGCAGTCCCAGCGCCAGGGTGGAAGGTGAATTTGCCGCTGAACCGGCCGGCTTACGCGGGACGGCCCCGGACACGACGTACTCGCTGATTCTGCGCCTCGTGTCCGCGAAGCGCTCCTCGGCCGCCACGCGATCCTCCGCGCGAGCCCGTGAGAGGATGGCTTCCGCTTGCAAAAACTCCTCCAACAGAAGCCTTCCCATCTCCCCATCGCCCGATTGGCCACGCGACGTCATACTTATGACATACGACGACAAGAGCTTCAACCGCAAGGGAATATACTGGGTACCTGGACCAATTCGCCGAAGCCCGTAATACAGTACCCTTATCGGGTGTCCACCGGGGATGGCCGTGACCTTTCGCACCCGCGGCGGAGCCCAAGAGTTGTGGAAACGCCCGCCGCCGCAGCCCCGTCTTCGGGTTTGTAAGGAGATGAAAATGCAGAGAATGAGAACCATTTCAGCAGTACTGGCGATTCTGGCGGCGATACTAGCCGCCCCTGCTTTTGCCCAGGCGCCCCCGTCGTTCGCTCCCGGACAGTTGGACCAACTGGTAGCGCGCATCGCCCTGTATCCGGACCCGCTGCTGGCGCAAGTCCTGGCCGCGGCGACCTATCCCAACGACATTCCCGCTGCCGCCCAGTGGGCGGACCAGCACCACTACCTCAACGGGCAGGCGCTGGCCAACGCCATCGCCGCGGACCAACTGCCCTGGGATCCCAGCTTGCAAGCGCTGCTCCCGTTTCCCTCCGTGCTGGACATGATGAATGCGGACATGAACTGGACCACCCAGCTCGGAAACGCGTTTTTGGCCCAGCAACAGGATGTGATGGACGCAGTCCAGCGGCAGCGCGCCATCGCGCAACGCTACGGCTACCTGAGGAGCAACGGCCAGGTCATAGTGAGCGGCGGGCCATATATCACCGTTGTTCCCGTGAATTGGGGCTATATTGCGGTCCCCTGGTACGATCCGGCGGTCGTGTTCTTCGCCCCGCGGCCCGGCTTCATGGTCGGCGGCGCCATCCGCTTCGGCTTCGGAGTGACCATCGGCGGGTTCTTCGCGCCGTGGGGCTGGGCGCCCGGAGGGAATTCACTTCGACTGGGGCGGGCACGCCGTGTTCCTGAACAACGCGCGCTGGGGCAGGACCTGGGTCAACCGGGCCACCTACGTTCATCCCTACGCCGCCGTCCGGCGGCCGGCCCCGGGCGCCGTGCGGCCGGCCGAGGCGCATGCGCTTCAGCCACGCTCGGAGGCGGAGCGAGCGGCGCCGCGGCAAGGCAAGGCCATGCCTCGCGAAACGCACCGGGAAGTGAAACGCTGATCCCCTACTTCCGCGCCACGTCCTGGGGGGTGGGCAGTTGCGAAGCGTCCCACCCGCCCCCTAGCGCCTCGATCAGCAGCACGCTGGCGGCCATCCTCCTGGTTTGCACGTCGATGGCCGCCCGCCGGTCCTGCAACTCGATCGTCTGCACCGTAATCACTTGCAGGTAATCGGCGGTTCCACCTTTGTATTGCGCCGTGGAAACCGCAACCGAGCGTTCCGCCGATTTCACGGCTTGTTCCAGGATGGCGACTTCGTCGGCCAGGATGCGAAGCGCGGCCAGGTTGTCCTCCACCTGTTGGAAAGCGGTCAGCACGGTCTGGCGGTAGTTGGCCGCGGTGGCGTCGTAGCTCGCTTGCGCCTGCTCCACCGGGCGGTGCGCTTGCCGGCGTCGAACAGGATCTGCGCTAGTTGCGGCCCGATAGTCCAGAAACGGCTGGGCCAGGTGATCCAGTCGAGAAAATTGGTGGACTGGACTCCGGCGGAGGCGGCGAAGGTCAGGGCCGGATAGAATGCCGCCCTGGCGACGCCGATCTGCTGGTTGGCGGCGGCGGCCTGACGCTCCGCTTCGGCGATATCGGGGCGGCGTTCCAATAGAGCCGAAGGCAAGCCTACGGGAATTTGCGGAGGAGAGACCTGAATGGGCGCGGGCGGGATGGAGAAGCCCATGGGCGGCTTGCCGGTCAGAATCGCGATGGCGTGTTCCAACTGCGCGCGCTGGACTCCCACGTCGGTCAATTGCGCCTGGGTAGTGTAAAGCTGGGTTTCGGCCTGGGCCACATCGGAATCGGAAGCCACGCCGCCGGCGAAGCGGTTGCGGGTGAGCGTCAGATACTCCTGGTAGGACTGGACGGTCTGCTGGAGCAGCGCGGCGTCGCCATCGAGCCCGTGCAATTGGAAATAGTCTTCGGCCAGCTCGGACTGATAGAGCAGGCGGGCGTTCTCGAGCAGCGCCGCCACGGATTGAGCGGTGTTGGCGCTGGCGGCGATGCCGCGGTGGATGCTTCCCCAGACATCGGCGGTGTAGGAAGCGCTCACCGGAATGTCGAAGGTGGCCTGCGGGCTGAAGCTCCCGCTCCGGTTGGCCAGCCGCGAGGAGGCCTGCGAACCGGTGATCGAGGGCGAGCCGGTGACCAGGGGGAACAGGGCCGTCCGCGCCACCCGCACGGCGGCCTGGGCTTCGCGAAATTGCGCCTCGGCCTGCAAGACGTTCTGGTTGGACAGGCTCACCTGCTCTTCGAGGGCGTTGAGCGCGGGGTCGCCAAAGATCTCCCACCACTTGCCGCGGAGCATGCCGTCGCTGGGCTGCGCTTCCTTCCAGCCCTGGGGCGGATCTTCCTTGTAACTCGCCGGTACGGGGGCCAAGGGGCGCTCATACGGAGCGACTTTGAGGCAACCGCAGCAGAGTAACGCCAGGGCGGCGGGCAGGAGGGTTAATGTCCACCTGGCAACAACCTCCCCATTTCGACGTGGCGCACGCACTCGTGCGTGCCGCGTCGGCACTCGTGCCGACGCTTGGTTTCCCGTACGCGAACAGGTGTCGAGAAGAGTCTCGACACGGCACGCACGAGTGCGTGCGCCACGTAAATCGCCCGGATTTGGCACGGTCAGTTCGTGACAAGTCCCTGGCGCGGCGGTTCTGGTCTGGCGCATGGTGTCTTATCCTTCCGATCCTATCGGATCGAGCCGCTTGCGCTCGACGCCGCGCACACGCTCCCACCAATGCTGCAGGCGGTCGAAGTACAGGTAGACCACGGGGGTGGTGAACAAGGTCAGCGCCTGGCTCATCAGCAGCCCGCCGATGATGGTGATGCCCAGCGGGCGGCGCAACTCCGATCCGGTGCCCGTGCCGAGCGCGAGGGGCAAAGCGCCCAGCATGGCGGCGAATGTGGTCATCAGAATGGGCCGGAAACGCAACAGGCTGGCTTCGAAGATGGCGTCCCGCGGGTTCTTGCCCTCGTTGCGCTCGGCGGCCAGGGCGAAATCGACGATCAGGATGCCGTTCTTCTTCACCAGGCCGATCAGCAGAATGATGCCGATCATGGCGATGATGCTGAGGTCGGTGTGCGTGAGCAGCAGCGCCAGCAGCGCGCCCACGCCCGCCGAGGGGAGCGTGGAAAGAATGGTGACGGGATGGATATAGCTTTCGTAGAGAATGCCGAGCATGAGATAGACCGCCGCCAGGGCCGCCGCGATCAGGTAGGGCTCGCTGCCGAGCGACGTCTGGTAGGCCTGCCGCGGTGCCGGTAAACATAGTCTGAATGGTGGGCGGAAGACCCACCTTGCGGGCCGCCTGCGTCCGACCGCCACTTCGGCATCGCCCAGCGCTACGCCGGGCTGCAGGTTGAAGGAGATGGTGACCGACGGGAACAGACCCTGGTGATTCACCGAAAGCGGCGCCACGGCCGGAGCGAAATGGGCGATGGCGCTCAGGGGAACCTGCTGGCCGCTGGGCGCGCGCACATAGATATCCCGCAAGGTCTGCGGGTTCTGCCAGTATCGCGGGGCGGCCTCCATCACCACGTGATACTGGTTCAGCGATTTGTACATGGTCGATACCTGGCGCTGGCCGAAGGCGTCGTACAGCGTGTTGTCGATCAACTGCGGCGAGATGCCGAAGCGCGCGGCGGTCTCGCGATCGTAGGTCACCATGGATTGCAGGCCGCGGTTCTGCTGGTCGCTGTTCACGTCGACGATGATGGGGATGGATCTCAACTGCTGGAACATGCGGGGCGCGTAGGCGATCAGATCCTGCAGGTTGTCGCCCCGCATGGTGAATTGATAGAGCGCGGCGCTGTTCCTTCCGCCCACGCGCAGGTCCTGGGCAGCCTGCAGGTAGAGCGTGGCGCCGGGAATCCTGGCGAGCTTCGGGCGCAGGCGCTGCATGATGTAATCGACCGTGATCTTGCGCTCCGCGAGCGGCTTGAGCGCTACGAACATGCGTCCCTGATTCAAGGTGGACGCGCCGCCCCCGCCGCCTCCGCCTCCTCCGGTAAAGCCGATGACGGTGTCCACCGCGGGGTCGGCGGCCACGATGTTCACCATCTGCAACAGGGTCTTGTCCATGGATTGAAACGAGCGTGTCCTGGTCGGCGAGAATCTGGCCGCTCATGCGCCCCGTGTCCTGCTGCGGAAAGAATCCCTTGGGCACGTGAATGAACAAGTACACATTCAGGCCAATGGTGGTCAACAGAACCAGCAGGGTCGCAAACGAATGGCGGAGCACCAGCGAAAGCGCCTTGCCATATAGACCCACGAACCAGTTGAAGACGCTCTCGACCGTCCGGTAGAGCCATCCGTGGGACTCATGCGCCTTCAACAGGTGGGCGCACATCATGGGCGTGGCCGTGAGCGAGACCACCATGGAGACCAGGATGGCCACCGAAAGCGTGACGGCGAATTCGCGGAGCAGGCGGCCCACAATCCCTCCCATCAGCAGCAGCGGGATGAACACCGCCGTCAGCGAAACGCTCATGGTGATCACCGTCGACCCGATTTCCTTGGCCCCCTTCAGGGCCGCGGCAAACGGGCCCAGGCCGGCTTCCAGGTAGCGCGTGATGTTCTCGATCACCACGATGGCGTCGTCCACCACGAAGCCGGTGGAGATGGTCAGGGCCATCAGCGAGAGGTTGTCGAGGCTGTAGCCCGCCAGGTACATCACGCCGAAGGTTCCCAGCAGCGACACCGGGACCGCGATGCTGGGAATGAAGGTGCTGCGGACGTTCTTGAGAAACACGAAGACCACCAGCACCACCAGCCCTATCGAGATGAGCAGGGTTCGCTCCACATCGTGGACCGAAGCGCGGATGGTCTGGGTCTGATCCATGGCGACCTGCAAATCGATGGATGCGGGAATGGCGGCGTGAATTTGCGGCAGCACGGCGCGGATGCGGTCCACGGTTTCGATGATGTTGGCGCCCGGCTGGCGGAAGATGATGACGCATCACGGCGGGCTTGCCGTTGGCGTACCCGGCGGTGCGCAGGTCCTCGACGGAATCGACCACGTCGCCGACATCGGAGACGCGCACCGCGGCGCCGTTGTGATAGGCGATGAGCAGGGGCTTGTAGTCGATGGCGTTGAATAACTGGTCGTTGGCGCCCACCTCCCACATCTGGCGTCCGTCGGAGAAATGTCCTTTGGGAGTGTTGGCGTTGGCGGTGGCGAGGGTCGCGCGGACCTGCTCCAGGCCGATGCCGTATTTGTTCAACGCCGACGGATTCAGCTCGACGCGAACGCCGGGAAGCGCGCTCCCCCCGACGCCCACCTGCCCCACGCCCCGAACCTGCGCCAGTTTCTGCGCCATGATGGTGGACGCGGCGTCGTACATCTGGCCCTTGCTCAACACGTTCGAGGTCAGCGCGATCATGAAGATGGGCGAATCGGCCGGATTCACCTTGCGGTAGTTGGGATTGCTGGGAAGGTTGGTGGGCAGGTAACCGCGGGCGGCGGCGATGGCCGCCTGCACGTCGCGCGCCGCGGCGTCGATGTTGCGGTTCAGATCGAATTGCAGGGTGATGCTGCACGATCCGAGGGTGCTCGAAGAGGTCATCTCGGTGACGGCCGCGATGCGCCCGAATTGGCGCTCCAGCGGAGTGGCCACCGCCGATGCCATGGTCTCCGGACTGGCGCCCGGCAGGCCGGCGCTTACCGAGATGGTGGGAAAGTCCACCTGCGGCAGGGGAGATACCGGGAGAATGCGGAAGGCCACCGCGCCCGCCAGCGCAATGGCGACGGTGAGAAGCGTGGTGGCGACCGGCCGGTGAACGAACGGAGCGGAAATATTCATGCCATCACTCCGCCGGCGCGGGCTCCATGCCGGGACTCGATTGCCTGCGCCCCGAGAAGGCGCCTGGCCAGCCGGTCGAAGAACAGATAAATCACCGGCGTGGTGACCAGCGTCAGCATCTGGCTGATGATCAGGCCGCCGATCATGGTGATGCCGAGCGGCCGGCGCAATTCCGAACCGGTGCCCGTGCCGAGAGCCAGCGGCACCGCCCCGAGCAACGCAGCCATGGTGGTCATCATGATGGGGCGGAAGCGCAGCAGACAGGCCTGGTAGATGGCGTCGATGGGTTGCATGCCCTGCTTTCGCTCGCAATCCAACGCAAAATCGATCATCATGACGCCGTTCTTGTTCACAATTCCGATGAGCAGGACGATGCCAATCAGAGAAATCACGCTGAAATCCTGGCCGCAAACGTTGAGCGCCAGCAGCGCGCCCACGCCGGCCGAGGGAAGCGTGGACAAAATGGTGATGGGATGGATGTAGCTCTCGTAGAGCACGCCGAGGACGATGTATTCGGTCGCCAGCGCCGCCAGAATCAGCAGCCATTCGTTGGCCAGCGACGCCTGGAACGCCTGGGCCGTACCCTGAAACGCCGCTTGAATGCTGGCAGGCAGTCCGATTTCCCGCTTGACCTTGTTCACCGCGTCCACGGCATCGCCCAGCGAAGCGGTGGGAGCCAGATTAAAGGAAAGCGTGACCACCGGAAACTGACCCTGGTGGTTTACGGTGATGGGAACGGCCACGGATTCCACATGCGTAAAGGCGCTTAGCGGAACCTGGCCTCCGGTGGGGAATACCGCGGAGGATGCGATGGCGCCGCCTCCCATCGCCGTGGTGGCCAGGGCCGCATTGGCGGCGTTGGCGGCCGAGGTGGCGGCGGAGCTCGAGTTAACCGGCCCTTGCGAGACTGCCGCGGCGGCCGAACCGCCCGCCACCAGGCCCGCGGCGGTGGAGGAGCCCGCGCCCGTGCGGATAAACAGATTGCGCAGATCCATCGGATTCTGCCGGAACGAGGGCTTCACTTCGAGCACTACGTGGTACTGGTTGAGTTGCGTGAAGATGGTGGACACTTCCCGCTGGCCGTAGGCGTCGTAGAGGGTCTGGTCGATGGTGGATGGCGTGATTCCCAGGCGCGCGGCGGTGTCGCGATCGAATACCAGCCTGGCGCGCAGTCCCTGCACCTGCTGGTCGGTGGCCACATCGCTCAGTTCCGGCAACTCCCGCAGCCGGGCCGCCATTTTCGGCGCATAGAGGTTCAGCTCGTCCGCGCTGGGGTCTTCCAGGGTGTATTGGAACTGCGTGCGGCTGACGCGGTCTTCCACCGTCAGATCCTGCACCGGCTGCATGAACAAGGTGGCGCCGGCCACTTCCGCCAAACGCGGCTGAAGGCGGCGAATCACGTCGGAAGCGCTGATCTTGCGCTCGGTCGAGCGGTTTGAGATTGATCAGAATGCGGCCGCTGTTCAGGGTGGTGTTGGTTCCATCGATGCCGATGAAGGAGGAGAGGTTCTGCACCGCGGGGTCGGTCAGAATCGCCTTGGTAAGCCGCTGCTGGAGCGACGCCATCTCGGGAAACGACACGGTCTGCGCCGCCTCCGAAACACCCTGAATGACGCCCGTATCCTGGATCGGGAAAAAGCCCTTGGGAATGGTGTAGAACTGGTAGCACGTGAGGGCCAGCGTGCCGGCCGCCACCAGCAGCGTGGCGGTCTGCCAGCGCAGCACGAACCGCAACACCCTGCCGTAGAGCGCGATCACCGCCTCGAAGGCGCGCTCCGAGGCGCGGAACAGGCGGCCCTGGGCGGCCTCCGGTTTGTGCTTGAGCAGCTTCGCGCTCATCATCGGCGTCAGCGTCAGCGATACCACGGCGGAGACCAGAATCGTGACGGCCAGGGTGACCGCGAATTCGCGGAAAAGCCGGCCCACGATGTCGCCCATGAACAGCAGCGGGATGAGCGTCGCGATCAGCGAGACCGTCAGGGAGATGATGGTGAAGCCGATCTGCTCGGCGCCGCTGCAGCGCCGCCCGCAGAGGCGCCTCTCCCTGTTCGATGTAGCGCGCGATGTTCTCGATCATCACGATGGCGTCGTCCACCACGAAGCCGGTGGAGATGGTCAGCGCCATCAACGTGAGGTTGTTGAGGCTGTAACCGAGCACGTACATCACCGCGAACGTGCCCACCAGCGAGAGCGGAACGGCCACGCTCGGTATGATGGTCGCCGCCACGTTGCGCAGAAACAGGAAGATCACCATGACCACCAGCCCCACCGTCAGCATCAGCTCGAACTGCACGTCTTCCACCGATGCGCGGATGGTGTTGGTCCGGTCGGTGAGGATGCTCACTTGAATCGATTTCGGCAGCGTGGAGGTGAGCGTCGGCAGCAGCCGTTTGATGCGGTCCACCACCTGGATGATGTTGGCGCCGGGCTGCCGCTGGATGTTCATGATCACGGCCGGCGCCTGGTTCATCCAGGCGGCCTGGCGGATGTTTTCCACGTCGTCGAACACGTCGGCGACCTGGGTCAGCTTCACCGGGGCGCCGTTCCGGTATGCCACGATGAGGGGGCGATAGTCGTCCGAGGAGAGCAACTGGTCGTTGGCGCCGATCTGGTAGGCTTGGTGCGGGCCGTCGAAATTGCCCTTCGCCTGGTTCACGTTGGCGGCCACGATGGCGCTGCGAAGGTCCTCCATGTTGAGGCCATAGGAGGCCAGCACGGTGGGGTTCACCTGAATGCGGACGGCCGGTTTTTGTCCGCCGCTGATGCTCACCAGGCCAACGCCCGGCAGTTGCGAGATCTTGGGGGCCAGGCGCGTATCGGCCAGATCCTCGACGTGGGAGAGCTGGTCGGTCTTGGAAGTCAGGGCCAGGGTCAGAATCGGCGTGTCGGCCGGGTTGGTCTTGGCGTAGATCGGCGGGACCGGGAGGTCCGAGGGAAGAAACGTTCCGGAGGCGTTGATGGACTGCTGCACTTCCTGCTCGGCCACGTCGATGCTCAGGCTGAGATTGAATTGCAGGGTGATGACCGAGCTTCCATCGGAGCTGGTGGAGGTCATCTGCTGCAGGCCCGGCACCTGGCCGAACTGCCGTTCCAGAGGCGCGGTGACGGAAGACGCCATCACGTCCGGGCTGGCGCCGGGATAGAAGGTAATTACCTGGATGGTCGGATAGTCCACCTCCGGCAACGCGGAAACCGGCAACTGCTTATAGGCCACGCCGCCCGCCAGCAGGATGCCAATCATCAGGAGGGACGTCGCAACCGGCCGGAGGATGAACGTCCGGGAGGGACTCACTTCCGCTTTCCTCCGGACTTGCCGCCGGCCGCTCGTCGGCCATTTGAACGGTCACCCGGGTCCCTTCCTGCAGCTTGTCGACGCCTGTCATGACCAGCACGTCGCCGGGGGCCACGCCACTGGTGATTTCGGTGTTGTCGCCTTCGGTGACTCCCACCGCGATCTGCCGGACGGTAACGGTCTGGTCGTCCTTGACCAGGTAGACGTAGGTGGAAATCGTGTTGCGCTGGATTACGGCGCTGGGCGCCAATGTGATTCCATGCTTCTCCTCCACCAGCAGGCGCACATTGACGAACTGGTTGGGGAAGAGTTGGTTGGCGCTGTTATCGAAGTTGGCGCGCAGGCGCAACGATCCCGTGGTCGGATCGATCTGGTTGTCCACCGTCGCCAGCGTCCCGGCGCCGATCTTGGTGGTGTTCGCCCGGTCGAAAGCCTCCGCGCTCAAATGCTCCCCGGCGGCCATCTTGCGGAGCACCACGGGAAGATCGTCCTCGGCGACCGTGAATATCACGCTAATGGGCTGGATCTGCGTGATCACCACCAGGCCGTTGGCGTCGGTGGCATGTACGATGTTTCCCGGATCCACCAGCCGCAGGCCAACCTTGCCGGTGATGGGCGCCCGGATCTGGCAGTACACCAGGTTCAGCTTGGCGCTATCGATCTGCGCCTGGTCGGTCTTCACCCCTCCTTCGAGCTGCGCCACGGTCGCCTTCTGGGTGGCCAATTGTTGCTCGGGAACGGCGTTCTGCGCCAGCAGCTTCTGGTAGCGATCGACATCCACGCGCGCATTATCGAGGGTGGCCTGGTCGCGCGCCAATTGCCCCTCGGCCTGTTCCAACATCACCTGGTAGGGCCGCGGGTCGATTTCCACCAACAGGTCGCCCTCGTGCACCAGGTCGCCTTCGCTGTAGTGGACCTTCATCAACTGCCCGTCCACGCGGCTCTTCACCGTCACCGTGTAAATGGGGGTCACCGAGCCGAGACCGGTGATATAAACCCCGATGTCTCCCCTCCGGGCCTTGGCCGCCACCACGGGGACCGCGGCCGCCGCGCCCTTCTTGCCGCCCTTCGAGGGCGCACTGGTTGAAGCCGCGGGCGCCGAGACGGCCTTGGACCAGAAATACCAGGCGCCGGCGCCCAACAAGGCGATCACGGGCAGCCACAGCCATCGCAGGCCGGAGCGCCGCGGTTTCGATGACTTCGTCGCTGGAGACGCAGCCGGTGCGCCCGGCTCTATCGTCGTGGGGGTGTGTTCTTCCATGTCGCCACGTGCTGAATGTGTTCACGGATCTCGCCATGTCCTTGAAAACGATAGTCCATCCGAAGTCGGCGGGTTCCTTGACCATTCTAATATGAGGGGGCGCCGGGACGCGTGATTGTTACACCCCCATTCGGGCCATCCTCGATTAGCCCTTTCGAGCCGGTGCGCTGGTGGGATCAAGCCTTCGGGCTGGCGGCGCACTCGCTCCAACGCTTAAAATCTGATCGAGGATGATAGCTCGCCGGAATCTGGTGGTGATCGCGGTGTTGTCCAGCGCCGTGATGGAGGTGCTGGACACTTCCGTGGTCAACGTCAGCCTGCCCCATATCGCGGGCAGCCTTTCGGCCACCACGGATGAAGCCACCTGGGTGCTCACTTCTTACCTGGTGGCCAACGCCATCATTCTCCCCATGAGCGGCTGGCTGGCCAACTACTTCGGCCGCAAACGCATGCTCATGACGGTGGTGACGGGCTTCACCGCGTCGAGCCTCTTGTGCGGGCTGGCGCCGTCCCTGCCCATGCTGATCCTGTTTCGCGTGTTGCAAGGCGTCACCGGCGGAGGGCTCCAGCCGCTTTCCCAGGCGGTGCTGCTCGAGGAGTTTCCCCCGCAAGAGCGCGGCAAGGCCATGGCGCTGTTCGGGCTGGGAATTGTGGCCGCTCCCATCCTCGGCCCCACCCTGGGCGGGTGGATCACCGACACGTATTCCTGGCGCTGGGTCTTCTACATCAACCTGCCGGTGGGGATCGCCAGCCTGATCCTGATCTCCATGTTCGTCACCGACCCGCCCTACCTGCATCGCGGCTCGCTGCGCGCCGACTTCTGGGGATTCGGCATGCTGGCCGTGGGCATGGCCGCCCTGCAGATCATGCTCGACAAGGGCCAGGAAGACGATTGGTTCGGCTCGCGCTTCATCGTCGCCCTGGCCGTCGCCGCGGCTGTTTTCCTGATCGGTTTCATCATCCGGGAGTTGACCATCGACCAGCCCATCGTTCATCTGGATCTGCTGAAATACCGGAGTTTCGCGGCTGGCATCTTCTTCGTGACGGCGCTCGGGTTCGTGCTCTACAGCAGCCTGGTTCTATTGCCCCTTTTCATGCAGACTCTGCTCGGCTGGACTTCCGCCACCGCCGGTCTCTGGTGCAGTCCCCGCGGCCTCGGCACGGCGCTGTGCATGCCGCTGGTGGGTTACCTGCTCGGCAAGGGCTGGGATGGCCGCTGGCTGCTGGCGTTCGGTTTCGTCGTCGCCGGCTTTTCCCTCCTGGGCTTTTCCCACATGAACCTTCAGTCCGGAACCTGGGACATTTTGGTGTGGCAGCTCAGCCAGGGGCTCGGCATGTCGTTCATCTTCGTCCCCCTCACCACTCTGACCATGGACCCCATCCCCAAGCGCGAGACCGGGTACGCCACCGCCCTCTACAGCGTCATGCGGAACATCGGCTCCAGCGTCGGCGTCTCGTTCGTGACCACCTGGCTGGCGCGGCGCGCCCAGTTCAACCAGTCCCTGCTGGCCGCCCATGTGACGCCCTACGATCCAGCCGCCAACCGGATGTTGAGCCAGGCGCGGGCCATGCTGGTGCGGAATGGCGCCGATCCCGTGACCGCGAATCGCCAAGCCATGGCCATGCTCTATGGCATGGTGCGGCAGCAAGCCTCGGTGCTGAGCTTCCTGACGGTGTTCCGGATCATAGGCGTAGTGTTTCTGGCGATCATCCCGCTGGTCCTGATCCTACGCAAGCCAAAGTACCTAAGGGGGACCAAAAGCACCGCCGCCCATTAGGGGCGGGCGCAGCCTCGGGAGGCGGCGTGCCCGGCCCTATAATCGAACTGATGGGCGGCAACAAATGGAAGGGCGCGGCTGCCGCGCTGGCGCTTTTTTCGGTCAACGCCTGGATCACCGCTTGGCTCTTCCACGCGCCGTTCACCGTTCAGATGGCTTCCATTGAAGGCGCCTTCATCGGCCTGGCGCGTTACATTGGCGCTCATTTCGGCGACCTGGGTTGGTTCCCCCTGTGGTACGGCGGCATTCCGTTTCCGGACAGTTACCCGCCGCTGCTGCACGTGGTGGTGGCCGCGGTCGCGGTCATCGGCCGCATCTCGGCCGGTCTGGCGTATCACGCCGTGGTGGCTGCGGCGTACGCGCTCGGACCGGTGGCTCTCTACTGGGCGGCGCGGCGTCTGGGCGCGGGCCGCGCGGCGGCCTTCGCGGGCTGCCTGCTGTACTCGCTGCTCTCGCCCTCCTGCTGGTTGGTGAGTGAAGTGCGCGCCGGCGCCGGAGGCTGGTTCGGACCCCGCCGCCTCATGACTCTGGTCCAGAACGGCGAGGGCCCGCACATCGCTTCGCTCCTGTTTCTGGCCCTGGCCATGGGAGCCTTGCACCTGGCTCTGGCCAGGCGCGGGCCCCTCGATACCGTGGCGTCGGCCATGGCCCTCGCCTGTGTCGCGCTCAGCAACTGGATCGGCGCGTTCGCGCTCGCGATAGCCGTGGTCTGCTACCTGCTCGCCGGCTGGGATGGGGCCTGGATTCCGCGCTGGCTGCGCGCCGCCGCCATCGGCTGCTACGCCTACGCGCTGGCCCTGCCCTGGGTCACGCCGTCGACCATCCGGACCATCCGTACCGATGCGCCCAAACTCGTGGGCTGGAAATCCACGCCCTCGGAAGGCGCGCTGGCGGGCGTCCTCGGGGTGGGAATCCTGCTCCTCGCTTGGATCCTGCGCCGATGGGGCGTCACGCCGCGCGTCCGCTTCGCCGCCATGTTCCTGTGGGGCATGGCTGGGATCACCCTGGGCGCCGACTGGTTCCACATCCGAGCGCTGCCCCAGGCGGAGCGCTACCACCTGGAGATGGACCTCGCGTTCTGGCTCACCCTCACGCTCGCCGCCGGGCCCGTCGCCGCGCGGTGGAAAGGGGTCTCGTGGGTCCGAGTCCGCAAGTTCGCCTGGGTGGCCATGGCGGCGGTGTGCATTCCCGCGATGGCGCATCAGCGCCACCTCGCGCGCCACCTGGAAAAGCCCATCATAATCGCATCCACCGCCGAGTACCGCATCTCGCACTGGCTGGGAGTCCACCTGCCCGGACGCCGCGTCTTCGCGCCGGGATCGGTGGCCTTCTGGATGAACGCCTTCAGCGATACGCCCATGCTCGTCGGCGGCTTCGACAACGGCATTCGCAATCAGTTACTCTGGGACGTCAACTACCAGATCTGGGCAGGTGAAAAGCTCGAGAACACGGTGGCCTGGCTCGAAGCGCTGGGGTGCGATGCTATTGTCGGAGGCGATGCCGGCTCCGGCGAGGTTTTTCATCCCTATCGGTATCCCGCCAAGTTGCACGAGCTGCCGGAGTTGTGGCGCGATGGAGCCGAGGCGATCTACGAGGTGCCGCGCGGGCGAAAGTCGCTGGCGCACGCCCTGCGCCCGTCCGATCTTCTCAAGCAAGCCCCGCCCGCGTACGACGCCAGGCCCCTCGAACCTTTTCTCGCCGCGCTCGAAGACCGGTCGCTTCCGGAAGCCGAGTTTCGCTGGCGCGGCGCCGGCGCGGCTTCCATTTCCGCCAATCTGCGGCCGGAACACTTGCTGTACGCCCAGATCGCCTGGGATGAGGGCTGGCGCGCCAGCGTGAACGGCGCTTCGCGCAGGACCTGGCCGGATGCGCTGGGACAGATGGTTGTGGAACCGCGCTGCGACGGACCGTGCACCGTCGAAGTGCTGTGGGATGGCGGCGCGGAGATGCGCGTGGCGCGCGTGGTTTCCCCGGTAGCGTTGGTGGCCGGCATGGTTTGGATCTTGCTCGGAGAGATCGTGAGGCGAAATCGCGGGACTGCGTTGCCATCCCGCGCGGGATACGTGATGTGAGATGGCATCCGTGCGGGACCAGGACAATTCGAGGATTATAACTACCATTAGGCGGTGACTTATGACAAACAGACGACTTCCTGGAGCGAGGGTACTGCATCTTGTGCTCGGCGCTCTATTGCTGTTCTTACTGGCGGCGCTGCCATGCGCCTGGGCGCAACCTGGACGCGGCGAGGGTCCTCAGGGCGCTCCTCTGCCACAGGGCCAGAATCCCAATGGCATGCACATATTCCTGTGGGCGGGTCTCAAGTCCCATGGCGAGGGTCAGCATGACTACCCGCAGTTTCTGGCCGACTGGAGCAAGTATCTGACGGAGCGAGGGGCCGTCGTCGATGGAGCTTTACATGTCCCCGGCAGCGCCGACCTCGAACATACCGACGTAGTCGTGATTTACAAAGGCGACGCCGGCTACTTGAGCGACCCCCAGAAGGCCGCCCTCGATGCGTACGTCAAACGCGGCGGAGGTTTTGTCGATTTTCATGACTCCTTGTGCGGTCCCGATCCGGTCTATTTCGCCTCGCTGGTGGGCGGCGGCAAGAAGCATGGCGTGGTGAACTACAGCGCGGGGGCGATTCATTACACCATCGTGGACAAGGCCGACCCCATTATGAAGGACATGTCCGAGATCACCATTCAGGATGAAGCCTTCTACCTGCTGACGTTCGCGCAAAATCCCCCCATCCACGTGCTGGCGACCACGGCGATTTTGCCGGGTCGCGGCGAGAACGACCACAGGGGCGAAGTCGTGCCGCAGATGTGGACGTGGGAACGCACCGTCCCCGGCGGTCAGCCCGCTCGCGCGTTCGTGTGGATGCAGGGCCACACCTACGCCAGTTTCATGAATCCGCAGATTCGGCCGACATTGCTCCGCGGCATTGCGTGGGCCGGAAAGAGGCCCGTTGATGAGCTGCTGAACTACACGGCTCCTGCGCGGCCTGCCGGCAGGGGGATGCCTCCCGGGGGAATGCCTCCGGCAGGCAAGCAGTAGTAGGCGGCAGAGAGAAGGCCCGGCGGCCGGCACAGGCGCAGTGCCGGCCGACAGGCCATGATGGGACCGCTGAACCTGTGTCTTGAGCGCCTGTTCAGCGCCTCCCGAAACGTTGCCATCCGCCGCCCACAATCACCCCTGGACGCCGGCCGATCATCACCCGCGGAACCACCACGCGAGGCGCCGCATAATAGCCGTAGGCCGGATACCCGCAACCGTAGGCTTCATAATAGCCTGGGCCGTAACAATACGGCGCGTAGGGGGCGGCATAGCCCAGGCCCACGCCGTAGCCATACCCGCCGTAGCCATACCCGGGGTAGCCATACCCGCCATAGTATCCACCGCCAACGTACCCGCGGCTGGAAGGCGCGAATCCCCGGCTGACGCCACCACCGGCAAAGCCGCCGCGAACAGCGCCGCCGCCGGCGAACGACCGCGCCCCAACTCTGGAACCGCCTCCACCACCGCCGCCGCGCCGGGATTGAGCCAATCCGGTTGCCGCCAGTGTGAACGACATCAGTACAATCAGCAAGCCCCGCATAAGAAACCTCCCATCGGTGATATTGCACTTGGCTTGCCATCCCACAAACCATTGATTACGAATGACATCCGCACATTTCATGAAAGACCGAACCGGCCGGAAAGCACCAATGTGGTGCTGTTCGGCCAATCTGTGCCCGGCGCCGCCATCCGCCGGTGATCCGCGTCTGGGGGACGGCCGGATGACGGGGTGCGCCGCGCTTCAAGACTCGCGCTACACTGTTTTTGCATGACGAAATACTTCGTTCTCCCCATTCTGGCGATGGCCCTGCTGGTCCCGTTGGCGGCCCAGCAGGCCAACCCCTTCATCGGCCGGTGGGATCTCTACGTGGTGACCCAGCGCGGCCGGACTCCCGATTGGCTCGAAGTCACCCAGAGCGGCGGCATGATGGCGGCGCGATACCAGCCCGGCGGCGGGGCCTCGCAGCCGATTCAGGGAATCAGGGTGGATGGGTCGCATCTCATACTGACCATCAACCGCGCAACCACCTGGGACCTGACCGTGAACGGCGACAAGATCTCCGGCGCGCAGAAGAGCGGAGAGAATGAGACCGCCAAACTGGAGGGCGTGCGCGCTCCTGCCTTAAAGCGCGCCGCCCCGGCTGCCTGGACTGCACCGGAGCCGCTCTTCAACGGAAAAGATCTGACCGGGTGGGAGCCCACCGGGGCCAACAACAAGTGGGCGGCGCAAGACGGCGAATTGGTGAACGCGGAACGGGGCGCCAACCTGAAGACCACCCGTAAGTTCGACGACTTCAAGCTGCACATCGAGCTGCAATGCACCGAAGACCACTGCAACAGCGGCATCTACCTGCGCGGCCGTTACGAGATTCAGGTCGGCACCGAGGGCGGCACCCAGCCCAGCCACGAACAGGGCGCGGTGTACGGGATGATCGCTCCGTCGGTCGCTTTGCCCCTGGGGATCGGCCACTGGCAGGTGTTCGACATCGCTTTCGTGGGCCGCAACGCGACCGTGATTCAAAATGGGACGAAGATCCTCGACGACGTCGAGATCCCCGGAATTACGGGCGGCGCGCTCGATGCCGACGAAGGCGAGCCGGGCCCCATCTACCTGCAGGGCGATCACGGCCCGGTGAAGTACCGCAATATCGCGATTTCCGTGCCGAAGAAGTAGCGCGCGCCGCGCCCGCTTACTTCCGCAATACCGCGTCCACGAAATCGCTCACCAACTTCTCCGTCTCGGGGGTCAGGAAGCGCTGGTCGCCGTGCCCCACACCTGGCAGCAGGTGCAAATTCGCTGCTACGCCGGCGGCGCGCAGGGCATCGTACAGGCGCTGGCTCTGAGTGTGCGGCACCTGGCAGTCGGCTGTGCCATGCAGAATCAGGAACGGCGGGGCGTCTTTGTTCACGTACGCAATCGGATTGGTCGCCTTCACCTTGTCCGGACAGTCGTTCAGGTTGCATCCCAGCAGTTGCGATTCCGGCGAATCGGGGGCGCGGTGCACCAGCGGCGTCTTGCAGGAGCTCGCGCCATCGTCCATGGCCAGAAAGTCGGTGGGTCCGAAGAAATCGATCACCCCCTGCACGCGGCTCGATTCCTGGAGATTGCCGGACGCGCCTTCCAGTTCGGCCACGCCGCCGGTAGCGCCGAGCATGGCCGACTGGTAACCCCCCGCCGATTCGCCCGCCACCACGATCCGGTCCGCCTTGAGGTTGTACCGCGCCGCGTTCGCGCGCAGCCACCGCAGGGCGGCTTTGGCGTCCTGCACCAGGGCCGGGAATTTCGCCACGCCGCTCAGCCGGTAGTCGATGCTGGCCACCGCGTAGCCGCGCCCGGTCTGGTTGAGGATGGGCTTGTACCAGATGCCGCTCTTGCTCCCCGAGCGGTACGCCCCGCCGTGGATCCACACAATCAGCGGGAAAGGTCCGCCGGTTTCCGGCATGTACAGATCGAGCAAAAGCGCGCCGCTTTCCGGATGCGAGTATTCCAGGTCGCGCAGCGCCTTCTGCTGAGGCGCTTGGGCCGCCGCCATCATCGCCGCCGCGCAGCCTGTCAAGAAGACATGAAGAAGGGCCATTTGCCTAATCATAACCGCCTTCACGGCCGCGCGATCCGCCTTGAAATGGACCCCGCCGCCGGGTAGCATGTGAGCGTGGCTTGCGTCCCGAGCCATACGCTGGACCACCGATCTATGAGAGGCTCTATGACCACCGTCTCCCGCCGGGGCTTCCTCGGCGCCGTCGCCGCCGCCAATCCCGCCCTTGCCGCCGCCCAAGCCGTGGGAGTGAAACCCAACGACCTGCCCAACCTCGCCATCAAGGAGGTTCGCGTCTATAATGTCGGCTCCGGCCGCGGCGAGGAACGCATAGCCGGCGTCGTCACCGAGAGCGGCATCGAAGGCAACTACACCCTGGGAGACCGCTACTGGCATCCCAACTGGAGCAATCAGGGCTGGCTGGAGTACGCCCGCCGCACGCTGGTTCGCAAGAGCGTGCTGGATCTGCCCTCGTTCACTTCCCAGTGGACGCCCGAGCAGCGCCGCCTGGGCCAGCTCTCCTACGCCTCGGCCATCGATAACTGCCTGTGGGACGCCCTGGGGAAGGCCGTGAACCTGCCGGTCTATCGCATCCTGGGGGCCTACCGCGACAAAGTCAAAGCCTACGCCAGCTCGCAACACCACGCCGCCATCGAGGACTTCGTCAACGAGGTGAAGCTGATCAAGACGCAAGGATTCACCGCCTATAAGATCCACCCGCCCTCGCCCAACGGCGGCCACGACTACAAGCTGGATATCGAGGTGGCCAGGGCCGTGCGCAAGGCCGCCGGCGACGATTTCACCCTGCTCAACGATCCGGTGGGAGTGTATACGCGCGAGGAAGCCATCAAAGTGGGCCGCGTCCTCCAGGACCTCGGCTACATCGCCTACGAAGACCCCGTTCCCACCAAGGACATCGAGGGCTTGGTGCAGTTGAATCAGGCGCTCGATATCCCCATCCACGTCGGCGAGTTCATCTTCTCTCCCTACGACTTCGCCGAGTACATCCGGCGCGGCGCGATGGACGTGGTGCGCTTCATCGTGGACAACGTGGGCGGCATCACCGGCGGCATGAAGATCGCGCACACGGCGGAGCTCTTCGGCATGGAATGCGCGCCGCACAACTGGGGCGGGGCCTTCGACCACGCGGTCCACTTCCACTGCGAGATGGCCATGCCCAACAACGTGTGGTTCGAGATGACCGTCCCGCAAGGCTCCAGCGACAGGCCGTACATAATCGACAAGTTCCGCGTGGAAAAGGACGGCTGCGTCCACGCATCTCCCAAGCCGGGGCTGGGCGTGGAACTGGATCGCGCAGCTTTGGAAAAGACGACCGTGCGAATCGACCGCTGAGGCTTACGCCCGCAGCTCGGCTTTCTGGCTCAGCAGCAGCTTCCGCAACTCCCCTACGTCGAGTTTGCGGGGCTGCACGCCCAATTTCGCCGCCAGCGCCGCCGCGCAGCCCGACGCGTGCCCCACCGCCATCGCCGGAGCCATCGAACGGGCCGACTGGAATCCTCCCTGCTCGCAGGAGATCGAGCGCCCCGAAAGCACCAGCCCATCCACCGCCTTCGGGACCAGCGAGCGGTACGGTATGTCGAACCCCTCGTGCTGGAAGAAATAGCGGCTGCCGTGGTATTGGGGCATGGGGTTGGAACTGATGGCGATCGCATCGGCGAAGCGCTTCCCGTCGATCGCCTCCTGGGTTGTCAGGACGTACTCCCCGACGATGCGCCGCGTTTCGCGCACGCCCATGCAGGCGGCGGTCTGGGCCAGGTAGAGCGACTCCATGCCGGGCTGCTTGCGCAGCTTCTGGACGTCGTCCCAAAGCTGCAGCCGGGCGTTGACCTCGGCCTGGGTCAGGACCATCGCATCCGTGCCGTCGCCAGAGGCGCCCGGTCCCCAACGCACCACGCGGCCGCCGATGCGGATGCCGCCGAACGGGCCTTTCACGCTGGCAGGCACGCCGCCCAGGCCGTACATCAGGCTCATGGCCATCCGGTCGCCCGTTTCGGCCGGGCGCATGAACTCCGCGCCGGCGCGGGCAGCCACGTCGCCATCGCCCGTGCAGTCGATGACGATGTCGGCCGCGATGGCCTGCCGGCCGGACTTGGATTCTACCACCACCCCCACCACGCGCGACCCGTTCATCATGGGGCCCGCTACCCAACTGTGCAGCCGGAGGGTGACGCGCTCTTTCCTCAGCAGGTTCAACGAGGCCACCTTGGCGGCTTCGGCGTCGAAGGGAATGGTGTAAGTCAGGTCGCCGCTTCTGAAGTCGTGGGGCGTGCTGTCGTAGGTATCGGCATCGGCGACTCCGCCCAGCCGCACCAGTTCCGCGATGTACTCGGCCGGGATCCCCTTGACGGTTTGCAGCGCGTCCGGTTTGCGCTGATTGCGGAAACCGTTGTAACAGGTCATCAGACCCGCCGTGCCATTGCCGCCCAGAAAGGCGTAGCGCTCTATCAGCAGAGTGTCGGCCCCGCTGCGCGCCGCGGCCACTGCCGCGATGACCCCGCTGGGGCCCCCGCCCGCCACCACCACCTGATGCCGCGCCACCACCGGCGTCTCGATGGTCTCCCTGTATGTGTTCGCCGGCGCCCGCTGTGCCTGAGCGGCGCCCGCCGCGGCGCCGCCCAACGCCGCCCCCATGAACCCACGCCGGCCCACTCCGCCGCTCATTTTGGATGACATCGCCAGTACTCCTCAACCCGGATTTTCCGCTTCAGTCATACCCTAGCGCGCCGCGCGGCCATTGGCCAGCCCGCTACTCCCTGGCGTAGGCCCGCACGTAATCCACGTCGAAGGAGGACGGCCAGGGTGTGGTCTCGTCCGGCGCCACGGGCCAGTCGCCTCCAATGGCCAGGTTCACCAGCAGGTGCATCGGTTGTTGCGGAACCCCCTGATCGGAGCGGAACTTCTCCACGCCGTCCAAGTACCAGACGATCGCGTCCGCGCGCCATTCGACGGCGTAAGTGTGGAAATCGGCCGCAAGGTCCGGAGTCGCCACTTTGCCCGACCCTTTCGAACCGTGCCGGCCATCCGGTCCCGTGAAGTGGTTGGTGAAGTAGGCGGTCCGCGTGTCCTGGCCGAGGTTCTCGTCGATCTCCGGGGGCCAGGCCAACGAATCGGGCAGCGCCCAAAAGGCCGGCCAAAGACCGTTGCCCTGGGGGACGCGGCAGCGGATCTCGAACCAGCCGAACTTCTGGGAGAACTTGCGGTAGGTGGTCATCATCCCCGACGTGTACTGGCGCATGGCCCCGCCATATTCCGCGGAGCGCTTCTCGGCCTTGATGTGAAGAATGCCGTCGCGCACCTCAAAGGCGTCCTTCACATAGGCCTGCAACTCGCGATTTCGCACCTTGCCCCATGGGTCCTCGGGATTCCATTTGGAGAGGTCCAGCCGGGGGCCGTCGAATTCGTCCTGAAAGGTGAGCTTCCACCCTGGTTTTTGCTGGGCCAAGGCAGGCAAAGTGAACAGAATCGCAGTCAAGGATACCAGCCGTTTCATAATCTCCCCGCTTCGCGCCTTCATTCTAACCCGCCTTTTCCAGAAGTGTCCGCGCTACCTTCATGTGGGGCGGGATGACATCCCGCGGCGGGTTGAAAACCCGCCCGGAGCGCCGGTTTCCAACCGGCGCGCCGCTTGACAAATTGCCCCACAATCGCACAGTTCCACACGGCCGGAGTGCTAGGCTAGCCGGCGCGGCGGGCCAGCGCCGTGTCGACGCGCGAGACGGCCTCGCCGGGGCGGAACGGCTTCGGAATCAAGAGGCAACGTTCGGCGAGCGGGCACTCCTGGCACCCCAGATCGAAGCCCGACATGAGGATCGTGCGGGTGGCTGGATACCGAGTGGCAACCCAACGCGCCAGCTCGTGCCCGTTCATCTTGGGCATCACCACGTCGGAAAGCACGGCATCGAACCGTTCCGTCTCGCACAGAGCCATCGCCTCCGGACCGTCGGGCGCGGTGCGGACTTCATATCCCGCCATGCCGAACGCGGCGGAAAGCAGCGTCCGAATAGAGGATTCGTCATCCACGATCAAAATGCGAGGCATATCTCTGAGCTACCCAGCGCCGACTATTCGTACTGTACCATACGCTTGCAGGCGTGGAGACGCCGGCGTCGTATTGTTTTGACTTGCCAAATTCGCAGCAATTATTACGCCATCCTGGCCATGGACGCCCGGCTCGCCGAACCACTTCGGGAAATACGCTGGCCAACAAATGGGGCGAATCATTGCACGTTCAGGCCGGCCACGTTCGAAGCGACTCCGTCCGCAACCAGGTATACCAGCACATCGCCCATACCGGCGAGACTCTTCGGAATCGAATAGATTCACCTGATCGAGGCCCGCATACGACGACGCACCGGTATAAATTACCGGCACGCTCTGCCCGGCGACGAAGCATTGGACGGGCGCGGCGCCGCTGATCCCCGTGCCATAGAGTTCGACGTACCTGTTGTCGGCGATTCTGGCGGCGCGCAGGGCGAATACGCCGGCCTCGACCAGGTGAATGCAACTCTGCCGGCCACACTCAAGGGGCGCGGCCGGCTTGTGGTCACCCTGACGGTGAATGGCCAGGCCGCCAACATGGCGCAGTTGCTGTTTCAATAAGAGACTCGTCAGAAGAGATCGCGGGTGGATTCCAGCTCTGGCAACTGGCCAAGTGAGTGATAGAGTGTAAGTTCGAGGACTCGCTGCGCGAGGAATCGGGCGGGTTCGGCCGATGCGTATATTGAGATGACCGGGCGCAAAGCACTTCCGGCCATTCTACGAATACGGGACCGTACCCACGGAAAACCGATTGAGTAAGTGCGGTGGAAGGCCCTTAGGGCTTTGCGGACGGCGGCTGCCAGAGCTCAATCTTATTCCCATCCAGGTCATAGATCCAGGCAAAGCGACCGTAGGACTCATCCCCCCGTTTGGCGTCGATCTTTACTCCCTCGAGTCTTAAGCGGTCGAGCAAAGCATCCAGATCGTCCACGATGTAGTTGACCATGAACGGTTGCGTGGCTGGGATATAGTCGGTGGAGGTGGGAAAAACAGTCCAAACTGTAACGTGTTCCTTTTGCGGGTCATCGTGTTCGCGCCATGGCAGGATGGCGCCTCCACCTTTGTCGGCGAGTCCGAGGTGCTTCGAATACCATTCGCGCATCTGATCGCGATTAGCGGATTTGAAGAAGACGCCGCCGATTCCAAGGATGCGCCCGCGCTGCTCCATTTTGACGGGCGGCTTCGACTTCTCAGGTTGCGGAGATTGCACTTCCTGTCCTCCTTTTGAGCGCACCGAGATGAGCAACAGCGAGCCGAGCGCAATTGTGCGCCAGGGTATTCCTTGCATATGTGGATTATACTAAGGTCTCGATTCGAATGGAGAAAACGGTTCGCTCAAGGTTCGCCGCGATTCAGTGACCCACGGATTCCTCCGGCGAGGCCAATAAGATAAGAAGGGTCACGCCCGATCAAGCACGGCTTCGATCAGCCGGGGGCCCGGCTCCCGCATGGCCGCGCCGAACTCGCGGATGAATTCCTCCGAGGTGGCGGCGCGCGCCGCCTGGACTCCGAAACCTTCGGCCAGTTTGATCCAGTCCGGCTCGGGGTCGGAAAGGTCGATCATGCGGTCGGCGCGCGGCCCCGCTGGCCCGGCGCCGGTCCGCCGCATTTCGATATCGAGAATGCGGTAACGGCGGTTGGCCAGGATCACGGTGGTGACGTCCAACCGCTCGCGCGCCATGGTCCAAAGCGATTGCGGGGTGTACATGGCGCTGCCGTCGGCTTCCAGGGCCACCACCTTGCGGCCGGGGCACGCCAGCGCGGCGCCCAGCGCCACCGGCAATCCCTGGCCGATGGCGCCGCCGGTAACCGGGAGATGGTCGTGGCTGGCGGCGCCGGCCAGGTGCGGCCATATCTGCTCGTTCGAGGAAACGGTCTCATCGGAGAAGATGGTCTCTTCGGGCGCCAGCGCTCCCACGGCTCTGCCCACCGCGTCCGCGGTGAATGGCTCGCCGCTGGGCAGAGCCGGCCGCGGCAGACCCGAGGCCGCATTCTCCGCCAATGGCGCACCCAACTCCTCGGCCAGCCATTCGAGCGCGCCGGCGCCATCCTGATCCTCGGACGCCAGCACGTCGAAGGCGCAGCCGGCCGGCGCAAGCGAGCTTCTCAGGCCGGGATAGCCGAAGAACGAGACGGGCGGCTGGGCTTCCACCAGGACCAGGCGCTCGAATCCGGCGAGCAGCGCCTGGGCCGGCTCGGGGAAGTAGGGAATGCGCTCGACGGCGGGGATGTCGCCCCCGCGGGCCATCCTGGCGGCGTATCGGTCGGCGAAGATCCTCACGCCGGTGGCGGCGCGCAGGCGCCCGGCCGCGCGAAGACCGCGCGCATGGAGCGCGGAGCCGCTAAGAAGCAGCCCGACCGCCCGGCCGGAGCGCAGCGCGCGTGCGGCGTCGCGGACCCGCTCGCCGGCCGGCAGCGGCCGCCCAGGCCGGGGCGCGGGGCAGCCGGGCTCTCCGGCCTCGCTCCAGGAGAAATCGGCGGGCACAATCAGGCTGGCCACCTTGCCGGGCGGTCCCAGCGCGGCCGCCACCGCGGCCGAGGCCGCTTCGCCCATGGCCGTGGCGCGCGCGAGCGTCAGAACCCAGCCCGATACCGGCCGCGCGAAAGCCTCGGTGTCGGCGGTGAGCGGAGCGTCGTGGCCCCGGTGCCCGGTGGAATGCTCGCCCACAATGTTGACCACCGGAGAGCGCGCCTTGCGCGCGTTGTGGAAGTTCGCCAGCGCGTTCGCCAGACCGGGTCCCAGGTGCAGCAGGGTGGCCGCCGGTTTTCCGGTCATGCGGGCATACCCGTCCGCCGCGCCGGAACAGACCCCCTCGAACAGACCCAGGACGCCGCGCATGCGCGGCACGCGGTCGAGCGCCGAGACAAACTGCATCTCGGAAGTTCCCGGATTCATCAGGCACAGATCCACGTCGTTGGCCAGCAGGGTTCTGAGGAGACACTCGGCGCCATTCATGTGGGGTTCTCTTTATCACAGCACACGGCGCCGCTCTGGCAGAGGCCTTGTGGGACAGACGATCGGTTCTTGTCGTCTGTCAACTCCCGTGCGCTCCTCGCGCCGGACAGACCACAGACACCGATGGACCGCGGCCGCTCACAGCACCTCTATTGCCGCGCGGGCTGCCGAGGCGCCTGGCCCGGGCTGTTGGAGCCCGGAAACCCCTCGCCGCTCACCGGGTACTTCTTCTCGATGGTCTTCTGAAACTGCGGCTCCAGCGGCATCAGGCGGAAGCCCACCAGCAGGGATGCGTCGCCGTACCAGAATTGCTGGTGAGAGATGTTCCAAAAACCATAGCGCGTTTTGGTATCCGCGCCTTCCCAGTCGATCAGGCCCAATCCCATGCCGATGAGCTTGTTCTCCGTCAACTGCGTCTCCAAAGCGCGCCATGGACCCTCGCAGCCGGAGTAGTCGAAGGGAGTGATGTAGAACTCCAGGGTCAGCTTGCCGGATTCCCCGGGCTTGAAGCTGTAGTTGTAGGCGTGCTCGGAATAGGGCGCATCGATGCCGTACTGCGGGCAGCCCCACTCCATCGCCCAGTTCTTGTCGGGACCCGGCGGAGTGAAAATATGATAGTTCTGCGCGGTTACGCCGTGGTTCTGCCTTGAAGCCGTCTCGCGATCGATCCGGGGATCGAGAACCGATGCCGACTTCCCCACCACGTCGGGAACGAAGATCTCGCGATGGTACTGGTCGATCAGCGGCCCGCCGGAAAGATCGCCGTCCACCACCACTTCGAAAATATCGTTGTGCAATCCCGGCAGCGAGAAATCCCAGTAGCCTTTATATGCCTCGTAGAGGAAATACAAGCGGTTCTGGCCCTTGACCCATCCGACCTTGATCTTGACGTCCATTTTCTTCGGATCGTGGGTCAAGCCGTGGCCCTGTTCGGTGTCCATGAACTCGCTCATGGTGATGGCATAGTCGTCCGGCACGATCTTCCAGTCGTCCGCATTCCCGTCGATGCGCGGTTCCATGCCGGCCGGGAATTGAAACACCTTGAACGTCACATCCTGCCGCTCGAGCGGCGCGGCGGGGATGCGCAGGAGCGCGAATAGGAAGATGGCGCTGATCGGTCTGCTTAGGGTCATGTTTCGTCGATACCGAATGTGGACCCCATTGTCAAGACCATTTTTCAGGCTCAATCCCCAGGCCCCGCGGACTGATGCCTCAGGTCTTCCAGCAGCCGTTCGAAAGCCTTTCTGTAGTACACTAGTGTTTTCTGGGAGACGTTTTGGAAGTACAGCCGTTCTTTCAGGAATCCGTCAAACCGTTCCCCCCGAGCCACCGGTTCCAGGGTCCGGTCTTTGGCGCTAATCTATTGAAAGCAAGCGCCCGTAGCTCAGTTGGATAGAGCGTCTGGCTACGAACCAGAAGGTCGGGTGTTCGAGTCACCCCGGGCGCACCATAAAATCAATAACTTACAGGTCAGATGGCCCGTAGCGGAGCCCTCTTGGTAGCAACGGGCTTCGGCGCAAGAACTTCATCCATTTTGCTGGCGGTTTGCTTCTGAACCTCGGGCAAGACGTGGGCGTAGGTCTGCATGGTGAACGAGACCTGGGAGTGCCCGAGCAGTTCGGTGATATACCGCGAGCTCGTGCCTTGCGCCAGCAGGAGCGTGGCGGCGCTGTGCCGGAGGTCATGGAAGCGGATCTTCGGGAACGGTAGTACCGGGGGTTCCTCGCCTTCCTTCTTGGGCTTCGGCCTGGTGATGGAATAGTATTCCCGCAACAGGGATCTGGCCATCCTTCACGGCGACGGAGAGGGCTCCGCGGAGTGTTACGAGCAGGTGTTTCACGGTTCGCGGGCTCAACCCGGTTGCCGCGATGATCCGCACTCGCCCCTCGGGGCTCAGGCGGCGCCTTCTCTTGACGGCCTTCGCAGGCGCTGGCGTTGCCGCCGCTTCAGCTTTGGCCTTCCGGACAACCGCCCATCGTTTCTTCTGCGCGGCGCCTATGCGCCGGCGCGCGGCCGGGCTCATCACGCGTTTCGTCGCAACAGGCGCCGGGGGAATGGCGTGCCCGCCAATCCCATTCCGGAGCTCGCCCATCCTCGCCTCGATGTTCTTGAGCTACTCCTGGTAGCCGATGAGCGCCGCCGCCAGGAAACCCGCGTCAACTTTGAGTGGCATAAGCAGTGATTATACGCCCGGCGCCGAATCGCCGCCCGTCGTTTGCCGACGGCTGGAGCCGACAGGCAACTTCGGCTCGGTTCGGTGGGCGCGTTCGCCCGCCCGGCGCGCGGACGGGACAGGCCCGCAAACGGCCGAGTTGGCGGTCCGGGTATTACAAGTCGGCGTTTGGTGGACGGACGGGTATTTGGCGACAGTTGCCCGGCGCTCGGCGTAGATTCCTTCTCCCGTATGGATCAAGGGTGCGTGAATTCGTTGGCGTGTGGGATCAGATCGAGGTATGTGCTGCTGGGAAGATCGGTGTGCCAATGACCAGTGAGACGGGCGAATCCGCAAACGCCCAGGAATAGCGCGGCGATTCCGGCGGCCACCGCCCACGCTGGCACTCGTTTCGCGCGGGGGGCCGACAAGCACAGGGCGCCTGCCGCGGGGCAAACGGCAACGCACTCCAGGCAACCGGTACATTCGGCGCAGCGGATCGTGATCAGGCGATCCACCGGCAATGCCGCAGGGCAGGCTTTGGCGCACTTCGCGCAATCAATGCACTGGCTGGGATCGCGGCGGATGCGCAAGGGGCTGGCCAGCGCGGCGAGGCCCATCAGCGCGCCGTATGGGCAAAGATAGCGGCACCAGAAGTTTTGAACGAAGACTGACGCTATTACCAGGATGGCGGTGATGGTGCAGCCGGTCAGCCCCAGGAAGCGGAAGAAGTTGAGCATCTTCACATCGTCGACCACGCCATAGGGTCCACTGAGAAAGGCGCGAATCGCGGGGACCGGCATCGAGCCGACTGCATAGAGAAACAGCCCCAACAGAATATATTTCAGACTGCGGAGGGCGACGTCCGCAGGGCGCGGCAAGCGGAAATTGCGGCCGAGAATCGAGCGGCCAAGGCGCCACAAGTACTCGGACACCGTTCCCACAGGGCACAACCACCCGCAGAAGCTCTTGCGGAAAATCCACGATGCAGCCAGAAAGGCAATCAGCAGGAACATACCGGCAGGGTGGAGGGCAGGTACGCCGCCCGACATCAGCAGGACCTTGAGGTTCATCAGAGCCGCGATCGGCAGCCAGCCTTCGACGCCTGGAGGACGAACGGCGTACGCGGACCGGCCGCCGGTTTCGTAATAACGGACGAACAGGTAGAACTCGATGCCGATCCAGACATTGAGCGCCAGGAAGGCCAGTTGGAAGGCGCGCCGCAGCGTTTGCGAATTGTCCTTGCCGGCGCGCTTCAGCGGTTTCTTGCGGGCCTTGATCGGCGGTGCGGCAATAGCGTCCATTGGCGTCTCTACTTGTGCGGCGTCCCGAGTTCCCGCACTTCCCATTCGCCTTCGGCGACGTAACCGGTCTCTTGATATGAGTGACCGGTCACCAGGCCGAGAACAAACCAGCCCAACACCAGGGCGCCCACCGCAAAGATGCTGTCGCCGATCATCCTCATCCAACGCAGTTGGTTCAGATACCCGCTATGCAGGAACTCGGCCGAGCGCGCGTACCAGGTTCCATACTGCACCGAAGCCCAGGTCTGCGCCAGACCGATGGGCAATATGCTGATAAGCACCATCAGCGCGAGACCGATGTTGATGGCCCAGAAGGCGAACAACAGCGGGCCGTTTTTCCACGCCCTGCCAGGACGAAGAGCCCGCAGACAGAACAGCATCAGTCCCAGGCCGAGCATGCCGTACACCCCGAACAGCGCCGTGTGGGCGTGGACCGGAGTCGTGTTCAAACCTTGCATGTAATAAAGCGCGATCGGCGGATTGATGAGGAAGCCGAAGAGCCCGGCGCCCACGAAATTCCAGAACGCAACCGCGATAAAGAAATAGATGGGCCATTTGTAGGCGGTGACCCAGATGCGCTGCTGGCGGGAACGGGCCAGCCGGATGTTCTCCCACGCCTCGAAGCCGATCAGCACCAGCGGCACTACTTCCATGGCGCTGAAAACCGCTCCCAATCCCAGCACGACGTTCGGCGTTCCCGCGAAATATAAGTGATGGAACGTGCCGATGATGCCGCCGGAGAGAAACACCACCGTGGAGAACAGTACGGCCCGCGTGGAAGTGACCACCGAGAGCAGCTTGAGCCGGGTTAGCAGGAACGCGATCACCACGGTCGCGAAGACTTCGAAGAAACCCTCCACCCACAGATGCACCACCCACCAGCGCCAGTACTCGGCGGTGACCAGATTGCTTCGCTCGCCGTACATCAGTCCGGCAGCGTAGAACAGCGGGATGGCGATGCTCGACAGCAGAAACATCAGAAGCAATGAATGGTTTTCGTCGCGCCGGGCTAACGCCGGCTTGAGCGCACGCCACATCAGCCACAGCCAGAAGGTCAGGCCGACGAACAGCAGGATCTGCCAGAACCGGCCCAGGTCCACATACTCGTAACCTTGCGTGCCGAACCAGAACCAGAGGTTGCCGAGTTTGTGCTGGATGCTCATCCACTCGCCGGCCAGCGATCCCACAACGACGAGGATCAGCGCGCCGAACAGCAGATTGACGCCCACCCGCTGGCCCTTCGGTTCCGAGCCGCTGATGGCCGGGGCGATGTAGAGTCCCGTTGCGAGCCAGGACGTCGCAATCCAGAAGAGGCCAAGCTGCAAGTGCCAAGTCCGCGCCACGCCATAGGGTAGTATGCGATCAAGCGGAATTCCGTAGAAGCCAGACCCTTCGACGCCGTAGTGCGCCACAATGGCGCCGAGCCCGACTTGAACCACCCACAACGCCGCCACAACGAAAAAATACTTCACGCTGGCTCTTTGTGAGGCAGTGGGCCTGAGGCCAAGCAACGGATCGCTCTCCGGGAGAAGCTCTCCGGCCACTGTGCGCGGCTGCGAACCGAAGTACCAGACCATGCCGCCCACGCCGGCGAGCAGCAGCACGAAACTGGCGATGCTCCACACCACGGTCCCGCTTGTCGGCTGGTTTGCGATTAACGGTTCGTGCGGCCAATTCTGTGTGTACGTGGTGTCCGATCCCGGCCGATTGGTAGAAGCGGCCCAGGCCGTCCACCAAAAAAACGCGTTCATCTGCCGCAGCTTGACCGGATCGCTCATCGCGCCGCGCGGGATGGCGTACTCGCTGCGGCCATTCGAGAACACGTCGGAGTAGTGGCGCGCCAGATCCTCGAAGGCTTCGGCGCGAACCGGATCGAGGGTGATGGCGCGGGTCGCCGGGTCATAGGTATTGGTCCGCATCAGCAGTTGGAGCCGCGCCTGGAGGGCCGCCCGCGGTTCCACGCCGAGCGCCGCGTAATTCGAGGCGCCCGCCGCCTGAGCCCAGCGGTCCAGGATGAACATGCATTCGCGATGCAGCCAGTCGGCCGACCAGTCGGGCGCCACGTACGATCCGTGGCCCCAGATGGTGCCAACCTCCTGGCCACCGATCGATTGCCAGACGCCTTGTCCGTCCTGAATGTCGCGGCCGTCGAATAGGGCCGTCCCTCCAGCCACCAGAACCTGCGCCGGAATGGGCGGCGCGCTCGTAAGGATCTTGATCCCCACTCCGCCCAACACGGCGAAGGAGACAGCCAACACCATGCCCAGAGCGATCCACAGCTTCTTATAGTTCATGCCGGATACCTTTCTTGGGGAGCCGCGCCACTGGTATGTCGACCGGCAGCGCGCCCCTCAGTGCGCCTGCTCCAGCTCGATCGCGCGCGGGAAAAGGACATTGTTCTCCAGGTGGATGTGCTGGTGCAGATCGGCTTCGAACTCCGCCAGCGCCCGGTACAGGGTTTGAAAGCTGATGCAGGCGTCGGAGGGCGCGGTGTAGCCGTTGCTCGCCTGGTGCAAACCGCGCAACGCATTCCCGGCGGAATCGTGCTCGTGCATCATCATCGACACCGGATTCCGCACGCTGCCGAAGGGCGAGGGCACAATCGGCGCTTTTTCGATCACCGCCTCTTCCATGCGCTCAATGTACGGGAACAGCATCATCTCCTCCTTCATCATGTGCGTGGTCAATTCCTGGCTGAGGCCGCCGAAGGCGTCGCGCATGGCATCCAGTTCGGAGTGGTTCTTTCCGTGGACCGAGCAGACCTTGTCGAACAGCGGGCCGAGGCGCGCAATCTCCTCGCGCGTGTATTTGTGGTGCGCGGTCCTGATGTGCGCGATCAGGTCGGATAGCGGCTCGGCCTGCCAATTCCTGCCTTGCGCGGTTGCGGACGCCGACTGGTTCACCGCCGCCAGCGAGTCCACCACCTGATCAATGGAGACATGGGCTGCCTGGCACGCCTGTTTCAGGGTTTGACCACCGCCGCAGCAATAGTCGATGCCCAGCTTTTCAAACAGGCGGGTTGCGCCCGGGTTCTCCAGCGCCAGTTCGCCTACCGTCTTTTCCGTCATAACGCTGATGGTTTTCTCCTCGATGTCCTGAGCGTACTCCGGGTGAGCGTACCGCGCCTATGACTTTTGTCACGGGGGAACATAAAAACCCGGCGCGGGGCACAGCCTATTCGGCAGGGTCCAGTTCGGCTTCTAAGGCCTTCAGATCTGGGATAATGGCGCGGCGGCCTTCCAGCTTGAGCAGCCCTTCCATTTGCAAGCGGGAGAGATTGCGGGAAACCAGCTCGCGTACGGTCCCGAGTTGCGCGGCCAGTTCCTGGTTGCTGCCCGGCAGCGAAAACTCGAGGCCCGCCCCCGACGCCGTTCCCTCGCGCTGAGCAAGGCGTACCAGAAAGGATGCCAGGCGATGACGCACGGTGGTGAACGAAAGCTCCTCGATGATTCCAACCAGCCGCCGCAGGCGCGCGCCCACCACGCGAAGCACTTTGAGAGCAACTTCGGGATGCGCCAAACACAGAGCCTGGAAATCCTGCTTCCCGACAAAGAGCAGCGTGGCGTGATCCACCGCGGCGCCCGAGGCCGGGTAGTTGCCGCCATCGAAAACCGGCACTTCGGCGATCGAACTGCCCGGGCCGTCAATGCTCAGGACCTGCTCGCGGCCGCCGGCCGAACTCTTGAAGATGCGTATGTTTCCGCGCTCCACCACGTACAATCCCGCGCACGGCTCGCCCTCGCCGAATACCATTTCCCGGGGGGCGAAATGGCGCGGCACAGCGCGTTCGGCCAGGAAATGCAGTTCCGAATCCGTCAGGCTGGAGAAGATGGCGACCCTCGCCAGCGTCCGCCGAAACTCCGCGCGCGATTCAGCCACGGAACTAATTGTAGCGAACGCAACGGCGGAGACCGCCCCATGGGCCGGCGCCGTGAGACGCGGCGGGGATGGCTCAAGAACGGCAACCGGCCGGGTGATCTCTCGAAGGCGCCGAGATGCGGCGCGAAGAACCGGCGCGGGTCGCCGTGCCAGTGTCCCGCGATGACAAACGGGCGTTGCCGGCTTCACGGTGGACTCAGCACCGGGGCCAAGACGGCCGTGCGGCGTGGATGCTTCCCGCACGACCGTCAGAAGGAGCAAAAGAAAACGTGGAGCGTGCACTTCGTGCCGCCGTTCTTCGTGCACTGCTCGACGGCTTTTTGTTGGGCCTCTCGCGGTTCCGTGGAAGTCGCCCAACCGACGAAGCTCCGATCCGCCGCAAGCGCCCCGCACTGTTTGCTAAAGGCGATCCGCAAAACACACGCCTTGCCGCGCTGGGAACAGGTGTTCATGGCCTCTTTCTCCGCGCTGGCCCGTTCGCTCTTTCCCTGCGACCATCCAGCTCCCATGTCCGCGGCGCTGTATGCGATAGCGCCCCAGGATGTCGCGCGAGGCTGCGCGGGGGGATTCGGCTTGTTCGACCCGCTCGTGCCGGTCAGCGAACACGTCGAGAGGGCCCCCCTGCAGGCGCCCCAACGTTGCTGGCAGACTGCCGTCGCACTTGCCGCGGCCTCTTTCTCCGTGCTGCCCGTTGCCACCTCAAAGTGCTGCGTGCCTTTGGCCTCCGCGATGGCGGCGCACGTATTCTGGAACCGGTACACGACCTTGCAGTCACTGCCGTACTTGCTGCACGCGGCGATGGCGTCCCGGTCGGCCGCCGCCCAACTCGCCCTGTTCTGGGAGATTCCCTGTCCGCCAGCGCCAACGGCGATGGCGCCATATGGCGCGGGCACGTTCTGGTTATACTTTGCGCACTGGCCCCCGCAATTCTCGCGGCATCCCCAGGCGAGCCTGGCGGGTCCCGAATTGCAGATGTTAATGCAATCGTTCAGGCATTTGTCAAACTGCCAGGTTGTCTGTCCGGGCGCGAGTCCCGGCGTCAACCCAAGAGCGATGCCGAGCAAGGCGGGAATTCGCCGACAATGGCTCCCGGCCGCGCTCTGATCGAACGCCCAAACGCGTGTTGCGACCGGCCGCCGCTCTTCCCAGCGGGCCTCGCCCGATTGGAAATGGAACGTCTTTGATCGGTTCTTCGAAATCTTGCGCTGAATCGATTTCAGCACCTGACACCTCCGGCTGTGTGGAATCTTCGTTGGACACCACTCGTAATGCGTTTCGGCGGCCAGATCATCCTGTTACCTGGATGCAGCCGGCCAGCCTCTTTGTTTGCCGGTGCTGCCGGCGGCGAAGGTCTCAACCCAGGCGCCGCAGCGATGAAAGCACGAGCGCTTTTGCCGGGAGCGTGACGAGTAACCTCCCTTTCGGGACACAGTATAACCCGGCCAAGGGATGTTCGGGGGGGTCATGCAGCTTTCATGCAGCTTTCATGCGCTTTACCGTTCCGGGAAGTGGGAGATTCCGCATCTCTGTCCCGGCGCCGGAGCCGGCGGTGGGTTGCTCCACCGCCGTTGACCTCGCTTTGAGCGGATGACACGCCACTCGGAGAGAGGGCTGAGCCGGACCTGAAGTCGATTCCTGTTGCGAAGAGCCCTTCCGTCCAGCAACCGGCGATCGATCCTGGTAAACGCCGATTACACCATTGGCCAGAAGCTCCGAGGAACGGCATCGCCGTCCACTGCAATCGGGTTTGCCTGTCGCCGGCGTTGTCGGCAAGGTGACCGCACTCCATGCCGCTGACCGCATTCGACTGCAAGGGAATCTCCGCCGCCCGGCGGGAGCGCATCGCGGCGGCCGTCCAAGCGCGTTTCTAAGTAGTTGATAATAGACGATGGAGGTTTCAGTGGACGGATATCCTTCGAACTACGAACCAGAAGGTCGGGTGTTCGAGTCACCCCGGGCGCACCATGTAACCGATTGGTCTTTGCTCCGCTGCCGTGCTATTGGCACAGTGCCCCGCCTTTCACAACCCCGTCCCAATTACTCCGTCTGCAGCCGCGGCGCCGCCAACAGCTTTCCAACCGCCGCCGCGTAGGCGTTCCACATGCTCTGTTGATTCCGGAAATGCCGCCGCCCTTCCGTGGTTAGCCGGTAATACTTCGCGCGGCGGTTATTGCCGGAGAGCCCCCACTCCGCTTCGATCCAACCCTTCTCTTCCATTCGGTAGAGCGCGGGATAGAGGGCCCCTTCCTCGACCAGCAGGGCATCCCCGGTAGCCTGCTTGATGGCCGCGGCGATGGCATAGCCGTGGAGCGTTCCCCACGTCAGGGTCTTCAGGATCAGCAGATCCAAAGTGCCGCGAATGAGATCGAGCGATGCCTTTTCCATGCGGGACTCCTATTCCACGCGCAAGGCGCGCACCGGGTCCAGACGCGCGGCCCGCCATGCCGGAATGGCGCTCGCCGCGGTTCCCGTCAGACACAACGCCACCACGCTGGTTCCCGTTGCATGAAATCCAGTCTACCGGATCTTCCCTAAGATTTCAAGGGGAAGGGACGGCTCAGGCCGTGAGGGACCGCTCGCGCGCGGGCTCGATTCGTGCGGAGGTATACGTGTAAAACGGAAAGCGGTCTTTTTCGCACCACTCGAGGATGGCGCTGTCGTCGATGGATACGGACCCGCACAACCGTTCTGGCAACTGCCGATTCACGTGCAAATAGCTCCAGACCAGGCGACTTTGCGGGGCCAGCTTCCGAGCCAGTTCGCGGATCAACTGCTCCTCTCACGGCGGGTTCGGCCTCGGCCGTAGGTTTCTCTATCGAGCGCGCCCTCCGCGTGCCCATTTCCACACGTGGCTGGGCTGACACTTGGTCCTGAATTCCCAAGGCGTTTCCTATCAGTAACTTGCTGTTTGGTCTGCGAACTGCACTTCCTCCAGCGTACGGAGGAAACGAAAGATGCTCAAGGCGGACGATCTCAGGCGGCTGGCGGCTCTCGCCGGCGTGGTGCTCATGGCCACCGCCGAAGCGCTGGCGCAGGAGAATTCGGCGCGGCCGGCGCGGCGCATTCTGGTCAGCATTCCGGACCGCAAGCTGATCCTGCTGGAAGAGGACCGCGTGGTCAAGATTTATGACACGGCCGTGGGCGCGCCGCGCACGCCCAGCCCCACCGGCTCGTTCAAGATCGTGCAGGCCCTTCCCGATCCCACCTGGTACGCCAAGGGCAAGATTGTTCCGCCGGGCAAATCGAATCCTCTGGGCCCGCGCTGGCTGGGACTCAATGTCAAGGGCTACGGAATTCACGGGACCAACAATCCCGCCTCCATCGGCCGCGACGCTTCGCACGGCTGCATACGGATGCGCAACCGCGATGTCGAGGAACTGTTCAGCCTGGTGTCGGTGGGCGATCCGGTGGATCTGCTCGCCGAGCGCACGCCGCAAGTGGAGGAGATTTTCGGGCAGGTTCGCCAGGAATTGGATGCGCGGTAATGCAAGTGGGAGGAGCGACATGGACAACGCACTGGGCTGTATCTTGATGGCCGCCGTCACCTTTCCGGTTTCGTTTCTGGTGGCGCGGGCCTTCCTGCGAGGAGTGATCCGCATGGTAACCGGGGGAGCCAACCGCGATGTGCTATGATTTTGCCCGTGAGACGGGGCCATGGGGCTCTCCCGGCGTTTGGCGCTCTACTGATCTTTTTGGCGCGGGGGGCGTCCTCCGCTGACAACCTGAAGGGAGCCGCCCAGGAGCTGGCGTGGAAAACCGCGTCGTTCGCCGGCAAGGGGCGCCGGTCTCGGTCGCGTGGCGCAACCAATCGTCGCTCGTTCCTGGGGAGGCGGCGCGCGCGCGGACGGTCTTCGAGGCCGCCTTCCGGGAAGCCGGCGGCGTCCTTGGCGAGACCGCTCCCGCGGTGGAGGTTCGGCTCACGCTTTCCGAGAACGCCACGGACTACCTGCTGGTGGAGGAAGCGCGCAAAGGCGACCAGCGGCTGGTGTCGCTGGCGGCCTGGAAACGCGCCGATGCGCCGTCCGCGCCCGGGCCCGCCGCCACGCTCGAAAAGAAGCTGGTTTGGGAGCAGGACGAGCAGATCCTGGACGCCGCCTTCCCCGGCAACCTGATGCTGGTGCTCTCGCCCACAAGGCTGGCCTGGTTCGCGCGGCAAAACGGCCAGTGGGCGCAGTCCGCCACCGTTCCGCTTCCGGTTCCCAAGGCCTGGCCGCGGGACCCGCGGGGACGGCTGCGGGTGAACGGCCCGGGCTTCCATGCCTATCTGCCGGGGGTGGCGTGCAGCGGCGTGTGGCAGCCGCCGGTTGCGGTAGACTGCCAGCCTTCCCAGGAGCCCTGGGTTCTCGAATCGGGCAGCCGCGCCATGCTGCTGGCCAACTTCGCGGCGGGGCGCAACTACTTCGACGGCCGCGTGGCCACCCAGACGGGAGTGCGGAAAAGCGCGCCGCCGTTCTACTCGGCGGCGGCGGTGGAAGAGCGGGGCCAGCCGCTGTGGCTGCTGGCGCTGGCCGACGGGCGCGTGCGTTTGTTCGACGCCTCATTCGCGCCGGCCGGCGAGATCGATTCGTGGGGCAGCGACGTCGCCGGCATGGACGCGCCCTGCGCCGGAGGATCGGCGGTGCTGGCCACCCGGCCGGGCGACGGCGGGCAGCCCGAAGCCGTACAGGCGTTTGCTATCGCCAACGGCGCCGCGGCCGCGCTCACCGCGCCGGTGGAAATGCCGGGGCCCGTTACGGCGCTGTGGGTCTCCGGCGGAAGCGCGGCGCTGGCGGTTTCGAAGGACCTCTCGACGGGAAAGTATGCGGCTTATCTCCTCACGGTGGCTTGCGGCCAGTAGGGACTTGGATGTGCATGTCGGTCCATCCCTCGGATGTACCCCGAGAATGACTCCAACTTCCGACCTACCCGTCTTTCTCCGCGTCTCTGCGTCTCCGCGTCAAAAAGGCGCCGGTTTCGGCGGCGGTTGTTGCGTGACAACTGCCCGGCTTCTCTTCTTGATCGGCGCGCTGCTGCTCTCCGTCTCGGCCTTTGCCGCCACCCGCCCGCGCTACGGAGGGACCCTGCGCGTCGAAATCCGCGAATCGTTCGATACCGCCGACTCACCCGCGGCGCAGCGCCTTCTGGGCCCCCTTTCGGCGGGATTCACGCTCTCACAGTGGGAGCCCGGCCGGCGCGCGGTCTATAATGCCAACGACAGCGCGGCCGGCGGCCGGCCTTTCCTCGATTCGGTGGAAATCCAAATGGCGCGTCCGCTGCGAGATCAATCCATCGATCTCGGGTTGGACCGCGCCGACGTCGTCGAGCTCGGTCCGGAACAGTTGCGCCGCGAGGCTCCCGGCCGCCGGGTGTGGGCCTCCGCGCCCGTCCGCGTGGCGGCCATCGTGTTCCAGGCGCGCATCGAGGATGCGCGGGTTCGCGAGGCGCTGGCGCTGGCCGTGGACCGCGCCGCCATTCACAATGTGCTGCTCCAGCGCCAGGGCGAGGTTTCGGGCGCGCTGCTGCCCCAGTGGGTTTCCGGTTGCGCGTTCCTGTTTCCCGGGGCCGCCGATCTGGCCCGCGCGCGCTCGTTGCTGGCGGCCGTCCCGGCGGCCGCCCGCCGCCTCACCCTGTCCGTGGAGGATGCCTCTTGGCAGCCCGTCGCCGAGCGCATCGCGCTCAACGCGCGCGACGCCGGGCTGACCGTGGCCCTGGCGGCGCCCCGCGCCGCGGCCGATGCCCGCCTGGTGGAAGCCCGCTTCTTCTCTTCCGATCCCGCTCGCGCGCTGGCCGATCTGGCGGCCGCGCTGACCCTTCCCGAGCCGCCCCGCGCCGCCTCGCCCGAGGCATTGTATACCGCCGAGAGCGCCCTGATCGAGGGCTTCCGCGTCATCCCCCTGTTTCATCTGCCCGACGCGTACGGCGTCTCGCCGCGCGTTAAGGGCGGGCCCGGCATTACCCCGCTGGGCGAATGGCGTTTTTCGAACTTGTGGCTGGAAGGCGGCCGGCCATGACTTTTCGCACCCGCCTTCTGCTGATCTTCACGCTGGCTGTGGTGCTCTCGGTGGGGATGGTGGAATGGGTGGTCTCGGTGACCGCGCGGCGGGCGTTCGAAAGCCTCGAAGTCCGGCGAGTGGACGCCCTGGTGACCCAGTTTCGCAGAGAATACCAGCGGCGCGGCCAGGAAATCGTGCGTGCGGTCAACGGGGTGGCTGCCTCCGCTCCGGTGACGGAAATCGCCATGGCTGCGGACTACTCGGCCTACTATGGCGAGGCCGCCTCGCTGGCCGCCGCGCACAGCCTGGACCTGCTCGAGCTGGTGGCCGGCGACGGAGCCATCGTTTCCTCCGCCGAATGGCCGGCGCGCTTCGGTTACAAAGAGGACTGGCTGGCCGCCGGCGCGTGGAACTCCGGGAGCCCGTTCCTGCGTCGCGAGGAGCTTTCCGACGGCTTCACCCTGGCGCTCGCCGCCGTGGGCACGGCCGCTGCCGGAGACCGCAAGCTCTACGTGGCGGGCGGCCAGCGGCTGGACCGCGATTTCCTCTCCACCCTCACCCTGCCTGCGGGCATGCGCGTACTGCTATATCGCAACTTCGACCCGCGCTTCGCGCCCGCGGACCTCATCGAGAGCGCCGGCGTGGGGCGCCCGGCCCAGGCCGAACGGCTGCGGCCGCTTATCGAACAGGTGGTGAAACGACGCGCCGAACTGTCGGGCGCCGTCGGCGCTGGCGTTGACGCCGAAACGTTCCACGCCCTGCCGCTCTATGGCGCGGAAAACGATCTTCTGGGCGTCCTGCTTATCGGAAGCTCGCGCCGCGAGCTGGCGCAGGCGGAGGCCTTCCTCCACTGGACCGGCATCATCGTGGCCGTGGCCGGAATCCTCCTGGGCATGGCCCTGAGCTGGTGGGCCACCGCGCGCATCACGCGCCCCGTCCGCAAGCTGGTGGATAGCGCCGAAAAGGTCGCGGCGGGCGACTGGGGGGCCACCGTGGAAGCCGCCTCCGCCGACGAAATCGGCCAACTGGCGCGGGCCTTCAACCGCATGACCGGTGAGCTGGTGGCGCAGCGCCAGCGCCTCGTCCAGGCCGAGCGGGTGGCCGCCTGGCGCGAACTGGCGCGCCGCCTGGCCCACGAGCTCAAGAACCCGCTCTTCCCCCTGCAGATCACGGTCGAGAACATGCAGCGGGCGCGCGACAGCTTCCCC
This sequence comes from Terriglobia bacterium, assembly GCA_963767595.1. Classification (GTDB taxonomy): domain Bacteria; phylum Acidobacteriota; class Terriglobia; order Bryobacterales; family Bryobacteraceae; genus BOG-224. The sequence goes on from CAVYEK010000008.1 coordinate 718,740, forward strand.
GACCAGTTCGACGAGGTCTTCCGCGAAGGCTCCGCCACCCTGCTCGCCGAGCTCGCCAACCTCAAGCGGATTGTGGCGCGCTTCAGCGACTTCGCCAAGATGCCCGCTCCGGAGATGCAGCCGGTGGATTTCAACAAGCTGGCGGCGGAGTCGCTCAAACTCCTCGATCCGCAACTGGCCAAGGCCGGCGTTGCGGCCAAGCTGGAGCTGGACCCCGGCCTGCGTCCCGTGCAGGCCGACCCGGAGCAGATGACCCGCGCGCTGCGCAACCTGGTCCTCAACGCCATCGACGCCATGCCGGAGGGCGGCGCGCTCACCGTGCGCACCATGGCGCTCCCTCACGGCGTACGCCTGGAGGTCTCCGACACCGGGGAGGGGCTCAAACCCGAAGAGCGCGAGCGCCTGTTCACCCCCTACTACACCACCAAGACTCACGGCACCGGCCTGGGCCTGGCGATCGTGCAATCCGTGGTGAGCGACCATGGGGGGCGCATCTCCGTGGAAAGCGAGCCGGGGAAAGGGGCGACGTTCCGGATCGATCTGGGGTAGGCGGGCGGGGCCGCTCACCCAATCTCAACGACTTGGCCCGGCTGGATCGTTTCGAGCGCCCGCAGGATCGCATCCATCTGTGCCGGAAATCGAGCGGCAGGCACTCATCCAGCAAAATCTTCATGCGATTCTGGCTAGCAGCGATTCTTTCGCTTCCTCAAGCGCCTGGATTGCCATTTCACGCGAGACTGTGGGAAACTGCCGCAGGAACTCAGCCAAGGAGTGGCCTCCTTCGAGGTAGTCCATCAGATTCTTGAAAGGCACGCGCGTGCCGCGAAAACAGGGCATTCCGCTCATCACATCCGGGTCGATTATGATTACGGGCTTGGCCATCGTCGCTCTCCATTGTACCGTTCAGGGCCATCGGAGTCGCTAGGCTGTCAAAGATCCAGGAAAGAAGACAAAGGGGTGGAGGTCCGCTCGAACGCAGTTGGTAACTTCAGCTTCAACGTGCCGAGCAACAATTATTCCCAGTTTGCGATTTTCGGTTCGAGCGGAAGCGGCAGCTCAACCCTTGCGATTACGCTGAATTACTCCACCGGATCGCCCACCGTGCTGTCGAACGTGACGCTTCCGGATTGGTATAGCGGCAATCCCGGCGGGACGGCGGCGGGCGCGGCCGGAACGTCTTTCGTGCTGACACCCGCCATGTCGCGGCAAGGGGGGACCGGCAACGGCTTCCCGAGCAGCAATTATCAGGTTCCCAACGTCTCGGGAAATGGCGCCTACATTTATGGAATCAACCTGGCCCCGGATTCCACGCGACTGCTCACCAGCGTCCAAGTGGCGTACACGCCAAGTAGCGTAGGATATACGGTGGTCAATCTCCTGGCCGCGGCGGGAGCGGTAGCGACGTCCTCTTCCACTCCAACCGTTCCAACACTGAGCGTCTGGGGTCTGGTTCTGCTGGCTGCGGGACTGAGCCTGGTGTGCTGGCTCCTGCTGCGCACCCCGCGCAAGGCGTTCTGAACGCCCGCTCGCCGGGACGCGGCCTCTCCGATCGGCGGCGAGATGCGCAACGGGGCCGTTACTTCTCTAGTGGCAGCCCCGAGCCCTTGAGCGCGCGCCAGCCGCCGTCCAGCGAAATGGCGTTGACATACCCCATCTTGCCGAGGTTGTCGGCCGCCAGCGCGCTGCGGAAGCCGCCGCCGCAATAGAGCACCAGCGTGGTGTTCTTATCCGGAACCTTGGTCTCGATATCGCGCTCGATAATTCCCTTGCTCAGGAAGACCGCCCCGGCCACGTGTCCCGCGGCCCATTCGCTCTCTTCGCGGGTGTCTACCAGGATGTGCGCTTCGCCGGCCTCGCGCATCTTCTTATAGCCTTCGATATCGATCTGCCGGATACGCGACTTCGCGTCGTTCACCAGGCTCAGGAATCCAGGGTTGTGCGTCATGGGTCCGATTCTCGCACAGTCCGTTGCGCCTGGGAACGCCGTTTCATCGTCTGGCGCCTTCGCCATTGGCGCGCGTCGCGGAAGATCGCGTCCGCGGGTCCCGCACTTCGGAACGCTGCGTTCCGCCGCGCGCCGCTACAATACGGGCATATGATCGCTCTGCTGCGCGGCCTGTTGATTGAGAAACATCCCAACCAGGCCATCGTCGAAACCGGCGGCGTGGGTTATGACGTAATCATCCCGGTTTCCACCTTTACGCACCTGCCGGAGGCGGGCGCGGAGGTCCGGCTGCGCATCCATACCCACGTGCGCGAGGATGCCCTGGCGCTTTACGGCTTTCTCACCCAGGACGAAAAGGCGCTCTTCGAAAAGCTCATCGGCGTGAGCGGCATCGGGCCCAAGCTGGCGGTCACCATTCTCTCCGGCCTGGCCGCTCCGGAGCTCATCGACGCCATCCGGCGCGGGGAAGTGGACCGCCTGGTGCGCATCCCGGGCATCGGCAAGAAAACCGCCGAGCGCATGGTCCTGGAATTGCGCGACAAGCTCCCGGCCGCCGCCGGAGAAGAGCCGGCAGCCCGGCCCGAGGCTCTTTCCGCCATCGACCAGGACGTGCTTTCGGCGCTGCTGAACCTGGGTTGCGGCCGCCCGCAGGCCGAAGCGGCGGTACGCAAGGCCAAGGCCGCCGGCGGGCCGGGCGGGTTCGAGCCGCTTTTCCGCCGCGCTCTCGAACTCGTACGGTAAGCTGGTAGCACATGCCCGACCGGCAACTGATTTCCGGCGCCCCGCAGGCCGAGGACCTGCCCTTCGAAGCCGGCCTCCGCCCGCGGCGCCTGGCCGATTTCACCGGTCAGGGGAAGCTCAAGGAGAACCTCTCCATCGCCATCGAGGCGGCGCGCCTGCGCGGCGAAGCCATGGATCACGTGCTGCTCTACGGCCCGCCGGGCCTGGGCAAGACCACCCTCGCTTCCATCATCGCCGAGGAGCTGGGCGTGCAGTTCACCGCCACCTCGGGGCCGGTGCTGCAAAAGAAACTCGACCTCACCGGCATCCTCAGCAACATCCGCGCGCGCCAGGTTTTCTTCATCGACGAAATCCATCGCCTGTTTCCGGATGTGGAGGAGATGCTCTACTCCGCGCTGGAGGACTTTCGCGTGGATATCCTGGTGGGCGTGGGGCCGGGAGCGCGCACCCATTCGCTGCCCATGCCCAAGTACACGGCCATCGGGGCCACTACCCGGCAGGGTCTGGTGAGCGCGCCCCTGCGCGGCCGCTTCGGACTGGTGCTGCGCCTGGACCCCTACGCGGTGGACGAGCTGAAGGCCATTACGAACCGCTCCGCGCGCCTGCTGGAGGTGGAGATTGAAGACGCCGCCGCGGAGGAGATCGCGCGCCGCTGCCGCGGTACGCCGCGCATCGCCAACCGCCTGCTGCGCCGCGTGCGCGACTTCGCCCAGGTGCGCGCCGACGGCCGCATTACCAAGCCCGTCGCCCAGACCGCCCTCAACCTGCTCGATGTGGACCGCTACGGCCTGGACGAAATCGACCAGAAGATCATGCTCACGATCCTGGAAAAATACCGCGGCGGCCCGGTGGGCGTGAACACCATCGCGGCTTCGATTTCCGAGGAATCCGACACCATCGAAGAGGTCTACGAGCCGTACCTGATCCAGCTCGGCTTTCTGAATCGCACCCCGCGCGGGCGCACGGCCACGGAGCTGGCGTACGATTACTTCAATGTCAAGCGCAAGCCGCGCAACGACGATCAGCCGGGGTTGTTTTGAGCCTGAATCCGGTAGTTGAACGTCTTGTATCAGGGCACGGCTTCAGCCGTGCCGCAAACCGCGGATACCCGGGGGGCTTAGCCCCTGTCCGTTCGGCACGGCTGAAGCCGTGCCCTGATACAATGCCTGCTTTTTCACGGTTACAAACCGTGGGGATTCAACTTCGCCATACTCGACTTGGTAATTCAGGCCGAGACGTTTGGATGTGCATTTCGAGAGGAGGGCCTGCTGGATTGAAGACCGCCTACCTCGGCCTCGGCTCCAACCTGGGCGACCGGGAAGCCAATTTGCGCGCGGCCATCGAACGGCTGCGGACGCCGGATCTGCGCGTGCTCCGCATCTCCCCCGTTTACGAAACCGAGCCGGTCGATTACACCGAGCAGCGCTGGTTTCTGAACCTGGTGGTGGAGGCCGAAACCGATCTCTTCCCGATGCAGCTCCTGGCGCGCGTGGCCAGCATCGAACGTGCTTTGGGCCGTGTGCGGGTTGTTCCCAAGGGCCCGCGCACCATCGATATCGACATCCTGCTTTACGGCAAAGCCGTGATACGCAGCGCCGCGTTGGAGATTCCACACCCGAGGATGGCGCGAGCGCCGCTTCGTTCTGGCGCCTCTGGCGGACCTGGCCCCCGATTTCCGGCACCCGGTTGCGCATCGAACCGTGAGCGAGATGCTCGCCGCCGCCCCGCCGCAAACCGTGCGCCGGGTGGAAGGGCTGGACCTACGGTAGTTCCGCTTGCGGCGTGGCGCCGGCGGGCTCGCGGGGGCCTGCTTCGGGAGCGGGCGGCGTTCCGCCGGAGGCCGCATCCGCGGCCTGCCTCAGAACCTTGGCCAGTTGCGCGATCTGCAGCGGTTTGGTGATGTAGGAGTCCATTCCGGCCTCCAGGCATCGTTCCCGGTCCTCGGCCATGGCGTGAGCGGTCATCGCGGCGATCATCATGCGCCGCCCGCCGGCCGGTTCCCAGGAACGAATCCTCCGGGTAGCCTCGAGTCCGTCCACTTCCGGCATTTGAACGTCCATCAGAACCAGGTCGAAATCGGATGCCTGGACGGCTTCCAGGGCTTCCCGCCCGTTCTGAGCGACGGCCACGACGTGCCCGCGCCTTTCCAGGATCTTGCACGCCAGTTTCCGGTTGACCGGATTGTCTTCCGCCACCAGGATGCGCAGGCTCCGGATCTCCGCGTCCGGCGAATCCGCGGGCTCTTCCGTCTCGGTGGCGGCCGCCACCCCAAAAGTGGCCGTGAAATGGAATGCGCTGCCGGCGCCGGGGACGCTTTCGGCCCAAATCCGGCCGCCCATCAGGCCTGCCAGGCGGGCGCAGATGGTCAGGCCCAAACCAGTGCCCCCGAAGCTCCGGCTGATGGAACAATCCGCTTGCTCGAAGGGGTCGAAGATGGTGGCGATCCTCTCCGCCGGTATCCCCGTGCCGCTGTCGGAAACCGAGAATCGCAGCCGCGCGCGGCCGGCCTCGCGGCTCTCCACCGCGATCTCCGCGCGGATGAAGCCCGCGCTGGTGAACTTCAGCGCATTGCCCGCCAGGTTGAGCACGACTTGGCGGAGGCGGACCGGATCTCCTTCGAGATTGTCGGGAACTTCATCGTCAAAGCGGCACTCGAATGCCAGCCCCTTCTGGCGCGCGGCCACCGCCAGCACGGCCACCGCCCGCTCTACCGTGTCGCGCAATGCGAAGCGCCTGGAATCGAGGCTCAGCTTGCCGGCTTCGATCTTGGCGAGATCGAGGATATCGTTGATGATCGTCAGCAGGCTGTCCGCCGACTGCTGCACCATGCCGAGATAGCTGCGCTGCTCTTCGTTCAAGGGGCTGTCCATCAGCAACGCCGTCATGCCGCAAATGCCGTTGAGGGGAGTGCGGACCTCGTGGCTCATGTGGGCCAGAAACTCGCTCTTGGCGCGGCTGGCCGCTTCGGCCGCCGACTTGAGCGCCGCCTCCCTGTGCAACTGGTCGCGAATGGTGGCGGTTTGCTGGCGCACGCGGCGCCGCAGCAAGGCCGCCCAAAAGAGGACGAAAGCGGCGCATCCGGTCATCACCGCCAGCGCGGCCCACGTGCGCCCCGCGCTCCACCACGGCGCGCGGCGCACAATCGCCACGTCCGCCGGCGTGCGCATCCGGATTTGCAGGGCCTTGGGAAGCGTGGTGGATGCCGACGCCTGGGAATTCACCACGCACACGCCAGTCACTTCCACAAACGTGTCTTTTTCCAGCCCGAAAACCGTGTTCGCGCCCTGACCCTGGTCCAAATCGGCGCTGAAGACTTGCCCGTTGTCGATCAGGATGAGGCTCTGACTGCCCGCGTTCAGCCCTCGTTCCAGAAGGTGACCGCCGATTCTCACCAGCCGCCCGTTATAGGTTCCGCCCAAAGCCTCGGTGGCTGAGAGACGGGCCGGTTGCAAAGGCGCGGTTCCGATTTTCCGCACCTGGGCGTCATCGAGTATGGGTTGCAGCCCGTCGATACCGACGTATCCGGAGGCCTCCACTACATCCCCGGGCCGTTCGGCCGGGCGCTCTTGCCAGGGAATGGCGATGCCGCCCGTCGAGTCCTCCACATACAGGCGGTCGGCGCCGGCGAATGAGACTACGCCGCGCACGCGCGCACGGGCCGCGGAGATGCCGCCCGGGGAGTACCTCCTCAGGGCGCCGATCTGGGTCAACGGGACTTCGTCCCTGGCCTCCGGCGGCCGGCGGACGACTTTCACATCGTCCCACGACGGCACGAACAACTGAAGCCCCACCAGTTGACCCTTCTCGTTGACAATGGAGCCATAGATGCCGCGAATCCGAACCACGGAGTCCACCGAAAGCCCGCTGGGGGGCGCCGGCGCGCCATGGGCCAGCGTGGCGCGGAAGCGCGTCTCGCCGGCGATCAACCGCAGGACAGGCGGTTCGGCCGCTTCGATCGACCGCAGTTGGGCGTCCACCTCCACCAACTCGGCTTCGTGTTCCGCCAGCAGGAGTCGTCGCGGTGGGAATGCTCGGGGCGGCGAGCGGCCCCGCTCTGCCCAGGATCGTGATCTTAGGCTTGTCGATCAGGGGCGCGAACAGCCCGGCCGCGGCGGTTCCTTCCACCAGCACGCTTTGGCCGCGCGCCAGGCCCGGAGGGAAGCGTCCATTCACGGTCATCACGAAACTGCCGCCGGTCGCATCCTGCACGAAGAGCATGTGCGCGGGATCGTCGTAAAACGTCACCACGCCACGAATGGAGACCGGAAGGGCGGACTCCCCGCCGGGACCGAGCAGGTACTGGAACTCGCGTATCGAGCGGCCTATCCGGCTCCCCGGAGTGGGCGTCGGCGCCAGGCGGGTTATCGGTCACCGAGATACCGGTCGCTTGCGACACGGTGATCCACGCGCGCTGGCCTCCGCCGCCAATTCCCGCGTGTCCGGGGCCAACCACGCCGTCCACGGTCACGCGCCGGCCCATGATCGCGTTCCGATCGACATTCGAGGGCGCGCTGGCCCAATAGCGGTAGCCGTTCTGGTCCATTTCGAGCGCCACCCGAATGCCCGCGTCGCCGTCCGCGTGGAGAACCCTGCCGCTCACCCGTACCCAGCGGTGGAGGTGTTCCCCGGTGCTCAGGACCAGTTCCCGGGCGCTGATCGGCTGGGGCTCGGGTATGGGCTCCCGGCCAAGGCGGTGGATGGCGGGATGGAACACAATCGGCGCCAGCCCCCCGCCGCAGCCGGTGATGCCATCGATGTCCAGCAGGTCGCCGAAAGCCAGTACGCTCTTTATGAATCGCGGATCGATCTCGATGGCGCCCGTTCCGTCGCTCACGAACAGCATGGGGTCGCCGGCCGTCTTCGAAAGCACCACTACGGCGCGCAGATGAACCGCATGGCCCTCCCGCAGTTGGGCGGGGGGCAGGCCGACGACCCGGTCGATCCGGTTCAGGGGTTCGCGGCCACCCGGCGCGCACGCGGAAAGGCAGAGGGCCAGGACGGCGGCCGCCGCGGCGCTCCTGTGCGAAATGCTCACTCTTCTTCTTATCGGCAGGTTGGCCTGGATTCATCTAGATGAATTTGTATCCCGCCAGTGGAAGACCTCCTCGCGCCTCCCACGCCGGTCCGCCGTGCGGAGGCACGGATGCCAGACGGCCGCGGGGCGGTAACCCGGAATCTCGATTCAGCATGTCCCGGCGGAGGGTAACGGAACAATACGGCAAAACCCTCAAATGGAGGGTCCAGAGACTGTATGATTTCGGTTGGCGCAGGCCGGGTGGGAGGCCCGCCGGGGGTTCGATTTTTGACTCGGGTGCGCCATGAGAGGATCGGTTCCCCGGCCCCGAGCGGCTGGAACGGTGGGTTCCAGGTCATCCTGCTACACTCGTATTCTGCCAGTGGAAGACCTCTACGCGGCTCTGAAACGCTACTGGGGCTACGATTCCTTCCGCCCCTTGCAGGAGCGCATCGTCGGGAGCCTGCTGGGCGGCGCCGACGTGTGCGTGATCATGCCCACCGGCGGGGGCAAGTCGCTGTGCTACCAGTTGCCGGCGGTGGCTTGGGGCGCACGGTGATCGTGATTTCGCCGCTCATCGCCCTGATGCAGGACCAGGTGGCGCAATTGGGCGACATGGGCATCCCGGCGGCGGTGTCTGAACAGCTCCCGGCCTCCCGAGGAGCAGCGCGCGGTGATGCGCGCCGCCGAGCAGGGGGCCTTCCGGCTGCTGTATCTTTCTCCGGAACGGCTGGCGCGGGCCGACACCATCGGCTGGCTGCGGCGCGTTCCGCTGGCCTTCTTCGCCATCGACGAAGCCCACTGCATCTCCGAATGGGGTCACGAGTTTCGCCCCGAGTACCGCCAGCTCAGCGCGCTGCGGCGGAACTTTCCCGATACGCCCATCGCCGCCTTCACCGCCAGCGCCACCCGGCGCGTGCGCCACGATATCCTGGACCAGCTCCAGCTCCGCAATCCGCACAAATACATCGCCAGCTTCCATCGCGCCAACCTGCGCTACGTGGTGCGGCAGTGCGAAGCCGCGGAGCACAAACGGCTGCTGCTGGCCGGATTGCGCGCCTACGCGGGCGAGAGCGCGATTGTGTACGCGCCCACCATCGCCGCCGTGGAGCAGACCGTGGATTTCCTGGCCGAGCACGGGGTGGAGGCCGTCCCCTACCACGGGCAGATGGAGAACAGCCTGCGCCGGCGCAACCAGGAGCGCTGGATGAACGACGAGGCGCGCGTTCTGGTGGGCACCATCGCCTTCGGCCTGGGGATCAACAAGCCCGCCGTGCGCGCCGTGATCCACACATCCCTTCCGAAATCCATCGAGCAGTACTACCAGGAAGCGGGCCGCGCCGGCCGCGACGGCTTGCCCGCCGATTGCGTGCTGTTGTGGCAGCCCAAAGACGTGGGGCTGCTGGTCTTTTTCATCGACCAACTGAACGACCCCGCCGAGAAGCAACGGGCCTGGCAGCGCTACCACGCGGTGCGCGGCTTTGCCGAAAGCGGCCGCTGCCGGCACCTGCAAATCTGCACGCATTTCGGCCAGATTCCGAAATGGCGGCGCTGCGAGATGTGCGACGTCTGCGGCAACCAGCCCGAATGGCTGACGGCGCCGCTCAAGGAAGAGCGCGCTAAGAAAAAGAAGCGCGCGCCGGCGCCCATCCAGCCACCGGCGCCGGCGCCGCGGGCGAAGGCCGGGGAACCGCCTCCGCAAGTCCCCGCCCCGCCGCCGCCCGCGCCCGCCCGCGAGCTGATGGACTTGTTCAAGGAATGGCGCCGCGCCACCGCCAACCGCCTGAACGTCGCCGCTTTCGTGGTCTTGAGCGATGCTGCCCTGGAAGATCTGTGCCGCAAGCGGCCCGCCAACCTGCGCGAACTGCTGGCCGTCTCGGGCATCGGCGAGCGCAAAGCGGAACTCTACGGGGCCGAGATTTTCGCCGTCTTCGACGCCTTCCGCAAGGGCGCCCGCGCCGCCGCCCGCCAGGCGGCCCAGGCCTCGCCCGCCGAGGAGACCCTGCAATTGCTGGCCGAGGGGAAGAGCTTCGAGGAGATCGCCCGCATTCGCGGCCGCCGCCTCGCCACGGTGGTCGAAATGGTGGCCGACCTGGTGGCCAAGGGACGCCTGGAGTACCGCATCGAGTGGGTGGGCGAGGAGAATCACCGCGCCATCGAGGAGGCCGTGCGGCGCCTGGGCTCGGAAAGGCTCAAGCCGTTGATGGATGCCCTGCCGGCCCACATCACCTACGAGCAAATCCGGTTGGTAATCGGCATGCTGCAGATGAATAGCTAGATACTACTTGCTTTTTTATAACATGCTGGTTATACTTGCTTATATGAAACAGGAATCTCCAACCGACAAACAGGAATCCCCAACCAACCAGGTCCGGGACTACGTGCTCCGGGAGTACATCAAGCCGGGCCGCCGACGCCGCGATGTCACGGTTCGGATTGTGGCGGGCGAAGTTCACCGGGCGCTGGGGCTGAACAACCGGTTTCCCACTGTCTGCAACGCATTGAGCGCGCGGAAGTTCCTGGAAGAGAACCGCCTGGTGCTGGAGAAGCGGGAAGGACCGCCGAAAGGGCTGGGCGCCAGGGTTACGTTCACGTACAGATTGCTGGACGAGCAAGCTCCGGCAGCGGACGAGCCGGCCCAGCCGTCGCTGATGAGTCTGCGCGGAATTGGGAAGGAGTTGTTTGAGAGCCTGGGCGGAGGCGAGGCGTTCATTCGCCGCGAACGGGAGCGCTTTTACGACGCCGACGAGGACTTGTGAGCCTGATTTACTGGGACACGATGTTGTTCGTGTACCTGATCGAAAATCACCCCGAACATGCCGCGCGGGTCGCGCAGATCCTGGCGGCCATGGACAAGCGCCGCGACAGCCTTTGCACGAGCGTCTTTACGCTCGGTGAGATCCTTACCGGCGCTCACAAGCGCGGGGCGACGCAGGTGATGGCGGGAATTCACGCGACGCTCCGGCCCCCCCGCGTCGAGTTGCTGCCATTCACGGCGAAGACGGCCGAACTCTACGCCCAGATTCGCGCCGAAAACCGCGTTTCACCGGCCGACGCCATTCACCTGGCGTGTGCGGCGGAGGCGGGCGTGGACCTTTTCCTGACGAATGACCGCCGCCTGACCGGGCTGATCATCCCCGGGATCGACTTCATCGCGGGCATGGGCGTGGACCTCTTTTCCAGCGCGGATCGCAGCTAGCCGGGCGGCCCGCCGAAACACGCGGCCCGCCGCTCTTTTCCCGCCGCCGTGGCGGCGGCTGCCAGCAGGAACACCGAAGCCGCCACAATCGCCATGGACGTGGCGTAGCCCGTGCGGCCCGCGATGGAGGCTTCCACATAGCTCACCAGGCCGGAGATGGCCACCCCGCACTGATAGCCAAATCCCGGCAGGAAACCGCGCACCGCATCCGGCGATAGCTCCGATAAGTGCGCCGGCACCACGCCCCAGGCGCCCTGCACCAGAAACTGCATCAGAAACGCGCCGGCCCACAACAGTGCGATGGAGGGAGCGAAGGCCCACAGGGGGACCACCATCACCGCCGCCAGCAGGGCGACGATCATGGCCCGGCGCCTTCCCCACCAGTCGGAGAAAAGCCCGAACAGCGTGCCGCCCAGAATCGCCCCCACCATGGAAAAAGCGGAGAGCATGGCCCGCTGCTCCGGCCGGAAATGCCACTGGCGTTCGAGGAAGGTGGGGTACATGTCCTGGGTGCCGTGAGAGGCCAGGTTCATGCCGGTCATCAGGACCATGATGTAGAGGAACAGCTTCCAGTGGCTCAGGATGGACCGGCCCAGGTCCCCCCAGGTCTTGTGGCGCGTCTTCGCCCACACCTCCGATTCTTTTACGCGGAAGCGGACGAACACCGCCAGCAGCGCCGGCAGGCCTCCGATGAAAAAGAGGGGACGCCACCCCAGGCGGCCGAAGAGAAAAAAGTAGCACACGGCGGCCAGCAGATAGCCGGCGGCGTAGCCCTGCTGCAGGAGGCCGGAGAGCAGTCCTCTGAAGCGCGGCGGGACCTTTTCCATGGCGAGGGAAGCGCCTACGCCCCATTCGCCGCCCATGCCAATGCCGAACAGGGCGCGCAGCGCCAGGAAGACCTTGAAGTTGGGCGCGAGGCCGGACAGCACTTCGACCACGGAGTAGAAAACCAGATCGAGCATGAGCGGCAGCCGCCGGCCCCAGCGGTCCGCCATCAACCCGAAAATGAAGGCCCCCACCGGCCGGAATAGCAGGGTGACAAAGTACACCAGGGCCATTTCCTTGTCGGACTTGTGGAACTCGCGCCCGATGGCCGTCAGGCACATCACCACCAGAAAGAAATCGAAGGCGTCCAGGGTCCAGCCCAGGAATCCCGCCAGAACGGCGGCCCGATGGTCGCCCGCGCCCGCCCGGCCGCGGGCCTCATTCTGCGAATGGGTCACGTGCAGGCCATCTTAACGTATCGGCGGGGGGAAAGAACGCCGGCTCAAGAGGCTGGCCCCACATTTGGGCAGTCGATTTCCGGGGCCGGTGGTATGATTGATTCCCAAAGAGAGCGAGACTCCGCCATGAATCTGCCGATACTGGACGTCGCCATCGGGATCTGCTTCATCTATCTGCTACTGGGGCTGATCTGCTCGACGGTGAACGAAATGGTCTCCGGGTGGCTGCGGACGCGGTCGAAGTTCCTCGAAAGGGGCATCGGCAGGCTGCTCGGAAACGCCGCCCTTACAGAAGCGCTGTACGGTCATCCGCTGATCCGCACCCTGGCGGAGGAGGACGGGGCGGCGCGCCCGTCCTACATTCCGGCGGAGCGGTTCATCTCCGCGCTGACGGACGTGCTCACCGGGCCCGGCAAGTCGCCGAGCGACATGGCGGCGCTGAAGACGGGCCTGGCGGCCGCGGGCAACGAACAACTCAATCAGGCCTTGACGGCGCTCCTCGACCGCCCCGGCATGGACGCGGCGGCGGCGCGCATTCACCTGGAAAAATGGTTCGACGACGGCATGGAACGCGTCAGCGGTTGGTATAAGCGGAACGCCCAGCGCAATGCCCTGATTCTGGCGTGCGGGATCACTGTGGCGCTCAACGCCGATACGATGCGCATCGCGAAGACCCTCTGGACCAGCCCGACCGTGAGCGCCGTGGTGGTGGAACAGGCCAAGTTGCGCGCCGAAAGAGCGCGGCCCGAATCCCCGAACCCGGGGGATCCCGCCAGCGTTCCCACCCAGGCGCTGACGCCGCGGGAAGAGACGCTTCTGGGCCAGGTGACCGGCTGGAGCGGCGACCAACGGCCGCCGGGCGCCACCTTCTTCGGCTGGCTGTGGGCCATCTTGCGATGCCACCTTCTCGGCTGGATTCTCACCGCTATCGCGGTCTCATTGGGCGCGCCGTTCTGGTTCGACACCCTGAACCGCTTCGTCAACATTCGGAGTACGGGGCGCGCGCCCGGCAAAGCGAGCCAGCCGCAAATCCCGGCGCCGGCCGCCGGGGGGAACTGACACGCGCGCCCGGTGGGGGGCCGGGCGTGCCTGGCCCTGGCTTCGGCCGGCTAGTTTTTCATTGGAAGCCTGCCTGGGGCCGCCGCCGCAGTCTTCTTCTGCCGCGAACCAGGTTTCCAATGCGCGCGCCAGGCGCCAGGAGAAGCGCCTTCAGGCCGGGGCGCGCATCTCTCCGCAGGCGCCGCCACTCGCCGATTGAAATCAGAACGGCGGTTTCGACGCCCCGTCGCGTCACAATCTGGGGACCCCGCTCGATCGCCGCGTCCAAAAACTCCCTGAACCGGGTTCTTGCTTCTTGTGATCGCCAGTAAGCCACAGCATCCTCTCTTACCCTATTTTGTGACCTGCCGTACGGCCAGTCAAATCGTCCAAATGGAATCTCTTGACCCGAAACACCGTTTCCGGGAGAATCACGGTGGAGGGAAAACCACATGATCGAACTGCCCGCGCTGCCCTACTCCCAGGATGCCCTGAGCCCGCACATTTCCGCGGAAACCATCGAGTACCATTACGGCAAACATCACCGCGCGTACGTGAACAATCTGAACGGCCTGATTCCGGGGACCGAGTTCGAGAACAAGGACCTCGAAAGCATCGTGCGCTCCTCGTCCGGCAAGATCTTCAACAACGCCGCCCAGGTCTGGAACCACACCTTCTACTGGAACAGCCTGACCCCCGCCGGTCTGGGGGCGCCGCGAGGCCGTCTGGCGGGACTGATCGCCGACGCCTTCGGGTCTTTCGAGGAATTCCAGAAGCAGTTCGCCGCCGTGGCCGTGGGGACCTTCGGCTCGGGATGGGCGTGGCTGGTGAAGAAGCCTTCCGGCGCGCTCGAGATCCGAAGCACCAGCAATGCCGAACCCGCCTTCCTGAACGGCGACGTTCCGCTGCTGACGTGCGACGTGTGGGAGCATGCTTACTACATCGATTACCGCAACGACCGCACGGCCTACGTGAAGGCCTTCTGGAAGGTCGCGAATTGGGATTCCGCCGAGCGGAATCTGGGGTGACAGCGCGCGGCGTGGCGGGAATTGAAGGGGGCAAATCATGATCGATATGTCCGCTGGCGCCCCGGGTCTCTCTCCGTGGTGGAGACACTCGGCCATCCTCGTTATGATCGCCGGGTTCTCGGTTCTATCGGTTGTCACGATCCTGACCTATACCAACGCTCCACCCATTCCGGAGCAGGTCACGGATATGACCGGAACCGTGTTGTTTACCGGCGCCGACATCCAAATGGGCCAGGAGGTCTTCCTCAAGTACGGTCTCATGGAGCATGGCAGCCTGTGGGGCCATGGGGCCTACCTGGGTCCCGATTACAGCGCCGAGTACCTGCACAGGCTCGGCGAGGTGACCCTGGACACCATCGCGACCGGGAAGTACGGCAAGCTCTTCGCGCAGCTCTCACCGGACGAGCAAAGCATCGCATCCGCGCGGACGGTGACGGCGCTGAAGGAAAACCGGTACGAGCCGGCCTCGCGAACGCTTCGGCTCTCGCCGGGCGAGGTGGCCGGCTACTACACACAGCTTCCCGAATGGAGCGAGTACTTCACCAGGAAGGACGCCGCTCCCGGGCTGCCGGCCAACTATATTCAGAATCCCCGCGAGCGCCAGGCTCTGACCGCCTACTTCGCCTGGGCAGCCTGGGCCGCGACGGCCAAACGTCCAGGAAAGGACTACTCGTACACCAACAACTGGCCCTATGAGCCCATCGCGGGAAATCGCCCTTCCACCGAGGCCTATGTTTGGAGCGCCTTGAGTCTCATTACCCTCTTGTCGGGGCTGGGTCTGATCCTCTTCGTCGTCGGCAAGTTCGACTACCTGGGCTGGAAGGGCGATGGCGAGGGCGCCGGCTCCCACATTATGCACTCGGCTCCCCCCACTATGAAGCTCACTCCCAGCCAGTGGGCTACGGGATGGTACTTCGGCGCCGTGGCGCTCCTCTTCCTGGCGCAATCGTTCCTGGGAGGCGTGCTGGCCCACTATCGGGTGGAGACAGGAGCGTTTTATGGGCTCGACATCGCCCGCTGGCTGCCCTACACCCTGGCGCGCACCTGGCACCTCCAACTGGCCATCTTCTGGATCGCGACGGCCTGGGTGGGCGGCGGTCTTTTTCTGGCGTCGTGGGTCGGCGGCGCGGAGCCCAAACACCAGAAGACCGGCGTCTACGCCCTCCTCGGGGCGCTGGTGGTGGTGGTCGCCGGCAGCCTGGCCGGCGAGTCCCTCGGCATCAACGATAAGCTGGGGCGGCTCTGGTTCTGGTTCGGTCACCAAGGTTCCGAGTACCTGGACCTGGGGCGGCTCTGGCAGCTCCTGCTGGCAATTGGCCTCGTTTTCTGGCTGTTTCTGATGTTCCGAGCGCTCAAGCCCGCCTTCAAGCGCCCCGAAAAGCGCGAACTGTCCTCGCTCTTTCTGTACGCGGCCGTGGCCATCCCCGTCTTCTACCTGCCCGCTCTTTTCTATGGGCCGCACACCAACTTCGCGGTCATCGACAACTGGCGCTTCTGGATCATCCATCTATGGGTGGAAGGATTCTTCGAGCTCTTCGCGACGGTGCTGGTAGCCATCATGTTCCACCAGATGGGCGTGGTCACCGCCAAGACCGCCACGCGCCTGATTTACCTGGATGCCATCCTGTATCTCAGCGGCGGGATCGTCGGCACGGGCCACCATTGGTATTTCACGGGCCAGGGAACGCTCAACATGGGCCTGGCGGCGTGCTTCTCAGCCATGGAAGTGGTGCCTCTGACGCTCCTGACTCTGGACGCCTGGGATTTCATCAAGCTGAGGAAGGCGCAATGTTCCGAGTGTGGCCACGATCTGGCCTGGGGCCAGAAGTGGTCCATCTACTTCCTCATGGCCGTGGGCGTGTGGAACTTCGTCGGCGCGGGGATCTTCGGTTTCCTGATCAACCTGCCGATCGTGTCCTACTTCGAGGTGGGCACTACGCTCACCCCCAATCACGGACACGCCGCACTGTTCGGCGTCTTTGGGATGCTGGCCTTGGCGGTCCTGGTTTTCTGCTTAAGGGCCATGCAATCCGACGCCACATGGACGGAGACGCAGAAATTCGTGCGCGTGGGCTTCTGGGGCGCCAACGTGGGCCTCGCGCTCATGATCCTCCTGGATCTGTTCCCCGGAGGAGTCATCCAGCTCTGGGATTCCATTGCCAACGGTTACTGGCACGCGCGCCGCCTGACATTCCTGATGAGCGGCGCCTACCACAAGCTGGAATGGCTGCGCATGGTGGGGGACGTGGTCTTCCTCTTCGCCGGCGCCCTGCCCATCACCCTCGGCGCGTTGCGCAGCGTGTGGAAAAGGGATCTGGCTCCCACGGCGTGAACGCGGCGCCGCTTCGCGACGTTTCTGGCGTGCGCCACGCCGTCGCCGATTACTCCCAATCTTCCTTAGCTTTAGGCGTGTTCTCGCGCCATAGACGGCAACGGCATTGCCCAGCCCATGCCGCGTCCGTTGCTGAGAACCGCCTTTAACGCCATCCACCGCGTGACCCTGGTCGCGTGAAGGGCTGACCTGGCGCGGGGGTCGGGAATCGATTGGCGGGCACAAGGCGGCATGTCGTGCCTGTTTTGCCGGCGGACGGCGCTCGCGCGGTTCGGGGACAATAGGTCAAAGCGGTCGCCAAAAGCCGCACGCGCCGTCAAAACGGGGATGTAATGATTAACGGAGCGCTCCGTGCTTAATCAGCCACCTCTCTGCACGCTGGATGTTGGCCCGGCGTTTGCGCCCGTCCTCCAGCCTTTTCTCCCCGAGTTGCCTCTTACGGGCGGCGACGGCCTTGAGAAGGCCTTCCGGCGTCATTCCTAGGGCGTCAGCTATTCTCGTTGCCCGGAATGGCCTTGGAACCCGCGCCCCCGACAAGAACCGCGAAAGGCTGGAGCGCTCAATTCCGACCAAGCGCTGCAATACGGGCATGTCGACGGATACACCCGCGAGAACGACGGTATGCCTTGGCCTCGTAGTGATGCAGCGCGTTGGACCCGGCACACACATGGATGAGTCAGTGAGATTAACTCGTTTGTTTGGTCTCATGGAGGGAGTGTAGAACAGGTTTACCCGATTCCGGCCCACAAATTCCGTTTTGGCCGGCGAAATGGCCGTTTTAGCGATCGCCCGGCGTCGCCCGTATCCCTATACGAGGGCCAGGCTGCCGGGGCGTTCTGCGGCGATTTCCTGGCAGTGTAATGACCGCAGAACCCGCTTAGCGGTTGTGGCGGCTTCTCCGGCACTAAGCGTCGAGCTTTTCGGGGCAGAGAGAATATTCGATACATCCGCGCATAATAAGAGGGACATCATGCGCCGTCCGGATGCCCTGTTTTCGGGCTGTTCTGCGTCATGCGATGGCCCCGTAGCGATGCGCGGATGTATAACGCTTACCGAATCCGCCGACTCGTGTCGTTACCGTAAGGCTGGTTGCGGAGTGAAGTCGAAGGTCCTACCGAACTCCGAACCGCTCACCGTCGCCGGTCATGACTGCTGGCTGAGTAATCAGAGACAATGGACATGTAAATGACTGGTCCTGCTTCGGCCCAAAACGACTATCTCACCTGCGTATTGTGCGGACAGAAAGTCAAGCGAAAGGGGTATGACGGACACGGCGTCAAGGCGCATGGAATGTTCGCTGGGTGGTCGAAATTGTCGGTTTCAAAGCTACCGCGACGTGTTGCCAAAGGGATGCTGGAATGCCCCTCGTGCAAGTTCCGCGTGCTTCCGAAGGACTTTAAGGCCCATCAGACGAGTGCGCATGAGCCGGGCCGTCAGCCAAGGATCGTGCAAGGTGGGCTGGTGAATCCACGCTGAAGCCCCGTGAGACCTTCCGTCCCGGTGGCGCTTCACGGACTGGTGTCCCGATCCCGTCGAGGACAACCGCCGATTCCGAGGGGACCGAAGGGCGAGCCGGCTTCTGTTCGGCTGCCCCGGTCACTTGAGCAGGAAAAGCCCAAGCCGTTCATCTGGCTAAGGTTCGCTTAGGATTCGCGGCTTCGTACGGGCAATCGCCCTGGCGGCGTCCGTGGGCGCAGCTCGTCAGCCCGCCCGCATGGGATTGACGATCTTCAGGCCCGCGAAGTCTCTTTCGTTTTCAGTGACGACCAGGCAGGCATTCGCTTCGGCGACTGCGGCGATGATCATGTCGAGGGGACTCCGGGGCGCCCTTTCGCCGTGCCTTCGGCCATCAGGCGCGCCCAGACCGGGGCGGCTCTTTCGTCGAACGGGAGCACCCGACCGGCGAATAGCGCTGGCGGGCCTTCGGGGCCGGAGAACCAACGCTCCAATTCCCGGCGCTTCTTTCCGGCGGGCTTCTCCAATATTCCGCGGCGGATCTCAGCGACGGTCAGCGAAGAGATGAACAGATCCTCGTCGGCTTGCCCGGCCATCCACGCGACTAGAGCTTCCGATGGCGCGGGTTTGGTGACGTTGCTGACGATGTTCGTGTCGAGGAGGCTCCTGCTCACAGCTCAACCCTGCGGCCCGGCGTCGGCGGACGGCTCAGATCCAGATCGGCGCCGACCAGAGGCGACCGGCGCAGCGCATTGAGAATCCCCCCCTTTTTCGGCTGCTCCCCCAAAATGGTCGAGCGGACAGAGGCGCGAATCCGCGCCGAATCGGGGGCATCGCCGGCGAGCCGCCTCGCGAGCGACCGGATCAGCTCGCGGTCGGCGTCGAGCCCAAGAACCTCGAAACGGGCCATCCCTCGCTGGGTGAGGCGCTTCCGATAGCGGCTCAACGCTCGTTTCTGCGGCAGGGTACTCATGGCAGGCTCCTCCGTATATCCAGTAATATATCCAGATTGTACCATTGAAATGCGGTTGGACCTCTCCCCGCAGGGCTCACGCTCTGAGCTGTCTTCTCGCGCTCTCCTCTGTCAGCGCCCCGTCTCCGCGCTCCGCGCAAAGACCGGATAGACCGCCCATGCCACCGCCAACGCCAGCGCGCCGGCTACCAGCCAGCCCTGCATCTGGAGAGCCGGGTTTGCCGTTCCCAACAGTTCCCCGAGAGGCCCCCGCAGCGCGGCGGCCAGGAGGATCAGGGCGTACCCCAGGTAATTGTCGCGGGCGAACCAGCGGCAGATGAGGATCATGCCCGCCAGCGTCACGCAGGAGCTTGCGTATTCGAGCGCCAACTCGCCGGGGGTGTGGACGTCCGATGAGACCACCGCGAACACGGCGGCAAGGGCCAGCGGCGCGAGCATCCAGCGCCGGGGAATCCGGCGAATCAGGATGGCGATGAAAGCCAGCCCGGCCGCGCCGGTCAGCACACTGGCGGCCACGCGGGCCAGCGCGGAGAGGGCCGGCGCCGGGCTTTCGATGAGGTCGGAGACGCCCACGGACAAGAGCGACTGCGCCGGGAAAAGGCGGGCCAGAAAGGCGTGAAAATGCCCCAGCGCCAGAAACAAGCCGGCCGCCACGGCCAGCGCGTCCAGCGCGTCCAGGCCCGTCCGCCGCCGGCTGACCGCACGCAGGGCCGCCAGGCTGTCCGGAAAGAACGACGTGAGAAACGCCGCAGCCCCGCTCATCATGCCGAAGGCGAAGAGCGCCGTCATGGCGACGCCCACGTACATGATGATCGTGTAGGTCTCCATAGGCATCTCGGTATTGTAGCTCTGGAGCATCGACACGCGAAAAGTCAGCAGCACGCCCACGGCGGAGAGCGCAGCCGCGATGGCGGCCATCATGAGAACCGTGCGCCAGCGGACCAGCCCTTGGCGGATGTTGTGGATCAGCAGCCACAAGGCCCATACCACGGCCCCGGAGATGGCCGCGATGCGCAGCGTCAGGAGCAGGATGGTAAGCGCGTTCTGGCGATCGCGATCGCGGGTCCAGGCCTCCGGCAGTTTCCAGAAGGCGCGCTCCGCCGTGACGCGGTCGCCGGCCACCACGATTTCCACCCGGTAGCGCGCATCCTCCACGTTGCGCGCGTCGCCGGAGCGGGCTTCCCAGACCACCGTGTAGTCGCGGCGCGCTTTGCGCTTTTCCGAGTTGCTTTCTTTCAGGTCCATGGCGCCGACGTCCAAGCCCTGTCCGGCGGCGAAGGCCATGGCGATCTGGCGGGCGGCCTCGGCGGAAAGGTCCGCGCCGGGGGCATCCTCGGGAAGAGCGTGTTGGAACCCGGTGACCTTGCCGCTTTCGGGATTGACCGCCACCAGCGCCTCCTCCCGCTCCAGGGGCTTGAAATAGCGCACCGCCCAGTACCGCACCGGCCGGTAGCGCTCGAACAGAGCGGAGGCGGCGGCCACCGAACGGCGCTCCAGGAAATACTTGAGCGCCAAGCTATCGTCGCCGCTCGAATGCGTCGCGGGGTACGCCACATAGCGGAAGGCGGCGGCGTTGAAGCCCTGGGCCTTCAGGAACGCGTCCGCCGAGGCGCGAGCCCCGCCGGCCGTCAGCTTGTATCGCGGGGATTCGCCAAAGCGGCTACCAGGCAGCAGCAGCGCCAGCAGGCAGGCCAGCGCCAGCGCGACCGCGGTGAGCCGCCGGCGCTTGGACAGGGGCGCGTAGCCCGCCGCGGAGGCGTCCGGCGCCGCCTCGGCGGCCGCTTCGGGAGCGGGGACGGGCTGGTCGCCATTGAGCAGGCCGGTTTCCGGGAGGAAGCCGCCACGCACCCAATAGGCCGCCAGCGCAACCAGCACGGGCAGCGCCACGATTCCCGCCGCCGCGGCCCCCGAAAGCCGGAAATACAGGCTGTGCGAGCGCAGCAGCAGCATGGCGCTGTACATGGCGTCCACCGAGTAGTGCCACACCAGCGTAGGCAGGATTCCCCAGCGCAGCATCACCAGGCCCAGCGCTACGCCGCCGATTCCCACTTCCACGCCGCGAATGTAGAAAGGCTGCTGGGCATATCCGGAGTGTCCGAATCCCCAGATGAACGCCGCCAGCACCACCGCCGCCGGCATCCAGCGCGTAATCTTGCGCAGAAAAGGGATGGCGAACATGCGGAACAGAAACTCTTCCGAAATCGCCGGAAAGAAGCCGCCGAACAGGACGAAAAGCCACGGGAAGCGCGTATTCAAGAGGTCGCTGTAGGGAACGTCGGCCGGAGACCAGGCGCCGAAGCGGTAGGCGATGAGATAGAACGCGGTCTGGTAGGCCACAAAAACGCCGGTGAGAGAAAGTCCGAGAATGGCGCCCAGAAAGAAGCGTTTGGTGCGCAGGCCGCGCGGGCGGAACAGGTTCCCCAAGGAGATCTGGCCCGCGAAAGCGGCGCGGTATAGCGGCTCGGCGCCGGCCGTGAGAACGAACAGAAAGCCGCCATAACCGAAGGCGGCCAGGGCGGCCTGCAATACCTCTCGCGAAAGGAAACTGGCGTACGAATCGGTGGTGGGATAGGAGAACGCCTGTAGCGGAAACTCATTGAGAGCCGCCAGAAACGAGAGCGCGGCGCCGGCGATGCCGATGCCCGCCGCCAGGCGCCAGCGTACGTCCTGCCCGCGCACCCGCGTCACGATGACGACCACCAGTCCCACCAGCAGCGCCGCCAGAAAGGCCACGTCCACATAGGTGGCCATGTCGTTCTTGGAGCGCAGGCGCTGGTAGTCGCGCTCCCAGCGCTCGGGAATTTTGAGGTACTCGCGGTAGCCGGCCACCTCGTCGCCATGAAGCGTCACCTCCATGCGGTTGGCGGCATCGCGCAGGTAGCCCCGGCGGTCTTCGCCGGGGATGAGATCGCGCTCCTTCCAGGTGTAGACGCGATCCACGCGCGCGGGCCGCGCCACTTCGGACGCCTCCACGAATTCCATGGACGCCGGATCGCGGCGGAGCGCGGCGCGCAGAAAATCTTCGGCCAGCGCGCGCGCCGGGGCGGCGTCGATGGCCAGGCGCGGCGTTTCCTCGGCGATCTGGTGCTCAAAGCCCACGAACTCGCCGGCCGGCGTGATATCGACGCGGTACTCTTCTTTCTGCAGCGGGCGGAACCAGCGGTAGCTCCAGCGCCACAACCGCACCCGCGTCCCCATGATGCGGTTGGCGCGTTCCAGGCCCGCTTCCCGCTCGAGGAAGGTCTTGGCCTGGTCGTCGAAATCGAAACGCGAGGCCTGCGCGGTAGCCGTCCACGGCGTAGTGCCGCTGATCGAGAAAACGTGCGGCCAGGGTTTGCGCGCCGGCGCGATTCACCCGGAAATCGATGGAAGCCTCGGGAAAGGCGCGGTAGAAATTCCGCGCGGAGAACCAGATCGAGCCGCCCAGCAGGGCCAGGCACACGGCTATAAAACGATAGTCCGACGCGCGCAGCCGGTCTTTCATTATTCTTCCTTGGCGGCCCAGTGCAGCCCGATTCCGCCCATCAGGAAACCGCGCTGGCTGACGCGCCGGTAACCGGTGGCGCGCAGCAGCCGCGAAAACTCATCGATGGACACGAAGGATCGGAGCGAATCCGGTATATAAGTATACGTGCGCGCACGCCCGTGAAGCAGCAGGCCCCACAGAGCGCCCTGCGCGTAGAGATAGCCCAGGTAGAGGGTCCGCCAGAGGGCGTTGGCGGGAAGGAAAAAATCGAGCGACGCGAACACTCCGCCCGGACGGGTGACGCGTGCGATTTCGGCGGCCGCCTTTTCGAGGTTCGGGAAATTGCGCAACCCGTAGCCGATCGAGACGCAGTCGAAGACGCCGTCGGGGAAAGGCAGCAGGCAGGCGTCGGAACAGACGGCCAGCTCGACGCCGCGCTGGCGCGCCAGCGCCAGCATGCGCTCGGTCAGGTCAGTCGCCACCGGCCGGGCGCCGGGATACTGGCCGCGAATCAGAAGGGAAAAATCGCCCGTACCGGAGGCCAGGTCGAGCACCAGCGGCTTATCGGGCAGGCGCGCCTCCTTTATGAGGGTGCGCTTCCAGCGGGTGTCCATACCGTAGGAGAAGACCCGCGTAATGAAATCGTATCGGGGGGCGATCTGGTGAAACATCGCCCGCATGAGGCTGGAGTCCTGCTTTTCGGCCGGGAGAGTCATTCGCAGCCGAATTGTAGCATCTCAGCGGTGAAGCGGTCCGTATTCACGCGGGAACGCGTTCCCTGTGCTTCAACGTCGGAAGCGCCGCGATCGATTTCGCCACTTTCGTCCGAGCAACGCGCAGTTCGTAGAGGCTTTGCAGGTTCAGCCAAAACTCCGCGCTCGTGCCGAAAAAATGGGCCAAGCGCAAAGCGGTGTCCCCGGTAATGGCGCGCTGCCCATTCAAGATGCCGGTAATGCGGTTGGTTGGCACATCCAGCTTGCGCGCCAGCTCGGCGGCGCTCATGCCGAGTTCATTCAACTCTTCGGCCAGGTGCTCGCCCGGATGTATCGCGGTCACTGCCATAGCGTCCTCCTCATTATGCGTTACGTCAAGCATAACGAAATGCGGGCGGGCGCGCGGGAACCGCAATGTCCATCGCCTGTCGTGGGCGGGTTGGCAACCGGTTGGCAACCCGCGGCCGATTGGAAATCGGCCCGGCGGCTGGTGATAAACGCGAACAGAGCGGGCTGACAACCTGCTCCACTAGCCGGGATTCCCCAATTCGGTTAAGCGCCCTTCAACCGCGCCCCCGGCCGCCACGTGCTCGCAAAACTCGGCCAGCGAGCCGCCCTTCTTCCATCCGCGGCGAATCTCTCCCATGGTGAACAGCCCCAGCATGCGGTAACTCTCGGTTTGCGACTCGTCGAAGAACTGGTCCGCCGTGCTCTGGTGCGGGAACGCCGGGTTGGCGGCGGCGTAAGACTGCACGTCGGGCGGCTCGTTCCCCAGTTTCACGGGCTTGATGTAGACCAGGCGCCCGTCTTCGCATGCGCCGTCCACCTTCGAGTAGACGATGCGCGCCACGGCGGCGCGCACCTTGCGTTCGCGCATCCCTTCGGCCGGCTGATCGAACACGATGGGGATTCCGAAATCGATGCGGATCTTGCGCAGCGCGTTGCCCAGGTCTTCGAATGTGTAACCGGGGTCGCAGCCCGAATCGAGCAGCACGATGTGGCGGCAGCGGCGCAGAACCATTTCGTAAAGGCCCAGGTTCTCGAAGTGGCCGCCATCGGAAAGGTAGACATAGGGGCCGCTGTCGTTGGTCAACCCGAAGGACTCCCGAACCAGCGAGCGGATAGCCGAGCGCGGGCCCTCGTGCTTCCAGGTCCGCCCTCCGGCCGTGCCTGGATTGCCCAGCCAGCAGCCCAGGCGCGCGTTCAGCAGAGTCATGACGAAGCCGCCGATGGCCGTGGTGTAGCTCCCCATGCTGGGGCTGGCGGCCGCGCCGGAAACGGCCACCGCCGTGCCGAGAGAGATGCCCTCCGGCCCGCCGTAGGCGGCCGATCGCCGGTAGCCCAGGTCGAAGCTGCCGCAGTGCAACGGCGATACGGTGAACGACCGCGCCTTTCTCTGCTGCCATGCCAGCCGCGAGCTGCCCACCATGTTCAACGTCAGGTTCAGCACGTGGAAAGGCCGCTGCACGAGGTCGCGCATCTGCAGGTTGTCGCTCAGCACAAAGCCGGTGAAGCCGGCGGCGCCCTCATGGCGGCTGGGGTTGGAGGCGCCGAGGTAGGCGCGAATCAGGCGTTCGCGATACATTCCGTGGAGTGAGAACTTGTTGGTGTTGATGTAGCGCGCCATGACCCACGCCACCAGGAAAAAGCCGGTCATGAACGCCGCGGCGGCCCAGGCGGGCGTATGTTCCAGAAGCTTGTCCTGGTCCCACCAGGGGACCACTGCGGTTCCCTGCGCGGTCGCGCCGGCGGCGTAAAGGAGCCAGTTGGTGAGCATGGCCAGCCCCACGCCGAGCAGAACGAGGAACGCCAGCGGCGCGGCCTTGGCCGCCGCCCGCATGGCCCGGTTCTCGAACGAACCGCCGCGCGCGCTGATCCACCCGAGCGCCGCTCCGGCGGACGCCAGCGCGCCCTTACCCCAGACGTTCCACTGGAAGGCGTATTTCGGGACGTCCAGAACCAGCGCGCACGCCGCCAACCACACCGCGCAGGCCAGCAATACTCCCGCGCCGGCGCGCGAGAACCACTCGCGGTCGTCGTCCTTCAGGGTGTGGCTCGACAGGCCCACGAAAAGCGCGCCCGCGGCGTTGAAGGCGAGCAGCGATAGCGCCGGCGCCAGGGTAACGTACCAGGCCCACGACGCCTGCGCGAAGACCTTGATGGTGAGGACCCAATCCATGGCGCCCAGGCAAGCCGCCACCAGCACGATGGCCAGCGGAAGCGGACCTGCGAACATGCGGAGCCGCTCGCCGAGCGGCTTGTCACAGCTCAGAATATAGAGCACCCACGCGGTGGCGCAGGGGATGGCCGACGCGGCCAGGTAGGCCACCAGCCGGGTCTCGCCGGGACCCTGGTTGTTCACGACTTTCTCCACCAGCGCGATGACCACCGCCCACAGCGCCAGGCCAAGCGTATTGGGGCCGAACCAGAGACGCAGGCGCGCGCGCCACCCCGCTACAAACACCGCCAGATAGACGGCCCAAACCACCGCCAAAGCCTCCAGCGCGGTGATGGCGAGAGCGGACAGGCGGGTCTCCGGAGGATTGTGATTGTAGAAATGGAGGCAGTCGTAGGCGCAGTCGAGCAGGGTGGACGCCACCAGCGGCGCGAGCATGTACTTCACGTAGTCCGAGTCGGTGTGGCGCTGCCCGCCGACGCCGGGAAGGTAGCGAAGCGCGTTGAATATGGCCAGGATGAACAACGCATTCACCAGCAGTGGAAGCACGCCGGAGACCCACACCGAGCCGCTCACCGCCACGGCGCGGGCCATGCTGGTCTCGGCGGCATACTCCGCCAAGCGCATCGCCGAGAGCGCCAGCCTGGGCGCCATGAGTGCGAACAGCAGCAGCGGGATCAACACCAGCCAGTTGAGAAGGAGGTTGCGCAGCACGGTGGCGACCAGCGTCCAGGCGTCCAGCGAGAGCGCTCCCAGCTTGGGCGAAAGGTACTTGTTGTACTCGCGGAGGTGCTCGATGGGGTCGGGCTCGTCCGGCTTCGGCCGGGCGCCGCACAAGCCCGGAATGACGTTGGCGAGGCCTTTGGCTCGCTTGATCCAGGCCGTCAGCCAGCCTCCCACGTATCCGCCGCCGGAGACCGTGGAGAGGTAATCGAACTGGTCCAGCAGGCCCGTCTCCGCGAGGCCCTGAATGGCCCCCAAGGCGAAGGTGGCGCTGCGAATGCCGCCGCCCGAAATGCACAGCGCGCCGAGCGGCCGGGGGTGGGCGTGAATCTTGCCGCGGAGTCCAACCTCGTTTTCGCCGGCAAGGTCGAGGTCGGGGCGCAGGGCGGCGTATTCGGCCGCCAGGGCGTCCCGCCATGAGGAAGGGTTCTCGTCTGCCATGGCAGCTTCCCGTCAGGAAGCCATGAAAGCATGAAATGGCCTCCGGGTCAAGCGCCGTGAAGCTGTGAAGCTGTGGGGCCGGGCGCTGCGGCTGCTTGTGGGACAGGCGCTTTCGCCTGTCAACCGTTTGCTCCCGCTCTCTCACCGTCGCGGCTGCTTATTGCGCGTGCCCAGCCAGCCGCAACTCATCCTCGATTTCGTAGACCCGGTCTTCCAAGACGCGCGTCGGGCCGCCGGCGGATTTGGCCCCGTCGAGCTTCTTGCGTGTGGCGGCCAGGCGCTTCTGCAGCCTCGCGATCTTCGGATCGGGCTTCGGCGCGGGCGGCTCGGCCCGTTCCGTCTTGGCCTTGGCGGGCTTTCCGGCCTTGCCCTTGACCGACCCCTTATAGCGGAACGCGGTCACCGGCAGCGGGACCTTCAGCGCGACGCCGAAATCCTGCCGGTATTCTCCGGCGATCCGGACCGCCTCCACCAGCAGCTCGCGAAAACGCGATTCCATGGCCTGCCGGGCTTGCGCGCGCAGGCTTTCGCCCTGCTGCTTCCATTTCTGATAGTCGGAGAGAACGTCGCTCATCGGGTCTGTTGTAGCATCGAGCCTCTGGGTGCGCAAGCCGTGTTATAAATAGCATCCGGGAGAAAACGATGCGAACGATTGGCGTACTGCTGATGGCGTGCGCGGCCGCGGGGCTTTCGGCCCAGCCACCGCGGGGCGCCGTCGCGGCGGGCGCGAAGACGGTGAATCCGAAGGATGGGCTGACCTACGTTTGGATTCCGCCGGGGAAGTTCATGATGGGCTGTTCGCCGGGAGATACGGAGTGCGGCGACGATGAGAAGCCGGCTCACGAGGTCACCCTCACTAAGGGCTTTTGGCTGGGGCAGACGGCCGTCACCCAGCAGGCTTATGAGCGCGTGACGGGAAGCAACCCGGCCGCGCACAAGGGCCCCAATTTCCCCGTCGAGGAGGTGGATTGGGACGAAGCCAGGGCATACTGCATGGCCATCGGAGGGCGGCTGCCCACCGAAGCGGAGTATGAGTATGCGGCGCGGGGCGGTTCCACGGAGGCCCGTTACGGCAAGCTCGATGACATCGCCTGGCACAACGGTAACAGCGGCGGCGCATCTCACGAAGTGGCGCAAAAAGCGCCCAATGCCTTCGGGCTGTACGACATGATCGGCAACTCGTGGCAATGGGTGGCGGACTGGTACGAGAAGTATTCCTCCGGCCCGCGGATCGACCCTACGGGGCCCCCAAGCGGCGCTCTTAAAGAGCCGAAAGGCGGTTCGTGGGGCACCGGCGCCAAGTCCGTGCGCGCGTCGCACCGCGACACCGTCGAGATCGGCCACCGTGGCAACAAGCTCGGCATGCGCTGCGCCATGGATTGAGTCGCCGGCGGGCGCCAGCCGTGTTTCGGGGTTCCGCGATTGTTGTTGACACCTGACAATTTACAGTTTACGGTGTATTCTGATGATTAGGAGCTTCAAGCACAGGGGGCTGAGACGGCTCTACGAACGCGGTGACCGGAGCGGAATACGGTTCGACCTGTTGGAGACGGTTGAGCGAATCCTCACGGTCCTCGACTCCGCCGCCGTGCCGCAAGCTCTGGATGTTCCACGGTATCGCCTGCACCCGCTCAAAGGCGATTTGAAGGGGTTGTGGTCTGTGACGGTGCGAGCAAACTGGCGCATTGTTTTCCGCTTTGAAGGAACTGACGCTTTTGACGTTGAATTGATCGATTACCACTGAGAAGGGGAAAACGACATGCCCATGAAGAACCCCGTCCATCCCGGCCGCATCGTCCGGCATGATTGCCTAGAGCCTTTGGGCCTGTCTGTGACCGCCGGGGCAGAGATTCTCGGCGTCACCCGGCAGACTCTCAACAAGATCGTCAACGGCAAATCCGGCATCAGCCCGGAAATGGCGATCCGGCTAACCAAAGCGTTCGGCAGCACCCCGGAGACGTGGCTGCGTATGCAACTCGCCTACGACCTCGCCGCCGCCCGCAAGAGCGAAAGCAAAATCAAGGTGCGCCGCCAGCGCATCCCGCAAGAACTGCTCGGGCTGGGATAAGGCCAGGATTCCCGGCGCTCGCGACCGACCTATCGCCGGGGAAGGAAGATGGTCCCCATGACGTCGAGATCACCAAACACTACCGCTAGGAGACGGGCTGTGGCCCGCAAGGCGCCGCCTATTCATCCCGGAGAGATCCTCAAGGAAACGCTGGACGATCTGGGCCTCAGCATGAACCGTCTGGCCCAGGCGCTGCACGTGCCCGCCAACCGGATTTCCGGTATCGTGGCCGGACAGCGGGGGATTACCGGGGAGACCGCCTTGCGTCTGGCTCGCTACTTCAACACTACGCCGGACTATTGGATCAACATGCAGGCTCAGTATGACCTGGAAACGGCGCGCGACGAATGGGAGGCGAGGATCCGATCCGAAGTCCTCCCGCTTCACGCGGCCTGAGGAAACACGGCGCGCCACGCGGGCAGTTGAACCTGAAATCGCCATCCCCAATAATTGACTTATGATCTCCGCCCAAAGGCGCTGGCTCGCCGCGGCCCTGTTTTTCGCGGCCGTGGGCGTTGCCGGCCAGGAAACCAAGCCGGGTGCGCCCGACGGCGAGTGGCGGCCGATGTTCGACGGCAAGTCCCTGGACGGCTGGAAGGAGACGCCATTTACCGGGCACGGCTCGGTGCGCGTCGAGAATGGAACCATCGTGCTCGGCTCCGGATATATGACCGGAGTCAACTGGACGGGCAAGCTGCCCACGTCGAATTACGAAATCCGCCTGGAGGCATCCCGGATACAGGGGTCCGATTTCTTCGCCGGCATTACCTTTCCGGTGGGGGATTCCTTTTGCACCTGGATCAACGGCGGCTGGGGAGGCCAGGTGGTGGGCCTGTCGAGCCTGAACGAAATGGACGCCTCGGAAAACGAAACCAGCTTCACCAGGGAGTTTGAGAAAGGCCGCTGGTATGCGCTCCGTCTGCGGGTGACGGACCGGTACATCGCAGCGTGGATCGATGAAGAGCAGGTCATCTACCTGGAGTTGGGGAACTGGACGATCGGCTTGCGCTTCGGCGAAATCGAGCTTTCGAAGCCCTTCGGAATCGCTTCCTACGGCACCACCGCCGGGCTGCGCAAGATCGAGTACCGGCTGGTCGATTCCCGGTAACGCCGACGGTCTTGCCGTCGGCGTTTCCACGTTTACCCAATCAACTCCGCCAGTATCCGCCGCGCCGCTTCCTTGCCGCGCTCGCCCAGTTCCCCCGGCGGGCCCACGCACGAAGGGCAGCCCGCATCGCAGGCGCAGGCGTCCAGCAGGCCGGCCGTCTGCTTCAACAACTGCGGCGCCAGGCGGTAGAGCGGAGCGCTCTGGCCCACGCCGCCGGGATAATTGTCGAAAAGGTACAGGTTCGGCTCGAAGGTCTCGAGGCCGCCGGAGGTCGCCTCGCTCAGCGCCACCCCCAGGTCGCGCGGATCGCACATCAGCAGCAGCGCGGCCACCGTGCGCAGGGCGTTGCCCAGGCCCCCGATGCCGCTCTGTATCTGGGTGGGCGTGAACCCGAGACGTCCCAGGAAGGCGGCCGGGAAGTGCAGCCAGAAAGCCGTGGTGTGCATTTCCTGCTCGGGCATGTTGAGCTTCCCCGCGCCCACGTTTTCCATGGTGTAGAACTTGATCTTCTTGAAGCCCACAATCTGGCGGGTGACGCGCACATCGCCATGGATCCGGCGCGCCCCCGCCAGGGCTTCGCTTTCAAATTCCTGCAGCGCCTTCACCTGGGTGTAGTCGATAGCGTCGGTGTAGTAGTCGCAGTCCACCCGCTTCACGTACGCCTTGCGCTCGTCGTAGTCGAAGCGCTCCACGTGATACTGCCGCGCTTCGTGCAGGTAGATGGCCTTCTCGTGCAGGCTGGTGAGCGCGGTGGGGAAAGACACCTCGGCGATGACCTTGGCCTCGTCCGTGATATCCACCACCACGAAGTTGTCGCTCGTGACGGAACGCAGGCTGGTGGCATCGGCGGGATAGCTGTCCGACATCCAGTGCCAGGCGCCGGCGGAGTGGTGCAGGAATCCCGCTTCCTCCAGGTAGCGGCACAACTCGCCGGTCTCGTGCGGGCCGAATTTCTCGCCATCGCGAAGAGGCAGCTCGAAGGCCGCGCATTTCAGGTGCGCCAGCAGGATCTCCAGGTTCTCGGGGTTGATGTAGGCATGTTCGGGGGACTGGCCGAAGAAGTAATCGGGATGCTCCACCATGTACTGGTCCAGGGGCGCGCTGGAGGCAACCATCACGGCGGCCGAGGTCGACTGCCTCCGGCCCGCGCGCCCGGCGCGCTGCCAGGTGGAAGCCACCGTTCCCGGATAGCCCGCCATCACCACCGCGTCGAGCGAGCCGATATCGATTCCCAACTCGAGGGCGTTGGTCGTCACCACCGCCTTGATTTCGCCGTCGCGCAATTTCCGCTCGATCTCGCGGCGCTCCTTGGGGAGGTAGCCGCCGCGGTAGCCGCGCACGGTCTCGCTGGGGAGCGGGCCGCGGTCGAAGGCGTCTTTCAGGTAGGTCACCAGCACTTCGGTGGCCAGCCGGTTGTTGGCGAACACCAGGGTCCGCAGGTCGCGCTCGATGAACTGCACGGCCACCCGCCGGGTCTCGTGAATGTAGCTGCGGCGGATGCCGAGCTGCCGGTTCACCACCGGCGGATTGTAGAAGATGAAGAACTTCTCCCCGCGCGGCGCTCCATTGCGCTCCACCAACTCGAAGGGCTCTCCGGTGAGGGCCTCGGCCAGCTCGCGCGGGTTGGCGATGGTGGCCGAACAGCAGATGAGCCGCGGGTGGCAATCGTAAAACGCCGCGATCCTCTTGAGGCGGCGCAGCAGGTTGGCCAGATGGCTGCCGTACACGCCGCGATAATAGTGAAGCTCGTCGATCACCACGTAGCGCAGGTTCTCGAAATAGCGCGCCCACTTGGTGTGGTGCGGCAGAATCCCGGAGTGCAGCATGTCGGGGTTGGTGAGCACGATGTTGGCGCGCTGGCGAATGGCCTTGCGGGCGTCCTGGGGAGTGTCGCCGTCGTAGGTGAAGGCGCGCAGATCGGCGCCCGGTTTCCTCCACCGCGCCCTGCAGCTCATGAAGCTGGTCCTCGGCCAGGGCCTTGGTGGGGAACAAGTACATGGCCCGCGCCTCCGCGTCGCCCAGCGCCTGGTTCAAGACCGGCAGGTTATAGCACAGCGTCTTGCCGCTGGCGGTGGGCGTGACGATCACCGTGTTGCGGCCGGCCTGGAGGGCCTCGAAGGCCTCCGCCTGGTGGCAGTAGAGGCGGGTGACGCCGCGCCGCTCGAGCGCCGCGCGCAGGCGCGGATCCACCGCCGCGGGCATCTCCGCGAAGATGCCCTCGCTGGCGGGCTGATGGCGCACGGCGCGCACCGGGGAATCGGGCTCCTGGCGAGCTGCCCGAAAGCGGGCCACCACGGCCTCCAGCGAAGGCTTGCGGGAGACCGTCAAATCCAAGGGGAGGTCGGGGAAGCCAAGCGGGAGACTCATGGGACGCTTTCGCCTTTTCTTTGCTACATTACTACGGCGACAGCACCCCGCACAAGGGGGAAAGATCGGCCGAGCGCCGGGGCGGGACGCGGTTAAGCCCTAGCGCTCGCGCACGAACTCGTACCGCTCCAAGGTGGCGGCCACCTGGTAGTTGGGTACGTCTTCGGTGTGACCGGCTCCGACGCGCTCGGCGCGCACCACTTTGCCGATACACCTCAGGCTTACGGACTGACCACCATCGTGATTCAGCGTAATCACGTACTCGATGGGCCCGCTCAAGTCCGGGGCCTGCCCGGCAGTGAACAGGACCCCGTTGGAGCTGATGTTCCGGGTCAAGCCAGCCAGCGCAACGCGTTCCGCGCCGGAGCGTGTGATGGCGAGAGGCAACTGCAGTTTGAAGCGCCGGGTTCTTCGCTGTTCCATGAGTCGCCTCTAATGCTAACCAGCCTCTCAACTAAGGTCAATAGACCGGTAGATCCGGCTGCGAGGCAAAGGTACTGGACCGAAAGGCTTATGAGTACGTACGGTGGACCAGGAAACGGGCCGGGGCCAGCCGCGCCGGCCCCGGCACGCACGACTACTTGGCGAATACGAAGACGATCAGCAGGGTATACAACGCGAGGGATTCGACAAACGCCAGACCGATCAGCATGGCAAGTTGGATGGCCTTGGCGGCTCCGGGATTGCGGGCCATGCCTTCCACCGCGCTGGCGATGGCTTTGCCCTGGGCCAAGCCGCAGAGGCCGGAGGCGATCGCCATGCCGAAGCAGGCGGCGATGGGCACCCAGTGATAGTTGGCTGCCAGGGTGCCAGTGGCCGCGGATTCCGCGCACAGCGGGGAGCCCACAATCAGCAGCACCGCCAGAATCAAGAACAACTTCTTCGTCATTTCATTCTCCTCGATGATTCGCCCCAGGAGGTGGTTCCCGGTCACCGTGCGGCCGGGCTCACGCTGCAAGGCGGAATAAAGCCGGTATTAATGTTCGTGCGCCACGGCCCCGCCCACGTAAACCATGGCCAGCAGCATGAAAATGTAGGCCTGGATGACTCCCACAAATACGTGGAGGCCCATGAAAATGACGGGAAACAGGAACTTGGTCAGGTTGAGGAATACCATGGTGACTTGCTCGCCGGCGAACATGTTGGCGTACAGACGCACGGTAAGCGAGAGCATCCGCGCGCAGTGGCTTATGACTTCGATGGGGAACATGAGCGGCCCCAACCACCACAGCGGACCCCAAAAATGAAGGAACGTGCGCCAGGGACCGATCGCCAGCAGGCCCGCCACGTTGTAGTACACAAAGGTGGCCACCGCGCAGCCGGCGGTCACCGAGGGGTTCTTGGTGGGCGATTCGAAGCACGGAATAATGCCAATCAGGTTCGAAATGAGGATAAACAGGAAGATCGTGCCGAAAAACGGAGCGTAGCGGCTGCCGCCAGGTCCAATCTGCTCGCCGGTCTGGCCGCATACGAACCCGTATACCAGCTCCAAGGTCTGCTGCAACTTGCCGGGCCGGCCGGCTGAAAGGCGCAACCGCGCGATGGGAAAGATCGCGGCCAGCAAGAACACCACCAACAGCTCCATAACTATGAAATCCTCCCAGGGGCGAGGCCCCGGGTGAATTCCGACGGCGTGGGCCCAGGAAGGCGGAATCAGCCCCAGGAAAAAATTGCCGAGCCCGGGCAGATAGTCGTTGAAGAGCTTGGTGATCCAGAGTTCACTTTCGGGCATAGACGATCTCGAATATCACTTCGACGAAAACGGCGGCGGTTAGAACGAATATTCCGGCCAGAACGGCCGCCGGATTGACGGGAATAAGCCTGAATATAACATACGCCGCGCCCGCCAGCGTCAGGAAGCGCAGGGCCATCCTCAGGCTCCGGCCACGCTGCTTGCCGCTGCCGAGCCCGTCCACCAGCCCCTTCAGCCATAGAAACTGCACGCCCGAAAGCAGCGATCCGATCAGGAAACCGGCGCCCGCCCGCCAGCCCCATCCGGCCAGCGCAACGGCTGTCCCCATCCCCCCCAGCGCGGCCGTGGTGCGGGCGATACGCGCCGCGGCGCGCTGGTAGGTCAGCTTCTCAGGATCCGTCATCCCGCGAATCCCGCATGATCTGGCGGATCAGTTGGGCGAACCCCGCCGCGCTTCCCAGTATCAGAAACACGATCCGCAGCCAAGTGGTCCCGAACGCCCGATCCAGCCAATAGCCGATCAGATAACCGACGAATGTGGAGGCCGGAAGCAGCAGCGCCAGGCCCGAATACTCGGCGTATCGGGCGGCGGGCGTCTTGCCTGGTGGCACACAGATATTCTAGCGGGAACACGATACGCCGGGCAGAAGCCCGGCGGCAGGCTAAAGCCCGACTCCACTCCTGGATGGCTTGAGACGGCCCACTACATACGCGTTCAAGCTCTTCCCTCTGCGGCTGGCCTCCAATGCCACGCGGCGGTGCAACTCCGGCGGCATGCGCACGGTGAACATACCTGAGAACGGCTTGTCCGGCTCTTCACCCCGCGACGCACAGAGCTCCAGGTAGTCCTCCACGGACTCCTGAAACGCGCGCTTCAACTCCGCGACGGATTTCCCCTGGAACGTGATGACGTCGCGCGTGTTGATCACTTCACCCGTGAACATCCCAGCCTCCTCGTCGAACCTGGCGATACCCTCGTAACCTTTATAGGTCATCTTCCTCCCCCTCGACCTCGATGCGGGCCTCCACAAGGAAGCGCCGCATGGCTGCCACCGCGCCGCGGTCGGTCTCCTTCCGCGTGCGGTGATGCCGGTCCACTTCCAAATGATACCACATTATGATACCACTATCGTCTGCCTGGGCGCTCTTTGAACCGAGCTCGGCTCGGGTTGACAGGCGGAAGCGCCTGTCCCACATCCTGCCCCACCTGCCCCACCGCGACCGATGCTAGACTTTCTACTGAATGCCTATAGCGACGCACTTGGAATGCAGTCTGTGTCACAACAGGCTCGACGCGGGGCGGAAGAACAACCTCTGCGCCTGCGGCGGGCCGCTGCTGGTGCGGTACGACTTGGATAAGATCCGCCAGCGCTGGAGGAGACGGGACGTACGCGGCGGGCCCGCCAGCATGTGGCGCTACGCCCCCGTCCTGCCGCCCGCCCAAGAGGCCGTGGTGTCGCTCGGCGAAGGGTGGACGCCGCTGCTCCGTTCGCGCCGGCTGGGCGCGCGCCTGGGAGCCGACTCGCTGTGGATCAAGGACGAGGGACTCCATCCGTCCGCGTCCTTCAAGGCCCGCGGGCTGGCCTGCGCCGTTTCGATGTGCGTGGAGCTGGGGATTCGTAAAGTCGCCATCGCCTCCGCCGGAAACGCGGCCGGGGCGCTGGCCGCTTACGCCGCCGCGGCCGGCATCGAAGCCCACATCTTCGTGCCCAAGGACGTCCCGCAGTCCAACTACCTGGAGTGCCGGGCGTACGGCGCCGAGGTGACCCTGGTGGACGGTCTCATCGGCGATTGCGGCCGGCTGCTGGCGGAGCGCGCGGGCGCCGGGGACTGGTTCGACGTCTCCACGCTCCAGGAGCCCTACCGCGTGGAAGGCAAGAAGACCATGGGCTACGAAGTGGCGGAGCAGATGGATTGGGAACTGCCCGACGCCATTCTGTGTCCCGCCGGCGGCGGCATGTGCCTCATCGGCATGTGGAAGGCCTTTGACGAGATGGAGCGGCTCGGTTGGATCGGATCGCGGCGGCCCAAGATGATCGCCGTCCAGGCGGAGGGCTGCCAGCCCATCGTGCGGGCGTTCGAGGAAGAGCAGGCCCGCGCGCGCTTCTGGGAGGATGCCCGCACGGTCGCGGCGGGACTGCGCGTACCCAAGCCGCTGGGCGATTTTCTGATCCTCGATATTCTGCGGGCGAGCGGAGGCGCCGCCGTCGCGGTGAGCGATGAGCGGATCCTGGACGCCGGCGCCGCCCTGGCCTCCGAGGAGGGCATTTATGCCGCTCCCGAGGCGGCCGCGTGCGTGGCCGCACTTCCGCGCCTCCTGGCCTCCGGCCTGCTCAAGAGCGCCGACCGCATTGTGATCTTCGCCACCGGCTCCGGCTTGAAGTACGCCGAGGCTTACGCCACCCGTTTCCCGCGCCCGGTTTCCGGCGAGCAGGACAAACTGGGCGGCCTGATAACGCCGCGGTAAGCCGGCCATCCGGCCCGGAAGAAACGGTCGCGGCTGGTTCCCCTTGGGCGCGCGGCGCAGCTTTGCTCCCGGCTGAGGAATGCTACAATCGGGGCGAAATACTCCACCTTTAGAGGTTGATTCCACATGGCCCAGGACCAGGATGTCTCCCGGCGCGATTTCGTCAAGACCGCCGGAGCCGCCACTGCCGCCGCCGCAGTGATTTCGGCTCCCATGATTCAAACCGTAAAAGCCGCCAACGACCAAGTGCAATTCGGCGTGATCGGCACGGGAAGCCGCGGCAAGTATCTGCTGAAGCACCTCAAGAACATCCATTCCGGGCGTTGCGTGGCAATGTGCGACATCCAGGAAGACGCCCTCAAGGGCGGCATCGACGCCTATGGCTCGAAGCCGGAGAAGACATACAAGGACTACCACGATCTGCTGGCGCAGCAAAACGTCGAGGCGGTGTTCGTGCTCACGCCGCTGTTCGTGCACTACCCGCTGACGCGCGACGCCCTGCAAGCCGGCAAGCACGTTTTCTGCGAAAAGTGCCTGGTGTTCAAGCCCGAGGAAGTGCACGCCCTGCGCGCCGACGCCGCGGCCCGCCCCAAGCAGATTCTGCAGACCGGTTTGCAGCGGCGCTACAGCTATTTCTACCAGACGGTGCAGCAGATGGTGGCCAAGGGCCTTCTGGGGAACGTCCATCACATCCACGCGCAGTGGCACCGTAACATGATCAACAAGCCCAGCTCTCTGTGGACCATGAAGCCGGGCGGGGAGAAGAACATCAACAACTGGCGCATCTACCGCTCCATGTCGGGCGGCCTGGCGGCCGAGCTGACCTCGCACCAGGTGGACGTGGCCGACTGGATGTTCGGCTCGCAGCCGGAGTTCGTCATGGGCCTCGGCAGCCTGGATATTCTGAAAGACGGCCGCGACGTGTGGGACAACATCCAGTTGATTTACAAGTACCCCAACGGCCAGAAGCTGACATATTCGTCAATAAGCACCAACCAGTTCTCGCCGTTCTTCAATGGCTCGCGCGCCGAATTCGGCGAGATCATCATGGGTACCGAGGGGACCATCGAGATCACCGTGGGCGGCGATACGCCCGGCGTATCCTTCCAGCCACCGATCGCCTGGTGGTATCCCGAGCCGCCGAAAACGACCACGGTCACCGACGCCAAGGATCAGAAGAAGGAAGCCGTCACGGCGGCCGCGACCATGATAGCCGGAGGCGGCGTGGTTCGCCCGATTCCGATCCTGACCGCCGACATGCAGCTCGGCAAGAACGACAGTTTTCTTACCCGCGAGTCCAAGTTCGCGCGCATGTGGCTGACGGCCAAGGGCATCATGCTGCAGGAAGAGGAAAACAACCCGGTGGATACCGAATTGAAGGGCTTCTTCCAGAACTGCCGCGACGGAAAGACGCCCCGGGCGAACCTGGAAGTCGGCATGGCCGACGCGGTGTCGGTGATTCTCTCCAATCTGGCCATGGACGAAGGCCGCAAGGTGTACTTCAACGAGATCGAGAAGATGGGCCGCGGCCAGGAGGCCAAGCAGACCTAGGGAAAGGTCGGTTTTGGGCAAGTTGCCCAAAATCAGGGGCGAAATCGGGGTTAAGTCCTTTGTTTCGGCTTGCGCTTTGGGCAAGTTGCCCAAGACGCAGGTTGGCGACACGCTTTCAGGCGACTTTCAGCCCGCCGCGATCAATGACTTGGTAATCCCGCAGAAACGCTCCCGGATCAGGCGCGCGTCCGGAAACAGGCGGCGCATCTCGGCGGGACCAAGCAGCCGCACATCGTCCAGGAAATGCCGCAAATAGAAACGCCGGCGGTCTTCCGAGACCCGCGCCAGAGCGGCCCAGACCGTGCAGCGCGGAACCATGGCGCGCTGCCAGCGCTTGGGCAGCCAATGGATGAAGGGCGTGAGCAGGTGCTGCTCCACGGGGAACCAGCGGTTGGGGGTTTGGATCCAGTAGCGCCGACCCACGCGGGCCGCCTCGCGGGCGAAACGCCGCTGGCTTTCCCAGGCGCCCACGTGCTCGATGGCGGAGTTGCTGAATACCACGTCGAAGGCCCCATCGCGGAACGGCAGCGCGCGGCCGTCGCCCGCCACCCAAAGCTCCGCGCCTTGCATCTCGGCTCCGGCGCGCGGCATGTTCAGCAGGACCACGCGCGGGGGCCGCGGCAGCAGGCGCCAGCACTCGGGAGTGCCGCCGATATCGAGCACTCGCGTGTCACCCGAGACGCCAAACTCGCGCGTGAAGCGCTCCATGCGGCGGCGGCGGAAGCGAAGGGAAAGGGAAGCGGCCCACCGAAGGCTCATACGGCCCGGCCAGGACAGAGGACGTCGGTGGGGCCAAGCCTTCGGGCTTGGCCCCACATGAACGCCTTGTCTGGTGTGCGCATACGCTCAGCCGGCTGGCGGCGCGAAGTGGTAGGGGCGGGGCGACTCGAACGCCCGACCCACGGCTTAGAAGGCCGTTGCTCTATCCGCCTGAGCTACGCCCCCACAATTGCTATCGTGCCACAAAAGAAGAGGCCGGCGGCGGGTGGAAAGGGGAAGGCGGTCCCGAAAGTACGAGAACAGGAGTATCGGAGCTTCAACAAGAAACTTCGGGACCGCAAGCCTATTGTAGCCGAATTTCAGTTGGGCCGCACCGATTTTTCAAGGGCGCCTGAACTGAAAGAGGTTTGCTCCCTGAAACGCTGGGATGCGAGCAAATGGCCCCTCCCCGGTTTGCCGTCCTCGGCTTACCCAAGCGCCCACCGCTGGCTCGATTCGCCCGGCGGCGCTGGGAGCTAGAATGGGGCTCCGGCGCATCCGATGACCCTCGGCGCACGCGCCCAGGGGAGAAGCGGAGAGGCGCCACGATGCCGGGATTCCGAATGACGACGCTTCCTCGATCAGCATGTTTGAACAGGCCTTCAAGAACATCGACGACGTCCTCTGGAAAGAGGCGGGCTGCACCACCGAGTTAGATTACACCGAGCAGACGTCCTGGCTCCTTTTCCTGAAATACCTCGACGGCCTGGAGCAGGACCGGGCCGACGAAGCCGCGCTCGATGGCAAGCGGTACGCCTTCATTCTCGACAAGGCGTACCGCTGGGAAGAGTGGGCGGCGCCCAAAGGCAAGGACGGCCAGATCGACCACAACCGGGCCAAGACCGGCGACGACCTCCGCGATTTCGTCAACCTGAAGCTCTTCCCTTACCTGCACGGCTTCAAGCTCAAGGCCACGGGACCGAACACCATCGAATACAAGATCGGGGAGATCTTCGGCGAGATCAAGAACAAGATCTCGAGCGGCTACAACCTGCGCGAGATCATCGACCACATCGACGAACTGCGCTTCCGCTCGCAGACCGAGAAGCACGAGCTATCGCATCTCTACGAGGCCAAGATCCGGAACATGGGTAACGCCGGGCGCAACGGCGGCGAGTATTACACTCCGCGCCCGCTTATCCGCGCCATGGTGCGGGTGGTGCATCCCAAAATCGGCGAACGCATTTACGACGCGCCTGCGGCTCGGCGGGTTTCCTGTGCGAGTCGTTCGATTTCATGAAGGCCACGCACGGGCTCACCACCAAGGGTCTGCAAACCCTCCAGTCCCGCACGTTCACCGGCAAGGAAAAGAAGTCGCTCGCCTATGTCATCGGCATCATGAATATGATTCTGCACGGCATCGACGCGCCCAACATCATCCACACCAACACCCTTACCGAGAACCTGGCCGATATCCAGGAAAAGGACCGCTTCGACATTGTGCTGGCCAATCCGCCCTTCGGCGGCAAGGAGCGCAAGGAGGTGCAGCAGAACTTCCCCATACGCACCGGCGAGACGGCGTTCCTTTTCCTCCAGCACTTCATCAAAATGCTGAAGGCAGGCGGGCGCGCCGGCGTGGTCATCAAGAACACGTTCCTCTCCAACACCGACAACGCCTCGGTGAGCCTGCGCAAACTGCTGCTCGAAAGCTGCAACCTGCACACCGTGCTCGATTGCCCCGGCGGCACGTTCCAGGGCGCGGGCGTCAAGACCGTGGTGCTGTTCTTCGAGAAGGGCACGAAGACGCGCGAGGTCTGGTATTACCAGCTCGACCCCGGCCGCAACCTCGGCAAGACCAACCCGCTCAACGACGACGACTTGGCCGAGTTTGTCCGGTTGCAGAAGACGCGCGCCGATTCGCCGAAATCCTGGACCGTGGACGCCAAGACCTTCGACCCGGCGACCTTCGACCTTTCGGTGAAGAACCCGAACGGCGGCGAGGCGGTGGTCCACCGCAGCCCCGAAGAGATCCTGGACGAAATCGCGGCGCTCGATGCCGAGAGCGCGGAGGCGCTGGCCGCCATACGGAGGCTGCTGTGAAGGCCGGCGCGGCGTTTTTCGACGGTATCCGCGAGTTGATCGCCGGGGCGCGCACCACGGTGGCGCGGGGCGTGGACTTGGTCCAAGTCCACACCAACTTTGAGATTGGCCGGCGCATTGTGGAGGAAGAGCAGCGGGGCGACGACCGGGCCGCTTACGGAGAGGAGGTC
Source organism: Terriglobia bacterium (assembly GCA_963767595.1). Lineage (GTDB taxonomy): Bacteria > Acidobacteriota > Terriglobia > Bryobacterales > Bryobacteraceae > BOG-224. The sequence continues at coordinate 759,430 of CAVYEK010000008.1, forward strand.
GTCAAGGTGTTGGCGGAGCGGCTGACGGGCGAGTTTGGAAGCGGCTTTTCGAAGAGCAATCTGGAGTACATGCGCCGGTTCTACCTGGCGTATTCCGACCGGATCCCCGAGATTGCCCAGACGCCGTCTGGGCGATTGGGAGCTCCGCCAATTGGCCAGACAGCGTCTGGGCAATTCAACGCCTCGGCAATTGGCCAGTCAATGACTGGAAAATCCGGATCTTCCCAAATTGGTCAGTCAACGACTGACCAATTGGCAATCCGCCAGACAGTGTCTGGCGAATCTGGAAATCCCACGCCCCGCCCCTTCACCCTGAGTTGGTCGCACTACGTCTTCCTCCTCGGCGCCAAGGACCCCAACGAGCGTAGTTTCTATGAGATAGAGGCCGGGGCGCAGAACTGGACCGTGCGCGAACTCAGGCGCCAATTCGACTCCGGTCTGTACGAGCGCCTCGCTTTGAGCCGCGACAAAGAGGGCATTCGCCGGCTTGCGCGGGAAGGGCAAACCGTTGGCCAGCCGGACGACCTGCTCAAGGAACCCCTGGTTCTGGAGTTCCTCGGCCTGGATGAGCGGAGCCGCTATTCCGAGTCCGATCTGGAATCCGCCATCATCGGCCAGATCGAGCGCTTCCTCCTCGAGATGGGCAAGGGCTTCCTCTTCGAGGCGCGCCAGAAGCGATTTACGTTCGACGACGAGCACTTCTTCGTGGACCTGGTCTTCTATAACCGCCTGCTGCGCTGCTACGTGCTGATCGATCTGAAACTCGGGAAGGTCGCCCATCAGGACCTGGGGCAGATGCAGATGTACGTGAACTACTTCGACCGCTTCGTGAAGACCGGGGAGGAGAATCCCACTATCGGCATCGTGCTCTGCAAGCACAAGAACCAGGCGCTGGTGGAAATCACGTTGCCCAAGGACGCCAACATCCACGCGCGGGAGTATCAACTCTACCTGCCCAGCAAAGACGAGTTGCAGCAGAAGCTCATGGAGTGGATTGGGGAGCGTGGCGGCAGGGATGAATAAGGAGGCGGGGGGGAAGGGGTGGCAGATAAAGCTGCTGGGCGAGGTCTTGCAGAAGACTGAGACGGTCAATCCCCTCCAATCGCCGGATAGAGAGTTCGACTACATTGACGTGTCGAGCATTTCGAACCAGACGTTCCGCATCGAAGAAACTCAGCGTCTGAGAGGCAAGGACGCACCCAGCCGGGCGCGGCGGCTTGTAAAGGCCAACGATGTCTTGTTCGCCACGGTGCGGCCAACATTGCGGCGCATCGCGGTCGTTCCCGAGGAACTGCATAATCAAGTCTGCAGCACTGGGTATTTCGTCCTGAGACCGGAGCCGGGCCTCGACCATCGCTTCGTGTTCTACTCGCTCTTCTCCGAAGACTTCATGGGCCGGATGGAGAGCCTGCAGAAGGGCGCAAGCTATCCAGCGGTGACCGACGGCGAAGTCAGGGCATGCCCCTTCGCGTTCCCGCCCCTCGCCGAGCAGCAGCGCATCGTTGGCATCCTCGACGAAGCATTTGACGGCATCGCCACCGTCAAAGCCAACGCCGAAAAGAACCTCCAAAACGCCCGCACTCTGTTTGAAAACCACCTGCAAGCCGTCTTCACCCAGCGCGGCAAAGGGTGGGTGGAGAAGCCGCTTGCGAACCTGTGTGACCCCTCGCGTGTCATCACCTACGGCGTGATCTTGCTGGGACAGGAGTTTCCAGGCGGCGTCCCGTGCCTGAGAACCAGTAACGTCCGCTGGCTTAGCGTTGACACCCAGGGCGTCAAGAGGATCGCTCCATCGCTTTCGGTGGAGTTCGCGCGAACCGTGCTGCGGGGTGGAGAAGTCTTGGTCAATGTTCGCGGGACCCTCGGCGGCGTTTCGGTGGCCACCCCAGAAATGGTCGGCTGGAACGTCTCGCGAGAGGTGGCCGTCATTCCGGTCGAAACTTCGCGCATCAACCCCGAATTCGTGGCCTATTGGATAGGGGCCGGCGTCAGCCAGCGGTGGCTTGGGGGAGTCAAGAAAGGCACCGCGTACGTTGGAATCAATATTGAAGACCTGCGCCTCTTGCCTGTTAAGGTTCCGGGACCCACGGAACAACTGGAGATCGTCCGAGGCCTTCGCTCGATGCGCGCTGAAACCCAGCGCCTCGAATCCCTCTACCGCCAAAAGCTCGCCGCGCTGGACGCCTTGAAGAAGTCGCTACTCGACCGCGCCTTCAGCGGGTTACTATAGAGCCGCGCCATGAACGAGGCCGAACGATGCCAAGCCAACCCGCCCTCTTTGAACAATATGAAATCCGCCGCGTCTACCGGGAGGCGACGGAAACCTGGTGGTTCTCGGTGGTCGATATCGTTCAGGCGCTGACCCAGCAGCCGAATTTCCAGACCGCGCGCAAGTACTGGAACAAGCTCAAAGAACGTCTGGGCAAGGAAGGCAGCCAACTGGTGACAAATTGTCACCAGTTGAAGATGGCCGCCGGCGACGGCAAGCAGCGCATGACCGACGCAGCCACGGCTGAGACCTTGCTGCGGCTGGTGCAGTCGGTGCCCAGCCCCAAGGCCGAGCCGATCAAGTTGTGGCTGGCCAAGGTGGGCTATGAACGCATGCAGGAGATGGCCGATCCGGCGCTGTCGTTGGACCGTGCCCGCGAGACCTGGCAAAAGCACGGACGCAGCGAGAAGTGGATTGCCCAGCGTATGACCGGGCAGGAAACTCGCAACAAACTAACCGACTACTGGGCCGGTCACGAGATCGAGAAAGGCGAGCAGTTCGCCATCCTGACCAACCTCATCCACGAGGAGTGGTCGGACGTGAGCGTGAAACTCCACAAACAGATGAAAGGGCTGAAGACTCAGAACCTGCGCGACCACATGAGCGAAGCGGAGCTGATCTTTACCGCGCTCGCCGAACTATCCACCCGCCAGATTGCCGAAACCGTCGAGGCCACGGGGATGGCGGAGAATTCGTCGGCCGCCAGAACCGGTGGGCGCATCGCCAAGAAGGCGCGGCTGGAGTTAGAGAGCAGGACGGGGAAGAAGGTCGTCTCCACGGGCAACTACCTGCCGCCCGCTAACAGGAAAGGCCTGAAGCAGCCATGAACGAAGCCGAAACCCGCGCCGAGCACATCGATCCCGCCCTCCAGGCGGCGGCGTGCCCGGCCCCTACGGCGCGACTCCGCGCGGCGGGCTTCCTGAGACGGGGTTGCCGTGCCCGGCTTACGGTCCACGTCCCGCTTCACGGTGGTGCAGGTGGATGGTCAGCGGCAGCGGTGTGATTGGTTTGGACCCGGTTTCCGCGCCATTTCGAGAGCGCAGGGCCTACCTGAGATGGGGCAACACCTCAAGCAGCGAGTCGAGTTCCGAAACGGTCCCGGAATCGCCCACCGCGCGAATGTGGTCCTGGGCGTCCACGAGTTCTTCTTCCGCGCGCCTGCGAAGTTCGGGGCTGGCTTTCGAGGCGGCGCCGGTCAGATGCCAGACAGCTTCCAGCGCACCGGCGACCAGGACGGGGGAATCGGAGCGCAAGTAGGGCAGCACGATCTCCAGGATCGAATCGAAATCGGGTAGTGCGTGGAAGGGTCCGCGCGCCAGATAGTGAATCATGCCGTCGCTGGGGCCTTTGGTTCGCAGCCACTCCTTGACGCTTGCCTCGGCTTCGACGGGCGGCCAATAGGTCAGGGCAGATCCCGCGTAGCGTCTCACGAGCTCGTCCGGATGGTAAAGATAGGGACCCAGCAACCGCAAAGATTCGGGATCGGGAATGCCCAGGATGCTGGGGAGGAAATCGGTCAACGCCTCGATCGTGTCTGTCGGTGCATGCGTACTCATTTCCGCGAGCCATCTCGCCCGCGATTCGGGCGAGCCGGCATGGATCTCGATCGGGGTCCAGGCGGTCCACACAGCAGGCCCAGGCGGAAATGTGTCTTGCTCGCTCTTGGCCGTGTAGCGCACCTCGTAGACGCCGGGTTGGTCGAAGCGGTAACGCAGATGGAGAGGCAGCCTGGACGGGTGAGTGGCGCGAGCCGGGTCCACGATCAAGTCATGCAAAGCAGAACAGCATGGGTTGCCGATCGTAAACATTATCCCGGAACTCTCCCCCTGATCCGCCATATTTGCGATCTCCGGCAGCATCTGTCCATTTCGCCTCACTTCGACCTGCTTGCACCCAAAGTCGGCGGGAAGGCCGAGCCAAAAGGGGTAGAACGTCTCGACTCGGTTGCTCGCGGGGATCTTGAGCCAGACTGGCAGCCCGACTGCGGCCGGCCGTTCCAATGAGATGGCGGGGGGCTGCCCGAAGCAAGCCGCCGTCGCCAAAGCTGAAATCGCGAGGATTCGAGGCAGCATGAACACCTCCCTCTGCGATTCATTGTCACACCTTTCCCGCCTGATCCGTTTCAGTCCGGCGCGGTCTCAAGAGATGTCACGGGAACCTGATGCCGATACCCGATGGAGTCAGGCGGAAAGAGGCGCCTCAACGAGGGCGCGAAGAAGCCGGCCAATTGGGGCGCCGGTCAGCGGCGATGGGAGGGCGCCTACTGGCCGCGGCCGGCACCGGGGGCTCTGGGCGCGCGGGGGCGGGCTGACGACCGGGCGGCCAGAATCAGGTCGTGCGGCTGGCCCTCTTTGGCGTTGCTGTAGTAGCCCACCTGGCAGCCCGGTTTGAAGAGAAACACCGCGCCTTCGGTCACGGGATGCCGAATGTCCTTGCCGTCGGCGTCCTTGTCCGCCACCATGTCGCCGCTGCCTCTCAGCAGAAGGTAGATCTCCTCCTCGTCGGGATGGTTGTGGGGGATGTTCGTTCCACCGGGCGCGAAATCCAGGATGAAGAGGCTGTTCATCACATAGGCCGCGGGGAGTTTGTCCCTGGTGCTGGTGGTGGTCCCCATCATCAGCTTGAACTGGCTGGTGGGACCATGCTGCCCCAGGATCTGCAACTGAATATCGTCCGTGCCGGCGAGCATCAGCTTGGCCGTCGGCTGGACGCTCATAGCGGCGGGGATCCTGTAACCCATGACGATTACCTTGAGCGGCGCACCGGACGAGTTGGCCAGCCCATGCTTCACTCCGACGGGAAGATACATGAAGTCGTTCTTCTTTACGGGGGTCTTCTCGCCGCCATAGAGCAGCGTACCGGCGCCCTCCTCGACGAAGTACATCTGCTCCTCGGCCGGGTAGCTCACCAGGGCGCTGGCGCCATCCGGACCGAGGGTGAGCTCGCCATAGCGGGCGACGCTCTTGAGCTGATCCGCGTCCGGGTCGCCGATGCCGAAGAGCGGCTTGTAGGAGGCCGCTTTGGCGCTGGCCGTGAGATCGTCGGGCTGGGGTTTGACGTCGGCCACCTGCCGGCGCAGAAATGCGGGGTCCGCCGCAAACATGCAAACCGACGCCGCCAGGGCAGCCACTACTGCTTTGCCGATAACGCTGCGCATGATGCCTCCTCGCAGGGGACGGTCCGCGGGGGCCGTCCGAGACTACCGAGCATAACAGACTGAAGGCGGAGAAACGGACGCGCGGGGCCGAATGGGTGTGCGACATCAAAGTGGCGGATTCTCGGATTCCGAAGCGAACCGCGGGAATCCAGGCGTAGCCAATACTCAGGGAGCTTCTCCAGCCCGTCAGGGCTAAAGAAAGTAGCCCACGGCGCAAGCCGTGAGGCTGGTGAACGACCATGGCAGCCCCCGGAGGGGGCGGAAGAACGTTCTTACGCCCCTCCGGGGCTACGAGGATTTGGCCGCTCTCCCACGGCTCACGCCGTGGGCTATTCTCTTTCGCTCCTCCGGAGCTTCGATTCGGGACGGTCCGAGGTCCGACTTTCATGTCGCGCGCGCGGCCGAATCCTACGGCGCCGCGATCGCGCCGGCGCCCAGCGCGGCTACCTCAATATCCTCGGACTCCGGAAGCCCGCTCACGGCGACCGAACCGGCGATGCGGCCATCCTTCCAGATAGGAACGCCGCCGCCCCATCCCACGAAGCGCGGGTCGCCGTAATACGCAATGTCAAACCCCTTCTGGGGGTCGCGCACCTTGGCGCCGACCTCGGCCGTGGTTCTCCCCGACCGCGCCGATGTCCACGCTTTGTTAGTGGCAATGGCGATGGAGGAGAGGCGGGCGCCGTCCATGCGGGCCAGGGCGATCAGCTCGCCGTGAGCGTCGGCCACCGCCATGACGGCCGCCTTCCCACGCCGCGAGATCTCCGCCGCCATGGTCTCCAGCGCCCGCATGGCTTCGGCGTAATCGATTACCGGCTGTTCGATCATGAGTGTTCCTCCCGGGAGCGCCAATATCGGGATTGGCGTTTCCAGGATCGCACAGATGGAAGCTGGCGCAGGTTAAGGCGTATTACAAGCCCGCGTGCTGGACGGATTGCCGCGATTCGAATTGGTTGCGGCTGGCTGCTTGTGGCTGGAACCTGATAACAGTCCACCGGCGCCGGTTGTCAACCGGCGCGCAGGATATCATCCTGCCCCACACTTCGCGTGTGGCGGAGTGGAGGATGGCGCGAGCGCCGCTATCCTCTCAGGGGATGCGGCGCATAGCGCTCGGCGGCCCAGGCGGCTTCTAGATCGGCCCCCATACCCTCCTGGCACCTTACGCAATAGCGCGCCCAGGGAAGCACCCCCAGGCGCTTCGCGGGAATCGGCTCCTCGCAGCACAGGCATGTTCCGTAGTCGCCCGAATCCAGGCGATCGAGAGCCTCTTCCACCAGCCGGAGCTGCGCGTAATCCAGGCTGTTGAGCCGCAGCGACACGAACTCGTCGTGCGAGATCTGGGCCTGGTCGTCTTCGGCCACCCGGCCCATGCGCGCCATCATGTCGAACTTCATACCCATGCCGGCGATCACTTCCCGGCGTTTTTCGACCAGCTTTCGCCTGCAGTCGTCCTTGCTTTCGTAGACCGGCGCAATTTTTCTCATCAACCCTCGCAACAGCCATCCGAAACCGGATGGCTGCGTCTCAATGGTGTGAGAAAATTAGCAAAATTCTCGCTTAAAAACAATGTTTATTTTCGGAAACCCCGATGGATAGCGTGCGCACGTTTACAAAGGTGGCAGCAAACCGTCGGAAAGGACGGCGATGATGCGCTGCTCGCCGGGGGCAAACCTGGCTCGAAAGGCCGGATTGTTCATGCGCCGGGCCCGCTGATTGGCATTCAAGGCGCCCAGAGCGATCAGCGCGCGGCGGACGGCCTGCCTGCGCGCCGGCGGCAACTGGTTGAGGGCCTGCATCGCGCCGCGCACCGCCGCGCGCTGGTCGGGAGGCAGGGCGGCAAACCACTCGATGCGCCGGATTTCGATGGCCTGCTGGGCCCTGGGAAGGCTGTCGAACCATTGCAGTTGTTGGCGCACCTGCTCCTGGCGCTCGGGCGGCAATTGCTCGAGCGCACGCTGGCGCTGCTCCGGAGTGGCCAGCATCAGGCGGGCAGCCGGGCTGGCGGGATTGAGAAGACGCGGCTGGGCCGGCTGGGCGACCCTCAATCCGGCCGGGCCAGGCGCCGCAGCGCCGCTCTCCTGCGCCGCCAGCGCGCCCGCAGCGAGAATCGACATTACGCAAATCCAGGCGCCCCGCATCATCCTGCTACCTCAACAAGAATCCCAGCCGTCCCGCGTCTTCCTCGAAATTCTCCGCGTCAAACACGCCCTCTCTCACATCGCCGGATCGGGACGCACCAAGCCGTTGAACTCGCGCAGCATTTCCATGTCCTGCAGGGCGGTCTCCACCTGGTCGGGGCGCAGCGGCTCTACCTGCTGCACCTTGGCCAGCGGCGCGGGGGGAACCGGCGCCGGGCGACTCATAACAAGGACCGCCACCAGGGCCAAACCGGCCGCGGCCGCAACCGGCAAGCCACGCCGCAGAAGCGCGGGGCTGAATCGCCGCGGGATGCGATCCCACCAGGAACCTTCCCGCGCGATGCGGGCGTGCAGCCGGCGGTCGAAATCCTCCGATACCGGAGGCGCTTCCCACTGATCGAGAGCCGCCCACACAGCCTGTTGGCCGGCGACGAGATCGCGGCACGGACCGCACTCCCCGAGGTGCTTTTCCACGGCTTCCCTGCCGGCCGCGTCCAGACCGCCCGCGGCGTATTCCAGCAAAAGCTCGGTTCTTCCCCGACACCCGTTATGGCTCATAGGTCCTCACTTTCATGCCATGTGGGCCAGCCGGGCCCGCAGTGTTTCATAGGCCCGGAATAGTAATGACTTCACCGCCGATTCCGTACAATGCAGAACCTTGGCGATTTGAGAATACTCCATCTCTTCGTACTTGTGCATCAGAACCGCTGCGCGCTGATTCGCCGGCAGCGCCGCCACCGCGTGGCGCACTTCCTCAAAACCGGACTCGCGCACCATCCGCTGCTCCACCGAGGGCCGCCCGTCGGCGGCCTCGCGCGCCGGCATTCCGGAATCGCGCTGATCCAGACTCTGCTGCACCCGCTCGTTCTTTCCGTCGCGAAGCCAGTTCAAGGCCAGGTGGGTGGCGATGCGGAAGAGCCAGGTAGTGAACTTGGCCGTGGGCTCATAAGCGCCGCGCGAGCGGTACACGCGCAGAAAAACCTCCTGCGCCAACTCTTCGGCTACCGCCTGGCTGCGAACCATGCGATAGAGGAAGTGCACCACCGCGGCGCGGTGCTTGCTCAAGAGCAGGGCGAAGCTTGCGCCGTCGCCTTCCTTGACGCGCACCATCAGTTCGGCGTCGTAATCCAGGGCCGCCGTGGCGCCTCCCATATGGATGTCAACCCGCTCCAGCGGCCAAGGTTGCGCCGGCTTTGTGTCAACGTCCATCAATTCCGTCGCGAGCCAAGCCCGTAAGAGGGCCGCGGCCGCTATTCCCCCTTCAACGAGCGCTCCATCAAGCGCTGGATGGCGTCCCTGGGAGAAACCCCGAAATGCAGCATCTGGAACATCTGGTGGGCGATGGGCATTTCCACCGAAAGCTGCCGCGCCAGGTCTACTGCTGCATTTGTAGTTTTTATGCCTTCGGCCACCATCTTCATGGAGCCGACAATCTCGTCCAGCTTGCGCCCGTGGGCCAGCTCGACCCCCACGGCGCGGTTGCGGCTCAGATCCCCGGTGCAGGTGAGAACCAGATCGCCCAAGCCCGCCAGCCCGGCGAGGGTTTGGCTGCGCCCACCCATGGCCGTCGCCAGGCGCGTCATTTCGGCCAAGCCGCGGGTGATCAGGGCCGCCATTACATTGTGCCCCAGCCCCATGCCATGCAGGACGCCGGCCCCGATGGCCACCACATTCTTGATGGAGCCGCCAATTTCTACACCTATAGGATCAGAGCTGGTATAGAGCCGGAAAGTAGGTCCGGAAAACGCCTGTTGGACGGCGCCGGCGAGCCCCATATCCTCCGAGGCAACCACCAGGGTGGTGGGTTCGAAGCGGGCAACCTCCTGCGCGAAGGTGGGGCCGGAGATCACTGCGATGCGCGCGGCGAAGCGCGACCGCAACACCTGGGCGATTACATCCGACATTCGTAGTAACGTGTCGTTTTCGAGGCCCTTGGTGGCGCTGACGAAAAGCATGGACTCCTGAAGAAACGGGAGCATCTGCTGGTACAGCCCGCGCACCAGGTGGGAGGGCATCACGCTGAGGACGATTTCGGCGCCGTCCAAGGCGGCCGCCAAGCGGTGCACCGGTTCGACTTGCGGCGGCAACCCGCAGCCGGGCAGGTAGACATCGTTGTTCCGGGAAAGGCGCATCCGGTCGGCCAGATCCGGCTCGTAGACCCACAGACGGATACGCGGGAAGCGGGGCGCGAGGACGATGGCCAAGGCCGTTCCCCAGCCTCCCGCGCCGATAATGGCCAAGTTCTTCACGATTTCGGGGCTCCGAAGCGAAAGGCGTGCTCCTGGCCATGGCGAAGCCGGTGAATATTACTACTATGTCTGTAGATAATAAATCCTCCAGCGATGAAAGCCGCCAGGATGACGGGCGATGTAGGGCGCTGGATCAGCCACACGGCCAGCGGAAAAGTGGCCGCCGCGACAATCGAGCCCATGGAGATGTAGCGGGTCCAGGCGACAGTCACCACGAACACCAGCAGGGTGGCCGCTAATGCTACAGGTGTAAGACACAGAAACGCCCCTACGAAGCAGGCTACGGCCTTGCCGCCCTTGAAGCGCAGGAACACCGGGTAGGCGTGCCCCGCCATGACCGCCAGGGCGGCGGCGGCCATCCACAGAGGACTTTGCTCGGTCAGGCGGCCGGCGAGCCACACCGCCAGGTATCCTTTTCCTATATCGAGCAGGAGGGTAGCCACGCCGGCCGCGCGCCCGGTGGTGCGCAGCACGTTGGTGGCGCCGATATTGCCGCTGCCCGTACGGCGCACGTCGGCGCCGGTGGTCAGTTTGACCAGAAGGTATCCGAAGGGGATTCCGCCCATCAGGTACGCAATCGCGACAACTAGTAGTGGAATCATCACTTTGAGAGCGGAAACTCGGCCAGTTTGCTGTACACGGCGCCGGCGGGCCGCAACTGGCTCCGGTAGAGAAAGAAACGGGATGCCTCAAACTGCCCGAACTCGAGCGAAGGCAGCGCGGCGATGGCCTCGCGCAAGGGCTGAAAGTCGAGCCTCTCCTTGATGCGCGCGAGGGTCAGGTGAGGCGAGAAGGCACGGGTTTCGGCGGCCACGCCGATGGCCGCGGTGGCGCGATCCGTATCCATCGCCAGCCCTTCCAGCCCGGGCGCTCCGATGCCGCACCAAAACACGCGCGGCGCGTGCGGATTGGGAAAAAAGCCCACCCGGCGGACGTGTACCTGGATAGGCGGCCGGGACGCTAGCCCCGCGGCGGCCGCCTTCATTTCGGCCAACCGCTCGTCGGGCCATTCGCCGACGAACTTGGTGGTGATGTGCAGGTTCGCGGGAGGGCACCAGTGGATGCGCGCCGTGGGCCGCAACCGGTCCACCAGCGCTTCCAGGCTGCGAACCGTTTCGGCCGGCAGGTGGAGGCCGAAGAAAAGTCTCATGAATGCTCTCCATTGTAGCGGCGGATGGGGGAAGATGGTGATCGCCGGACATAATGGTGGGGCGGACCCCCTGGTCCGCAGCCGGCCCCCTGGCCGGCTTGTCGACGTTGGCGGGAACCCATTCTTCGAAGGGAGAGCGGGTCCAGGGGGACCCGCGCGGACCAGGGGGTCCGCCCCACCAGGCAACGCCTATGCGCTTCGGTCCCATCCTCAAACGCAGCTTCTATGAACGCCCCACGGTGGAGGTGGCGCGCGGCCTTCTGGGCAAGATTCTAGTCCATGGGCCGGCGGCGGGAAGGATCGTGGAAACGGAAGCCTACCTGGGCGCGGACGACCTGGCGGCGCACTCGGCGCGCGGGCTAACGCCGCGCACGCGGGTGATCTTCGGCCCCCCGGGACACGCCTATGTTTACCTGATCTACGGCATGTACGAGTGCCTGAACCTGGTGGCCGAGCCGGACGGCAAGCCGGGCTGCGTCCTGATCCGCGCGCTCGAGCCGGTGGCGGGGCTCGACCTGATGCGCCGGCGCCGTCCGGGAGCGCGGCGCGCGGAAGACCTGGCGTCGGGCCCCGGCAAGCTCACCCTGGCCATGGCCATTACCCGGGCGCACAACGGCGCCGACGTCACCCGCGGCAGCCTGGTGGTGCGCCGGCCTTTCGAGGAGGATCCGTTCGAGATCGGCGTAACGGGGCGGGTGGGCATCCGCCAGTGCGCGGACTGGCCGTTGCGGTTCGTCGTGCGCCAGCGCGCCGTGGGACAATCGCAGTAGGCGTCTCGGGGACTCCAATGTTCTCTCTCGAAATCGAATGCGGTCCGGAGGATCGCGACTTTCTCATCGCGGAGTTGTGGGAACGGCGCTCGGCGGGAATCGTCGAGCTGGATGCGCGCCGCGTGCGCGCGTTTTTCGAAGACGGCGCCGGCCGCGAGTCGCTCCTGGGGATGTACCCCGGCGCGAAGTTGCGCGTGGAGGAGCAGCGCGACTGGGTAGCCTCCGCGCGCGAGCTGCTTCAGCCCATGCAAGTGGGCGCGCGGTTCTACCTGGTTCCGGCGTGGCGCGACGACCCCGCTCCGCCGGGACGATTGCGCATCACCGTGAATCCGGGAATGGCTTTCGGCACGGGCGTGCACGAGACCACGCAGCTCTGCATGGAGGCGCTGGAGGACTATCTGAAGCCGGGCATGCGGGCGCTCGATGTGGGCTCCGGATCGGGCATTCTGGCGCGCGCGGCCCACTTGCTTGGGGCGGAGCGGGTTTACGCCTGCGACATCGATAACGTGGCCGTGGAGATCGCGGGCAAGGCGGGAGACCTGCCGCACCGTTTCGTCGGTTCGGTGGATGCGGTGGCCTCGGGCCTGGCGGATGTAGTGGTGGCCAATATCAGCCCCGAGGCGATCATTCAACTCGCGCCGGACCTGCTGCGCGTCCGGCGCGCGGGCGGCGTGCTGCTGGCGAGCGGACTGGAACGCGGCGAGATCGACGCGGTGACGGCCGTCTTCCCGGCGCCGCGCGAGGTGCGCACGAAAAGAGACTGGGCGCTGCTGGCGATTTGACCGGGCCCTTTGCGCCGGAGCCGCGATGCCGCCCGCTATTGCGCCGCCAGCGCGCGTTCCGTGGCCGCCAGCAGGGCTTCCGGGCCCACCGGCGCGCCGGTGGCGCCGCGCATCCACAGATCCGGGGCGATGCGGCCCTGGCGGGCCACACGCTCGAACTCGGGGCCGATCCGGCCGGCTTGCTTCATATGCTCCTCGAGCTGGTGTGCAATCAGGTGGCCGATGGGATAGTCGGGCAGGTAGAGCGTGCGCTCGATCATGTGGGAATAGATGCCCAGCAGGGTGACGTCGCGCACGAGGAACACGGGCGCGTAGTAATGGTTCCAAGTCTCCTGGGCGATGCCGATGACCGCCTGTTTCAACTGGGCGGGGGTGGCATCGGGGTGATCGTACATCCAGTGCCAGGCGGCCATATCCACCAGAGCCACGCCGGCGATTTCATAGGTTGCCCAGAAATCGTTGAGCACGGTGAGCGCTTCTTCGCGCTCGCCCGCGGCTTTGAGGCCCAGCAGTTCCAAATCCTTGGCTTGGAACACGAAGGCCAGGGCTTCGGTAAACGCGGTGTTGGGAACGCCGTTCAAGAGCCAATGGTCCACGTTCTTCAAGGAGAAGGTCTGCTCCACGTTGTGGCCCATCTCGTGGACCGCGATGTTATACCCTTTGTAATCCATGCCGCCGGCGGCCACGCGAGTACGGAGGTGCGCCGGCGCCGTTGACAACTGCGCGCCCCAGGCGTGGCCGGAGCCGCGCGCCGGGTCCACCACGATGTTCGACGCCAGATAGCGAGCTCGCTCCGGGCTAAAGCCGAGGGCCTCGAACATGCGCGGCATGTCGGCATGGTAGGCCTCGGGAGTGGGGTATTTGGCGCGGGTCATGGCGTCCAGTTGCGCTTCGGAGTAAGCCCCGCGCGGCTGGAAGCCCGCGTACCAGATATCGAACGGTTCGAGCGGCCGGCCCAGGCGCTTCCCGATGAGCGCGGCCACCTTGGGCACGAGGGGCGAAGTGAGCACGCGCTCGAACATGGCGCGCACGCGGGCTTCGGGCAGCTCGCGCTCTTCCTCGAAGACGCGGGCCATGTGGGTGGGCGCGGTGGGCGCATACGGATCGAGCTTGCGGATGGCCTGGTAGTTGGCCAGCATGGTGGCGTAGCGCGTATCCGGCTCCGGGCCGGCGGAGACGCCGGCGGAGGGCGGGGCCTGATCGTAGTCCTTCACGGCGGAGGCGCTCACCTGGCCGGTGAACGGGTTCCAATCCACCCTGGGGTTGTCGATGACGGCTTTCGGAATGGTCTGCCGCACGATGTGGTCCATCACGCGGGCGATGGCGCGCTGCCGCGCCAGGCCGTCCTTCTCGGAATAATCGGCCTTGATCTGGTCGCGCAGGTTCCAGTGGGACAGCAGCCGCATCCCGGCGGGGAAAAGGCGCTGGCCGTTCTCGGCGAGCACGTGGTGCATCCAGATGTTGTACTGGGCGATGTATTGCTCGGCCTGGGAGCCGGCCTGCGCGATGGCCAGGTCCACGGCGGCGGGGACGCGCCGGCTAAAGCGCTGCGCCAGGCGCGCTTCGGCCCATTGGCGGCGGGTCCACGTATCGCCGTTGGCGAGACGCTCCTCGAGGGTGGTGAGCGGGAAGTTCAACAGGACCACGAAGGCCAGCTTGTTGGCGAAGAAATCGTCGTTGGCGTGAGCGCCGGGGTCGTAGCCGGCGAACAGCTCGTCGTAGGGGGCGATGGGGCCCAGATCGAGATCCATCTGGGTGCGGAACGCGAGCGTGATTTCGAGCAGGTGGCCGTCGAACTGTTCGAGCAGCTTCTCATAGCGCGTAAACAGGACGTCGAGGGCGGCCTGGTCGCCGGCGAAGTTGGCGCGGACGAACTCCTCGAAGGCGGCGGCTCCGCCGTCCTCGGCGGTCCAGAACTGGGCCGTCTGATCGAGACCGCGATGGATGCGCGGCCGCGCGGCGTCGCCGTAGCGCGCGACCAGATCCTTTTCCAGTTTGAGCGTTGAATCCTCCATAAATGCGGGGCGCTCGAGGGCCGAAAGTGGGACCGCGATCAGCGCGAGTACGAGCGCAACATAATGAAACATGCTTCACCTCTTGGGGGCGGCAGGCGCTATACAACCGATTCTACTAAGCTTCCACCATGCGCAGCCGGAAGGCCCGCAGATTGGGCAACAGAAAATCCGGAGCGAGCGCGGCCAGCTCCGCCACCGGCGTGACGCCGGTGCGGACGGCGATGGCGCGGATGCGGTTCGCGCGGGCGGCCAGGATATCGGCGGGCGCATCGCCCACCAGCGAGATGGGCGCGGCGCGGGAAATCCAGGCGCGTCCGCGCGCCTCGCGGATAGCCATCCTCGCCAAACCGGCGCGGGTGGGAGCCATTTCACCGAACGCGCCGAAGGGGAAGTAATCCCGCAGGCCGGCCCGTTGCAGTTTGCGCCACCCGATGCGGGTGAGGTTGCCCGTAACCAACCCCAGCAGGAATCCGCGGCGCGCCAACCGTTGGAGCAGCGGCTCGACGCCGGGGCAGAGCTTGTCGTCGAGCCTGGGGCAGGTCCGCTGGTAGTAGCGCTCGGCTGCGCGAATGATGGCGGGCATGGATTCCCGGATAAATGGAGGCGGCGCGCCGGCGGCGCGCAGCATGCGGGTCAGGATATCCGGATCGAGCATGCCGTGGAGCGGGATGCCCTCGGTGGTGGTATCGAGGCCGGTGACGCGGCGCACCCCTTCCACCAGCGCCTGCCGGTGATGGGGTCCGGCGCGCCGCAGCAGGGTGCCATCGATATCGAAGAGAACCAGTGCCGGGTAAGTCAAGGGAACGCTCATGGTAGCAGCCCCGCCACAGCCGATTCGGATCGCTGCAATCTGACCGTCAAAACGCATCGGCGGGAAGAACTTTCCGCGGTGGTACGTGCGAGGTTGACAGACGAAAGCATCTGTCCCACAACAGGGTGCGCGGCCGAGTTTTTCGAAGCCGCCATGCCGGCATTCCGCGGGCGCCAATCGCCCGATTGGCGTTCCCAGCAGCGCTTCGCCTACTTCGCCGCGGGCGCGGGCGGCGGCGGAGGCGGCAAGTTGAGCGGGAGAGTCACGCTGTCGCCGGTGAAGACGCCGTTGGTGAACTCCACCTTGGCGGCCTGGTTTTCCCGATCCAGCCACTCCTTGTAGTGCAGTTGCTTGACCGCCTGGAAGATCTCGTCCTGGGCTTGTTGGAGTGGACGGTAGCTGACTTCCTCGGCGCGCAGCAGGTAAAAGCCGTTGGGCTGGCGCACCGGTTCGGCGACCTCCCCGGCCTTCAGGGAAAACACCGCCGCGCGGATGGCGTCGGGAACGTTGTCCTTGGGACGCAGGGTGGCGAAATCGCCGTCTTTGTCGCGCGAGGTTTCGTCATCCGAATTCTCCTTCACCAGCTTGACGAAATCGGCTCCGCCGCGGATTTGCGCCAGCAACCGGGCCGCTTTGGCGTGGGCCTGTTCCTCGGTCAGCGGCGTTTTTCCCGCCGGCGCCGTGCCCCCGAAGGCGACATACAGAGCTTTGACCCTGACCTGCTTGTATTCTTCCTTGTGGGCCTCGTAATACTTGGGAATCTCGGCGTTATCGACCACCACCCTGTTCAGCGCGTCGCTCAACTCCGCCTGGCTGAGGATCATCATGCGGTTATAATCCATCTGCTCCCGCGCCGGGCTCTGCTTGTCGAGCCCTTTTTGCTCCGCCATCCTGGCCAGGCGGCGCATGAAACCCCACTGCTCCACGAACAAGCGCCGGTTGCCCTGTACCAACGGCTGGTTCTGCGGCGGCAGAACCTGGAGTATCCGCTTGAAGTCCCCCATGGTGAAAGCGGTCCCATCGTCGAACTTGGCCACCACGGTGGCGTCGGGGATATCGGGCAGCGCGGGCGGAGGAGCGGCCGGCTGCGGGTTCTGCGCCCAAGCGGCCGCCAGGCATGAAAATGCTAGAAAGGCAAAGGTCTTCATAAGACAGTTCTCGGCTTTTGGTTCAGTGTAACATGGGCTTCGGGGCAGGCCTCCCGGCCTGCTTACCCCGCCAACGCCCGGTCGATGGCCGCCAGCACTTTCGCGGCGCACTCTTCCAGGCTCTCGCGGTCCGTGCGGCACTCCACGTCAGGGCGCATGGGCGCTTCGTAGGGATCGTCGATTCCGGTGAATGCCGGGAGTTCCCCGGCCCGCGCTCTGCGATAGAGACCCTTGGGATCGCGGGCCTCGCAGACTTCCAGCGGGGCGTTGACGTAGACCTCGACGAAATCGCCGATGGCGGCCCGAATTTCGTCGCGCACCCCGCGGTAGGGCGAGATGGCCGCCGCCAGCACGATCACGCCGTTGCGGGTGAGCAGGCCGGCCACGAAACCCATGCGCCGGATATTCTCGTCGCGGTCTTCGCGGGAGAAGCCGAGGCCCTTGCTCAGGTGCTTGCGAACCGTGTCGCCGTCGAGCAACTCGAGTTTGCAGCCGCGCTCCGCCAGGCGCTCGTATACCGCGCCGCAAAGGGTGGTTTTTCCCGACGCGCTGAGGCCCGTGAACCAGACGGTGAGCCCGCGATGGGGCGGCTTGGCAGGCCGCGGCGCCTGTCCCAACTCTTCCAGAATCATGCCCGCCGCGACGGTGCGGTTGGAAGTCAGATCGATGAGGATGAAGCCGCCGGTAGAGCGGTTCCGGCGGTAGGCGTCGAAGTACAGCGGCTGGTGCGTTTCGATCTCCACCTCGGCGATGTCGTTCAACCGCAGCTCCCCCGCGCAGGGCGCGGGTTCGAGCGTCCGCATATCCACCACATGCCGCACCGCGCGCACGTTGGCGCAAACCTGCCGGGTGGTGTGTTTCAACAGATAGGCGGTCTCCGGCTGGAGCGGCTCGGCGGCCATCCAGATGAGCGTGGCGGCGAACTCGCGGGCTACGGCGGGAGGCGCGGCCGGGTCCGCCAGCATGTCGCCGCGGCCGAGGTCGAGCCGGTCGGCCAGGCAAACCACGGGAGACTGAGGCGGCACGGCCTCTTCGAGGTCGCCGTCCATGGTCTCTAGCAAAGTGATGCGAGTCTCAATACGCGAAGGCAGCGCGAGAACCCGATCTCCCACGCGCAGCCGGCCGGAGGCAATCTGGCCCGCGTAGCCGCGAAAGTCCTGGTGCGGACGAATGACTATCTGCACCGGGAACCGCAGGGGCGCATCGCCGGGGAGCGCGGCCACGTCCACCGTCTCCAGGTATTCGAGCAAGCTGGGGCCCGCGAACCACGGGGTGCGCGCGCTGCGCGTCACGATGTTGTCGCCATCGAGCGCGCTTACCGGGACGAAGAAGGGATCCTCGAACTCGAGCGTCGCCAGAGCGCCCGCGAACCCGGCGCGGATGCCCTCGAACACGTCCCGCCGGAAATCGAGCAGGTCCATCTTATTCACCGCGATGGCCACGCGGCGGATGCCCAGCAGGGCGGCGATGTAAGCGTGCCGGCGCGACTGCGGAAGAACTCCGTTGCGCGCATCCACCAGAATCACGGCCAGCTCGGCGGTGGAGGCCCCGGTGGCCATGTTGCGCGTGTATTGCTCGTGCCCGGGGACGTCGGCCACGATGAATCGGCGGCGCGGCGTCTGAAAGTAGCGGTAAGCCACGTCGATGGTGATGGCCTGCTCCCGCTCGGCCCGCAGGCCGTCGGTTATTAGAGCCAGGTCCAGCCCATTGCCGCTCGCCTGGCGCACCGATTCGAGCTGGTCGTCGTACACGCCGCGGGTATCGTGCAGCAGCCGCCCGATCAACGTGGACTTGCCGTCGTCCACGCTCCCGGCGGTGGTGAAACGCAGCAGGGGCCGCATCAGAAATAGCCCTCGCGCTTCTTCAGCTCCATGGAACCTTCCTGGTCGTGGTCGATCGCCCGGTTCTCCCGCTCGGAGCGCCGCAGCCCGCGCAGTTCTTCGACGATCGCGGGCAGCGTGGCGGCCGTCGAGCGGATAGCCCCGGTGCAGAACACGCAGCCCAGCGACCGCATGCGGCACATCACCGTCTCCATGCGGTCTCCCGGCTCCGCGGGCATGTCGTAATCCGGCAAGAGGAGCGTGTCGCCGCGCACCAGCATCCGGCGCGGCTTGGCGAAGTAGAGCGGCACGACCGGGATCCGCTCCAGTTGGATGTACTCCCAAACATCCAGCTCGGTCCAATTCGAAAGCGGAAAAACACGAATGCTCTCACCCTTATCGATGCGGCCGTTGTAAAGGCTCCAGAGCTCCGGCCGCTGGTTCCGGGGATCCCACTGGCCGTGGGCGTCGCGGAAAGAGTACACCCGCTCCTTGGCTCGCGACTTCTCCTCCTCCCGCCGCGCGCCGCCTATAGCCGCGTCGATTCCATTCCGCGCGATGGCGTCCAAGAGGGCCTGCGTCTTCAGCAGGTGGCAGCACTTCTGGGTCCCCAGGCGGAAGGGGTTGGCGCCTTCGGCGGCGGGGTGGGTGTGGACGATCAGCTCGAAGCCCGCCTCGCGCGCCGTCCGGTCGCGGAATTCGATCATTTCGCGGAACTTGAAGGTGGTATCCACGTGCAAGAGCGGGAAGGGCGCCTGGGCGGGAAAGAACGCCTTTTGCGCCAGCCGCAACAGCACGGAGGAGTCCTTGCCAATGGAGTACAGCAGGGCCGGCCGCGCGAACTCGGCCGCCACCTCGCGCAGAATGTAGATGCTCTCAGCCTCCAGGGCATGGAGATGGGAATTCGCGGCAGGCATGGAACAGTCATCTTACCGCGCGGGCGGGGTTTGGTCGAAAAACTCCCCATCGAGCTTTCCGGTTTGGTATAATTATTCATCGGAGCGAATAATCAATCAAGATGAGCGTCAGGGTTGGCATTGTCGGGTATCGGGGTTACAGCGGCTCGGAGCTGGTCCGGATTCTGAAGCGCCATGGGCGTGTGGAGCTGGTTCTGCTGGAGCACCGCGAAGATGCCGGTGCGGCTCCGGCGATCCGCGGCGGCAAGGGCCCGGCGCGCCTGGCCTGCACACCGGACGCGGTTCGCGGCGGCGCC
Organism: Terriglobia bacterium; assembly: GCA_963767595.1. GTDB lineage: Bacteria > Acidobacteriota > Terriglobia > Bryobacterales > Bryobacteraceae > BOG-224. The sequence continues at coordinate 778,952 of CAVYEK010000008.1, forward strand.
GTGGCGCTGGTCTTCCTGGCCACCCCGCCGGAAGTCTCCATGGAGCTGGGGCCGGCCATGCTGGCCGCCGGGGCGCGCGTGGTGGACCTGAGCGGCGCCTTTCGCCTGCGAACGCCGGAGAACTACGCCGCCTGGTACAAGGAGAATCACACCCAGCCCGAGCTTCTGGCCGAGGCGGTCTACGGTTTGCCGGAGTTCAACCGCGAGGGGATTCCTGGGGCGCGGCTGGTGGCCAACCCCGGCTGCTACCCCACGGCCGCCAACCTGGCCATCCGGCCGCTCCTCGACGCCGGTGTGGTGGACCGCGCCCGCGGGGTGGTGTGCGACGCCAAATCGGGCGTCAGCGGGGCGGGGCGGAAGGCGAGCCTCAAGACCAGTTTCTGCGAGGTGACCGCGAACCTCAGCGCCTATTCGATGCTGAACCACCGCCATGTGCCGGAGGTATTGCAGGTGTGCGCCATGGAGGAGCGGGAGTTCAGCTTTGTGGCCCAGTTGCTGCCGGTGGATCGCGGGATCCTCGAGACCATCTACTTCCGCGCCACCGGGGTGGAGAGCGCGGAAGAGCTGCTGGCGGTCTACGAGCGCCGCTACGCCGGCGAGCCTTTCATCCGGCTCTACAACCCGGGCCACATGCCCGACCTGCGGGGGGTGGCGCACTCCAACTTCTGCGACATCGGGGTGGCGCTCGATGGGCGAACCGGCCGGGCCGTGGTAGTAAGCGCCATCGATAACCTGGTGAAAGGCGCCGCGGGGCAAGCGGTGCAGAATATGAACCTGATGCTGGGCTATCCCGAGACCGAGGGACTGCTGTGAAGATTCTGGTGAAGCTCGGCGGCACGCTGCTCGATTCGGCCTTGACGCGCGACGCGCTGGCGGCCCAGATTGCGGCCGCGCGGGCCGGGGGGACCGAGATTGTGGTGGTGCACGGCGGCGGCCGTCAGATGACCCGCTACCTGGCGGAACGGGGAGTCGAGAGCCGCTTCGTGAACGGGCTGCGCGTTACCACCCCGGAAACCCTGGACGCCGTGTTGAAGGTTTTCGCGGGAGCCGTCAACCATGAGCTGGTGGCCAGCCTGAACCGCGCCGGGGCGCTCGCCGTGGGGCTTTCCGGAATCGACGCCCTCCTGGTGGAAGCCGAGCAAATGAATCCCGCGTTGGGGGCCGTGGGGCGCGTGACGCGGTCCAACGCGGCCTTGCTTCACCTGTTGGCGTCCAACGGCTACCTTCCCGTGGTGGCGTGCGTGGCGGGAGACCGGGAGGGGCGGATCTACAACGTGAATGCCGACCAACTGGCGGTGGCCTGCGCCGTGGCGTACGGGGCCCAGACGCTGGTCTTCCTGACGGATGTGGACGGCGTTCTGGACGCCCAGGGAGGAGTGCGGGAGACGCTCACGGCGTCCGCGTGCGAGCGGTTGATCGCCGACGGCGTGGCTACCGGCGGTATGCAGGCCAAGCTGACGGCCGCCGGGGATGCGCTGCGGGGAGGCGTGGAAAACGTCCGGATTGTTCCCGGAGCCGCCCCCAACGCGCTCTTGCGCCTGCTAGCCGGCGAGGCCCTGGGGACCCGCATCGCGCTCGCCGAAGGGCGGCAGGCATGATCAGCGGAGTTCGCGCGGACGCGTTCGTGGAACCTAGGGCCGGCGGCCTTCCGCTCAGCGTGCGCAAGGCGGCGATGCACGACATTCGGCCCATCATGGAGATCATCGACGGCTACGCGGCCAGGGGTTTGATGCTGCCGCGCACCGAGTTCGAACTCTCCGAAGCCATACGCGATTTTACGGTGGTGACCTCCCAAGAGGACCTGTTGGGCTGCGGCGCCCTGCATTTCTACACCCCCACCACCGGCGAGATCCGCTCCCTGGCCGTTCGCGAGGATGCCAAGACGCGCGGCGTGGGCCGCCGGCTGGTGGAGGGGCTGGTTCAGGAGGCTAAGGATTACGAGTTGGACGCCATTTTCGCCTTCACGTATGTTCCCGAGTTCTTCCGCAAGGTGGGGTTCCATGCCATCGAGCGCGGCGCCCTGCCGCTCAAGGCGTGGAAAGACTGCGTCCGCTGCTCGAAATTCCAGGCCTGCGACGAAATCGCGGTGTTGCGAATTCTCCGGCCCGACGGCCGGCCCGATGACCAGCCGGATGGTTGGGGCGGGGCCAGCCCGGACGACCAGTTCATCCAGATTCCCACCGCGCGGCCGGCCGGCTCTTAGGTCGTCGGGCAGACAGCCGATACCGCCGCCGCCGGCGCCGTGTGGACAATACCCCCAAGTAGGGACTGCCCTCACTCCCCACAAAAGACCGGCGAGATTCTCAACGCCTTTGTATCACTTTGGATATACCATTACGCTTTAGGGTCAAACAAACCCTAAACTCCTACGATCCTACTTCTTGTGAGGTATGCATGAAAGCGCAGACGGTTGATGTGAAATCCTCAACTGGACGGGTCCTTTGCTGTACCGTTTTCAGGCCCGGCGGGAAGAAGCTGCTGGCGAAAGGCCATGTCATCAGCGAGGAAGATGTTCGGGTGCTGGAATCCGAAGGCATGGCAACCATATGGGTTACCGAGCTGGAGGACGGGGAAGTCGGCGAAGACGACGCGGTCTGCGCGGTAGCCAGCGAGATGGGCTGTGGGAGCTTTGAGATCCGCCTTGCGGCCGGCGGCCGGGCCAATCTGCTGGCCACCGAGAACTGCTGCGTGCTGGTGGACGACGAGCTGCTGAAGCAGATCAACTGCACCGCCAGCGTGGTTATCGCCACCTCGCTGAATTTCAGCTATGCCACCGCGGGTCAACGGATTGCGACGGTAAAGAGCGCGCCTTTCGCGGTCGCCAAGGACCAGTTGGAAGCCGTCACCGGCATTCTCAAGGAACGTGGTCCCATTCTTCAGGCACGTCCCGTCCGGACGCCCAGTGTTGGAGTTCTCTACACCGACCCGATCAGCGGAGAACGCGCGCGCCAGTTGTTTGAGAACATCATGCGGCAGCGCCTGGAACGTTTCGGGGTGAGCCCGAATTTCGTTTTATCTTGCACGGAAGATGAGAATTCCGTGGCCCGCTGCCTACTACACTTATTGAGATCGAAGCCATGCGTGATTCTGGTGGCGTCCACCACGGCGCCGGCGGGACCGGAAGACGTTGTCGGGCAGGCCATGCTGCGGGTGGATGGCCAGGTGGAAAGGTTCCTGGCTCCCGTGGAGCCGGGCAACCTGCTGCTGCTGTCGTACAAGGACGACGTGCCGATCGTCTCGGCTCCGGGTTGCTTCCGTTCGGCCAAACCGAACATCGTGGATTTGATTCTGCCGCCGCTGCTGGCCCGCTATCATGTGACGGGCTGGGAAGTCGCCTGTCTGGGCCACGGCGGCCTCTTGGCGTAACAAGCTCCTCCGCCCCGGAGTCCGCAACCTCCGAGCAGACTCCGGGTGCTCCTCAACCGGGCGTCTACGTGACGCCCGGTTTTTTTTAGTCCCAACGAATGCCGCGCGCCGTCAAGTCGCGCTCCAATTGCTCCCGGTCCACGAACCGCACGGCGTCGATTCCCAGCGCCCGCGCGGCGTCCACGTGGGCGGCGGTATCGTCGGTGTAGAAGCATTCCTCGGGCCGGCAACCGGCGCGCTCCAGGGCAACCCGGAAGATCTCCGGCTGGGGCTTGAGGGCCCGCACCTCGAAGGAGAGCACCATCTCCCGAAAATGGCGCAGCATCGGATAAGCCTGGCGGATCATCGCGAAGTGGATGGCGTTGGTGTTGGAGAGCAGCAGCAGGCGGTAGCGCGACGCCAGTCCCTGGAGCAGGCTCTCGGGTAACAAGGCGTGAGTGAAGATGTGGTTCCAGATCCGGCAAAAACCGTCGTAATCCAGGCGCAATTCCAGGGTCCGGGAAAGCTGCGCGAAGAAATCGCCGGGTTCCACAAGGCCGGTTTCGAGACGCTCCACCAGGCCGGTGGCGGCGATGCGCTCGGAAATGGAGCCTTCGGCGTAGGGGCACGCCTCGGCCAAAGCCCGATACGCGCGGCGGAAATCGAACTGAACCAGAACCCCGCCCAAATCGAAAATGATGGCTTTGTGCATGGCCACGTAGCGCCAACGGTCTTGCCGCCGGCGGCGGGAATCAGTAGCGCTTTTGGATCTCGACCGCCGCCCGCATCTGGAACCAGGCGCCGGCTATCGACAGCAGCGACGCGGCAACCTGGAAAAGAACCAGCCCCAGGGCGCCGGGCTCGAAGTAGTAACCGCCGAAGATATACCCCTTCAACATCAGGACCGCCACCATGAGGGTCCACACGAAGAACAGGGCGGACAGTTTGCGGCGAAACGCCAGGACAACAGTGGCGAGCCCGAAGAGCGCCCCGAAGAAGACCACATAGATCAGGGTGGAGCCCGTCCAGGGCAGCATATCGAGGCTTAACGCCTGCCCGCTCGCCAGCGCCACGCCGGACACCGCGATCAGGATAATGGCTAACAGCCCGTGGAAGACAAAACTGAAATAGCGCACCAGCGCCTTCACCACTTGGTCAACCTCCGTGTAAAAGTGAAGGGATATTCTAGCAAGTCTCGGTTTTCGATCGCCTCGGTTCGTCCAACCCGTCCATGCCGCCAGCGAATCGAGACGCCACTTTGACGCGGAGACGCCGAGACGCGGAGAATTCGAGCAAACGGGATTCACCACGCGAGCGTCACCAAAGGGGGACGCTGGGAGCGGCGCACGCTCGCAAGAAGATGTTCGTTTCTCCTTGAGTTCTCCGCGTCTCGGCGTCTCCGCGTCAACAGGCTCCTACGGACGGATCACGGGCCCCAGGGAGGGGGCTGTCGCCGGAGCGGAGAAAATGGTATAGTACGAATGCCTTTTGAGAGTCCTGCATGCACTTGGCCGAATCCAAATCCGCCTGGTCCAGCGCGCTCGATTGAAAGACAGAAAGGGACGAGAAGATGAAGAACATCTTTGTAGGCAATTTGGATTTTGCGGCCACTGAATCGTCTATCCGAGAGCTTTTCGAGCGTCACGGCGCCGTCGAGCGCGTGAGTTTGATGACTGATCGCGATACCGGGCGCTCGCGCGGATTCGCGTTTGTCGAAATGACCGACGCCGCGCAAGCGGACCAGGCCATCGCCGCCCTGAACGGCGTGCAGGTGGGCGGCCGCGCTCTCAGCGTGAATGAAGCCCGGCCCAAGCCACAGGGCGGCGGCGGGCGCGGACCCGGCGGCGGCGGCCCCCGCCAGCGCCGCGAGCCTCGCTGGTAGGCGCGAGAGAGTTCAAGACGCGCGGCCGGCCGCCAGCGGTCCGGCCGCGACGTCGAAAAGGGGGGCCGAGGGAGCGTTTGACGCCGTCCCGCCGCGCGGCGTGGCGGAATTTTGGATCGAGCGCCGGCCCGCGGGCCAGGCGTTTCAAAGAGGGGACCAGCATGGAGTTTCGGTACTTGGGATTCGACCAGCAGCGGAATGTGCGCGCCTACCGGTTCGACGTTCTCGCGAAAGGCGAGCCGACCAGGCACGTCGTAATCACCGCCGAGCTGGGCTTGTTCCTGACGCACCGCATCGGAATCCAGGAAGGACCATCCCTGTGCGCCAAGAAGCTGGCCGCCGACCTGCAAAACGGCGCGGAAGGAACCCACGAGCTGCTTGAGGAAGACCTGAGAGCGCACTCGGCGGCTATTGCCAGCGCCGAAGCGCGCCGGGCCGAAATGCGCAAAGCCGGCCCCCGCCGCGCCGCGGCCGGCGCCCCCGAGCAGTCGCCCTGGCGGAACTTCGGACTGCGGTAAGCCCGGCGCAAAGATGGCGAGTGCGGACAGCGCGCGTCACATTGGGCGCGCGCGAACAGACGCATTGCGTCAATCCCGTGATCGGGACTAATCAAGAGCCTCCGACCCTGCGGCGTTCTGCTATCAACTAACCTGGCGGCCTGCGTAACACAGCCAGGCCGGTAAGGTAGGTAGCCGCGAAGATTAGGGCGAAAGGAATCCAGGTTCCCAGCAGGCTTGCGAACATGGCATAACTCCCCTCGAACACGGGCGCTACAAGGAAGACATCCATTGCAGCGACAACGGCGAGGAAAGCGACCGCCGTTTGCAGTGGGGTGGTGCAAGCGAATCGTCTGAAGTACAACAGCGAGAGCAGCGCAAACCCAATCGGCGCCCCGACGGCGTGGACGACCAGCGTGGCGTCCATGGACAAGAACCGTCGCCCGACGCCGATCAACATGCCGCAGTACGCCCATCCTGCCAACGCGTGCAGCAGCACCACCACGACATCACGCAAACGCACCGGACGCTCCGCGATCGACATACCGCCGTCACCCTGAGAACCAAGTTAACTCCAGCCGCACTTCATCGCGCCGCGGCCCAGCCCGCAGACGCGGCAGCAGCGCCACCTCTACTGGCGGCCGATGCGATCGATCTCGCTTTGGATGACGTCTCGCTCCAACGTCGCCAAGGGCAGCGACAGGAACAGACCAATTCTTCGATCCAGAATGGTGAACGCTTCGAGATAGGCGCGTTCAACTTGCTCTGGCGTCCCTTCCACCGCCGCGGGGTCGGGAACTCCCCAGCGGCCCGTCATGGGGTGTCCGGGCCAGACCGGACACACTTCGCTCGCGGCTCTATCGCACACCGTGAAAACAAAGTGCATGGTAGGCGCGCCGGGCTTGGCAAACTCGTCCCAACTCTTGCTGCGCAGCCCATCCGTCGGCATCATGGCGCCCGCTATCTGTCCGAGCGCCTCCGGACGGACAAAACCGGTGGGATGGCTGCCGGCGCTGTAGCCGGTAAAGTTCGGCGGCCCCTTCTTATTCAGAATCGCTTCCGCCATGATGGACCGCGCGGAATTGCCAGTACACAAAAACAACACGTTGAAATGCCGTGGCGTCACATCGCCCTCCAAGTCCAGAGCGTGCTCTCTGCCGTGCACGCGTGGCGAATCCACTTCCGACCCGCCGCAACCAATAGCGTAGATATCACGGAAACACCCATCTTCTTCATCTCCTCATATTGTGGCATTGACTTGCAACTGCAACCGAGTATCCGGTCTTCACTTCCTGGGGGTGCAATCGCGCCCGACGTTCAGGCTTTCTGCGTGCGACACGTGTCGATGCTCGTAAACACGCCGCCGTACCATTTCCGATTGATCCAGAGCGCGACATTGACCAAGGAAATGAGCACGGGAACTTCAACCAATGGTCCGATGACGGCCGCGAAAGCGGCGCCATGGTGGATGCCGAACGTGGCGATCGCTACGGCGATGGCGAGTTCGAAGTTGTTGGACGAAGCGGTGAACGAGAGCGTGGTGGCCTCCGCATAGTTGGCGCCCACCTTCTTGCTCATCCAGAACGACGCGAAGAACATCACCACGAAATAGATGGTGAGCGGGATGGCCACGCGGATCACGTCGAACGGCAACTGGACGATCATTTCTCCCTTCAAGCTGAACATCACCACGATGGTGAACAACAACGCGATCAAGGTGACAGGACTGATCCTCGGGATAAAACTCTTCTCGTACCACTCGCGGCCCCTAGCTTTCTGCAGCGCGAAACGGGTGAGCATGCCAGCCAGGAATGGGATGCCCAGATAGATGAAGACGCTCCGCGCAATCGCTCCCATGGAAATCTCCACCTCGACGGCCCGCAGGCCCAACCAGCGGGGAACGGTCGCCAGGAAGAAGTACGAGTAAACGGAGAAGAACAGGACCTGGAAAATCGAGTTCAACGCGACGAGGCCAGCCGCGTACTCAGGGTCGCCGCGGGCGAGGTCGTTCCAGACGATGACCATGGCGATGCAGCGGGCCAGCCCGATCAGAATGAGGCCCGTCATGTACTCTGGCTTGTCGCGGAGCAGCAACACTGCGAGCGCAAACATCAGGATCGGTCCGACCACCCAGTTCTGTACGAGCGAGAGAACCAGGATGCGCCGGTGCTGGAACACCCGTCCCAGCTCCTCGTACTTCACTTTCGCGAGGGGCGGATACATCATGAGGATCAGCCCGATGGCGATGGGAACGGAGGTCGTGCCGACGCTGAAACGGTCCAGAAAGGGCACGACGCCAGGGACAAGGTACCCGAGTCCGACCCCGGAAGCCATCGCGGCGAAAATCCACAGCGTGAGATAGCGGTCCAAAAAGGAGAGCTTACGACTAAGGTGATCCACGGCGACGAGATCCTCCCTTTAGTGCTGCACCGGTTTCTGTGCGCGCACGAAAGCGCTCATGAACTTCCCGTCCACGAGCGGACCGACCGTCGCCACGTCGATGCCTTTGTCTGTGAGAAACGATAGGGCATCCTCGGCGCGATACACCCGCGTTGGCTCAATGCCGATGCTCTCAAAGCCAGCAGCGGCGAGCTTCGCGCGGTATTCGTTTTCGTCGAGTGCCCCGGCAACACACCCCACCCACAAGAGCATGTTGTTCCGAATTACCTGCGGGATCTCACCACGCGTCACAACGTCCGAGACCGCCAAGCGACCACCCGGCCGCAGCACCCGGAAGGCCTCCCGCAAAACGCGGTCCTTGTCGGCGGAGAGGTTGATCACGCAGTTGGAAATGATGACATCGACCGAGTCGTCCGGGAGGGGGATGTTCTCAATTTCGCCTTTGAGGAACTCCACATTCTGAACGCCAGCCTTTTTCTGGTTGTCGCGAGCGAGCGCGAGCATCTCGTCCGTCATGTCAAGCCCGTACGCCTTCCCTCCAGGAGAGACGCGCTTTGCCGAGAGCAGCACATCGATCCCGCCGCCGCTGCCAAGGTCCAGCACCACCTCCCCCGCTCGCAGTTCCGCCAGCGCGGTAGGGTTCCCGCAGCCGAGCGAAGCGAGGACCGCTGCCGCCGGGAGTTCATCCTTCTGGAGTTGATCGTAGAGGTCCGACGTGATCGGGTCGTCGCCCGAACAGCACGACGACGGGCTACTCCCGCAACACGCGTTACCCTCGCCTGAAACAACACGCAGGGCTGCTTGTCCGTACTTCTCTTTGACGACTTCTTTGATGCCACTCATTGTTCACCATCCTCTATTTGCAACAAACGATTTTCTGGGGTTCAACGGCCTTGTTGCGCGTGCAGCACTCCGCGAACAAAAATCCGAGTAGCTGCTCGAGCACTGCCGTGTTCGCCGAGTAGCGCAAGAACGTCCCTTCCCGCTGCACCCGAACGAGATCTTCGTTCTTGAGCTTCTCCAAATGGTGCGACAACGTGCTCGCCGTCACCTCGAGTTCCGTGCCGATCTCACCGACCACCATCCCGTCGGGATGAGCGGACAACAGCAAGCGCATAATCCGGAGTCGCGGCTCACTGCCCATCGCAGCAAACATGTCCGCGTACCGAATAACCTCTTCATGCTTCACCTTGGACTCCGTAATCAGGTCCTCTTCGATACTTCTATAATCGTCGAATTATCGTAGAATGTCAACAGAAAAAAAGGTGGCGGGTCGGGGACACGCCGTTCTCAGCGCGCCCCCACTCTGATGTGGAGTGTCTGGACTGCTAGATTGCTAGATTGGCTTTCCACCGCGGGATTCGTCCCGGGACACGCCGGCGGGAGGCGCCGAATCGTTATAAGCTGTGGTAGGAGGTCCACAATGGCAACTGGTTTTCGTGGAGTCGCGGCCTTGCGCGCGGCGCTGGCGGTTTTGGTTCTCGCCCTGGCCGTTCCCGCCCAGGAAGGGCGGCCCAATCCCCATCCCACCCTGGCGATCGGTTCGGCGGCGCCCGATTTCTCTCTCCCGGGCGTGGATGGAAAGACCCACAAACTGGGCGACTACAAAGACCCGCTGCTGGCCATCCTGTTCATCTGCGACCACTGCCCCACGTCCCAGCTCTACGAGGATCGCATGAAGAAGCTGGTGGACGATTACAAAGCCCAGGGCGTGGGTTTCGTGGCCATCGAACCCAACGATCCCAAAGCCATCCTGCTCTCGGAGCTGGGGTATACGGACGTCAGCGACAGCCTGGAGGAGATGAAGATCCGCGCCGAGTACCGGCGCTTCAACTTCCCTTACCTCTACGACGGAGAGACGCAGTCCGTTTCGCAGGCCTACGGACCCAAAGCCACGCCGCACATCTTTGTGTTCGACAAGGAGCGCAAGCTGCGCTACGAAGGGCGCATCGACGACAGCCAGCGCGAATCCCTGGTGAAGACTCAGGACGCGCGCCGGGCGCTCGATGCCATGCTGGCGGGCAAGCCTGTGCCGGTTCCCAGCACGCCCGCGTTTGGCTGCTCCACCAAGTGGAAGTCGAAAATCGACGGCCAGCTTGCGGAGATGAAGCGCATTGAGGCCGAGCCGGTGCACGTCGAGATGGCCACCGCCGAAGATCTGAAGAGACTGCGCTCGAACCCCACGGGCAAGGTGCTGCTGGTGAACTTCTGGGCCACCTGGTGCGGGCCGTGCCTCACGGAATTCCAGGACCTCGAGACCACCTGGCGCATGTTCCGGCGCCGCGACTTCGACATGGTGACGGTCTCCACCAACATGCCCGACGAGAAGACCGGGGTCCAGAAGACGCTCGAAGCGCAGCACGCCTCCAGCCGCAATCTGCAATTCGCCGCCTCGGACACCTACGCCATGCAGGCGGCGTTCGATGCCAAATGGGACGCGGGCGTGCCCTTCACCATGGTGATCGCCCCGGGCGGCAAGGTGCTCTACCAGCAGCAGGGCGAAGTGGACATCGTGGAGCTGCGTCGCGTGATCCTGGCCAACCTGGAAGACGAGACGTACAAGGGGCACCCCGGGTACTGGGCGAAAAAATAAACTCAGTCCGCTGCGCCAAAGAGCGTCCGGCAGCGCGCCGCAATATGCGCAAGTCAACCGCGCGGCGTGAAGGGCTGGCCGTTGATTCTCACATTCACGCACTGGAGGCCCGTGACATTCTCCACAACGTTGGGCTGCGCGGCGTTTTCGAAACTGCAGTCCGCCAGACGAACGTCGCGGACGGGCGAGGCCGCCAGACCGCGCAGTTCGAGCGCGCGCCGGCTCTTCCTGGAAGTAACGCTCCGAACCTCGATGTTCCGGACCAACGGCTTCTCCGGACCGTTGGCCCCTTCCTCATAAAGGCAGTCGATCTGGAGGACGGCCCCGGAAACTTCGCCCACGGTGAGGTTCCGGAAGAAGATGTTCTCGATGACGCCGCCGCGCTGGGCGTTGGTCTTGAAGCGCATGGCATAGTTGAGATTGGGGCTGTCCAGGCGGCAATCCTCCACAAACACGTTGCGTACTCCGCCCGACGCCTCGCTGCCTATGGTAATGCCGCCGTGGCCGTCCTTCATGCGGCATCCCCGGATCACCACGTTCTCGGAGGGACGCGCCACCCGCCGCCCGTCGCGGTTGCGGCCGCTCTTGATGGCGATACAATCGTCGCCGGTGTCGAAGGAGCAATTGTCGATCAGAACATCGGCGCAGGAATCCGGGTCGCAGCCGTCGTTGTTGGGCCCGTGGCCGACCACTTGGACGCCGCGGACAATCACGTTGGAGCAATAGAGCGGCGTGATCTGCCACATGGGGCTGTTCTTCACGGTGATGCCCTCGATCAGGATGTTGCGGGAATCGCGGGGCTGGAACAGGGACGGCCTGAGGTGATAGCCATGGCCGAATACGCGCTCTTCCACGGGGATGTCTTTGGCGCCCATCTCGACCAGCGCATTGCGTTCGGCGCCGGCGCTCCTGGTCCACGGCCACCAGTGTTCGGGTCCGGCTCCGCCATCGAGCGTGCCCTCTCCCGTGACGGCGATGTTCTCCTGGCCGTCGGCGCCGATCAGGGCGGAATAGTTCATCAGTTCCGTCCCTTCCCAGCGCGTGCGCGCCACCGGCAGATAGCGCGCGGGGTCCGTGGTGAACCGGAGGGTGGTCCCAGCGGGCAGGAACAGGTTGACGTTGCTCTTCAAATGAATAGGCCCGGCGAGGCAGACGCCCGCGGGCAGCACGACGCGGCCTCCGCCGGCCTGGCTGCACGCGTCGATGGCGCGCGCGATGGCGGCCGAGCAATCCGTTTCGCCGTCGGGCGTGGCGCCGTAGCGCGCGACCGCGAATTCCTTCCTGGGGAACACCGGCGCCACGATGCGGTCCAGAATCTTGTGCATGTCGTCCCAGCCGGCGGCACGGGCGGGTCGAGGCATCGAATTCCACGCGGCCGTACCTCCGGCCCAGGCCAGGAACTCCCGGCGGGAGGCTCCCCGCTCGAAATGCGTATGGGTCATGGCGGCTCCCATACTGAAGCTACAAGGACCCGTCCGGACGCGTCAAGCTGAAAAACGCGAAGCGAAGGTCGGGAGTGGGGAACGACGGGGGGTGCGCTTTTTGCGATTCCCCGTCCGCGCGACATGCCGGAACCAGTATGGCGTCACCGCCGGCGCCACCGCCCCTGGCGCGTCCATGTGCTACTTTCAAAGATCGGGTTCGCAGAACAGCCGCGGGATTCCCGCCCTGCAATCTCGCCTGAATCGAGGCCATCTCCATGTCGAAAAAGCCAGAATCCACCCAGCCTGTATCCGTAATCGGCGAGGGCGCCACGCTCGGCGTCATCGGCGCCGGCGTGATGGGGCAGACGCTGCTGCGCGGACTGCTCTCCGGTAAGCTGATCGCCCACGACCGCGTGTGGGCCGGCGATAAGAAGCCCGCCACCTGCGCGGCCGCTTCGGAGGGGCTCGGCATCACCGTCGAATCCGACTTCCACGCGCGCGTACCCGGCGCCGATCTGATTCTGCTGTGCGTCAAGCCGAACGACGCGCCGGTGGCGCTGGCCACCCTGCGCAACGCCGGACTGCGGCGCGAGACGCTGCTGATTTCGATCCTCGCCGGCGTCGGCACGGACCGGCTGGAGCTGCTGCTCGGGACCGAGAATCCGGTGGTCCGCGCCATGCCCAACACGCCCGCGGTGGTGGGCGAGGGCATGACCGTGATCTGCGGCGGGCGCTACGCCACCCCGACCGACTTGCAGCGCGCGCAGGCCATCTTCGATGCGGTGGGCCGCTGCCTGACGGTCGACGAGGTTCATTTCAACGCCGTTACCGCGCTCAGCGGCTGCGGGCCGGGCTACAACTACCTTATCATGGAAGCGCTGGCCGACGCCGGCGTGCGGGTGGGGCTGCCGCGGCAGCTCGCCCTCACGCTGGTGGCGCAGACCGCGCTCGGCGCCGCGCGCATGGTGCTCGCCACCGGCCGCCATCCCGCCGCGTTGCGCGACGACGTCACCACCCCGGCCGGCTGCACCATCGGCGGCCTGCTGATGCTGGAAGACGGACGCATTCGCTCGGTGCTGGCGCGCGCCGTGGAAGAGGCCACCAAGATCTCCGCGCACCTCGGCGCCGGTCCCATCAAGGTTTCCGAAAGCGGCGGCCCCCGCTCCGGATACTAAGGGACGGGCCGATGCTTGAAGCCGATTCCCATGGACTCGCCGCGGAACTGATTCGAATCGAAGACCGTTGGGGGGCGCACAACTACCGCCCGCTGGACGTGGTGGTGGAGCGGGCCGAGGGCGTGTGGGTGCACGCCGTCGACGGCCGCCGCTATCTCGATTGCCTGAGCGCCTACTCGGCCCTCAACCAGGGCCACTGCCATCCGCGCATCATTCAGGCGCTGCTCGACCAGGCGTCGCGCGTCACCCTGACTTCGCGCGCGTTTCGCAACGACCAGTTGCCGCCTTTCTGCGAAGAGCTCGCGCGGCTATGCGGGATGCGGATGGCGCTGCCGATGAACACCGGGGCCGAGGCCGTCGAAACCGCCATTAAGGCGGTGCGCCGCTGGGGCTACACGTACAAGCGCATCCCGCGCGACGAGGCCGAGATCGTGGTCTGCGAGAACAATTTCCACGGCCGCACCACCACCATCACCGGCTTCTCCAGCGAGCCGCTCTACCGCGACGGCTTCGGTCCCTTCACGCCGGGCTTCGTGACCGTGCCCTTCGGCGACATCGATGCGCTCGAAGCCGCCATCACGCCGCGCACCTGCGCGCTGCTGATCGAGCCCATCCAGTGCGAGGCCGGCATCCTCATCCCGCCCGAGGGCTACCTGCGACAGGCGGCCGAGCTGTGCGCCAGCGAGCGCGTCCTGTTCGTCGCCGACGAGATCCAGACCGGCCTCGGCCGCACCGGCATGATGTTCGCCTGCCAGCACGAGAACGTGCAGCCGGATGTGTACGTGCTCGGCAAGGCCCTCTCGGGCGGCGTGTATCCGGTGTCGGCGGTGGTTTCGTCAAGCGAGGTTCTGGGGGTGTTCCGGCCCGGCAGCCACGGCAGCACCTATGGCGGCAATCCGCTGGCGTGCGCGGTGGCGCGCGCGGCGCTGCGCGTGATCGAGGAAGAGCGCCTGGCCGACCGCTCGGCCGAGCTGGGCGCGTGGCTGCTGCATGAGCTGCGCAAGCTGCGCCATCCGCACATCAAGGCCATCCGCGGACGCGGCCTGCTGATCGGCATCGAGCTGTTGGCGCCGGCGCGTTCCTACTGCGAGCGCCTGAAAGATCTGGGGCTGCTGTGCAAGGAGACGCACGATTTCGTGATTCGCCTGGCCCCGCCGCTGATCATCTCGGAAGAAGACCTGGCGTGGGCGGTCGGACAGGTGCGCAAGGCCTTCGAGGGATAGGCCAGGCTTCCGGTTGGAACGTGGCTCTCTCCATTGCCCCCTTACTGGCCTTGCCGGCTGGAACGCGGCTGCGCGGCGCAACCGGTCAGCCCTAATCCACACTGCGCCGCCGGGCGTGCCTGCGGCGAAATTCCAGGGAACCGGCGCGCGGCCGCGCCGGGCGCCGCCACGCTAGCCGCCGCCGAGCCTGTACCCACCGGAATCAGGGCCTCCACCGTGTCCGAGTCCGGCCCCACAATCTCCAGGGAATTGTCGCCCGCCGTCAAGCCGGTCGGAATCTGCACATTCAATTGGTACAGCCCCGCAAATCCCGGGGCCAACCCGGAGTACGCGGGCGTTACCGATTGCCCGCCGATGTAGACGGTGATCGTGTTGGTGTCCAAGCTGTACAAGGGGCTGCCCGGCGCGGCCGTCCCATCGGCAACCGTCGGGCTCACCGCGCCCAGCCCGCTCACGTATACAAGGACCGTCTCGCCCGGTTGCGCGGGATGGGACGCCGTCACCACCGAATAGTCCGCGTTGTGCAGCACCGCGCCGTAGCCCAGTCCGTTCTCGGGCAGGGTGAATACGCCCGGAGCGGTCAAGCCCGCATACACGGTCACCGTGTTCGAGGCGACGTTGTTGTTGATCACCTGGATGGTGACGACTCCAGTGCCGATCCCATAGGGCACAATCGCCGAGATCTCCCCCGGGGCCACGGTGTAGAGCGGTGCCGGAATGTTGTCGAACATCACCTGAACGCCGCCCAGGATGTTGAGGTAAGGAACCGTCGCGGTCGCCGAAAACCCACTGGGCGCCAGGCCCGTGCCGAACAGCGTGAGGAACTCGCCCGGTACGATAGCCTGTCGTGAACGGCGCCCAACTGGCCGCGTTCACGATGCCCAGCGGGTTGAGATAAACGCCCGAGCCGCTGAGCGTGGGCGCGGCCAGCGTCACGTTCAATCCCAGGTTGGGGCCGATTCCGGAGCCGATGCGCACCGCGCCTCCGGCCCCCACCGCGTAGCGCATGGTCGGGCTGCTGGCCGGAGTGCCATATGTGGTCGCGTTGGCCGTGTACGTGTCGCTGTAGGTGTAGTCGAACGCGGTGGAACTGAATACTCGACGCCACACGCTCGTGCCCCACGCTCCAGAGGACAAGTAGGCGACTGCCCCGTAGTAGGTGTCGAGGAGGCCTCCTGCCAGGTTGCTATAGATCGATTCGTCGATGCCGGCCTGATAAGTACAGAGCCCCCGAAGTTCGGCGCGCCGGTCCCGGTGCGGACCCCGACGAAGAAGTCCCACCCCGTGGGCGATCCGCCGAACACGAAATTGCCGTCCGGCGAGATATAGAGGAATTTCGTCCCGGAAACCAGACTCCCCGAGACGGGGAAAGCCAAGGCTGGCGGCTCCGTTGCTGAAGGCGTACGCGACCTTCGTCGAAATGGTCTGGGAAACCACTGTGGAACCGCCGTCGCCAACGTATCCCGTGACGCTAATATTGCTTCCCAGGTTGCCCGCGCCGTCGGGGTTCACCTGAAACATGTAGCTGCGCGCTAATGCCGCCGTGCCGCTCGGAAAATCCATGTCCGCAAGTCAGTAGGATCCCTTGAAGGTCGCGTTGGTGGCCGAGGAAGAATACGGCGCCGCGACGAACATGTCGTTCAAGCCGCTTTCTGTGCTGCTGCCCACGAAGATGTTCTGCCCGCCTTGCTGGGAGACTAGCCCGTAGACGCTATCCGTCGGCGAAAGCGGATTGGAGAGAAATCCGTAACCCGAGGCCGAGATCGAGTACGTGCCGCTTAGGTCGTGGCGGAGGTCCCGTAATACGTATTGCAGCCACGCCAGCGCACGTACCATCGCCCAGACTGGAGTCCGCCACCTGAGCAGCTCAGGGTGTAGGTCCCGGCTCCGTTGAAGGTGATGTTTCCGAACACCGCGATGGCCTGGCTAAGGTCCCCGTTTGAGTCGCCACTCGCCACGTAAAACACCTCGCGAAAGTAGTACGTACCGTTCAACAGGCTGTTCCCGCTGTTGTCCCAACTCTGGGCGGCGGCCGGCCCGGCGGCGGCGGCCACGAGGAGCAATGCCATCAATGCATGTTTCATTTTCGTCATACTCCGTGGGGAAACCAACAAACCCTATGATAAAGGCATACGCCCGGAGAGCGCGCCTCGGTTTTTTGACGCGTTTGCCGCAACGCGGGTTCCCTCGGTTCGGCGCTGGTGTGGGGCCGGGCCTTCCGGCCTGCCGCCGGCTTTCGAGCCGGCGCTTTTCGGGCCATCGCGGGACGCCGGGCAGGAGCGGGGCGCCCCGGCTGGATGAAAGCCCGGCCCCGCTTCTACGCCGCGCACTCCGGGCCGGTCCGGGGGCGGGAAAATGCTTTGGCCGTAGCATATAATGGCCTTGGGAATTCAGGGGGCCTTCGCCATGCTTAACGCCATCTCGCGCCGTGAACTGCTCGCCAGCCTCGGCGCATCCGGTTTGCTCCTTCCGAAAGCCGTGTCCGCCTTCACCGTAAGCGCGCCCGTCGCCCCGGTGGCCATCGCGCGCTGCAAGACTTACGAACCCGCGGAGCTGACCCCGGTTCTGGACGGCATGTTCGACAAATTGGGGGGCCTGGGAAGGCTGGTACAAGGCAAGACCGTGGCCATCAAACTGAACTTCAACGGCGGGCCGACCGTCCGGCTGGGACATCTGCCGCTGGGAGACACGCACTGGCCCAACCCCAACCTGCTGGCCGCCGCGATGCACCTGATGGCGCGGGCCGGCGCCCGCCGTATCCGCCTGGTGGAAGGGGCGGCGGCCCCGCGCACGGATCCCTTCGAAGAACACATGCTGGACGCCAACTGGGACCCCCAGCAGTTCCTCCGCGCCGCGCCCCGCGTGGAATTCGAAAACACCAACTACACCAACGCCGCCAAGAAGTTCACGCGTCTTTCCGTGCCTCGCGGCGGGCTGCTGTTTCCCTCCTACGACCTTAACCACTCCTACGCCGACTGCGACGTTTTCGTCAGCATCGCGAAATACAAGGACCACCCCACCACCGGGGTCAGCACGGTGATGAAGAACCTGTTCGGCTTGACGCCCCTGACGGCCTATGGCAACGGGGCCGGCAAGTGGGAGGACAACGACCTGGTGTATGGCAACGACCGCATCCAGATTCTGCACCGCGGCTCCCGCCAGCCGGCCATGGGCGCGCTGCCCGAGATCGATCCCGCCTCGCCGCGCGACGATGGCTACCGCGTGCCCCGCGTCATCGCCGACCTGACCGCCGCCCGGCCGGTGCACCTGGCCATCATGGACGGCGTCAAGACCATGGCCGGCGCGCAGACGCCCGACCCCCGCTGCACGCCCATCGAGCCGGGCGTGCTGATGATGGGAACCAACGTGGTGAACACGGCCGCGGTGGCCATAGCCGCCATGAACTACGATCCGCGGGCGCCGAAGGGGACCGTGCCCTTCGAACGCTGCGACAACAAGCTGCTGCTGGCCGAGCAGCTCGGCGTAGGCTCGGCCGACCCGGGCGGCCATCGAAGTGATCGGACCGTCCATTCGGGAAGTGATGTTCGATTTCCGCGCGCTGCGCGAAAAGCGGCGGTCCCTGCCAGGTAACGGCCCTGGAGGCCGGGGAAGAACCCAAAACTGAAAATCGGCAATGCCCACACCTGAAAACTGGATTCCTTTGCGCTGGCCGTCCGCCTGGGTCGACCCCGCGCTTCTGGGGCTGCTCGAAGGGACCCCATTCAACTGCCTGGCGATGGAATGGAACGCGGCGCTCGCGCCCGTCGCCGCCAAGGCCCGCGCGGCCGGCCTCTCGCTGGTCGCGATAGGCAACGAAGCGGCGCGCGCGGCCGGCGCCGGCGCTGGCTTGACGGCGCCGCCCGACTCCCTGTTGCTGGCCTCCGATGCCGTCTGGCCGGGTATCGCCGCCCAGGAGAACGGGGCCGAGATGTCCGGTCCCACGGCCAATCCGTGGATCGATTCCAACGGCTGGCTTCTGCGGCTGGCCAAGGCGCGCTCGCCTAAGAAGACCGTCTGGCTGATGTTCGAGCCGCCCGCGCGCGCCCCGTGTTCTGACGCTCGAAAACTACCTGCGCGCCATCGCCGACACCGGCGCCTGGGGCGGCCGCTGGGTGGTCTCCCTGGACTCCGACCTGCGAGGCGGCCTGGCGCGCGGCGATGCCAAGGCGCTGGCCTCCTGGAAGGCGATTGCCGCGGCCGTCGAGTTCTTCGAGCAGCGCCGCGCGTGGAGCGCCCTGGAGCCGCTGGGCGTGGTCGGGGTGGTTTCGGATTTCAAGGGACCGAATGAAGCCACGAGCGGGGAGATCCTGAACCTGCTGGGCCGCCGCAACCTGGCGTACCGCATCCTCGAAGCATCCGCGGCCGCAACCGCCGCCCTGGCCGGTTTCCGGGCGTTGATCTACGTGGACCAGGGCGCACCGGCGCCGCAGTTGCGAAGCAAGCTGCTGGCCTTCGCGGAACAGGGCGGGCTGCTGATGGCGGGCGCCGAATGGGACCGTGCGGTGGGCAAGCCCACCGGCATGGATCACCCGCGAGTGGATGTTCGCCAGCTGGGCAAGGGCCGGCTCGCCGTCTCCAAGGCCAGCGAACCGGACCCCTTCATGATCGCGCGCGACGTTCACATGCTGCTCGGCCGGACCTACGACGTGGCGCGGTTCTTCAACCTCTCGGCGTTTCTTTCCTATTGCGCCGCCTCGCCCGACCGGACGCGAGGAAGTGGTGCAGATAGTCAGTTTCGCCATCCGCTTCGCCGGCGACGTGGCCACCGCGTGGGTTCCCGGGAAATACGCTTCGGCGCGCCAGTGGAGTCTGGGCGCCGAGGGCCCCTCGCCCATCGAAATGGTTGCCGAAAACGGCGGCACAAGTCTTCTGCTGCCGCCCGTGCCGGTGTACGCCGGCGTGGAGTCTCGCGCAAGGCGGGGTAGCTTCGGTCTGCCGGCCTAGTGTTCTTCCACCGAGCGGGCCGCCAGTTCCCCAAACAGCGGCAGGGAATAGGCCTGCTCATGGGCGGCCTTCACCATCATGAAGATGGACATGGCCACCAGCACAAGGGAAACCAACCCGTGGATGCTGACGTGTGGCAGCGGCCAGGGGATCCAACTCACCACGAAGTTGTTCAGTAGCGAGGCCACGAACAGGTAGAGGCCCTGAAAGGCGTGGAAGCGGATGACGCGGTTCTGGCGGAACCGGTCAGTGGCCAGGACCACAATGGCGACCACCCACCCGATCCAGGGGATGTAACACAGAATCGAGGCGGTGCGGGGGCTGATGCCCGATAGCGGGTCGACGGCGCCGGCGGGGCCGCCTGCCGTCCCCACCGGCTGGCGGGCGCCGCACCGCCCGCAGAAGGGAGCGGCCGCGTCCACCGGGTTTCCGCATTGGCTGCAAAAGGGCATCCGTCAATTGATACGTTATTCCGCCGCGGGGTGTTCCAGCAACCTGGGGAAGGCGATATTCGCCAAACTACGCCGAGCGCCGGATGGGGACGAACCGAATCTCGACCCGCTGATTCAAAGCCGCTCCGATCCTGCGCAACATGGCCAGCGAGTGCCCTTCGTATTCCGCGTCCTCGAGGCGGCAGATGACCGACGCCGTGGTGTCGACGAGTTTGGCCAATTGAGTTTGGGTAAGGCCCGCCGCCATCCTCAGATCATGGATCTTGCGGGCGATCTCCTCGTTCGTCCGCGCCTCTTCCAGGTTCTTCAGGCGGCCTGGCCGGCCCTCGTAGAAGCGGCGGTGAAGGATGTCCACGGCGTCACTGGCCGGTTCCGGCCTCCTGGCCATGTCAGACCTCCTCATTGTCCTGCGCCTTCGCGGGCAATTCGCCGAACCAATCCAGGACTGGGCATGATCCACCTTCCTCCCGGTACAGGACGACCTTCGTTCTGGCCACTGGGCTTCATTATATTCGCAAAGTTGCGAAATTGCAAATAGGAAAACGCCGTCTCCAGCTCGCGCGTCGCTACTTCTTCTTCGCTGGCGGCGCCGGCGGCTGCTCTTTCAGTTCGTCCTCCGGCAGCGGCGGCGGGGTGGCGTCGTCGAACTTCAGCTCCGATTCCACCTGGTACTTGCGATAGAGCCGAAACTCTTCGTCATTGCGGGTCAGGTAGCCTTCCGCCGACAATGTGGTCCGCGCGACGTGCGGCAGCAGAAACGTGTGGCCGGAAATGTCCTGGCCGGCGTAAGCCAGAATGGTTTCCGCCGCCTTGACCGGGAAATCGGCGGGTATCCCTTCGGCCTCCAGGGTCACGCGCAGAATCTCGCGGGTCTTCTGGTCCACGTAGACCAAGCCATGGTAAGCGGGGACAATGTTCAGCCGGCGGTCGAATTCGATGCGCCATTGGGAATGCGCCTGGTCCACGTGGTAGGCGAATGCCATCGTCAACTGATTGCGAATGGTGGCCCAGCGGGCCCATTCGAAATGCGCCTGCGTGGCGGGTTCGAAAATCTCGCGCAGCATGTTGCCGAACTCGCCCGTGGTAGTGGCGCCGCCCAGGGTATTGTAGTCCTGCGTAGTCACCGTATTGTCTTTCAGAATCAGCTTTTTTTCTTCCTTCTGCTCGAAGTAGCTCAAGCGCGACGTCAGCGTGTCCAGCAGTTGGAAAGACGGTTCGCTGTCCGCTCCGACGCCGGCCCTGGCTCCGGGCGCGGGGGCGGCGTACCGGCGCGTGACCTGCGTGCAGATGAAATCCGGAAGCCGCTGGCTGTAAGACAGCGCGTACTCCCGCGCGGAATCGATGATGGCCTTCTGCTCGATGGAGTCAGGCGGCGGAGCCTGCGGCGGCGGCCCCGGCGGCTCCATCGGCTTGGCTGCGGGCAGGGTCTTCGATTGATCGCGCAGGCGCTGCAAGGCTTCGAGCGTCTTGGGCCCGATCCCCAGGCCCTGCAACTGTTCCACGGCGCGGTCGTCGAGGCGCTCGGTGAGCTTTTGCTTGCCGAGGAAACTGGCCAGTTCCCGGTCCGTCATCTTGCCTTCTTTGATGAACTTCTGGTTCGACTGCACGACGTTGTACAGTTCCTCCACGGACATCGGAGCCTGGGCCGTGGCGGCCATCGAGACCGCGAACACGGCTGCGAGAAGACGAAGACGCATACGTTCCCATTCTAGACGCGCCGGGACGCAGGTTGGCAGGCGAAAGCGCCTGCCCCACAAGGGACCTACTTCTTCTTCGCGGGCGTGGGCGGCGCCGCCGGCTGCTCCTTCTTCTGATCTTCGGGCAGCGGCGGCGGGGTGGCGTCGTCGAACTTCAGCTCGGATTCCACCTGGTACTTGCGATAGAGCCGAAACTCGTCGTCGTTGCGGGTCAGGTAGCCTTCCGCCGACATTATAGTGCGCGAGGTATATGGCAGCAGAAACGTGTGGTCGGCGATGTCCTGGTAGTTGTAATCGAGCGTGGTGCTGGCGATTCTCACCGGGAAATCGGCGGGAATCCCTTCGGCCTCCAGGGTCACTCGCAGAATCTCACGGGTCTTATTGTCCACGTAGATCAGGCCATGGTAGGCGGGGACAATCTCCATCCGGCGGTTGTAGTCGATGCGCCATTGGGAATGCTCCTGCGCCACGTGGTAGGCGAACACCATCGTGAGGCGCGAGCGCAGCGTGCCCCAGTGGTCCCATTCGAAACGGGCCTGCGTGCCGGGTTCGAAAATATCCCGCAGCAGGCTGCCGAACTCGCCGGTGGTGGTGGCGCCGCCCAGGGTCTTGTAATCCTGCGTGGTGAGCGTGTTGTCTTGCAGGACCAGTTTTTTGTCTTCCTTTTGCTCGAAGTAGCTCAAGCGGGAGGTCAGGGTGTCCAGGAGCTGGAAGGAGGGTTCGCTATCCGGCCGGCCGCCGGCCCTGGTTCCCGGCGCGGCGGCGCCGTACCGGCGGGTGACCTGGGTGCAGATGAAATCCGGAAGCCGCTGGCTGTAAGACAGCGCGTACTCCCGCGCGTGGTCTATGATGGCCTTCTGCTCGATGGAGTTAGGCGGCGGCGCTTGCGGCGGGGGACCCGGCGGCTCCATGGCCCCCCCCGCGGGCAGAGTTTTCGATTGATCGCGCAGGCGCTCGAGGGCTTCCAGGGTCTTGGGCCCGATCCCCAGGCCCTGCAACAATTCCACCGAGCGGTCGTCGAGACGCTCCGAAAGCTTGGACTTGGCCAGAAAGCCCGCCAGTTCCCGGTCCGTCATCTTGCCTTCTTTGATGAACTTCTGAGACGACTGGACGAAACTGTACAGTTCCGCCAGGGTCATCGGCCCCTGGGCCGTGGCGGCCATCGCGATTGCGAGCACGGCTGCGAGGAGACGAAGACGCATATGTTCTTATTTTAGACGCGCCGGAACGACTGGCGATTACAGCCGACCGAGCCTCCCCCGGAGAACCGGCGCGCCGTCTCTCGACGGGCAGGGTGCGGGACTGGCGGCGGGGACTCACTTGCCGGCCGAACGACAAGCCCGCTTCAGCCCTCCATCTCCGCCGGGTCGGTGGTGCGCATTTCCAGCCAGCCCTGCTGCGGCACGGCATCCATGGGAAGGCCTTCGCGCCACAGGGAGAATTGAAAGCGCAGGCCGGCGCCCTTCGGGATGCCGAGCGACGGCAGCGCGATGCGCAGCTCCAGCACCCGGGAGAAGGCGCATTCCGCCTGCTGCGGCGGGCACGCCAGAACGGTTTCGGACACCCGGGCGGCGCCCTGCGAGAACCCGATAACCACGCGGCTGGTGTGCGCGCCATCGAGCGATTGCGCCGTGAAGCGCGCCTCCATGGACGACAGCTCGGTGAGGTACGCGGAGTGGAAATCGACGCGCAGAAAGAAGTTGCCCCCATCGCTGCCGAAGTAGGCTTCCTTGGCCACGAACTTCTTGCCGTGCATGGAGCCGGAGCGCTCATCCACGCGATACAGCCCGGCCCCCAGCCACTCGAAGTAGGAGGTGACTTCGCCGTCGATGACGGGGACGATGGAGCCCGAGGGGGCGACTTCGACGGCGGGATGGGTGGTCTTCAGGATCGGCCGCGAGAGCTCCTCGGGCGGATTGAGCCCCAGGAAGCGGTAGGCGTTGGCCAGGTGGCTGCGATAGAGCTGGTCGAACTCTTCGCGGTTGACGGATTCGTGCTCCGGCCCGTACCACCAGCACCAGTCGCTGCCTTCGGCGATGAGCAGCTCCTCGGTGGCCAGCCGCCGCCCGTCTTCGGAAACCCCGGAAGCCGCATCGAGCGCCTGCCGCGCGCGCAACAATTGCGTCCAGGCCTGGTTGTCTTCCTCGGCCCCAATCCACACGTCGAAGTTGGCGTTGATCCAGGAGCCCGGGAAGATATGGTCGAGCGGCTCGGGCGGCATCAGCCGCAGCGCCTCGCTCACCGTGACGGCGCGCATGCCGCCGTCCGCCGAAATACGGCGGTAGAGCTCGCGCAGAAAAGGCCGGCCGTTGTGGTCGTAATACTCCCAGGCGTTTTCGCCATCGAGAATGATGGGAACCAGGGCATCGCGGCCGGAATTGAGAAGGCCCGCGCAGTTCTCGCGAATGCGGCGCAGGAAATCCTCGGCTGCCGCGCCGGAATCCACCTTGGAGTAAACGAAACCGATGAGATCGCTCAGGAAATGGTCGCGGAAGATGACCCCGATGGAGCGGCCGTCCTGGCGCCAGAGGTAGGGCCGGTACAGACCCTCCACGGGAACCGACCGGCCCAGCGTGCGGTTAAGGATCCCGCTATCGGTGGCTGTCCACTGGAAGCCAATCTCCGCGGCGGCGGCCAGCACTTCGTCGGAAACGGAGCCCTCCGAGGGCCACAGCCCCACCGGGACAGATTGAAATTCGCGGGCGATGTAGTCGCGCGCCTGCGCGAGCTGCCGGCGGGCGTCCTGCGGATACCGGAAACGGGGCGGCAAGGGAACCCCGGGATGGGCCACGGCGGCGATGCTGGAATCGCACAGCAGCGGCAGGATGGGGTGATAGAAAGGCGTGGTGGAGATCTCGATCTGGCCGGCCGCGGCCAGCTTCAGATACTCGGGTACAACCCTGGCCAGGATTTCGCGCTGCTTTTCGCCCATGCGGCGCTGGTCGGCCAGGGTGAAATCCCGGCCGCGGCGAATCCACTCGCGCACCTCGCCGTCTTCGGCCTGGAACTCCTCGTCGAACCAGGCGAGCTGCGACCACATCTGCACGTCGCGAAACTCCTGGGCGCCGAACAGCCGCCACGTTCCGGAGGCCTTCTGCGCCTGCCAGGCGTCGAACAGCTCGCCGTACCGCGGGTAGCGGTAAATCATGCGATGCGGGTCCGAATAGAAGGAGTGGCGCATGATAAAGGAGCGCTCGCCCTCGGTGAGGCTTTCGGCGGGCTTGAGCGCCAGCGCCAGAAACGGGTCGGCGGCGGTCCCCGAAGCGTATTCGGCCACCTGGGTCACCAGCGAGGGCACCAGATTGAAAGTCTGGCGGACCTCCGGGAATTCTTCCAGCAGGCGCGCCATGCCGTAGTAGTCCTTGAGGGCGTGCATGCGGGTCCAGGGCAGTTTGTACTCTCCCGAAACCAGATCCTTATAGAAGGGCTGGTGCATGTGCCAGAGAAAACAAAGGTAAATTTGCGGCATGGTTTTAGCTGTGGGGAGGCCCCTGTGGGGCAGGTTGACAACCTGCGACGGGTTGACAACCCGCCCGCCGGCCGCTGCGAGACCGGCCTTCCGGCGCCGGTAAACAACCGGCGCGCAGGATGGCATCCTGCCCCACGAATCTCGGGCGTCTCAACCGGTTAGCGCTCATTGGGTTCGCCCCACGCGGTCTATTTCCCGAAAAAGCTCCTCACTGGCGGAGGAGGCGCGACGTCGTTGCGGATGGCCCGCCAAAGAATGTCGTTCAGTTTGTCCTCGTCTATCATATCGGCGTCTTTGAAGTTCATCATTAGAGAGGCCGCCGCGCCGGGGGCGTTGGGAGGATTCTTCTCCGTCAGGCTGATGCGCGGCTTTTCGGCCACGTAGGGCGCGGGGTCGGGCGTGGACTGGAACGCGGCGGTCATGGGCCGCGCTCCGGCGTCGAAGTGGGTCATGGGGCGCAGGCCCAGCAGGAACTCGATGGTGCGCAGCACCGAGGTGGTGTTGTACATGCTGCCGTCCACCACGCGATGCTTCACGAAAGGCGAGATCACGAAAGCCGGCGAGCGGTGCGAATCCACGTGGTCCGGGCCGTTCTGCGCGTCGTCCTCCAGCACGAAGATGGCGGTGCTGGTCCAGAACCTGGACCTGGAAACCCCTTCCACGATAAGGCCCAGCGCGTAATCGTTATCCGCCGCGCAGGAGAGCGGCGCGGTTTGGCCCGCCTGCGTTCCGTAGGTGTGATCGTTGCCCAGGCGCATCACCGTCAGGCTGGGCATCGCGCCCGATTTCTCATACTGGGCCAGGTCGGCCAGAAAGACCTTGGCGCGCTCCACGTCCGGGTAGGCCAGGTCGAAGCCGCGATACATGCGGTTGGTGACCTTGGACAGCACGGGGTCGCGGACGGTGGCGATCTGCTCCTGGCCGGGCGCCGCGCCGGCTTTGTTGTCCACCATGTAGCCGTAGTTGCGGAGCGATACGCCGGCGGCGGCGGCGTTGGTCCACACATACCCGGCCGGAGGGACGGAAGCCGGGTCGCCCTCTTCGTAGTCGTAGGTCTTGCGGCGGCCGGCGTAGCTGTTGGGCCACAGCTTCTGGACGTAATCCGGGGCGATGGCGGCGGTGGACCAGTTGTGCCCATCGGCGCTGACGTCCGAGTTGACGTAGAAGTTGTCGAACAGAACGAACTGGCGCGCCAGTTTATGGAGGTTGGGGGTGACGTTTTCGCCAAACAGAACCAGCGAGGCGTCGCCGTTGCCCTCTTTCATATCGCCCAGCACCTGGTCATAGGTGCGGTTCTCCTTGACGATGTAGATCACGTGCTGAATGGCGGGCAGCGGGCTGGGCTGCTCGAGCTTGGAATCGTTGTAGGGCGAATTGGCGAGGGTGGTCCTGGTCCAGGCTTCCAATTGCGCGTCGGTGAACGGATCGATCCAGGAAGCCGTGCCGGTTTGCATGCGCGCCACGTACTGCTCGGCGCGGGGGGGCTGGGCGCGGCGCGCGGGGGTGGGCCCGTCCGGATTGGGATAGGAACGCAGGCCCTTGCCGTTGAGCGCCACCAGCCCGCCCGAGGGCAGGGCCAGCACGGCGGTGGGATACCAGCCCGTGGGGATGAAGCCGTGGACCGAGCTGCGGTCGCCGGAGACGTCCACCACGGCGGCCGCGTTGGCGTCCGAGCAGGCCACGAAAAGGGTATTGCGGTCGGCGCTGAGCGACAGCGCGGAAGGGGTCATGCCCAGCGGATGGCGCGGGGTGGTGGAGACGTTTATGCTCTCCAAAATCTTGAGATCTTTGCTCGCGCCGACGCCTACCGAATATACGTTGTTGGTGTTGGAAGCCGCCACGAAGAGCCGGGCCGCATAAGCGGGCGGCTGCCCTTCCTCCGTTTCGGCGGGGCCGCCCGGGCGCCACGCCATATCGGTGGGATGCGCGCCGATGCGCAGGTTGGCAAGCTGCCCGCCGGTGGCGGCGGCGTAGTGGCCCACCGACCCATCGGCCCAGTGGGAAACGAAGAACGTCTGCCCATCGGGGTGGAACAAAATGCGGTACGGCCGTCTTCCGGTCTTGTAGCGGCCCGCCACCAGCCCGGTTTGCAGATTGATCACGGCCACCGAATCGCGGTACAGCTCCGCGGCATAGAGCAGGCGGCCATCCGGGGAAATGGCCACGTCGCCGACGAAATCGCTCGCGCCGCGTTGGGCCTCGGGAACCACGGCAAACGTGCGGCCCGGCCGCAGCGCGCCGCCCGAGAGGGTGTACTCGAAGACGGCGGCGCGCGATCCGCCGCCCACGTAGATACGGTCGCCGCCGGGCGCGAAGGCCAAACCCAGCCACGCATCGGGCACAAGCGCGGTATTCACTACGCGCGCGGTGGCCGCGTCGATCAAGGCGATGGATGGCGGATTGTAGCCGGCGTTGAGGACCGCGACGTATTTCCCGTCGGGAGAAAGCACGGCGGCCATGGGAAACGTATCGAGCGCCACCTGGCGGCCGGCGGGCTCGAAGGCGCCACCCGCTGTTGAGCAGAAAGCCGCCATTGGGAAGCGGCCCCACCTGCTCCCGCGGCGCAGGCTGCGAGATCAGCAGCATGGCTACGGAGACAAAGGCGCCGGCCAGCGCGAGCCGAATCCCAGCCCAAATCAGAGCGCGAGGTCTCATAGGAATCTCTTTAATTGTACGTGGAGGAGGAGGGAGTGGGGCGGAGGCGGCGGATTCTGGCTCCTGAGCCGGCCGCCGCTCCGGCCGGCCGGCGCCATAGCGGAATCCGCCCCTGTTCTGCGAGAATGCGGTAAAGAGGAAACGGCGAACGTCCGATATGTTAGAGCAGATGAGAGTGCCGCATCCCATCCCGTACCAAGGGAGCAAGCGAAAGCTGACTCCGGCGATTCTGGCTTGCTTCCCGGCGGGTTCACCTCGCCTGATCGAACCATTCGCAGGTTCCGCCGCCGTCACGCTCGCCGCTGCCTTTCGAGAGAAGGCTTCCCGGTTCGTCATCGCCGACCTGAATGCGCCGTTGATGGACCTTTGGCGGGCCATGATCGAGGCCCCGGACCGGATCGTGGATTCATACCGGAAGCTCTGGCGCGATCAGACCGGCCGCGAGCGCGAGTTCTACGACCACGTTCGAGACCGGTTCAACCAGGCGCGCCAGCCGGAGCACCTTCTGTACCTGCTGCTGCGGTGCGTCAAGGCGGCCGTCCGCTACAACGCGAACGGTGAGTTCAATCAGAGCCCGGACAACCGGCGCCGGGGCATGAACCCGGAAACCCTGCGGGATGAGATCGTCGGCGCATCGCGCCTGCTCAACGGCAAGACCCAGGTGGTCGCTGGCGACTATCACGAGGTCCTTGAGGACGCCCGGCCCGAAGACATGGTGTACATGGACCCTCCGTACCAAGGCGTCTGCGGCGACCGGGACGGCCGGTACATCAAAGGACTTTCGTTCGAGGATTTCACGCGGGAGCTGAGGAAGCTGAACGAGCGGCGAATCTCTTACATTCTTAGCTATGACGGCAGGGCGAACGAGAGAGTTTACGGCAAACCGATGCCCAAGGACCTTGACCTGTTCCGAATCGAACTCGATGCTGGCAGGTCGACGCAGGCCACGTTCCTGGGCAGGGACGTGACCACCTACGAGTCCCTGTATCTCTCTCCCGCTCTGGCCGAGCGCACCTGCAAGGCCGGCGCCTCCCATTTGACTCGGCGCGCGCGGCAAACTACGCTCTTTGATGGCGCACTAGCCGTCGAATGGCCAAGAAACCCGACCTGCCAAGAGAGTTCTTAGAACGGTTGCAAGGCATCACCGCCAAGCGCGCTCGCGCCGTCATCGACAACATCATTGAGCACGGCCATGTCACCACGGAAGAACTTGCGACCCAGCACGGCTACGGCCACCCGCCACGCGGCGTACGGGATGTTCGGGAAGAGGGCATACCGCTCGACACGTTCTTTCTGAAGGACTCAAAGGGTCGCCGCATGGCGGCGTACAGGTTCGCGGACCCGAACAGTGTCCGGCGCGGGATGCTCGGCGGCCGGAAGGTCTTCTCCAAGGAGTTCAAGCACGGGCTGATGGAGGCGAATGGCTGCCGCTGTCACATCTGCCTCCAGCCTTACGAAGATCGCTACCTGCAAGTGGACCATCGCGTCCCGTATGAAGTCGCCGGCGACGTTCCTATCGATGAAAGATCCTCTCGGGGCTACATGCTGCTCTGCGGTTCGTGCAACCGCGCGAAGTCCTGGTCGTGCGAGCGCTGTCCGAACTGGCTTGGCGTGAAAAAGCTCTCCGTTTGCGACTCCTGCTACTGGGCAAAGCCGGAGGACTACAGCCATGCCGCGACACACCAGGTCCGCCGCCTTGAACTTGTGTGGGCTGGCGCTGAGGTCGCCGACTACGACCGGCTGAGGGCGATGGCGGCGAAGGTCAAGGCGCCAGTGCCGCAGTTTGTTCGCGACGTGCTGAAGGCCGCGATTCGCAGGTAGCGGGAATTCAGGGACAGTTCTGAGCCATGTCGCCCGAGGCTACACCAGCGGGCATGGAAATGCCTATGTGCATCCCGAATCGAACCAGCAACTTGCAGGCATTCACAAGAGAGGCTACGGAACCCCGAAATCCCTGCGAGCTTCTAGAGGAAGGGAGATGTGAAGGTAGGGCAACTGAGTTTGAGGACTGAGTAGCCCCGAAATCCAATCCAGACTCAGTTCTCCGATGCTAATTCCTCGCGCTTGCGCGCCATGAATGCGTCGCTGCTGGTGGGAACATGGGCGTACCTGCCACGTACGGCGAGAACCAGATTCCTGTTTGGCTGCGTCGCCGAGACAAGCGCCTCCTGCTGGAGCGCCTCGGCCAACTCTTGCCGCTCCTCGAAGCTCAAGGCCCGAACCGCAACCAGAATCTGCTGCACTTCCGTCGACATCCTGGGTGTCCAACTCCAACTTCATCGTACCCCGTGCAATGCCGACCTGGCGCGGGAAGTTCCAGGG
The DNA here is from genome assembly GCA_963767595.1 of Terriglobia bacterium. Lineage (GTDB taxonomy): Bacteria > Acidobacteriota > Terriglobia > Bryobacterales > Bryobacteraceae > BOG-224. The sequence goes on from CAVYEK010000008.1 coordinate 809,030, forward strand.
AGTTGACAATCGGAAGCGCCTGCCCCACAAGCCTCCAAGTTCTTCGACAGCAATCGCCTGGCGCCCGTGCTACCGTGATCCCATGACATGGCTCACCTGGGCGCTGCTTTCCGCTTTGTTCGCCGCCGCCACCGCCATATTGGCGAAGGTCGGGGTCGCCGGGGTGGATGCGAATCTTGCTACGGCTGTCAGGACCTCGGTGGTGGTGGTGTTTACATGGCTCCTCGCGTTCGCCACCCGGCCACCGGCGGGATTTCAGGCATTGCCGGGCAAGTCGTGGATCTTCCTGGTTCTTTCCGGCCTGGCTACCGGCCTGTCCTGGCTCTGCTATTTCCACGCTCTTCAGGTCGGCCCAGCTTCACGAGTTGCGCCGATCGACAAGCTGAGCGTGGCGCTCGTGATCGTATTCTCCGCTGTGTTCCTGGGGGAGCGGCTGACGTGGGGGAAGGGCATCGGTGGAATCCTCATCGTCGCGGGGGCGATTACGATTGCACTCGAATGAAGATCGGGCGCCAGGAAAGGAAGCCGCATATTTGCGGCTGGCCCTGAACGCGCATTAAGGCGCAACTAAAACACGCTCCGCCACGCCGGGCAGATACCTGTTTGCGCCCGATGCCTCAAGTGTCACGAGGGCGGTTCAGACTGCCAAACACAAGCCCCCTGTTAATCCTCCGAGTCGCCGAATCATCCGCCCGCGGGGCCGACTCGCCCAACGACCATGCGGGCGCAGCACTGGCCGCGGGACGGGCATAGGCAGTGTCGCAAGCCCGGCCACGGCCAGCGGTGAATGGTTAGCGGTCTCGCCTTTCGCGGTATTGCAGTGCGAAGTTCAACTGCTTGATAGCTTCGTCGGTGGCGCGGATGGCCGCCACCTTATGGCCGCCGAAATCGTGCGGCGCCGATTGCATGTACTCGCGGGCGTCTCTCAGTGCGGCGATGGCGGATGCGATGCGCGGGTGCATGGCTCGCTCGTTTTGCGCAAATAGCGTGATTCCTGCGCAAAGGACCAACCCCAGAACGATTCCCGAAATGAACTTCATATCCGTTTTTCTCCTTAATGTGTGAAAAACCACCTCAGGAGATTATACTCAGATGCACGGTGCGGATGGAAGGTAATTTGGACGGATCCAGGACACTGGGTGGTGACGTTGCCGGAAACCGGTTTTCTCGCCGCCCGGCCGTATTACGCCGAACCGCGGAAGCGCGGCCATGCCACCCCGAAACGCCCATCCGGAGATTGCCCTTCCCGTGTTTCCGCTATCCTGAAATTCATGCCCGAGGGCTCCTTTCTTTACTGCGACGTCAGCGTGCCCGCGCCGCTTGACCGGCCCTTCACCTACGCCCTGCCGGAAACCCTGCGCCATCGGGCGCGTCCCGGCAGCCGCATCGTGGTGCCCTTCGGACCCCGCAAGCTCACCGGCGTCATCCTCAGTTGTCACGACCGGCCCCCCGCCGTCCCGGCGCGCCAAGCCATGCGCCTGATCGATCCCGAACCGGTGCTGGATGCCGAGCTCCTCGCCCTGGGCCGCTGGATCGCCGGCTACTACTGCGCGCCCCTGGGCGAAGTGCTGCGCGGCATGTTGCCGCTGGCCGCCGATATCCGCCGCGGCAAGATCTGGTCGCTCACCGACGCCGGTCGCGACGCCGCGCGCCAGTTGCTCCTCGACGCCGCGCCGGACGACCCGGCCGCCGCCATTCTCGGCATGCTCGAAAAACGCCCGCTCTCGGCCGCGTACCTGGCCAAGACGCTGCCGCTGGCGGATAAGACCGTCCGCTCGCTCGAACGCCGGGGTTTCCTCTTCGCCGAACAGGTGGCCGTGGAGCGCGACCCTCTGCGCGCCTCTTCCGACCGTCTTCGCGTGGAGCTGGCCGCCGTCCCCGATCCCGGGCTTCGGCTCAACAAGCCCGAACGCGAGCTGCGCGCCTTCCTCGAACTCCACCCCGGGTCCCATAACCTCAAGGACCTCGAATCCACGGTCAAGAACGTCGAGCCCCGCCGCCCGCTCCCTGGCGCGCAAAGGCCTGGTCTCCCTCGCTCCCGAAAGAGTGGGCGCCGTGGCCGGCCCGGTCCGCGTTCCGCACACCCTCAACGCCGCCCAAAGCGCCGCTTTCGAACAGATCCGCGGGGCCATCCAGGCGCGCGAGTTCCGCGCCTTTTTGCTGTACGGCGTCACCGGCTCCGGCAAGACCGAGGTCTACCTCAACGCCATCGAAGCCACCCTCGCCACAGGGCGCAGCGCCCTGCTTCTGGTTCCCGAAATCGCGCTCACGCCGGCCATGGCGGGCCAGTTCTTCTCCCGCTTCGGAGACCGCGTGGCGATTCTGCACAGCGCCTTCGGCGATGTGGAACGCTCCGAACAGTGGCGCCGCATCCGCTCCGGCGCCGCCCCCGTGGTGGTGGGAACGCGCTCGGGCGTGTTCGCCCCCGTCCACTGCCTGGGCCTCATCGTGGTGGACGAAGAGCACGACGGCAGCTACAAGCAGGAAGAAACCCCGCGCTACAACGGCCGCGACGTCGCCGTGGTGCGCGCCCAGGCCGCCGGCGCTTGCGTCATCCTGGGATCCGCCACCCCCAGCCTCGAAAGCCGCTACAACGTGGAGCGCGGCAAGTACGCGCTGTTGGAACTCCCCGGCCGCATCGAGGAGCGCCCCATGCCGGCCGTCGAGCTGATCGATATGCGCCAGGAGTTCCTCGAAACGCGCAAGCAGTCCACCTTTTCGCGCCGGCTGCTCGAAGCCATCGGCCAGCGCCTGGAAAACGGCGAGCAGACCATCGTGCTGCTCAACCGCCGCGGCTTCTCGAGCTTTGTGGCCTGCCGCTCCTGCGGGGAGCGCGTCCAGTGCGTCAACTGTTCCGTCACCCTCACCTTCCACAAGCGCGACCGCCGCCTGCTGTGCCACTACTGCGGCTACGCCGAAAAGGTCCCCCGCGCCTGCCCCAAGTGCGCCAGTGAGCACATCTACTTCGTCGGGATGGGGTCCGAAAAGGTGGAAGAGGAGCTGCACCAGGCGTTCCCCACCGCCAGAATCGCCCGCCTCGACCGGGATACCGTCACCGGCAAGCGCCAGTATGAAACCATTCTGCAAGGTTTCCGCGAAGGGGCCTTCGATATCCTGGTGGGTACCCAGATGATCGCCAAGGGCCACGACATCCCCAACGTCACGCTGGTGGGCGTGGTCTCCGCCGATGTGGGCCTGGGGATGCCCGATTTCCGCGCCGCCGAGCGTACCTTCCAGTTGTTGACCCAGGTGGCCGGACGCGCCGGACGCGGCAGCGTGCCGGGCATCGTCCTTACCCAGACCATCAACCCCGACCACTATGCCGTGCGTTTGGCCGCGGCCCAGGATTACGCCGCCTTCTACAAGAAAGAACTCGGGTTTCGCCGGATGATGTCCTATCCCCCGTTTAGCGCCATGGCCAATATCCTGGTACGCGGCGAAAAGAAGGAGGTGGCCATGCGCATGAGCTCCGATCTGGGCCTCATGCTCACTCCGCCGCCCGAGAAACTGCGCATCATGGGGCCGGCCGAAGCCCCCGTCCCACGCCTCAAAGCCGAGTACCGCTACCAGTTCCTCATCAAGGCCGCCAGCCGCAAGACCCTCAACGATACCCTGCAACGCGTCCGCGGTTTTGCCTTGGACCGCAAATGGCCCGCCACCGCCCTGGTAATCGATGTGGATCCGCTCACGCTAATGTGATTCTGCACTCCTTCGGGCGGCGGAAGCCGAGGCCCGAGCGCCACACATGTGTGGACCCGCTCAAATAAATTCGAATTTTCGAAAACAAACTCCAAATACTTTGTTCTGAACCTCCAGCGTGCGTACAACACCCATGCAACACAAAGCAAAATCAATAAGTTACAGCACCATCCGCGGAGTTTCCGGTGGATGTGATGGACGTGCCCCTTGCACGCGCCTGCCCGCCCGCCGTCCCCGCTTTCACCGCGCTGCCGGGGCGTCCCATTTTTCGTAGTCACAACATCCGGAAACATTTTTGATGCTTTATTTCAATTACTTACAGCGAATCTTCGCCGTTTGCCCTTACCCGACGGGGTAATTTGAAATTGACAAGAAGCGCTTTTCTCATAACCGATTTCTTACAGCCAACAGATGCCGAGCGACCGGATTATCTTCCTCATTAGCCGATTCGTGGACATTAGCTGATTCTGAAGCACTTCAAATCGCGCTACCCACAAACGCTCCTTTCACATTCACCCTATTTTAGGGTAGCCATTTCAAAGGCAAATACTGGTAAGATTCTTAGAGGTATTCTAATAAGGAATACCCTGGAATCTATTTCATTGGCGTTTGCGCATTCCAAAACCGGGATCGAAGCTGGACGATTTTGAGGAAGACCAAAGCCCTGGCGTGCTGCCTGCTTGTGCTCCCGCTGATCGGGACGGCCCGAAGAACTGCTTGGAAAGCCGGGACGCGGACTCTGAGCGCAGTTGCTTACCATGAGCGCCAGGGAACTCTGAAGGGAGAGTTACGCAAAGGGACCGATCTGTTCCGCGAGGCCCGCTACACCGAAGCGCAGCTCCAGTTTGGGAAGACGTACGCCGCCGCCCTCAGCGCCGGTTGTCCGGATATCGATGCGTACCGCAGCCTCGGCCGCCTGCGCCTGGAACAGGGTGACTTGGTTTCCGCCTCGGCTCTGCTCGACCGCGCAGTGGAGCTGGCGGCCAGTCCCCAGGGAGCAATCCCGGCCTGGGACATGTATCGCTACCGCGGGCGCGTCCGCCTGGCCCAGGGCCGTTTTCGCGGGGCCTTAGAGGACTTGCGCATCGCTCTGCGCCTGGCCCGCGTCTGGCGCTGGTCCGCCCCCGCCGCCGATGCCAGCCGCATCGGGGCCGAAGGCTGGCTGGAGAAAGTGCATGCCGCGCTCATTGAGGCCGGCAACCGCCTGTACCTGGAAACCCGCAACCCCGCCCTGATCCGCGAGACCTTCGAGGCCGCCGAAGAGAACCGCGCCAGTAGTCTCCGCAGTCTTATCGGGGCCAATCGGGCCGTGGCGGAGCTGCCCCAAGCCTACTGGGAAACCATCGCCCGCCTCCAGCGCGCCGAGGTGGAAGCGCTCCGCTCCGGCGCAGCCGCCGACGGCCGAGCCGTGCGGGCGGCCCGCGCCGATCTGGCCCTCATAGAGGCCGCCGTAATTCCCGGAACGAACCCAATTCCCGGCGCTTTGCTGGAGCGCACCCAAAGCGCCCTCGGCCCCGACGATGCGCTCCTGAGCTTCCAATTGGACAACTCCATCTCCTGGCTCTGGGCCTTGGACCGCCAGGGGCTGGCGCTCTACGTCCTGCCGCCCCGCCGCGAAATCGAGGCTCTGGCGCAGCCTGCCCGGGACGCTATTCGCGATGCCTCCCCCGGCGCCGTTTCAGCCGGCGCCGCTCTGTACCGGGCACTCTTCGGCCCCCTGGCTCCCCGGTTCCGCGCGAAAACGCGTTGGCTGCTAGCGCTCGACCAGGGCTGCTTCAACACGGATCCCAACTGCTCCGACAAGCTGGTCACGAGCCTGTTCGACATCCCCTTCGCAGCGCTTCCCGAATCCACCCGCCCGCGGACCGTCTACGTCGCCGAAAGGCGGGTCACGGTAATCGTTCCGGGAGCCGGCTTTTGGCTGGATTCGGCCCGCCGCTGGAGCACGCCCTCCCATTCCGGCCTCTTCCTCGGCATCGGCGATCCGATCTACAACCTGGCGGACCCCCGTCTGCCCGAACGTCTCCGCCCAGCGGCCGCCTGGTCTCCGTTCAGCCTGTTTGGCCGCTCCGCCGCCAGGCCCGGCCTGGTCCTGCCGCGCCTGGTGGCCAGCGCCTCGGAGCTGAATGCCTGCGCCCAAGCCTGGGGCGGCTCCAGTGTGCTGCTCGAAGGCCGTGACGCCGCCCGCCGCCAGATCGCCGAACAACTGAAACGCAACCCCCTGATCGCCCATTTCGCCACGCATGTTCTGGAATCTTCCGGAAAGCCATCCTACGGCCTGATTGCGCTCAGCCTCACCGGCAACGGCGAATCCCAGGTCCTGGAGCCGCTGGAGATCGCCCGTTGGCGGATTCACACCGAACTCGTGGTTCTGAGCGGCTGCCACTCGGCCGCAACCGGCCTGCTCGGATTGACGCGCGCCTGGCTGGCGGCCGGCGCACGAACCGTGGTGGGGAGCCGCTGGCCCACTCCCGACGACGATGGGGCCTTGTTCAGCGCCATGTACAGCCGTTTGCGATCCCAACCCCGCCGCGATGCCGCCGGGGCTCTCCGCGCGGCCCAACTGGAAATGATTCGATCCGCGGGCTGGCGTTCCAGCCCGCGCTATTGGGGGGCGTACTTTGCCGTCGGAAGCGAATGAAATCTGGACGCCGGACACCGGCGCCGACCGGTCCGCAACTCAAGAAGAAGCGCTCGTGGAGCCCTCGTGGCCCGAGCTCGTAGCCCGCGTGCAGGCCGGCGAAGGCGCGGCCATGGAAGAGCTGTACCGCGTATTCTCCGGCGGCATTCGCTTCCACCTCTGCCGTCAGCTCGGCTCCCACGACCTGGATGACAAGGTCCACGACATTTTTGTGAGCGTCACTCAATCCATACGCAATGGCGAGATCCGCGAGCCGGAGCGCCTCATGGGGTACGTCCGCACCGTGGTCCGCCGCCAGGTTGCCGCCTATATCGACGGCGCCGTGCAGGAGCGCCGGCGGCGCACCGGCATCGACCCCGACATGGCCCTCAGCGACCACCGCCCCGACCCCGAACGTTCGGCCATCGAGCGCCAGAACATGGACCTCGCCATGCGCGTCCTGAACGCCGTCCCCCGGCGCGACCGCGAAGTCCTGGTTCGCTTCTACCTCAAGGAAGAACATCCCGACCTCATCTGCCAGGAGATGGAGCTTACCGAAACTCAGTTCCGCCTTATCAAGTCCCGCGCCAAGGCTCGCTTCGGAGAATTGGGGCGAACGCGCCTCGCCGGCCGGGCGCGCTGGCGCTCGTAACGAGCCGCCCCTTCCGCCGGCTGGCGGAGCTCATAAAAAAATGAGAGTTCCGCCGGCCCCGGGGCACTCTAGATTGACGAAGGGGATCGGCAATAGATGCTGGCCATGGCGATAGGCGGATGCCACCTAGACGATAACGAGATCGAGAGATACTCGATGGGCCGTTCCAGCGGCGACGAACTGGACTGCTGTGACGAACACCTTCTGATTTGCGCGCCCTGCCGCCGGCAGGTGGAGGCAGCCGATGTTTTCCTCCGCGCCATGCGGCAGGCCGCGGCCCAGAGCCAGGAACGGCGCCGCAGCCGTTTCCACCTTCCCCAGCTCATCCTGGTTCTCGGGGCCCTGGCCGCGCTGCTGCTGGCTGCCTGGTTCGGCGCCCAACGCCAGGTTCCCACGCCGCCGGCCGCCACTGTCCTGCTGACGGCCTCGCGCGGGTCCGGAATTGAGATCCACGCGCCCGCGGGCACGCCCCTGGCCTTGCAGCCGGACCTTTCCGGCCTCCCTTCCTGGCCGTCCTACCGCCTGGAAGTGGTCGATGCCGCCGGCGCCCGCGTCTGGCAGGGCGTCTATCCCGGTCCCGACGCCCCAGGAATGCGCCCCGGCGTCTATTTCGTTCGCCTGTACTCCCCGGGCGGAGAGATCTACCGCGAGTACGGCCTGGAGATTCGGAAGTCGCGATAGCACTCTGACCGTGTGGAACTGTGCGATTGTGGGGCAGCTTGTCAAGCTGCGCGCCGGTTGGAAACCGGCGCTCCGGGCGGGTTTTCAACCGGTTGTCAACCCGCCGCAGGATGTCATCCTGCCCCGCGCGGGCGCCACCTCGGAATGGCGTGCTCAGGAGTTCTGGATGTAGGCCCGCATGTGGTGCAGTTCCTCGGTCTTCCTGGCCAACTCGTAGTCTATGAGGTCGCGCATGGAAAGGAACGCCGTTACGCGGCCCTCACGCATCACCGGCAGGTGGCGGCACTTGTGGGAATGCATGGCTTCCATGGCGTCTTCCACCGAGGCCGATTCGTCGATGGTGGCCAGTTGGGTGCTCATCACGTTCTTGACGGGCGTCTTTTCGAGATCCAGCCTCTCCAGCACCACGCGCCGCATCAGGTCGCGTTCGCTGAAGATGCCCCGCAACACCCCCGCCTCCAGGACCAGAATGGCGCCCACCTGGAGTTCCGCCATGCGCCGCGCCACATCGGCCACGGTATCGTTTTCCCCGACCCAGAAAAGGCCGCGGTTATGGACAATTTCGCGTACCTGGGACATGCCTACCCCTCCCCGTTGAACTGGCCTGGGTTGCACTATACCACAGGCCGGGGAAAAGTGGTGAAAGTCTCGGTGTCAAAACCCAGCCACCTCAGGCAACGCCCCGTCAGTACTGGCTCGGGTGCGCCGCGCGCATTTCGCGCGCCTGCTCGCGGGCGACCTCTATTCTCACCAGCGGTCCCTTTCCCATCCCCGGACAGTAGCGCGCCGTCTTCCGCCACTCGCGGCGGCTCTCCACCAACTCCGGCCAAAACGGGAAGATGCGGCATTGTGCCGGCTTAGCAGGATGGATCGAACAGCCTTCGTCCGTCAGGAAGTGACAATGGGCCAGCGCCGGAACCCGCAGCCGCATGCGGTTTCGCGTACGGTAAACGAACTTGCGCTCGAAGGCCGCCGCGGTCATCCCCACGAACTCGGCCACCCCAGCCAGATCGGCCTCGGTCAGGTACACGAACCCCCGCTGCCGGCAGCACTCGGTACACCCGGGCTGGCACTCGAAGCGCAGTCCTTGGCCCATAGGTTCATTATGGCCGAGGCCGGCGTTGAGTCGGGGTTCTTTGGCGGGGTCAAGCCGAAAGGCTCGACCCCGGCGCATTTGGGGTCTTTTGATCCGAAATTTGTTAAAATTAGGCCTTTGGCGGGGGTGTAGTGTTTCTCATCACATCTAGACGACAATTTGGTCCAACGACTTTTCTCTGGGACGTAGAAGCTCCGGACGTGGCGCGGTCGGCGCGGCCCGGACACTTCGTAATGACTCGGATCGACGAGCACGGGGAACGCATTCCACTTACCGTGGCGGATTTCAACACGCGCCGGGGCACGGTTACGGTCGTGATCCAAGCGGTCGGAAAAACCACATTTGAGATGATGGGCCTCCGGGAAGGCGATTTCCTCCTGGACTTCATCGGTCCCCTGGGTCTGCCCAGCCACATCCGCAAGCTGGAAGGCACGGTGGTGCTGGTAGGCGGCGGCCTGGGTGTGGCGCCGGTTTATCCGCAGCTTCGCGAGTACAAGAAGCTGGGGAACCGGACGGTCTCGATCGTCGGTTTCCGGAACCGCGACCTGGTGTTCTGGGAAGACCGCTTCCGGGAGCAGAGCGACGAGTTCATTGTCACCACCGACGATGGCAGCTACGGCCGCCGCGGCTTTGTCACACACGCGCTGGCGGATGTGCTGGCCAACGAGAAAAACGTGCGCGAGGTGGTGGCGATCGGCCCCATTCCGATGATGAAGGCGTGCTCGGAAACCACCCGGCCTTTCGGAATTCCCACCATCGTGAGCCTCAACTCGATCATGGTGGATGGCACCGGCATGTGCGGTTCGTGCCGCGTAACGGTGGGCGGGAAGATGAAATTCGCCTGCGTGGACGGCGCGGATTTCGACGGCCACCTGGTGAATTTCGATGAGCTGTCGCTGCGCCAGAAGCGGTTCGAGCGCGAAGAGAAGGAGGCGCTGAAGCGCTTCCGCGACGAATCGGCGAAGATGGCGGGGATGAAGCGGCGCGGCGACGTGGCGGATGGGCCAGCCGCAGGTCCGTCGCTGTGCGAGCTGCCCCAGCCGCTAGCGGTGGGGCCCGAGGCGCGCCTGCCGAAGAACATCAAGACCATTCCTCCCGAGCGCTCGCCCATGCCGCACCAGAGCCCCGAGGAGCGGCGGCATAACTTCCAGGAAGTGGCGCTGGGGCTCGGTCTGGAGGGCGCGCTGAATGAAGCCGAGCGCTGCATCCGCTGCAAGAAGCCGCGCTGCGTGCCGGGATGCCCGGTGGGAATCGACATCCCGGGCTTCATTTCGGCGCTGGCGCGCCGGGACATCCAGGCTTCCTACCGGATCCTGAAGAGCGCCAACGCGCTGCCCGCGGTGTGCGGGCGGGTGTGCCCGCAGGAAACCCAATGCGAGGCCACCTGCGTGGTGGGCGCGAAGTTCAAACCGGTGGCCATCGGCCGGTTGGAGCGATTTGTGGCCGACGCCGCCATGGGGCGCGGCTGGGACCAGCCGCCGGAGGCTACGGCGGAAGCGGGCAAGAAGGCGGCCATCGTGGGCTCCGGGCCCGCCGGCCTCGCCTGCGCGGGCGAACTGGCGCGCAACGGCGTCCAGGTGACTGTGTTCGAGGCTCTGCACGTGGCCGGAGGAGTGCTGAAGTACGGGATTCCCGAGTTCCGCCTGCCGGACGTCATCATCGACTCCGAGATCGAAGGTCTCAGGAAAATGGGTGTGGAGATCCGCCTGGACAACATCATCGGCAAGCTGTTCACTATTCCGCAACTGCTGGGCGAGATGGGCTATCACGCGGCCTTCGTGGGAACCGGCGCGGGCTCGCCCAAGTTCATGGGCATTCCCGGAGAGGCATTCAATGGGGTCTTTTCGGCCAACGAGTTTCTCACCCGGGTGAACCTGATGCGCGGCTACCGGCAGCCGCTCTATGACACTCCCGTGGGGATGGGGAAGCGCGTGGCCGTTATTGGGGCCGGCAACACGGCCATGGACGCCTGCCGCGTGTCCCTGCGCATGGGGGCGGAATCGGTGAGCTGCGTGTACCGGCGCTCGCGGCGGGAATCGCCCGCGCGGGCCGAGGAGCTGGAGCACGCCATCGAAGAGGGAATCGAGTTCATGTGGCTCACCAACCCGGTGGAGATTCTGGGCGATTCCTCGGGCTGGGTGACGGGCATGCGCTGCCAGAAAATGGAGCTGGGCGAGCCCGACGCTTCCGGCCGCAGGCGGCCGGTTCCGGTGGCCGGCTCCGAGTTCCTGCTGGACGTGGACACCGTGATCTACGCCCTGGGCACTACCGCCAACCCCATCATCGCGCAGACCACGCCGGGCCTCAAGGTCAACAAATGGGGTTACATTGAGATAGACGAACGGACGGGTATGACATCCATTCCCGGCGTGTTCGCGGGCGGGGATATCGTAACCGGGGCGGCCACCGTAATTCTGGCCATGGGCGCCGGCCAAAGGGCGGCCAGGGGCATGCTGGAACACATGGGCATTCTCCAGCCGGATCAAACCTCGCAGACTGTTCAGGCAGGGAGCGTTTAAGAATGCCATCCTCTTGTCCGAAGTGTCGCAGGGTTCTTGAAGAAGACGAGATTTGCTGCGCGCAGGTCCGCTACAACTGGCGCTGCAAGAGCTGCTTCAAGCTCTCGAGCGGGTTCGCCGTGCCGTACGGCAAGTGCTTCCTGTGCGGCGGCGAGCTGGAGGTGGTCCCGGGGCGCGACCTGGGCGATTCCATGCGCTTCCGGGCCATCCGCGAGGCGGTGCAATTCGAGCTCAATTCGTTTCATTTTTACAAGCTGGCCAGAGACAAAGCGGCCAACCCGGAACAGCGCGCCGTCCTCGAGCGACTTTTCGAAGCCGAGCTCGACCACCTGCACGAGCTGGAAGAGAAGTACCACGCTCACCTGGACCGCGAGGTGGTGGAGCTTTCCGCGGACGAGAATGCCTTGCTCTCCAACTGGTTGTTCCAGGGGCTGCGGGTGACGGAATCCACCGGCCTCGCGGAGCTCTATCTGCTGGCGCTCGAGATGGAGCGCCGCACGCGCGACCACTTTCGCAAGCTGGCGCGCGATCTTCCCTCCGGTCTGGAACGGGAGCTCTGTGAAGAGCTGGCCGCCGAAGAGGAAGAGCACGTGGCCATGCTGGAGACCGAGCTGGAGCAGATCGGGAAGTAGGGTGGGATAAGCCTCCAGGCTTGTCGAACACCGGCTGAAAGCCGGCCGCTGGATGAGATCCCGGCCCCACGGCCGGTCAGCGCGCGCGATAGACGAACTCAGCCCGCTCTTCGCGCAGCGTTTCGAGATCGAGCTCCTCGGCCATCGACAAATCCAGGACGCGGACGCGCTGGCCTTCCCGGAGTTCCTGGAGCCGCACTTCACGGCCGTTCGAGAAGCGCACCGCGTCGCGGTAGCTGTTTACGGCGGCGGAAATCTGGGTGAATGTGACCTCCGCCACGGGTCCCACGCCCAGCTCGCTTTGCAGGCGGACCGGAATGTCCTGCAATCGCAGCCTGGCGCCGGGCGGAATGCAAACCGCCGCGACGGCCTCCGTCGTGGGCGGGTTGAAGAAATCCTTGACGATGCGCCACAGACTCTGGAGCGCCGTTCGTGGCGAACCGGCCAGGCGTTTGAGGTCGGCCGGGGAGGCCAGACCAAGAGACCCTGTGGGAAACCGATGGGCTACCAGGTCCTCATTCTGGCGGGCCAGACGGTTGGGAACAACCATGAGAGAGTAATCACACATGACACGAAACCCCTCCTCATTTGAGTTTCGGACCGCGGCGCCGAAGTTGACAAGCCTGCCGGCGGCGGCTACGTCATGTTGAGAACCTTATGAGCGTGCGATCAGTCACGCCTGAGCAGCTCCCGGCCTGGTGGGCCGCGGATGCGGGTTGAAAATGCGGAAACTCCAGAGGCAGGCCAGGAGGCCTGCCCCACTGGTAAGATGTTCTAAGTGAATCCCGAACCGAACGCGGCGGCTCCGACCGAAACCCCCGAGCCCAACCTTGCGTGGCGCCGCGTGCAGTTGGCGCGCCATCCCAAGCGCCCGCACTCCCTCGACTACATCGGGCGGCTCATCACCGATTTCGACGAGATCCACGGCGATCGCGGGTTTGCCGACGATCCCGCCATCGTCTCCGGCTTCGGCGCTTTTGAAGACCGCCCCGTGCTGGTGGTGGCGGAACAGAAGGGACGGGACACCAAGCAGAAGCTCCATCGCAATTTCGGTATGCCCAAGCCGGAGGGCTACCGCAAAGCGCTGCGGGCCATGCAGATGGCGGCCAAGTTCAACCGGCCCATAATCACCCTCCTCGATACGCCGGGGGCCTATCCCGGCATCGACGCCGAGGAGCGCGGCCAGGCGGAAGCCATCGCCCGCAACCTGCGTGAGATGGCCCGCCTCCCGGTCCCCGTGCTGGTGGTGTGCATCGGCGAGGGCGGCAGCGGGGGGGCCCTGGCGCTGGGGGTGGGGAACATCGTCCTGATGCTCGAGAACGCGGTATACAGCGTGATTTCTCCGGAAAGCTGCGCCGCCATCATCTACCGCGATTCGGGGAAAGCGGAGCAGGCCGCCGCGGCTCTGCGGCTCACCGCCGAGGACCTGCTGGGCCTGGGGCTGATCGATGGCGTGATCCCGGAACCACCCGGCGGAGCGCAGGAAGACCCCGCCGTGGCGGCGGAGAACCTGCGCGTCGCCCTGCGCGGCGGCCTGGGGCAGTTGGCCGGCCTCGATGCCCGCCAGTTGGTGGATCATCGATACGCCAAGTTTCGAAAAATGGGCAACTTCTTCGCCTGAGTGGGATAAGGCTCCAGCCTTGTCAATCCGTGGGATAAGGCTCCAGCCTTGTCAATCCGTGGGAAGCTCGGACACGCATGCCCGCCGCCGCTCACCAATGACAGACCACGAAAAACGATGGTCTGTCCCACCTGGCAAAGCCGCGCTAATTTTCCACCCGCCCCGCACGTCTTCTTCATGGGACGCCGCCTTCGGAGCGCCGGCCGCCCGGCCGCCGTATCCCCAGAATTCAAAAGACTTTCGGGTGTAAAATGGGAATTGAACTCCCGTCGGCCAATTCGCGTCTAAAGCAGAGATAGGAACAGGGAGAGTTTGCCTCGTGAAGACCAAGTGGAAGATTCTCATTACCGTGTCCGTGCTCGCCGTGGCGGCGATTGGCGTTTGGGCCAGCGTGGTCTACGCCCAACGTGGCGTGGTTACAGTGCAGTCCAGCAGGGTAGTCCACGCCGACCTGACCAGCCAGGTGACTGCTTCCGGAGAGATTAAGCCCAAGAATTACATCAATATCGGCGCCAACGCGGTGGGCGAGCTCACGGAAATCCTGGTCCGCGAAGGCGATCACGTCCGAAAAGGTCAGTTGCTGGCCAGGATCGAGAACGTGCAGCCCCTGGCGGATCTCGATGCGCAGAAGGCCACCCTCAGCTCCGCCGAGGCCGATGCCGCCGCCAGCGAAGCCGCCGTGAAGGCCGCCGATCAGAGCATCGAGTTGGCGCAGGCCGCCATCGAGCAGAGCAAGGCCGATCTCGATAAAGCCAAGTTGGACTATGATCGCGCCGTGGCCCAGTTTAACGAGCAGTTGCTCGCCAGGCAGGATCTGGACCTCAAGAAGTACACCTATGAGTCGCAGAAGGCCGCCGTGCCCCAGGCCGAGATGCGGCTGGCCCAGTCGCGGGCGCAGCGGGAACAGGCCCAGGCAAACCTCGCGTCTTCCGAGAGACGCATCGCCCAGGCCAAGGCTAACCTCACTCGTTTCAACGATATATTGGAGAAGCGCAACTCTTTTTCCCCGATCGATGGCATGGTCACGAACCTGCCTGTGCGCGCCGGCGAGACGGTGGTACCCGGCCTCCAGAACCAGGCCGGTACCCTGATTATGACCATTGCGGACATGTCGCTGATCACCGCGGAGGTGAAGGTGGACGAGACCGATATCGTCAACGTCAGCCTGAACCAGCCGGCCGAAATCACCATCGACGCCGTCCCCAATAAGACCTTTAAGGGCCACGTCACCGAAATCGGCAACACCGCCATCCTTCGCTCTACCGGCCAGGCGGCCTCCGAGAGCGCCATCTCCAGCCAGGAAGCCAAGGACTTCAAGGTTGTGGTGGCCCTCGATAATCCCCCCGAAGAAGCCCGTCCCGGACTTTCTTGCACCGCAAAGATAACCACAGCCACCCGTCAGAACGTCCTTACTATTCCGATACAAGCGTTGACCGTCCGCCAGAAGGGCGATCTGGAGCCGAAAACTACCACATCCGGCGGCGCGCAAGCGGCCGCCAAGACCGATCCGGTGGCGGAGAAGGCGAAAAAGGAAGAGATTCAGGGCGTTTTTGTCATCAGCGGCGGTAAGGCCGCTTTCCACAAGGTAGAGACCGGAATCACGGGCGCAACAGACATAGAAGTGCTGAACGGCCTGAAGGCGAACGATGAGATCATTACGGGGACGTATCAGGTGATCCGGACGATCCGCAACGAGACCCAGGTCAAAGTGGATAATACGACTCCGGAAACCCAGAAAAAGACCTAAGAAACGAGAACCTTTCAGATGGCAGCGGTGGCGGAAAAGCAAAACAAGAAAGAGCTGTTGCGACAGGGCGAGCAGCTAAGGCGGGACGGGGTGGTCATCCGCTGTTTCGATCTGCGGAAGACCTACATCATGGGCGATCAGGAGATCCACGCCGTGTCGGGCGTCGATCTGTTGATCAACAAGGGCGAGTATTGCGCCATTATGGGCCCGTCGGGCTCCGGCAAATCCACCCTGATGAACCTGATCGGCTGCCTGGATACCCCTTCGAGCGGGCTGTACTATATCAACGGGAACCTGGTCAGCGAGATGTCGGACGACGACCTGGCGCGCATCCGCAACCGGGAGATCGGGTTTGTTTTCCAGACCTTCAACCTGCTCCCCCGCGCCACCTCGCTGCACAACGTGGAACTGCCGCTGATCTATGCCGGCCTGTCCGCCGAGAAGCGCATCGAGCAGGCCAAAATGGCCATGCGCGCGGTGGATCTCGAAGCCCGCATGTACCACAAGCCCAGCGAGCTATCGGGCGGCCAGCGCCAGCGCGTGGCGGTGGCCCGCGCCCTGGTGAACAACCCTTCGATTCTGCTGGCCGACGAGCCCACCGGGAACCTGGATACCGCAACGGGCAATGAGATCATGGGCCTCTTCGAGCGGTTGCACCAGCAGGGCAACACCATCATTCTGGTCACCCACGAGCACGATATCGCCCTGCATGCCCACCGCGTAATCCATATCCGCGACGGAAAAATCGAGCGGGACGAAAAGATCAAGGACTAAGGACTGCTGAAGCTCGTGGCGCAGACTCTCAGTCTGCCGCGTCCCCACTCTTGGGGACGCTTGGTTGTGATTCGCAAAACGTGTCCGCATGAGTGCGGACACGGCAGGCTGAGAGCCTGCGCCACAGGCTACTGAACCACGCGAGCCATCAGCACCAGGAACAGCGCTTGGTTGGGCCCGGTGCTCTGTTTGCCGACAACTACCTTCTGGCCTTCCTTGATATCCACGTCGGTATTAATTCCCGGGTCCGCGGACACCATGCCGCCCGTCACCTTGTGGTTTGTTTGTAGGCGATTGATCCGGATGGTCCCGTCCCCGGCGATGGTCGTCGATTGAATCTGGAGGCGCGTGCTCACCCTGATGCTCCTGGCAGTGCCAATGGAATCACCATAGCCGCCCATGCTGTTGGTGGTCACTGGCTGGCCGGTTCGCGCGCGCATGGTCAGCACATCCCACAGCGTGTAAGCCTTGTAGGGGAAGTTGTTCTTGAGCTGTTCCACGACGCTGTTCAATTCCTTAGGGAGCGGGGCGGCGCCCGCGGCGTCGCCATTGTCCCCCGCCACCAGGTACACCGTCAGATCGATGTTCTGTGGCGCCGCCGCCGGCACGTCCAGGCGCTTGATGGCATCTTCGATCGCCGACATGGAGTTGGCCGTCGCCGACACGGCGAGGGCGTGCATTTCGGTGTTTGGCCTGACTATGCCCATGAAGCCTAGCAGGTTCACCACCTGAATTGGGTCGGCATATTTCAGCACGAAAAGCTTTTGGACCTGCGGTTCCGCCGGTTTCTCATCTGCCTTCTTCTGTTCCTGAGCCATGGCAAGCGGGGCCAGAAGCAGCAGCGCCAGGCAGCCGAGCATATGCCTCCGTAGAGCGGGCTTCCAGCCCGCTCTACGATGGCTCCGTTCCGCGGGGTTGTGTAGCAATAGTCTCTTCATCTCCATCTCCTTTTCAATCTGCGATCCAGTAAATGACCACGTTCGGGTCGTCGGTGAGCAGCTTGACCACCAACGGCTCCGACGGCCGCTTTTTGGGCTCGGAAACCGTGGCGCGCGCCACCGCTCGACGGGGATGCACAACCCGCGCCGGCGCCACCGGCCTCGGCGCTTCGATGTGCGGCGCTGCCGGGCGAATGGCTGCCATTTCGATCCGCTCCGGCGTATGCACCGGCGTCGGCCACAGCATCAAAACCGCCGCCACCGCAACCGCCGCCAACCCGCCCACCCAAATCCACCGCCAAACGGGCCGGCGCTCCTGCCGCAATTCCGCCAATACCCGTGCCCGCACGGCGGCATAATGCGCTTCGGCAATAGGCTCCCGATGCGCCTCGCGCAACAACTCGATCCCCGCCCCATACATCCCGGCAGCGCCGCGGCATTCATCGCACGCCGCCAGGTGCGTTTCCAATTCCGCTGCTTCCGCCGCCGGCAAGTCGCCTCCGGCGTGGAGGGCGATCCGTTCTTCCCAGTCCTTGCAAGTCATGAACGCCTCCCCAAGTAGCGCTCTAGAAATCCCCGCATTTTGACCCTCGCCTGGCTGATGTGCGATCTCACCGTGGCTTCGTGCACGCCCATGGCAAGAGCCGCTTCCTGGGTCGAGAGCCCTTCCAGGTCGCGCAGCGTCACCGCCGCCCGCTCGCGTTCGGAAAGCATCCGCAAGCTCAATTCGAGCGCTCGGCGCCGCTCCGAATCGGTCATCGCCTTTTGCGGATCGGCCGTCCGATCCAGCGCTTCGCCGGCTTCCTCCACGAAAGCTTCAATCGGCCTCCCGCGCCGTAAATTGTGACAGACGTTCACCGTCACCCGGTAGAGCCAGCCCGTCAGTCTGCCCGCCCGCTCCAGCTTTCCCAGGTTCCGATAGAGCTTGAGAAACACCTCCTGGGAAGCGTCCTGGGCGTCTTCCATGTTCCCCAGCAGGCGCAGAGCGGTCACCAGAACCAGCCGCTCGTACTGGCGCATCAGCAGTTCGAAGGCGGCCAGGTCACCCGCGCGGGCGGCCGCCACCAGACGGAGCCCTTCGTCCGGGCCGTCCGTGGGCACCGCAGCCGCCTCTAACGCCAGGGCTCTCATCCTTTCTATAAGAGAGAACCGGCGAAACCCGGAAAACGTGCAGGGAATTTTTCCACGGTGGGGCGGACCCCCCGGTCCGCGACCGGCCCCCTGGCCGGTCTGTTCGGGTCTAACGCTAAGAGCGTCCGTAGCGGACGCGCGGACCTGGGGTCCGCCCCACCAAACCAGCTTCCTGGTACTCTGTCGGTTTGCCTATGTCCGCAAACCTAGCCCCCCCGGCGGACCAGATCCGCTCCCTCGCGCAAGCCGCCGCCGAGGTGGTGGCTTCCTATTACGACACCCTGGCGCACCGCCCCGTGCTGGGCCCGGTGGCCTCGGAGAAGATCCGCGCGGCTCTTCAGGAACCCTTGCCGCGCGACCCCACGGATTTCGCCGCGTTGTTAAACGTATTTGAAGATGTGATTCTCCGCTATAGCCGCCACAGCGGCCACCCGCGCTTCTTCGGCTTCATCGCCTCGCCCGGAACGCCGGTGGCGGCCATCGGCCAGATGCTGGCGGCGGCGCTCAACACCAACGTCACTTCGTGGCGCTCCGCCCCCGCCGCCACCGAGATGGAACACCTGACCATGGACTGGCTGAAGGAGATGCTGGGCTACCCCGCCGACGCCGCCGGCCTCTACGTGAGCGGTGGCTCGATGGCCAATTTCGCCGGCCTGGCGGCCGCGCGCAGCGCCAAGTGTCCCGAAGCCGTTCGCCAGGGCGTGGCGGCGGCCGGGCGGCGCATGCGCGTCTACGTTTCCGAGGAAGCGCACCAGTCCATGCGCAAGGCCGCCGGCATGCTCGGCATGGGCGAAGAGAACGTGCGCTGCGTTGCCACTGACGATCGTCTGCGGATGGATGTGGCGGACCTCGACCGCGTGGTGGCCGCCGACCTGGCCGCCGGCCATCTTCCTGCCTGCGTTTCCGCCAGCCTGGGCACCACCGCGAGCGGCGCCGTGGACCCCATCGGCGATATCGCCGCCGTGGCCCGCCGCTACGGGCTCTGGCTGCACGTGGACGCCGCCTACGGAGCATTCGCGGCCCTCGCGCCCTCCTGCCGGCCATTCTTCGAGCACATCGCCGAAGCCGATTCCGTGGCCCTCGACCCGCATAAGTGGCTGTACCTGCCCATCGGCTGCGGCTGCATCCTCTACAAGGATCCGGCCGCCGCGCGAGCGGCGTTTAGCCACGACGCCGAATACCTGCGCGTGATAGGCCGCCAGCGCGACGAGGCTTTCCCCTTTTGGGATTACGGCCCCGAGCTTTCGCGCCCCTTCCGCGCCCTGGACGTGTGGCTGATGCTGAAGTTCGCCGGGACCCGCCTGCTGGGCCAGGCCATCGAGAAGAACATCGCCTGCGCCAAGTACCTGGAGCGGCTGGTGGAAGCCAGCGACGATTTCGAAATGTTGGCGCCGGTGGAGCTTTCGGTCTTCTGCTTCCGCTACGCGCCGCCGGGATTCACAGGCGACCTGGACGCCCTGAACCAGCGCATCATGGTGGACCTGCAAAAGGAAGGCGGCAGCTATCTCTCGAACGCCCGAATCAAAGGAAAGTTCGCCCTCCGCGGCTGCGTCCTCAACTACCGCACCACCGAGCGGGATATGGAGATTTTGCTGGGGGATGTGAGGCGGGCGGCGGGGCCATTGTGACACACGCTTTAGAGTGCCGACGACGGCTTCAGATGGCATACTCGGGTGTAGGGGCCGGGCATGCCCGGGCCGCCGCTTCGCGCGCACTTCGCTCAGTCAGGGAATGACTAACGCGGTCGCGGTACTGGTGTAAGGGAAAAGGGGAAAGACGTTAGTTCGCAGTCGGCTCCTTGTTCGCGCGGTCAACCACCATGGTTTTCCGCACCTCCTTTCCCGCCTCCAGCTTCAGACCAAATCTTTTCACTCCGGCTATAGCTGTGCTCGGATTGGCGTCCCTTGGATCCTGCACCTCTCCGCTCCAGTCGACATCGAACTTGTAGCGCCCCGTGATCCCCGTCTTATCGACCACCGGGGTACCTGTGATTGCACCCAGAAAACCCGCGAATTCGGCTAGCCCGGGCTTGACAACTCCCACCACGCAGTTATAATAAGTTTAACTTAGTATTAATTTTTCCCTGGTTCATGGGCATGAGCAGAACAACCAAGATCATGGGCTTTTCCGTTCCGCCGATGATCGTAAAGGAAGTTGAAACCCTGGCCAAACAGGAGCGCCGGACCAAGAGCGAGCTGTTTCGGGAGATGGTGCGAGTGTACCGCCGTTTCCGCGCGCAACGGGACCGCGATGAAGACCGTTGGGTTTTGGGCATCATCGAGGAAGCCAAAGCCGAGCAGGAGAACAACCCCGTGAGCGCAGAGGTGCTGCTCGACGAAAGCGAGCGCCTGTCGCGCGATGGCGCCCGCCAAGCCAAGAAGCTCGGCATCAAACCCAAGGACATAGACCGCGTCGTCCATGACTACCGCGCCCGCAAACAAGCTTAGAGTGGTGCTGGACACCAACGTCTACTTCTCGGCCCTTACCCACCAAAGCTGTCTCGGAAGGTTATCCCCGCCCCTCGCCGGCGCGCGGCGAACATCGAGTCCACCGCAACATGGTGGATCTCCGAAAGGCGGGCGGCAGCTATCTCTCGAGCGCCCGAATCAAAGGAAAGTTCGCCCTCCGCGGCTGCGTCCTCAACTACCGCACCACCGAGCGGGATATGGAGATATTGCTGGACGATGTAAGGCGGGCGGCAGCGGGTTAGTTGGCGGGCCGTTCGGGAAGTCCGCGCGGGCATTTGTCCGGAGCGCATCGAACAGCGGTCTTATGCGATCCACCCGCACGTCCGAGGCATGCGCTGAAAGTCAACCGTCCACTTGCCGGCGATTTTGGTCAAGAAGTAGACGCCCCCCATGTTCCCGTGCTCCAGGTATACCACCGCCCGGCTCCGGGCCGCGTTGAAGCCGATGGCCGAAAGCGAGATATACGGTAAATACAACCTCGGGACGTCGCTTTGAGGCTCCTTGTCCAGCAGGTCGTACGGCCGGCCTATATCGAATTTGGGCAGTAACCGATAGGAGGCTTTGTTGCGCTCCAAATACGCCGCAATCTGGTCCTTGTATTCGGCCTCATGTTCTTTGTCGGGCGGCTTCAAGCAGTTCACGTCGTCGCGGCCGCCCCGAGTGTAGTCCATGATGAGAACTTTGGAAGCGTCTTGCGTGCCCAGTTCCTGCCGTATCAGGGCCGAGTACGCGGCGTAGGTTTCCTCAACTTCGGATTCGGGCAGTGGCAGCGGAAGCGGGCCCGGCAGCGCCGGCGCGGCGCACAAGAGCGCCAGGAGCGGTGCGAGCGATGGCATGCGATTCATCATGACGCCCTTCGGCTTCCCGCTCTCCCAAGGCGCCGACGGCAAGACCGTCGGCGTTACACGTCCAGGTTCTTCACGTCCAGCGCGTTTTCTTCGATGAACTTGCGCCGGCTCTCCACGTCTTCGCCCATGAGCGTCGAGAAAATCTCTTCGCTCTTCACCATATCTTCCAGCCGCACCACCAGCAGGGTGCGCTTCTCGGGATTCATGGTGGTGTCGGCGAGCTGCTCCGAGTTCATTTCGCCAAGACCCTTGTAGCGCTGCACGGAGGCGTCTTTCTTGCCTTCGATCTTGATGAAGTTCAGCAGGTCGAGCCAGTTTTGCTGAGTTTCGCGGCGTTCGTTTTTCACCACTACAAAAGGAGGGTGATTGAAGCGCGCGATGCTGCGGGCCAGCGCGCGGAAGCGGCGGTATTCCGGCGCGGCGGCCAGCGCCAGGCCGATGCTTCGCTCGGCGTGCGTGGAATCGCGGTACACCACGGCGAAGGCCGAGTGCTCTTCGTCGCGCCGCAGCTCCGGATCGAGACCTGCCTTGCGGAGCGCTTCGAATACCGGCTTCATGTTGGCCTCGTCCTGGAAGTCGGCCTTGTTATCCACGCGCAGATCGATGTTGGC
Organism: Terriglobia bacterium; assembly: GCA_963767595.1. Classification (GTDB taxonomy): domain Bacteria; phylum Acidobacteriota; class Terriglobia; order Bryobacterales; family Bryobacteraceae; genus BOG-224. Next base: position 831,067 of record CAVYEK010000008.1, read on the forward strand.
CAGGGTTTCCACCACGCGCGCGTCGCGCAGCTTGCGGTCCACCTTGTGGACCATCTGCTCGTACTCGTCCAGGCTGAGCAGAAACGTGCGCAGCTCCGTCCCTTCCAGCACGCCCCCGGGGCAGGAGCCGTTGGAGTGGATTTCGAGCGCCAGGTTCTCGGTGGCCCGGCGCATGATCTCCTTGGTGAATTCCTTCTCGTCCTTGATGTACTTCTCGCTGCGGCCCTTCTTGATGCGGTACAGCGGCGGCTGGGCGATGAATACCCGCTCCCGCAAAATCAGCTCGGTCATGTGCCGGAAGAAGAACGTCAGCAGCAGGGTGCGGATGTGCGAACCGTCCACGTCCGCGTCGGTCATGATGATGATCTTGCCGTAGCGCACCTTGGTGGCGTCGAAATCGTCCTTGCCGATGCCCGTGCCCAAGGCCGTGATCAAAGCGCGGATTTCCTCGTGGCCCAGCATCTTGTCGTAGCGCGCTTTTTCCACATTGAGAATTTTGCCCTTGAGCGGCAGGATGGCCTGGAAGCGCCGGTCGCGGCCCTGCTTGGCCGTTCCGCCAGCCGATTCGCCCTCCACCAGGAACAGCTCGCAACGCTCCGGGTCGCGCTCCTGGCAGTCCGCCAGCTTGTGCGGCATGCCGCCCGATTCCAGGGCCCCCTTGCGGCGCGTCAGATCGCGCGCCTTGCGCGCCGCCTCGCGGGCGCGCGAGGCCTCGATAGCCTTGCCCACGATCTTGCGGCCCACGGTCGCGTTCTTGTCGAAGTACTCGCCCAGTTTCTCGTTGACGAACTGGGTCATGTACCCGGCGATGTCGCTGTTGAGCTTGCCCTTGGTCTGCCCCTCGAATTGCGGTTGCGGCACCTTGACGCTCACCACCGCGGTGAGCCCCTCTCGAACGTCGTCTCCGGTGAGGTTCTCTTTCACGTCCTTGAAAAGCCCCTGCTCCTGGCCGAAGGCGTTGATGGTGCGCGTGAGGGCGGTGCGGAATCCGGTGAGATGCGTGCCGCCATCCACGGTGTTGATGTTGTTGGCGAAGCTGCTGATGTTTTCCGAGTAGCCGTCGTTGTACTGCAGCGCCACTTCCATGGTCAGCGTGCCGGCTTCGTTGGGCAGATCGCGGTCGGCTTCGAAGTGAATGGGCTTGTCGTGCAGCACCGTCTTGCCGCGATTGAGCAGCTTGATGAACTCCGCTATGCCGCCCGAGTATACGAATTCGGTGGTCTTTTCGGGATCCACACGTTCGTCGGTCAGGGTGATTTTGAGGCCCTTGTTCAGAAACGCCAATTGCCTCAGACGGGTGGCCAGCGTGTCGTAATTGAATACCGTTTCCTGGAGAATGGTGACGTCGGGCTTGAAGGTGACCCGCGTGCCGGTCTTGCGGCCCGCTTTGCCGGCCTTGGCGAGCGGCGCCTTGGGCACGCCGCACGCATATTCCTGCTGCCACGTGTAGCCTTCGCGCCAGATTTCGAGCTCCAGCCTCTCGGAGAGCGCGTTCACGCAGCTCACCCCTACTCCGTGCAAGCCGCCGGATACCTTGTAACTCTTGGTATCGAACTTGCCGCCGGCATGCAACTTGGTCATCACCACCTGGGCCGCCGAAACACCTTCCTCTTCGTGCAGATCCACCGGGATGCCGCGCCCGTTGTCGATTACGGTTACCGAATTGTCGTCGTGAATGGTTACGCTGACCTCGGTCGCGTAGCCTGCCAGGGCTTCGTCCACCGAGTTGTCCACCACCTCATAGACCAGGTGGTGAAGTCCCATCTCGCCCGTCGAACCGATATACATGGCCGGCCGCAGACGCACGGCTTCCAGGCCTTCCAGCACTTTGATACTGGTTGAATCGTAGACTCCCCCGCCATTGGGGCTCAGATTTACATCGTTTGGCATATTCCTCTGGTTGAAACTCGCTTGCCGATTCCACGCGGGCTCTTCATGAAGTCCGCCACCCCGTCGAACAGGTGGTTCAGATCCTCATGGGCATGACCACGTAGCGGTACTGATCCGGCACGCTCTCAGCCTCCGGCCGCAATTCGCCGGCGCTCTTCTGATCTTTCAGCTCGAAGGCCACATGGTCTTGAGGGATGGCGCGAAGGAAATCGAGAAGATACTGGGCGTTGAAGCCGATTTCAAGGTCCGGTCCCGTGTACTGGCTGGAAACGCTTTCCTCGCTTTCGCCGGTCTCCATCGAGGATGAAAAAATGCGCACCTCGCCGGTGGCGAATTGCACGCGAATGGCGCGTGAGCGCTCGTCGGCGAACTGGGCCACGCGCTCGATGGCGGATCGAATCTCGTCCTTCTGCAGTGTCGCTATCAGAGTGTGATCCTTGGGCAGCACGCGCTCATAATCGGGAAAGTTTCCAGTGAGCTTTCGCGTGATGAGCAGGCGATGGCCCACCTGAAAGAAAAGATGATTGTCGTCGCCGGAGAAAATCGCCATGGCGTTCTCCCCAGCCTCGTCCGCCAGCTTTACCAATTCCGCCATGGCCTTCTTCGGAACCAGCGCACGATAGGACTGATCCAGAGTTCCACTGTTCTCGGGCTTGGCCTGCACAAAGGCCAGGCGGTGTCCGTCGGTGGCCACCATGACGAGACCTTCCGGCCGTATCAGCAGAAGAGCCCCATTGAGCGTGAAACGCGATTCTTCCATGGAGATGGCAAACGAGGTGCGTGCAATCATGGAAGCCAGCGTCTTCATGGGGATCTCGGCGATCTTCTCCGGCGCCTGCGGCAATTCGGGAAAACTCTCGCGCGACATTCCCGCGATGCGTGTCCGCGAGCGGCCACAAGTGATGCTGGCCCACTGGTTCTCCAGCAACTTCATATTCACGTCGCCTTCGGGAAGCAAGCGGACGTAGTCCAACAATTTGCGGGCGGGAATAGTTCCCGCGCCATTCTTCTTCACACGCGCCGGACAGGAGCAGCGGATTCCCAGTTCAAGATCCGTGGCCGTCAGCGTGACCCGATCATCCTCGGCTTCCAAAAGCACGTTGGACAATATCGGGATGGTCGTCTTCTTCTCCACTACGCCTTGCGACAGACTCAACTCTCGTACCAGATCGGCTTTGCTGACGGTGAATTCCATAGGACCGTAGCTCCTATTGTCTTGATGTACAAATAAGTACTATAAGAACCGTATTAATAGGGCCTGTGCAAACTGTTGAAGATCACCTAAATTATACTAAATTCAGCCACTTTCCGCCATAGGAACTTGTGAAATTGGGGTGTTGCGATGTCGCAAGAGCGGTCCTTGGGCTCGGTTTTGCACATTTTCCCTAGAGCCTGGCTGGTGGATGGCTGTGGAAAAGCTGGATAAGTTCACTGCAATGAGTCCATTAGACTGTGGATCATCCTGTTTAAATCAGGATCAATCTGACGTGTTTGGTCAATTTTGTTTATGGAATGAAGGACCGTGGTATGGTGTTTGCCGCCGAAGGCTCTGCCAATCTCGGGCAGGGAAGCGTTGGTAAGCTCCTTGGCCAGGTACATGGCCACTTGCCGCGGGTAAACCACCTTTCTGGTATTGCTCTTTTCCTTGAGCTGCAATTGCTTGATCTGGAAGCGCTCGGCCACGGCCTTCTGTATCGAATCCATGGTAATCCTGCGATCTTGAACATGTACCAGGTGCTTCAACACCTGCTGGGCCATCTGCAAGTTGATGGACGTCCCGGTGAGGGAGGAATAGGCGATCAGCTTGATGAGAGCGCCTTCGAGCTCCCGCACGTTGGATTTGGTCTTGGAGGCCATAAATGACCGCACATCGTCCGGCAGAGTGATGCGCTCGGCTTCGGCCTTCTTGTCCAGAATGGCCATTTTGGTTTCCAGATCCGGCGGCTGGATATCGGCCATCAGGCCCCACTCGAATCGCGAGCGCAAGCGTTCCTGCAATCCGGGTATCTCTTTGGGCGGGGAATCGCTCGATATCACGATTTGCTTCTGATGATCGTGCAGTTCGTTGAAGGTGTGGAACAACTCCTCCTGGGTACGCTCCTTGTTGCCCAGCAACTGGATATCGTCCACCAGCAGAACATCGGCTTCGCGAAAGCGCATGCGAAACTGTTCCATGCGCTCCGTGCGTATGCAGGCGATCATTTCGTTCATGAATCGCTCGCTCGAGGTGTAGATCACCCGCATGGAGCTGAAGCGGTCCATCAACTCTCGCCCGATGGCGTGCATCAGGTGGGTCTTTCCCATCCCCACGCCGCCATATAGGAACAGCGGGTTATAACTTCGCGCGGGCTGGGTGGCCACGGAGCGCGCCGCGGCGTGCGCGAACTGGTTGCACGCGCCGACTACAAAAGAGGCAAACGTGAACTTCGGGTTTAATAGAATGGCGGTGGGCTCTTCCACGGCATCGCCGCTCGGAATGGCATGGTCCTGATTGGGACGCGCGGCCCGCACTTCGTACCCGACTCCGCCCACCGGCAGATGCAGGTCGCGGATACTATCCCTCACCAAGGCGGCATACTCGGTTTCGAGCCACGATCTGGTAGAGCCATCCGGCGCGGAAACCAATAGCGTGCTTCCATTCATGCCGATGAACTCCGTGTTTTTTAACCAGTTATTGAAGCTGTCGGCGCTGACCTTCCGCTCCAGGTAGTTTCGGATCTGATCCCAAAAATTCATCTACGTTTAGACACCACGCGCACACGTTTTCCACAGGCTTTTCCACAACGGCGTGGGATCAATAGGCGCTCAATTCCGGAGAATTGCCAGCGGGCCCGTTCCTGGCCGCGCCACTCGATTGCAGATGTGTGCGAATCCGCCAACCGAGACAGTAGTCTAGCACAGCCGGGCGACTTTCCCGCAAGTTTATAAGACCAATGTTTTCATTAATTTATACGTAACGTTTGACACCAGTATTGTTTCTGAAGGAAAATAAGGTTTTCCCATCGGGCGGGAGTAACTCAGTTGGTAGAGTGCGACCTTGCCAAGGTCGATGTCGCGGGTTCGAATCCCGTCTCCCGCTCCATTTTTTTATTCCCGATGGTATGATCAAACGTCTTGTCGTGGTTGCCTGCGCTGCCATCCTGGCGGCGTTTTCCATTTGTGCGCAAGAGTACAAATTGGAGACCGGTTCACCGGCGCCTCCCGACCTTCCTTCGGCCTACGCTTCGATGGTCTTTCAGAAGCCCGGGTATCGCGTAGTGGGCCCCAGCGGCCCCTGGTGCGAGGTCTGGTTCCGGGATCCCCTCCCCAGCGGGCCTAAGCCGGCCGATAGCGCCATTTCTTTCGCCATTCCGCAAGGCACGCTGATCGGGATACTGCGCTTTCCGTCGCAAGGGGCCGACCGCCGCGGCCAAGTCATCAAGCCCGGCGTTTACACCCTGCGCTACAGCGACTATCCGGTGGACGGCGCCCACCAGGGCGTCGCCCCGCAGCGCGACTTCGCCTTGCTGACGCCGATCGCGGCCGATCCCGATCCCAACGCTGCGCCCGCTTTCGAAGCCCTGGTGAAGCAGAGCGGCGGCGCTTCCGGCACGCCACATCCGGCGGTGCTTTCGCTCGAAACGCCAGCCGATCCCAAGTTCCCGGCCGTCACCAAAGAGGGCGATCACGACTGGGTCCTGAACGTGAAACTGGGCGACCTGCCATTGGCCATCATCGTCGCCGGCAAGGTCGAATAAAGGGTCCCCGGCCGATCCGCATTGACCCTTCGGGACGCCACGTCCGATCCGCCGCCGTAGAGCGGGCCTCCGGCCTGCCATGTCGGCATCCTTGCCGACATTCTTCCCCCACGCCCGCGCCGTACGCTATATTGGCCCTTCGGGACGCCCCAGCGCCCAGGGAGACGAATCCATGCGCCGAAGCTTGCTCTTTCTCGTTCCTATCGTTTTGTTGATGGCCGCGTCCGCGCCGGCCCAGTTGGTAGACGAGTTCAACCCGCCAAGGGGGAATTGCTGTCTGCCCACCAGCGCCAAGACGCTGGCCGACCAGCTTCAGGACTGGAACCAGCTTGGCCAGTTTCACGCGGCCAACATCGAGTTGCGGAAGCAGCCGGCCGACCCCAAACGCGTCGTCTTCATGGGCGATTCCATCACCATCGGCTGGAACCTGGCCACTTACTTCCCCGGCAAACCGTACGTCAACCGCGGCATCAGCGGCCAGACCACTCCGCAGATGCTGGTGCGCATGTACCCCGACGTGATCGACCTCAAGCCAGCCGCCATGGTGGTGCTGGCGGCTACCAACGACGTGGCCCACAACACCGGGCCGGAGACGGCGGAGATGATCGAAGAGAACCTCATGGCGATGACCGAGCTGGCCCAGGCGCACGGCATCAAAGTGATCCTGTGCTCGGTGACGCCGGTGAGCGATTACCCATTCCTCAGCGCGCAGCAGAACCAGCCGGGCGGGCGCGGAGCGGGCGCCATGGGCATGCCCGGCGGCGGCCGCGGAATGATGCGCGCCCGGCAGACCGATCAGCGGCCGCCGGCCGACATCCTCAAACTCAACGCCTGGATGAAGGACTACGCCGCCAAAGTGGGCGCCATCTACGCCGACTACTTCTCCGCCCTGGTGGATGACAAAGGCTGGCTGAAGGAGAGCATCTCGGCCGATGGCCTGCACCCCAACGCCGAAGGCTACAAGCTGATGGTCCCAGTGGTGGACGCCGCCATTCAGAAAGCGCTGCCGTAGCCAGTGAGTGGGACAGACGATCGGTTTTTGTCGTCTGTCGCGCAGCTCGACAGACCACGGAAGCCGATGGTCTGTCCCACCGCTACCACCCGCAAATCGATTCGATGTGCGCCGCCGAGCCGTCTCTTAGCCAGCCATCGAGCTGCGCCGGCTCCTTCAGTTGCTGTCCTCGCGCGCGTGGGACCAGCGCGAACCGGCGCTTCCATTCGGGCAGGGCGGTCATATCGCCCCACAGCTTCTCGAACTGCGCCACCGGGAAAACGTCTTCCTGCCCTTTCCCCCAGCGCTTCTTGACGTCCTTGAGCGTGATGTAGGTGGGCATGCGCGCGGCCAGGTTGCGCACCGCCTCGGCCACTCGCCCGGAATCGCGAAGCTGGTCCCGCTTCAGCCCGAACACCGCCAGCAGTTGGTCGATATCGATCCAATACGTGGCGCTGTTATAGAACGAAAGCCGCGATTCGATTTCTTCGTTGGGCAGCGCCATCCCCTCCACCAGGCGAAGCGAGCCGTCCACCGAAGCCAGGCCGCCGCCGCGGTCCTCTATATGCCGCTCGATCACCTCGGCCGTCATGGCGGCGCCTTGGTCGATATGGTATCCCAGCAGCCCGGCGTCCAAATCCGCGCCCGTGGTGTCGACGTTATGGACCATCAGGTATCTGAGTTGCGGGCGCTCGGCCAGCAACCGTTCCAGAACCCCGTTGCGCAGCAGGTTGGGAAGTTCATACCAGTGGCCCACCGGATGCAAACACTGCAAGGGAAGGTTGTCCGTGTAGTTGGAGCCCTCGCCCATCTGTTTGGCCCAGGCGATCAGAGTGGCGTGCAGGCCCTCGCGGACTTTCTGCGCCTGTTCATCGAGAATCTGCTGCTGGGTTTCCTCCCAGGCGAATCGCAGGTCGCGCTCCATGGGGACCATGCGCAGCCCGATGGTGCGGCCCGGCGAAAGCAGCAGGGGCCCCGGATAGTGGTAGTTGGCCTCGGCCTGTAGATACTCCTCCACCGCCTGGTGCGTGAGATAGCTGGTGGTGATCACGTGCGGCGGCAGGGTTCCCACCTCGCGGCCCACGCGCGCGCTTTTCGCCAGGTGGACCTCGATGAAGCTGCGCCGGCTGCCGCCCAGGAGGCAGAACGGGTTGAGCGCCTTGACCACGCCCGCGCCCTTGGTCCAGCGGCTGCCGATGCCTCCCGCCATCGAGACCACCGCCACCGCTCCGGCGGCCAGCGCATCGCGGCCCAGGTCGCGGTAGCGCGGTGGAAGCGGACGCGTGGCATCGAACAACGCCTCGGGATCGGGGTCCTCTATCCGGCTGTTGGCCGGCAGACGGTTCTGCGCCAGGCCGATGCGGCCGGCCCGCAGATCGCTCTGGATGCGCTCGTGGTGCACGGCGTCGAAGCCGTAATCCCGCAGCAGCCGGTCGAGACTGGCGTGCAGCGCGCCTCTCGCGGTCTGCGCTCGCGGCAGGATGTGATCGAACAACTGCTGTACCATGCCGGAGAATTCGGGCGCCGTGCGGCACGCCGCCGTGAAGCGGTCGAGCTCCGCGCGCCGTCCCGGAGAGAGCAGCCGCGATTCGCCGCGCAGCAGCGCGGGCGTGGTGAGCGTGTAATACTCCGCCGGCAGCAGCGCGCGCTCGCCGGCCAGCAGCTTGGCTTCGGTTCCGCGCTCGTTGATCGAGAAATCGTACACCACCGGCTCCATGGCGAAGGGCACGGCGTGCTCCAGGCGCCGCTTGGCGCCGCCCATGATGGCGGCCATGCGCTCCTGCGCTTCGGCCTTCCTATGCGGAGAGAACAGGAAGCCCATGCCGCCGCCCGACATGCCGCCCAGCATCCAGAAGCCCCAGAAATCCGCGCCCATTTCGAGACGGGCCTGCCGGATGAGCGAGTCCGTATAGAGATTGCCGGCCCACGGAATGATGGTCTGAATGGGGCCGTCGAAATTGCGTTCGGTGCACGCGCCGATGGCCCGAATATCGCCGTTCTTGAGCCGCTCCAGCATTTCGTCCAGCGCCTCGATGGCCTCGCCGCGCCCGCCCCACTCGGCTTCCGAGCGCAATAGGTACTTCTCCGTCACCATCTCCAGAATGGGGCCCACGTCTTGCGCCATTCCGCCATGCACCAGCACCAGACTGTCCTGCAACTGGCGGCGGGCCGCCGCCGAAACCTCATCCGAACCGAAGACGTGGTGGTCCGGCAGCAGGCGTCCGCGGCTCACGCCGAACTCCGGGTCGCCTTCCCCGGCGCGCATGCCGTAGATCAGCTTGATGCCCGGCCAAACGCCGCCGGAATCCTGCCAGCCGCCGCCCGAGCCGGCCAGCCACTCGCCCAGAATGGCGCGCGCCGCCACCAGCCGCCGGTCCTCCTCGTCGAGCCCGCCTTCGAGCGCGTGAATCTGGTTGGTGGCGCGCATGCACACGGCGATGAGGCACGCCAGCAGGCTGGTGGAAACCGCCAGCCGCGACCCCTTGGGGATATCGTTCACCTTGCTGACGATTTCGATGCCGTGCCCCGGCCGCCCCACCAACTGGGCGAGCAACTCCGAGAGCGGCTGGGTGGACCCTTCCATTCCCGAAGGGACGATTCCGGAAGCGATCAGAGCCGCTTTCAGCAGACCCAGGTAATCGCGGGCGAAATCGAAGACCTCGGCCACCGTGGAGATTTCGGCGGTGGCCTTCAGATCCACGCTCGCCAGGCGCAGAACCGGCTGGTCGATCACCCGGAAACAGGCTTCCACCGGAGGCTTGGGGGCGTCTTGGCCGGCCCCGCGCACGCTCAGATCGATGGAGATGTTCAGCACCCGCGCGCCTTCCGGAAAATCCATCCCCAGGAAGAAGATATCGCTCCATCCGCTGTGGGTGAGGTCCATGCGCACCGGCGTGGCTTCGCGCAGAATGGGAAACAAGGGATCGGATTCCTCTCGCGCCAGCAGCTCCGGGCGGATGCGCAGCGGATAGTCGGCGGGATGCCCGGTGCGGAACATCCACTGGTTGCCGCGCACCGAGCGCACGCTGCGCCGCACCTGGTCGGCCAGCGTCTGGAAGCCCAGCGCGCGATACGCGGCGGCCAGCGCGCTCGAAATCGCCGCGCCCGGCCCGGAGGAAGCCTGGGCCGCCAGGAAGATATCGAGGGCCTCCTGGAAGCGGCGCTTCAACAGGTCGGAGTATCCGGCGAACGGTATCAGGTCGCGCCCCGCGCCCGAATGGCCCACCCGCGGCGGGATATGAAAACGATGGATGGCGTAGAGAAAGAAGAGCGCCCGGACGCGCTCATAGAGATTCGTGCTGGAGCGCCGGAAACGGTCGAGCGCCCGGCACTCCTCGAGGAGCTGTTCGAGCGAGGCGGTTCGGCAGAACGAATCGAGCGACTGGTTGCGGACCGAGGGATCGCTGGAGGTGATAACGCCGATCAGTTCGCTCACGCGCCGTTCCCCGCCGCCATATCCCGCGCGGCCAGCAATTCCACAAGCTGGGCGAGGACTTCCGCGCGCTCGCGCCCGTTCAGCGCCAGGGCGAGCTGCGCGATCAGCAGCCCGTAGCGCGCGCCGATATCGTAGCGGCGGTCCTGCTCCTCCACGGCCAGATACTGCTCCCGCGCAGCCAGCTCCGCCAGCGCCGGAGAGAGCAGAATGGGCCCGTCCGGCGCCTCCGCAAGCTGGCGCTCGAGCAACTCCATCACCACCGGCGTGAGCACATGTACGCCGAAGAAGCAGAGGTAATAGCCGGCGCGCAATCCCGGCGTGGTGAGGCGCCGCTCGGCCTCGGTGGGAGTCGGCTTCTCCACCACGGTCTCGATGCGATAGAGCCCCTGGCGCCCCGGAACGCGCCGCCCGCCCACCGCGCCGAACCGCGGCAGCAGGTTCTCGCGCGTCACCTGAACCGCCGAAACGGCGCATTCCTCGGCCTCCGCCAGCTCCGCCACCCGGTGCGCGCAGGTGGTGGGAGTGCAGCTCACCGGAAGATGATCGCCAACCAGGTGGAGAAAAGGTTCGCCGCCAACGGCCGCGCGCGCGCAGTACACGGCATGTCCGTAGCCCAGCGGCCGCGGCTGCGGCACGAAGCGCACGCGCCCGAGATGCTTGCCGGCGGCCTGCGCATAGCGCCCCTCGTCGCCCGGCGATACCACCACCGAGATCTCTTCCACCCGCGCCGAGAGGGCCTGTTCGATGAGGATGCCGAGGACCGATTTCTCCTCGCCGTCCTGGTCGATGAGAGTTTGTAACGGCAGCGCCCGCTGGCGCTCGCCCGCGGCCGTAATAACCGCCTTTCTGATTTTCACGTAGGCGCTCCTATGACAGTGTAGCGGATGAAGGGGAGGCCCGCGCTTCTTTGTGGGGCAAACGTTTCCGCCCTTGGGAACGCCAATCTCCCGATTGACCAGCGATGACGCCGAGCCTGCGTTTTGCCATTGCCTCAGCGGTGTTATTTGTATGCTTTTGGCGTTACCATCGGAGAAGGAGATCGAACAATGGCGACGGTAGACTGGTCGCAATGCACCGCCGTGGAGAGCGTCCCCGGCAAGCGTAGCGGCGCATGGGTATTCCGGGGCACTCGCACGCCGGTTTCGACGGTGTTCGAGAACCTTCAGGACATGAACGTGGACGAGCTAGTGGAGGAATTCGGCGTCACCCGTGAGCAGGTTCAAGCCGTCCTGCAATTTGCCGCGCACACGGCGGAAGCGCCGGCGCTTCACCGCTAATGCTGATTCTCTTCGACAACGGGACGCCGAGAACGCTGGCCCGCTTTCTGATTGATCGCCACATGGTCACGGAGGCCCGCGCCCGTGGATGGGGAGAATTGGAAAACGGCGAGTTGCTCAAAGAAGCCGAAGCCGCGGGGTTCGAGGTGCTGGTCACGACGGACAAGAGTCTGAGCTATCAGCAGAACCTCACGGGCTGCAAAATCGCCATTGTGGTGTTGGGCAAGGGGCGATGGAGTCTGATCAGACACCATGTTGGCCAGGTTGTCGCGGCGGTCAACGCGGCCGCGGCCGGCAGCTTCGCTGAAGTGGACGTCCCCTACGAATAGGGCTCTTCGTTGAAACAAGCCGGGGACACGATCAGAACGGGCTCGTCCTGACATCCCGGAGCAGACCAAGGAATTCAGATGCTGTGCGCGCGACCCACCGCTTGCGCGGTATCCTTGTCTGTATGATGGTTCGGACCGGCAGGATCGAAGACCTGGATCGCTCTTTTGATGTGCAGTTCTGGCAGTCTCAGGGCGATGAAGCTATCTTCCGGGCCGGCCTCGAGATGGCGGTCGAATATAGTGTCTACGAACTTGGGTATCGACCAGATCAGCTCCGACTGGAGAGATCTATTGTCCGCATTGGAAACCGAAAGCGTCCGGTTTCTGATGATCGGTGGCTACGCGGTGATGAGGTACACGGAACCGTACCACACGAAGGACCTGGATCTTTGGGTTGACCCCTCGCCCGACAATGCGGTTCGCCTTCTTCGGGCGCTGACCGCATTTGGCGCGCCCATAGGCGATTTGGAGCCGGAGTTCTTTACCACGCCTGGGAACTTCTATCAGATCGGAGTGTCCCGGTGGCGCGTCGACCTCCTGACTTCGGTATCGAGCGAACTTCCTTTCGAATCGGCTTGGAAACGCAGAGTGCAGACTACCCTCGGCGGGTTCCCGCTGTTCATGATCGGACTGGACGATCTGATCGCCGTGAAGGAAGCGGCGGGCCGGCCGCGCGATATGATTGCGGTGGAAGAACTCAAGAAACGGAGGGGGGTAAAGGGCTAAAAGCGCGGGAAAATGCGTCGCCTTTATCCCCCGGCGCCACCACTATCGCCCTGCCCCTGCGCCCGTATCTGATCCAGCCGCACCGCCTCGAGAAAAGGCCGCTGCTGCGGTTCGGCCACCCACTGCGCCAGCCCGCCTACGTCCCGCCAAACCAGCGCCACGCTCCCGGACATCCCCTGGCCTGCGGCCCAGCTTTTCCACGCTTCCTGGATAGCGTGCCGTTCCTCGGGCGTCTTGGAATCCAGGCCTCCGGCGAGCAAAACAACCGTCACCCCGACGTCCTCGATGTCGATCCGCATGATCGCACCCGATTCGACGTCGAAAGGGCCGGCGGGCGGGTCGGCATCCCGCAGCACGTAATGCACGAGCGGGTTTTCACCTTGGGCCGCGGCGTCGGGATGGGCGTCCAAATAAGCTTCGCAATCAAAGAGCGGGTGGGGGCTGGCGGCGCCCGCGCCGTTTTCGAGAAAATGCGCCAGCAGGTTCTGACCGCCTTTGGGAGCCTCCGCGCAGGACCTCCGGTAGTGGCCGGGGTCGAACCATGGAATCGGCTTGCGGTCTTCCGCGGCCCCGTGGCGCAGGTAGTGGACCAGCGGATTCATGCGGGAGCCGCGGACGTCGATGCTGCGAGCCAGGTAAAAACCGGCGTCGAACAGCGGGTGCGGCTGGCGCGACTGCCGAGCGCCGTACTTCAAGTAATGGCACAGCGGATTGGCTCCCGATGCCGCCACATCGGGGTATTTCCGAAGATAGAAAGCGGGGTCGAACAGGGGATGCGGCTGGCGGCCCTGGTATGCGCCCCGCACTAGAAAGTGCAGCAGAGGATGAGCGCGGCCCTCCGGCGCGGACCGCCGGTAGTAGTCTGCGTCGAAGAGGGTTTTCCGCGCGCTCCCGCTCAGCACCCGCCAATATGGAGCCAGGCTCACGAAACGCCGCGCCGTGGTGAGGAATCCGCCTGGCGCCTGGGCGCGCCGCTTCTCCCGCTCCACCGGTCGGGCGGCCCGCTGCGTCGCCCGCTGGAATCGCCGCAGCACTTCCGCGCGAGCCCGGTCCACAAGCTGGCGGTCCAGGGCATTGAGGCGCAGCAACTCCTCGTATGTCTTCTCGCCGCACGCTTGCCGCAGCTTCTCGGTCCGGCTGGCGACGGTGCCCTGCAAGCCCTCCGAAACGTTGACCGGCGGCCGGTTGCAATCGAGTTCGGGGAAGACCCGCCGCAGGGCGTGCGCTCCCGCCGCCACGCTCTGATCGAAACAATCCACCACGCCCAGAAAAGACGTGGCCAGCATGCGCTCGATGGCCACCTCGAGATCGCGCGCGTCCGGTTCGTTGGAATCGCCGCCGCGGGCCAGCAGATTCACCTGGACATTCTTCACGAATAGCGGAAAGTCCTGAATCATGCCGGCCAGGAAATCGCCCAGTGCAACGCGGTTGGCGAGATCGCTCAAGGGAACGCCGGGAATCGGTTTCTGACGGAAGTAGGTGTAGATGGACCGGATCCGGTCGATGGGGTCGCGCAGGAAGCAGACGTCGAAGAACAGATAGCCGGGCGCTTGCGGCAGCGGGTGGCGGATCTGGTGGCTGGACAAGGCGCACACGTTGGGCCGGGCATTGAAGAAGCGCACCAGCTCCCGATTGTTGAGCACTCCTTCGAAAACGGGCGTCTCCAGCCTCGCCAACCGATCGCCGAAGCTGTGGTCCAGTATGTCGAGGAACGTCGCGCCGGCGTTCTTGAAGATGTGATAGTGAAGAATGACCAACCGCATGAGGGTCGGGCCGATCACGCGATGATAGCACGTTACCAGCGCCCGCTTACCCCGCCATCTTCTCGATACTCTCCGGCCCGCAAACCTGCGCCACCAAGGCCTTGAACTCTTTGTCCGGCCGCACCCTTGACGGCACGTCCAGCAGCACCGCGAAATCGCGCGGCATCTCCAGCCGCAGGCGCACCTGCGTGTCGCCGGGTTTGCGCCGGAAAATCTCTCCCAGGGCCTGCGCGCGGTCGGCTCCATTGCCCCGCCCCAGCCAGACGCGGATGGCGATTACCGTGGGCATGTCCACCCGCGCGTTATCGAGCGGGACGATGTCCTGCACCGAGATCTTGGTGGCTCCGCCTTCCTCGGGCAGCGCCAGGCCGCGCACCAGCACGGCCTCGTCCTCCACGATTTGCGGCGCCAACCGCTCATAACTGGAGGCGAAGACCAGGGCTTCCACCGAGCCGCCACGGTCTTCGATGGTCATGGTGGCCCACGGCTTGCCTTCCTTGTTGCGCTTGCGCGCAATGCCCGTGGGAACTCCGCACAGGATGACTTCCGCGCCCTTCGCGAGGCCGTCGAGGCTGCCGCTGTCGTGGGTGGCCAACTCGGAGACCTTGTCGGCGTAACGGTCCAGCGGGTGGCCGGTCACCCAGAAGCCCAGCAGCTCCTTTTCGCCCGCCAGCTTTTCCTTATCGGTCCAGTCCGGTACGTTGGGCAGCGGCGCGGCGTGATGATCCTCGGCCGCCAGCAGCTCGCCGAACAGGCCCGCCTGGCCGCATTCGCGGTCGCGGGAAGCGCGCTGGCCCCCTTCCATGGCGGCTTCCACGGCGGCGAACTTCTGCGAGCGCGCGCCATCGAGGGAATCCATGGCGCCGGCGCGAATCAGGCTCTCGATCATCCGCCGGTTCAACGACCCCAGATCCACTCGTTCGCAAAAGTCGTACAGCGAGCCGAACGCTCCGCCCTCCTGGCGCGCGCGGCCCACCGCTTCCACCGCGCTCTGCCCCAGGTTTTTCACCGCGCCCAGCCCGAAGCGGATGGCTTCGCCGTCCGGCGTGAAGCTCCAGTCGCTGTGGTTCACGTCCGGCGGGAGAACCGTGATGCCCATCTCGCGGCATTCGTTGATGTACTTCACCACCTTGGCCGTGTTGCCGGTTTCGGAGGTGAGCAGCGCGGCCATGAAATCCACCGGATAGTGGGCCTTCAAATACGCCGTGACATAGGCCAGGTAGGCGTACGCGGCCGAGTGCGATTTGTTGAAGCCGTAGCCCGCGAACTGCTCCATCAGGTCGAAAATCTTCTCGATCTTCTTCTGCGGGAAGCCGCGCTCCAGCGCGCCGGCGATAAAACGCTCGCGCTGTTTGGCCATATCCTCGGCGTTCTTCTTGCCCATGGCGCGGCGCAGCAGGTCGGCGTCGCCCAGCGAGTAGCCCGCCAGGCGGTTGGAGATCTGCATCACCTGTTCCTGGTAGACGATGACGCCGTAAGTCTCTTCGAGCAACTCCTTGAGCTCGGGAAGATCGTACTGCACGGGCGCCGGCCCCATTTGCGCTCGATGAAATCGTCCACCATGCCGCCCTGGATCGGGCCGGGACGGTACACCGCGTTGAGCGCGGTGAGGTCCTCCAGGCGGGTCGGCTGGTAGCGCCGCAGAATGTCGCGCATGCCGCTCGATTCGAACTGGAAGACGCCGCTGGTATAGGCCTTGGCGAAGATCTGGTAGGTAGCTGGATCGTCCAGCGGCAGGTCCTCGGGAACGATCGCCACGCCGTGGCGTTTCTCGATCAGCCGCAGCGCGTCCTCGATCAGCGTGAGCGTGGTCAGGCCCAGGAAGTCCATCTTGAGAAGAGAGAGCTTGTCCAGGCCGTTCATGTCGAACTGGGTCACGATTTCGTCGCGGTTGGTCTTGTAGAGAGGGACCAGCTCCTGCAGCGGCTGCGGCGAGATCACCACCCCGGCGGCGTGCACCGAGCAGTTGCGCGCCAAACCTTCCAGGCGCAGCGCCACCTGCAGCAGATCCGCCACACGCTCGTCTTTCTTGGCCGCTTCGTCGAACCCGGGCTCCTGGCGAATGGCCTCCTTCAGCGAAATATTCAGAATCGCCGGCACCATCTTGGTGAGACGCTCCACGTCCTGGAAAGGCATTTCCAGCACGCGGCCCACGTCCTTGATGGCCGCCCGCGCTCCCAGCGTGTTGAAGGTGATGATCTGCGCCACCTGCTCGCGGCCGTATTTCGCGGTAACGTACTGGATCACCTCGCCGCGCCGGTTCATGCAGAAATCCACGTCGATATCGGGCAGGCTCACGCGCTCGGGGTTGAGAAAGCGCTCGAACAGCAACCCGTACTGCAGCGGGTCGATATCCGTGATGGCCATGGAATAGCCCACCAGGCTGCCGGCCGCCGATCCGCGTCCCGGGCCCACCGGAATCCCCTTGGACCGGGCGTAGCGTATGAAGTCCCAGACGATCAGAAAATAGCCCGAGAACTTCATCTTCTGAATCATCTGGATTTCGCGATCCAGGCGCTCCGCGTACTCCGCCAGGTCGTGCTTCAGAAGGCCCTTGGCGCGTAGCGCTTCCAGGCGCGGGCGGCGCTTCTCGAAGCCGTGACGCGCGATGTATTCGAAGTACGTATCGGTGGAGTGTTCCGCGGGGACGTCGAACTTGGGGAAGGGGTTCTTGACCTTCTCGATCTTCACCTGGCAGCGTTGCGCGATTTCCCAAGTCTGGTCGAGCGCATCCTCCAGTTCCCCGAACAACTGCGCCATCTCATCGCGCGATTTGAGGTAAAAGTCGGGCGTGGCCCAGCGCATGCGGTTGGGGTCGTTGAATCCCTTGCCGGTCTGGATGCAGAGCAGGATCTCGTGCGGGCGGGCGTCTTCCTTCCGCAGGTAGTGCGAGTCGTTGGTGGCCACCAGGGGCAATCCGGTCTGCTGCGCCAGGCGGTTCATCTCCGGAATGAGCCGGCGGTCCTGATCCAGGTGGTGGTCCTGCACTTCGAGAAAGAAGTTCTTCCGCCCCAGTATGTCGGCGTAGGTGTGCGCCAGCCGTTGCGCGTCTTCGTGCTTGTCGGAGAGCAGAGTCTCCGGAATCTGGCCGCGCAGGCACGCCGACAGGCCGATCAGCCCCTTGGAGTGCTTGGCCAGCAGGTCCATATCGATGCGCGGCTTGTAATAGAAGCCTTCGAGGTACCCCGTCGAGACCAGCTTGATGAGGTTGCGATAGCCCTCCTGGTTTTCGCACAGCAGCACCAGGTGGTTGTAGCGGTCGCTGTCGGAGCGGGTCTTGTAGCCCTGCTGCGAAACGTAAACTTCGCAGCCGATAACGGGATGGACGCCGGCCGCCAGCGCCGCGTTGTAGAACTTGACTGCCCCGAACAGGTTCCCGTGGTCCGTCATGGCCACCGCGGGCATCCCCTGCTCCACGGTAGCCTTCATGAGCTGGTCGATATCGCAGGCGCCATCGAGCAGCGAGTAGTCCGTATGGCAGTGCAGGTGGACAAAGGGCATCGTCGGCCGGTTCCTTGTCGGCGGCCAGGCACACGCCGCCCGCTACGGGGGAGGTTGCGATTCAGGTACTTTCATTCTAGCTCCCGTGGTGGGGCAGGATTCATCCTGCCGGGGGTGCCCGTTGGGCCCGCTTCAGCCCGGGCATGATCGTTCCCCGGCCCGCGGCGCCTCCGAATCAGGCCGGCAACCCAGCCTGCCGGCGGAGCGTCATAATACCAAGATGAGTTTGGCCGCGAACCACGGGCGCCGCTCGTGGCGGGTCTCACCTCTGTGGGCCGCCGTCCTGGCGTTCGGCTTGCTCTGCGGCCCACCGGCCAGGGCTCAATCCGGCGCTTCGGCTCCATCCGGAACCGCGCCCGGCGTCGAGGCCCTGATGACTCGCGCTCTGCAGGCGTACAATTCCGGGAACCCTTCCGTTGCGTCGGTCGTTTTCCGCCAGGCCGCGGAGCTGGGCAACGTGGATGCCATGATGTACCTCGGCGTGATGTACGGAACCGGGCGCGGCGTGGACCTGGACTACTCCTCGTCCATGGCCTGGTTCCGCCGCGCGGCGGATGCCGGAAACAGTCAGGCCATGTGCAACATGGGCCTCTTGTATTATCAGGGGCTCGGCCGGCCGAAAAGCTACAGCCAGGCCATGAGCTGGTTCCTCAAAGGCGCGTCTTTTCGCAACGCCGAGGCGATGTTCAACGTGGGCGTGCTCTTCCGCGATGGTCTGGGAGTGCCCGTCAACTATACCGACGCCATGAGTTGGTTTCGAAGGGCGGCGGCGGAAGGGGATATCACGGCCGCCAACGCCATCGGCGTGCTCTACCAGCAGGGTCTCGGAGTCGCCGTGGATTACGCCCAGGCCATGAGTTGGTATCAAAGGGCAGCCGGAACGGGCAGCGACGCGGCGCTCTACAACATCGGTGTGTTATGGGAAGGCGGGCTGGGCGTCGCCCAGGACCGCGACAAAGCCATCGCCTGGTATCGCAAGGCCGCCGCCGCTGGGAGCGAATCCGCCAAGGCTGCCCTGAGAAGTCTCGGCGCCGAAGAGTCTGAGCCCTCTCCGGGACGGGACGCGGAGCCGCCGCCTCCGTAAGCGGGCTTCCAGCCTGCCATGCCGGCATTCCTTCTTGCCAGCGCTGGCGTTGTAGGGGCCGGGCACGCCCCGCCCTGGAGTTTGTACATTCTTGAAGCCCGGAGGGCGAAAGACGCTAGCCCACGGCGTGAGCCGTGCGGAATCGCGCGGGAGAATGCGAGCCCCGGAACGGGGCGAAAGGCTGTTTTCAGCCCGAAAAGTCGCGCGCATCGTATTCGATGCCATGCTTATTCAGGAATGACAGGAACGACGCTTGGCGATGGTGCTGTTGTTGCGCCGCGATGTAGTCCGGCCAGATCAGACTGTTGGCGAGGCAATGCGCCCAGGAAGATCACAGGCTCGCGGTACTAGAATGGCCCTGTGAGATGGATTCCGCGCGTGGCCCTGACCGCCTTGCTGGCCCTGGCCGGCTTGTATGCCGGCGACTACCTCTCGGCGCGCTATCGCCTTCCCGGCAACCGGCAGACCCTCGGGAGTGTGCGGGTGCAGACGTCCTACGCGGTGCGGCTGAAGGACGGGCGCATCGAGTACTTGCTGGGCGATTCCGATACCGAAACCTGTGTGCGGTCGCTGTTTCCGCAACTCGGCTACCCACCCTGCTGGTACCTGAGCCGCCATGCCACCAGGCGCATCGAGGTCAGCCGTGGCCGGAGGAATCCTCCATTGGGTCTCACCGCTTCCCGCCAATTGCCCGAATTCCCTATACTCCTTCTATGGCCACGTCCCGAACCAAGTTGATCTTCGCGGCAGCGCTCCTGGCGCTTCCGGTTTGCGCCGAGCCGCGCAAGCCCGCACAGGACGGACTGGTCTATGGCCAGGCCGATGGCCAGAAGCTCACCATGGACTACTATGCTCCCAAGGGGCCGGGCGTTCATCCCATCGCCATCGTCATCCACGGCGGCGGTTACCAGCGTGGCGACAGCACGGCTGGCAGCGAGGCCTATTGCGCGGACTTCCTTGCGCCGGCGGGATACGCCGTGTTTTCCATCAATTACCGCCTTGCGCCCAAGTACCCCTATCCCTACATGGTTTACGACGTCGAACGCGCCGTTCGCTACCTCCGTCACAATGCCGGGAACTGGAACGCGGACCCCAGGAAGATCGCCTTGGTCGGTGGCTCCGCCGGCGGATTCCTCAGCAACATGGTGGGTTTGCTGGGCGCACCCGGCGATCCTAATGCCGCCGATCCCGTGGACCGGGAAAGCGCCGAAGTCCAGGCCGTGGTCACCCTCTTTGCGCAAAGCAGTTTCGCCACCGTCCCTTTGAACACGGATGTGCACGCGCTGCTCGATCCCTTAATTCGGGCAAAAGGCGAGGCGGAAGCTCTCAAGGAAGCATCGCCGATTACCTACGTGACGAAGAATGCGCCGCCGTTTCTGCTGATCCAGGGCGACAAGGACGAGTACATTCCATTCACCGAATCGACCAATCTGCAAACCGCGCTCAAAAATGTCGGAGTGAAGTGCGATATCATCCGCATCCCCAACGGCACGCACGGCACGGGCGCCTGGCATACCATTCCGAGCGTGCCGGATTGGGAACGCCAGATGACCGAATGGCTCAATACCACGCTTGGGCATGAAGGACCGGTGGGAGAAGGCATCCGCGAACGCCAGCCCAGGCGTTCCCAGGAGTGACATCGCAAGTCCCGCCGCCTGCTACCGGCTCGCCCACTTCCGCCGCACTTCACCAACGAACTCTTCAGGTTCCTTGACTTCCAGAAGCACAGCGGCGGTGTCGCCCTTGGGCGGCAGCAGAACCAAACGCTTACCATTGGCCCGGTACATCCGAACCTTCTGCCCATTGGCCACGCGGAACCACCCCGACTGATAGTGCGAGTTGGCGAATCCGTTTGTCTTCCCGGTCGGACGCCAGTCCGAGTCCCCGCCCAGGTCCACGATTCGGATGTGCTCGACATCCACGCTGGCCGCATCCACGCCGACCGGATAGAAGAAGTCGTGGATGGTCAGCGCGTTTGGCGTCAGCGTGTAGCTCGGAAAACCGGGCGAATAGAAAATGCAGAATGCGCCGAACGTAAGGCCGGCGGCCACGACAATGCCGGCAATGACCTTCGGGAGTATGTTTAGAAGAGAGGCGGACGGTCTTGACTCGAGCGGCGAGCCCGGCGCAGTGCTCAGCGCCGGCGACGGCCCGACGGCCGCTAGAAAGCCGTCAACATCGTCGGGACTAAACAGGGCTGTCTTTTCGCCCACTATCACAATCACGGCGTGCCTGCGATTGGTGACGTACCAGGTGCATCTGCCGAGTTTCGACGTTCGGAACACGCCATAGTATCCGAAGCATCCGCCGCTGCCCCACAGCCGGATGCAGCCCCGGAAGTCATCCGCGGCGGCGGTCCTGACCTCACGGAGGCCGTCGAGCGGGATGCGCGCGTTTCCGATCAGCCGCTTGACGATGATGGACCCCTCCTGGATCGTATAACCCCGCGGCGAATACGCATATCCGCCAAGAACGACGAGCATGCAGAGACATCCCACGAATACGTTGTGGGTGACTACCACGGCCACCAGAAACACGGCGCAGAGGACGGCGGTGACAATCCTGGTAATGGCATCGTAGGACGCCGAAAAGAAACCATCCGGGTTGGAGGGCATGGTATAGGGCTCATCTTGATTCTACGGCGAAGCCCGGGCTGGTGTTCTTCGGAAACGATGATGGCTACTGCTTCTGGAGCGACAGGCGAAGCGGGAATTGAGCCACCACGAGACTGCCTTCCAGGTTCGGCCCGCGCCTCACCAGGCCCGCGTTGAATCGAGTATCGGCGATGTTCTCATATAGCCGCAGCGTCTCAGACAGCCTGCCCTCGATTCCGTAGTCCACGCGCACGTGCAGGAGCTTCCCGAACCAGCTTCGATTGTTGAAGATGCGTCCGTCGAGGAGCGTCGCCGCGCCCACCGTCCCCGAAACCGAGGCATCCGGATGAATGGTGAGGACCGCGTCGATCGGCGCGGCCAGCGGCCGCCCCAGCGGGCCGGTCACCCGCGCCCGCCACGCGCCGGCGAGGTCGGGTCCGGGATGCAGCGCCGCGGTCATGAGCGGCGGGTTGCCGAACATTTCATTGGCGCACAACAAAACGAAGACGCCCAGGGCAGCCGCGCCGGCCAGCAGAACCATGCGCCAGCCCTTCCCCACGAACGGATTCGCCCAGGCCGCGCCGGGCGGCGGCGTGGTGGCGCGCAACCCCCACCAGCACACGATGTGGACCACGCCTACCACGGCTGGCGGCCGGAGGGCCGGCATCCCGAGATGGCTCCGCTCCAGGATGGCCATGAGGACGAAGCCGGCCACGGAGAGAAGGCCGCCGAAGGCCTCCCATTTCCACGCCAGAATCAGCCCCGCAAACAGTGCAGCCATCCCCAGGAAGAGCGCGTTTTCCCGCGCCGTCGCGCGGAAGATGTCAGGTGGCCCCTCTCCAAAGAGAAACGCCAGAAAGATCAGGAATAGCAGCGTGCCCGCGATGCGCGCGGCCCAGCGGCCGGCTGTCGCGGCAAGGTAGAACGCGTTAGGAATCGTCATAGAGCTCTCCCGATGGTGGGGCAGGCGCTTCCGCCGGCCAACGGTCTTCATTGCGTCTCATCCATCACCGACAGAATGCCACCCAATGGGCACAGAAAAGGCTTCTTCTTCCCTTCGAAATCCATGAAGGAACCCTTCGCAAATGATGAAGCGCCGCAATATCAATGGGTCGGGTGGGGGACCGAGATCCGCGCCGCGATCTTCGCGCAGATGTCTCGCGCGGCGCCGGCGACCGTTTGGTCGAGATTGGCTCCGGGATACTCCACGCTGTCGGACCACACGATCTTTCCCGTGTGAACGTCGACCAACCGGGAAGTGACCCGGATCCGGTCTCCGGCTCTCTGAACCGTGCCCTCGACCAAAACGTCGAGCCCCAGCAGACGCCCCATCAGACCCATCGAAATCCCAAACCGTTGGTGGCGGCGGACCGTGCTGGGCGCCACCACCTGCACCCCGTCGAGCTTGCTAAGCTCCACCACCAGAAGGTCGCTCAGCGTCTGCGGAACCGTGGCTTGGACCAAGTCCGCGGTGGGGCACTCGAACGGAACCACCGCCAGGGCGGCGTATTGCCTTCCCCTGGGAAGGTAGCGGGAAGACGTGTAGAACTGCCAGTAGATCAGCGCCGCCAGCGCCACTGCGACAGCCGCGGCCGCCGGCCATATCAAGATGCGGCGTCGTCGCTGTCCCGGCGCCGGCGAAACCTCGCGGACCTCGGCCGTGAATCGGTAGCCGCGCCGCGGAATGGTCTCGATGTAGGCGCCCGTCTCGCCCTCGTCCCCCAGGGCTTTCCGCAGGACCGAGATGTTGCGCGCCAGGCCCACTTCCTCCACCACGGCGTCGGGCCAGACCAACTTCATCAGCTCGGCCTTTTCCACCATGCGGCCGCGGCGCTCCAGAAGGACGTGAAGCGTATCGATGGCTTTGGGGACCAGCGGGACAATCGCGCCCTCCCGGAACAGCAATCGCTGCGAGGGGTCATAACGGAAGGGACCGAACTCGCACGCGCGGCCCTCGGGCTGGTCCATGTTCGCCGTCAACCGATCTGGCGCACGATCCGCATGATCTCTTCCATCGAGGCGTGGGCGGCCGCGATGAGCGTGCCATCGAAAATGTGCGTTTCCAGGGCGACCTTTCCGGAGTAGCTGTCGCGGTCGAGCGCGGTCATGATCGCGCGCCAGTCTTCCTTTTCGGGGCTGTCCGGCATGACCCCCTTGGCCTTCACCTGGACGTTGTAAAGCCGCTTTTGGGGAAGCAGTTTGTATCCGTCGGGAAAAGAAGTCTCCTTCCCGTAGGCGTTGTGCGGGTCCCAGTTCATACCCACCCACTTGGAGGGGATCAGCTTGATGATGCCGGCCAGCTCGGCCGAGGTGGCCACGTTCTGGGATGCCTCGTTCTCAATGAGCAGGTAAACCTTCTCTTTTGCCGCCACGCCCGCCATCTCTTCAAGAACCTCGGCCACTCTTGGGAAGGCGCTCTCCGGATTTTCGAGGCGCGTTCCGGTGAAGACGCGGACCTTGTCGCAGCCCATCCATTGGGCGCAGCGGATGGCCTTGTGAAGATCCTCCATGCGCGCATCGAAGCGCGTTTTCTCGGCCGCGAGACGCTTTTCGCGCGCGGCGGGCTCCTCCGGACGCCGGCGCGGCGGCTCCATCCCGGGCCATGTGAACTTCATGAGGCTGGTGTTGACGAAGGAGACCTTGAGGCCTTCGCTGTTGAAGTAGAGCGCGTCCGCTTTGATCTGGGCTTCCGGCAGCGTGAAGTACTCCTTCGCGCCGCCCGGCCCCTTGCGGTCGCGGATTTCCACGAACTGCAATCCATACTCGTGCGCGAACGCGATGGATTCCTCGGGCGTGTTGCCAATCTCATCCGTGATCGCGCTGATTCGGGACCGGTCCCACCGCGCGCGCCCGCGCAAGGGCGCGGCTGCCGCCACGGTGATCGCCAAAAGTTCTCGCCTGGTCATACCGAGCATTGTACCCGTGGGAGAGAAGAGCGTGTGGTAGGCACGGGCGGATTCGAACCGCCGACCTGTCGCTTAGGAGGCGACCGCTCTATCCATCTGAGCTACGTGCCCACGGTTCTTTCATTGTACGCGTGATCCGCGGAGCGCCCTTGCGGATCCGCGGAATATCGCGGAGCGGATGGAATCTCCGTGCCTATCCCCTCTGAAGTCGGATACGCTCCCCGCCACGCGCGTTGCTCCATACGCGCGCGGTCATCGATGGCCGTCCGCAGGTCGTCCCCGCCGGCCGTCACGCCCAGGACGCGGCCGCCCGCCGTGGTGAGGCCTTGTGCGCCCATGCGCGTGCCCGCGTGAAACACCGTGGCCCCGAGCGCTTCCGCGGATTCGATTCCGGAAATCGCGCGGCCGCTTTCATACGCGCCCGGATAGCCGCCCGAAGCCAGCACCACGCACACGCTGGGACCCGGCCGCCATGCGAGTTTCGCGCTTCCCAGGTTCCCCTCGGCCCCGGCCAGCAGAACGGCCGCGAAATCGGAGGTTAGACGGTGCATGAGCGGCTGCGTTTCCGGATCTCCCATGCGGACGTTAAACTCCAGCACCTTCGGCCCGTCCGCCGTCATCATCATGCCGGCATACAGAAACCCCGTGAAGTGCGTGGCCTCCACCGTCGGATAGATGACCCGGTCGAGAATCTCGCGCGTCTGCGCTTCGGTCAAGATCGCCGCGTCGCAATATGCGCCCATCCCGCCGGTGTTCGGCCCGGTGTCGCCGTCGAAAACGGCTTTGTGGTCCTGCGTGGGAGCGAGCGGCAGCACGTTCCGCCCGTCGCACAGGGCGATGAAGCTCACCTCTTCGCCGCGCAGGAACTCCTCGATCACCAGCCGCCCTTTGAGCGTGGCGAGCGCCTGCTCCGCCTCTGCGCGCGTCTGCGCCACCACCACTCCCTTGCCGGCGGCCAGTCCGTCGGCTTTTAACACCACCGGGAATCCGAACCGGTCGAGAGCGCTCCGGGCGTCGGTTTCGTTGTCGACAGTGACATAATCCGCCGTGGGGATATGACTTTGCATCAGAAATGACTTTGCGAACACCTTGCTGCCTTCCAGCCGGGCAGCCGCCTGGTCGGGTCCGAAGATCTTGCGGCCCCGCGCGCGGAAGGCGTCCACCACGCCCGCCACCAGCGGAGCCTCGGGCCCCACCACGGTCAGATCGGCGCCCACATGATCGGCAATCGAGAGGAACGACTCCGGGGAGGCGTCCGCAACGGGACAGCATGTCCCGATTTGAGCGATGCCGGGATTTCCCGGCGCCGCGAAGACGGATACCCCAGGGGACTGGGCCAGCTTCCACGCCAGCGCGTGCTCGCGGCCTCCGCCGCCAAGGATGAGAATTTCTCATTTCGATACAATGATATCAATGCAGGAGAAGTACGACGTCGTGGTCGTCGGCGCCGGTCACGCCGGGTGCGAAGCGGCCCGCGCCAGCGCGCGTATGGGTATGAAGACCGCACTGGTCACCATGAACCTCGACCTCATCGCGCAGATGTCGTGCAATCCCGCCATCGGTGGCATTGCCAAGGGCCACCTGGTGCGCGAAATCGATGCGCTGGGCGGAGTGATGGGGGAACTGGCCGATGCGGTGGGCATTCAGTTCCGCCTGCTGAACACCAGCCGGGGCCCGGCGGTCTGGTCTCCGCGCGCGCAGATGGATAAGAAGGTGTACCGGGTGCGCATGCGCGAAGTGCTCGAGCAGGAGCCCAACCTTCGCATCAAGCAAGCCGAGGTAGCGGCGCTGGCGATTCGGGAGGGGCGCGTCGAGGGAGTCCAGTTGCGGGACGGGCGGACCATCGAATGCGGCGCCGTCGTCGTTACTACAGGTACGTTTCTGAATGGCCTGGCGCACGTGGGCGAAGCCAAATATAGTTGCGGTCGCAGCGGCGAGGCGCCGTCGCAGTTGCTGGGCGATCAATTGCGTAGCGTGGGCCTGAGCTGGGCCCGGCTGAAGACGGGCACCCCGCCGCGGCTGGACGGGCGCACCATCGACTGGGCCCGATTTCAACCCCAGCCCGGCGACGCGCAGCCCACGCCGTTCTCCTTCCTGACGGAGCGTATCGACCGGCCGCAGATCGTCTGCCACAGCGGCTTCACCACGGAGGAGACGCTGCGAATCCTGCGCGAGGCCATCCCGCGTTCCCCGCTGTACAGCGGGCAGATTGAGGGGATTGGGCCGCGCTATTGTCCGTCTATCGAGGACAAGGTGGTCAAGTTCCCGGATAAGGCGCGGCACCAGATTTTCTTGGAACCGGAGGGCCTCGATACCAACGAGGTGTACGTGAACGGCATGTCCACCAGCATGCCGATCGATGTGCAGCTTGCCATGCTGGCGTCCGTCCCGGGCTTGGAGCGCGCGGAGATGATCCGGCCCGGCTATGCCATCGAGTACGACGCGATCGACCCTCGCGAACTGAACCACGCTCTGGAGGTGAAGAATCTCGCGGGGCTTTACCTGGCCGGCCAGATCAATGGGACATCGGGTTATGAGGAAGCGGGTTGCCAGGGGTTACTGGCTGGCATGAACGCCGCCCTGAAACTGAGCGGGAGAGCCCCGGTGGTCATCGACCGCATGGAGGGTTATGTCGGAATCCTGATCGACGATCTGGTGACCAAGGGCGCCGATGAGCCGTATCGCATGTTCACCTCTCGCGCGGAGTTTCGCCTGCATCTGCGGATTGACAACGCCGACGTGCGCCTCACGCCCATTGGCCGCCGCGCGGGGCTGGTTTCGGATCATCGCTGGGATCTGCTGGTTCGCAAGCAGCGGCAGGCCGAGCTGCTGAACGCCGCGCTGGGGCGTCACCGCTACGGCCAGTGGCTGAAGCGTCCAGAGGCTTCCATTACCGAAATTGGGGAGTGGGTGCGGCAGGTGCTGGGCGAGGAGCCTGTGCGCGGGCTGGCAACGACCGTCGAAACCGAGTTGAAGTATGGCGGTTACGTGGCCCAGCAGGAGCGTGAGATGGAGCGGATGAAAGGCGCCGAGCGGCGGCCGATTCCCGCCGGTTTCGACTTTAAGGGGATACCGGGCCTGTCGCGCGAGGTGCAGGCGAAGCTTGAGCGCGTCAGGCCGGTGACGCTCGGCCAGGCGTCCCGAATTCCCGGGGTGACGCCCGCGGCGGTGGCTATCCTCGACGTATATCTGGACTTGAAACGTGTTTGCTAAGGCCTTAGCGGCGAGGCTCGGTGGGATCGTCGAACTGAGCCCCGAGCAGGTGGGAATGCTCGAAGCGCACTATCGGCTGTTGCTGCTTTGGAATCGGACGCTGAATCTGAGCGCGATAACCGGACTGGAGGAGGCCGTGGAGCGCCACTATTGCGAGTCGCTGTTTTTGGGCGCGCATTTGCCGCCAGGGTCGCTGGCCATCGTGGACATCGGCTCCGGCGCGGGCTTTCCAGGGTTGCCGGTGGCGGTGTTGCGGCCGGAGTGTTCGGTGACGCTGATTGAGTCCCACCAGCGGAAGGCCGTGTTCTTGCGGGAAGCCAGCCGTGGGTTACCGGGCGTGAGAGTGCTGGCGAGACGGGCGGAGGACGTGCGCGCAGACGTTCGATGTAGCGATATCGCGCGCGGTGAGCTACAAAGATCTGGCGGGGACTCTAAAGGTGCTTGCGCCAAACGCCGATCTATTGAGTGGAGCCGAAGAACCTCCAGCGGGAATGGGCTTCGAATGGAAGGAGCCGGTTGCGCTGCCATGGGGCAGGGCGCGGTTTCTGCGGATAGGCAGGCGTGCGTAGTCCAAGGCCATAGGGTCTTCGGGTTTCTCTTTGGTTTCAGAGATGTGATGGGCGGCGAAGATGAGGTGGTGCATGCTTCAGCGGAGACGACCTGCGGGACGCGTGGTCAGAAGCATCGGAAACGGCACGCACGGCCGGATGCTGCGGCCACCCTCGTCTGTGGGGGCGTGCCTGGGGCTGGCCTCCGTCCTGCTGTGCCGGCATTCATGTCGGCATTCTGCGTCGCCAGGCGTCGTGGCGGGGTTTTTCTAGGAGCTGTTTCACGTGAAACAGGGTTGGCCGAGGTCCTCGAATTGGGTTCGTTCCTGAAGACGGGGCGGACTCGCTCAACGGTGCGCTGACGCCCCCTCGTGCCATCGTTGGGGTGTTGGGGTTGGCAAGGATGAGGTTTCATGTGAAGTGGAAGCGGTGGCCGTCGAGGGTGGCTTCGATTCGGGATGTTCAGAAGGGTTCTGTTTCACGTGAAACTAAGGTTGGCTAACGCCCTCAGGTTGGGGCCGTCCCAGAAATCGGGGCAGACTCGCTCAACGGTCGGGCTGCCGCGCCGCCTGTTTCACGTGAAACGACCACAGCCGGTTCCCCAAGAAATTGGCTTCGTTTCGCGCACGGTATCGCGAGCCCAAAACCTGAACAGCAACGCCGCCAATTCATGTTAGTATGACCCCTTGAGTCGAGTATTTGCTATCGCCAACCAAAAGGGCGGGGTTGGCAAAACGACTACCGCCATCAATCTCGCCGCATCGCTCGCCGCGAACGACCTCCGGGTCCTTGTAATCGATTCGGACCCTCAGGGCAACGCAACCACCGGCTTGGGCGTCGCCAAGAACTCCGGCCGGCCGAGCATGTACGACGTCCTGCTCGGCGGAGCTTCTCCGCAGGACGCTATCGTCGCGACGGACCTCGAGGGCTTGCACATCATCACAGCCGACAAGAACCTCGTCGGCGCCAACCTCGAGCTCGTGGACCTCCCTAACCGCGAACACCGGCTGCGCGAACGCATCGCCGCGATCCGTGAGTCCTATCCCTTTATCCTCATTGATTGCCCGCCGGCGCTCGACCTCCTTACGCTCAACGCCCTCATAGCTGCCGACGCCGTCCTCGTACCCATTCAGTGCGAGTTCTTTGCCCTCGAGGGAATCTCTGAGCTCATGGATACTATCGACAGAATCCGCGATTCCTTTAATCACCCCCTCCAGATCGCCGGAATCCTCCTTACCATGTACGATGATCGGACCAACCTGACCCGCCAGGTAGCTTCGGACCTCCGCGAGTTCTTTGGGGACCAGGTGTTTCGCACGTTCATTCCTCGCAGCGTTCGTTTGGCGGAAGCCCCCAGCTTCGGAAAGCCCATCCTGACTTACGATCCCCGCTCTCGCGGCGCCGAAAGCTATATCCAACTGGCAAAAGAGATCTTGGACCATGAACAAAGTGGATACCTCGCGCAGGGCTCTCGGTAAAGGGCTCGGCGCTCTCCTGCCGACCCGCCCCACCGCCGCGCCCGGCTCTGCGGAACCGCCTCACGACGACTCTCCGCGCGCGGTCCCTATCGATTCCATCGACCCCAATCCCCTTCAACCCCGCCGCATCTTCCAGGGTGAACGGCTGGCCGAGCTTGCCCAATCCATTCGCACCAGCGGCATCATCCAGCCTCTGGTTGTTCGCCGAGTCGGAGACCGCTATCAGTTGGTGGCCGGGGAGCGCCGCTGGCGAGCCGCCAAACTCGCCGGCGTCAGCCAGGCGCCGGTCGTCATTCTCGACATCCCGGACGACCGTCTGCTGGAGATCACCCTCGTTGAGAACATCCAGCGCGAGGACCTGAACCCCATTGAAACCGCCACCGCTTTCGAACGTCTCGGCCGCGAACTTTCACTCTCGGCCGAGGAGATCGGCAGCCGCACCGGCAAAGACCGCACTACCATAACCAACTTCCTCCGTCTCCTGCAGCTCCCCTCGGACCTCCAGCAGCTCGTCTCCGAGCGCCGCCTCTCCGCCGGGCATGCGCGCTGCCTCCTCTCGCTTCCGTCACCCGATTTACAGCGGGAAGCCGCCGAAAAAGCCGTCGCGCAAGGGTGGTCCGTACGCCAACTGGAGCGCACCACCCAGAAGATGATGGAGGACCGCAAACCCAAGCACGTCGACGAGGTCGATGCCGACCCCAACGTGAAAGCGGCCATTCAGGAGATGGAACGCGTCTTGGGAGCCCGCGTGCGCATCGTCGAGAAGGCCAAGCAGAAGGGCCGCATCGAAATCGACTACCACTCAGCCGAAGAACTGGACCGCATTTACTCCGTGATCGTCGGCGAGCCGTAGCCTCACTTCAGCCTCGACAGGATATCCGCCAGCTCTCTGCGTATTTCGGGTAACGGGTCGTTCGAGAACAGTTCCCGCTGCGCGCTCTTCGCCTGCGGCTTGGGTGAGCGCGCCTCGGCGTGAAGCGCCTGCCGCGCGCCTTCTATGGTGAACCGTTTCTCATAGAGCAGGTGCTTGATGCGGAGAAGCAGCTCCACATCTTTACGCCTGTATAGACGATGTCCGGTTCCGGACTTCTTGGGGGAAAGCACCGGGAACTCGGTTTCCCAGTACCGCAATACGTAGGGCTCCACGGCGAGCAACTCGCTCACTTCGCCGATCTTGAAGTAGAGCTTGTCCGGGATCTCCGGAGGGCCGGGCTGTAACGCCGCATCCGTCATTAACCTTCCGACATCCTACCCCAATCGGGACTGGATTGTCACGGAAAGCTCACTGGGCGGAGGTTTCCACCTTCACAATATGCTGGCCTCGCGGAAGCAAGAGGGTCTTCGGCCCGGCCATGGACGGCGCCCCCTCGACGCCATCGATTTCCACCCGCCGCGGAACCCTATCGAGGATCGCGATGGCCCGCGCGTCGCTCCTGTATGAAAACTCCAGCCCGTCGGCGCCGATAACCCGGGCGGCCTTCAAGTCCGCGTTGAGATGAATCACGTTCGGCCCGCTCCTGGGCGCTCCGGCGGAAACCGCATGTGCTCCTGCCGGTAGCCAAAGCGTCTGCCCATCCACCGCCGGCCAGGGCTGGCCATCCACCAGTGCGGACCCCTTCCAAGGGACTCCTACCCCGGCCGCCGACTCCACCAACAGCTTCGGGCCAATGCTCTCGATGCGCGTCACGGTGGCTGCCGCGGAGGGCAGAAGCTGGAGATCGGCCGGCGCCAGCGAATTCTCAAAATACAGGGCCGTCCTTTGGAAATTCGCGGCGGCGCTGTGAACCAACTCGAGCAACTCCACGCCGGTCTGCTGCCTGGTCGGGTACACGTTCTGATACCGCTCGACTATGTTCACGTCAATCGCCAACCGCTCCCTATGCGGCGTCAGTTGGCTGTACCGCTCGGCGATGGTCTGGTAGCGCCGCGCCCCCAGGTTCCAGACAGTGGCGGGATCCTCAATCAGGAACGTCAGCGGGTGGCGCTCCATGAGCGGCAGAGCCCGCGCGGCGTCCGCGCCCAGGGCGTCCTTCATCCCCGTGTCGAGGCGGTCGTCGATTTGCGTCAGCACAATGTCAAGCTGCGGCTTCCGCTGCCGCAGGCCTTCAAGCTGATCCAGCCACTCCTCTTGCATCCGCCCGGCCAGATCGCCGCGGAAATCGAGGAACGCCCGGCGTGACGTCTCATCGGTTCGCGGGCCGAAGATGTCCAACGGATCAAAACCGCTCCGGCTCCGAAACTCCGCCCGCACGTCGGCGTTAAACGGAGTGAACCGCGACGGGTTGGCGATGCCCTCGAGAGACTCGAAATACAACTCAGCCAAGTTCACGCCGTCCCAGTCGAACCTGTCGGTCAGTTGCTTCACGCCCGCGGAAACGGCCTGAAAGCAATCTCTGTTGGCAAGATTCATCAGCTTTCGCCAATCGAGCTGCGCATCTTGGAGTAAGCCGGTCTTTTCTCTCCACTCGGGGTGTTCCTGCCAGAACTTGTCGCTCACATGCGGCAGCTCCAGCCACGCGTACGCCAATATCCCCTCCCTGTGGCACGCTTCAATCAGCTTCGTCAAATACGCGTCGCGTTCGCGGTCCGGCTCGAAGTACTGCCACGCGGCTATGTGCAGAGCGCCGATGCCGCTTCTCCGCCACCGCGCGGCGAAGTAGTCCGGGTCCACCCTCAGGCGGTATGCGGAGTCGAAAAACGCCCACAAACGCGCGGAGCGAAAGGGAGGCTCCATTCCCAGGTCGCAGAGCGCTTGCAGCAGGTAAGGAAAGCGCTCGTACCCCCGGTCTCCCGGAGGCGCGGCCAGCCACAGCACCGCGCCCGCGCCGCGGCGCAGTCCGGCCAGCATAGGCGCGCCGGTCCAGCGCTCCCGGGCAAACACCTCCGCGCCCGCGGGAAGCGTGAACACCGGCAACTCCAGCCCTTTCTCCCACACGATGGACAGCTTAGGCTGGTGCACGTCCGTGAGGCTGGCGACGCGCACGTTCTCCAGGCCCGGCCGGAAGCCGAAAACCTCGGCCAAAGACGATTGGCCCTCGAGAATGAGAATTGCGCCCTTCTCCGTACGGCCCATCCATTCCGTGGAAGCGGCCGCTCCGGAGCGGGCCACGAAGATCCGCGCCGCCGCGGCGGGCTGCCGCTGCAGGCCGATCGAAGACAGGATCTCCGGCCACGCCCCCGCATCCTCGGAAAGCACGCTGAAGTAGGGCTTGTCGGCCGCCTGGGCGGCGGCGGCCAACACCGCCAGACTAACGAGTAACCGCATACCAGAACCCGGCCCGAAAATCGTTGTAACGGGCCATCCCGCCCACCAGGTACAATCCACGTAACAAGTTGACAGTAAAGTACATATGTTCAGGCAATAGGGCCCCCGCAAAGCGTAACCCCGGCCCTGTCTCCACGAAATTGGCCCATCCCTGCCGCTTGGCGTCGACCGTTAGATTGGCATTCCAATAGAATTGTGTCTGGCTGGCGCCCAAGGCCGTGGTGTAACCCAGCCGGCCTTGCTGATACGCCAGCGAATCGTTCCCGAATCGGCTTATGAAGACGCCGTCAATCGTGGTATCCGCGAACCAGCCTGCTGTTTCGGAGCCCATCCGCCGGCCCACCCCCCGCGCCAGGGAGACCCCCGCGCGATAGTCCGGCGTCATGTGCCCGGTGAGATAGCCGATGGCCGATCCAACCTCGCCCCAAGCCATCACGCCGCGCCACGCCGTGGTACGCAGCCCCAACCCCATGATGAATGAGCTCTCGGACAAATACAGCGGCGAGACCTGGCCCATGGTGCGCCGCGTGTCGCCTATGAACCGAAGGCTCACATACGGCTGCACCGGCAAGCTGGTCCGAAGCTCGGTCTTCACCTGCCCGTAGGAGAACAAATCCCGCCATCGCGTTGAGAACACGGGGAACAGCCACGCCGTCGTGCGAAACAGCTCGGTGGCGCCGTGTAAGTTGCGCCACGCCTTCGCGGCTTCATCGGCAACCAGGGCGTCCGAGCTCTTTCGCGCCAGGTTAAACCAACGAACCGCCCGCGCATCCTGATGCAGGATGTTGTAGGCCCATCCGAGCTTCAGCATTACGTTGAAGTCTCCGGGGTCGGACTCGTGCGCCATGTCGAGGTATTTGAGGGCGTCCTTCAGGTAGCCGGCTTTGACGCTTCGCTCGGCCATCACCCTGGCGTCGATGGAAGCCGGCTGGGCTTCGCGGCGCGTCTGCAATTGCGGGATGCGAAGAACCGCGCGCACCCGATTGGCCAGTTCCTCGTCGCTTCCCGCCAGCACGCGGTCGAACAACGGCTGGGCGGCTGCCACCTCGCCCCGCCCGTAGAGCAGAAATGCGAGTTGGGTGGCTGACAGGAGATCCTCGGGGACGGTCTCGGTCAGCCGCTCGAATTCCACTTCCGCCTCGGGCTGCCGGCCCATCTTCAGCAGCAGGTACGCCAGCTCGCGCCGCAGCTCGGCGTTGCCCGCATCCACCTCCAGCGCGCGGCGAAATTCGGCTACGTAAGGATACCGCTCGGGCAACAACTCGCGCGCCATTTCGGCCGCGCGCGCCTCCCCTCCGCGAGAGGCCGCCAGCAAAGCGGCATTGGCCTCGTCCACGCGGCCCTGGGCTTTCCACACGCGGCCCAGATCCACCAGCACGCTGCGCCGGTCGGGCAAGACCCGCCAAGCCTTCTCATAGTGTTCCTCGGCCAGCGCCAGCTCGTCGCGCTCCTCGGCCAGCGCCGCCAGCTCGAAATGCGCGCTGAAGTCGTCGGCCCCCATTTCGATCGCCTTCCGCCAGCGCTCGATCCCGGCGGCCAACGGGGCGTCGATGTTTTCGAATGCCTGCTCCGCCCTGGCCCGGAACGGC
The DNA here is from genome assembly GCA_963767595.1 of Terriglobia bacterium. Lineage (GTDB taxonomy): Bacteria > Acidobacteriota > Terriglobia > Bryobacterales > Bryobacteraceae > BOG-224. The sequence goes on from CAVYEK010000008.1 coordinate 865,394, forward strand.
TCGGCTCCCGCCTTGCGAATCCGATCGAAAACGCGCCGCGCCTGCACCCTCTCCTTGGTTTCGTAGCACAGGAATGCGTACTCCATGGCCGCTTCGGTGTCCGCCGCGTCAAGGGCCATCGCCTCGCGGAACTGGTCGCGGGCTAGAACATTTTCGCCGGCTTTCAAGTACGCATAAGCCAGATCCTTGCGGATGGAGGCGCGATTCGGAGCGGCTTCGATTCCCTTAAGAAAATCGGCGATGGCGGAGTCGTAATCGCGCGCGCGCAAAGCGTCGTAGGCCCTCGCGAGAACCTCATACGCCGGATCGGGCCCCTGGGCCAGAGCCAGCGGACAGAGTGCGAATAGTACGGCGGCGCGCATACTCCTACGCACATATAGTGGTCCGCGCCGCCGATTCTCGCGGAAATGTGTTTGCGCCGGCTCAAAAAAAAGCGGCCCATCCCACGCAAAGGCGTGGGCATGGGCCGCTCCAATTGTCTCGGCTCGACGGCCGGACTATTGCTTCTTCGCCGTATATTCTGTGGTTACGGGGTCCCCGCCGCCACGGCCAGGAGCAGTGACCTTCAACTTCATCTCACTGCCGGATACCGCGCCAGCGAATTTGGTAACCATGGCGCCATTTGGCGTATCGCGGCTCACCTCAAACGTGACGTTGCTGCCGTCCACCTTGCCGTTGGAAATCTGCACCGGCGTCGGAGCTGGAGGAGTCCCGCCACCGCCGCCGCCGCCGCCCGCACCACGGCCGCCGCCACCCATGCCGGTAACTGTTCCGGTCAGCGCGGCGCCATTAGCCGTCAGATCCAACGTAACAGGGCGTCCGGGTCCGCCACCGCGGCCCGCCATTTCAAATCCCCACTTGCCGGTGACAGAGTCCGCCGCCAGTGCGACGAGGGCCACGACAAGCAGGACCAATCCTACAAAAAGCAGCTTCTTGGTCATAGTAATAGCTTGGGCGTCATCCCACCTCGGGACGTTACCCCCCGAACAAAAGAAAAGCGGCCCTGTTTGCGCCGAAGCGTAAACCAGGACCGCTGAAATCTCCGTTCGGCTCGACGGCCGTGTTATTGCTTCTTCGCCGTAGCCTCGGTGGTTACGGGGGCGCCGCCGCCCTGGAAATCCGGCCTGGTGATCTTCAGCTTCATGTCGCTTCCGGAGACCACGCCTTCGTACTTCATGGTGAACGATTGGCCGCCCATGTCGCGGGTCACTTCGAACGACACGTTGTTGCCGTCCACCTTGCCGTTGGAAATCGGCGCTGCCGGAGGAGCGCCGCCGCCACCGCCGCCGCCGCGTCCGCCCATGCCGCCGGTGACATCTCCGGTCAGTTTGGCGCCATCGGCCTTCAAATTATACGTGGTCTGACGCGGCGTACCGTCCCGACCCGGTGTTTCGGATACCCACTTGCCCGTAACAGCGTCCGCCGCCAGTGCGACGAGGGCTACCACAAGCAGAATCATTCCTGCAAAAAGCAGCTTCTTGGTCATAGTGATAGCTTGGGCGTCGTCAGCCTTCGGAGCGTTACCCCTCGAACAAAATAAAAAGCGGCCCTATTTACGCGGAGGCGTATCCAGGGCCGCTGAAATTGCAGGTCGGCTCGACAGCCGGGTTATTGCTTCTTCGCCGTGGCTTCGGTGACTCGGGGATCGCCGCCGTTAAAGCCGGGCGACGTTACCTTCAGCTTCATCTCGCTGCCCGATACCACGCCTTCGTACTTAGTGGTCATCGAGGTGCCGCCCATATCGCGGGTCACTTCGAACGAGACGTTGTTGCCGTCCACCTTGCCGTTGGCGATCTGCACGGGCGTCGGAGCGGGAGGAGCTTCCCCGCCACCACCGCCGCCGCCCCTGCCGCGAAACGCCGGCTGCAGGATCGTGCCGGCCAGTTTCGCGCCGTCGGCTTTGAGGTCCAACGTCACGATGCGCGGGGGCATGTTTCCGCCACCACCACCGCCGCCCGGGGCTCCACCACCGCCGCCACCACCGCCGCGGCCCATCATCGGTTGTTCATATGTCCATTTACCGGTTACCGCGTCCGCCGCCAACACGGCGACCACCGCGACCAGCAGGACTACACTTACGCAAAGCAGCTTCCTGATCATAAGAGGCACCTTCGGGCTAATCATACCTCAATGTGACGCTCCCGTGGCGGCCCTTTTTGACAAGGAGGCGCTCGGAAATGAGAGAAAAGAGCCCAAAAACAGCCCCGCCCCGAGCCAACATGCCCGGAATTCCCTACGTAGCCGGCGTTCTGGGCGCAACCACCCGATTCGGTGATGCGGGCCATTCGTGAAAAACCACGCTATCCCTCACAAACGCCTCCGGCGCCACCCGTTACGGCCTGCCTCCGGAGCGAAGAATGCGTTAGTGGAGTGATATCATGGAGGCGAATGAGCCTGCTGTCGCCGAGACTACAACTGAGGGTCGCGCAGAAGCAGATTCTCACTCCGGGCCTCGTGCAGATGGTCACTGTCCTCCAGCTTAACCGGCTGGAATTAAAGCAGATGATCAACCAGGAAATCGTCAAGAACCCAGTCCTGGAAGAGGCCACCGAGGAGCCCGGAGAAGAGGTCACGCCCGAGGAACTGCTGCCCTTGCTGGAGCAGGAAGAGGAACGGATATCGGACCCGGCCGACCAGGAGATTCTGAATTCCTCGGTGCGGAACGAAGGCAGTGCTCTGGACGGCGCGGCGGTCGACGTGGCCATCAACGGCTCCATGTTCCCGGATGCCGAGGAGACGGCCGCGGCCGCGCCGGAGCCCGAGCCCGAAGCGGCGCTGCCGGACCCGGTCGAGACGCCGGCCGCCACCGACCCGTTCGACGAAATCGACTTTGGTTCCTTCTTCGACGATTATCTCGATCCCGGCTACCGAAGCCCGGCCTCGGAATCGGTGGAGAAGCCGTCCTTTGAGACGTTCCTTTCCGCGCCGGTGACCCTGGGCGACCATCTGCGCTCGCAGTTGAGCGTCAGCGTGATTTCCGACGACGTCCGCGACGCGGCCGAATCGATCATCGGGAACCTCGACGAGGACGGCTATTTGAGCGCCTCGCTGGAGGAGATTGCGGGGGTCGGCGGGTACCCGCCGGAGCGCCTCGAGGAAGCCCTGCGGGCGGTGCAATCGCTCGACCCGGCGGGCGTCGGCGCGCGCAACCTGCGCGAATGCCTGCTGCTCCAGATCGAGAGCGTCAACGGCAAGGGCGGGGTGGCCTGGCAAATCGTGTCCGACCACCTGCGGCTGCTGGAAACACGCCAGTACAAGGAGCTGGCCAAGGTCCTGGGACGGCCCGCGGAGCACATCGAGATCGCCGTTTACATGATCCGGCATCTCAACCCGCGTCCCGGCCTGCGCTATTCGGGGCCCGGCGCGCGGATTGTCGAGCCGGACGTCTACTTCACCAAGGATGGCGACGACTACATCATTCAGATGAACGACGAGGACGTTCCCCAGCTTCGCCTGAACGCGCAGTATCGCAAGATGCTGGACCGCGAGAACGGGGCCACCAAAGAGGTCCGCGACTACGTTCGCGAGCGCTACACCTCCGCCATTCAGCTCATGAAAAACATCGAGCAGCGCAAGCAGACCATCATGAAGGTCTGCCAGGCCATCGTGCGGCGCCAGACGGACTTTCTCAGCCAGGGCCTCGACCTCCTCAAGCCCATGATGATCAAGGACGTGGCCGAAGAAGTCGGCGTCCACCCCTCCACCGTCAGCCGCGCCGTGGCCGGCAAGTACGTGCATACGCCGCAGGGCGTCTTCGAGTTGCGCTATTTCTTCTCCGAAGCCGTACAAGGGCCCTCCGGCGGCGGCACGCCCCTCCTGCTGCTGAAACGCAAGGTCAAGAAGATGATCGAGGAAGAGGACCGCGGCAAGCCCCTCACCGACGAACAGATCACCGCCTTGCTCGAAGCCGAGGGCATCAACGTGACCCGCCGCACGGTGGCCAAGTACCGCGAAGACATGAAGATCCCCTCCACCCACCAGCGCCGCGTGCGGAGCTGAGCGGCAGCCCCTTTTTGACGCGTTTCTGACGCGGAGACGCCGAGACGCGGGGAAATGCGATAAGAAATCCGGATCGAATTCCTGGAAACGCGCCCTAAAGACACTTGTTTCTTCGTTCTTCCCGGGCCTCCTCCTGCGAGTTTTCTCCGCGTCTCCGCGTCTCCGCGTCAAGGTCTTGCGCCATAACGCGCTATAACGTATGTAGAGGGGATTGGATTCATGAAGATCGCATACACCGGCAGACAAGTTGAGTTGGCTCCAGCCCAATTGAGGAAGCTCGAATCCCGTTTCAGCAAGATCGGCAAACTGCTGGATGGCAGGCGGGAATGCGAAGCGCACGTGATTCTGTCGCTCGAGCGGCGTACGCACCAGGCCGAAGCGACCATCAACTATTTCGGCCACCAGCTCGTCGGGCTGGGTTCCAGCAGCGACATGTTCACCGCCATTCATTCGGCCGCCGAGAAGCTGGAAAAGCAGGCCGTGAAGGCCCGCGAGAAGTGGCGCGACGCCAAGCGGGCTCCCCGCGAGGCGCCCGCCGAACCCGAGGCTCCCGTGGAAAAGCAAGCCGAGGCGGAGGCCGAACGCCGCGTCTACCGCGTGAACCACCACCAGAAGCGCAAGCCCATGACCCTCGAGGAGGCCCTTATGGAGATGGAAAAGAAGCGCGACTACCTGGTCTACACGGATGCCGAGACGGACCGCGTTTCGGTGCTGGTGCGCCGGCCCGACGGCCACTTCGACCTGGTCGAGGGATAACCGCGGACATGCCCGCCGCCCAGCCACCAACGGCTCCGCGCACGCCCGCCAGGCGCGCCGCGAAGAAGGCCCCCAAGGCCGAGCTGGTGGTCATCACCGGCCTGAGCGGGTCGGGCAAAGGCTCCGTTCTGAAGGCCCTGGAGGACCTGGGGTTCTACTCGGTGGACAATCTGCCGGTGGACCTCATCCCCAAATTCGCCGAGCTGACGCGCGACAATCCCGGCGTGCGCGCCGCCTCGCTGGTGGTGGATATCCGCGAAGGCGAAGGGCTGAAGCGTTTTCCGAAGGTCTTCGCGGCCATCCGCAAATCCGTGGATGCCAAGCTGATTTTTCTGGAAGCCGACGAGAGCTCGCTCATGCGGCGCTTCAGCGAAACCCGCAGGCCGCACCCGCTCGCCGGTCGGTCCATCACCCGCAGCATTCGCGCGGAGAGGGCCCAGCTTGCGCCCATCCGGGCCATGGCCGACCTCATCATCAATACCTCCAAGTTCACCGTCCACGAGCTGCGCGAGTTTATCGGCGAACACTTCCGCGGGCAAAACGCCGAGTCCAAGATCCTGATTTACGTGACCAGCTTCGGTTACCGCCACGGCGTGCCCCCCGATAGCGACCTGGTCTTCGACGTTCGCTTCCTGCCTAACCCCAACTACATCCCCCGGTTCAAGAACCTGACCGGGAAGAACCCCGCGGTGGCCCGCTACATCCGCTCCTTCCCGCAGACCGTGGAGTTCATCTCGCGCATCTCCGACCTGCTGGTCTACCTGCTGCCGCACTACATCCAGGAAGGCAAGAGCTACCTGACCATCGCGTTCGGCTGCACCGGCGGGCATCACCGCTCGGTGATGATGGCCGACGAGATCCGGCGGAAGCTGGTGGCGGCCGGATTCAAGGCCAAGGTCAATCACAGGGATATCGCGAGGTAGGCGCGCGCCGTAAGCCGGAGTCAATTCTCGGAAGGCTTCTCTACGCGGTCCACGATGAGCATTTCGACATCGGCCTTTTGCGGCGCGTGAGAAGCCCCTGAACAGAATGAACCCGCTTCCGCGTCTATTTGTCGGGCGTCTGGGCGGACGTGCGCGCGGAGAGCCGCTCCACGCGGTCCAGTCGCGCCCGGATGTCGGCGGCGTTGGCGGCGTGCGGGACAAGCGCCAGATAGGTGCGGAACTGCTCCGCGGCGCCGGCGAAATCCCGCAGGTCGGCCAGGATCGAGCCCAGCAACCGCCAGACGCCCGCGATCTCGCGGTTCTTGTCCAGACGTTCCGCTTCGCGGGCGTTCTTCTCGGCGCCCTCCAGGTCGTTTTGGGAGTATCGGGCTACCGCGTTATAGAAGTACATTTGGGGAGAGCCGTATGGGTCGAGCGCAATGGCCCGCGCGGTGGTCTCTTCCAACTGCGGCCATTCTTTCGCCGTGCCTTCAATCACCGCCAGCGCCACGTAGGGCGGCACGAACCGGGCGTCCGCCCGGATGGCCGCCTCGAAGGAGGTCCGCGCGGCCGGCGGATCGTTCTGCACTAGCTGCAACTTTCCCAGTTCGAACCACGCCACGGCGTATTTCGGGTAGATGCTGGTGGCCTTCTCGAGGCTCTTGCGGGCGTCCTCCCGCTTTCCCTTCGCCAATGCTTCGCGGCCTTTCCGGAGGGCTTTCTGGGCGTCTTTCGGCGCCGCCAGGGACGTCATGCTCACCGTCAGCCCATCCGCCGGGCCCAGGCGATGCAGAAAAATCGTTCCGACGTCGGACTGTTCCGAAGGCCGCATACCGAGCTGGATGGTTTCCGATTCGTATCCGGGCAGCCTGGCGCGCAATTCGCAACTGTCCAGCCTGCGCGGGCCGGCGTTCGCATTCCCGCCTCCCGTCCCCGATGCGGAAGCGCCCGGGATTCCCATCGAGCTCCCTACGCTGGCCTCCGGGGTGACGTCATCGTTTCTTTCACCCAGCCGCAGGCTGAAGCGGCCCTGGTTGTCGGTGTACCCCTCGGTCCGAAACGTTCCGCTGCACGCGCTCTCGATGGCGGCCGACTCGCTGGGCGGTATGCCGTCCACCAGCACGCGCCCATATAGATAAGCCGGCCGCGCGTCGCGGGAAAACGAGCGCCGCGGGGTGGTCCCCTGAGTCGACGTACTTCCGCTGTTATCGGTGGTCGTCGAGCCGCTCGAAGTAGTGCTGGACTGCTGCTGGGCCAACGCCGGAACAAGGGACAGGAAGGCCGCCGGAAGGCAAGTTCGAAGGCGCCACAGTTTCCACATCCTCATCCCTCTTGAACGCATCGTCCAAATCCCGATGCACCCAGTTGGGCAAATTATGACACTTTTGCCGGTGGGAAGCCAGAGTTTTCGAAACAAAAATAACGAACGGCCCCATAAGTTTTTTGTTTTCAACTTGCGCTTGAGGCCTTCCTCCTGCGGCCTGAGTTGCTTCACACCTTCCGACGAAGCGCCTTCCGGGCATGGCTCGATGCGCGATTTCCAAAGCCGCTTCCTCGGCGTGAGGAACGCCCGCCAAAAGGCCGGCGGCAAGCCGGAAGGCTTGACCCCACCACCGCATTTCGGCCGCGAATTCGCGGCGGGGGCGCCCGTGGTATTCTGAGGAGTTCCGAATTCACGATGCCGCAGACCAGGTCGTTCCCGCGGATTTGCATCGCACTGGGCCTCCCGGACGTTCCTACCCTGCTCGATCACGCCCGGCGGGAGGCCGAAGCGGGAGAGAGCTTCTTTGAATTCCGGATGGACTTCCTCGACCGCCCCCGCGACGGTCCCGACGCCATCCGGCGATTTCTGGAGGAGTTTCCGGAATGCATCGTAATCGCCACCTGCCGGCGCCATCAGAACCACGGCAAGTTCAACGGCAGCATTGAAGAACAACTCGGCCTGCTGGAGCAAGCCACGGCCGCGGGCGCCCAGGCGGTGGATATCGAAATCGAGACGGCGGAGGCCGCCGACGAGCGTCTCAACCAGTTCCGCGGGCGGGCGCGCGTGATCGTTTCCTACCACAACTTCGAGGCCACCCCTCCCATGGATACCGTGGTGGGCCGCGTGATGCGGGTGCAGGCCGACGCGTACAAGGTGGTGACCACGGCGCGCAAACCCTCGGATAATATGCGCGTGCTGGCCGCCGCCAAGGCGCTGCCCAAGCATCGGCTGGTGGTGCTGGCGATGGGCGAGCTGGGCTTTCCCACGCGCGTGCTTTCGCCGGTGTTCGGCGGAGCTTTCACTTACGCGGCGCCCATGTACGCGCAGGGCACCGCGGCCGGGCAGGTGAGCGGGCATCAACTGCGGCGCCTGTTCCACGTGGAGAGCCTGGGGAAGTCGTCGAAGATCTACGGCGTGATTGCGGACCCCATCCGGCATTCGATTTCGCCGGCCGTGCACAACCGCGCTTTCCAATTCCGCCGCCTGGACGCGGTATACCTGCCGTTCCTGGTTTCGCCCGCGTATCTGCGCGATTTCTTCTCCCTGGCGGAGAGGCTGCCGCTGGCCGGATTCAGCGTCACCATTCCGCACAAGCAGAGGATTGTCCGATACCTGAATTCGGTGGACCCGCTGGCGCGGCGCATCGGAGCGGTGAACACCGTGTGGCGGAAATCCGGGAAATGGCGCGGCGCGAATACCGACGCCGCCGGCGTTACGGGGCCGCTGGGCCGGCTGGTGCGGTTGCGCGCCGCCTCGGTGCTGGTGGTGGGCAACGGCGGGGCGGCGCGGAGCGCGGTGTTTGCCCTGGCCGATGCGGGCGCCAAGGTCACGCTGGTGGGCCGCAATCCCGACCGAGTGCGCTCCCTTGCCAAGGTCTGCGGGGCCGATGTCATCCTGCGCGAGCAGCTCGATTCGCGGCATTTCGACGCCCTGGTGCACGCCACGCCTCTGGGCATGTTCCCCCACGTGAACGAGTGCTTCTTCGACGGCAAAATACCGGCCGACGTGGTGTTCGATATGGTGTACAATCCGGCCGAGACCGAATTGATCCGGCACGCCAGGGAGCAGGGCAAAACGGTCATCCCGGGACTGGAAATGTTCATCGAACAGGCCCAGCGCCAGTACGAAATCTGGACCGGCGATGCGGCCCCGCGCGCGGCGATGTTGAAGGCCGCGGCCGAAGCGCTGGATCCCAAATGCAAGTAGCCGCGCATACTGCCATGCCGGCATTCTTGCCCGGGGAGACGCCATGAAACTCACGCGCCGTCAATTGGCCGCTTCGCTGGCCGCCTCGGCCGCCGCGATGGCCCAAACCCAGTCCGCGCCTTTGGCGGGCGACGACGAAGAACGGAAAGCGGCCCGCGAGAGCTTGCGGGCCGCCGCGGCCGAGCTGGCCAAAGTGGAGATTCCCATGGCCACCGAGCCCGCATTCCAGTTCAAGGCCTGAGAGGGCTTACGCCATGGCCACCATCGGCAACGACGTCTTCTTCGCCTCCATCCCGGAGCTGAATGGGCTCCTCGTTTCGAAACAGATATCCGCCGCCGAGCTGGCGCGCGCGTTTTCCGAACGCCTGGAGCGGCTTGGCCCGCTGTACCACGCCCTGGCCCTGGCGCTTCCGAAGCAAGCCCTAAAACAGGCGCAGGAAGTGGATAAGGATTTGAAGCGCGGGCGCACGCGCGGTCCCCTGCAAGGAATTCCCTACGGCGTGAAAGACCTGCTGACGGTCGCCAAGCAACCCACCACGTGGGGCGCCAGGCCTTACGCGGCGCAGGTGTTCGACTTCAACGCCACGGTGGTGGAGAAGCTGGCCGGCGTGGGCGCCGTGCTGACGGGCAAGCTGGCCATGGTGGAGCTGGCGGGCGGCGGCGGCTACCGCTATGCTTCGGCTTCGCTGACGGGTCCCTGTCTGAACCCGTGGGACCGCACACGCTGGTCAGGCGGGTCGTCGAGCGGTCCGGCCGCGGCGGTGGCCGCCGGGCTCGTGCCATTCGCCATCGGCTCGGAGACCTCCGGCTCCATCGTTACGCCGGCCTCTTTCTGCGGCGTGACGGCGCTGCGGCCCACCTATGGGCTGGTGAGCCGCTACGGCGCCATGGCGCTTTCCTGGACGCTCGACAAGCTGGGGCCTTTCGCGCGCAGCGCGGAAGATTGCGGCCTGATCTTACAGGTGATCGCCGGCAAAGATGGCCGGGATCCCGGCTCCGCGGGCAAGAGTTTCTATTACACGCCCCAGTACGCGCGCTCCATCAAGGAGATGAAGATCGGCTACGCGCCGGTCGATTTCTCCGAACGCGCGGACGCTTCGGCGCGCGCGGGGTTTCAGGCGGCCCTCGAAGTTCTGAGGCAGGCGGGCGCCCAGTTGGTGGAAGCCAGGCTGCCGGAGTTCCCTTACGGCGCGGCGCTCTCCACCATCCTGGCCGCCGAGCAGGCCTCGATCTTTGAACCACTGATCGCCAGCGGCAAAGTCGAGGAACTGGCCGATAAGGCGCAGATCGCGGGGCTGAAGGCGAGCCTGGAAACGCCCGCCAAGGACTATTTGAGAGCCATGCGCATTCGCCGGCGGATACAGCGGGCCTTCGCCGAGAGGTTCGCGAGCGTGGATGCGCTGGTGGCGCCGGCGCGAAGCGGGCCGGCGTCGAAGATCGAACAGCCGCTGACTCCACTGCCGGGCAGCGCGCCGTCGTCGGCGCCATCGGACCCCGGATTCGGAGCCATCATTCCCGCCGGCAACCTGGCCGGACTGCCTGCCCTGGTATTGCCCTGCGGTTTCGCCGGGAGCCTGCCGGTGGCGCTTCAGTTGGTCGGCGCGCCGTTTTCGGAAAACCTGCTGCTGGGCATCGGACGGGAGTTCCAGGCCCGCACGGACTGGCATAAGCGCCGCCCGCCGGAGTAAGCGCGGATAGGCCCGGTTAACGGATTGGCGACCTGGAACTCGCTGGCAGCCAACATGGCGGGGCAAGAGCGCTGCGGCGGCGTTCCAGGCGCGTCAAATGCGATTCCCCGGCGCAGGGGCGTCCATCGGGAGTAATCTCCGCGTTCTACAAAAGGCGTCGCCAGTTCGGTGGTGTGGGCGTTTGACGTCCATGTGGCGGGCAAGTCAGTTTCCGGTAACGCCACAAGCACTGGCTTCGTACCCCCAGGTGTAGTTGAAATCCCCCGCCCAGGGTCTTTGTTTTGAGCCCCAGCGGGTTTCAGGTTTGGGACTCCATTCAGTGGCACGCTGTGTGCTCACTGCATACATTTAAGCGTCGGCATTCTGTGCCAACTCCATTCCATGGTGGCGCGACGCAGATTGGCGCTTTGCTTGAGGGATTTTTTCGTGGGTCGATTGGACACGCCGTCGTCTCGTACTGGTACGTCTCGAACCAACGAATTGCGCTCCAGGGAGTGGATGGAGGGAGGACATCGGGTGAAGCATCTCATCTTTGCCGTATTCTGCGTGACGGCCTCGCTGTTCGGCGCAGATGGTCTGGTTGTCACATCGGGAGTTACTTTTTCAGCGCATTTGCCAGAAAACGGAGGAATTGCGTCAGCTTTTCTGAGCGGTTTGAACGTAAGCGGCGTCGTTGCAGCGCAGAGTGTTCCGCTACCGCTTTCTCTTGCGGGTGTGACGGTGGACGTTTGCGGGGCTCCCGCGCCGCTTTATGCCGTTGCGGATCTCGGCGGGTATCAGCAGATAAATTTCCAGGTCCCCTGGGAATCGCAGTTCACTTGGGACGGGTCAGCTTATTTCTATCGCTGCGTCGTGACCGTGCGCCAAGGCGGCTTCCAGGCGACCCAGAATGCCTACGTTTGGGCCGTCGCCGCAGACGTGTTCTTCACGGCGGATCTCGTTGGCATCATGCAGCACGGCGCCGATTACTCGCTCGTCACCCGTAGTCATCCTGCCGTTCCCGGAGAGGCCGTAGTTCTTTATGCCGCCGCCCTGCCTCAGACGAGTCCCCCTGTTCCAACCGGCGCGGCGGCCCCGTATTCCCCGTTGGCCGTTGTGCCGCAACCCAACCTATCGTATTTGTGGATTGAAATAGATGTTGTAATCGATTCCCTTTCGGTGCATCCGTCCTTTGTGGGTCTTGTGCCGGGACAGGTGGGTCTGTATCAACTCAATTTCCGGGTTCCAGAGACAATTTCGGCCGGTGACCACTCCCTCAAGATCATAATTGGAAAATGCACAGCTATGAACGGCGGCGGGTGCCGGGGTCCACTTTTTTCAATTTCCAGCAACTCGGTTGTGTTGCCGGTCGGAACACCATAGCCACACTGAACGCTTCCTGTGTTAGAGCTAGAGCTGGGTAGCTGGGGGACAGCCAAAACGCTGCGGTTTTCTCTGGAAGCGCCACCCATGCCGGCCAAGGCGGATGGTCGAATCTTATACCCAGGGCGCGATAGCCCAAACCAATCCTAATTGAGTACGTCTGCCGGTCGGCGCGCAGACATTTTACCTGCAGGCCGGGGTGCGCGGGATCGCGCTGGAATAGGGCGTCCGCCCGCTGAGCGCTCTATTGGACCTCGGCGGGCAATTCCTCAAGCGAGCTCTTCAATCGGGCGGCGCGCCGGGAGCGCATCCGCTTAGAAGCTCATCGGCTCGGTCTTGCCGGTGAGATACTCCAGCCGCGCTTCTGCTTCCAGCGCCTCGATACGCAACGACAGATGGCTGGGATCCCGCCCGGACAGAATCTCGTCGCGGACAAGGTGGAGGCGGATTCGCTCAGGCCGCGGCCGATCGAAAAAGAACGCGGCCGTTGCCTCAATTACGTTGTTGCCCAGTTTCTCCCACGTATCCCCCTCCGTGAAGATGTTTTCGGTGAGGCATTCGGCGCAGTAGCCGCCGTCGGATTCCTGGACAACCTCAAACACCAATTCGGGCATACGCCTATGATACTGCATGACAATGTGGGGCGCGCCGGGACAATAGGTCAGATGACCATATGGTCTGCTATCATGAAAATCATGAAGGAGCGCGTATTGAGCGCGTCGGAGTTCAAGGCCAAATGCCTTGCCTGCCTCCGCGACATCGAACAGTTTGGAGAGGCCATCACCATCACCCGGCGGGGGTCCGCCGTGGCGGTGCTCGGTCCGGCGAAGCACTCCGTCCGAAAGTCTCCTCGCAACAGTTGGGCAGGCAAAGGACGGATACTGGGCGACATCGTTAACGGGGATACGTCCGCCCTCTGGGAAGTCGCCGGACGGGAATAGGAGCCTCCGCTTGCTGCCGCGTTTGCTGTTGGACACGCACGTTCTCATTCGATGGCTGCTCGAAGCCAGAAAGCTCTCCCGGCCGCAATCGCGGGCGCTCGAATCGGCGGTCCGGCGGGGAGAGCCAGTGGCGCTCAGCGCCGTCAGCCTCCTGGAAATCGCGGTTCTCGCAAGCGGAGACAAGCCGGCGCTGAAAGTGCGCCTGGATGAGTTCTTCCAGGACTTGAATTCCAACCCGGCGTTTCGCCTTTTTCCGTTGACTTATGAAGTGGCCGTGGAGGCTGCCTCACTGAGTGTTTTGCGAGATCCCGCCGACCGGGCCATTGCCGCCACGGCGCGCGTCCATCGGCTCCGGCTGGTGACCTCGGATCGGCGCATCATCGAGTCCAAGCTTGTGCCAGTGGTCGAATAGCCGCCAAGCCGTACTTGCGCCGTTTGCCGTCCGGACAGCGCCGCGCGGACCGGCGGCCTATTTGGTCCATGGATTGACGACGTCTATGCCGCAGTGCTCGAAATCCGCGGTATTCCGGGTTGCCACGGCGGCCCGATGGGAGCGCGCAATGGCTGCAATCATGGCATCGAACTGCGATATCGGGCGGCCCGCCGCGTCTCGCGCGGCCACAATTCCGGCATAGGCGCGGGCGGCATCCTCATCGAAGGGCAAAATCCGCCCCTCGAACTCCCCGGCGAACATTTTCTCGAGCGCCGCCAGCAAACGCATCCGGCGTTTGCCCGCCGGCAGCGTCTCTATACCGTACAGGATTTCCGCCTGCGTGATCGTCGTGGTGAACACGGAGGAGGGTTCCTGGGACGCGAGCCAATCGAGGACCGCGACGGAAGGCAAGGGCTTGAGTGCTTCCGAAAGCACGTTCGTGTCGAGTACCATCATCGGGCGAGCTTCGGTGGACGCCGAATGGCCTGGCGCGGCGGGAGCGCCAGTTCCACGCCGCCAAGGGGTTCGACGTACCGGCGTATGGATTCCGCGAGATTGAGACGGGGAAGGCGTTTCGTCCTCAGACCGGCCTTCAGAATCTCACGCGCCTCCTCTTCCATGGACCGGCCGTGGCCGGCCGCCCGCAGGCGCAGCCTGGTCTTGACCGTGTCTTCCAGGCGCCGTATCGTGATGCTCGCCATACTGCAATGATATCATTGCAATCATATGGGGCGCGGCGCGGAGCCGATGGGAGGTTACATGCGGCGGCTATCCATCCTTGCCGGCATGGCCATCGTCAGTGGACTGGGTTCGGCGTGTTTCGCCCAGAATCCCGGCCGGCCTATCCGCTTCATCGGCGAGTTTTCCAACCTGCGCCACACCGAAGAGCACGCCTACGGCTATACGATCGAACTATGGCGCGACGGCGATTCGACTATCGGACTGATCTTCGCATCGCAAGGGATGAATGAAGACATGCCCGCGGGGATGCTCGAAAACGTGAGATTCGACTCGCGCACGGGCGCGCTGCGGTTCACCGCGAAACTCACCATGGGGGCCATCCTTCTCCCCGGCGGCGGGCAGGAGCCGTCACGAGACCTGTTCGAGTTCTCCGGCGCTTTGAAAGCGGCGGTTCTGACCGGCGAGCTCAAGTGGTCGGATCCGCGCAAGCCCACCCGCCCGGCCTCGCGGGAACGCGTCCAGCTCAAGATGCAGCGGCAGGAGGATGTGCCTCCAGCCGGCTCCTACGCCGAATGGAAACGCTGGGCCGACGAGATTCTGAAAGGCCGCGGGCCGAAGTGGTGAGGGCCGCCGGCGCTATCCTGAAGCAAGTCATGACCCGATTTCCGTTGACGCTCATCGCGGCCGCCGCCCTGGCCGGCGCTCAGCCTTCCACGCCGCGGACCATGCGGCTCGACTACATACATTCCGGCACGGCTTCCGAGGAGACTCTGGCGCTCGAATCCATCGAGCTCGAAGGCGCCTGGCCGGGACCGCTCGACCGCTGGATCGACGAGACCAACCTCGGCAAATATTACTTCCAGGTGATCGACCGCGCCACCAACCGTCTGATTTATTCGCGCGGGTTCGCCAGCGTTTACGGCGAGTGGGAGACCACCGACGAGGCCAAACTGGTGCGGCGCGCGTTTCCCGAGAGCATACGATTCCCGGCCCCGGGCGCGCCGGTGCAGGTGGTGATCAAGAAGCGCGGACCGCGCAACGAATTTCGCGAGATCTGGTCGGTGGTTGTGGACCCGGCGGACCCGGCCATTAATCGCGCCGCCCCGCCCAAGCTCAACGTCTGGGCGGTGTTGGAAAACGGGCCTCCGCGCGACAAGGTGGACCTGCTCCTGCTGGGCGATGGCTACACCGCCGCGGAGATGGACAAATGGCACGGCGATGCGCGCCGCCTGGCCGCTACCCTGTTTGCGGCGTCGCCTTTCAAGGAGCACAAAAGCGATTTCAACGTATGGGCGATTGATACGCCGGCCCAGGAAAGCGGCGTGGGGCGGCCCTCGGACGGCGTCTGGCGCCGCTCGCCGATCGGCGCCGCATACGACGCCTTCGGGTCCGAGCGGTACGTGCTAGCGTTCGACAACCGGTGGCGCGAGATCGCCGCGGCCGCCCCCTACGAGTTCGTCGAAATCGTGGTCAACGACCGCAAATACGGCGGCGGCGGGATTCTCAATCTGTACGCCACGGTGGCCGCCGACAACGCCTTCACGCCTTACATATTCGTACACGAGTTCGGGCACCATTTCGCCGGCCTGGCGGACGAATACTACACCTCGGACGTGGCTTACGGCAGCTCCAACGAGCGCCCCGAGCCTTGGGAGCCGAACGCCACGGCCGATCCGCAAGCGGCCAAGTGGAAGGATTTGCTGAGCGCCGGAATCGGTCTGCCCTCGCCGTGGCCCCAGCTCGAGTTCGAAAAAGCGGAGCAGGATACCCAGGCGCGCCGCCGCGCCATTCGCGCCGGGCATCGCCCCGAGGAGGAAATGGAAGCCTTGTTTCGCGAGGAGCGCCAGCGCGAGACCGCCCTGCTCGCGAGCGGACCCGATGCCGGCAAGGTCGGCGCCTTTGAAGGCGCTCTATACGAAGCCAAGGGCTACTACCGCCCGCAACAGGACTGCATCATGTTCACGCGCGATGAGGTGGGCTTCTGCGCGGTGTGCCGCCGCGCGATCGAGCGGATCATCGGCCTGTACGCCAAATAGACCCTAGGCTGGCGCTTTCCGGCGCAACGGCTTAAACTGGTCGCTGCCATGTCGATGCAGATCGGCCACCAGGTGGTGGCGCCGGGGAAGGTGGTTGTCACGCTCTCGGGCAGGCTGATGATGGGGCCGGCGAGCGAACAGATTGTCACTCTGGTCGAGGAGTTGCTGAGCCAGGGGGACCGGCTCGTGGTCTTCGACCTCTCGGCCGTTACCGGCATCGACAGCACCGGCATCGGCCGCTTCATTTCCAGCTTCAACAAACTGGCGGCCGCGGGAGGCGAGATGCGCATGGCGGGCGCCACCGGGCACATCTTCGAGTCCTTCCACGTCAGCCTGCTCGATACGGTGTTCCCGTTCTACGGCAGCGTGGAAGAGGCCTTGAGGGCCTGATCGCCATCCTTCGGTGACGCGTCGCGGCAGGCCCATGGACGCTGCCTGCCGCGTGGTTGGCGGGCCGTTAGCAGGCCTTGGTCTTGCAACCCGCCTTTTTCGGCTTGGCTGCGACTTTCTTCGCCGGTTTGGCGGCTTTTTTGGTGGCCATCGGCCTTATTTGACACCAGCGCGCGGAATAAATCAATCGGAATGTGAAATGTTTTTTGGCTGTTCAGGACGCCCTGCTCTTGCGGGCGCGTTTCCGGGGCGCTTCCATGGCCTCCGCTTCCCCATTCGCCGCTCCCGCGCTGGCGGTGGCCATCTGCGCGGGCTTGCGCTTCTCCGCCAGGCTCCGCTTCAACGCTTCCATGATGTCGATCACCGGCGCCACGCGCGGCTCCGGAGTGGCCACCACGTTCCTGCCTTCGATCTTGTCTTCGATCATCTTCCGCACGTTGTCACGGAACGCGTCGTGATACTTCAGCGGCTCGAAATCGGCTTCCAGCGAGGAGATGAGCATCTTGGCCATCTTCGAGCTCCTTCTCCTTCACCAGGCTGGTATCGGTACGGAACTCGTCCACCTGCCGGATTTCGTCCTGATAGTACATGGTGTGGGAGAGAATGCCCTTGGCGCCGGGACGCAGCACGATGATGTGTTCCCGGTTGTGCATGGCCACTTTGGCCAGCGCATAGAATTTCGACTCCCTGAGAGCCTGGAACAGCAGCGCGTACGGCTTCTCGCCGCCTTCATCCGGGGCCACGTAGTAGGAGCTCTCCAGGTAGACCGGGTCCACCTGTTCGGACTTGACGAACTCGAGGATCTCCATCACCTTGGCGGTCTTCGGGGCCACCTTCTTGATGTCTTCCTCGTCGATCTCGACGTAGCGGTCCTTCTCGTACTCGTAGCCCTTGATGAGCTCGCTTCGCGGGACCGGCTTATCCTCCGCCTGGCAGTAAGTCACCTGCTTGATGCGGGAATGGTCTTCCTTGTGCAGCAGGTTGAAACCGATGGTCTCACTGCGCGCGGCGCTGAACAGACGGATGGGAAAAGAGACCAGGCCGAATGTCAGGTGGCCCTTCCAGACGCTCGATGCCATATGTGCGGCTCCTTACTTACGAGTGCGATGCGTACGCCAAACCTCTATAAGATGTAAATGGAAACAAAGGGGTTGCAGCGAACTATGGCCCTCGATGCGTACGCCGCCAAACGCCGGTTCAAGGACACTCCCGAGCCCCCCCCAAGCCTAGGGCAGGGCAGGCCGCGCGCCAATTCCTTCTGTGTGCAAAGGCACGACGCCACCCGGCTGCATTACGATTTCCGGCTGGAAATCGACGGCGTATTGAAGTCCTGGGCCGTTCCGAAGGGGCCCACGCTCGACCCGGCGGTGCGTCACCTGGCGGCGCATGTGGAGGACCACCCCGTCGAATACGGCGATTTCGAAGGCACCATCCCCGCCGGCAACTACGGTGCGGGCAGCGTAATGCTGTGGGACCACGGCACGTTTGAGATATTGGGCGACGGCGACGCCCAGGGCCAACTGGCGCGCGGCGACCTGAAGTTTCGCCTCCACGGGGAGAAGCTGAACGGCGATTTCGCCCTGGTCCTCATGAAAGGCCGCGGCAAGGGCAACGAGTGGCTGCTCATCAAAAAGCGCGACGCGTTCGCCATCCCCGGTTGGGATGTGGAAAGCCACGCCTACAGCGTGCTCTCCGGCCGCACCCAGGAAGAAATCGCCCGCAACCTGCCGGCGCGCAAAGCCAAGCGGAAAAGCGCCGGCGCGCCGGACCGGGTGTGGAAGAGCCGGCCGGCGCACGGCGCCAAGCGCCCGCCGCAGACCGCGCCAGTCCTCGTCAAACGGACACGCCGCCAGAGCGCCAAATCTCTGGCCGCCCTCAAAGGCGCGCGGGAAGCTGAGATGCCGGACGCCGTCGAGCCCATGCTGGCGACCCTCGCCGAACGGGCGCCGAAGGGCGAAGACTGGCTCTTCGAAGTGAAGTGGGACGGCGTGCGCGCCATCGCCTTCATTGATGGAGAGGATCTTCGGCTTCAATCGCGCAACGGGTTGCGCTGTGAGCGGCAGTATCCCGAGTTGGCCGTGATCCCGCATCACATGGCGGCGCGCCAGGCCGTGCTCGACGGCGAAATCGCGGTACTGGACGCCAAGGGCGTGGCGCGATTCCACCTGATTCAACCGCGCATCTCCAACACCGATCCCAACTCCGTGGCGCACCTGGCGCGCTCCACTCCGGTGGTGTACTTCGTCTTCGATATCCTCTATCTGGACGGCTACGATCTCCGGAATGCGCCGCTTGGCGAGCGCCGCAAGCTGCTCGAATCGGTGGTGACGTCCGGCGCCGAGGTGCGGATTTCGGAGGTCTTTCCCGCGGACGGGGAAGCGATGCTGGAGGCGGCCCGCGCCAACGACCTGGAGGGCATCGTGGCCAAGCGCGTCACCAGCCGCTATGAATCCCGGCGCAGCCGCGAGTGGCTCAAGCTCAAAATCGTGGGCGAGCAGGAGTTTGTGATCGGAGGGTTCACCCGGCCGCAAGGCAGCCGCGATTTCTTCGGCGCGCTGGCGCTGGGCATCCACGAAAATGGCCGGCTGCGCTGGGCCGGCAATGTGGGGACGGGCTTCGACCAGCAGTCGCTGGCGGACCTTCACGCCCGTATGCGGCCGCTCATCGTAAAAGAGTGCCCCTTCGCGGAGCGCCCCAAGCCCGACCGCGGCATGACGTGGCTCCGGCCCGAGCTGGTATGCCAGGTGAAGTTCGCCAACTGGACGCAGGATGGCCGCCTCCGCGCGCCCGTTTTCCTGGGGCTGCGCACGGACTTGGCCGCGCGCCAGGTGGCCAGGGAAACCGGCGCGCCCCAAGATCTCCTGCCCCCGGGCGCCAAAGAGGCGGCCCTCGAAATCGACGGTCACTCCCTGAAGTTCACCAATCTGGGCAAGGTGTTTTACCCGGACGAAGGCTATACCAAGCGCGACGTCCTGAATTACTACGACG
This sequence comes from Terriglobia bacterium, assembly GCA_963767595.1. Taxonomy (GTDB): domain Bacteria; phylum Acidobacteriota; class Terriglobia; order Bryobacterales; family Bryobacteraceae; genus BOG-224. Next base: position 884,781 of record CAVYEK010000008.1, read on the forward strand.
CCGTGGCGAGCTTGATCCTGCCGCACCTCAAGGACCGGCCGCTCTCCCTCAAACGCTACCCCGACGGCATCGGCAAGGAGTTCTTCTTTCAAAAAAACGTGGCCGAAACGTTCGCCTCCTGGGTTCGCACGGAGCCGATTGCTTCCGAACACAACGGACGCCCCATCCGCTACGCCTTCGCTCAAGACCGCGCCAGCCTGCTTTATCTGGTCAACCTGGGCTGCATCGACCAGAACCCCTGGATGAGCCGCTCGCCCACGCTCGAACACCCCGATTTTGTGCTGATCGACCTGGATCCGCAAGAGTGCCCTTTCGACCGGATCGTGGACGCCGCCCTGCTGGTGAAGCGGGCGCTCGACCGCATTGGGCTGACCGGATATCCGAAGACCACCGGCGGCGACGGCATGCACGTCTATATCCCCGTGGAGCCGGTCTACACCTATGAAGAGACGCGCACGTTCGCCGAGCTGATTGCGCGGTTGGTGGCCGCGGAGCAGCCGGAGCTGTTCACCGCGCCGCGTTCCGTGGCCAAGCGAAAGAGCGGACGGGTGTACTTCGACTACCTGCAAAACGGTTTTTCGAAGACCATCGCCGCCCCCTACGTACTGCGCGCTTACCCCGGCGCGCCGGTGGCCACGCCGCTCGAATGGAGCGAAGTGCGCCATGGCATCGATCCGGGCCAGTTCAACCTGGCCAACGCGCGGGAGCGCTTTGCGGCGAAAGGCGATCTTTTCGAGAGAGTGCTCACCCGGCCCCAGCGGCTGGAAGGGGCGCTGGCGCGTTTGGAGAAGGCGTTGGTGCAACCGGGGACCTGAGAATCCGGGGATGTGGGTTTTGCCTGCCCGGCGCGGGTTGGCAGGCGAAAGCGCCTGCCCCAACGAGTCTTCTCGAAGTTTTTTCTTGCAATTCACTGTAACAAGCAGTATATTACACATGTGATTCCTTTCCGGGTGGTCTTTCAATCCGGCGCGCCGGCCCATGAACAAGTGGCGTTCGCGGCCAAGAAGGCCATCATCTCGGGCAAACTCCGGCCGGGCGATCCGTTTCCCTCGGTCCGGACGCTCAGCAAGGCCGTCAAAATCCACTTCAACACGGCGCAGAAGGTGATTGCGCAGTTGCAGCAGGAGGGCCTGCTGGAGGTGCGGCCGGGCATCGGCACCGTAGTGGCGCAGAGGCCGCCCGCCGGGCGCGCGGAGCGCGGACGCCTGCTGGTGCGGGACGTGGAGCAGTTGACCGTGGAGGCCATCAAGCTGGGCGTGAGCCTGCCGGAATTGCAGGAGCAGGTCGCCGAACAGTGGCGCAAGCTGCAGAGCGGGGAAGACCGGGAGAAGTCCTGACATCATGCTACGCACCGAAGGACTCAAAAAGAGATACGGAGGCGTCGAGGCGCTGGCGAACCTCACGCTCGATGTGCCGGAAGGAGCCGTGTTCGCTCTGATCGGCCCCAATGGCGCCGGCAAGACCACGGCCATCAAGATTGTCATGAACCTGCTCCGCGCCACCGCCGGGCGCGCCGAGGTTCTGGGCGTGGATTCCCGAAAGCTCGGCCCCGACGAGCTGGCGCAGGTGGGCTACGTCTCGGAAAACCGGCGGCTGCCCGATTGGATGAACGCCAGTACCTTCTTCTCTTACTGCAAGGCGTTTTACCCGGGATGGCGGGACGACGACTTGGCCGAGCTGGTCCGCCTGTACGACCTGCCGCTCGACCGCCCGTTGAAAGCCATGTCGCGCGGCATGCGGATCAAAGCCGCCATGGCCGCCGCGCTGGCCTATCGCCCGCGCCTGCTGGTTCTCGACGAACCGTTCGGCGGACTCGACGTGCTGGTGCGCGAAGAGGTCATCGAGAGCATTCTGGAGCGGACCGCGGAATCCACCGTGTTCCTGGCCACGCACGATCTGGCGGAACTGGAGAGCTTTGCCACCCACGTGGGATATCTGGACCAGGGCCGCATCCAATTCATCGAGGAAATGGGAGCGCTTTCCGAGCGCTTCCGCGAGGTCGAGGTGGTGCTCGAAACCGCCGCCGAACTGCCTCCGAATCCACCGCCCGCCTGGCTGAACGCCGAGCAGTCTTCGCTGGTGGTGCGCTTCGTCCATTCGCGCTACGAAGAGGCGCGGTGCGCCGCCGAAATCCGCCAGTTTCTGCCTGCGGCGCGCGACATCTCCGCCCGCGCCATTCCACTGCGCGCGATCTTCGTCGCGCTGGCCAGGTCGGCCAAAAAGAATCACCGAGGGAGCTGAGCGATGCGACTGGTCTGGCACATCTTCAAGAAAGACGCGCGGCGGCTGTGGTGGCAGGTAGCTCTCACGCTTGGACTGCTGGCCTGGGTGGCGCACCTGGACCGCTGGCGCGCGGACCCCACCCCAGGCTCCGCGGAAGGGTGGTTGAACATTTTACTGCCTTTCGCCTGGAGCTACCTGATCAGCCTTCTGATTCTTCAGGACCCGCTGGTAGGCGACCGCGAGTTCTGGCCTACGCTCCCCTGCCGGCGGCCGGCCATGCTGGGGGCCAAGGCGCTGTTTATTTTGGCGTTCATCCATCTTCCGTATCTCCTGGCCCAGGCGGCCATTTTGGGAGCGCGAGGCTTTTCGCCTTTCGTTTATCTTCCGGAGCTTCTCTGGAAACAGGTCCTTCTGCTGACGGTGCTCACGCTGCCCGCGGTGGCCGTGGCGACGTTGGTCGAAAACGTGATGCAGTTTCTGCTTATTGCCGTGGTGATGTGCGCCGCGGTGGTCTTGACGAGCGCGTATGCCAGCAGCGCCTATTTTGTGAACCGATTCCAGGTTGGCGCCGCGAGCACCGCGATCACTGTGTCGCTGGCCTCCTTGGGCGCTCTCGCGGTTATTCTGTTGCAATACGGCTGGCGGCGCACGGCCGTCGGGCGATGGCTCGCCATCGCGGTTGCGGTCGGCGCCGCGGCGCTCTACATGTGGCTGCCCCGAGAGTCCCTGGCGGTTGCATTTTCGCCGGCGCCGGCAGGCGGGACGCTTGCCGTGAGTTTTTCGTCCCGTCCGGGGCCGCTCACCGAAAGCGAACGGCGGGGTCTGAGCGTCTCGGGAGGCATCGTGCGAGTCGCGGTTCCGATCCGGATCGCCGGGGCGCCCAGCGGCGCCACGGTTCTCTACGGTCAGCTTGCGCTCGAAATTCGGGCTCCCGGCGGAGAACGCTACCAAGCCGATTTCCCCGGACGGTACACTCAGAAGGTCTCGCTGGAAGCGTCTCTGGCGCCCTGGGATTCCGCGCCCACTTTGCAGGTACTGACGTTCAGCCGCTCGCTCTATGGCCGGTTCGGGAACCAAACCGTAACCCTGAGGGGCAGACTCATGGCGGAATTCCATCGGCGAGGAACGCTTACGCGGATGGCCGTCGGCGCGCGGTCCGCCGTTCCCGGCGTGGGGATATGTTCCACGGCGATCACCGAGGCAAGGTTTGGGCAGGAGGCGCTAAAGGTGGATTGCGAATCCCCGTCCGCGATTCCCTCTCCGACGCACTTGACGCTCCTGGATCCGAAGACCGGCAGGGAGTGGCCGAACGGGGCTGGATTCTACTCCTCGTCCGGGGTGTATCCGCTCATCACGTGGCTCTCGCCACTCAATCACCGCGGCACGAACTTCCAACTCACCACCGAGGAGCAATACCAACACATGGGATCGCAGTGGCTGGTCCCGCAAGACGCACTCGCGACCGCGCGGATCGAGATCGTTCCCGAGCCCGTCACCGGCTACGCCATCGTGGAGTACGAATTGCCCGGCATCACGCTGAGTCAGTTCGTTGTGCCGCCGCCGAGCCGGTAGGCACGATTTACCCGGCCTTTTCGACAGCGCGGTTCCCACCCACGAGCACGATGTGACGCGGTCGAAGACCTGGCGCGCGTTCGGAACCCACCTGGTCCGCGCCGGCGCCTACCGTTCGAGGTCGAGATTCTCGACCACGCCGGGCTCGTCGAGGAGTTGGATGGACGTCGCGGGGCCAAGGTCGGGATCCTTCCACGACGAGAGAGCCCAGACCACCTTCTTATCCGGCGTCACCTCGAAAACCTGGACGGTGCCGGCCCACTCTTCCGTCTTGTTATTTCCGGCGACCCAGTTGGTGACCACCGTATTGCCGTTTGCCAGACGGATCGCGGCCTGTGTGTTGAATAGCTTGATGTTGGGGACGTCCGCCTGGGTCAGTTCCCAGACCGTTTCTCCCTTCACATTCACCTCGCGCACATAGCGTTGCGCGTCTCCGGAGATGAGCGTGTCGCCGTTTTTCAAGCGGAGCGCCTGCCAGGCGGACTTCGCCGCGACGGACCACACCACCTTGCCATCCAAGTCGTACTCGACGACCTTTCCCTCGCTCATATGCGGGACCAGAATCGTCCCCGCCCTGGTCATTCGAATGTGCCGGAACTGACCGTGCGTGCCGGTGACTGTGGTGGGAATCGGGATTTCCTTCTCGATCTTGTTTGTGGCCATGTTAATGATCATCGCCTTGGCCGGATTCCCGTTCTGCATGATCAAAACGCGATCCTTCCCGATGGCCTGAATCGAATGCACCTCGGTTCCCTCGGGCGCGTCGTAGTTCCAGACCAGTTGCCTCTGCGGACTGACTTCCGCCGCACCGGACATCCTCGAGAAGATGATGTTCCCATTGGAAAGCAAAGTGGCGTCGTCGAACTCCTGTATCCGGTCGGCCGGGGTCTTGAGCGGCATGGAGTATTGCCAGGTGACTTTGCCTCCACGCACGACGAATATGGACTGCTCCAACGGCTTGCGCGTGTCCCATTCCCCGGCATAGAGGAACGGATGCTGCGCCGGGCCTTTGCCAGGCAGAGCGGCCTGTTGTTCGGCGCCGGGAGCGGTTTGTGCGGGCGCGCCTCCCGGGGCTGCCATTACGGCTAAAGCGGCGCTGGCAGCCGCCAGAGTCAAAGCCATGACCGTGTGTCTCATCATGTCCGATTCTGTTCCTTTCCTTGACGCGAAACCTCGCCGCTCGAATGCCCAACGGGAACACGCCAGGCTCTATTTTCGACTTCCGAGTCCTATTTGGTCAAGACACTCGAACGTCTTTGGAGCCGGCATTCCAGGTGAATCGCCTGGGGACTGTGTGGAGCCACCCTCCGGGCTCGAACCGGAGACCTGCTGATTACGAATCAGCCGCTCTACCAACTGAGCTAGGGTGGCTTCTTGTTGATTACAAATTACTTGCCAACAAACGCCAAAAGCAGGATTTGCGGTTTTGCGCCAAGTCTGTGCCAGACGCTCCGCGACCCTGCCCCTGCGCACGGTTCCGTGCTGACTTGCGATAGCGCCAGTCCGCTTGCGCCGTGCGCGGTTCACTGCCCTTTCATCGTATCATCGGGGCAGGGCCGCGCGCACGTGCTGGGCCACGGAAATTGAGGACGTTGTACCCTGGCCCGCGGACATCTGCTTTGCGGATGATCCTGGAAGGGGAGGACTTTAGCCGCGCAGCGACGCGGAGGAGCCCTTTTCCCATTCTTGAAGCATCCCTCGTCCGAGATCCTCAAATTCCCGATGTTGCTTGATGTAGGAGCGGACTTCTGTTGCCGTGTCCTCGATCGCTTCGTGGAGGCGCCCCAAAATCGATCGGACCCTTGCGGGCGTGGCGCCCGTGCGCGTTTCGCCGAGTTTCCGCAGGTCTTTTGCGCTTGGCCATTGGGTCGTGCCGTTGAGGGTAAGGGCCAAGCTGTCCTTGGGCAGGTAAACGGACGTGGTCACGAGGTCGTAGACGGGCGCCAGCCGTGCTTCACCCTGTACATCGTCATAGACAATTCCGAAATTCTTCAGATGCGCGTCACCATTGCGAAGCGCGCAGTTAAGCGCAATCAAGGTAAAGAGCTTCTCCATGTCCTCGGCGACATGGGTCGAGTTCGCGAACTGCCCGAAGCGCTTCATGACGGAGGTCTCGTAGCTGCCACGATATTTTTCGTCGGTCCTGCGGGCGTTAAGCGCGCAGAAATCCTCAAATCCGCGATACGTGCCATCCATGCGCAGATCGAAGCGGTCGATGACCAGCGCCATGCCGTCTTCGGCCAAACGGTAAGGGGGCGCCTCGAGTCCACATTTGCGCGCGACCGTGAGGCAGAAATATTCATTCGCGGCGAGTTGCGGATACTCGTTCGGCTCCCACAATTTCACGATGTGGGTCGCGCCTTTGTAGCTCTGCGAGAGCCGGCGTCCCGTTTGCTCCATTTCAGCGAAAGCTTTTTCGTCGCGCAGGAGGATTTTCGGCTGCACACCGCTGATGCCGGAGAATGACGCGAATTTCTCAAGCAGGTAGCGGAACAGGTCGCCACCGCGCCTGCGTTCGAGAATCTCATCGACCGACTGGAAGGGCACTTCCTCGTGTAGCCGCTCGTTATCGCCGGTATAGCGGATGCGGCCGACCTGTGAACGGCCCACGACGGAGAGCAGGTCGAATTCATCGAACGTGCCGGTGGCTTTCGCGAAGGTAAGGCGGAGGCGCTCGCGCAAAACACCTTCAGGGAGATTCATCTCGAAAATTGGAGGCAGGCCAAACGGCACAGTCCAAGATTCAAGCCGTACCGGCATTGTCACGGAGACCGCACGCGCGGCGGGCGCGCCGGGCAGGTAGGCGAACGTGCCGCCGCGCTCGGCGTGACGGTCGAGAAGTCCTGCCTCAGCGGCGTCGGTCCAGACTTTGATCATCGCGATCCTCCTGCTGGAGTTCCTCCAGTGTGGGCCGGTGCGAGCTCGCGGCCTGCAGCTTCAGCTCGAGGCCGAGCGCGGCAAGCAGCTTGCTGAGTTTAGCGAAGCCCAGCTCGCCGGCGCGTCCGTTTTCGAGGGCATCGAGCGTAGCCCGACTTATGCCGGCCTTGCTCGCGAGCGCGGTCTGGCTAAGCTTGAGCTTCTTGCGATGCTCGGCTATCTGGGCCCCTATTGAGACTAGGTCAAGCATTTATGCCTATTATATTAGGCATGTTGTCGTTTTACAAGTATTTCGCCTAATATATTAGGCATATCAGGCCCGTCCATCAGCCTAATGCGGCCTCACGAAGGTGGATCGGCTCCTTGGGAACGATCTCGAGGCCGTAGTAGTGTTCGAGCGCGGCGATATCGTCTTCGAGGAGGAAAATCGGAACTTCGCCGGCGCCGGTAGCGCTGTCGTCGATCGGCATGCGGGAAACCAGAAAGGAAGGGGGCCGCTTTCCGGCGCCGGCGTGTAGTTGAAGCGGCCCCCTGGCGGGTCTTATAATAGCAGGTCCACTCGATGACAGACACGCTATTCCGGCGCCGTTCCTTTCTGCTGCTGGGGACGGCCGCGTTCGCCGTTCTCTGGGTGATCGCACGCGCCGCGGTCCAATCCATAACCATCGATGAGGCGGATACGTACCTGTTCTGGGTGGCCCGCCTGGGACCTACGCATTGGGAAACGTCCTCCAACAATCATGTGTTGAACTCGGCGCTGATGCGGCTGTTCACCTCGGTCTTCGGCCTCCATTACCTCACCGTGCGGGCGCCGGCGCTGATTGGCGCCGTGATTTATATCGGCAGCGCGTACCGCCTGTGCCGAGTGGTTGCCACCTCCCGCGCGCTGCAATGGGCGCTGCTGGTCTTAATGACCTGCAACCCGCTGGTGATGGACTACCTGGTGGCCGCGCGCGGCTATGGTCTGGCGGTCGGTTTCCTGCTGTGCGCCCTGGCCGTGCAGTTTACCGAGCTCAGTCCGCGGCGGGCCTGCGCCGTCTCCTCGCTGTGCGTGGCCCTCTCGTTCGCCTCTAATTTCGCCTTCGTCATTGCGGACGCCGTGATGCTGACGGCCATCCTGCTCTGGCGCTGCCGGAGATCCGGAGACCGTCCCGGCCGGTTGGCGGCGGGGGTGTTTCCGGGCCTTGCGGTCACCCTCCTGCTTTGCGCCTCCACGGTCCTGAATTGGGGCAAAGGCCAGATGACGTATGAAGGCGCGATCAGCATCAGCCAGACCTTCGCCAGCGTGGCGGACGCGTCGCTGTACCGGCCCAATCCTCAGCTCCTCAATCCGCTGATCTATCCCGTGGTCAAGGCCCTCGCGCGGCGCCTGTTCCCGGCGCTCGGCGTGGCCTGTGCGCTGTGCCTGATCGGATTCGCGGCGCACCGGCCGTGGCGGAGCGAGCCGGCCCGCACGACGGTGGCGTACTGCGCCGGCCTCTTCGGCATCGTGGCCGGAGTGCTGGCCCTCCATTACCTGGCATTTCGCGCCTTCGCCATCAAGCTGCCGTTGGAGCGCCACGCCCTCTACCTTGTGCCTCTGTGCACTCTATTTGTGGGGGCGGTGGCGGCCACGCCGACAGCCGCCGCGTGGACCCGGTTGGCGCAGCGCTGCCTGCTGGGCGTCTGCCTGCTTACCGCGGGCTATTATCTTACTTGCCTGCGCCTGACTTACTTCCGCGTTTGGTTTTGGAATTCGGATTCCGACCGGATTTACTGGGTGCTCGACTACTACCATCGCGCTTATGGCGTCAATAGCTTCGTGACCAACTGGAAGGACGTGGCCGTCCTCAATTTCTACCGCGAGTTCTACGGCCCCGGCGACCTTCCCGAGTTCGCCGCGACGCCCAAATATCCCGCGGGCCGGCCGGTCTACGTGCTCGACTTCCCATTCGACCAGGAGACCCTGGCGGCCAACCACTTGCGCGTCGTCTACGTGGACGAGTTGAGCCAGATGGCGGTGGCCGTCGATCCGCAGATCGAACCACGCCGGCCCTGCCCGTAGTCTTTCACGACTTCTTGCGGGCGCTGCGCCCACCCGGCGCGGAGCCGGCCTTGCGCCGCTTCTTCTCGAGGGCCAGCTCCGCCACCTCCTCCATCAACTTCACGTAGTGGATCTTCACGTCCCCAATCTGCTCGCTCTTGAGGTCTTCGCGCACGTTGACTTCGTTTTCGAAGGGGAGAATCAGCTCGCGGACGCCGCTGCGCTTGGCGGCCAGGACCTTCTCCTTGATGCCGCCCACCGGCAGCACTTCGCCGGTGAGGGTGATCTCTCCGGTCATGGCCAGGTTGGGGCGCACGCAGCGGTCGGTGAGCATAGAGAGAAGCGCGGCCGCCATGGTGATGCCCGCCGAAGGGCCGTCCTTGGGAATCGCCCCGGCGGGCACGTGGATGTGGATGTCGCTGGTCTTGAACAGGCCGGGATCGATTCCGTAGCGGGCGGCGCTGGCGCGAACCCAGGTGAGCGCGGCCTGCACGGATTCCTGCATCACGGGCCCCAGTTGCCCGGTCATAATCAATCCCTTGGCGCCCCCGGGCATGCGCCCGGCCTCGATGAACAGCACGTCGCCGCCCACCGGAGTCCACGCCAGGCCCACCGCCACGCCGGGGCGGCGGGTGCGATCGGCCACTTCGGTGTCGGTGCGGTAGCGCGGCGCGCCCAGGTCTTTTTCCACCACCTCGGGGGTCACCCGGACTTTTTCGGGCGTGCCCTCGGCGATGCGGCGGGCCTGCTTGCGGCAGAGCGAGCCGATTTTCTGCTCGAGGTTGCGCACGCCCGCTTCGCGGGTGTAGCGGCGGACGATATAGCGCACGGCTTCTTCGTCGAACTGGATGCCGGTTTCCGCGTCGAGGCCGTTCTCCGCGGTCTGCCGCGGGATCAGGTAGCGGAAAGCGATGACGATCTTCTCGTGCTCCGTGTAGCCTTCGAGCGAAATGATCTCCATGCGGTCGCGCAGCGCATCGGGAACCGGATCGAGCACGTTGGCGGTGGTGATGAAAAGGACCTTGGAGAGGTCGAACGGAACGTCCAGGTAATTGTCGCGGAAGGTGGAGTTCTGTTCGGGGTCGAGCACTTCGAGCAGGGCGGAAGCCGGGTCGCCGCGGAAGTCGCGCCCGAGCTTGTCCACTTCGTCGAGCATGAACACGGGGTCATTGGTTCCCACCCGCCGGAGAGCCTGCACAATCTGGCCCGGCAGCGCTCCGATATAGGTTCGGCGGTGGCCGCGAATCTCGGCCTCGTCGTGCATGCCGCCCATGGAAATCCGCGCGAACTTACGGCCCAGCGCGCGGGCGATGGACTTGCCGAGCGACGTCTTGCCCACGCCCGGCGGGCCCACGAAGCACAGGATGGGCCCCTTCAGCACCGGCCGCAATTGCAGCACGGCCAGGTAGTCCAGAACGCGGTCCTTCACCTTTTCCAGGTCGTAGTGGTCCTCGTCGAGGATTTCCGCCGCGCGCTTTACGTCCACCTGCGAACCCGAGGAATCGCTCCACGGCAGCGCCGCCATCCACTCCAGATAGGTGCGCGCTACGCCGTATTCCGGCGACGAGGGCGAAATCCGCGCCAGGCGGCCCAGCTCGCGCATGGCCTCGGCCTTGACCTCCTCGCTCATGCCCGCGGCTTCCAGCCTCTTGCGCAGGTCTTCGACGTCGCGCGTGGATTCGTCTCCCTCGCCCAACTCCTTCTGGATGGCCTTCAACTGCTCGCGAAGATAGAACTCGCGCTGGTTCTGGGAAAGCTGCCCCTGCACCTGCGATTGGATGCGGCCGCGCAGCTCGAGCAGCTCCAGCTCGCGCGTCAGGTGGCGGTGGATGCTGTTCAGGCGCGCGATTCCGTCGGGCTGTTCGAGCAGGCGCTGACGGTCGACGGGGCTAAGGGAGGGCAGGTTTCCGGCCACCCAATCGGCCAGCCGCCCCGGTTCGACAATCTGGGCCGCGGCGGCGGTCAGGTCGTCGGAGAGATTGGGCGAAGCCGCCACAATCTGTTGGAACAGACCGACCACGTTCTGCCGCAGGGCCTCCACTTCGGCGGCCGGCTCCGGCTCCACTTCGGCCACCCGTTCCACGCGCGCCTTGAGAAACGGCTCGCGGGCCGTGTATCCCCGCGTGCGGATGCGCGCGATGCCCTCGCAGAACAGCAGCAGGTTCTCCTTCGGCACGGGGATGGCCTTGTGCATGATGCACACGGTCCCCACCTCGTAGAGGTCTTCGGGCCGGGGCGCGTCCACGCGCGGGTCGAGTTGCGAAACCACCGCGACCGTACGGTTCTCCCCCAGCGACTGCACCAGCGCGATGGAAACCGGGCGGCCCACGGTGATGGGCAGCATGGCGCCGGGAAAGATGACCGTATCGCGGACGGTGAGCACTGGCAGTTCTTCCAGGGGCTGATCCGGCTGTTCCAAGGGGGTCTCAACGTGCTGCTGTTCGATGGCCATGGCGGGTTACCCCCAGTGTACCCCCCGTGGCGCGGGGGGCGGGTGGAAGGCGCCTGGTTGGCGCCATTCACGACAACAACGATACAGGATGAACCGTCTCGATGTCGTAGCGCCTGAAGTCCTCGGTGTTGAACGTCAGAATCCTGCGGATACCATGGACATTCATCGTCGCCACCAGCTTTGCGTCGTGAACCTTACTTCCCAGAACGCCGTGCTGGACCACTAGGCGCTTCCATTCCGCATAAACCGCTGGTGAGTCCGGCAGGACCGTCAGGTCGCTCGATTTCCTCCAACTCACCCAGAGCTAGCGCAACGGAGAATCCGAGGCCGTTGTTCGCTGTAGGCCGCGTCGCCACGTTCCAGAACTCAGACATATTCTGCAGCGTGAAATACACCGGCTCGGCGGCCGCGAGCAGTCTTGCGACACTTTCCACCGCCGACGCATGGCTTGGATGATCAGGCTGGGTGCGCCGCAGCAGAATATTGGTGTCGGCGAGGATGCTCATTTCCCATGATCGCCATAGATGCTTTCGCGGCTGATCGCGTCATCCGAGAGAGGCGGCGTATGGGGGAGGCCGCGAGTCGATTCACGCCATGCGGCGGCCCGCTCGGCCGGTGAAAGCGCCGAGCCCGCCCGCGGAGGAACCTGCCCACGAAGAAGATGCTCCAGGTATCGGGGTAGTTCGAGGCCATGAGCCCGCGCCTGAGCGACCAAGTCAGCCTCGATATCGGACGGCAGTTGGATGGTCACGGTCATACGAGAACTCCGGGTCCCTTCAAATCCTAGGATACCAGCCATTCATGCGGGCGAGTGGTGAGGATTGGAGCGCTTGGATTGTGCGGATCGGAGACGACCTGCCGCGACTGAAGAGTTCGCCGATCACAACGGAAAAGCCTGCGCCATGGTCGCATTGAAGGCGGAACGGTTGATGCGGCTGCACCACGAACCCGTCCACCAAGCCGCCTAGCGGCGTCCAGCGCCGGCGTTTTCCCCCTACGCCCCCTTCGGGTAACAGCCCAGTATGCGCAGGAAATCCGCCAGTTCGCGGAGGTGATTCAATGCATTGCATGCGTTGGGCGTATCCACCCGGCCCAGAAGATCGACATAGAAGAGGTATTCCCACGGCTTGCCGCGCAGCGGCCGCGATTCGATTTTGATGAGGTTCAGATCGCGCAGGGCGAATGCGCTGAGAGCGCGGAAAAGGGAGCCGGGCACGTTGCGCGTGCTGAACACCAGGGAGGTTTTCCACTGCGTGCGCGCGTCCGCGCGCAAGGGGTGCCGCCGGGCGAATGCGGGCGTCCGGAGCAGGAAAAATCGGGTGAAATTCTGGCGATCGTCTTCCACCGATTTTCGTAAAATGCGCGCGCCGTAAATCTCGGCCGCCACCGCGGAGGCGATCGCGGCGCCGTCCTTAAGTCTTTCTTCCACAAGCATTTTGACGCTGCCGGCGGTGTCGTAGAAGGGTATCCGCTCGATCTGCGGGTTGCTGGCGAAGAAACTCAGGCACTGATTTAGCGCCACCGGATGCGAAAAAACCCGGCGAATTTTCGAAAACGGAACGCCCTTTGGGGCGATCAGGTTGTGCACAATCCGCACGCTGGTTTCGCCCATGATGGGAAATTCGTAATTCAACAGGTGATCGTAGTTCTCATGCACCGAGCCCGCCAGGGTGTTCTCGATGGGCGCCACGGCGGCCGCGGCGCGCCCCTCCTTGAGGGCTTGAAACATGTCCTCGAAGCGCGGGCACGGCAGGACCTGGACGTTCGCGCCCAGCAGCCGCCGCGCGGCCTCTTCGCTGAAGGCCCCGCGCTCACCCTGGAAAGCCGCCAGGTTGGGACGGCGCTTGGCTGGGGCGCTCATCGGGACGCCCCCTCCCACCGGCGGATCTCCGGGCCCGGCATTCCCAGCATGTCGAGCACGCGGTCCAGGCTGTGGTCCACAATCTCCGCGATGGTGCTCGGATGGTTATAAAAACCCGGAATCGGCGGGGCGATTATCGCCCCCATTTCCGCTAAGGCCGTCATGTTTTTCAAATGTCCCAGGTGAAAAGGGCTTTCGCGAACCATAAGAATCAACTTACGCCTTTCCTTGAGCGTCACATCCGCCGCGCGGACCATGAGGTTGGAACTGATCCCCGTGGCGATGGCGGACATGGTGTGGATAGAGCAGGGGGCGATCACCATGGCGTCCGTAAGGTAAGACCCGCTGGCCAGCCGGCCCCCGATATCCTCCGGAGGATACCAGTAATCCGCCAGCGCGCGGGCATCAGCCGCGGTTTTTCCGGTCTCCAGGAACAGGGTCTTTTCGCCGGCGCGGGAAAGAATCAGGTGGATTTCCGTGTTCTGGCGGTCGCGCAGCCGCTCCAGCAGGCGCCATCCGTAGACCGCGCCACTGGCCCCCGAGATTCCGATCACGATCCTCAAGGCTCCTCCTTGTTCCGTTTTCGGAACAGAACCGTGTTCTTTCCCGCGTACGGGAGCTATAATGCCGGTTCCGCGTAGGATCATACCATGGAACGCGCCGGCGAGAAGCTCAAACGGGTGCGCGAACGCCTCAAGCTGACCTATCGCGACGTGGAACAGGCCAGCCAGCGCCTGGCCGCGCGCCTCGGCAACGGCGAGTTCGCCATTCGATTAAGCCGCCTGGCGGACATCGAGAACAAGGACACCGCGCCAACTATTTACCGTCTGTACACTCTTTGCGCGATCTACCGGCTCGAGTTCGACGAAGTGATTTCCTGGTACGGCGCGCCGCTCGACCGCCTGGCTTCGGAGGCTCTGCACATCGGCCTGCCACAGACGCACGCGCTTCATTTCCAGCCGGAAGGGATTGCGCTGGCGCCGCCGCCGGAGGTGGAAATCGATCTCACCAAGACCACCTTTCTCAGCCATCTGGTTCGAAGCTGGGGCCGCATGCCGCTGCGCTTCCTCAGCGGCATGGACCTGCGGCGCTATCGCTACGGGCTGATCGGCACGGAAGATTATTCGATGCAGCCGGTCCTGCACCCGGGGTCGCTGGTGCTGATTGACGAACGGGCGCGCATCGCTTCCGGGGGCTGGACGAATGAGTACGACCGGCCGATCTATTTCTTCGAGCACCGCGAGGGGTATATCTGCGGCTGGTGCGACCTGGCGGGCGATAGGCTGGTGGTACTGCCCCACCCGGCGTCTCACCGGAAGCCATCGGTGTATCGCTTCCCGGCGGACATAGACCTGCTGGGGCAGGTGATCGGCGTCGCTATGCTTCTCGACTCCGGGAGACGCCGCTTTGCTCGACAATCAACAGTTCCAGCAGCGTCTCCAGGTCCGTGAGAAAGAGCTGCCGCTCCACCTCGTGGGCTCTGGCCGGGGCCAGGTTCCGGTAGGCCGAGAGCCTCTCCCGCGCGGCCGGCTCGCCCAGAAACTCGTCCAAATCCTCTTTCTGCTCGGCCAGGCTAAACACAAGCCATTGAGCGAACACCTGATAGTGGCTTTGGCGGAGAACGAGGTCGGCCTCCTCCGCGCCCAGGGTCGCCGAGAAAGTGGGATGAAAGTATCGCCCGGTTTCCCGGTCGCGCAGGTTCGCCATGAACAGGAGGCGGCCGAAGACCGTGGGAACACGCGCCAGGATACCGCGCCACAGCGTTGCCGCCGCCTGACCCGCTGATTGCGAGATAGGGTCCGATGCGCCCAGATTCCAGCCTTCCTTCCTACGCCGGGCCGTTGGGGGAAGCCTTTCCGAATGCCCGCGGCCCCCAAGTCCGCATTCTATACCACAGAGAGTGTCGCTTCCGGAAACCCGGCCTGATGTTCCGGTCTGTTCCGCTTTTGGAAAAAATCTGAGAAAAACCCCTTATACCGGTACGGTCCCATCTAGTATAGTACCTGGCGTACCTATCCAAAGTTAACATAGATTTCAACGCCCGAAAGGAAATTTTCTCGTGAAAAAGCTGATTCTCTTGACCTTGGTGGCATTTTCGTTTCTGGCAACCGCGCGCCCGAGCAAGATCGACATGCCGCTGCCACGCTGCAACCCGTGTCCGTTTGTTCGCTAACCGAAACCTGAGACAGCGCGGCGCGCGGTGCTAGAATCGGCCTGAGGTTATGGCAGGCGCCGCGCTGGTCCCAGTTTTGACGGCGGTCTCCTGCGCTGGGGTCGGGTCTGACCGCGATCAAGCTTTACTTCGCAGCGTCTTTCCTCCAAGTACCGTGTTTTCTTCGCATACCTGATTTTCCGCACCATCTCCGTGACGTGCGGCTGCTTCCTCGACGAGACTTCTGACACGTATTTCCGCTTCTTCGTCTACACCCAGCCGATCATCTGGTTCTTCTACGTCGCCATGGTCTGGGAGTTGTTCGGGTTGGTACTGGCCAGGCATAAGGGGTTTTCCACTCTGGGCCGCTGGGCCATGTACCTCGTGAGCGCGGTTTCGGTGACGGTATCGGCCGTCAGCATGATCCACAAGATAACGCCCGCGATGCCGCAGAGTTCGGTGGCCGTCGGCCTGATTGTGGCGATCGAGCGCGGCCTCGATTTCAGTTTGGCTATCTTCCTGATTCTGATGCTTTTCGTGCTGAGCTGGTACACCGTTCCGCTGAGCCGGAACGTGGTGGCGCACGCGGTTATCTACACCCTTTTCTTCCTGGCCGGCGGCATGAGCATGATCTTGCGCACCCTGTTCGGGCTGAAGAATCTGGACGCCGATGGACACCGGCGGCATGGCGGCCACCTGCGCCTGTTTTCTGGCGTGGTTCTTCGTGCTGAGCGCCAAGGGCGAGGAAACGCCCGTGAAGCAGCCCTGGTTCGCGCCGGAGCAAGAGGAGCGGATACTGATCCATCTCGACGCCCTGAACGCCAGCCTGCTGAAAGTCGCGAAGAAATAAGCTAACTTTCGGCAGGCTTAATATGTTATCTCCAGCCTAATTAGTACCAATATTACCCTCCAGGGCATTGCATTTTTTCGGAAACTCCACTATTCTTCAATTGATCGACATATCATATATTTACCATGACTACTATAGCCATCTCGGTCTTCGCGGTTGCGGTACTGGTCGCAGCGCTGTTTGCGGTTGTTCGCAGGTGTGGCTCCGCGGGCGGCGATTTGCCCTTGAACACCGACTGGATCGACGAATTGTCGGTGGACCGCTATCGGCCCATGATGCGCCTGCTGGACGAAAGCGATCTCGAATTTCTGCGTTCGCAACCCGGTTTCACGCCGCGCATGGCAGCCCGGCTCCGCGCCCGCCGCTGTCAGGTTTTCCGCGGATATCTGCGTCACCTGAACGCGGATTTCCACCGCGTGTGCACGGCCGTGAAGGTTCTGATGCTGCAATCGAAGCGCGACCGGCCGGATCTGGCCGCCGTGCTGGTGCGCCAGCAAGCGTTATTCGCCCTCGGCATGGCGATGGTGGAAGCGCGGCTGTTCCTCTATCGCTGGGATCTGTGCACCGTGGACGTCCGGGCGTTGGTCCAGACCTTCGACGTCATGCGCCTGGAGCTGAGGAACATGCTCCCGGCGACCATGGGCGCGGCGGCGTAACCCCCGGATCCGGCTACAGCTTCTTCAAGACTTCTTTCGCTTCTTTCAGCCGGGGATAATCTTTTTCCGCCTGCCGAAATTCACGCGTGTGCACCCTGCGCCGCGAACCGGTGTGGTCCACGGGATAGCGCAGGTGCAGCATTTCATGAAACATCACATATTCCAGGGCCAGCCGCGGCGTCTCCGGGCGGTCGAGAATGCGGCTGATGATTATGGCGTTGTGCGCGGGATCGAAATGGCCCAGCATGGTGCGGGAGGCGCCGCGGCTCCAGCCCAGCCGGGGCCGTCCCAGCAGGCCATCGAAGAACTGCGCGTTCACGCTCTCGAACATTTCCTCCAGATCGTGGCACTCGCCGCGCGCCCCGGAAACGAATTTCCGGCCGCGTACCTGGCGCACAAGCTGCGCCTGGCGGCGCATGTCGCGGCGGTTGAGATACAGCCGGTAGCGGTGCAGATACGCGCGCGGGATGGGCTTGCGGTAGAGCTTGCGCAGCAGAATGTGGGCCAGCGCCTCCTGCACCGGCGCCGGAGCTCCCTGCAGCAGGTCGGAAATGCGCACGTGCAGCCGGCCTTCCTCCAGGCGCACGAAGCTGTCGGCGTTGGCGAATCTCCGGAATTCGACGCGCAGCTCGGGCAGCGGCGTGCGCGGCTTCAGTTCGCGGAAAACGCGCGCGTATAATTCTTCCGGCGCCTCGAAAAACAACGCCGTCTGGACGCCTTCGAGATCGAACGTCCGCTCGGGTCCGGGCATCTTCCCTTAGCGTAGCGCGGCGCGGCGGCGCTGTTGAAATCCGTGACTTCTGGTACACTCCGTTTATGCGAAACGGATACTCTCCGGCCCCTCGCGTTCGGAGGGACCTATGACACCCTCGCCTGCTCAGGCGCCCGATCGGTTCGAAGCGGCCACGTACCGCAAGATCACGCTCCACCTGATGCCCTTCCTGTTCCTCTGCTATGCCCTGGCCTATGTCAACCGGGTCAACGTCAGCTTCGCCTATCTCCAGATGCAGGCCGACCTGGGGATGAGCAGCGAGGTTTACGGCTTCGGCGCGGGGCTGTTCTTCGTCGGCTATTTCTTTTTGAATGTTCCGAGCAACATGCTCCTAAGGAGGATCGGCGCGCGCGGCCTGCTGGGCCCTATCCTCATACTCCGCGGCATTCTGTCGGCGTGGATGATGTTCGTGCATGGGGCCACCAGCTACTGCGTGCTGCGGTTCATCGGCGGCGCCGTGGAAGCGGGCTTCTTCCCCGGGGTCGTGTTCTACTTCACGTTCTGGTACACCTCCAAGCACCGCGCCAAGATGATCGCTCTCTTCATGAGCGCCATACCGCTCTCGGCCATTTTCGCGGGCCCTCTGGCGGGGTCGATCCTGAAGCATCTGCAGGGGGTGGCCGGCCTGGCCGGCTGGCAGTGGCTGTACCTGATCTTTGGCATTCCCTTGTCGGTGGCGGGCGTGGTCGCGCTCTTCGTGATGACCAACGATCCCGAGCAAGCCGCCTGGCTGAGCGCGGATGAGAAGAAGCTGGTTTTGGGGAACCTTGAGGCGGAGCACGATGCCGACAAGCGCAGAGGCGGCGCCAAGTCCCGGCTGGTAGACGCGTTTGCCAACGGCAGCGTCTGGCTGCTGTGCCTGGTGTACTTCGGAATTTCGGCGGCCAACTACTGCATCGGCTTTTACATGCCGAAGGTGATTAAGGACAGCATCAGCCAGGACCCCGTCGTCATCGGGTGGGTGTACGCGATTCCATGGGTGGTGACCACCGTGGTCATGCTCCTGGTGGGGCGCCACTCCGACCGGACCGGCGAGCGCCGCTGGCACCTGGCGCTGTGCTGTTTTGGCGCCGGGTTGGGCTTCGCCATTCTGTCCCTTCCGGGCATACCCGGCGCAGTGAGCCTGGCCGGCCTGACCCTCGCCACGGCCAGCGTCCTGAGCGCTTTCACCATGTTCTGGGCGGTTCCCACGGCGCTCCTAGCGGGTACCGCGGCCGCGGCCGGAATCGCCTGGATCAACGCGGTGGGCAACCTGGGCGGCTACGCCGGTCCCCACGCCACTGGCGCTATTGTCGACCATACCGGCAGCATGATGCTGGCGTGGCTCGCCTTGGCCGGGGTCATGCTGACCTCCGCGCTGGTCACCTTGTACGTGACGCGCAAGGGCGCGCTGCGCCGGTAGCGCCATTTTGACGCCGATTTGACGCGGAGACGCGGAGACGCAGAGACGCGGAGAATTCCTGTTTCTTCGAATTCTCCGCGTCTCCGCGTCTCTGCGTCAAGAAAGGCGCTGTGGGCGGGGTTGATCTTGGGAGCGCTATCCCTTATAGTGAATCAGGTTTCTTAGCCTGAATTTTCTGGTGAGCCGTCATCTGCGGCTGGAAGGAGAACGGATGGAAAAGGAAATAGTGAGTTCCCAGACCACGCGGCGAGCGTTCCTGGGAGCGGCTGCCATGACGGCGGCCTCTTACAATCGGGTGCTGGGGGCGAACGATCGCATCGGCATCGGTCTCATCGGCTTCGGGCTGATAGGAAAACAGCACATGGCCGATTTCAAGGGCTTCAAGGACACCGAGGTGCTCGGCTTGTGCGACGTCTATAAGCCACGCGTGGACGAAGGCCTGGCTTATGTCGGAAATCCCAATTGCAAGGGGTACAGCGATTTCCGGAAGATGTACGAGAACAAGGACATTCAGGGAGTGATCGTCGCCACGCCGGACCACTGGCATGCGCTGCTCACCATCATGGCTTGCGCCGCCGGCAAGGACGTCTACTGCGAAAAGCCCATGACCCTGGTGGTGGACGAAGGCAAGTGGATGATCCAGGCCGCGCGCAAGTACAAACGCATCGTGACCGTGGGGACCCAGCGCCGCCAGGGCGCGGGCGTGAAGGCGGCCAAGAAAGTGGTCGAGGCCGGCACGCTCGGCAAGATCCACTCCATCCGCCTGTCCTTTACGCGCAACATCTACCCGGGCTTCGGCAAGACCCCGGTCACCGCTCCGCCTCCCGGGTTTGACTACGACATGTGGCTGGGCCCGAACCAGAAGACGCCCTATCAGAACCACCGCGGGATATACCACTTCCGCTGGTTCTGGGATTTCTCGGGCGGCCAGATGACCAACCTGGGAGCTCACCAGATCGACCAGATTCTGTGGCTCATGGACGCCAAGATGCCCACCCTGGTGATGTCCGAGGGCGGCCGCTACGCTCTCGATGACGACGACGGCGATACCCCCGACACGCAGGACGCCATCTGGGTGTTCCCGGGCAAGAACGGCGCCAAGGGCTTCACCATGGCCGCGACGGTGCGCGAAGCCTGCTCCGGGCCCCGCGACGCCGGGGGCGGCGGGCAGGTCTACATGGGCACCAAGGGCACCATGTCGGTGAGCGGCAACTATAGCATCACTTCGGAGAGCAAGGGCGACCCGGTCAACGACATTCCGCGCTTCCAGGGGCACCCGACCGGCGGTCCGGTGTACACCGATGTGAAAGCGGCGCCTTGGCTGTCGGCCGAGGTCTTGGCCGCGGCGGGCGGCGCCCCGGCGGGCGGCGGCGGAAGAGGCCAGGGCCGTGGGGGTGCTGGTGCTGGTGCTGGCGCTGGCGCCGGCGCGCAGGGCCGCGGAGCCGCTCCGGCCGGGCAGGCTGGAGTGGCTACGGATAGCCGATATGGACTCACCGCTACCGGCGCGGATCCCACCATGACGCTCAACGAGCGCGACTGGCTGGATTGCATCAAGAGCCGCAACCGGCCGTTCTGCGAAGTGGAAGACGGCCACAAGGTGGCCACCACCTGCAATCTGGCCAACGTGTCCCTTCGCCTGCATCGCTCGATTCACTTCGACCCGGACAAGGAAGTGGTGATCGGCGACGCGGAAGCGGCGAAGATGTGCACCAAGACCTACCGCGCGCCTTGGGACGCGGCTCTGAAGGCTTGCGTAAAGGTGTAAGAATCGGGGCGGCGGCTCGCACGGGCCGCCGGTGCCCCGATGCAACTCGACGAGTCAGGCAGGCGGAGATGAAGAGCGGCATCTCCTGAGACCGGCGTTGGTCCAAGGCTCGCTACAACTCCTTCGCGATCTATTGCGTGGCATGGAGTTCCGGATGGGCATTCCACCACGTCCGCCAGAAGTTGACGAATTCGGCCGCCCGCTTCCGGTCGAATCCCAAGTATGCTTCCGTCTCTTTCGTGCGGTACGGGGTGGGCTGGCGATGATTGAGATGGTCAAGCCCTGGCATAGTGGCCGGAGTCTGCACGCCAACTCCGTTTGCGAAGAAGCCCAACCCCTGGACCGCATACTGCTGCAGCCCGGGATCGGGACTGTCCAACAGCGCCGCCAAATACGGCAGTGAAGCGTTGGTGTGCATGGCCTGAAGGGCCATGGCCGCATATCGCTTCAATCGTGGCGTCGCGTCGGTGGTCGCCAAGCGGCCAAGAACAGCAACGGCCGCCGGATCGGTATTCCGGAACTTCACGCCTACGTCGGAGATTGCAGTGCCGGAGGCGGCGCCGCCGTCCAGAGAACCGTACTCCCGCTCCAGTTGCAGCAACCCCCCGACGTCGCCGCGTGCGATCAGTCCGGCCATCCCAACCTGCCTCAACGGAGGAGAGTTGGCCTGGGACAGGTAGCGGAACAGGTTCAATATGTTGGCCGAATTCACGTCCCAGGAGGCGTCAAGAATCACGGTTGGATCGGCCTGAGCGCCGGCGCCGATCTCAAGAATCAACTTTTCGGCCACTGGCGTCTCATCTGAGTAGGCGAGTGCCGGCGGGAGCGGCCCCGCCGAAGTAGCGAACACCAGATCCGCCGGGGAGTGGCTCGGGTTGAAGCGGAGTTCAATGGGTTTCCAGCCTTGCGGGCCGGCCTTCAGGAACCACAGGCCTCGCAGGGCCGGGGGCGTGCTCCAGAGCTTTTGGTCCGTGCCGCTGTCCCAGGCTACGGCCACGACGGAGGCCGGGGCCAGTGTGCCCTTGAAAACGCGCTCCACGCTGAGTTGAAAGCCGACTACCCTCCCCATTTGAACCGCCGCGCTCTGGGTGCCAATCACAACAGCGTCCGCTTGCTGGAGCAGATTGCTGACCGAAGCTGCGCAAACCGCGCTCGATGCGGCAATGGCCAATATCGCGATCCGAAGCGAAACCCTGATCATAAGGCGTCCTCTCATTGCACCGATCCGGAATTATCGTGCCAACTCTGCGTAGCCGCCAACACCTGCGTGCCCTGTCCATTGGTGCCCGAGCCAGCAAAAATCCCTTGCCCGCCGGACATTACCAGACAGCCGGTTCCTTGGTCGGCGGGGACGGGGTGTGGGATGAAGGTGTTGTTGGGGTCTGTCGCCCAGATGGTGTCTATAAAGCTCTGGCCATCGTTCCAGAGAAATGGATCTACCGTCCAGACGGACGCCGCCGGCGGCCAAGGCCATCCGGACGTCGGCGGACAGCCACCGTTGTTCGGGTCGCCGTAAGTCACGTTGCCGTGCGTTTCATTCGTTGTGATTGGCGCGATCACTTCGGTCCAGAGGTCGGTTATCTCGTATTG
This sequence comes from Terriglobia bacterium, assembly GCA_963767595.1. Taxonomy (GTDB): domain Bacteria; phylum Acidobacteriota; class Terriglobia; order Bryobacterales; family Bryobacteraceae; genus BOG-224. The sequence continues at coordinate 906,976 of CAVYEK010000008.1, forward strand.
CACATATGTTCTGTAGCCAGGGTAGTCGTCGTCAATAGGGGTAATGACGCTCAGCGCCTCAGCGGCGATTGGCGTATTGATGGCTAGGTAGAACGGGTCCGACTCGAAACCATCTACCCAGAACCCAATCGTCACGTCATAGATGGCCTCATCGCTGGCCGCCTCGCTGGTGACGGTGGTCTGGGTACCGTCCGACGGACTAAAGGAGACCTTCGAGCCTGAAGTCACCTCCCCCCAAGCGTAGCTTGGCGTACCCCCTTCGTAGCTGGATCCGCTCAAATTGTCATTCGCGCTCAAGGCAGCCTGAACATAATACCCATCGATAGACGGCTGCCCGTTGAGGTACCAAAACGCCCAGCAATTCGACCCATAGGTGAGGGCTGGCGGCGAAATGACCGGCCGCACGACGGACTCCCCGTCACTCATTCCGGCTCCTACGTACTCGTCATACATTTCGCCCTCGCAACTGAAACTGCCGTATCCATATACGGCATACGCCCCTGCGCCGTTACTGTTCAAGTAGCTTGTTGATCTCCAGGTGGGATTGTAGGAATCGTCGCCCCCATCGTCGTCGCCCCCTTCGAGGGGGCCCCAACTGCTGAAACCGTCGTCCTGAAGGCTCCACGACGCTCCTCCGGAGGGTTTAAAGAGCAACTGACCGTAGACCTGGGCCTCCCAATCCCACCAGTCGCCGTCGTCGGCCCACGCGACGACATACCCCTCCATGGAATTCCCACTCAGCCGCTGGGTCCCCATCGTCACATTCAGATTCGCGTTACAGTACTCAGCGAAAGCCGGCGCGCTTGCCAGCAGCAAAAACCAAGCCAACGTGCACATCTGTGCGCCGCAGCGTTTCATTGCATCCTCCTTCCAGTGGTTCTCTGTTGAATCTTCCGAATGTATCTTGTTAGTGCCTCCCAGCCCCCAGGCGACATCCGCTCCCTCATGGCAGAGAAGGATTGGTTCAACACGACATCACGTCTCTGTCCGAACCGACCGATAGTTGCCACGTCCAGAGACCGGCCCCGCTGCCTCTCCTGTTCCTGCAGGGCTCGCGCCTCCGTGGCAATCGCGCTCACCTTAGGCCGGGCGCTCTGGCAAGCGCTGGCCAACACAGCGAAATCTGCCCCGTTAAGGCCGAACTCGGCGCGAAGCGAGCGCTCCCTATCAGCCGCCGCCGCTGCGGCAAGCCGCGAGCTACGTACTGAAGCCATCGCGCAGACGGGAACCATGAAACGATAGGTCGCGGCTCCCGCTACGCTGGAGAGGTTCTGCTGGGCGGGCGCGGTCATAAGTGAAGCAGCAAGGACTGGGCCAACTAGAACTACTAGTCGCATAAAAGACTCCGGGCGTTATTGTGGACCGAGTAATACAAGATGTCAAGGTATTTATCTGGTTTATTTCTGCTATCTTGCGTGAAACACACGACTGTGTCTCAGACCGGCCCCCCTTGGCGGTTGCGCGCAACTTCCAGCCCGGGGCCGCGCTCCGCTTTACTGGTTATTGCGGTCGATGGTCGTTTTCCTGACGAACAAGGGCGCAGAGACCCGCGACCACTCGGGCATCGTGACCGCGATTGAAGCGGGCTGGCGGTCGTGGAAATCGCCAAGCCCAACGTCGCTGAGCCCGGATGGACGGGAATGGCGGCGAATTAAGAGCGGCGAGCCACGACCCCGACAAGGAAGTCGTGATCGGCGACGCAGAAGCGGCGAAGATGTGCACCAAGACCTACCGCGCGCCCTGGGACGCGGCTCTGAAGGCTTGCGTGAAGGTGTAGGAATCAAGGGCCGGTGGGGCAGGATTCATCCTGCCGCCGACGTTATGGGGCAGGCGCTTTCGCCTGCCCGCCTTTTTTGACGCCTTCTTGCGGTCGCGGTTCGACCAAAGTCTGGCGAGCCTCGACCGCAAGGGACTGGTTGCGAGTTCAGCCCTCTATTTCTTCCTCAGGTACGAATCGTCCCCCTTGATCCAATCCTCCCGGATGGGCGAAAAGAGCTCGATAATCACGGTGTCTTCCAGGGCCTCGTTGCCGTGTGGCACATCGGGATCCACGTGCAGGAAGTCGCCCGCGGAGAGTTCCTTGATCTCGCCATCGAGGTTGAAGCGCACCTTGCCCGACTGAATGATCGTAATCTGGTCGTTGATGTGGTGGTGCATGGCCACCACGTTGCCCTTGTCGAAGCGAAAACGGGCCATCGTGATGTTCTTGCCGTGCAGGGCCTTCCGCCCGGCCAGGGGGTTAAGAATGTCTTCCGGAATGTCGTTCCAGGTGAAGGTTTGCATGGCGGCATGGTAGCACATGGCTCGCCGGTCGACGGCCGCGCGGCGCGTGGGTTCCCGACCTGCCGCCGGCTTCCGAGCCCGGACTCCAGATAAGAGAGCCGACCGCCGGCATCACCGAATCGCGCCCGCCCCTCCCGGCATCGTAAAATAGGACCAGCAGTAGACACGAGGAGGGGGTTCCAACCATGTCCAGAAAAATCGCATTTGTCGGTCTCGGCATCATGGGCCGGCCCATGGCGCGCAACCTGTTGAAAGCAGGCCACCGCTTGGTGGTCTACGATCTGAATCCCGCTTCCGTCGAAGGTCTCGTGGCCGCTGGCGCGGGGCGGGCGGCCTCGGCCCAGGATGCCGCCGCGCGCTCCGACCTGATCATCACCATGCTGCCCGACGGCCCCGACGTGGAGAAGGCCATCCTCGGCCCCGGTGGCGTGCTCGAAGGCGCGCGCCGAGGAGCTTATGTGGTGGATATGAGCTCGATCAGCCCGATGGTGTCGCAGAAAGCCGCCGCCGCGTGCGAAAAAAGGGGCGTCGAGTTTCTGGATGCGCCGGTGAGCGGCGGGGAGCCGAAAGCCATGGACGGCACGCTGGCGATCATGGTGGGCGGCAATCCGGACGCCTTCGAGCACGTGCGGCCGGTGCTCGAGGCCATGGGTTCGAGCGTCACCCTCACCGGCCCCGTGGGCGCCGGCAACGTCACCAAACTCGCCAACCAGATCATGGTGGCCTGCAACATCGCCGCCATGGGAGAAGCGCTGGTGCTGGCCACCGCCGCGGGCCTCGACCCGGAGGTGGTGTTCCACGCCATCAAGGGAGGTCTGGCGGGCAGCGCGGCGCTCAACGCCAAGGCCCCCATGGCGATTGCGCGCGACTTCAAGCCCGGTTTCCGCATTCGGCTCCATCAAAAGGACCTGCGCAACGCCCTGCTGGCCGCCGAAGAGCTCAAAGTCCCCCTGCCTTTCACCAGCCTGGTGCAGTCGATGATGGTTTCGCTGATGAACGAGGGCAAAGGGGACTACGACCACGCGGCCATCGTGACGGCGATCGAGAGGCTGGCAGGAGTGGAAATCGCCAAGCCTAAGGCCGGCGAACCCGGATGGATGGGAATGGCGGCGGACTAGGGCGCATCTCAGAGGCGTTCCGACGCAAGGAATCCGGGTTAGAATCAGGATAAGTACAATGTCGGGGCGTAGCGCAGCCTGGTAGCGCACCTGCCTTGGGCGCAGGGGGTCGGGCGTTCAAATCGCCCCGCCCCGACCAATGGAATCAAGCAGATACAGCCATTGCCGGCTCCGTCCCAAATACTGCTGTAGACGATTCTGTAGCTGCGGCGATTCGTTAAGGGCGTTGCTCGGCACACCGCGCGGACGCCCGAGCCAGTGTTTTCAGTGGGTCACAGCGGTTCACCTGTACAAAAGGCAGGTGCGCGACCTCTGGGGAACCGCTGCGAGGGCACAGGGTGCCCTTTTGAAGCTATTCCGATCAACGCCTCATCTTGTGTGTTGATCTGTGGTGAAATTAGAGGGAACACCAATGAAGGCTCCCTCGTTTGCCGGATTCGAGCCAGCGTCGGAGGCCGCTTCCCGTGCGAAGCGGATGAATACCCACGCTGACACAATCCACGAAAAGCTGCTGCGCAGTTGTCTATGGCAGCGCGGCCTTCGTTTTCGAAAGAACCTAAAGAGCCTGCCGGGGAAACCCGACATCGTCTTTGCAGGTCCGCACGTTGTGGTCTTTTGTGACGGTGACTTCTGGCATGGACGCAATTGGCGCCGTCTCTCGTCGCAGTTGAAGAAGCGCGCTAACGCCGACTACTGGCGGCAGAAGATTCGATCCAACATGATTCGGGACAGACGCACGACCGATCTGCTCACAGCCTCCGGGTGGCATGTGTTCCGGCTGTGGGAAGGCCACATTCGGGCCAATCCCGAGAGCGCCGCCCTCTTGGTGGAGAAGGTGGTTTTGAGCCGCCGAACGGCATCAGTGAGCGTGGCATGCGCTTCATAGACTTGTTCGCCGGCCTAGGCGGATTCCACCTGGCGCTCAAGAATCTCGGCAACACCTGCGTCTTCGCAAGCGAGATTGATCCCGTCCTTCAGGACGTGTACGAGGCGAATTTCGGGATCCGGCCGCTTGGCGACATTCTCAAAGTGCCGATGGGAAGGATTCCCGAGCACGAGATTCTGTGTGCAGGCTCGCCCTGCCAACCCTTCTCCAAGGCGGGTGAGCAGCAAGGGTTGGAGTGTCCGAAGTGGGGCAATCTTCTCGGCCATGTGCTGAAGATAGTACGCGCCAGGAAGCCGCTGTTCCTGCTGCTGGAGAATGTTCCAAACCTGAAGCGTCATAACAGCGGTGAGACTTGGCTCGACTTGGAGCGGCAATTCGAGCGCGCCGGGTACAAGATCACATCCACTTACTTGTCCCCGCACCAGTTCGGGATACCGCAGATTCGCGAGCGGCTGTTCATCGTCGGGAGCCGCCACGGGCTGAGCAACTTCCAGTGGCCGGAGCCGCCGAAAGACGTGGAGCTAGATCTCGATTCCATTCTGGAGAAGAGCCCGCAGGACGCCAAGAGGCTGAGCGCGGCCGTGGTCTCCTGTATGGAGGTTTGGCAGAAGTTTATCGAACAGTACCCGAAGAACGTGGAACTGCCGTCGTATCCCATCTGGTCGATGGAATTTCGGGCAACGTATCCTTACGAGGATGCCAGCCCGTGGGCGACAAAAAGGTCAGACCTGCTGTGCTATCGCGGCTGTCACGGCGATTCCCTCAAGAAGTACACGCGCTATACGGTCCTAAAAGCGTTACCCTCCCACGCGCAGACCCATCAGAGAGAATTTCCAACGTGGAAGAAGACGTTCATCCGGCAGAATCGCGAGCTATATCGCGCCAACAAGAAGTGGATCGACAAATGGATGCCGGAAATACTGCCGTTCCCTCCAAGCCTGCAAAAGTTCGAATGGAACTGCAAGGGCGAGGAACGCGACATCTGGAAGTATGTGATTCAGTTTCGGGCGTCGGGTGTTCGGGTAAAGCGACCGACCACGGCACCTTCCTTGATCGCGATGACCACTACGCAGGTCCCAATCATCGCGTGGGAGAAACGGTACATGACGGTTCGGGAGTGCGCGAAGCTTCAGTCGATGGAATCCCTGGACCACTTCCCGGAAGTGCCTACTCGTGCGTTCAAGGCGCTGGGCAACGGGGTCAATTCGAAGGTGATGGAGCTAATCGCCAAGGCGCTGATTGATCCGCCCGGCGAGACGGGCGCTCTGCCGGCACCGATCTTGGCGCAAGCGCGGGGCCTGGCGTCTACAGCATCGGCAGGTCTTTAACGCGCGGCTTCATCCACGCAATTACTCGGCGGTGCACATTGGTGGAAAGCCATTTCGGACTACGGCGTCCGCCCGACAACAGCCGAAGGCGATCAAGCAGCATGCCATCCATGCGGCGGCAGCTAATCCAGTAATCCTTGTCTGAGATCGCGTAGGGAATCGCCAGCGCCTTCTTCGGTAGTGCGGCGAATTCGATCATCGTGCGCCAGAGATTGATGTCTGGCTCCGTTCTCTTGCCCACCCAGTTCGCGCCGCTCGCACATTGGACCAAATACACCGGGCATCCGATCCGGCTGTCGGGAAAAGGGCGCCACAGAACCAAGTCGAGGCCCGCGTCCTTGATGGCGTTGAGATCCGGGATCAGGTCGATGCGCCCCTCTTTCTCGTTCAAGAGGCCACGAACTTTCTCGACGCTGTCCTTGATTCGGGCGACCTGGATGCGCGACCAACCAGTGGAGTGCGAACTCCAGTCCCCCATTTCGTTCTGCAAGGCGAGAGCGGTGATCTCCTCGAAAAGCAGCCCCTGCTCTGTGAAGTCATTCCCGAAGCTCTTTCTCCATTCCGGGTATCGCTCCGAGTAGGAAAGAAGCAGGCAGAACGCATAGGCGGGAGCTTCCCGCCACTTCATGGCGCGGGTCATTTTCGTCGCGCTACAAGCGATGGGATAGGAGTTGCCAAGCGCTTTCTTGCGGCGCTGGACCTCGTTCCATGCGTCGGTCAGCAGCTCGGAAGCTTTGTCCTGATCGTCGTAGATGTGCTCCTCGGTGAGCGTGTTCTTGATCTCCGCCAAAGCCAGAGAATCGTAACGACCAAAGAGCACGCTGCCTTCGAGCCAATCGGTGAAGACTCCCAGGTCGGACTGATGGCCGCGCTGCGCGCTGTAAGGGCGCACACCAATTTCCGGCACCCCCAGCATCTTACGACGGCTCCTTTTCGAGATCTTCCTTGATCTTCGGAAAGAGGGCAAGGAGCTGGTAAACATCGCGCCCAAGCCTGCGGACGGCAGTCTGGAGATTGGTGGATCTCTTGTAGAGGTGCGCCTGGCTGAGCGCCTGTTCCGTTGAATCGGCCGCTTTCTGGACGAATTCAATAGTCTCGCCCTCGTCACCCCCGGAGATGCGCCACGCCACTTCGAGGCTCGGTCTCTCGGTCCGCTCCAGGTAGTTGACGGCCTCTTCGTTGAGCAGCGTCTTTCCGAATTGGTCCACGTAGCGTGATTCGCGGACGACCGGCTCGTGGTCCTCGTCGCCGAACAACCAAAGCGCAAACTTCGCGAGAGCCTTCAGGCGTGAGTTGGGAACCGGCTTGCGCGCCTTGTTCGGCTCGGCCAGAATGTCGATGTCCAAATAAGTCTGCACGCCTTCGGAGCGCAGCGACAGGTAGAGCACGCTGAACTTCTCCTCGACCGCCTTGAGATCAATGTCCTCCTGGTCCTCCATCTGAAGCAGGAGGCGGTAGGAAATATAGTGCTGCCTGACCGTTGATGATTTGCTGCCGATCTTTCGGCACACTTCGATGTAGGACATCTTTTCTTCTTCGATCAGCTTGGCAATATACTCCGCTTTTTCCGCCGGGTTCCACTCTTTGATTCCCGTTACGTGGCGGAAACCGAGGAACGCGACGATGTCTCTACGGCTATCGACCATCAAGTAGGGTATTTCGTCAAAGAGCAGGCGTGGGGCTTTCCGCTTTGAGATCAGCTCGTCCCATTTCTTGGAAGCGGATTTGCCATCGAACGCTAGCTTCAGCATCTTGAGCGCGGCGAGTCGTCGGTTGCCTTCGACTACGACGAGGAAGGGTTTGCCGCCCACGGTCTGCTTGGTGACGATTAGCGCTTCCTGCGGCCAAAACCCGCTTTCGAGGAAGGAGAGAGCGAGTTCTTCGAGCATCCAGTCTTTCATCAACTCCAGGATCTTTCGCTCTGTCAGGTCCTTATTGGTGTTCTCCCGGCCGAGTCGCGGGTTGTCTGGGTCAAGGTGCAACTGCGCGAGCGCGGCGTACTCAATCTTGTTGTGAACGGCCATAGCGTTCCTTCCTGTTCAACGACTTCCGGGGTACACGATATTGGAGCGAAGAAAACACCAATGTACAACGGCGTAAAGGCCATACGCCACTTGGCAGGGCGTGCTCAGCAGGCTTCTCCCGTTGCGCGCTGTGGCCGACAATGGGGCCGACCAGCCCGGAGGGGGCATCCCAGTCGGGTTGACCGGAAGTAGAAAAACCGGGCGGAAACCGGGGACGGGCTGGACTGGACTGCACCCCTTGCCTGAGACACGGAAACTAGAAACAGGTATAGGGATCGCAGCGCCGCCCAGAACAGGCGGTCGCGACGCCTCGGCTGGGGCCTCGGACGCCGCCGCTTGAACACGGCGAGTTGCTGGCGTAGAGCGAGAATCTCCAGGCCGAGACTGTGCCGGGAGCGAAGAAACGCACGGAGGTAGCCCAGGAGTGCGAAGGCAATTTGGAGCATGAGCCGAAGTGGGTGAAAAGACAGGATAGCGACTCGGAATCCGCCGCCGCCGTACCATGCGTGGTACACTGTTGCAGTGTCCGAAAAACCGGGGAAGAGGGTTTCGGCAATCTTCTTTCGAACGGAAAGTGGAGGCGAGCCGGTGCGGGACTGGCTCAAGACGGCTCTTTCGGCGGAGGATCGCCGGCGTATCGGGCACGACATTATGACGGTCGAGTACGGCTGGCCGCTTGGGATGCCAGCGTGCCGGCGCCTGGAAGGAGGCATCCACGAAGTCCGAACGAATCTCTCGCAGAATCGGATTGCGCGGGTTCTATTCTACATCGACAGGCTCGGACGGATGGTCCTGCTGCACGGATTCATCAAGAAGACCCAGCGGACTCCCGCCGGGGATTTGAGCCTGGCCCGAGCCAATAAGAGAAAGCATGAACGGGGGCTGCCATGAAGACGAAGAAGATCGCGTTCGACCATAGCGGATCGAGCTTCGACGATTTCCTCGAAGAGGAAGGCATTCGCGAAGAAGTGGAAGCCGTCGCGATCAAACGCGTGCTGGCGTGGCAACTCTCGCAGGAAATGCAACTACAGAAGAAGACCAAACAGGCCATGGCGCGCGAGCTTCAGACCAGCCGGTCGCAATTGGATCGCTTGCTGGACCCACGCAACGTGTCGGTCTCGTTGGACACCATGGCGCGCGCGGCGAGGGCGCTCGGCAAGAGCCTGGTGATTCGGATCGGGGATCGGAAGATTGGCGGAGCGAAGCGCCGGGGTGGAGTCGACGGACCGAAAGAACAGCGGGTAACCCGGGCGCACCGGCATGGGGCGGAAGGTCTTCGGCAACGGCTCGCTGGCGCTGAGCCGGCTCCCGGCCTGGAAGAGGCGCGTCGAAGGCTCTCCAAGATTCCAGGGCCGATGACGGCGGACTTCATCGCTGAGCGCGAGGACCGCTGAAACGTGGCGGCGTGCTTCTTCGACTCCAGCGCGCTCATCAAGCTGTACCACCCAGAGCTCGGCTCCCAGCACGTCGCGGCCATGTTTGGCGGGCCGGACCGGCGTGCCTTGCCGGCGTTGAGTGGCACTCCGCGCCGGCCTGAAAACGCTTGGCAAGCTCCTGAGATTTCAAACGTGAACTCCGGCCTGGGATCGGCTTGCAACCAGAATCCTAAGATGTGTCAAAAGGCGACCTCCTCATGTCGTCTGTTCCTGGCGCCAGAACTCGTAGAACGACATGCCGGCAAGCAATAGTCCGAAAGCTTGGTATCCAGATTCAAACGATCAAGGCAAAACCAGCCTGAACGGCCGCGGGAGTCCCATTTTTTGAAACATCGCGGGGTGTGCGTCTCTTGGCAGCAAAAGTGCACCGCAACGGGCGCTGCACGGTACAGATGTTTTCCATGGCTCAGGGATCATTTCACGATCCGTCGATCGGAATCAGGCGCGCCGCCGAGAACGCCCACGCAAAAAGCGAAAGACGCGAAAGCCCCCGGCTTCCGCTCCTGTGGTCGGTGTATATAGCCCGGAGCGGCGCGCCCCATTCGCTCCGGAGCCAGACCACGAATCTGAGCAGCCGGGGCTTCTATTGCGTCCTGAATGAACGCCTGACGCCTGGCGAACACCTTGAGTGCGATCTGGTTGTCCCCACCCACATTTCGCGTAGTCATGACGATGTGCTATTCCTCCGCTGCCAAACCCAGGTAGTACGTGTGGAAAAGCTGGAAGCTGTTGAAGAATATGGGTTTGCATGCCGGATTGAAGACTATCGCCTGATCCACGCGGCCGGTAGGCAGATCCCACCGGAGCCGCTCTGGACCGACGTAGAGCCGGCGTGAAGACTCAGACCGAACCGCCCACGCGGCGGCCACGATTCGGGTGGCCGGTCAGCCACCGTCAGTCCTTGCACCGAGCACGGTCCGCCGGCCACAACCGTCCGCGACAGATGCGCGGCGCGGCGGCGCGTGCCCACTTTTCCGGATAACCGGCGCGTGCTATCCAAAACCTTTGCATCCCTCGGCGGCCGGGTCCGGTTTGTTCCCTCACCGTTCCCGTATCTTATTGAATTGAAAAGTCGATCTCCCTTTGGTCCACGTATTGCCATAGAGTCTGACGTAGAACATGGCTAATAACACGCAGCCGGAGCCGGAAGAACCGTCGTCCGGCAACCCAGGGTTGGCGCCCCTGTCCATCGCGCGGACGGTGTGGAAACGGAAAGTCTGCATTATTTCGGTCGCGATTCTGCTGGGCCTCGGCACGGTCGCCATCGTGCGCCAATTGCCCGCGGTCTACGTGGCGGAGTCCCTGATCCTGGTGGATTCGCAGAAGATCCCGGAGAAATTCGTCTCCGCGACGGTGGCCACCGAACTCGAGGATCGCATCGCCGCGATCAGACAGCAGATCCTCAGCAGCGGAGATCTGAAGAAAATCATTAGCGATTTCGGCCTGTACCAGAAGGAGCGTAAGAAGCTCTTCGAGGAAGAGATCCTCGAGCTGATGCGCAAGGACACCACCATCGACCTGGTGCCCGTCGGCGCCGACAACAACAGGCGGCCCGGGCGCATTCCGGATCGGGTATCAGGGGTCGGACCCCAGGCTGGTGGCGAGGGTTGCGAACCGTCTGACGGATCTCTGCGTGGAACAGAACCAGAAGACGCGCGAATCGCAGGCCGAAGGGACCTCGGAGTTTCTCGACGCGCAGCTTCGGGAGGCCAAAAAGCGCCTCGACGACCTCGAAGCCGCCGTCAGCTCCTACAAGCTCCAGCACAACGGGGAATTGCCGCAGCAGGAGGCTTCCCTGGCGACCGGGCTGGCCGGGCTGCACACCAGACTGCAGGCGAATCTGGACGCCAGCAACCGTGCCCAGCAGACCAAGATCATTCAGGAAAGCACCCTCAATGCCACCGAGATCAGCGCGTCGCAGATGAACGCCCTTCGGTCGGCTCCGCGCGGAACGGGGGGTCTTGCCGTTGCGGCTCCGGGCGCGCCGCCGGCCCGAAAGGAATCCGAGGTCTTGCAGGATCGGCTGGATTCGTTGCGCATCCAGTACACCGAAAACCATCCGGAGGTGGTCAATCTGCGCGACGCGATCGAAACGGCCAAACGCGCTGAAGCGCTGCAGGAAGCGCGGGAAAAGAGCGCCAAGCCGGCGGTTGCGGCCCCCGGCGATCCGCCGGCGCCCGAAACGCCGGAACTGGCTCGCACCCGCGAGCAGATCGCTTCGCTCAAGGCGCAAATTCAGGTTTCGGAGGCGGAGCTGGTGAGCCGCGCCGCCGAGCAGAAAGAAATTCTGCGCGAGATCGATCAATATCAAAAGCGCATCGAACGCCTCCCCGTGCGCGAACAGGAAATGGCCCAAATCACGCGCGACTACGAAATGTCCAAGGCCAACTACAAATCGCTCCTGGACAAGCAAACGGCGGCGGCGATGGCTTTGGATATGGAGCGCAGGCAGCAATCCGAGCGCTTCACGATTCTGGATCGCGCCACGGTTCCGGAAAAGCCGGTCAAGCCCAACCGGCCATTGCTATACGCGCTCGGGTCGCTGGCCAGCCTGGCGGTTGGCTTGCTGCTGGGATTGATCCTCGAGTTGCGCCGGAACGTGTTCCTGGGTGAATGGGAGCTGCCGGAGGGCACTACCGTTCTGGCGCGGCTGCCGCGCATCGAATCGGCGCCAAGGCCCCGCGGAAAGGGCATGCTCCGCAAGAAAGAGCTGGCCGCGGCTTCTTCCGTCATTCTGTTCTGCCTGCCCGGCGTCCTCACCAGGGGTCTGCTGTCCATTTTCGATCGGTTGTGATTATGTATAACCAGTTCTTCGGATTGCGCAGAGACCCGTTCAGCCTGACGCCCGATCCGGATTTTCTCTTTCTTACGCCGCAGCACCGGGAGGCGCTGACCGGGTTCACCTATGCCATCCTGGCCCGCAAGGGCTTCGTGGTCCTGACCGGAAACGCCGGCACCGGAAAGACGACCCTGCTGATGCGGATTCTACAGCATCTGCCGGTGACCGCCGTTCGATCCAGCCTGATTGTAAATCCGACTCTGACGCCGGTGGAGTTTCTAGAAGCAGTCCTGATGGATTTTGGGTTTACGGATATCCCCGCGAGCAAGCCGCGGCGTATCGAGAGGCTCCAGAGCTTTCTCTGGGAGGGCCAGCGGGAAGGCAAGGTATCGGCGCTGATTATCGACGAAGCCCATAAGCTGAGTATGGAAGTGCTTGAGGAGATCCGCCTGCTGGGGAACTTCGAATCCGCGAGCGAGAAACTCCTCCAGGTGGCGCTTTTGGGGCAGAGCGAGCTGGACGACCTGCTGGACCGCGAGCATCTGAGGCAGTTCAAGCAGCGGGTGGCGCTGCGGGTGGTGATCGACCCCCTTACAGCGCGGGAAATACCGGAGTACATCCAACATCGTTGGACCAAGGCGGGCGGCTCTGACGCGCCATTTTCCACCGATGCCTTCGCCGTCATAGGCCGGGTGTCGCAAGGCGTTCCACGCGTCGTCAATGTCATCTGCGACCACGCCTTGATGCATGCGTGCGGGGACGAGTCGCCTTCAGTCGAGGAGCGCCACGTACTGGGCGCTTGCCACGACATGCGCTTGATCCACCCCGCCGCCCTCGCCCCGGTGCAGCAGCGCTTGAGGCGCATCCAACTGGAAAGCCAGCGCCGGCAATGGCCGGAAAAGGCGGCCAACCGTTCGATTGACGAATCATCCTCCGGCGAGAGGATTCGCCTGAAGCTGAAGGCCTTGAAGGAAGAAATGCTGGCGCGCAACGAACGCTCCGCGGAGCGCGCCCGCGGCCGAAGGGCCCCCTCCGGTTCCAGCCGCGATGGCTCGAGCCGTCGAGACCTGTCCGGCGGCGATCCTGGAGCGGTATGGAGCGGCTGCGCGTCCCTCCCCGATGACCCGGCTGGCCGGCAGACTTGGATCGGCGCAAAGGACTGAAAAAGCGTGAGCAAGATATTCGATACCTTGAGCAAGGGCGGAGCGGACATCTTCGAATGGATCCGGCCCATGGTCGACGGGAACCATGAGGCCGCCGCGCATGGCGGCATGGGAACCGGAACCGCCAAGACACCCGCGCCGGCGCGCGCCCAGATCCCGAACGGGGCCGCGGCGGCCGGCGAGTCCGCTCTTGCGCAGGTCCGTACGCTCGGTCTCCATGTCCCCGAGCTATCTCCGCTGTTGCCGTTTGATGGCGGCCAGTGGCGGGCGAGCGAACAATACCGTGTGCTGCGCACCAAGATCGGTCAGCACCCCAAACAGCCCCGCCTGATCGTCATGTCGAGCCCGGCGCCCGGCGACGGGAAGAGCGTCAGCGCCATCAACCTGGCGGCGACGCTGTCCTTGAGAAGCGAGGGCAGGGTCCTTCTCCTGGACGCGGATTTCCGCAAATCGGCGATCCACGCGCAATTGGGGCTCCCGGCAACACCCGGGCTCGCGGAAGTGCTGAGGGGCGATTGCAGTCCGGAGGAAGCTCTGGTGCGAATACACGGATTCCCTAACCTGTACATCCTGTGCGCGGGAGCGCCGCCCGTGAATCCCGTCGAGCTTCTCGACAGCTCGCCGTGGCCGGCCTTGTGCGCCAGGCTTCGCGGCTTGTTCCGGTACGTGGTCGTGGATTCGCCGCCCGTGGCGGCCGTGGCGGATTTCGACCTTATTCAAGCGTCCTGCGATGGGATAGTCCTGGTGTTGCGTCCGGACCATACGAACCGGCCGCTGCTCCGCAGATCGCTGGAGATCGTGGCCAAGCCGAAGTTCCTGGGCGTGTTGTTGAATTGCGTGCCGGAATGGTTCCTGGCAAAAGGCTCGAACATCGATTACTACTACTCTTCCAAGGGCGGCGCCCCGCGCAAAGTGGACGCCGCAGAGCCCCAGGCACGCTGAGCGGTCACCGGCGCCGCCGGACGCGGGGAACGGTGAACCGAACCAGAGCCTACGGCGCCGGTACCGCTCCCTTGGCTGGAGGGTCCGAATAGGCGCTCTCGTTGTTGACGGCGTCCACGGCCGTCGCGACGTAGTAGTAGGTTTGCCCGGCTTGGACGCTATTGTCCGTGTAGGTGACGCCGGAGATCAAAGAGGGGTTCACCTTGGTGTAGGGCCCGCCCGAGACGAGGCTGCGGTACACGTTGTAGCCGGTCACATTTGGGGAAGTGCTGGCCGTCCAATTCAACGTCACGCTGTGGGGGTTTCCCGTGCGGCACATTCCGCTCAGAACCGCGTTCGTCACCCGCTGTACAACCACGATATTGCACACCCCGGGGCCGAGGATGGCGCTCGTGCAAGGCGCCAGCCCGAGCGCCATGTTTACCGCCAATTGCACGTCGGCGAGGTCGACCGATCCATCTTTGTTCAGGTCACAGGCGTTGAGGGCCTGGGCCCAGACGGAAACGGGGAGCAGGAACAAACCCGCGGCCATCGCGGACACCCGACGCCCGGGGACGGATACTCGGATTGCCATGCCCGTAACCTTCTTCGTTTCGACTTGCGGCGACCGCGGCCAAGGGGCAGACTCCGCGCGGATCGCCAGTCTCAGGACGATGTATTCCAGATTCTAATGGGACGACCGGCGACAGTCAATGCTGTCGAAAGTTTGTGAACCAATGCAGGGTCCGCGGCTGCCAACCAAGAACCAGAAGACTGGAAATGGGTCCGGGCGCAAGACGAAGGACCAAAAGGCCAAGGGTCCCGTTTGGGCAGGGACCTCTATACCCCCCCTCATCCAATGACAGGCCGGTCCTAATGGTCCGCCTTAATACGGTAACAGTACTCTTTTGCATGATTCCTTACTTTACTTCCGACGCCGCTGACCCTAATATCAGTTACAAGCGCCAGGTTGCAGGGCGATCCAGGGAGCACAGGTTCCTCCAATTGGACGATAGGCGGTAGCCTGCCCACGTATGTCGAAAGCGGAAAACTCGCGACATCCCCGGCTGAACGCCGCGGCGGTTCCGGTTTGGAAATGGCCGTGTCTCGCGCTTTCCGCGGCGGGAGCGGGACGAGGTAACGCGATGAGGACCCCACGCCGAATGTCACGAAATCTCCGCGCCGGCTTGCGCCTGGCGGCGCCGCTCTGGAGGGTGACGTGGGGATAAAGGTGGCGCTCTTTTCGCGGGACCGTCTCATTGCGAAGTCGTGCCGGGCGACCCTGGCCGAGATGTTCGGCCCGGACTTCACCCTGAGTGTCGGGTTCGCGCGAGAGCTGTCGTCGCACTCCGACATCTGCATTTGGGACTTCATTCCCGGCGAAACGGAGATCGTCCTTCAACCCGCCGATATTCGGAGGTTGCCGAGTTGCTTCTTTCTTGTGCGACGCGAGGATGTGGGCGCATTGCGAGAGCTGGTGGGCTCGCCCAATCTCAATCTGCTGCTGAAGCCCCTGACCCCGGCGACGCTCCGGGCTTTTCTCGGCCAAGCCTGCCGGCGCTGGAGAGAACCGGACACGGATTCCGCCACGCGCACGCTTCGCGCGGAACGCGATGAGATGTTGCAGTGCCTGATTCAGGCGAACCTCAGGCTGCAGGAGTACGACCAGGACCGGACCAACTTCCTGGCCCGCTCTCTCCACGATGTCCGCGCGCCCCTGACGGCCGTCGCCGGGTATTGCGGTTTGCTGTTGAGGGAGGACCTTGGGTCCTTGACGGCGGAACAGCAGGAAGTGCTGAAACGGATGGAATGCAGCGTCCGGCGCATCTCCCGCATGACCGAAGCCATGTTCCAGTTAAGCCTCTCCAACAACGTCGAACAGAAGTTGTCGCTTCAGCAGGGGGACATTCGCGAGTGCGTGGATAGAGCCCTGCAGGAAATCGCCCTCTTCATCGATGAGAAACGGATATCCGTCACGGTTGAAGTCGAACCGTCGGATCTGCTGTTCTTCGACAAGGCGCATTTGGAGCGGATGCTCATCAATCTACTGGATAACGCGTGCAGGTTCACGCCGCGGGCGGGTTCCATCGATATCAGAGGTTATCCGTACTTCTGGGATCGTGGAATCGGACAGGCGGCGCGCCTGGACCGTTCCATGGATCGGCGCAGCGAACCAGTCGACGCTCCAAACTCTTTCCGGGTGGACATCCACGATTCTGGCCCAGGGATCTCCCCGGCTCATCTGGACAAGATCTTCGACGAATTCACGTCCTATTCTGGAGGACAGGACCGGTCCGGCGGCGGTCTCGGGTTGGCCATATGCAGAATGACCATGCGCAATCATCACGGGCGCATATGGGCCGAGAACGGTCCGGCCGGCGCAGTGTTTTCATTCGTGCTTCCGTACCAGCCACCCAAGAGCGCTGCTCGCCGCGAGGGCGCCGGTCTGGAAAGAAAGCTCTACGCCGTGGGGGCTTGACAAAACAAAATGCCAGTCGCCAAGAACGGGCACACAATCTTATTAGGAGAAGACGACCCGGAAGTCCGGCAGTACCTCGATATGGCCTTGAAATGCCAAGGCTACGCGGTCACGCTCGCCGAGGACGGCGAGGAGGTTCTGGAGCGCTTCCGCGCCAGCGAAACGCCGGTTTCAGCGATCCTTCTGGACATTGTCATGCCCAGAAAGGACGGTTTTGAGGCCCTGACGGAGATCCGCCGCTGGAACAGCGATGTGCCCGTCATCATGATCTCCGGAGCCTCGGCGCCCTGGAACGTGGTGGAGGCGGTGAAAAAGGGAGCCAACGATTTCGTTGGCAAGCCAATCGACCCCGAGGACCTGCGCAACGCGTTGCAATCGGCGCTGGAACGCACGCCTCCGTCCGGACCCAGCCTGCCCCGGCAGCCTGTTGCGCCGGAAGCCGCCAGGCAGGTTTTCTTCGGCGCGACCCCGCAGATGCGCAAGCTTCAGAACCTTATCGGCCAGATAGCCCGATCCGAATGCCCGGTTCTGATTCAGGGCGAAACCGGCGTCGGCAAAGAGGTGATCGCCCGGGAATTGCATACCCAGTCCCCACGCGCAAAACGGTTGTTCCTGAAGCTGAACTGCGCCGCGCTGCCTTCGGAGCTGGTGGAGAGCGAGTTGTTCGGTTATGAGCGCGGCGCGTTCACGGGAGCGTTTCAGAAGAAGCTCGGAATGTTCGAACTGGCCGATGGCGGAACGATTCTTCTGGATGAAATCGGCGATATGGATTTCAAGCTCCAAGCCAAGCTTCTCCAGGTCCTGCAGGACCACGAGTTTCAGCGCCTGGGAGGAAAAGAAACCGTCAGAGTGGACGTCCGCGTCATTGCCGCCACGCACCGCGACCTGGGACGGGCCATCGACGAGAATGCATTCCGCGAGGACCTCTATTATCGTTTGAAAGTGATCAGCGTCGATGTGCCTCCGCTGCGCGAGAGGAAGATGGATATTCTCCCCCTTGCGGAGTTTCTGATCAAGAAACACGGCGCCCAGGGCGTCTCCCCAGCCCATCTCCCGCCGCGGCTCAAGGAAGCGTTTCTGGCTCACGACTGGCCGGGCAATATCCGCGAGTTGGAAAACGTGGTCATCAAGTTTCTCATCTTCCGCGATCCGGAGCTGATCGAAAGCGAGCCTCGGCATCAGAGCGAAATCCCGGACCGTTACGCCCCAGCGGCCAGTTCTGGTCCCCGCGGACGGCGAGCGGCCGGCGCCGCCGGCCGGCGCCCTTTCTCCAACCATGGACCTATCGGACCAGGGAGTGCCGATTCTGGAACAAGTCGTCGAGGCGAAGAGGCAGGCTGAACGCACCGCGATTCTCGCTGCCCTGAATGCCAGGAACTGGAACCGCAAGCAGGCGGCCCGGGCGCTGAAGATCGACTACAAGGCCCTGCTTTACAAAATGAAGAAGCTCTCCATCCGGAAGGAGAAACTGGCCGCCCATCCCCGAAAGATGGCCGGCTCTTCAGCTCAGGTATACGCCGTGCCGGCCGTGAACTGAAGGTCCACCGGAGGATCGTTCCGAACGCAGGGGCGCCTCGGGAGGGTGTTGCCACGGGGACGCGCTCACCTGATGGCGAGGGTGACGCCAGGCTGGCTGCTGGCCTGTCCCACGGTGATCACGATGGGAACGATGGATCCGGAGAGAGAGTTCGGCGGGACTACGCAGTTTACCTGAAGAACTCCAGCCACCAGTCCGGGCGCCGCGCCCGCATAACGCACTTCGGCGCTCAAACCGCCGATTTGCACGGACACAGGCAGCCGGGGCTTGGAGAGGGCGTCGCCCGAGATCTGCCCGTCGGCGCCGGGCGGGTCCGTTTGTCCCGCCCCCTCGGCGTACACGCTTATGACAGACCCCTTGTCGGCGGGGCTGGATGGGGTATTGACCGTCGAGTCCTGATTGAGAATGACGCCGGGACCGACGCCGCTGCTATCTAGCGTGAAAATGGCAGGAGCCGCGTCCGCCACGGATACGGAGAGCGCCGCTGAGGTCTCGCCCTGGCGGGTCACCTGCAATTGCGTCGCCGGTTTTCCGTACACTCCGTAGGGGATGACCAGGTTGATTTGATCGGGCGCGGCGTAGAGCAGGGGACTGAAAGCTCCATCGAACAGCACGCTCACCCCGCCCAGGACCGTGCCAGTCGCCGAGCCAAGAGGTTGTTGCGGCGCGGCGGGTCCGATTCCGGCGCCGCCCAACGTAACGACTTCGCCGGGCGCAACCGGCCCCCCAAGATAGCTCGCGGCGTTCAACACGATCATTGCGGGAAGAGTTGGCCCCGAAGCCGTGGTTTCCTGAACGGTCAACGCCCCGTTGGCGCCCGTGACGGCGACGGCCTGGCCATCCGCGTCGGCGCCAACCACGTTGGAGACCTGCAAGGGGTATTCACTACCGGGAGCATCCAGGCGCAAATAGACGAACAGGTTGACCAGGACGCCATCTGGGATCGAATCCTGGTTCATCCCCGCAATGACGAACCGCTTCTGGCCAGGGGCCACATCCGCGACGTAGACCGCCTTGCCCCCCTGCCCGGCCGCGTCACCTGCCGTTGCGCTCACCCCGACGGCGGCGCCATCGTACAACAGGTCGAACTGGAGGCCGCTGGCGGACCCGCCCTGCGATAGGGACGTAACCGGAATGACGGCGCTGTCGCCGCGAGCCAGCAGACTCGCGGGCACGGACACCAACACCGCCGCGGCGGCCGGCGGCGCACTGTGGAGCAGCGCCATGGTCAGCCCCGCAAATCCAATCGCCGTCCACCGCATGAGTGCGTCCGCTATCCCCAGGATACTCCGCGTCGCAAACGCAGCTTGTCTTCCGCCGGGACGACGATCGCGACAATCGAGGCCGTCACGGAAAACACGATTAGCCGCGGATGAACGCCGAGAAACGCCAATACGTCGAGATCAAGCTATGTGCCGGTAGAGCGCGCTGCCGATCGTTGAGAGAAGGCGATCCGGCACGCGAGGCGCAACGGCCTTCGCAATTCGCCGCGCCCATCCCGCGCCGCGGGTTGCGGCTAGCATGGCAGGCGGCGCGGCGGACAGCCGCGCATAGGTCAGAGTGGAACATGCGGCGCCCAAGCGGTTCTTGAACTCGATAAGGCCCGCGTTGTCGAAGTCTGAGCGGCCCAGATCGAACACGCGCAGGCCATCGCGCCTGGCTTCCTCGATGGCTCTCCAGAACAACAGTTGCGTGCCGCCCAAGTTATTGAATCGCTCATCCGAGCAACCGTACTTGTAAACCAGCGTGACTTTGTGACGGAGCGTCAGGATGGAGGCGACGGGCTGCCTGTGTTGGAACGCCACGCGAATCTGCAAGGCGTCTCCGAAGCAGCGGATCAGATTGCGGAACCAGCTCTTAGGCTGCGGCGGAACCCCGTGCCGCCGGCGCGTGATGAGGAGCAGAGTCCGGAAAGCGTCCAGAAGCGCTTCGGACCGGCCGGTTTCGCAAATCAGTCCTTCCCGCTCCGCACGGTGGATCTTTCGCTGCGTGGAACTCTTATGACAGTTCTTGAACAGCGTGGCCAGATCCGGCCGAAGATCGATCTGGTGAAAAGCATGGCTTTGTGTGGGACGGCAAACGCCCGTCGTCGCCGCGAGGGGTTGCACGGGCCGCATTTCGATATAGCGCAGCTTCTCCCGGCGGAGCGCTTGCTCTAACGCGGTTACGAACGCGGATTCGTCCGAGACGCTGTTCAGCAGCGGGTCGCAGTGGTCGGAAAACGGAAGGGAGATCAGGCGCCGCCCGGTGATCCAGCTCTCAACCCGGCAAAAAACCAGGCCACCTTCCAAGCTGCCGCCGGACGGAGATGTAACGTAGGCCACGGGCTGGTATCCGTAAGTCCGCCGCAGAGCTTCGAGCCACGCAACCGTGTGAAAAACAGAGGAGCGCGGGTGGTTGTCCACCAGTTCGGCCCATCTGGGGTCCAGGAGGGGATCGAGGGGATACACGGTCTTCACGCTAGAGTTCAGAGACCTCCTCCACCAGAACCGGGGCCGCGCGCAGATACTGCGCCGCCTTGCGCTTCGCCTGAATCGCATCGTAAACCCGCTGGACCTGGTCTGTTTCCAACCCCACTGTTGCGCCCAGGTCAGCCGCGGGTATTCCGTTGTTCTTCCCGTAGAGACAGAGGTCCATTTTTTCCATGGGCAGCATGAAGTAGGAGTCCTGCTGCGATTGTTCCATCGGATAGGTATCGGTAGTCGCCGGCCGCCGCCGAATCTCCTCCGGAACGCCCAAGTACCCTGCCAACTGGTCAACCTGCGACTTATACAGGTGCGCAATTGGCTTTACGTCCGCCGCCCCATCGCCGTTTTTCACAAAGAATCCCTGGTCATACTCCAGCCGGTTCGGCGTCCCCGCCACCGCGTACTGCAATACATCGGCGTAGTAGTACTCCATCATCTTGCGCACGCGCTGCTTGAAGTTGGCGGCGGCCACCACGTCGAAGTAGTCCTCCGCGCTCAAAGCCGCCCATTGGGCACGTCCGTCCGGCGCCCGCACCACCGCCGAGAAAAGAGCGGAGCGCTGCGCGGCCTGGACGCTGGGCGGCACAATCCTGCATCGGTATCCATCGCGATATTCGGGAACCGCCCTCCGCACCGTCTCATCGCGGCGCTCGTAACACCGCGTCGCCCGCAGAATCCGGGTAATGTCCTCCACGGCCGACCGCACGCCCAACGCCGCCGCCACCAGGCGCCCCAGGCGGAGACGATCGGGGGACGATTCGGCTTCCGGTGTGAACACGGCGAGCACGCGCTCCTTTCCCAAGGCCCGCGCGCACAGAAAGGCCACAACGCTGCTGTCGATTCCTCCGGAAACGCCGATCACGACTCCTTCGCGTTTCAATTGCCGGAAAACAATATTCCGGATACCCGCCACGATTCGTTCGGTTTCCACAACCGCATCGATACGCAGAATGTCGGTCGAAACAGCGGGAGCGGAGCTCATATGACGCCTTTCGAACTGCCGGTTCTAGATTCGTGACATTCTGGCGTCGCCGCCCCGGCCGGTTCTCGCTTCACGTATTCTGTCCGGATTCGCGAGCGGGTTCGCAAGAGAGTTCGTTGGTAGTCGCCTTTCGCGCTTGCGCGCGGCAAGGGCTCCCCATTGCTCGTTCGAGTACTGCCTGAGCACTTCCGCCGAAACGTCACTTGGGTTGGCGAAACACCTATAAATACCCATACAGTCGATCGCCCAGCCACGCGGTCGCCTTGATTGGCAGCTTCTTCCATAGGGCTTCCGCAAGCCACGGCAGGTCGCCGCACAGCGCGCCGTCCCTGGCTTCCAGTTCTGGAGACGACGGATAGTAGTAACGATAAAGCTGTACCGGCTCGGCCCCCCACTTGCTCTTGAATTGCGCCAGTTTACGGTGGCCCTTCGGCACCTCGCCCAAGTCAAAACAGGTGAAGCCGCTCCTGAAAGCATCATTGATCGCTTGCCATTGAATCAAGTCGTTAGCTCGGAGAAACTGATCTCTGCGGCGCGAACCGTTAAATGCGTACGAGACGGTTTGGCCGAACTTCAGAAAGACAGAGCCGGCGAGCACTCTCTTCCTGCCCGCTTCGTCCAGTTCGGCCAACAGCAGGTCCATCATTCCGATAGGCCTTAGTAACTTCCAAAGAGCGAAGAAGAACCGGTAGCTGCGCGGCGGAACGGCATTCCGGCGCATTGTCTCCAGGTAAAGGGCATACCATTCACGAAGCTCCGCCTCCGTTTCCGCTGGGCGAACACGTACGCCCAGCCTTTTCGCCCTATTGATTGCCCACTTGATTTTGGCCCGCTCGCGACTATCGGCAATCCGAAACGGCTGCTTTGGATCGATCGGACGCCGCAATATGTAGGACTGCCGCCATGGCGTGCAGACAAGCCCACCGACCAGGCCGGTGAGTTCCGGCCCTTGGTATTTGATTTGGAGGCGCACGCCCGGGACCTTACGAACCCGCGCCGCCGCCGCCGCGAGAATCGCCCCCGTGGCGTCCGAATCCTTCGAAAGCGGGCCCGCCAGAGGCGTTCGCGGGAGAGACGAGAGACGGCGGCCAGTCAGTGGTCCGACGATATTGAGCGGGAGCCCTTGTGTGTACAGCAGGGGCATCACCGCAACCAGTTGGCCCATCCTATCTTCACAGGCGAGATACACGCCCTTCTGGTTGTACTCGATCGAGAGGGCCTCCAGCCAGGCTGGGTGATGATAGACCGAGCCGCCGGGGTGTCCGGCGACAAACGATTCCCAGCGGGGATCCGATTGAGGGTCCGTCTCAATGATCCGCCGGCCGTCCGAGAGATCCTCCGCCACGCACCGGCCCGCACTACTGGACCAAGTATGAGGATTTGTCATAAAACCTTTGGAATCCGGCCCGGGGAAACAGCGACAGGCACAGTGGCGGCGCGAGGCCGGACCTAGCGTTCGGGCACCACCATCGCGCGCGTGGCCTTGCGGAAAACTCTAAACGATCGCTTAACGACCGCGGCAAACACCATCGGAGCGGTTCCAAGAAGCAGTCGAAGCGCCAACCTTCGCTGTCCTCCCCGCCAACAGAACCTGAGGGCGTAGGTCGAGGCCACCCCGCCAATGATAGCGTAGCGGGCCCAGCGCCGCGCTTTTCCTCCAGGGTATCGCCCCTGATCTTCCGCCCGAGCCAGCCCAAGAATCCCGCCGGCCACCGCGCTCAGATTCCGTATCGTGTTACTCTCGTGTAAACGATACGCCACGGTCTGCGGTTCTTGGACGATAATGCACGGCCCATAAGTCCCGACCTTGAGCAAGAGATTGAAGGCGTCCGAGGGAAAGCTTGCAGGAGTATTGCGTCGATAACCTCCTACCTGATCGAACAGCGACTTCAAAATGACAATACGGCTGTTGGAACTGAGAATCGGCACTCGCCGCGACAGGTAGTCCCGGCAGCGTAGGACCTTCGCCGGGCCCGGCGCCTGTGTTTCGCAGGGGGCGGCTCCGTCCGCAAAGGATTTCATGAATCCGATGATCAGCGGCGGCGAATCAAAGTCCCGAATGATCCGATCATACGTCGCAAATGCTCCGGGCAAAAATAGATCGTCGTGGTCCAACATAACCAGGTACTCCCCATGGGCCAACGCAGCGGCCTTGTCCCGAGCGATCTCCGGCCCTTGATTGGTTTGTCGAATCACTTTGATGCGTGTTCCATAAGATTCCAGCGCCTCCGGCGTCCGATCCGTGGATCCGTCGTCGATCACGAACACCTCATAATCCGTGAAAGCTTGGGATAAGACCGAATCAATTGATTCACGGACATACTTGCACTGATTGTAGGCGGGAATCAGAACGCTGAATCGAACGTTCATTAGCTTGTCCACCGCCGGCTTCGGAGGTGCGGCGCTCAACCGCCCTAGCGCAAACCGGCGTGGCGCTGGGCGGCTTCCAATCGGCTGGTGAGTTCCTGAGCGAGCCGTGAAACATTAGGCGGCTGCAAAAGGGTTTGTTGATGTCCGGGAATCTCGCCAACGTACAAACTGCCGTGGAAAACGCGTTTCCACCCCAAGTATTCATCGATCATCAGTCCCGATAGTTGCTTGCTGGCGCGGAATAGAGCGACATCGCCGCCATATGGACGTGGTACGTATTTCCGCATGGCTTTCTTGTGCTCAAGGCCAAGAGCCTCGACGATGTACCTTTTAGGCAAGCGTGACAAATCGGAGGCGTCTTTGGGCGCGGCGCTATTAAGAGCAATCGCAGTCCTGACACAAACCAGGTCCCAAGCATGCCGGCACCTCGCCATGAGGTAACCCTTTCCCCTGTACGATAGATTCTCCATTTCGAGACTGATTCGCTTTGCCGTGCGGCGCCACCAACGACCGAGCGCGCCAATGCGCGGATTGAAACGGCGCGCGTCCGGATGAATCGACTGAATCACGATTAGTAATGCGACTTCGGATCCCGCCGCGGTGAGTTGTTGAGCGGCTTCCAGGGCCAGGTATCCACCTAAGCAAAACCCGCCCAGAAAATATGGACCCTCCGGCTGAAAACGTCTCAATTCGGCGACATAAGCCGAAGCCATTTCTTCCAACGACGATTCCTTGACGATATGCCCGTCTAAACCTCTTGCCTGAAGGCCATATACAGGCTGGTCGGGTTCCAGCCGTTTGACCAGAGAATGGTACTCCAGGACATTGCCGCCGTGGGAATGCATCAGAAAGAGGGGGGGCTTGGTTCCCGCCGTCCGTATCGGAACCAGGGAGGACCATGAAGGTTCCCAGTGGTCCTTGCGAAGGAACGCGGCCAGTTCAGCGATAGTGGGAGCCTCCAACAACGTCGCGAGCGGCAGATCCACCTCGAATAGGTCCCGAACACGGGATGCGAGCCTCATAGCCATCAATGAATGGCCGCCAAGGTCGAAGAAATTGTCGTGAATGCCGATCTTCTCCACTTTCAGCAGCTCCGACCAAATGGTAGCCAGAGCCCGCTCGGTCTCGCTTTGGGGGCTCACAAAATCTCGCGAGGGCTGGGCAGTCTCGTGAGTGGGAACTGGAAGCGCTTTGCGATCGATCTTGCCATTGGCCGTCAGCGGAAACTTCTTGAGTAGTACGAACGCCGCCGGAACCATATACTGAGGCAGACTTTTTTTCAGCTTGTTGCGTAGCGTCGCCGGCGTGAGGATTTGCTGGTCCTCACAGGACAGCGAACGTGGACGCACGGCGCGTAGCGGTTCCGGCAGGAGCCCGGGCCCGGCCCCGGAGGGACGAGTTGCGTAGAGGTATGACGATTGAATCGCGCCCGGCGCCGCGTCGCGCTCGACCAGAACTTCATAACCGTGTTGCTTCAGCAGGGCAGCCGTCGAGTCGAGATCTTGCCGCTGGTCCACCTGGATGACGAGCTGACGAATCTTGGCCCACTCACTGGGCGTGAGGTCCGGCAAAACGTCCAGCTCGTTCACCGTCGCATGGATTGTCAGCAGGTCGATGCGATCGATGCCCTCAGTTGCGATAACGCCGGATAAGGATGCGGGTCGGGTGAATTCCGCCCTTCCCAAAAGTCGCTCATCGCTCGGTTCGCCAATCTCCCCGGCAAAGCGCTCGTTGCCCTGTGACTCATGCCAACGGTCGGATGCGAGCGTCGTAGCTGCATCAAAGTCGACTTCAGCGGCATGGTGGGCTTGAGGCGATTGGGCTAATGCCTCGAAAAACTCCGCCTCGGCGGACTTGCTTTCGCGGGCGATGCCAAAGGGCAGGCATTTCACGGCTGGACCCCAAGCTTCGGCATTTGCCTTCAAGCACGCGAATGCCGCAGGGTCGGGTTCCAGGCTGATAATCCGCGGGTTCCGGGCCACGCGGTTGGCGAAGACCTCGAATAATCCAATACCGGCGCCCACATCCAAAATGAAGTCGCCGTCCTGAACCGCGATGCCGTGCCGCAGCCAGGCTTGCCGAACGAAGATCTGGTCGTATGCGGAATCGGTTTCCTGCTTGTTCAGATGCGCGATGGGCGAGCCATCCGGCAGAAGGTAAAGCGACCTGTTTTCCCAGAGCGGTTGGCTCGCACGTTTCGGCGCGACATAAGCCACAAGTTGCTTGTTGCCGGAACCATCCTCGCCAGCCAACACTAGCGCGTCTCTCACGCCGGCATGCTCGCGCAGCGCATTCTCGATTTCACCCAACTCGATGCGATAACCATGCACCTTCACCTGGTCGTCGATCCGGCCGCGGAACTCGATATTCCCGTCGGGCAGATAGCGTCCCAGGTCGCCGGTGCGATACATTCGCCCCCCGGGTTCGGGACCGAAGGGATCGGGGACGAACTTTTGCTCCGTCAGATCGGGGCGGTTGAGGTAGCCGCGAGCCACCCCGGAACCGGCGATGAACAGCTCGCCTTCGACGTCCGGAGGTAGCGGTTTTCCACGCTCATCGAGAACATAAACACGGCAGCCGGGCAGGGGCCGGCCCAGCGGGAGCGTGCCCGACCGCGTGCTGGGGAGTTGCGGCCCGACATGATACGTCAGTACGCCCACCGTGGTTTCCGTTGGGCCGTAGTGATTGTAGATTTCGCAGTCTGGCGATAAAGCTCGCAGCCGTTCAACCCATTCCAACCGCGATGCCTCCCCGCCCAAAATCAGTCGCTTCCTAGGCATGACCTGTTCCGGATTTCTTCCGGTCTGCAGGGCCGCCAGATGCGAGGGCACGATCTTCAGGACATCGATATTCTCGCGCTTGAAATACTCCGACAGCAACGCCTGACTCTGCGCCCGCTCTTGCGAGACCATATGCAGGCAGCCACCCGTCGCCAGCGCGGGGAAGAGCACCGTATTGCCCAGATCGGCAGCCACGGTCGACACCATCGCGTGATTCATCCCCGGCTTGAGCTGCAGCCGCTCGGAGACGCCCAGTACGTAATTCACGATGTTTCCGTGTTGGATGCCCACGCCTTTGGGGCGGCCAGTGGAACCGCTCGTGTAGATCGCGTAGGCGAGATTGGCGGCACTGCACTGGGCATCGGCTCGCGTCGCCTCCTGCGCGTCGGCCCAGGCGAACGAATCCAGGCAAACCGTTTGCGCCGCGCTGGCCGGCGCGCTTCCCAAGAGGCTGGTTTGTGTGACCAGTAGCTTGCTGTTCGCGTCCTCCAGCATGAAGGCGATCCGCTCTTGGGGATAGGAGGCGTCGATGGGAAGGTAAGCGGCCCCTGCCTTCAGAATGCCCAACACTCCAACTACCATCTCCAGCGAACGCTCAACCAGCAACCCCACCAGCACGTCTGGCCCGGCCCCTAAACTTCGCAAACGAGCCGCGAGTTGAATGGCGCGCCGGTCGAGTTCCCGGTATGTCAACTTCCGCTGCTCAAAGGCCACGGCCGGTCGGTCGGGGGTTCGCGCGGACTGCTCTTCGATCAACTGGTGAAGGCATAGGTTATGACGGGGGTACTCCGCTGCCGTGTCATTCCAGTCGCCTAGCGCCGGGTTGAGCGCCGGCGCTGTAGGAACGCATGCGTCTCGATGACGGCCGATCGCTCCGCCCTTCACCACGCTATCTGTCGGCGAATATGCCATGCTCGCGCCACCTCTTTGCCGCTCTACCGTGCGCCCGGGGCCCGTTTCAGCCCGCTCACAACGCCCAACCGATCAACTCCTTCATAATTTCGTTGGCCCCGGCGTAGATACGCTGCACGCGGCTGTCGGTCCACATGCGTGCGATGGGGTATTCGATCATGTAGCCGTATCCGCCATGCAGTTGAACGCACTCGTCGACAACGCGGCACTGGCACTCCGTGAGCCAATACTTCGCCATGGCGGCGGTCACCGCATCCAGTTGGCCCGCTATGAGACGCTGGATGCAATGGTCGAGAAAGACGCGGCCGATATGAACTTCGGTCTTGCACTGCGCCAGCTTGAAGCGGGTGTTTTGAAAATCGATCAGCGGCTTGCCGAACGCCGTGCGTTCTTTCGCATATTTGGTTGTGATCGCCACGGCCTGCTCCGCCATGGCAACCGCGCCCACTCCAATGGTGAGGCGTTCGTATGGCAATTGCTGGACCATTTGATTGAATCCGTTGCCCTCGGCGCCGAGAAGATTGGCGGCCGGGACGCGCACGTCATCGAAGAAAATCTCGCAGGTGTCCAGTCCGTTCATGCCGACTTTTTCGAGCGTGCGCCCGACGCGATACCCCGCGAGATTCTTGGGTTCGACCACCACCAGCGAGATGCCCTTCAGTCCGGCCGCTCTTGGGTCCGTCTTCACCGCTGCACAAACCAGGCTGGCGTGCCATCCATTGGTAATGAAAGTCTTCGAGCCGTTGATAACATAATCGCCGCCATCGCGGCGGGCAGTGGTTTTCACCCCCGCCAGATCGGATCCGGCCGAAGGTTCGGTCATGGCGATGGCAGCTACCAGTTCGCCGCGCGCCATGCGCGTGAGCCAGTTGCGTTTCTGCTCCTCTGTGCCGTAAGCAAGGAGGTAGTGCCCCACGATGCTTTGTATGCTGGAACCGAAATGGACGCCCGCAAGCGCGAGTTCCTCATTCACCACGGTTTCATGAGCGAATGTCCCCCCGCCTCCACCGTAGTCTTCTGGAATGTCGGGCAGCAGGATTCCGGTCGCCCCAGCCGACCTCCAGGCGCTCTCGTCCGGGCGGTGCTGCTGCCGCCAGCGAGCCTGATGCGGGGTGAATTCTTCCTTGATGAAGCGGCGGACGGTCT
The DNA here is from genome assembly GCA_963767595.1 of Terriglobia bacterium. Lineage (GTDB taxonomy): Bacteria > Acidobacteriota > Terriglobia > Bryobacterales > Bryobacteraceae > BOG-224. Next base: position 935,588 of record CAVYEK010000008.1, read on the forward strand.
TGCGGAACATCCGCAACTCGTCATTCATCCACGGGGATTGGTAATTTACGACAGACATTGTAGTGTTCCGGTTCAGCGTGAACAGCCTGCAAAGCTCTCCGTCGAGAGCGAGTCCACCAGTTCCAGGTAGTCGGCCTTCTTTGTTTCCCAACTGTGGCGATTCATGTACTCATAACCTGCCGCGACCAAGGCCTCACGCGTCGCCGGAGACTCGATGACGTCGAGCATTGCCCCCGCCATGGCTTGTACGTCGCCGGACTCGAAGAAGCGGACCACCGTGTCGTCAAAGTAGAAAGTGTCGATTTTGGTCCGCGAAACCACCACCGGAACGCCCTGGGACATGAACTCCATGATCTTGGTGCTGTAAGCTTCATTTCCGAAAGAGTCGGCCCGCTTTGGAACCACGCCAATATCGGCGTTCGCGAGCACGGCGGCCATTTGTTCGAGTGGCACGCCCCCGCAGAATTTGACGCTTCCGTTTAGGCCCAGTCGATCCGCCAAGCGCCGGAGTTCGGCCTCGCCGCCTCGACCGCTGCCGCCGCCGTACAAATGCAATTCGGCGTTGGGCGTTTTGTCCCTCAATAGGGCCAACGCCTGAATGGCTATGTCCAACCCCTGGTGCCACTGGAAGCTGCCAGGGAAGATAATGACCAATTTCCCATCCACTCTGGTCCGCGGATGCGGATAAAAGAGGGCCGGATCGGCGTGATTCAGAAAAACGGAGCACTTCTCCTTTGGCACGGAACGCGAAATCAGTGTCTTATGCCAAAGATCGTTGGACACAATGACGTGATCGGCAAACCTCGCCGATGCCCTCTCGACTTGCTTTAACAGGGCGGCGGAGAGGGCGCTTTCTTTCGCCCCGAACTTGCTTGCGAACAGCTCTGGCACGAGATCATGGACATCCAGGATCAGCTTTGCGCCCGTCCACTTCGGGTACCAAGCGGCGAAGACCAGAAAATCCGGCATATTATGCACATGAATGACGTCATACCGGATCCGGTGGTGCCGGCCCGCCAGAAAGACGGAGGATTTCACCAGAAATCGGAAAAGGCGCCACGCATAGGTCCACTGCCGCCGCTCGTTGTGCTCCCGCTTCTGAACTTGAAAACTGGCAACGCCGCGAATACGTTCCTCTTTCAGCGGCCCGTTCCCATGGCGCAAGGCGACCACGTCCACCTGGTCTCCCCTGCTTGCCAGAGTCTCCGCATAGCGCCGCACCCGGTTGTCGCTTTCGTAGGAGGTGTAGGCCACCATGCAGATCTTCCGTCGCGTGTTCCGCTCGGAAACCGGCAGGCGGGAACAGTAGTAGCGCGCCACGTCGCGCGGCGTCGCGGACCAGAAGGCGCCCGCGTACTTCTCGCGGGCGTAGCCCAGGAATTCCTCGTAGTAGCGGACCGGGTACTCGTCTCGAGCCGGCCGGCCGTCGTCGAAACACATGTAATCCGGGTGCGTGTTCAGCAGGGTCATGCCTCCGCGCTCCGCCACCCAATCGAGCTTTCGCTTCCAGATATCGATGTTCCGTTCCCGAAGCACCACGAAGAGAGTGAAATCCTGCGCCAGGCTGTAGGGAAGCTCGACGTAGCCGGACCCGTGGGGGCCCGGAACCCAGAAAGGGAACACCGTTCCGGCGCCGTCCGGCTCGGGCTCGAAGGGGTCCGTGTCAAACGTAGAAGCGTCGTATTCCACGCCCAACTGGTGGATCCATGCCAGCTTGTGCTGCATGAACGGGGAGCGAAAACCAACCGCATTCCACTCCTTGAGATATTGCCTGATCCGCTTCGCTCGCGAGGCGAACTCGCGCTTGGAGGAATACAGGTTCCACTCGTGGCGTAGACCGTGGACACCCACCTCGAACCCGGCGCCTTCCATCTTGTCTCTCAGCGCGGCGGAAACACGATACTCTCCCTCGGGCACGAAGTTGAAAGACGATCTGAAGCCGCGCTCCGACTCCAGGTTCATGAGGCGTTCGACGCGCCCAAACCCTTTGGCGCCCTCTACATCGTGCGTGAGCGCCAACGCAAACTTCTTGCCATCCGGCCAACCCGGCCATCCCGGAGGGACAGCGCCGGCAGCCTCATCAATCGGCCACGTATCTTCATGTCTGGACCGCACGGAAGCAGCCCACAACCGCCGGAACGACAGCCGCAGGCTCCGAGGCAGAAACGGCTTGATTCTGTAATACGAGTCGGTGAAAATCATGGCTGTAAACGGCGCTCGAAACGCAGCGCGCTGGTGATCCCGGTGGCGGTCACGGCCGGCATCCCGGCCGCCACGCCGGTCGAACTGAAGCTCGAACGCCCGGCCACAACCGGCCGAGGCGCCGGCAGACCTTTAGCGCTTCTTGCGCACGCAAGAACCTTACAAACTCCGCTGAGACCAATCGCTTCTCGCGTTTGCAGTAACCCCATATGAATGCAGCCATCCGCACGAAGCAAACCAACGCCGGCAGGCCAAGCCGCACTCTCCGGCAAAGGCGGACCACTTCGTATAAGGGGTGACTTCCCAAAGCAAAGTCCATGCGCCCCTGCCGAATTCCGCGGCGCAAATGCACCATTGCGCCCTCCGGGCCCGGGTCGTGCAGAACGCGAAATTCAGGAAAGGTCGCCACACGCCAACCCGCCATTCGCGCGAACACCTGCGACGCCCAATCCTCGCCCCCATATTCCAGCGGCAAAAATCCTCCAACCGCCTCATAGCACTCGCGCCGGAACATCTGCACGGCGCCGGCGACATCCGACGTCGTGTTGAGGGAACGCGGACGGGTCTCTCGTCCGTCCCACTCGCAGATCGCCCCTCCCCCGATACCAAGAAGAGGATCGCTCGCGAACCTCATGAGGACGTCGGCAAAGTACGACGGCCCCAGTGATATGTCTGCGTCAAGGTTCGCGATATAGTCAAATGCCGCGCCATCTACCCTGGCCACGCCAGCGCGAAAGGCCATTACTTTTGAAGCGAAACCGTGGCTGTTGTGCTGCCCCAGCTCCACGAGTTCGATAAAGGGCCATTTCCTGGCATAGGTGCGCACGATTTCCGCTGTGTTGTCCGTGCAGCCGTCTGTTACAATGACCCACCACAGGGGCAGAATGGTCTGTGTAGTCACCGACTCAATCAGGCGTTCGATATGGGCGCTCTCGTTGTAAGCCGTCGAAACGACGACGTATCGCGGTTCGCTACTCACGTGGGCCCTTTCATCCAACCGGATACGCCCCGGCATGAACCCGAGCCGCGCTGGCCCAGCTTGGCGGCAGGCTTTTCTGGATCTCGATGTCCTCGAAGACGCTGCTCTCCCTGGCGCCGTGACCCCGGACCCACGCCGCCATTCCAGCGACTCCCTCACGGAGGTCCTTCTTGATACGGCGACCGAAGACTTGCTGGGCTTTGGAGTGATCGGAGAACGCTATCGCCACTTCCTTGCGCGGCGGCAAATGCCGTACGGCCCGCGGCTTCCCCATTGCCTCCGCCACAATTTCAGCCAGGTCGTTGACCGTATAGGGCAGATCGGCGCCGACATTGAATATCTCATTGCGCGCCTCGGGTACGTTCACGGACCCAGCAAGGATAGGCGCGACGTCGTCGATGTGCGTAAACGCCCTCTGTTGAGTACCGTCGCCAAAGATCGTCATTGGTTCGCCGCGGAGCAGTTGATTCATGAAGATCCCCACGACGTTTCGGTACCTGTCGCCGATGTTCTGGCGCTCGCCATAGACGTTGTGCGGCCGGAAGACGATGTAGTCCAGCCCGAACATCTCGTGGCTTACACGCAGCTCCTGCTCGACGGCGAGCTTCGCGATGCCGTATGAATCCTCCGGTACGGGCGCCATATCTTCGGTCATGGGCGTTTGTCCCGCCCCATAAACGGCGATGGACGACGTAAAGACGAAGCGCCTTACGTTGTGGTTCACCGATGCATTAATCAAATTGACCGATCCGATCAGGTTGTTCGTGTAATTGAATCGCTTGATGAAGTGGCTCAGGCCCTCGGCTGCATAGGCGGCAAGATGGTATACAAAATCGAACGTATGGCGTTCGAATAATTCATTTACCAAACAGGCGTCGGTGGTCGATCCATGAACAAAGCGAGCGGACAACGGGACGTTGTCGCGGAAGCCGCCGCTCAGGTCGTCCAATACTACCACCTCGTGCCCCATTCGGAGAAGGTGCTCTGCAACGTGAGAGCCCATGAAGCCTGCGCCGCCTGTCACCAGTGACTTGGTCATGCGAAGTGCCCTTTCTGAGAGAAGTGCCTGTCTTAACTGTCGCAGCCGATTCGTTTTCTTACTTCGCCGTGGCCTGCGCGTCTGGCTCGATGCCACGTTCGACAAATGCAATCGGGTCGAGTGTCCGGTTCCATGCAATGACCAGGCGATACGCTGCCAGCCGCTCCTTCAGCCCGTCGTTGGGACGGAGCCAGTGCAGCAAGCCGTAGCCCAAGCGCCGCACCCGAAAATGCGCCAGCAACGCCCGGCGGCATTGCCGTGCGCCTTTGGCGCCGAAGTGCTTGTAGAAATACCGGTAGCGGTTGCGGTTGGTCTCGAGCGCGAAGCGAAGAGGAAATCGGCGTACGGACTGCCCCCCCAAGTGGGTGATCGAAGCCTCGGGAGTGTAGAGCACGCTGTAGCCGGCCTCCCAGACCCGGCGGCACAGATCGACCTCCTCATAATGGTAGAAAAAGCGCTCGTCAAAACCGCCCAGACGTCTTAACAAATCGCCCCGGAACAGAAGGCAGCAGCCGGACTGCCAGTCGATGACGCGTTCCGTTTCCCCCCTCCACCCCTCGTAACGATCGGATCGAAACGCCGAACTCAAGCGGCCAAGGGGTCGCACGTACAGCGCGGCAATCCAAGCGCGCCGAATTGAAGGAAACGGGCGCGCGGACCCCTGGTACGAGCCGTCGGGATTATTCACCCTGCACCCGAAAGCGCCGGCTTCCGGATGCCCATCCGCAAAGCGGATCCAACGATCCAGCGAGGCCTGGTGAACAATCGTATCGGGATTCAAGATCAGGACGTATTCGCCCTGGGCGAGGTGAATTCCGGCATTATTTCCCTTGGCAAAGCCCAGATTCGCCCGATTCTCGACGATGCGAACAGCCGGAAAGCGCTCCCGTATCTTCTCGACGGAGCCATCGGCGGAACCATTATCGGAAACGATAACCTCATAGTCGATTTCGTGCGTGCCCTCGAAGATAGATCGGAGGCAATCCTCGATCACTTTCCAGTCGTTCCAGCAAATGATGACAATCGATAGCTTCATGGTTCCTCGCCGGTCCCTTATTCTCTTCCCGCACGAACCGCAAATCGGCGGCGCTTTCACCATGCGGTTCCGCCAAAACCCCTTTTGACCCGGTTTTCACTCACTGTGCGGCCAACACGGGCGGCTCCGATTCAGTGGGCGCTAAGCGCGACGGTTCGATCGCAGCCCTCCCGGCCCGCGCCCCGGACACAGCCACCACCATCGCAAGCAGCACGTACCAGTAAATCCGGGACTGGTCAAAGTACGAGATTCCGAAAAAGGCGATAAGATTGGAGAACAGCGCCACCCCAAAAAGCCACAGGAACCAAGCGCGGCGGTGATCTCGACCCGCCGCCTTCCGAGCAATGCCAAGGCGCTTGAAACAGTAGACAATGGCAGCCAAGAAACACAAAAGCGGCAGAAGGCCCGAACTTTCCCCGATCGCAATATATTGATTAGCCAAATCCCACATGTCGTCGCCCCCATCCCAACTCCAGTAATTCCTCGACCCCAGAAGGCACCAGTCCCAAAAGTGCCGGACGAAATTGTCGATTATCTTGTAACGATGCCATCCAGTGGATCCCCCAACGATGTCAATCCTGGCAATGAGCGCCCACACAGGCGCCTTCATGACGACGTGCAGCCCCATGAGAACGCAGACCAGCCCCCGCCGGACGAGCCGCATCCGATCCCGCAAAGGCCAGAAAGCGACGCCTATGACACCCGCCAGCACGGCCGAAACCGCGGTACTCGTCCTGGACGTAATTGTGATAATCAGCGCGGCAATCATCCCAATTGATGCCATCACGCGAGCCCCGCCTTTGTGCCATAGACTCAGAAAAACGGGCAAAAGAGTTGCGCCGAAAGCGCCGGCAGTGAGATACACTCGAAACGGTCCCTGGGAGCGCAGATACCCCTGCCGCATTTGCGCGCTTTCGGGAACACCCCCCAAGATCGCCAGGATGTTTCGGCCGGTGACCTGCTCATTAAGCATACACGCGGCGATTATTACGGCAACAACGACTAGAGTCTTCAGCGCACGCTGCACGTCCGCCCAGTCGCGTATGAAGAATCGACAAACAAAATAGACGCCAAGGACGTTGTAGGCCTCACCCAGTTGCCCCTTAAACGCTCCACTTTGCCGCCAGAGGAGCGTAAAGCAGACAAGAGAGGAGACGGCGTACCAAATAATGGCTCTGTCGGCCTGATTCAGGCGGATCCGGCAAGCCACGCCTTCGGTGTTGTACCGCTGCCAAAGCAGCCGGATCCACGCGAATAGGAACAGTATACGGAAGGCCTGGAAGTGGAGCGGCCCCACCATGACCTCCTGACCGAGCGGGAGAAGGACCGAAATCGGCAGCAAGGAACAAATTACGTACTTCCGTGGCAATGCTAAAATTAGCGCGGTTGCCAGCAGTACCACCGCGACAACGCCGGGATGCATTGCCGTCTCGCCGCCGGCTCCGAATAGCACGTGATGGCCTAGACCTACGGTGGGCGCCATGATCGCTGGTCTCAGTTGTAAGGGCGTTGTCTGCCGGTTGCTGGCGTGGGCGTCCGCGAACTCCTACCGGGGCGTCGCCGTAACGCCACTAGGGGGAACCAGTGTCCCCGCGAAAGCGCCGATGGCCCACGGGGCTGTCCGCGCCACGCCAGTGATGTCAAGGCACAGTGCTGGGATCCCGAGTGCCGACAGATCCGTTCCGGCCCCGATGAGGGGCGAGCCCGGCGCGGGCGCCTGGGCCGAGCTGAGTCTGGGGTCCGCGGTGACGCTGTGAATGTCGAACCCGGTCGCGGTCTGCCACTCTGCGAAACTCGAATACCATGCGCCCCTGTAACTCATCGCGTTGTTCGTGAGTCCATGGAAAGCGTTGTAATCGCTCGAGGCCAGCGACGTCCCTTGGGGAGAATAGATACCCGTTGCGACGTTATAGAAAACATTGTTCAGAATAGTCTGCCCGGAAGCATAATTGTCGAGACCCAGCACGCTCTTATTGGAATCCGAGACGATGGTGTTGTTCAGGACGTACCCATTGGCCCCCATTAAGGAGATGAACCCGTTCCCGCAGGCATGCGCCGCGGCGTTCGTGGCGCCGAGATCGTTGTTGAAAACATAGAAGCGGTCGATAGCGCCATCGTTCTCGGCATCCAGAAAGATATTGGCGGTGCAATGGATGCCCCAATCCCCGTAGATTCGATTATTGTATACCTGCAGGCCTGTGATGCCGCTGGACGCGTGAACGGCCCACACGTGGATGCCGTCGTGATGATTGTTGTTTGCCGCGTCGTCCCAATCCAACGAGTCGTGGATCACGTTGTCATGAAGGAGCGCGCCTGAGAGGATGGCCCCTGTATTCCCGGATCCGGCGCTGATCCCATGGTCGCATCTGTAGGTCACGTTACCGAACATCTGGAGATTGCTTGAGGTGGCCGAACCTCGATAAGCGTACTGTAGGCACCACTTTGCGTCGTGGACGTTGTTGTTGTCCAGTGTTGCGTTCATTCCGTATTGCACGTACACTCCATAGGTGTCCTGCCCGCTTTCGTCGGCGGCGCTGGAATGCACGTAGATGTTCGCGATCGAGAGATTCTTGACTTCGCAATTATCGCACATGGTCAAGAACACTCCCTTTCCGTCTCGCTGGTTGCCAAGCGATGTCCCGTTGTCGGTCGCTTGAATAACCCCGTTGGCGCCGCCATCGACTACAAGGTATGACCTCCCGCTTGAGAATATCGCTCCATTCGGCCCCCAGTAGGCGCATTGAAGAAGGGCGCCGGATTCGAAGCGAAGCGTGACGGGGCTCCCTTCGGATCCGCTTCCCTGGAACGTCAGGTAGCCGGAAGAGCCCGGTTCGGCGGTGAAGGTCCCACACAAATGCACGGTAGTCCCCGGCCCGATCTGGTTGGCGCGCAAACCCCAGTTGCCGGAGCTGTTGAAAAACGCGTAGTCGTGCGCGTCGGCGCAACTTTGGCCGGTGTTCGACCCGGTGGCAGCTTGAGCGACATAGATGTCATTGGCCCGGGCGGCCGCGCATACGAGCGCCAGGACGCCGAAAGCGACTACCGAACGAAAAGCGCGCGGCAAACCCGTCACCTGGTCCTCCGAAGCGTGATGAGCCGCGGCATGTGGACTCCGATTATGGCGTGCTGGACGGCTCGGCGGCCCCTGACGATAGTCGACGTGGCGCGAGTATCGCAAAGCGGCGTACGGCGGCGACAAAGGGTCACCTCTGAAAACACCTCGCGCGAAGGTCGCTCATTTTGAAGGCGAGTTGGAAAGCATGCAGCCAATCGTACCCGCCTTTGAGTTTGGCGGAAAGAAAGGCGTCATCGTCGCCGGAGTTTACCGGAAGCCGTTCCAAAAACAGACAGTCGCTAGATGCATCCGCCGTTCCAACAATAGTCGATACGCCGACATCGTAGCCGGCCTGGACCAGCATTTCGCGCAGCCTTCTTCGGAAAGTGCGGTCCGCTTCGGGAAACGCGTATGGATAGGAGAATAGCGCGACGGGATCGCCTACGCGATCCTCGATTTCCTGCTTGGACGATCGCAGCTCACGTTCCACGCCGGCTGCCGGCAGTCTAGTCAGTTGTGGATGTGTTCCGGTGTGGGAACCGAACTCGACTCCCGCCTTCCTTAGCTCTCGAACCTGACTCCACGTAAGACAAGCTCTTCCATTGAACTGCCTGGGGGTATCGCCGATATAGGCTGTGGGCAAAAAGACAGCGGCGCCGTAGCCAAGCGCACTCAGGGCGGGAAACGCCTCGGTGTAAAAATCCGCGTACCCGTCGTCGAAAGTCAGGACCACGAGCTTCTCGGTCGCTCGGACGCCCTCTTCCAGTTTGCGGCCGAGTCCGCCGAGGGCAATAGTCTGGTAGCCCTCCCGGGCAAGCACTTTCAGGTGTTCCCGGAATACCTGCGGACGGGTGTAAATGTCGAAGTATGGGCTCCGGCATCCTTGGACGTTTGGCGAAATGCTGTGGTACATCAAGATCGGAATTCCACGCGCTGAGCGCCGCAGAAGCCGTTGCAGCGGACGGAATAAATGCAACGTCAAAACGCGATCGGGACGAAGCTGCGGCATTCGGATACGCGCCACTCGGCGCTCGGGCATTGCGAGTTGCCTGGTCTGGGTCACGCCACGACCTCATGAGAGAAGCCCTTCTGCCCCAACCACGCCGCGGATGCCTCGTCGTATCGCCGGATAATCCTAGCGGGGTTGCCCGCAACCACACAGAACCTCGGCACGCTCCGGGTGACCACGGAGTTAACGCCAACGACGCTGTTTCGCCCGATAACAAGTTCGCCCGTGTTAGCTACCACTGCGGCGCCATGCCCAAGCCAACAGTTCCGTTCCACGCGAACGGTTCCGCCTTTGGTCAGCCCTTGGGCGTGTACAGGCAGCAGTGGGTTGGAGAACTCGTGGCCATGATCCGTGATCAATACAGACGGGCCTAGCATCACGTCTTCCTCGAGTTCTACGCAGTTCTTGGCGGAAATCATGCACCGGCGGCCTATCTTGCAGCCGTCGCCAAGAATGATCGCCGGAGTTTCGGCGCCGCCGGGTTCGGGCACATTGAGCCATGTCCCCCGCCCTATATAGACACGGTCCCCTATCTTCATCCGGCGCGCAGCCGACCTGCGAATATCGCAACTGAAGTGAACCGATACGCCGCGCCCATAGCTCAAGTATGGATACGCCAGCCGCATCCAATAACAGCTCGCCTTGGTAAGGAAGGCATCGCACAACATTAGGGGACTATCCGACCAACTCATTCCCATCCAAGCACCTCTGGGTCTCGATGGCCCACCGACGGTTACCCGAACCAAACCCGTCCGTACTCAGTTGCCTGGCGCCACCTTGGTTCGAAAGACGGCAAAAGCGTCGCCCACTATCCGCCGCTCCGCGACATCGACAGACCTGGTCACAACCAACGCGGGCCAGACGGCGACCAACCAGCCCAGCGAGGCGGCGCCTAATTGAAAAGCGGCGCCTAACCGTCCGTCCGGGGCCCAGGGACTCGCTGCCACTCTCGCGATCGTTCCACAACCGACCATCAGCAACGTCGCGCCTAGAACCCTCAGCCCGTCATATGCGATAATCCTTAGACTGAATGCACGGAATGTCGCGGCCATGACAGAGGACATGAACACAACCCCGATCAACTCGGCGCACAGCATTCCGACGAGCAGGCCGTGAAACCCGACTCGCCACGCAAGCCCCGCTGCGCAAAACAGAACAAAGATCCTCAGTAGCTGTCTGATAACGTCGAAAAGAGCGCGTCCCGAGGCGCGATACAGGACCAACTGCAGAAGCGAGACGACTTTAAAGAGGCCTGCGCAGGCGACTAGCCACAGGGCCGTTCGAAACGCTCCACCGGCTTGGCCAGTCCAAGCGAAAATCAACTGGCTTCCAAATACACAGAGGAACGCCAGGGCCGGCAAAGCGGCTGCCAATGTCGCTCTAGAGGCATTGGCGAGGAATGCCCTTATTCTGTCCTGGCGCCCGGACGCAAACACGGCGCTTGCGCCCGAGAGAATGGGTAGAATGAGCGCGTCCTGGACGCACAGCACCGCGGCAACCGCCCTCGTAACCACCGCGTAAACGCCAGCGGCTGTCGCCCCGAATAACCTCAAGATGACCACTGGCCCGGCGGCTGTGTACACAAGCTCCAGAAGGCTGACCAACTGATAGCTCCCCGCGAAGCGAATCAGCTCGGGGAAGGCGTTAAGCCGGAAGTCTCCAAAGCGGACTCGAATGTCCGGCACGACCGTTCGGGCGGCGAAATAGCATGCCCCGGTATAGAGCAGGGGCGAAATCGCCATAACCAGAGTCATTGCCAACAGCCCGTAGCCGCGCCATAAGAGCGCCACAATCGCAATGGCTTCCAGGATTGTCAGAATCGTCCCGCACTTCTTCGTCAAATCGACCCGATGTCCACCATTGACTATGGACTCGTAGACCGCGCCAGAATTGCAGACGAGGTAAACCCCCGCGAGTACTACCGTGGAGGTCGAAACAGCGCCAAGAAACCTCGGGGGTACGCCCGCCGCCGTCGCGACTCCGCGGGCGCACAGAGCTACGGGAATCAGCGCGGCCGCTGAAAGCGCCAGCACCGCAATGGCGCCGGTGCTGAGCAGCCTATTTGCGTCCGCGAAGCGCCCTGTTTCAGTCGCCTCGGCGACGTATTTTTGAAATGCCGATTTCAAACCTGAGTTGCCGAAGCGCATATAGGCGGCGGTGACCATTATGATGGACCAGATGCCATATCCGTCGAGCCCGAGGAACCTGATAATCAGCGGAACTGTGACCAGACGGGTCCCGAGTTGCGCAACGTTGGCGACGGTTCCAAAGAACGTCCCCACACCGATGGAGGCCGTCAGCCGGCCGCGAGATCGTTCGATGGAGAGAGTGCTAGTCGGCAAGTGGGGCCGCCTTCTGGCCAAAGGATGCGCTATTCAATGCCGGTTGATCCTGGGCGAAACGCCACTTAGCGCCCTCCGGCCAACGTGGCAAGGCAGGAGGCTTTGAAGAAGCCAGTGAACTATAGGGGCAGGGCATGCCTTCAGGCACGTGCGGCTACCAGTCCCGCCGGGGAAAGGATGCCTATCGTTGCCGCTACCACCCGCTCCTGTTGCTCCGCCCGCAACTGCGGGAACATGGGGAGCGATACGATCTCGATCGCCACTTTTTCCGCAGTGGGGAAGTCACCACGCTGGTAGCCCAGATACTCGTAAGCCTGCTGCAGATGGAGCGGGACAGGATAGTGGATGGCCGTGCCGATGTTTGCCTCGGCCAACTGGCGCATGAAGCCGTCGCGGCCCTGAACGCGGATCACGTAGAGATGGTAGACGGGTCTGGTCCAGTTGGGCTCGTAGGGTGGCCGGCAAGCTGAAGCATGCCCCGTCTCGGTGAACATCTCGCGGTAGCGGGCGGCGGCTTCCCGCCGGCGCGCCGTCCACTCGGGAAGATGCCTCAGCTTCACTTGCAGGATGCCGGCTTGGATAGCATCCAGGCGGCCGTTGTACCCTTCTATGTCGTGGAAGTACTTGCGGCTCTGACCATGATCCCGCAGCATCCGGATCTTTCGGGCCAGTTCCGCATCGTCGGTGGTGACCGCGCCGCCTTCGCCGCAAGCGCCCAGATTCTTGCCGGGGTAGAAGCTGAAGGCCCCGGCCTTTCCCATCGAGCCGGCTTTGCGCCAGCATTGCTCTCGGGCGGAATGATATTCCGCGCCATGCGCCTGGCACGCATCCTCGATGACCGCCAGGTTGTAACGTGCGGCCAGTTCCAGGATCGGGTCCATGTCCGCCGGCTGTCCGTAGAGGTGGACGGGAACCACGGCTGCCACCGGCCTTCCGGACTTTCGATGGATCGGATGCCCGCCGGCCTGCTCGACGAAGCACTGCTCTTCCAGGTACTCCCGAAGCTTCTCGGGGTCCATGTTGTAAGTGCGCTCGTCGATGTCCACGAAATCCGGGATTCCGCCGGCTTGGGTGATGGCTTCGGTGGTGGCGATGAAGGTGTTCGGGACGGTAACGGCGATTGACCCCTTTTTGAGGCCGGCCGCCATCAAAGCGAACCGCACCGCGTCCGTGCCGTTGGCCACGCCTACGCAGTGCCGGGTTCCGCAGAATTGAGCGAAATCCCGCTCGAAGCCTTCCACCATGGGGCCGCCGATGAAGCCCCCGGTCTTCAAGGCCGCGGCAAAGACCTCGCACAGCTCTTCTTTCAGCTCCGCATGGGGAGCTACCAGGTCCAGAAAGGGGATTTTGCCGTTCGTCATAAGATCGTTTCAATCGGCCGCGGCTTGATAACCCGCCCCACTAGCCGGAGGCCGAGCGCCGAGATGCCGTCCCACAATTTGGATCATTCGGCCATCACCCGCAGCACTTTCGCCGGGTTGCCGGCTACTATCGCGCGGTCCGGGACGCTTTTGGTCACCACGCTGCCGGCGCCTACGATGGCCCGTTCCCCAATGGTTACCTTGGAGAGGATGGTCGCGCCGGACCCGATGGAGGCGCCTTTCCTGACCAGCGTGGCCTCGACCTTCCAGTCCTGGCCCTGTTCCTGCAACTCACCGGACGCGCTCGTCGCCCTGGGGTAGGCGTCGTTGATGAAGACCACCCCGTGGCCGACGAAGACCTCGTCTTCAATCGTGACCCCCTCGCAGACAAAGGTATGGCTGGAGATCTTGCAGTTCTTTCCGACCCTGGCGTTCTTCTGGATCTCGACGAACGCGCCGATCTTGGTGTTGTCGCCCACCTCGCAGCCGTAGAGGTTGATGAACTTCGAGAGCTTGACGTTCTGGCCCAGCCTTGCGTCGGCGCCGATCGAAAGGTACTCGCTCATAACTCCACCGGGCGGCCTCTCTGGCTCAAAGACTGGACGGCCGCCTCGATCAGGCGTACCACGCGCAAGCCCGCGACGCCGTCGTTGAAGGGGGCCTTGTTCCCGGCAACGCATTCGACGAAGTAATTGGCCTCCACCTTCAGCGCTTCGGTCTGCTCCACCCTGGGGGCCCACATATCGCCGGAGCGATAGCTCACCAGCAGGTCGTAAACGCTCTGCCCGTTGGCGATGTCGACGCCTCTGTCGTAAACTTTGACCTTTTCATCGGCATCCAGGTCGTTCCAGACCACCATCTTTTTCTCGGCGCCGATCAAAGTCGTGCGCACCTTTACGGGTGACAACCAGTTCACATTGATGTGGGCCAGCACGCGGTCCTTGAAATAAACCGTGATATAGGCCATGTCCTCATGCCCGTTGAGGTGGCGCTGGCCCGAAGCGGTCACGGCCTCCGGCTCGGCGTCGATCACGTGATTCATGATCGAGAGATCGTGCGGGGCGAGATCCCAGATGACGTTGACGTCATGCTGAAAGAGTCCCAGGTTCACACGGGTGGAATCGTAATAGTAGAGCTGCCCGAGAACGCCCTGATCGATGAGCTGCCGGATCTTCCGGACGGCCCCCGTGAAGAGGAAGGTGTGGTCCACCATGATCTGCAGGTTCTTGCTTTGGGCCAGATCGATGAGCTGCTCGGCCTGCGAGGTGGTTGAAGTGAACGGCTTCTCGACAAAGACGTGTTTGCCGTTTTCCAGGGCGGTTTTGGCGAACTCGAAGTGGGTCCACACGGGAGTGATTACCGCGACCGCGTCGATGTGGGGCGAGCGGACCACATCGAAGGCGTCGGAGGTGACCTGGATGGCCGGATAGGCATTCTTGGCGCGCTCCAGCAGCGCGGGGTTCTTGTCGCACACGGCGGCCAGCTCACAACCGGCGGCGCTGTGAAAATTGCGCGCCACCACTGGGCCCCAGTAGCCATAACCGATTACGCCGACCTTGATCATTTTGGGGAACCTCTTGGGTGGAGCGCTTTTGCGCGGCCTGGACGATTCAGTCGCGATCCTTAGTATGCGCCCGCGCCCGTCAGAACGGCCAGGGGAGTCCGCAGGAGGATCTTGATATCGAGCCACAGCGACCACGACGTGGCGTATTTCAGGTCCAGGCGGACCATCTCGTCGAAGGTGACTTTGCTTCGCCCCTCCACCTGCCACAACCCGGTGATTCCGGGGGGCGCGGCCAGCAGGCGATCGCGATGCCAGATGTCGTAATGAGCGACTTCATAGCTGATGGGCGGCCGCGGCCCCACGAGCGACATCTCGCCCTTGAGGACGTTGATGAATTGGGGCATCTCGTCCAGGCTGGTTTTCCGCAAGAACCTCCCGACCGGCGTAACCCGGGCATCGTGCGTCAGCTTGTAAACGTTGGTCCCAGCGCCGGTCTTTCCCGCTATGAAGTCTTTCATGAATCCTTCATGAACGGCCCCGGGCGCCTGGAGGTACATGGATCTGAACTTGAGAAAGCGGAATGGCTTGCCGCCGTGGCCCAGTCTCTCCTGCCGGTAAAGGACGGGCCCCCTCGAGGTCAGCTTGATCAGGGCGGCTATGAGCAACAACAGGGGTGCGAAGAAAGCCAGGGCGCAGAGGCTGCCGGCGATGTCCATGGTCCGCTTGAGAAAGCGCGCCGCCCCCTTGTGACCTAGGCTCTTCGACCTGTCGGGGTACACGGTCAAGTCGGCGGGGCTGCCGGGGTCCCGATCGTCCCAGTCGTCGGGAAACACATGAAAGGACAAGGAGATCTCGTCGATCTGATCGATACTCAGGACGCCGGAAAGGGCCTTGGTTACTTTGGTGAGGAGGGCGTTGGCCACCGCCTGGCCGTCGGGCTGGGCTCCGATCTCCGTGAAGATAACGCCGATCGTGGATCCTTCCTGGTACCATCCCTTGATATCCGTCTCGCGGGTGGAATGTGAGAGTGCGGACACGATCTTCTCGAAGGTCTGGCCCAAGCGAGTGGTCCGCAAGAGCCGGGAGGAGCCCAGGAGCATGAGTACAAAACTTCTGCGGGAACGCTCGGCGCGTTTACGTTCCAGACAGAGCATGTTCAGAAACTGCTCTTGAGGAAGCACCCCGGCGCCGGAAAGTCCGCTGACCTGGACGAGGCTCCGCGCCCATGCAGGGAATTCCTTCGGCGGCACGGCCCGCGATGTCCCCTCCAGCATTGTGGAGCGTCCCGTCAAACTCATGGTTCACGATCCTCCGTTACAACCAACGAGGTATGCCGCCGCTCTGGGCGGACGGCGATATGAAATGCTCAGGCTTGATCGGCTCGGTTTCGGCTTACTCGGCGTTTCGGGGAATTCTCGGCGGCTGGACGTTACGCACAAGCCGCTCTTGCGGCCAAAGGGAGAATCCGCTTCGCCGGACTCCGCCTGTCCGCATCCAGAGGCTTGACCCAATCGCCTTCGATTTCGACTCCAACGGACCGCTGGAGAAGACTTACGGAGACCACAATCCGGCGCTGCTTGCGCAATTCGACCAGAATGCCTTCGACGCCCGCCAAAGGGCCAAATTCGACGCGAACGCGCTGGCCCACGTTCAGGAACGGCCAAGGCTGGACATTGAGCCCGGATCGCACAGCTTTTTCAATGGCCGCAATCTCGGCCTCGTCGATGGGGACTGGAACCCGGCCAAGCCCGACGAAGTGCAGGACCCCGGGGATGGTCAAAATCGGGAGCCGGCGCTCCGCGTTCAGACGGCAGAACAGATAACCCGGAAACAGCGGAAGCTCCACTGACTTGAAACGGTCCGACCACCGGCGGCGGCACTGGTGAAGCGGCAGGAACTCCTGGAATCCCTTGTTATGCGCCATGGTGGCCACCAGTTTCTCGGAGCGCGACCTTACCCTGAGCGCGAACCACTGTTGCAGGTGATGATCGTAAGATTCCTCGATGTTCATTTACGCCGTCCCGCTGCGAGTCTTCAAGCCCCGGTGTTGCGTTTTACAACAAACTCTCCCCAGCACAAGCTACCGCCCTTTTAGTCCCCCGTGACAAACTCTCTCTGCGTTCTTGGGGACGTTTTGAGCAGTTCGAATGCCACAATGCGCTAGCCCGCGCGCCCTTGTATTTTGATGGCCTTACGGACCACAATCCGGCGGCGAGCCACGCCCAAGAAAACATGCGCAAGGAAGAGCTAACTCCGGTATCTACAATAAGAAGGCGGGATCTTCCTATCGAACAAGGGGCCCGGCGGATGGAGAATATCGAGGCTGCTATGTGCGGGGAGGGGAAAGCCGGCGGAAAGCCAACCCTGAAACGCCACAAATCCGCATCTTTCGTCCCAATGTTTGGCAAACCGCAAAACCCCGTTTCGCGGTCTCTGAAACAGCGCAGCGGCCGCCGAAAGCCGTTCCATGGCCCGCGGGGAAGTACCGGAACGTGCGCTCTGTTCCGGTCATGGGGGTGGCGGCAAACCAAGGGGCCAATCGGAATTAGCCGGGCCGGACCTGCGTGAACCTGAAGTTGGCCAGCCACACCTGCGAGTTTCCCGGTACATAAATCCCGAAGCGCCCGCGGGTGAAGGGCTGGTCCGGACGGTTCCAATCCTGTAGGGTGACGGGCTTTCCCTGCTCGTCGACGAGCATGGTCACAACACGCGTCGGCTCCACCACCAGGTTCACCATGAAATAGTCGGTCTTGACGCCGAACCGCTTCTGATCGACGATCACCAGTCGGCGGTTGTTGGCGTATTGGCTCAAAGTGAACGTCTGCTTATTGATCTCGAACAGAAGGTAGTTCTGCGGATCGCTGTAATCGAGGACCCACTCGACCTTGGACTTGGCGCGCAGCGTAAACTGGAAACTCCCCGCCGTGGGAGTGCGCCGGTACAGAACGAAATCGCCTCCCCGTCGCGTGAACCATTCACCATCGCGCGTCCACGGTTTCTCCCAGTCCTCGGGGTCCATCTGAAACACTACCGGCGGCCGGACGATGGGCTTGACCGGCGTCAGTTTCAACTCGGCCGTTTGGGTGACGCCGGCCGTGATCGGGACCGTGACCGACCCCTCGCTGTAGCCTGGCGCGCGGCCGGACAGGACATAGGCGCCTTCCTCGAGGTTCAGCGTGGACGAGGGCGCCGGCTGCGGCGCTTCTCCGGCGCGCCCGTAAGTGACCTTCGCCGAAGCCGGCGGTACCTTGATGTGAAGCTCGCCCAATGCCGGAGCGGCCGTGCGCTCGCGCACGGCAGTTCCGTCCGCCACCGGCTTGTGCTCCAATCTCGTCCAGGCGGCCCGATGCCGCAGCAGCAGCCATGAGGTCAATGAACCGGCCAGAGCAAGCGCTGTGATCGCCGCAATCAGGGCGTTTCGTGGATGTCCGCGCCCGGGCCTGAGCGCTTGCGGTCCGGGGACACCCTCGAGCGCCGCTGCCGGCGCGCGGGAAGGCTCCGGTGCGCCGCTCTGCCCGGCGATTGCGCCGGCTGTGTGCGCGGCCTCGTATTCCGAGCGCACGTCGTTGTAAAAGCTCTGATAGACGTTCGCGCGGCCCTGGCTCTCCGGCGCGCGCCGGTCCATCTCGATCGCCTGCTCCAGCTTGGCAATGGCCGAGCTGAGGTCCCCCTTCTGATGAGCCTCGACCGCGGCCTGGTACAGCCGCTCTTTTTCCCGCAGGCTCCGCCGGTACTCTTGCTCCCGACGCTCGATTTCGGAGAGCAGCCCTGTGGCCCGCGTGTCCTGGGGACGAATCTGCAGAATGTTTTGCAGCGCCTCGCGCGCCTGCCCGAACGCCCAATTCTCGGCGTGCTGCCGCGCCAGCCGGAACCAGCTCTCGATCTGCGCTTCGCTGCGCGCGCTTTCGATCTTCGCCCGCAGGCCGAGCGCCTCCGTGTTCCCCGGGTCCAGTTCCAGGGTCTCCTGGATTTTCTGCAGCGCCAGAGGATATTCCTCCACTTCGAACCGGCTGCGCGCCGCTTCGAGCAATCTGCGGACGCGCTCTTGTCGCACCGCCGCGTCAATCCGCATCCGCAGCAGCTTCAGTTCCGGGTCGAGGTGGCCCTCCGCCTCGAGCTCGTCGATGATCTCCAGGGCGAACTGCGTATCGCCCTGGGCCAACGTGGTCTTGGCTCGCTGGATTCGCGGCGCCAGGCGGGCGGAGTCGAAGTATTCGATCGCCTCGCCGCGATGCGCCTTCTCCAGGCACTCGGCGAACTCTCGAGCCGTCCCGAAGCGATGCCACGGCTGCCTGGCCATGGCCTTGTGAATCACGCGGCTGACGGACTGGTTCACCGTCGGATCGACGTCGCACGCGCCCGGCGGACTCTTCCGGAGAATCGCCTCGACAATCTCCCGTTCCGTCGGCCCTTCAAACGGTCTGCGCCGCGTGAACACCTCGAAGGCCATCACGCCCAGAGCGAAGATATCGGACGCCGGTGACGGCGGCTTGCCTTCGATCAGCTCGGGCGCCATGTAGTGCAGGGTTCCCTTCTGTCCCGTCATTCCCGCGGTGACCATGTGGGCAATGCCGAAGTCGATAATCACCGCGGAGTAGTCCGGCATGACGAAGACATTAGCGGGCTTGAGATCGCGGTGCACCAGGCCACGCTCGTGCGCGGCGTTCAGCCCGCGGCATACTTGTGAGAGGATTTCCACGCGCCGCTCGGTGGTCAGCCGTGTGCCCGCTGCGCGAATCAGCTTGTCGAGCGGCATGCCGGACAGCAACGGCATGACAAAGTAGGGCTTCGCGATTCCCTGCTCCTCAAACTCCCCAATATCGAGGATCGGCACGATGTTGGGGTGATTCAGCTTAACCAGGGCTTCGCATTCTCGATAGAAAAGCTGGAGCGCCGTGCGGTCGGGCGCCTCGCGAATCGTCTTCAGCGCCACGTCGCACTTGAGCACCGCGTCATAGGCCCGGTAAACCACGCCCATGCCGCCCTGGCCCAGTGGCTCGCCAAGCTCATAGCGGTCCTTCAATCGGGTGCCGCGATCCATAAACCCGCCCCGTATCCCATTATGCGGCAGTTTCAGACCGAAATATACCTTTCCGCGCGGCGTTTGCCCTGGCGCGGAAGATGTCATCCCGAATTCAGTGGGTTCCGCCGCGGCCTAAGAACCGCCCATTATCCATTGCCAGCCAATCATCGCGCTCGATCCGTAGAGCGGGCTTCCAGCCTGCCATGCCGGCGGCCTCGCCGGCATTCTTCGAGAAATGCCGGTGCGGATACCGGCATGGCAGGCGAGACGCCCGCTCCACGGCGCTCTCGATAAGGCGTATCATTTGCGCCACGGACGGCTAGCAGATGCCCGTCATGCCCAAGCGGTAGAGGTCGAAGCCCGCATCCTTTAGCTGCTTCTTTGCGGCCCTGGCCACGGTGTCCCAACCGTTTAGCGGGGTCACGTCCCCGATAAAGGTGAGCAGGCCCACAAGCTGGTCGCCCAACTTCCCCTCGAGCTTGGCAGCCGCGATAAAGTAATCGAACTCCACCGGCAGCGCGACCGCGCGGCTGCTGGATGTCCAAATGCGTTGGAAGATGTTCATGGAATTGGCTTCCTGCTGGAGTTCGCGAAACCAGCCCACTCTGGCTTCCAAGGTATTCACAATCGCGGCGTGTGCAACGTTCTTAGGATCCAACTCGCCCAGGGGTTCACCCCAGAGGCCGCCATTCCCGATGAAGGTGTCGAAGATCGTCACCGCTTTTGTCTTGGTGGCGTGTTCTTTGAACTGGTCCACTGCCAGGACGAAAAGCAATGCCGCGTTTCGTCCCTTGAGAGATCTCTCTACCAATTCTCCGCGCAACTTTCCATTTGTGCGGACTTCACTCATTGTTGCCATAGCGCGCCCCAGTAGTTCAAGACAAGAGTCTCCATAAAGGCCGGCTCGCCGTAATTGCGCAAGCCGGGATTTCCATCTTGGACTTCCCGGTCCGATTCAGTATAAACCTAACCGCCAACCCTTGATTCCGCGAAGCGTCGCGTACGCTTGACAAGTATACGTGGATAGCGTACCATCGTCACGTAATGGCGCGGATGGAAAGTCCCATGGTGGTAGTCGAGACAGAAACCTTCCTGGCGAGCGCCACACGCCTCGGAGTTCGCGAAAAGGAACGCGCCGCGTTGATTATCTACCTCGCCACTAACCCGGAAGTTGGCCGGGTCGTGCCCGAGACCGGCGGGGTCCGGAAACTCCGATGGGCGATTCCCGGAAGAGGCAAGTCCGGCGGCGCGCGGGTGATTTACTACTACCACAACGAATCGATCCCTCTGTACGCTCTGGACATCTACGCCAAGAACCAGAAAGCAAACCTGTCCGCCGCCGAGAAAAGGGCGGCGCGCAAAACGGTTGCAGCCATCAGAGTGGAACACAGCAGGAGGAAATAGCCGTTATGGCAAAGGAATCCAAACCCAAAACCAGGAAGCGGACGCCGAAGAGTACAGCCGCCGGCCGCTCCCTTCTAGCCAGTCTCGACCAAGCCCTCGCCTACGCCAGAGGCGAGCACGTTCCAGGACTCCGCGTCACCCGCGTCCAGGTAGATCGTCCCGCTCCGGTCGACCTGCCGGCTATTCGACGGAACCTCGGCCTCAGCCAGTCGCGGTTTGCGACGCGATTCGGATTCACTGCCGCCACAATAAGAAACTGGGAACAGGGGCGAACACGGCCAGATGGCCCGGCGCGCATTCTTCTAGCGGTCATCGCACATCATCCCGATGCCGTGGAAGACGCGCTGCGGAAGGCGAGCTAAATCCCCTTCTGCGCATCGCGCCGCCACGGGCAAGACAGAAAGCCGGCAGTGAAGGAAACGTCTCGTCCGTCACGGTCTGTGTGCGAGAGTACAGTCTTCGGGCCACTCGCACCGTGCCGCACGACGCCCCTTCCCGCGATCAGCAATACGGTGAGTGCAAATGGGTTGATGGGTAGCCCTCCGAAAGTTCGACGAGACTCTTGGGCATGCCGAACACGGATAGGAGAGTGAAAAAGAGAGACGACTATCCTATTCCGAACGCTTGAACTGCCGTTCATTCGGCGCTAACCTACTATTTGCAGCGATTTGGGATCGGGCAACGCTTGCGCACATGTCGAATGGCCGAACGGCCCAATGCAGCGTGCGTTAGGCGTCGGCTTCGCAAGGAGGTAGGACAGGTGAAAGACATGTATCGCGACGGTACGGTCGCTAGACGGAGGCTGAAGGCGGCGGCGTTTGGCACTGCAGTCTGGCTTGCCTCCCTTACAGTGAGTTTGCCGAGCCGCGGCGTGGCGCAAGAAAGCGCGGATCTTGTGTCTTATCTGGCTGTCGAGTCTATAGTGGTGGACGACGCAGCGGTGAACGCCCCCGGCGATACGCGGGTTTATGTTCCCTTGACGGTCCATATGCGGAACATTGGGTCAAAGGCAATCACGGCATATCGGCTCAAAGTCGAAGTTGTGCACCCAGACGGAAAGACAGACTCGACAGTCTGGACCGAAGACTCCGCACCTACCATTGCGGCGATGGCTACTCCGGGCGTTCTTCCAATTCCAAACTGCACGCTGAATCCAGGTCCGTCCGAATCAGGCCAGAGACGGTGGAGGTGAAGTAGTGAAACGTTTTGCGGATGCTCGCGCGGCGCGGGTAGTCCGCGCGTGAAGTGTCTTCTTGGTATGGTTGCCGGTCGGCATGCGTGAGTGTCTTTCGACGGAATGAACCTAAGGAGAGCAAAGTGACCATGTGGCGCATCTTCTCATCTCTTGGCGTAGTACTCGGAATGTGGTGCCGGCCGCTGCCCGCTGCTGAACCGACCCCATCTCCAAACGACGTCTTCCAATCCCGGCCGTTGGCGCTCGAGCGTCTATCGGCCGCCGATGGCGATCCGGACGCCAATGTTCGACTTGGAGTTCGCTATTTCTTTGGAACGGCCGATTTCCTCGATCCGGTCCGCGCATCGCGATATTTTGAGACAGCGGTTGGCCTTAAGGGCACTGCTTCGTCCTTCGCTTGGCTGGGCTATTCCTACGTTACGACGTCGGATCAGCAGAACCTGCAACAGAAGGGGATCGCGTTCATCGAGGCCTCGGCGAGAGTGAATGACCCGGTTGGTCTTGCGTTCTTGGGGCGGCTCTATAAGCTAGGAATAGGTCGCCCGAAGGACTATGATAAGGCAAAGGCGGCTTTCGTAGCAGCTGGTCCTTTCGCCCTTGCCCAGAGGTACCTTGGCGAGATGTACTGGCATGATGCCAACCCAGACTACGGGGCGGCGTTTGCGTTGTTTTCCCAAGCCGCCGCCGCTGGAGAAACCTACAGTATGCTCGATCTTGCGGCGTTGTACATGCAGGGCGCCGGTGTGCCGAAGAATCCCGCCAAAGCGGCAGCTTGGGTTGTCCAGAGCGCCACGCGAGGGAACTGCGCCGGAATTTATCAGAGCGGAACTTTCTACAGAGACGGCGTTGCCGTTCCGAAGAGTCTGGTAGTGGCGGCGAGTCTCTTTCGGCGAGCGGCGACAATGGGGTATGCGCCAGCTCAGGCTAGCCTCGGCATGGCTTACGCGACAGGCTCTGGGGTCCCCAAGGATCTAATGGCAGCCGGGCAGTGGCTGGCAAAAGCTGCGGCCGTTGATTCCTATGCCGCCCAACAACTAGATCTTGTACAAGAAGCGTTAGGCCCGCCGTTGCCGATTGGTGCGCAGAATGAAATTCGGCTGACGGCTAATACCATTCAAGATGGCCACTGTTTGTTGGTCATTTCAAATCTGTCGGGAAAGACGGCGACAGCCTATGCGTACGAGGTGACATTTGAATCGCCATCCGGGCTGGTTGGGACCAGGGGGATCGAGGACGCGCTCATCGGGGCAACGGGAATCTCGATTGGCCCTGGCGAGTCGCGAACCCTCTGGACCGGGCCCCTTGGCCTGACGGGTGCGGTTGTACGTTTTCACGCCGCCCTTTTCAGCGACGGTACGGAATCTGGAGAGGCGGCTTGGATTCAACGGCTTCATGATCGGCGCAATGCTACTCGCGACGCCCTCGCCGCGCTCTTGACCGATCTGCAGGCGGCGGAGGCGAAGGTGGCAAGCGGGACAGCCACGCTGAAGGATGTCGCCGACGCGGTTCGTAGCGCGAAAGCGTCGCGGATGGGCGCACCCGGCGCAAACGGCGATCAAGCTCTTATGGTCGGTAATGTGCACGACGAGGTGCTCCGAAGCCTGGATCTCGGACAGGAGAAGTACTCGCCTGAGAAGCGGCTCGGCCTGATCCAAAGGGGTCTGGAGGATAAACTGGCTAGATTGGGCGAAGCCTCCAATCAAAAGTAGCCCTGGGGCGGTGCGCGCATAGGCTTCGCCGTCAGGCGCACTGGGACGCTCGGGTTGTCGATGATATTGGCTTGGGGTGCGATCTCGGGCTTGAAAAACTGGCACATCTGGGTGGGCCAGTTGCCGCCGGGGCCGCGCCGCGGATCGGCCACGGTGGGAAACCAGGAAACCGGGAAACCAGGGAAACCAAGTGCACCCCGAGAAACCCGAGAAACCAAGAAACCAGAAGAAACCAGCAAGGGAAACCAGGGACACTGCCGAATTGCACAGTTCTTTGGCTCTCGGCATGGGGTAATTCGACACTGGGCTGCACCCCGGTTCCCCCAAGACGGGTTTGAGAGGAAGCCTCAGGGCCGCTTGGCGCGCACCACCTGCTCGCGCCTGGGCCGTAGGGACGTTCCGATTCATCGCCCGCCTCAGAAGAGCGCCAACGCCTCGTCCGCTCCCGCCCGCCCGTCCCGGTTCCTGGCTTTAGTTCCCCCGCCCGCCCTCCGGCGGCGCCGCGCCGCGTCCGCCGCGGCCCTGGGGCGGGATTCCCGTTCCGGCCGGCTGGCTAAGATAGTCCGGCGGTCCATCCGGATGCGCCGTGTCGATCTCCGTGAAATCGTCGACAATGTACTTCGCCAGCGCCGGCACGTTCCGCTTGATTCCGGTGACCACCACCTTGGAAAGCAGATACCCTCCATATCCGCTGGGATGCGTCTGATCGGCGAAGGCCGAGTTCACTTTGTCGCCGAGCGTGGTCCAAAGCTGCTTGCTCATGGCCCACTGGTCGATGAGCGGGATCTTCTCCTCGGCGGCGAACTCGCGCATGGCCCGCGCGTGAGGGCCCACGGAATCGCCGTTGGCGCGGCGCTCCATGGGCGTCACCAGGATCAGCGTGGCCCCGCGCCGGCGCGTCTCGGCGAGGAAGACTTTCAGGTATGCCTTGAAGGTGGTTTCCGGCTCGGTGTACGTCTGCGGCCAGTTCTCCTTCTGGTCGTTGTGACCGAATTGCACGAGAAAGAAATCTCCCTTTTTCATCCGGCTCAGCACCTTGTCCATGCGCAGGCCGGTGACAAAACTCTTGGAGGTTTCGCCGCTTTCCGCACTGTTGCAGATGGCGATCTCGGGCTTGAAGAACTGGCACATCTGGGTGGGCCAGTTGCCGCCGGGGCCGCGCCGCGGATCGGTCACGGTGGAATCGCCGGCCGTGAAAATGGTGGGCACATCCTCCGCCGGGGAAATCTCCATGGCGGCGACGGCCGGCCGGCTGCCGTTGAACTCGATGGTCAGTTTGTCGTCCCAGCAGATCGCCTGATCCTCACCGGCGATGAACATATGAACGATGCTGCCGCCCGGCGCGTTGACCGGCGGCGTGGGGAGCGTGGGCCGGCGAACATTGGCGATGAACGAGCGGGTTTCGAATTTCCCGGCCGCGGTAACGATGTTGGCCGCCATGAGGTGTCCGGCTTCGGTGCGGACGGTGGTGCGCGATTCCCCCTGGGCGTCGCCGAAGGTGACGGTAATTCGATAATTGCCCTCGGGGACTTTGACGGAGAACAGGATCGGGTAATCCGTGGCCGTCACAAAACCGTCTCGCAGCGGATCGCCGCCGCCGCGCTCGACGCCCGTCGGCTTGGAGCCGAAGTCGAATCCATAGCCGGTTTGGTCCGAATAGAAACAGTCCGCCGGAACCTTGGTATATCCCTCTGGCGCTTGGCCCGGGCCAAAATCGAATTTGAAACTGGTCCGCGACGGCGGCGGCGCGGGAGCCCGCTGAGAGAAAAGGCCGGAGGCGGTCGTCAAAAGCGCGCACGCGGCGATCGGCGCCACCAGAGCCGCACGCGCGAAGACGGGATAGCGATTCATCCAGGTAGTCATTGTGTCGCTCCTCCTTATCCGCCCAACTGCGGCGGCCCGGCAAATTCAAGCGCGATGGGACAGCAGGCAGCACGCCATGGATCGAAAGTCTGAATCTCGTTGGCGCGGACCACTTGCAAAAGCGGAAGTTACGGGTTCCATGAGAGTCCTAGTGTATCGGGTTTCCAAACCGGACGTCGTGGGTTCGCTCGCGCCCGCATGTTTGGGACCGCTGACCACGCCCTGGTGGTCGGGTGTCGCATTCACACGTCGGCCTCCAGGGCCATGGGGTCATCCTTCGGCCCGGCGGATTCCCCAGGGCCGCGGAGTATAATGGCTAGCTACTCGTCCAGAGGCAAGCGGGAAATCCAGCCTCGAAGCTGCTGCCGCCACAACCGGCGGCGCCGGCAGGCCGAGAACCGCGTTTCCGCCCGGTCCTCCGGGAGATGGAATGGAAGACAGTGCGCACGCAGCCCCGCGAATGCCCGCCCCATACGAACCGGTCACGCCCACCCGCGTCCGCTACAGGGTCCTCTCGCTGACCATTGCGGCCTACATGATCACCTACATGGACCGGGTGGTCATCTCCTCGGCGGTCCCCTCGATTCAGAAGGAGTTCGGCTTCTCCATCGTCACCATGGGTTGGATCCTGAGCTCCTTCCAGTGGGCCTATGCGCTGTTCCAACTTCCGGGAGGCTGGCTGGGCGACCGCTTTGGCCCGCGCCGCGCGCTAACCGCTATCGTGCTGTGGTGGTCGCTGTTCACCTCCGCGACCATTCTCGCCTGGAGTGCGGCCTCCATGGCGCTGGTCCGCTTTCTCTTCGGCATGGGAGAAGCCGGAGCTTTCCCCATCGCCACGCGATCGCTCTCCCGATGGATGCTCCCCGCGGAGCGCGGCTTTGCGCAGGGCGTCACCCATGCCGGCTCGCGGTTGGGAGGCGCTCTCACCCCCGCGCTGGTGGTTTTGATCATGGCGCGATACGGCTGGCGCGCTTCCTTCCTATGCTTCGGAAGCCTGGGGGCCATCTGGGCGGCTTTGTGGTATTGGTATTACCGCGACGCCCCGGATCAGCACAGCTCCGTGAACGCCGCCGAACGGGACCTGATTCTCTCGTCTCTGGGCCGCTCCGCCGCGAAGGACGGCCAATCCGTTCCGTGGGGACGGATCTTCTCCACTCCGCTGATGTGGACTCTCTCCGCCATGTACTTCTGCTACGCCTACAACGTGGGCGTGTACCTGGTCTGGTATCCGAAATACCTGAACGCCGCGCGGGGATTCAGTCTGGAACGGATGGGGCTGTATGCGAGCCTGCCGCTGCTGGCCGGGACCGCCGGCGATCTCCTGGGCGGCTGGACCTCCGACAGGCTGGTGAAGCGCTTCGGCGGCCTGAAGAATGCGCGCCGCACGGTCGCGGTGGCCGGTTTCCTTTTTGCCTCGGCGAGCATCGTGCCCGCGTGCTACACGGCCAATCCGCTGTGGAGCGTGTGTTTCTCCGCCGCGGCCATGTTCGGGTTGGAATTGACGGTCGGCGTCTCCTGGGCGATTACCCTGGACATCGGCGGCGCATTCGCGGGATCCGTGTCCGGCGTCATGAATACCTTCGGGAACCTCGGCGGGGCGACCGCCTCCGTCCTGTCGGCCTATCTTGTCAAGTTGTACGGATGGACGGCGCCGTTTCTGGTGGTGGCGGCGCTATGCCTGGTCGCGGCGGCGCTGTACCTGCGGATCGATGCGTCGAGACGCATCGTAGAAGCGTGATCGCATGAAGAAACCGATCCGGGTGAGGTTCACCAAGTTGATGGTGTTTCATCATTTCGATGCGGAGATAGCGTATACGCTAGTCAGTTCTCCGTCGGCGCTCGCTCCAGGTGATCGATCACCAGCATTTCGACCGGCTCCTTGCGCGACACAAGTTTTAGCCCCAAATACTTCTCCAGCGCCGAAAAGATAGTGTCGCCGACGTCTCCAAAGAGGATGCCCGCGCCTGCTCCGGGAGAAGCCTCACTCGCGGCCGCCTCATTTCCC
Organism: Terriglobia bacterium; assembly: GCA_963767595.1. GTDB lineage: Bacteria > Acidobacteriota > Terriglobia > Bryobacterales > Bryobacteraceae > BOG-224. The sequence goes on from CAVYEK010000008.1 coordinate 963,314, forward strand.
GGCGTCCAAAGCATGGTGAAGTCGTACCTTTCCGTGAGCCCTGTCTTGTCGACGAACTGTAGGTCCGTTTCCTGCGTGAGCCACACAATGAGTTGCCTCATGGTGACTCGTTCCCCCCGCACTTCGACCTTACCGTCGGAATACCCCTCCCATACCCCGCTGCCCACGGGCGCGGTTGGCGGATCAGAGCCGGATGCCGGCGCCGGGGCCTCCAGCGCGGGCGACTCCTTCATCTTGAGACCGGCCTTGGCGATCGTCACCTCATAGACCGTTGCCGTCCTGTTCTCCCTGTGCAACTCCAGCTTGAAACGATCCGCCAGCAGCTTTTGGTGCATGAGCTGGAACTGCTGCGTAGTGGTGTTGGGCGGGACTTTCGCGGTGATATCGAAGCGCTCCTGGTCGAACCAGGGGGGACCGATGATCTGGAACCGCTGCACGCCGTAGGCTCTGGCGGTGACGGCACGGAGAGTGGTGGACGAGTAGGTGATCTGGCCGGGATTGCTCGTGCCTGGACCACCCCGCATACCGCCGTACGGAGTACCCGGCGGAACGGGCCTGATGCTCGCTACTTCGAACTCAGGCGCGGTTTGGGCCGCGACAATCGGTAGGAGTGAGAACAGCACGGCTGGGGCGATGAGACGCACCATGCGGAGAGTATAACAGTTCTTCCGGACAAGTTGAGCAATATCGTTACGGAAGGCGGCATTGTGGCGGACGGGTTTCAAGGACAAGGGTTTCAGGGGGGCAGGAGTTTCAGGAACGGGGTCGAAAAACCACCTCGTCCATCCGAGAATCCCCTGAGTTGCACTTTCGCCATTCCGATCGACAACCATCGGGCCTCGATCCCCGCTTCAGTTTGCGCATTTCGGGTGCACGCGCGCAATGGAGCGCCATCGTCTGGTAAACTCGTGGTGGGCCATGAGACCGGACCTCCAGAACGTGCTGAAAACGCTCCGCGCTCACGAGAGCGACCTGCGGCGGCTCGGAGTGTCACACGCCGCGGTGTTCGGTTCGGTAGCGCGGGGCGATGCTGGCGCCAGAAGCGACATTGATGTGTTGGTGGACCTCGACGAGAACCGGCCGATGGGCATTTTTGAATACGCCAGACTGAAACTCTACATCAACGAACTTTTCGACGGTCCGAGCGACGTTGTGAATCGCCGGACACTTAAACCTCTGCTTCGGACCAACATACTGCACGACACGATTCATGCCTTCTAAGAATCCTGCTCAGCGGCTGGCCGACATTATCGACAACGTCGATGCGATCCATGCCTTTACCGCTGGACTCGACTTTCAGGATTTTCGCGAGGACCGAAGGACGGTGTACGCGGTAGTTCGCGCACTGGAAATCATCTCCGAAGCGTCGCGGCGGCTGCCTGATATCTTGCTCGACCGTCATCCGGAAATCGATTGGGCGGCTGTCAAAGCCGCCGGGAATGTCTATCGGCATGAATATGAAGCAGTAGATGAAGCCCTAATCTGGCATACGGTCCGGCACGATCTGGCGGCCTTACGCAGCGTGGCCAATGAGGAGTTTCTGCGCTTCCAGGCGGGGCTGCGATCGGCCAACCGAACCACTGACGGATTAGGTCCGACGCAAGAATAAGTTCACACTGGGTTGGGTTTGTGGGACAGGCGCTTCCGCCTGCCAACCCGAGCGCAGCTCGAGATCGTTGTCAGGCGGAAGCGCCTGTCCCACATGCTATTTCACCCGGTTGCCCGCGATATAGACCGCCTCGATCGCACGGGTGTTCCTGATGTCGTCGAGCGGGTTCCGGTCGAGCACGATCAGGTCGGCCCATTTGGAGCGCTCCAGCGTCCCCAGCTCCTTCGCCCCCAGAAACTCCGCCGCGTTGCGCGTGGCCGCCGTGAGAACCTGCATCGGGGTCAGCCCGGCTTCCACCATGAGTTCCATTTCCCAGTGCTCGAAATAGCCTGGGAAGCGTCCCGGAGGGCCCGTATCCGTGCCGAAGCCGTATTTCACCCCGGCATCGGCCAGCGCCTTGATGTTCCTCTTGGCGGTCTCCAGAAAGCCCGGGTATTCCTTGAAATGGGGGCCGGATGAAACGGTCTCTCGATACGCCGGGCTCTGCAGCGTCTCGATCACCGCCGGCGCCACGCCGCGCGTGAAAAAAGGATCGCTGAGGAACGCTGGCGCGCCGGCGTAGACGAACATGGACGCCTCGCGCGACAGCGTCGCGGCCATCTGCCACACCCCATGCTTCTTCATGCTTTCGATAAGCGCCTGGTCCACGGGCTTGTCGCGCACGCTGTGGGCCAGGCTGTCGACCCCGTAATCCGCCAACTGCTTGGCGTCCTGTAGATAGAAAATGTGGGCCGTCACATGCAAGTGGCGCCGATGCGCGCCGTCGATAATGGCTTGGGCGATGGGATAGGGCATCTTCGGGAATCTGCCCAGCTCATCGTCCATCCAGAATTTGATGATGTCCACCTTTTTGCGCGCCTGCGCCGCCACCGCCGGCTCGACTTCATTGACGCTGGACACGCCCTGGTTCACTCCCGCGATGCCGCCGTAGCCGCCTTTGAAGATGAAGCCCTGTCCAGCCGTGAAGACCCGCGTCATCGACGGCCTTCCCGCGCGCTGCCGGTCGCGGATCTGGAAGATCAGGTCCTGGTCCGTGCCCATGCTCAGCACGGCCGTCACGCCGTAAGACGCATAGGTTTGCAGGTTCTTCTCGAGGTTTTCGCGGGTGAAGAATTTGGCGTCCTGCGTCAGGCCGACGGTGTTGCCGAGGTGCCCGTGCAGGTTGATAATCCCGGGCATGACATACTTGCCGGCCAGGTCGACTGTCTGAGCCCCGGACGGAGCGTGGAGCTGCGCCACCGGGCCCACCCAGACGATGCGGCCGGCGTCCACAATCATGGCCGCGCCGGCCAGGGGCTGGCGGCCGGAGCCGTCGATCAAGGTGAAGTTCTTCAGGACCTTGATCTCGCCGCGCAGCAGCGAGGCGCCCAACAGCAGCGCCGCCAGACATGCGGCCTTACTTCGTTTTTGTGCGAGCATCTTCGAGAATCCGCTTGGCGCGCGACGGGTTGAAAACTCCGCACGAGCAGAAACGCGCCAGGCAGGATGCCGCCTCATCCGGCGTCCGGCGGTTTTCCTTGACCCAATCGATCATCTTCTTCGCGAGGGAATGGCCAATCATCCCATGGCCGCACATGGTGGAAAGGGAGAGCACCTGCGAATCCGGCAGCTTCTCGGTCTTCCCTTCGAATCCCAGCGAATAGCCTACGCTGTGGCGTGGTAGGCCGGCGTGATGGCAGCACTGCTCCGCGCCATCGATGGAGGTGGAGATGTTGACGCTGAGGCCCAAATCTTCCTCCCGGATGCGCTTCACGAATTCTTCGGCCGCCACGCGGTTGTCGAACACCGCCGCGCAGGTAGTCGGGGCGTCCAGGCCGCGGATCACGGCTTCGAAATCCGGCTGGATGTCCCGTTTCCAGTGCGCCACGGGATTCAGGCTGCTCGATGGCCGGAACGCCCCGCCGTGGCGGGCATCGCCAAGGTTGACCGGCTTGTACTCCACCGCGATTTCGAGGAAGCGCCGCAGCTTGGGGAGCGCGCCCTCGTCATTCCTGCCCTTGCTGGCGATGGCGAATACCACGAAATCGTCGCGAAAGCTTTCCGCGTCGCCGAAACGGTGCAGCGTGTTGGTCATGCGTTCACCACGCCTTGTCTCGGTTGCGTCGCCCGGCCCAGGCCGGCGTTGGTCTTGGCGCGTTCCAGCCGATAGCCCAGCCGCTTCAGAATCGGCGCCACCACGTCGTCTTCGCCCTGCCCGTCGCAACGCGCGCCCACGCCGATGGCGACCACCGTGTCCAGACGCTTCTCGACTTCCACCACCAGCCGGATGATCTCTTCCAGGCGCTTGACGGGGGCCTTGATCTCGACGATCGCCGACAGCACCTTCTCTCCCAGGATGTCTTCGCGAAGGGTTCCCGTCGCCACGTCCGTCATCAATGACGTGACCGGATTCTTTTTCTCGAAGGCCACGCCCGCTTTCGCCAGGGCCCAACACATCTCCTGGATCTCGCGAAAACGGACGCCCACGCCGGGACGGCCGAACTCAATCGTCAACCCCACCTCGCCAAGCTTCACTCGTCCGGTCACGTCGTTGGTCTTGACTTCCTCGGTGCCGCGTCCCTCCATCCCCGTCGATTCATGCGGCACGCGCGGGTCGGAAAAGGCGCGCCGCACAACCCGCGGCCAGGTGAGCTCGTCCGGCGAGAAGGCCGCCGTGGGACAGACGTCCGGCTCCGGATCGAAACGCACCCGCATCATGGCCAGGACCCTGCGCACCGTGCGCACCAGAATGGGATTGAGATGCTCCTGGCTCAAGCCGTTGTAGCAGGCATGGCATTCGACGCATTCATCCCGGTCGATGGTGGCGCGCTTGCGCGTCGGATCGATGTAGATGGCGCCCATCGGGCACACATACGTGCAGTTCCCGCAGGCCACGCATTTTCGATGATCGATAGTCATATGCTGCCTGGGGGGATACAGGTCTTTTCAGGACGGATGCGGTCTCCGCGACTCTCTCGGTCCCAGTCCGGCCGGAATGCGCCGAGCGATCTATCAACGTCCAGCGAGCATATCACGTCGCGCGCGCCGGTCGCAATGACGGGCCGCGGGCTCCGCGGGCTTGCTTCGGACGAGACTATCGAGTATGATTCCGGCATCGGTAGAGAGGATGGCAGATGACAACCGGACAGAATCGCCGCAAGTTTCTGGGGACGGCCGCCGCCGCGGCGTTCACCATCGTTCCACGACGCGTTTTGGGAGGTCGGGGGACGGTCGCTCCGAGCGACAAGATCGCGCTCGCCTACATCGGCGTGGGCACGCAAGGCTTAAGGGAGTTGCTGAACCTGCTGGCCATCCCGGATATCCGGGTGGTCGCGGTTTGCGACCCCAACAAAGACGCGGTGGGATATCGGGACTGGGACAATAATTCCCTGTTGAGGAGCATTCGCGCCGCGATTGGAAAGCCGGACTGGAAAGCCGGCGCCGACGGCGCCATTCCCGGAGGCCGGGATGCGGCCAAGGACATCGTGGACAGCTACTACGCGAACAAGCAGCCCTCGGGGAGTTACAACGGCTGCGCTTCCTACGCCGATTTTCGCGAGCTGTTCGACAAGGAGAAAGACCTCGACGCCGTCAAGATCATGACCCCGGACCATCTTCACGGCATCATCAGCCTGGCGGCCATCAAGCGGGGCAAGCACGTGATTGTGCACAAGCCCATCGCCAACCGGCTGAAGGAAGCGAAGCTGGTGATTGACGCCGTGCGCGCCAAGGGCGTCGCGACGCATTTCATGCCGTGGGACAGCAACGGATCGATGGACCGGGTAATGGCGTGGATCAAGGACGGCTCCATCGGAACCCTGCGGGAGATCCACAACAGCACCAACCGCCCGGTGTGGCCGCAATACCCGAATCTTCCGACGGATACGCCAGCCGTGCCCGAGGGCTTCGACTGGAGTTTGTGGCTGGGTCCCGAGGCCGAGCGGCCCTACCACCCCAATTACACGCACATGGTGTTTCGCGGATGGTACGACTTTGGAGGCGGGTCCATGGCGGACATGGGCCACTACAGCCTGTGGACCGTTTTCAATGCGTTGGACCTGGTGGGGCCAACCAGCGTGGATCCCATGCTGAGCCACGCGTGCGCCTTCCGGAACACGGTGGCCGTCACGGTGAACAACGATTTCTCCTTTCCGGCGGCCAGCGCGGTGCGCTTCAAGTATCCGGCGCGCGGGTGGAGGCCGGCGGTGGACCTGTTCTGGTACGACGGCGGGCTGCGGCCGCCCACGCCCGAGGAACTGGACGAGGACAAGCGCGAGTGGCAGGCCGAGCAAATGATGTTCGTGGGCGATAAGGGCAAGATCCTGGCGGGTTTCAACGTGCAAAACCCGCGGCTGATCCCGGAGAGGAGAATGAGCGGCTATCCGGCCCCGCCGGCTTCGCCAGGGCAGCAGCAACGCGCCGGAAACGAGCCTTCGCCGGGCATCAAGCAATGGATAGCCGCCTGCCGGGGCGCCAAAGAGCAGTCGGCCGGGAACTTCCTGAACGCGTGGCCGATTTCGGAGGCCGTCAACCTGTACGCCGCCGCCCTGCGCAGCCGGCGAAGGCTGTTGTACGACCCGGAGAAGATGGAGGTCACGAATTACGCGGCGGCGAACAAGTATTTAACGCGCGAATACCGGAAGGGCTTCGAGCCCGACTCGGTGTAGCTGGTGGGGAGAGATGATATGTCGCATGTTTCAAGAAGAGGGTTTTTGGGCGGCGTGACAGGCGCCGCCGCGGCCGGGTATTTCTCTCGGGGAGCGCTGGATCTCAGAGGGGACCCCCTGGGCGTGCCTATCGGATGCCAGTCATACACGGTGCGGGACGCCATCGGAAAGGATTTCCCGGGCACTCTCAATATGCTGGCCGGGGTGGGGTTCCGCGCTTTGGAAATGTGCTCGCCGGCGGGCTATGCCACCTCCGGCTTCGGGCCTCTCGCGAAGATGAAAGCGGCGGAGATCCGCCAGGCGATCGGCGCGGCCGGGCTGCGCTGCGAGAGTTCCCATTTTCAGTTTCAGGAGTTGAGGCAAAACCTGGAAGAGCGAATCGCCTGGTCGAAGGAAATGGGCCTGACGCAGATGATTGTCTCGACATTCGCCCTTCCCAACAACGCCACCATGGACGATTGGATGCGCGCCGCCGACACGCTGAACAAAATCGGCGAGCGGATCCAGGGAGCCGGCATCCAGTTGGGCTTCCACAATCACAATTTCGAGTTCCGGCTTATCGACGGCGCGCTGGTATATGACAAACTGATGGGCCAGCTCGATGGAAAGCTGGTCAAGATGCAGTTCCAAGTGGCGGTGATCGATCAGGGTTACGAGGCTGCCACCTACCTCACGAAGTATCCCGGGCGATTCCTTTCGCTCCACTTGGCGGACTGGTCCAGCGCCGAGAAGAAACAGGTCCCCATAGGCCAGGGGGTGGTGGATTGGGCGAAGCTCTTCGCCGCCGCCAGGACCGGCGGAGTGAAGAATTACTTCGTCGAAATGGACCTGGACCTGATGAAGGCCAGCATCCCGTACCTGCATGAACTGAAAGCGTAGCGCCCTCTGCCGCGATCTGTGGGTGTGTTGGACGACCTTCTCCGGGTCCCTCCTGCCCTGGCTGGCGTGAATGACAGAAGTGCACCAACTTGGACGTGGGTGGATCGGGCGAAGGACTATTCTACAGCGTCATCCGATTAATGCCGACAAACGCCACACCTTGCCGCGGAATCGCATTTAGTTCGACGCATACGCGTATATCCCGCGGCGCAAATGCGAATTTGAAAAACGCAAATGTAGGCAATTTTTAATAAGAAAATGCTTGCAAGTGTCGTCGAGTTGTATGATACTTCACTATTGAGTTCACCCAAAGGTTGATCCCGCCGGCCAGATACCGGAACACCCGACTGCGGGGAGCGCGACTTCTGCCTTCAGTTTTCTGACCAGAGGCCATGTGCGCCCTGTGCGTCTCTAATAGGTGGATGGGACTCATAATGGCGGAAGCCTGCCCAAATTCGTTGGACGTGCACTGGTTCGCGCTCACCGTCAAGCCGCAACACGAGAAGGCCGTGGGTGAGCGCCTCACCGTCAAATCGCTTGAATCCTATGTCCCCCTGTATCGCGAGCGGCGGCGATGGTCGGATCGCGTCCAGACCGTGGACCTTCCGCTATTCCCCAGATACGTCTTCTGCCGGTTCTCATTCGCCGACCGGCTGAAAGTCCTGAGTACGCCCAGCGTACGGTCGGTGCTCGGATTTGGCGGCAAGCCCACCCCCGTCCGCGACGAGGAGATCGCCGCTGTCAAGGGGCTGGTTGGCTCCGGTCTGCCGGTCGCCCCGTGGCGTTATCTTTACGTCGGGCAGCGCGTTCGAATTTGCGAAGGCCCGTTGTCCGGCATCGAAGGAATTCTGGCCCGGCAGAAATCGGGCTATCGCGTGGTGGTGAACGTCGAATTGTTGCAGCGAGCCGTCGCCGTTGAGATCGATCGCGACCTCGTTAGGGCGATCGAGATCAAACGTCCGCCCGCGACCGACCTCTCCCTTTCCCGCAGGGCTTTGCCGTCCGCATCCGCGGGTTAGGATTGTCCCAGGGTCCATCCGCATTAAGCTCCAGAAATCTTCCAGCGGGGTGCCAATGCCTCGACTCCAAAGAACGAAGACCGTGATTTTTCGTCTCAGCCAAAGTGAATACGACGGCTTGAGACTCGCGTGTGTTTCCGCCGGGGCTCGCTCTATCTCCGAGTACACGCGCGCGGGAGTGTTGACTTCCATTGAGACCGACTCGCAAGGCTTGACCGTTCCCGAAAGGCTCCATGCCATCGATCAAAAACTTGACGAGCTGCAGGAAACCGTGACCCGCGTGGCAGACCGCCTGAAGACACCGGGATGATCGACCTGCGCCCCGTGCGGTACGCCCTGGCCGCGCTGCTGGCCGTCTCCATGGCTTCCGCCCAGGCCAATTCGCCGCCGCCAACCCCCGAAGCCCGCCCCGCGCTGGCTTTCCTCCGCCCCATCGTGCAAGACCAACAGGCGATTTTCTCGAGCCCCGCCCGCATTCATACCCGCGACCTGAAGTGGCTGCTCCCCCTCGCCGGATCCGTCGGCTGGCTGCTGGCCGCCGACGAGCGAAACATGCGCGAACGCATCCATACCGATCCTCTGGCCCGCAGCCGCAGCCTCAACGTCTCCACCGCCGGCGTGGGCGCCCTGGCCGCCGTCCCCGCTTTTCTCTACTGGTCGGGCTGGCGCCACGCCGACGACTACGCGCAACACACCGGCGTACTGACTCTCCGGGCCGTGGCCGATACCGTAATCACAACCGAGGTCCTCCGCGTGGTCACCCGCCGTGACCGGCCCCTCGATGGCGCCGGCTCCGGCTCGTTCTTCTCATCCAAAGGCGTGTCGTCCTCTTTTCCGTCCCTGCATGCCGGCGCCGCCTGGACCATTGCCGCCGTGGTCGCCCAGCGCTACCCGGGCTGGCTCACCCAAGTCGGCGTCTATGGCCTGGCCAGCGCCGTCAGCATCAGCCGCGTCACCGCCCGCGAGCATTTCCCCTCCGACGTCGCCGTGGGAAGCGCCCTCGGATGGTTGATCGGCCGCTATGTTTCCCGGCCCGCGCATTTTCAAAATCCGAGCCAACCCAAGCCCGCCCAGCCCTCCGCCGAAGCCGCCAGCCCCGAGGCCGGCGCCACCTACGTCCCCATGGATAGCTGGATCTACCCCGCCCTGGACCGCCTCGCCGCGCTCGGCCTGATTCCTTCCCAGATTTCCGGCCTCCGCCCCTGGACGCGGGCCGAATGCCGCCGCCAGACCCTCGAAGCCGAAGAGCGCCTTCCCAAATCCGGCGCCGATGCCGCCCAGCTTGTCGCCGCCCTCCGCGCCGAGTTGGATTCGCCCGGCCCCGCCGCGCCTTCCGTCACCCTCCAATCCGTCTATACGCGCAACGGGGTGATCGCCGGCCCCTTGCTCAATGACAGCTTCCACTTCGGCCAGACCTGGATCGACGACAACGGCCGCCCCTTCGGACGCGGCTGGAACTCCTACACCGGCTTCACCGCCAGCGCCGAATCGGGCCGTTTCTTCGCCTATGCCAACGGCGAATACCAGCACGCCCCCGGCCAGGACCCCGATTCCCTACCCGTCCGGCAGGCCATCTCTTCGATGGACGGCATTCCCCTCCAGGCCCCCCAGCCGGCATCCGATACCAATCGCTTCCGCGCCATCGAAGCCTACGCCGGATTCCGCTTGGGGGACTTCGAGGTTTCCGCCGGCAAGCAGGCTCTCTGGTGGGGGCCCACGTACGATGCGCCCCTCTCGTTCTCCAATAACGCCGAGCCCACCAAGAACCTCAAAATCTCCACCATCCACCCCTTCCACCTGTGGCTGCTGGGGGAAGTCCGCGGCGAGTTCGTCATGGGAAAACTGGGCGGCCAGCAGTATACCTGGCGCCCCTGGTTCAACGCCCAGAAGGTGTCTTTCAAGCTCACCGAGAACCTGGAAATGGGCTTCACGCGGTGGTCTATCTTCTGGGGCGTGGGCCATCCTATAACAATTCACAGCCTCATCCGCAATCTCACATCGACCACTAGTCCTCTCGATGCCTCCGGCGTCGGCCGCACCGATCCCGGCGACCGCAAAGGCGGCTTCGATTTCCGCTACCGGATCCCCGGTCTCCGCAACTGGCTCACGCTCTACAGCGACTCCTACTGCGACGACGATCCGTCTCCCCTGGCCTCGCCGCGCCGCTCCGCCATCAACCCCGGCATCTATCTGACCCACGTGCCCGGCGTCCCCAAGCTCGATTTCCGCGTGGAAGCCCCCTCCACCACCCTGCTGGGGCTCGATAACGTCATCAACTACGTCAATGGTCAGTACCTCAGCGGGAACACCAACTACGGCAAGCTCCTGGGCAGTTGGGTGGGCCGCGATGGCCGCGCCATCGAGGGCTGGTCCTCGTACTCGTTTTCGCCGCGCACCAAAGCTCGAAGCCGGCTTCCGCCGCCTGAAAGGCAGCGTGAAGCTCATCCCCGGCGGTTCCACCCAGTCCGATGCCACGCTTCGGGGTTCGTACGTCGTGGCCCCCGGCTGGTTTGCCAGCGCATTCGTGCAGTACGAGAAGTTCGACATCCCGCTCCTCGGTCCTCGCCAGGACAACCTCAGCGGATGGATGCAGCTCACCTGGGAACCGAAGCTCCAGATTCTAGGGAAAAGGAACCAGCAAGTAAGTGGAAGCGACCGCAATCCCCACCTCGATCGGGCAAGCGTCGACGCCGCGCCGGGTCCGTACAAGCGCCGAGCACGAGCCCGGCGGCAGCCCGACAAGGGCTGCCCCGCAGCCTAGGCCTGCATCTAGGCCTCGCCCTCGCGCTGATCGTCGTCTCGATTCCCGCCTTTGCCCAAGGCTCCGCTGCCCAGATCTTCGGCGCCGCGCCCACGCAGGCCGACCAGTGCAGCGGCCCGCTGGGCTCTTTGCTCCCCGACTGCCAGGGCAAGGCCTCTTCCGGTGACGTCTCAGTCCCCGCCCGTCCCGCGGGAGGCGCCGCGTCCGTTCCCACCATCCGCTCCGGCTCCGCCGGCCCCGCCGAGGCCGCCCCGCCGCCGCCCGAAGCTCCCGGCGCCGAGGCCCCCACCGATTTCCAGCGCTTCGTCGCCTCCTCCATCGGCCAGGTCCTGCCCCTCTTCGGCGCCAGCCTCTTTGAACGCGTGCCCTCCACCTTCGCCCCGCTCGACCGCATCCCCGTCACCGCCGACTACGTCATCGGCCCCGGCGACCAGATCCTGCTCCGCGCGTGGGGCCAGGTGAATCTCGATCTCGAATTGACCGTGGACCGCGCCGGCGCCGTCTTCATCCCCCAGGCCGGCAACATCAACGTGGCCGGCCTCCAGTTCCAGCAACTCTCCGGCTTCCTCCGCGCCCAGCTCGAGCGCGTCTTCCGCAATTTCGATCTGACCGTCAACATGGGCCAGTTGCGCTCCATCCAGATCTTCGTCATGGGCCAGGCCCGCCGCCCCGGAACCTATACCGTCAGCTCGCTCAGCACCCTCATCAACGCCTTGTTCGCCTCCGGCGGCCCTTCGAGCCAGGGCTCCATGCGCCACGTTCAACTCAAGCGCGGGGCCGATGTGGTCACCGAGTTCGATCTCTATGACCTTCTTCTGAACGGCGATAAGTCCAAGGACGTGCGCCTGCTGCCCGGCGACGTGGTCTACGTTCCCCCCTCCGGCCCGCGCGCCGCCATCGCCGGCAGCGTCCGCACCCCCGCCGTCTATGAGCTGAAGACCGAAAACACGGTGGCCGGCCTGCTGCAAATGGCCGGCGGCCTTTCCGCCGTGGCCGACCTCCAGCGCGCCACCCTGGAGCGCATTCATCAGAGCGCCTCCCGTGAGGTCCTCGATGTCAAGCTCGATGCCCAGGGCGTGGCCACCGGCATCGGCGATGGCGACGTGCTCTACGTCGCCGCCATCCTGCCGCGCTTCGCCAACGCCGTCACCCTGCGCGGCAACGTGGCCAACCCCGGCCGCTTCCCCTGGCGCGCGGGCATGCGCCTGCGCGACGTGATCCCCGACAAGGATTCGCTCATCACCCGCGACTACTGGAAGAAGCACAACGTACTGGGCTTCGTGCCGCCCGGCGACAGAGTGCCCGCCGACCCCGCCACCGAAGCCGGCCGCGCGCCCGCCGCCACCGCCATCGCCGCCTTCGTTCCCGAGATCAACTGGACCTACGCCGTAATCGAGCGCCAGAGCGCGCGCGACCTCAAGACCGAGCTGGTCCCCTTCAACCTCGGCAAGCTGGTCCTCGAAGGCGACGAAACCCAGAACCTCGAGCTGCGCCCCGGCGACGTGGTCACCATCTTCTCCCAGGCCGATATCCGCGTGGCCATGTCGCAGCAGAACCCCAAGGCCCGCCTGGAAGGCGAATTCCAAACCGCCGGCGTCTATGACGTGCGCCCCGGCGAGACCCTCGGGGCCCTCATCCAGCGCGCCGGGGGCCTCACCCCGCAGGCCTATCTCTACGGCGCCGAGTTCACCCGCGAATCCACGCGTGCCGATCAGCAGCGCCGCCTGGACCAGTTCATCGATGAGCTCGAGCGGGATCTCGAGCAGTCGGCTTCCCGAGGGGTCGGCCGCGCCACCACGCAGGAGGACGCCCTTGCCGCCGCCGTCAGCGTCCAGAACACCCGCCAGCTCATCGCCAGGATGCGCAATTTGAAGGCCACCGGCCGCATCGTGCTCCATATGGAGCCCGGCTCGAACGATCTTTCCAAGCTCATGGGCCTGCCCCTGGAAGATGGCGACCGTTTCATGGTTCCCGCCCGGCCGGCCACGGTGAACGTATTTGGCGCCGTCTACAACCAGAACTCCTTCCTCCATGAGCCGGCCCTGCGCATCGAAGATTATCTCCGCCAGGCCGGAGGCCCCACCCGGACCGCCGACAAAGGCCACGTGTTCATCATCCGCGCCGATGGCTCCGTGGAGCCCAGGCAGGGATGGAGTCCTTTCACCCGGGCATTCGAATCCGCGCGCCTGAATCCGGGCGATTCGGTGGTCATGCCGGAGCGCATCTATATGCCGGGCGCGCTCCGGGGCCTGCTGGAATGGAGCCAGATCATCGGGCAACTGGCATTAGGCGCGGCGGCTGTAAATGTCCTGAAGTAACTGACTGTGTCCATCGATTTTTGCGGCAGGCTTCCAGCCCGGTTTTTCCGGTGGGGCGGACCCCCTGGTCCGCGCGGGTCCCCCCGGACCCGCCCTTCCGCCGGAGGATGAAGCGATTGGACCCTCGAAAAGCCGGCCAGGGGGCCGGCTGCGGACCAGGGGGTCCGCCCCACCTGCGAGCCGAAATGGGCCGGATCAGGAGTTGAGGAGTAATGGCCGCAGTGATGCGAGGAACGCCGGCCAGAAGGCCGGCGGCAAGCCAGAAGGCTTGACCCCACAAATGCCGTGATTCAGGCTAATTCCCTGGGGTGTTCGGAAATGGGATTGGGTTCGTTCGGTATGGCGGCGCGGAGGAGCAGGAGGTTGTGGAGGGCCCTTTGGTAGATGCAGTGGAGGCGGGTTTCGTAACGGTGCATGAGGCCCAGCCCCGGCGTGGCAGTCAGGTCCGTGAACGCAGCCGCTATGCGGTCGATTTCGTCGCCCGGGCGCTGCGCCGCCACCCGCTGTTCGAGCATACGCGTTTCGAGAGCCCAGGCGCGCCGCATCCGCCAGTAGGCCGCCGCCATTTCTTCGATGAAACCGAACTCGACCCCGTCGGCCGGGCGCAGGCGCTCGATATGCTGGGCCAGAAGCGCGTCAAAGGATGCCCGCGATTCGTTTTCCATCACGATGCAGCGCGCCAAGAGGCCGTGGCGAACGGCGTTTTGCGAGGACCGGCGCTTCCCTTGGGGGGTGGCCGGTCCCATGGAGCGGGCCCCGTTGGAGCGCGCGGCTAGGGTCAATCTTAGTGAGGACATAGTTGTTTGATTTCCGGACTTCCGATGGGAAAATGGCGGATGAGCGCGGACCGAAAGCCGTGCGGACCATGGGCCGCGAATCCCGGCGCATCCCGAACCCACTCCGCCACGCCCAGGGATTCCGCATTTGGGCTGGGTTTCACCCGCCACATCCCGATTCAAGGGTAGCAGGCGGCAACCGACCCAATTTCACATGCGTGGTCTAACTCGCATGGAATCAATACAAAATAAACCCGGCTTCCCCGTGACTGGAATTCTCCGGGCGGGCTCCGCGCACCGGGGCCTGCTAACCTCATGCTGTTCACTTAGCACGCCTGCTCCCCCGTGGCGCAGGCTCTCAGCCTGCCGACTCGACACCCGTGTCGAGTCTGGCGCTCGGTCCGCCACCAAGCGTCGAGACGAGTCTCGACGCGGCAGCCTGAGAGGCTGCGCCACGGAAGAGAGCAGCGATTCAGTGAACAGTATTGCTGCTAGCCTGCATTTCTCACAGGTGGAAGATGTGGCGCACGCGCCTCATCCACGAGTACCGCCGGGAGCGGCGCGCCGGCTAATGGGTCTGCGCGCCCCAGAAGCGGTAGAATCGGCAATGATATGAGCCTGACTATCGAACTGCCCGAGGAACAGGAAGCAGCGCTGAAGGTGAGGGCGCGGGCGCAGGGCGTGTCGGCCGAGGAGTATGCGCGCCGGATTCTCGACCGGGATCTGAAGTCCGCCGATCAACCCCGGCGCCACATATCCGACGTGATTCGCGAGATCATGAGCGACGTGCCGGCAGAGGTCTTTGAGCGGCTGCCCAGGGATGGGGCCAGCGAGCACGACCACTACATCCATGGCTCACCAAAGAGAAACCAGTGAGCGCGGTTTTCGCCGATACGTTCTATTGGATCGCGCTCACCGCCCCGCAAGATGCGGCCCATGAGCGCGCCAGCCAGTTTTGAGGAATCGTCAGCCGGTGTCCCGAGCGGGACGGGCCATGGTAAATAACAGAGTACGGAAAACGGGCGGAAAATCTCAGGGAACGTCCCCGGTTTCCCTACGCGACTTTGAGGCCTGCCTGGGACGCCGGGCGCACGCTAATATCGACTTCCTGTCCGAGCGCCACCAGGAAGCGCATCAGGCGGTCGATAGAAAACTCGGTGAGCCGTCCGCGTTTCAGCGCGCTCACTTTTGGCTGATTGACGCCAAGCAGTGCGGCCGCCTCAACCTGTGTAAGCCCCCGCTGCTCGATGATCTTGTTGATATGGCGGACGAGTTCCGATTTCGCCATCATTTCGTTGGCATTGGCGAAGCCGAGGTCGGCAAAGACATTGCCACTCCCAGCGGCGCTCTTAGCGGTTCTTGGCATTCTGGCTCCTTTGATATTCGCGGTACTCCGCCATGGCTTCTTTCAGCCGCCTGCGAATTGCATCCAACTCCCGCTTCGGCGTGGCGATGCCGCTCTTGGCCTTCTTCTCGAAGCAATGCAATACGTAGACAAAGAGCTCCAGCTTTGCGGTGTAAACGCAACGGTAGGTATTGCCGTCTTCCGAATCCGCCACGAGTTCACTCACGCCCGAAAGGTCGCCGCGCAGCAACCTCATATTCCTGGGCCGCTCGCCGCATTGCACGAGATGAAGACTATGCCCGAGTTGGCCCTTGGCGTCTTCTGGAAACGCCTTCAGGTCTTCCCGCGAGCTTCGCATCCAGCGAACCGGTTTCACGGCTTGCAACCTCTACCGGATTTGCAGCGAATATCCTAATAGAAGAATATCCCGGCATGGGTATACTGTCAAGAGGATGGAGCATTAGGCGCGATGGGGCAGGTTGTCAACCCGCCGGCAGCCGGAACTTAACCGTATTTCGAATATTGCGATTATTGCGCTCGCGTGCTACTGTGGATTTGGAGTCTCATATGGTAGAGGGCGCCATCACCATTCAACCCCAGGATTCCGCCGAGCTCCTTGGGGTTAGCCGAATTCTCCGCGGCGGTTCGCCGACCCTTATCGGTTCCAAGGGCGAACAGGCCACGTTGCCGGGACCGCTCTACAACCTGCTTAAGGACATCGTCCGCAATCTGGAAGACGGCCGCACATTGGTCCTGATGCCTGAAGAACGGCAACTGACCACGCAACGGGCGGCAGAGTTACTCGGAATGTCGCGGCCGTACTTAATCCAACTACTGGATGCAGGCGAGATGCCGTATCACCTGGTTGGCAAACACCGCCGGATCGCATTGCGGGATGTACTGGCATATCGAAAGCGGAGAGGCGAAGCCCACAGGGCGGCCCTGGACAAGATGGCCCGCGATGCATTTGAAGCCGGTCTCTATGACAATGTGACGATTCCCGAGGGCGGCAGCGACGAATAGCCCCGACCCATGAAGGAACGGCCGGGCTCCAGTGCGGCGCCGGTGCTCAACCTTCTCGATCCAGGATTTCCAGCACACTCTCTCTTAGAGCGGGAAGATTGCGCTCGATCACGTTCCAAACGACATCCAAGTCGATACCAAAGTACTCATGTACGATGACGTTTCTGAGTCCAGCGGCCAAGAGCCACACCTCATTCGGGTGTTTTGTCCGGAACTCCGCCGATCATGCACGGCAAGCCTCGCCCACGATCATCAGGTGATGCACAACCCAAGCTTGAAGGAGTTCTTCATCTTCCAGAGCCTCCCGCCCGCGGCGGCGTACTTTTCATCAATCGCCACCACCCGAGCGATACGGGCCACGCTAAATGAAGAGTGGGAAAACAGGGGAACACCCCGTCCCCGGTTTTCCCCCGGAGAACGTCCCCGGTTTTCCCTCATTCATAGCGCCCTGGAGCGCTTGACATCCCGGTTGGCAGCGGGATAATGGAGGCGGGTGCATTTGTAGCGGTTATGCGCAGAAAGCAGAGCCTCATGGCAGCCAGGACCGACCCGATGTCCGCGCCGGTGGAGCAGACGTCGCAGATCGCCGCTCTTCAGCGGGCTATTGGCGGGGGCACAGCCACGTTGGTCGGGTCTGGAGGAGAGCATCTGGAGTTGCCGGCGGTCGTGCATGACTTTCTCAGGCAGTTGCTGCGGGCGCTGGAGCGCGGGCAGGCAGTTTCGATTGTGCCGTATATGCAGGAGCTTTCGACGCTGGAGGCCGCGGAATTGCTCGGGGTGTCGCGGCAGCATTTGGTCCGCGTGGCGGAGGCGGGTGGAATCCCTTTTCACATGGTGGGAACGCATCGCCGTATGTACTTGAGGGACGTGCTCGACTACAAGAAAGAGCGCGATCTGCGCAGACACGAGATTCTCGCGGAGATGGCGCGGGCCGATGTGGAAGCCGGGGTATACGATAAGGTGGTGGTCCCGGCGGAATGAGCGGCTGCAAAGCGGTGCTCGATGCCTGCGTTCTGGTGAACGCTTGCCTCCGGGATACATTGTTGCGGCTGGCGGAGGAACCTCGGCTTTACGTCCCATTATGGTCGGCGGAGATTCTGGAGGAAACGGCGCGCACGCTGAGAGGACCGAACTTCGGCCTCACCGGCATCCAGGTGGACCGCCTGATGGGCAGGTTGCAGAGCGCATTTCCGGAGGCGATTATCGAGGGTTACGAGCACTTGATTGTCCAGGCGCTTAACCACCCCGGCGACCGGCATGTGCTGGCTGCCGCCGCGAAAGCCGGCGCGAACAGAATCGTGACCTTCAACGTGCGACATTTTCTACCCTCGGCGGTTGACGCCGTGGGGATCACAGTGCAAAAGCCGGATGATTTCCTTATGGACGCGTATCGCCTGGCCCCCGAATTGGTAGTCGAGAAGCTCCATCAGCAGGCCGAAACCATTCATGCAACGATAGGACGTATTGCGGGTCGTCTGGAACTCGTAGCGCCTGGATTTGCGCGCCTCATCGGGCTGAGCTTGTGAGGGGGAAACAGGGGAACGTCCCGTCTGTCCCCGGTTTAAAGATCTTCTTCTGAGAGACATCACAGTGCCAACGGACCCAACCCCCAATCCGCCGCAGTACGCCATCCTTACCCAGGCCGAACCCTGGGCCGAAGAGCCGCCTGGCCCCGGCCTGCTGGACCTCCTTCTCGCGCTGGCCCAGCGGAAATGGTTCATCCTGGCGATGACCCTGGCCGGCGGCTTGGTCATGGGAATCACAGCCTTCCTCCTTCCGCCCATGTACACGGCCACGGCCTCCATCATGCCCCCCCAACAGCAGCAATCCACCGCGTCGGCGCTCCTAGGCCAACTGGGTCCGCTTGCCGGCGCCGCCGGAAGCAGCCTGGGCATCAAGACGCCCGCGGACCTGTACATTGGGATACTGGGCAGCCGGACAATTGCCGACGATCTGATCCAGGCGTTCGACTTGCGGCGACTCTACCGAGTCAAAACGCTCACGGATGCCAGGAAGATCCTCACATCCCGCTCGGCTTTCTCCTCGGGCAAGGACCCGATGATCAAGATCTCAATAGAGGACCACGATCCCAAACGCGCGGCCGCGCTGGCCAACGCCTACGTAGACGAGCTGTACAAGCAAAACGGACGTCTCGCCTTGACCGAGTCGGCCCAACGCCGGCTCTTCTTTGAGCGGGAGATGGAGGCCCAGAAGAAGTCGTTGGCCGACGCGGAGGTCGCGCTGAGAAAGACCCAGGAGCGAACCGGCGTCTTGCAGGTCAATTCCCAGGTGGAATCCATCATCCGCACCATGGCGCAGTTGCGCGCCGAAATCGCCAGCCGTGAGGTCGCCCTATCCTCGCTGAAGAGCGCCGCCACGCCACAGAACCCCGAAGTCGTGCGGCAGGAGACCGAGGTGGCGGCCATGCGCGACCAACTGCAAAAACTCGAGGCCAGCAACGACCCCGGCCGCCCTGGCGATCCCCTGATTCCCACCTCACGGGTGCCGACAGTTGGCCTGGAATATGTGCGCGCCCTCCGCGACCTGCAATACAATGAGACGCTGTTCGAGTTGCTTTCCAAACAGTATGAAGCCGCCAGAATCGACGAGGCGAAAGAGGCGCCGGTGATTCAAGTGGTGGACCCGGCCGTCCCGCCAGAACGCAAAAGCTCGCCTCACCGGGCGATACTGGCATTCGTCGGCGCTTTCTGCTTGTGGCGTCTTAGCGTGCATCGTTGCAGTGGCCAGCGAGCCACTTTCGGGACCCTCGGGAAGCCGAAAAGCTCCGCCTTTTGAGGAGCACGCTCATTGGTTAGACTCGGACCGCGGGGCTATGACGGGGCACGTGGAGAGTGGTTCGCATAAATGGAACTCCTGCGAAGACACACGTCTGGTGCATGGGGCGTCATCCGCCAATTGCCAGTCTGGAGACCACAAACGGAAATGTTGAGTATGCGCGATAGCTGGCGGTTGGCGGAGGTTCGCTCGGCCAGCAAAGACTGAGGTGACGCTATTACTACTACGGCTACTACGGCAAGTACGGCAAGTATATTCGCAATACTATAAGCCCACGCGCTCCTAAGTAGCGATCATGCCGCGGGAAGCACTGACACGGCGAATACGGGGACCAGTGAATGATTCAGCCGACAAGAACGGTCGCGCGCAGACTTGCCAATTCTGCACAAGCCTGGACATACGCGCACTTAATTAGATTGCTTCAAGATGCAGGCATCTTGGCGAACGCCAAGCAGAAGGTTTGGAAGGAGGCGATGTCCCATCTGAGGAGGCGGTCCGGCATCGTTGTGCTGGAAACGGGACGGATTCGTAGTCCGCAGTGGCGATGGTCCGATGGGGACTCCACACGCTTCTTTGCGGGTCATCCAGAGGTGAAGCGCGTCCTGTCAATTGATAACGACTCCGAGAACTTCTCCGGGTACCCATCGAGCCGGGAGTATTGCCTAAAATACATACCACCAGACCAGCTTCACAAGGTCGAGTTTCTAGACGGGGATTCTGTGACCATGATCAAAGGACTCGATCAGAAAACGCGAGTTGATTTTGCGCTCCTTGATAGTCCGGAAATCATCCTCAGCTCATTTTGAATGAGTTCCGGAGTCTTGTACCATTTCTCACTAAAGACCAGGCGGTTGTGGCCATCGACGATGTCGGACCGCCAGGCCGCAAGGGCGATTACCTGGTTCCGTATTTGAAAAACTGAGGCGGGGTTCGTCGAACATCGGCAACACGCTTACCGGGCGACGCCTCCTTCTTCGTGCTTGAGAACCTCGCACGAATGCATTGGCGGCCCGCTTGAGGATATCATAACAGGGCTGGACCCACGGTTTGTTCACCATGTCAGCTTCTCGTTTCACTGCTCCTTGCCAGTGGTGCCAGTCTCGGTCTCTCTACCTATCCGGCGTAGATGGCAGATGCTCTCCACCCCCTCGAACCTGCTGATGGAAGCTTCGGAGACACCAACGCTTGCGAACCACCGTTCGCTTTCGCAGCCATTCAACTCCTGTCGCCGTCGCGGCCAGCATCATTTACTCCATTAACCGCGCGGTGGCGAACGCAGGCTCGTAAGTCGAGCGAACTTTACCCGAGGTGCGAACTTGGTCTGGGAAAGAGAACCGGGCGGCGTCATAGAGCCGCCGCGACGGCAGCGGCAACGCCCTATCATGAACTTCATCGCCTCTGGCCGCGCAAGACGGCGGGCTCAAGCAATAATCGCGAGTGAGAAACCCAAATCCGGGGTCGGTTGCTTGACGGGAACCCAGTGTCCACGGAGCATTCGTCAAGAGGACGGGTGGCGCTTCTATCTCAACTCTGGGACGGCCCTGAACGCCAGGGCGATTCTGGTTCGAGCGATCTTTCGGTTGGTTGGGGAAGATCGCGGCACTGATGCGGGACGCGCTCGTTGGCGCAGGGCCTTCATCACCGCGCTCGCAACGTTTGGAGCCAGAGGGCTGTCCATCCTTACCGGACTCGTCTCCGTTCCGCTAACACTAAAATACCTCGGCGCTGAGCGCTACGGTGCGTGGATGACGATCACCTCAGCCCTGTTCCTGCTGGTGTTTGCGGATTTTGGGTTGGGAAGTGGAGCAGTGAATGCAGTTTCCGAAGCCGACGGAGCGGACGATCGAAAACGCGCCGCAGAAGTCGTCTCGAGCACGTTGTTCGTACTTTCAGGCGTTAGCTATCGCTGCGTGCGTGCTGTTTTCCATCTTCTCACGACTAATCTCTTGGGGTGCCGTTTTCAATGTCGCCTCACCCGCCGCTCGCCTAGAACTTCCGTCAACAGTAGCTGCACTCTTCGGCTGTTTCGTAGTTGGCCTCCCGCTTGGCGTCGTTCAGCGGGTCCAAATCGGCTACCAGGAAGGTTACCGGAATAATCTCTGGGAGATGTGGGGCAACCTTTTAGGTCTTGGAGGGCTGTTGATAGCAATGTTTTGCAAAGCCGGTCTACCATGGCTTGTGCTGTCCATCACCGGCGCTAAGCCCTTTGCGTTGTGCTGCAACTTCATCAATCAGTTTTATCCTGTGCGGCCCTGGCTCCGCCCTCGATGGGCGCTAGTCAGGTGGCCTACTTGCCTACACCTGATGCACGCCGGCATAGCCTTTTGTGGGGTGACAGCGGCGACCTTACTTGGGATAGGCACCGATAATCTGGTGATCGCACACATCTGTGGGAGCTCCGCAGTTGCCAAGTATGATGTTGTTAATAAGGTGTCTTCGCTGACACTGTTTATTGGATACTTTGCTGCTCCATTATGGCCGGCCTTCTCGGAAGCTCAAACGAGAAACGACGCCATCTGGCTTCGGTCAGCGTTCCGCCATACGACGATCCTTGCCGCGTCAATAGCTGCTGCCATCTGCCTGTCACTCTTGCTCGTTGGCCGTAACATCGTCCGTCTTTGGGTGGGCCCTGCGTTAGTGCCCTCCTTCTCCTTTTTAGCGGGCTTCTGCTGCTATCGATTTCTGGCAGGTGCCAGCGAAGCGGCCGTACCCCTGCTCAACACCGCCCCTCTCCTTAAAACGCACCTGCTGATCGCCAGTGTGTCGGCAATCGTGGCAGTATGCTCGAAGATCATCGCCGCCAAATACGCCGGCATTGAAGGCGTCATCTGGGCAACGGCTGCCAGCTATGCACTGCTCTTTTATGCCCCAGCGATCATCATTGCCGATCGCTGGTCCTCACAGCTCGAACGTCGGTGTTCACGTCAGACTTCAATTGGGACTTGCTAGGACAGCACCAGATGTTTGGCGGTGCGCACCTCGTTTGCCAATCCCTTTTGTTTTCACGAGCGATGCTCGGAGGCATCGTCGATTGAGACTGCATGCCAAGCGGCGTTCTGAGTTGCGTGAGTGTTTCTTTAACAGCGCGCACGGAGCATTTTGGCGCTTCCACCGACACACGTCCCTGAGCGTGGGTTTTCGATAAACCCTAGTTCATGGTATCCGGACGCCTATCTGAGCCGGCCGCGACAATCTCGGATGGCGTGCTTGGGCCCATTCCGACCCTCGTGATCAGGCACCGACTCGGGCCATGACACGCACGGGGGGACCCTATCAGATGAAAAGAGACTTGAGCCCTGTTCTTGAAACCGTCCGCTCTATCATCGACTCGTATCGCACGACCGGCATAGGCTTGCTTGGCCTTCCCGATTATGACGTCGAGCTTAACCGCGTAGAGTACATGGCACCAAGCTATGGCCGAACTGTAATAGACATCGTAACGGCATTCGAACAACCCGACGGGATTAACATTTTGGAGGTCGGTTCTTACTTAGGAGTCGTAAGCCGAGCTTTGCGGAAGCTAGGCTTTTTAGTAACAGCACAGGATCTGCCGGAGTTTCAAAAAGCTGAGCGCCTCCAACGCCTTTACCGGAAAGAGGATATCTGTTTTACGAGTGTCAACCTCAGTGAGGGCAAGCTGCCCTATGCCACGGCCAGCTTTCGATTGCGTGATTATGTGCGAGGTCCTCGAACACCTCGGTTTCAATCCGCTGCCGGTCCTGTCGGAAGTCAACAGGGTGCTGAAGCAAAACGGGATCTTCTATTTGTCGTTGCCAAATTTGGCTCGCTTGCGAAGTCGCGTGAGGTTGCTAATGGGGCGCAGCATTCATCCCTCGATCGACCATTTCTATTGGGAGTTGTCCAGTGATCATAATATGGTTGGTGGCATTCATTGGCGCGAGTATACGATGGCGGAGATTGCTGAATTGCTAAGGAGGACGGGGTTTACTATTCACCGGCACTATTACTCCGCTGACTTTCCAAAACTGCGGCCCTCTCTGTTCGAGGTTTGCAAGCGAATTGTATTCTTTTGTTGGCCTAGTGCAAGGGTTAACCAAACTGCAATGGCAAGGAAGACTGCAGGACTTGGATAGAAACAGTTGTCCAATGGAATTCGTAGGCGGGAGTTGCTTGGCTCGTGATAACGTTCGTTGGCACGAGAGGAAACGCGGTTAACGGTCCGAAATGCTCGTATCACAGCCTCGGAACCCGAGATCACGCCTCGCCTCTGGCCTTGGGAGGCTGCTCGATACTCGTTTAGGCATGAGGGTCGGCGTCCGCCTGCTCCGCTTTTGGATTGCAGGCTGTAATCTGTGTTTATCTTTATTAGGAAGGCTTTTATACGCGGACGCGCCAAGCGCAAATCCGCTGCGGGTGCTCGTGATTCGGGGTGGGTATATTGGTGACTTACTCGTGACCATCCCAGCGTTGGACTACCTTCGTAGAGCAGGAGCATCTGAGTCAAGAATAGCTCTGCTCACCCATCCCACGCCTAATTCGGTTCAGGCAGTCAGCAGCCCCGCTGCGGAACTGCTTCGGGATTGGAAATTCATCGACACCGTGATCTACTCGCCGACCCGCCTCGGGTGGCCGATTCGAGAGGTGATTCGCGATTTCGCGGCGCAACGCGTCGTATTTATGCCTTACACGTTTGCGCCCTTCAAATCCTTTGTCTTTCAGTCGTGTTTCGACTTCGCCTCATTGGCGTAACGGTCCGTCCCGAGGGCCTGGTTATGGGTTCCGTTTCATGTTGCTTTCGAAAATTGCAGTCTGACGCCGGCCTGGCATCGCACCAAGCTCTGACGGCCACTGGCTGTTCAGGTTTCGGAAACTGTCGCGAGGCAGCAGCCCAGACCACCAATACCACTAGTGGAAGCTGCCCGCGCCGTTGTCCTCACCGCGCTCGACGGCGTCGGTGACCGCCCCATCATCGCGCTTGGCTGTTCAGGCAAAGTACTGGCACAAGATATGGCCGTCTAGTCGTTACCGCGAAGTCCTTGATGCCGTCGGCGCACAGCATGACGTTGTGTGGATGATCCTCGGCGCTGCCGCGGACAGGGAGATTGGAGAGGAAATCGAGCGCACCACCAACGCGCGCACGGTCAACCTGTGTGGCAGACTCCGTCTTACTGAAACCGCCGAACTGATACGGATAAGCTCGCTTTACCTAGGAAATGACACCGGGCTAGCACACCTGGGTGCAGCGTTAGGCATCCCCACTGTGGCACTGTTTTCTGGCATCCACCCTACCGGCATCTGGGATCCCTGGTCAGATTGCCAACGTGACTCTACGAGCCAACACCGCGTGCCAACCCTGCGGCTCGGAGCGTTGCTGCCCAACTGGTGACAAGCGCTGTTTGACGGGGATAGAAGCCGCGTCGGTGATCGGGTGTGTCGACTACATTCTCCGGAACTTCATAAAGCCCTCCCTTTTCGGGGTGTGACCCCGTATCCACGGATCCGCCCAAGTGCTCTCGCCTCAGGGGCCATGGCTTCTGTGATCCACGGGTCCGCGTGTGAAGACGAGACTTGTCTTACCGAGGTACCTCTCCTTTCGGCGCCTGCTGCGCCGGATGGAGGGAGGGCCGCGGTTATTGACTTTGACCTAAGTGCGAGAAAGCAGAGCGGGCGGCTACGTTATAGGTGGAACGCAGTTCTTTGCGGCTGTTCTGCAACTTCAGCCCGCAGCCAAGTTCCTGGGTTTGTCCACAGCATCGCTTCAGGCGGCCGGGCACAGGCCCTTACCGCCGCAGCCGCCCGCCGATTCGGTGTGCGGCAAGGTCATTGCCGCCAGCCACGTTTCCTCGCGCGTGTGATCCGGGACCCAACGCGGCAGTTTCTGGCCTTTTCTTTTCTCTCGTACGTGTACTGCCACATTACTTTCGACCCTTCGTCACCCAGGGCTTGCACGCCTACCTTAGCTTCAATTCTTTTGACCAGCCATGACCCGGAGCTCCTCGCTGGTCGACGTTGGCTGACCTGTGTTATTCGGGTTATGCCCTTCTCCACTCCCTCCTGTCTCTCAATCCTTCGAGCCCGGCCCCGAGGCTCACCTCAGCGGCCTTCCACCAGGTGCGAGACGGAGTTAAGGAGCAATGATGATAATAGCGAGACTTGCGGGCGGACTTGGCAATCAGCTCTTCATATACGCGACTGCCCGCGCGTTAGCAGCCCGACAGAGCACGGAACTCTTACTTGATGTCCGGTCCGGATTCAAATATGACCCGTTTCATCGGGTGTTCATGCTTCATCATTTTGACATCAAATACACTCCAACCTGCAAATGGGACCCGCTCACCAGGCCAGATCGTATGGGCTGGTTCCTAACTGCGGGCTTAAGGAGACTGGATCGCTGTCTCCGAGTACCCAAACGGCTTCGCTTTTACATACACTGAATGCCCAAATGAGGACATCAATGAGGCCTTCAAACGCTCCGTCGGCCACCGTATCTACCTAGACGGCTACTGGCAGAGAGAATGCAACTTCAAGGACTGCGAGCAGCAACTTCGGTGCGATCTGAGGATACTGACGCCGCCGGGGACCCAATCCACCGAGCTCGCACACGCTATGGCGGAGTGCGACTCAATAGCAGTGCATGCTCGCCGACTACACCAGGTTCGATTCGGCGGCCAAGAATCGGACCCAAGAGTAAAGAGTCTCCCCATCCAATACTATGTCAACGCGATCCGCATGCTGGCGGAGCACACGAGTCATCCGCACGTGTTTTGTTTTGCCGATCAACCGGATTGGACGAAGCAAAACATCAAGATCGACCTCCCGATCACGTTCGTAACCCACAATGCCGGCGATCTAAAAAGTTACGAAGACCTCTGGCTGATGACAAACTGTAAGCACCACGTGACGGCCAACAGCACGTTCAGTTGGTGGGGCGCCTGGCTCTGCGGCAACCAAGCAAAGATCGTAGTGTGCCCCGAGCCCGCTGAGTGGGGTGAGTCGACGGACGTTCCTGAAGGCTGGATATCGCTGTCGAGATCGGCGTCCGATCCCTCAGGGGCTCGGCAAAAGAGGGAGCGCGCCCCCACCCAGGGGGCGGCGCGCCTCGCACCGGCCCAGCGGCACTCGGAACACCGGGCTGGCGGTGGCTCCGTAGGCAATGCCTCATGAGTGCGAACGTCGCGAACGCTGCGGCGTTGGCGATCTTCCTGCTGATTTGCCTGAAGGTCCCGCGCCTAGGTGTCCTCGCCACCTCAGTAATGGTCCTCTCGCTGCCGCATGACTTCTGGATGTTCGGGTTCTCCTTCGGTGACGGCGATAAGTATTCTGCCAAACCTTTTCGTCATAGGACTGTTCTATTCCGCTTACTATTTCGCAATCGCCCTCAGGGGGAAGGCGCATGTGGACGGGCTCGATATTGCCTTAGTCGCCTATCTCTTCCTTGAAACGGCCGTAACCGTTCTCATTACCGGATCCTCCTTCAATCCAGGCACATTCCTCAAGTTCTTCCTGATTTCGCCACTATTCTATTTCATGGGAAAGGTCTTCGCCGCCAAAAGCCGCTCCATGGGGGAGGGGTATGTCATGCTCCGGAACTCCCGTCTTGCCCGGAGGCTTTTATACTCTCTTCTTCTGCGCATTCGAGTATCTCGGCAAGACCAACATTCACGCAATTCTCCTCTCTCGCCTTTGTGAACATTCGCACCGGCTCGAGCGTTATAAACGATCCGTTAATGCTGCTTGCAGCACACGAACGGGAAAGCTACTACCGGCTCCTTGGGCCGCGGCTCGAGGCGACCGAGGCGGCCCTCGTAATGCTCATATCCTTCATCGCATACCTAACATGGACGGACTTGACGGATAAAACCGTCAAAATATTTCGATACACTATGCTAATAGCCCTGGCAGCGACGATCCTCGTGAGCGGCAGCCGGTCCGCCTCCCTCGCGCTGCCAACGGTGTTGATCTGTCACGCGATATTGGCCGGAGGACGGCACCCGGCCAAACTCATGGGGTACGCTCTTTGACCCTCGTGTTCTGTGCGGCGGTCGCCGCGAATGAAGGGGGATTGTTCGATGACCTTAAATCCAAAGCTACTCAGACAATATACTATACGGACCGACTGACGGCGCATACGGCGACGGACCGGCTCGTTGCGTGGCGGGCAGCGCTGCCGCTGATTACGGAGAATCTGGTCTGCGGGGTCGGAACGGGTACCGCCATAAACTTACTTGGCCGGAACGAAAGCCCGTATACGACTCACAACTTCTATCTTGATCTTTTGCTCTTACAAGGCATACCTGCGACCGCAGCTTACGTTGGGATTGTCACGTACATCCTGATGGCGAGCCTTAAGGCATCAAAGCAGCGCGGCAGCCGGGCGCTAGCAAGGACCGGAACCGCACATTTCGTCCTAACAAGCGGCATGTTGTGCTTTTATGTCGCGAATATGGAAAAAGTGCAGATCGCGTCCTTGTTTTGGCTAGGAGCCGGTATAATTGCGGTTGCCAGGAGACGATTAGGAGGTGCGGCGCATGTGCTGCCCAATGGTAAGCGTAGTGATGGCGTCCTACAATTGCCAGGACTACGTCGGCCGAGCAATTGAGAGCATCTTAGAGCAAAGCTACAGGAATTTCGAACTCGTGGTAGTAGACGGCGCCTCCAGTGATGGCTCCGTGGAAGCTATCTCACGGTACGAGGGCGGCCCGGTGCGCCTCATTCGTCACAAGCGTAACGAGGGCATCTCTCGCGCGTTGAACGACGGCATTCGGGCGGCTCGAGGTGGATTGATCGCTCGCATGGATGCGGATGATCTTTCTTCACCCGAAAGGCTAGAGCAGCAGGTGGCGGTCATGCTTAACGACCCCGAACTTGTGGTGCTGGGTACCGGCGCGAAGGTCATTGACCAGGACGGAAGGCTACTCTATTGTAGAAGTTCATCCCGCCAGGGACATCGATATCCGAAGGGCTCTCCGGAGCACGTTTCCATTCTTCTCGGGATCGCAGATGTGGCGGGGATCGGTTCGCTCAGGGAGGTCGGTCTGTTCGATGATCGCATGTTGTTTGCCGAAGATCTTGAGTTGACCTTGAGGTTGTGCTCCGCCGGGAGAGCTGGGAACATCGATGCTCCTCTGTATGTGTATCGAAGGAATGCTTCCTCTGAAACCGGCAACTCTCACCGAACTGGCTTGGCCCACTCGATCCTGTCGAGACGTGTGTTGGTACCGCAAAGAGGCGGGGTGACCGGGCCAAGCTGGAACGCGTGTACAGGGAGGTGTCGCTCGTACGGAAGCAGACACAATTCGCCAAGGGGCGTGCGGTCCCAGTGAAGAATAGGGCCTACTATCATCGCGCACTTGCATGGTTGTGTCGCCTGAGTGATAACGAGGCGGCCGCTGCCCAGCACTTGTTGGAGGCGCGGAGCCTCGGCGGCGGCCTCCTTCGCAAATGTGGGGTTTGCTCTTCTGTTGCAGATGCCGACTTCAGTTGCGCGCGCTGCATTCGTAATGAATAGGTGGTTTAAACGGCACCTCTGTAGATAGGCCTCGGCGACATCTCGCGATATCTGTGAAGCGGTCGAGGTTCTGAGACGCCGCGTCTCGAAGGTTTTTGACAGAGGCCGAAGACAATGCGGCTCGGCTGCGCCAAAAGAGTGTTGTGACAGAACTCCAAAGGGTCGCCGCTTCGTCGAGTTAACCTCGAATCTGTCACGATCGATTCTCTACAATTAGGCTCGCCATACGAACGCGCTGCGAGAAACACCCATGAATCAGATTCACATCTGTCACATCGTCGAGAGCGCCGGCGGGGGCGTCGAGACCTACATACTCAACCTCCTGCGACATTGTTCTAGACGAACGTTCCAGCACACGGTCGTATGTTGGAAGAACGGAACACTCGGGATTACCGCAAAGCAGGCCGGCGCTGAAGTCATTATGCTGCCGATGGTGCGGGAGATATCGCCATTAAGGGACTCACTATCGCTGCTGCGGGTGATCTCGGTGCTGTGGAAAATTCAGGCCCGACGTCATTCATGCGCACTCAGGGAAGGGCGGACTTTTTGGTTGCGTGGGCGGAGCCCTGCTGAGAAGGCCCGTCTGTCTGACACCGCACGGGTTTGCCTACTTAAATGGGCGTGGGTTTAGGCGAAAACTAATAATAGCGGTGGAACGTGTCTTATCTCGCACTTCTAGCCTTCTCGCTGCCACGTCACCATCGGAGGCGAAGCGAGCTATCGAGGAGGTAGGGTGGCGGACCGACGAGTGACAGCGAGTTCAATTCCAGCGTCGTCATTGGGGATTACGTCGAGCATCATGCGAAGGATCAGATCAACGTACTGACTATCGCGAGGCTGGCCTACCTGAAGAATCCGGCAATGTTTATCCGAGTTGCACGGGCCGTAAACATGAGCCACAAGGAAGTCGTGTTTACGCTCCTCGGGAGCGGTCAAGGCTGTTCAGACCCACACGGTCAGATGCTTGGTTTAGTGAGTCGCATGATCGTTGATATGGGCCTTGGTCGTACCGTGTGTATAAAGCCCTGGACCAATGAGGATAGCGTTCGCCAGGAGTTGCTTCCGATCCGACATCTATGTTTCAACCTCCAGGTATGACAGCTTTGGCTACGCAACAGCCGAGGGCGATCGAGCCCTGGGACTGCTTGCCAGTCGTCGCTACCAACGTGGATGGATCGAAGGACTTAGTTGAGGACGGTCGGACCGGTTTTCTGGTAGATGTCGACGATGATTCATCGATGGCGCTGCGCATTTGCGAACTGGCTGCTGACGCTGACAAGCGCCGGCGGATGGGTGCGCTCGGGCGGCAAAGGATTCGTGAGTGCTTCAACATCGAGGCGAACATCGGCAGGATGGAGGTGATCTACGCCGCACTGTCCAGCCGTCAGGCTGGGAAGGTCCGACCTCCGTTGGATGGCGCGGAAGCGAGCTGCAGCGGAGGGCGGACGACCGGCTTCGGGCGGCGGTAGCTACGACCCAGGCGAGGTACAGTATTCCGGGTGTCGTCGTTAGGGCCTCTTAACATGAAGGACCTCGCAACCTCGCAACAGAAAGAGGGGCGGTGTAGCACGTGCAGGCTGTAATCCTGGCTGGTGGTTTGGGCACTCGGCTGTGGCCGCTTACCAAGGAGATGCCTAAACCGATGGTGCTCGTTGCCGGCGTCCCGTACCTCGAACACCAGCTCCGTCTTCTGGCGAGCCAAGATATTCGGGACATTCTGTTGCTCACGGGCTACCTGGGCGCTCAGATCTGGGAGTATTTTTGGGGATGGCTGAGCGTCTGGGGGTGCGAATCCGCTATTCAGCAGAGCCCAGAGCCTCTGGGAACTGGAGGGGGGCTCGAGCTTCGGCCTCGAAACAACTGGCGCCGCTGTTTCTGGTCGTATATGGAGACTCATACCTGCCTATCGATTACACGGAGCCTATTCGGCGGCTTGAGAAATCTTCAGCCGTGGGGCTAATTGTGGTTTACGATAACCGTTTCGGCGATACGTCGGTCAGGAACAACGTTCTCATCGATGGTCAGTTGCGAGTGATTCGATACGGCGAGGGACCGGAGACCCCTCGCTCACGCATGTGGAGGCCGGCGTTCTCGCGTTCCGCCGGGAGGTCCTGGGTCTCTTTCCGGAGCAGGAGAGCCTTTCGGCTAGAAGCAGGACGTCTTTCCGCGACTAGTCGCGCGACGCGATCTCATTGCGTGGCCGACCACGCATCGCTTCTACGATATCGGGACGCCCGAGCGCCTGGAGCAAATTCGCGCGTTGTTTGACGGAGCGCCGGGCGACGGAACCCATTTCCTGCGGCCATTTCGGCGGCCCTGGCGCTCGGCGCAAAGAACTACAAGAGAGCGCTTGAGCGCTGCCCCGTGTGTGTCGTCCTTTCGCTACAGGATCATCAAGCGCTTCTGCGACCTAATGCTGGCGGCCCTCTTGAGCATTGTTACCCTTCCGCTCTTACTGTTGATCGCCATACTCAGTTACCTAGGGGACTCGAAAGGGCCGATGTTTTATGAGGTGGAATGTCGTCGGCCTGTTAGAAAAGGAGTATAAGGGGTACAAGTTCCGCACAATGATCCCTGACGCCGAGCCTATGGAACTCAAGTTCATGCAATTCAATGAGCGTAGCGGCCCGGCCTTCAAGATGACAAATGATCCGCGCGTTACTCCACTGGGTCGCGTTTTGCGACGTTTCAGTCTCGATGAACTCCCGCAACTCTGGAACATCCTTAAAGGCGACATGAGCTTCGTCGGGCCTCGTTCATTGAAGCCTCGCGAATATCAGGCGATGCAGGAGTGGCAGAGGAGAAAGTTCACTGTTGCTCCGGGAGCTATATCGCTATGGCATGTTTACAGGTCAGCCGCCTTTATTCGATCACTGGGTGCGCTTGGATTTGGTTTACATCGATACCTGGTGGCTGCCGAAAACGATCTTCGTGTCTTCCTGAAGGGCTTAATATACATCCTTTCCGGAAGCAACAAGTGAGGCGAGGCGCTTTTACTGCGGATACGAAGCTTTTGAGTCGAATGAAGCGCGCGGCGCAGAGGCTTCGAACCATAGCCCCGGCGATGGAAACAGTCGAGGCCCTGGCGTCGCGCTCAATGGCGCGGCACACCGGAGAGAGGGTGTGAGGACGGTCGTTTTAGCGGCGGGAGAGGGAACCCGGCTTCGCCCTCTTACGGAGCACTGCCCGAAACCCATGTTACCAGTTGCCGGCAAGCCGCTGCTCGGGCATACGGTCGAGTGGTTGAAGGGGCACGGCGTTGGGGAAATCGCGATCAATCTCCATCACCGGCCCGAAGCAATCACGTCCTACTTCGGCAACGGCGGGTGGCTGATTTAGGGATTGTCTGCTCGGTCAAACCTGTCATGCTAGGAACAGCGGGCGCATTAAAAGCGTTGGGCCGGTTCCTGGATTCGACGTTTGCAGTGGTTTATGGGGACGTGCTGACGGACCTTGACCTCGGCGCACTTCATCGGCTTCACTGCGCGCGGCGGAGGGCTGATCCCGCTTGTGCGGCGACGCTATCGCTTTATCGTGTTCCGAACCCGACTGAATGCGGCATTGTGCATATTGACGGAGACAATCGCGTCCTTCGCCTGGTCGAGAAGCCGAAGCCCGAGGAAGTATTCAGCGATCTCGCCTTCTCGGGAGTGCTCATTGCGGAACCCGAGTTGCTCGATGTCATTCCCGCGGATGCTTTTTGCGACCTCGGTTTCCATGTCTTCCCCAAGTTACTAAGTGACGGAAAGACTGTTTACGGCTTTCCGATTTCGAATGACGAGCACCTCATCGACATCGGTAGCCACGCGAAATACGCCACGGCGTGCCGCGAGTGGCCCGCGCAGCTTCGGCAACAGTGAGGATGATTTATAATGCTGATCGCCCGCGCTCCCTTTCGCATTAGCCTTGCCGGTGGCGGAACCGATCTGCCGGCCTATTACGAACAATTTGGAGGCTTAGTCGTTAGCACGAGTATCGATAAGTACTTTTATGTCGTGCTGCAGGTGAACGATAAACACGGACCTCCAGATTTCATCGGCCAACTACCGCGTGTTCTATCGCCATGATCGTGAGCAGCCTCTCGGCTGGGATGGCGACCTCAGCCTACCCCGCGCGATCTTGCATGAGTTCGGAATTGAAAGGGGCGTTCGCGTATTTCTGGCTTCTGAGGTGCCACGGGAACCGGCCTCGGCTCGTCAAGTTCCGTTGCTGTCGCGCTCATCAAGGCGGTCTCCACTGCGCGCGGGCTGCGGCTTACGCCCGCGGAGGTCGCCGAGTTGGCGTGCACCATCGAAATCCAGAAGCTCGGCCACCCAATTGGCAAACAGGATCAGTACGCCGCCGCCCTCGGCAACCTGAACGTAATCCGGTTTGCCTCTGACGGAGTCCAAGTCAAGCATTCCGGATCTCACCCCAGGCGCGCGCGCGATTGCTGAACAGTCTCCTCTTGTTCTACACAGGCGCTGCGCACGATTCTCCCGCCATCTTGAAAGAGCAGACCGATGCCAGCCACCAGCGCAAGCCGACTGTACTTGATGCTCTGCATTCGGTTAAGGAGCTGGCTGAGCAGACTCGGCGGTCACTCGAATCCGGCAATGCCCGGGCCATCGGAGAACTTCTTCACGCCGGCTGGAAACGAAGAAGCGATTCGCCAGGGGTATTGCGAATTCATTGGTGGACAAGTGTCTACAGGTCGCCCGCAAGAGAGGCGCAGCGGGCGGGGAGCACCGGCGCCGGAGGCGGCGGCTTCTTGATGTTGTATAGCGAGCCAGAACGCCAATTCGCCGTAACGAACGCCCTAGAAAGCGCGGCCTGAAGCGCATGGACTTTTCCTTCAGTCAGAGTCGGCGACCGCGTACTGATGCACGCGTCTCTGACCCTGGTCCCTGAAACCGTATCCGCATGACGACAATCCAGCCAAAACAGTTACCGATTGGCGCACTGGTCGCCGCAGACGGCATCTGCATCGCAGCGGCGATGATAGCCGCCTACTACTTCGCATTATTGTTCTTTGCCATTCACTGGGAGCAAAACGTGGCAGGATATGTCCAGACCGCCGCGATAACGCTTCCTCTATGGATAGGAATCCACTACCTCGCCAGGCTCTACGACGCCGACATTGTCGGCTCCGGATCGGACGAGTACGCTCAGGTCCTCAAAGCCGGCGCCTTCGGCGTCGTCGTAATGACGACCCTGTCGTTTTGGGATCGTACGGTGATTCTTTCCAGAGGGTGGATCTTCATTTCCTGGGCTTTGTCTCTATTCCTCATAATCTCTGGGCGGGCACTGCTTCGCGGCCTTCTGTTGCGCGGGCGACGGCGGGGACAGGTGTCGCACGAGGGGCCCTAATCGTCGGCGCCGATCAGCGCGCAACGACATTGCCAAGCAGTTTGCCCAAAGCCCTTCCTCTCCGGCGTAAAAGTACTTGCCTTTCTGGACGACTTTCTTTCGCCCGATACTGAGGTGATGAACGGCATCCGCGTGTGGGGCGCTCCAGCTCAGTTATCTGAGGCGGTGCGCACGCTGGATGTGGACGAGGTGTTCATTGTATCTGAGGCGTTGGATTGGGAAACATGCCAGGATGTCATGCACGAGTTGGTCTCCCTTCCGGACCACGTGGTGGCGCGACTCTGCCCAAAGCTGGGCGAGTTATGGACGGCCGGCCTGAAGCTGAGCCAGAAATCAGACGTCGCGGTATTGACGTGGACCGGCATGTGTTATTACCAGCCCGGACGCAATGCTGAAACGCCTCATGGATTGCCTGCTCTCTCTCTTTCTTCTTGTATTCACCGCGCCGTTTTGCATGCTGATCGCGATCCTGCTGCGCTTGGTGGATCGTGCCCCCATTTCTGGACCGGCATCAGGTTTTTGGCTTTCACGGGAAGACGGTTCAGCTCGCTCAAATTCCATACCGGACTGCTCGGAGCGACTTCGCCGGAGCTTATTGCCTTCTAGCCTTGTAGTTCATTTTGGAGAGGCTGACTGGGAAAAAGAGTTGGACGCTTTCTGTATCGAACTGGGCTGGACAAGTTGCCGCAGAGAATCCTTGAATGTCCTCGCTGGACAGATGAGCCTTTTGTAAAACCGGGCAGAAACCGAGCAGGATGTCGCTGCGCTCCACCGATTCTTTGGGCCCCTGAACTGTCCCGCTTTGCGCCCGGAATGACCGCCCTACCTGGGGGGTAGCGCAAGCAGGCAAGTGTAGAAGAGGAAATGGAAGCGACCCTTTACTATGCCCGGAGGTGGAGTTTGGGGCTCGATATGAAGATCTTGGCTTAGACTGTGGCGGGTATCATTAAGGCCAGAGGCGTGGTTACGGGGGGCTACGCTAGGTCAATGGATTCAATAAGCGTCCCCAAGAGTTTCTCTGCCTCCGCCTCAGGGTATTTGAATGCCTGCCCAGCGGTCTTTCTTGACCGAGATGAGCGTGATTAACGTCAACCGAAGCGACTACGTGAAATGTCGCGGCGACTTCGAGTTTCTGCAAGGCGTTTTCGACCCCATCGCGCGACTGTCGCTGCGGTATAAGGTGGTGGTCGTCACGAATCAATCTGCCGTGGGTCGCGGCTTCGTTAACATTCCACGGTTGACGAGATCCACGGATACATGGTTCGGGAAATCGAAAGCCATGGCGGCCGCGTCGATGGTATCTTCTTGTGTCCTCATCAACCGGTGGATCGGTGTCGGTGCCGCAAGCCGGCACCCAGTTGCTTTTCGCTGTTACCACGGCCCTTGATTTGGACCTGCCGTCCAGTTACGTGATAGGTGACGCGTGTTCTGATATCGAAGCCGCCCTTCGGGCTAGGTTGCCGGCCGCTTTTGGTTATGACAGGGCGGGGTGCCGAACAGCGTCACTTGGTCCCTGCGGAGCATCGCGGTGCGGTTCCGGTATTCGCGAGGCTGAGCGGTGCGGCCCCGATTGGATACTCAGCGGTGATCGAATGTTCGTGCATCTCAAGCTTCTGAGACTGTTTCGAAAGCCGATGCATAGTTTTCTGGAGCGATATAAGACGGACTTGCTGCGGGCCATCGAAACTGTGGATTTGCGAAAGGTGGAGAGCCGCCATCGCAATCCTACGCAAAGTGCGCGAGACCGGGCACAGCGTCTTCGTGTGCGGCAATGGCGGAAGCGCGGCCACGGCATTGCATTTCATGAGACATTTTGGAACAAACAGTTCAACAAAAACCTACGCCAGTTAAACATCATGGCACTGAGAATTCGCCGCACGAGTCAGGGGGAACGCCAGACGACGTCGGTTACGAGTGCGTATTTGTGGAGCAGTTGAAGAATTTCGCGCGCGGCGGGGACATGGCTGGTCGCCATCAGCGGCTCCGGCAACTCACCGAATGTGCTGCGCGCCGCGGAAAATAAAAAATCCATCGGCTGCCTGAGTATTGCGCTTACCGGACAGGACCGAGGGCAAGCTGGCGTCCCTCGCGCAACTCAATATTCACGTTGCCAGCGCGCACATGGGACGAATCGAGGACACCCACATGATTGTCACGCACATGATCGGATACAGCTTCATGGAGTCTGACTAGGCATCCCATTTGGCGTCCCTCCGGCGTGTCCAATTCGTTTCGTCACCACGAGTCTCATGAAACGTGCGACAACTTCGACCTTGAGCCACTCCCGTGTTATCCTCGCATTCAGTCGCAATGCGGGGAGAGCGCGCATTTTCGAAACTGCCGTTCGCGCGCGACCGATAGCGTCGACCGTGCAAATTCCGGCAATGAGGGTGTGGCCGCCGAAAGGACCGGGGTAATATAGCCGATAGTGCATTTCGGCGGTGGGTTTCGGGCAGGTATTAGCCGCTGATTAACGCGGATAAGTTGGTTTTTGGCATTGTTTTTCATCCGCGTTGATCCGTATTCCTCTGTGGCCCTGCATCACGTCGGATAGGAGGCTGGCATGGCAAAACGAATTCTGGTTAACGGCGCCGGCGGGTTCATCGGCGGGCATCTGGTGAAGCGGCTGAAGGCGGAGGGATACTGGGTCCGCGGCGTGGACCTGAAGCGCCACGAATTCGCCGATCGCCGGCGGACGAATTCATCATCGGCGACCTGCGCGATCCGGAGGTGGTGCGGGACGTGGTCGAGGGCATCGACGAGGTATACCAGCTCGCGGCCGACATGGGCGGCGCCGGCTATATCTTCACCGGCGAGCACGATGCGGACGTCATGCACAACTCCGCCACCATCAACCTCAACATGCTCGAGTACGGCCGCCGGGCCGGCGTGAAGAGGTTCTTCTATTCTTCTCGGCCTGCATGTACCCGGAGTACAACCAGCTGCGACCCGGAGAACCCGAAGTGCTCGCGAGGACTCGCGCCTATCCGGCCGCGCCCGACAGCGAGTACGGCTGGGAGAAGCTGTTCAGCGAGCGGCTGTACTTCGCCTACATGCGCAACTACGGCGTCGAGGTGCGCGATCGCGCGGTTCCACAACATCTTCGGCCCGGAGGGCACGTGGGACGGCGGGCGGGAGAAGGCGCCGGCCGCGATCTGCCGCAAAGTGGCGCGAGGCCGCGGACGGCGGCGAGATCGAGATCTGGGGCGACGGCAAGCAGACGCGCTCGTTCCTCTACATCGATGAATGCCTGGAAGGCGTGCGGCGGCTGATGGAGTCCGATTTCACCGGCCCGGTGAATATCGGCTCGGAGGAGATGGTGACCATCAACCAGCTGGCCGAGATGGTGATGGAGATCGCCGGCAAGAGACTGACGATCCGGCACATCCCGGGCCCGCTGGGCGTGCGCGGGCGGAACTCCGACAACCGCCTGATCGGGAGAAGCTCGGCTGGGAGCCGTCGCGGCCGCTGCGCGAGGGTCTGGAGAAGACCTATTCCTGGATATCCGCCCAGGTGACAAAGACGGCGTGACTGGCCGGCCCGGCCGCGTGAAACGGGGCCGTTCTCGTGCGGATCGCGCCGGTGTGGGTTTGCGCGCTGGTAGCGGCGTCGCTGCTGGGCTTATGGGCGCGGTGCCGGGGGCAACGGTTATTCCCGATGAATTCGAAAACCAAGCTCAGGAGGGCGACCCGGGTATCTATGCGACCTCCTTTCATACAGGGAAACCTTTGAGCAGTTTCGAACCACGAACTTCATTTGCTATCGGCGCTAGTTCGGCGCGACGTCGTCGGGAGTCTAATCGAAGGTCACGGGATGCCCCCCGCGAGCCATGCGAGTTTTGCGCCGTCCGAAGAATAGACGGGTCTAAGAGCAGCACCGCTTTCGTCAGGGGGTAGTCATGTTCGGCAAGCCGACGCCATACCGCTACAGCCATTGCGAGGGGGCGCTCCCACCAAAAGGGATAGCAGCGCCGTGCGACAATACGGCAACGGGACGCCTGAGAGCGTTGCTCTTCAATGCAGGGCTCTCCGCGAGTTCTGGATTCTCCCGACCTGTTCCGCATATACATCATGGAGAAGTGGCTTTGTAGCGTATGGCGCCTCGGACCACGGCTGGTCACTGATTCCGGGGTTAATTACTCTGGAGTAGGGCTTGCTATTGAGGGATTCCGCTATTCGGGCAACACGTTTCTTCGGTCGAATGTTTCCCCGAATTTCAAAGCGCCGTGGTATCACATACTCATCGATCATGGTCGCTCAGGGGTGCAATTTCACACAAGGTCCCCGTTGTGCTCTTGATTCGCGAATCCCCTGGACGTAGCCATATCGACGCACCTGAGGAGCGTCGCTGGGTGGGATGGCCGTGATTTGCCCATCATGCCAGGCGCCGCTTTAGCCGGATGGCTTGGATATTACCTCTATGCGTGGAGACTGCGCAAGGCAGTCAGTGTGCTGAGCTTTGTAGACCTGACGCAGGATTTTGAGGGGACGGGGGATTCATCGAGACGCTCACTCCCGTAGCGCTAGGGGCCGAACCTACATACGAAAGGAGGAAATCGCTCACGGGAGAGCGCTTCGAAGTCCGTTTGTCACTGTTCTCGAGACTTCCTTCTAAGCGCCGCCAATAAGCTCTACCGCAAGTTTCTACTTTACGGTGCGAGACCCGCAGAGAAGCGATTCCTTTCGGTTGCCATGGGCGCTGATAGACAACCCGGCCGGTCGCCAGAATCTCCCGGATGAAGGGACCGTTGCGGCGCAGCCGTTCCTCCACCTCCTCGGGGGTTAAGACCAGTAAGTCGTACGGGACGCCGGAGCCAAACAAGCGGCGGGTAAGGCGAACCTCGCGCTGGGCGCGCGGAAGCGTGGATCGACTGATCACCAGCAGGTCTACATCGCTGGCTTCGGTAGCCGTTCCGCCGGCGTACGAACCGAAAAGGACGATCTTCTCCGGCTGTTCCGCCTCCACAATGCGGGCTGTCAACTGCGCGATCTGTTGGTGATACATGTTGCGCGGGTGAGGTTCTCCGCCGTGCCCCCAGTATACAACGCCTGTGACCCACCGGGCCGGAGGCGTGCCCGGAGCCGGCAGTCATGCGGTTCCAGGGCCCCACGGCTTGCGCCGTGGGCTATTTTCTGCCGCCCCCTCCGGGGGCTGCCATGGTCGCTCACCGGCCCCACGGCTTGCGCCGTGGGCTATTTTCTGCCGCCCCCTCCGGGGGCTGCCATGGTCGCTCACCGGCCCCACGGCGTTTTCAAGCTGTGTTAATGCGTGTTTCTCCGCGGCCGGTGGTGGACCTTCTCAGGCCGCTTCGGAAACCTGAACCGAGAGTTGCTTGCCTAGGGCACGGAAAGCGGCTTCCAATTGGTCGAGCCGGGAAGCGTGGCGGAGATCGAGCAGGCGATCCACCTGAGGCAGATGGCA
The DNA here is from genome assembly GCA_963767595.1 of Terriglobia bacterium. Taxonomy (GTDB): domain Bacteria; phylum Acidobacteriota; class Terriglobia; order Bryobacterales; family Bryobacteraceae; genus BOG-224. The sequence goes on from CAVYEK010000008.1 coordinate 1,002,725, forward strand.
GTTCAGCCGGCGGGCGAGTTCCGCCTTGCCGATCCTGGTCGTCCGCATTGCCGTATAGAGGGCCAGTTTGGCTTCCGTCAATGTCGGCAGCGTGGCGAACGGCCCTTTGGCGGCGGCGTGGGGGGCGGGAATCTCGCGGCGGAGGTCGATGTAGCACATGAGGGCGGACTCAATGGCGTCAGGAGCGCGCAAAAGCGCTTCTTCCCGATCCTGGCCGAAGGTATGGGCCTCCGGGATGTCGGGAACGTCAACTAGAATGGTATCGTTGGTGTCCTTTGAGAGCCTGACGGGATAACGCAACACGGCCTTGATTCCTCTCTTTCTACTTTAGCCCGAGATCCTTCTTGATGCGATGTTCGAGGCCCCTGCCGATTTCCTTGCCGGACCCATGCATAGGGAGAATCCGGCCGGATCGAGCCATAGGCACAGCGCACGGCCGGTCTGTTTCAGGGCGCTCGCGGGCAGCGCTCCCGATCCTACAGATCACTTGTCCTGAATCCGCGTTCATCGGCCGCTCGCTTCCATCTGCTTCTGGAACATCCGCAGCATGTCCGCCTCGTAGGGGTTCGTCCACCATTCCTCGTCCCGCCCCTTGCGCTTCGGGTAAGCTTTCCCCACCGCCCAGCACGCCAGCGCCACGGCGAACACCAGGTCGTCGTGCTTTCCCTCCCGCCACACCCCATATTGTTCGTGCCGCGCCGTCGAAACTTTCACCCGCATGTCCATCAGCTCCGCCAGCAGCGCCGGCCCGTCCTTCAGCTCCGCCGCGATCCGCAGGCCCCCCGTTGCAGCGTAAGCGTTAGAGCAATGTATGATCTTCGTACGTGGCGCAGACGCTCACGTCTGCCGGGCCCAGGGGCGCCCCCGACTCCTCGGGACGCTTGGTCTTTTCATCCCCCGTTGCTGGCGTCGGCGATCGAGCGTCTACCCTGTCCTTCGTTGCTCGCAATCGAAGCGCCGGCGTCCAAGCCCAGCTCATCGCGATATTGCTTGGGAATTGTGAGTTGGCCTGTCTACGCGGCGTTCTCCACGGCCGACACGATCTTCTTGCCAAGGGCTGCCAGGGCTGCTTGCAGCGCAGTGATTCGAGAGCTGTGGCGCGGGTCCAGCATGCGACGAACGTCCTTTTCGTCACAGCCGAGTTGCTTCGCCAGCCTGACGTTGCTCATCTTCGCTTCGCGCATCGCCAGGTATAACGCAGCCTTGGCAGCCATCAGAGGTGGTACGAAAACCAAAGTTTGACGCGCCTTTGTCTTCGATGCCGTGGGAATCTCATCACCCCTGCGGATTCTTCCGGCAATTGCTTCCTCAAGGCAATCGGATGCTTGATCGAGTGCGTCCAAGCGGCCTTCGCCCTGTGTGATGGCCTCGGGAAGATCCGGAAAGATCACCGTAAAACCGCCCGCCTCCCGATCTGGCGTAAGTGTGGCGGGATATGCAAAACTGCGCATCGTTGTTACTCCTTCCCCTTGAGCAACTCGCCGAGCGTCAGGCCGAGCTGATCCAGCATACCGTGCAAGGAGGCCTTCTTGAGCTCGTTGTTCAAGTTCTGAATTATGGTGAATCGGGCGCCGTAGTACAGCGTGCCGTGGCTCCCCTTGCCACGCTCGGGGACCCAGTTAACTTCCACCTCCCGGCGGCGGCCCAGCTTCCGGACTCGACGCATGAACTCAGCGCCCTTCACAGATTCAGTATCGGGCACAAATGCCCGAGTGTCAAGCTTCGTCAAGTCGCCTCGGTCTCACCCGATCTTCGCCGGGACGAACAGCGCCGGATTCCGCTTGGCCATGCCCAGCACGTGCGCGTAGCCCTCGGTCATGTGCGGGGGGAGGCGTTTAACCCGCGTCGGTTGCCCGATTGCCGCCTTCGTTACCCCAGGACCGGCGAGCTTCCTGGCCCCCCTTCGGCACTTCCGCCGCGGTAGAAGTCAGGAGTCCGCTGGGACTGTGGGATGATCCTTCGGGAACTCCCAGGCCGCCGCCAGTAACTGCTCGGCGCGCGAGACCGCCGGGCAGAAGCCCGGCGGCAAGCCCGAAGGCTTGACCCCACTTTCATGTCGCGCGCCCGCATGAGAGCGTTGTTTCCAAGCGGCGGCGATCCGCGCCTGTTTGTCCTCGGAAGCGGCTTCAGACACGCTCGTCGCGCCAGTTTGCCAGCATGAGCGGCGCCTCGATCCGTTCGAAATGCCGCGTGTTGCTGGTCACCAGCACAGCCCCAACCGAAACAGCGTGCGCCGCAATCATCATGTCCAGTTCCCCAATCACGCGGCCCGCCGTGACCAGTCGATGGCGGATATCGGCGTACAGGCCGGCCGCTTCCGCATCCCAGGGAAGCGCCCGTACGATGCGGAAAAAGTGGCGTACGCCGGCATGCAATCGATGGCTGGCCGGCAGACGTTTCAACCCGTACAGCAGTTCCGCCCGCGTGACCGCCGATATGCAGATCATCGAAGGCTCCGTGCAATGACGAACACGAGTTCGTTGGGATTTCAGAGGTTCTGGACGCGCACCGAGGGGAGTTTGCGGAATTCGGCGTCGAAGGTCAGGATTTGGCCGTCAGCCCGAGTGCGGGCGGCGTGGGCCAGCGCGGCATCCACAAAGCTCAGCCGGGTTCTGTCTTGCCTGGAAAAGCCATCCAGAGTTTCGAGGAAAAAATCCGAGCAGGGCGCGAATTCCAGTTCTTCGGCTTCCAGCAGAATCCGGCCCGCACGGTTGGCGGCCGCCAGATCGAGGCGCAGCCTGATTACCGTCACCACCTCCAGGAATACATATTCGAGCAACAGCCCCTTGCCCCACTCGCCGGCCAGAAAGCGCTCCATGAGAACGCTGGCGGCTCGATGGTGCGCGTCACTTGGGTTGTGAAACCCGATGAGGAAACTGGAGTCGAGGACGATCACCGCCGGTTTCCGTATACGATCTCGTCAATTTCCATGCTGAGCTGCTCGCTCCCCGGCGGATAGGGCTCCGGGCGCAAGAGGCGCAAGCTGGAGGCGCCTCGAACGGCTGGGCGCGCCAGATAACCGCGGATCGCCTCCGTGATCAAGGCGCCGACAGTTCGTCCTTCCATCACAGCGCGTGCGCGCAGGGCCCGATAGGCGCTTTCGTCAAGGTTTCGTACCGTGGTATCCATCTAGTACTACTTGTAACACAGATTTGAAGATCCGCTGCCCTTCACTTTCACGATGATTCAAGCCCTAATCACCGGTTGCACCGGCCAAGACGCTCCTATCTGACTGAATTCCTGCTCGGTGGCAGCCCCCGGAGGGGGCGGAAGAAACTAGCCCACGGCGCAAGCCGTGGGACAGGCAGCCGTGGCAGCCCCCGGAGGGGGCGGAAGAGGTTCTTTCGCCCCTGCCGGGGCTTGGTCGATTTGGCTTGCTCTCCCACGGCTCACGCCGTGGGCTACTTTCTTTCGCTCCTCCGGAGCTTCACCCGAGGACATTATTGTGTCGCGCACCCACGGAGAACCTATGGCCGCCGGTGAACGCGGATAAGAGGCGATCCGGCCGGATCGAGCCATAGACACAGCCTACGGCCGGTCTGTTTCAGGGCGCTCGCGGGCAGCGCTCCCGATCCTCCGGATCGACTGTCCTGAATCCGCGTTCATCGGCCGCTCGCTTCCATCTGCTTCTGGAACATCCGCATCATGTCCGCCTCGTAGGGGTTCGTCCACCATCCCTCGTCCCGCCCCTTGCGCTTCGGGTAAGCTTTCCCCACCGCCCAGCACGCCAGCGCCACGGCGAACACCAGGTCGTCGTGCTTTCCCTCTCGCCACACCCCATATTGTTCGTGCCGCGCCGTCGAAACTTTCACCTGCATGTCCATCAGCTCCGCCAGCAGCGCCGGCCCGTCCTTCAGTTCCGCCGCGATCCGCAGGCCCCCCCGTTGCAGCAGTACCTGTAGCCCGACGATCAAGTCGCGCTGCGGCACCCGGTGAACGCCCTCGCTCAGGTTCTCCGTGTCCCCGCCCGTGATCGTCACCGGCATCAGCATACCCCTCGGCCGCGCATCCCGCAGCAGGTCCACCACCGCCGCCCCTACCCCCGTGTTGTCCGCCGCCAGGTGGATAGGTCCCGTCAGCTTCGGCGACCGCGTGACTTCCGCCACTCGCTCCACCACTTCCGGGTACGGCGTCCCCATGGGTACCCGCTCCACATGCCGTAGGCGCAATTCCACCTCTTTCCGCCAGGTCCGATAAACCGGGCTGTATTCTCCCTGGAGCACGGCCCGCTCCACCACCGCGATAGCCGTGAAATCCCGCATCTGTCCCAAATCCAAGCCGATATAGTATGATTCAAACATAAAAGTCCGATAGCCCCCGTTGTGGGCCAGGTTGCTAACCCGACCTTCTCACAGACACTCGGCCGTGACAACGTGGCGCACGCACTCGTGCGTGCCGCGTCGGCGCCCACGCCGACGCCGCGACTCGACGGACTGTCCGCACCCCCGAACGTGTCGAGAAAAGTCTCGACACGGCACGCACGAGTGCGCAATGCCGCATAGTTTTCATAACAAGAACAAAACACGAGGCTTATGTTTTCGTGGCGCACGCTTCAGCGTGCAGCGGCGAGCTTCAGCTCGCCGTCAGCGCTGATCGTGGGCTGAAGCCCACGACGGCACGCTGAAGCGTGCGCCACGTAAAATCAATAGCTTACAGGCCAATTATGAAAACTAAGTGGCATTGCGCACGAGTGCGTGCGCCACGTCTTGGGGCCACCTGTGAGAAATGCAGGCCAACCTGCGGCCGATTGTCAATCGGCCTCTCGCGAGCGTCCGCCAATGCCGCCCAGGCGGGTTACCAACCACGTTGTCAACCCGCTTCGGGACCGCCGTTGAAGACAGTCCCAGGCGCACTCGCCAGGCAGCCCCGGCGGCCATGAATCCGTTCTACAAATCGAGCGGCTTGACCTCGTACGTTATCGCGCCGTCGATCAGTCCCCGCGGAAACACTCCGCTCACCGAATCTTCGAACTCGCACAGGTATTCCTGCCGAAAGCAGCGCTCGCCCATCGTCGCCCGCTCCTCCTCCAGGAACTCCCGCGGAATCCGGGGACACTCCGTCGCCGGCGCCTCGATACGCTCCCACTCCGGCCCCCCATGCGCCCACGTGTCATAGAAGAACCCTCGCTTCCCGTACGGCGTGCTCATCAGCCACAGCTTCCCCCCGCTCACCGCCAGCATCGGCCGGATGGCCGTGTACAGGTCGTCGCTCACCCGCGCCGCCTCGTCCACTAGCAGCAGCGCCACCGCCGAGAAGCCGCGAATCGTCGCCTCCGTCCCCGGCAGCCCCACGATCCGCGACCCGTTCGGGAATGCCAGCGAGATCTGGTTATCCCCGTCCCCCTTCGTCCGGATTCCCAGTTTCCCCGCGAACGCTCCCGCCTTGCGAACGAACTCGCCGCTCTGCCGCGCGCTGGGGCTCACCACCAAAGTCAGGCTCCCGGCCTCGTGCTGCGCCTGGTGGATCGCCTTCGCCGCCGTCACCGTGGATTTCCCCCACTGCCTCGTGCAGTTCAGAATTCCCCGCTTCCCCTCGGTCTCCAAAACCCGCGCCTGAAGACGGTCCACCGGGAATCCCAAAAGTCCCCGAGCCCACTCCGCCACGCTGGACACTTTGGACAAGGTGGACGCCTCGGACACGGCCGACACCCTCCCCTCCGCCCCCAGCTTCCCCCTCCGCCGACTCTTAGCCTGCCACATACCCAATCCCAGCCTACCAGCAGCAAACCACCAATTCGTCGACTGGTCCAGTTAACCCCCATAGAATCAATAAAAAATCAATTCAAATCACCCGTGACTGAAAAAGGGCTGCTTCCGTTTCGCGGCGTGGCGCAGACGCTCACGTCTGCCGCGTCCCGACTCCTCGGGACGCTTGGTTGTCATCCTCTGTCGCGCGCCGCGGCGGTGTGGAGAAGACAGTGGTCCTGGGGACGATTTGCGCGTACCCCAAGTTCACCCCGGTACCGTTTCGCGAGGAGGATCTGTGGAGCGGCTCGCGAAGAACTTGATGGATATAAGGATTTGGTCGGGCCGCCGAGATTTGAACTCGGGACCTCTTGCACCCCAAGCAAGCGCGCTAGCCAGGCTGCGCCACGGCCCGATTTTCCGTGATGGTTATGTTGTACTCACGAGTGTAGCACGCCGCCGCGTCCCTCAGAACCGGAAGCGCAGCCCCACCTGCACGGATCGCGGTCCTCCGGTCTGCAAGAGCGGGGCCAGCCCGCTGCCGGGGCTGCCGGTGCCCAGCATCAGGTTCAGCATCGAGACGGACCGTCCGAACATGGGGCTGTTCAGGTACTTCAGCGGATCGGCGAAATTGGCGTGATTGGTGACGTTGAACGCTTCGATTCTCAACTGGATCGCGCGGCGCTCGCCCAGGCGAAACTCGCGGCGCACGGCCAGGTCCGCCTGCCCCATGCCGAAGCCCCGGATGGCGTTGCGCCCCAGGTCTCCCTGGACGCCCGCCGCGGGCATGGGGAATGCCTGCGGGTTCAGCCGGCGCCCGCCCGGCGTGGCGGGGTCGGCGATCCACACCGGCTGGTTTGCGTCGAAGTTGGGGCGGAAGGCGTTGGTGATGGGGATTCCCATGTACTGATCGCTCCCCAGCACGGTCACCGGAAAACCGCTGCGCGCGCGCACCATCCCGTCCAGGGCCCAGCCGCGCAACCGCCGCAGGGCCGGCGGCGGGGCGTCAAACTGGTACGTTATCGCCGCCGTGAAGGAGTGGCGCAGGTCGAAATCCGAAGACCCCCGGTCGCCGGCCAGACTGGTTCCGGGGCCGGCCCACATCAGGAACGCATCGCTCGAATCGTTATCGATGGAATGCGACCAGGCATAGGACGCCGAAACATCCAGGCCGCGCGAGAGCCGCCGGCGATACTGCAATTGCAGCCCCTCGTAATCCGACGCGCCGTCATTGGTGGTGGTGGCGAACAGCGCCGTCTGGGTATTCCCCAGGCCTCCCACCTCGCGCCGCAGGAGGCGCCGGCCGGTGGCGCCGACGTAGCCGATGGAAACCAGGTCGCGCTTCGATAGCGCATGATCGAGCGAAACATCCCAGTGCGCCGCCTGCGCCGGCCGCAGGTCCGGCATGAAACCGTAGCTCAACACGGTGGAAAAGGGCGCGTGCATCCCGCTGGTGAATTGCAGGGCGTCGAGCGGCCCGTTATTGAGCAGATCGGTAACCGCCCCCAGGCCGGAATCATAGGAGACGCCCGCGCCCGCACGCAGCACCGTGGCGCCGTCGCGGTCCAAGCGGAGAGCGGCGCCGAGCCGGGGCGCGAGGTTGCCGAACGAGCGCGGCCACAGCGGAGCGGAAGAGGTGAAGAACGTACCCGTCGACGGAACATAGAGGTAGATGGGCGCCACCGGCACGGGCGGCGGATCGAGCTGCCAGCGCAGGCCCGGCGTCACCGTCAGCCGCGAACCGAGGCGCCAGGTATCCTGCGCCCAAGCCGACCATTCCGGCGCCGCCGCGGACCGGCGCACCGCGGGCGACCTCCCGATCCACAGACTGAAGGGTTGGACCACCTCGCTCACATCCTGGGCAATCAGGTTGAGCGCATCCCCGGCGTCGCGGCGCACCAGCGTCATCCGGCGATAGTCCACGCCAAAGCGCAGGCCGTGCGAGCCCCAATTCAGGCTGGCCGGCAAGGTGGCCTGGAACTGGCGCTGCCGGCGCTCGCCCTCGCTGCCGACGGCCACCTCGCCCACGCCGCCGATGACCAGTTGCACCAGCGCGGGGCACGCCGACGCGGGGTTGAAGTGGGCGCTGACCGCCGCAAGGGGACAGCCCCGCGGCGGCGCGCCCCCAGCCTCCGACCAGGTCGAGTCCACGCGGACCTGCGATTCGTTGGCCCGGAAATCCACCGTGAAGCGGGCGTTCGGACGGGCGTTCAACCCCACCGTCAGGCTCTGAAACCGCAGGTCCAGCCGGTTCACCTGCGTGCTGCCGTACTGGTTGGAGGAAGGCGCGTCGTTATACCGGCCGAACAGAGTGACGCGCGAAGTGACCGCGTGGTCGATCCGGGCGGCTCCCGAGTTCAGCTCCGAAGGCCGGATATTGCGTCCGCTCCATTGTGCCGTTCCGTCGCCCAGAAACCCGCCATTTGGCGCCGGAAAGAGGGCCAGCGCCGGCTGCATGTAATCGGGAGCCGCCTGGCGCGAGTCGAGCGCGGGCACGGCCTGCCGCCAGACGTAGGGACCGCGCAGGGCCAGTCGCTCGTAGGCCAGGAAGAAGAAAGAGCGCTCGCGCCGGATGGGGCCGCCCAGCGACGGCGAGACATCCTGCAAGCGCAGCGGAGCGCGCCCCATACCGGTGGCGTTGGCGAGCCAGTCGTTGGCGGCCAGCCATTCGTGCCGCACGCGGTAGTTGACCGAACCGTGGAACTGGTTCGAACCCGACCGGCTGCTCAGCGTCACCACGGCGCCGGACAGGCGGGCGGCTTCGGGCGCCATATCCGCCGCCCGCACGCGGAATTCGTCGATCGCCTCCAGCGGCAGCAGCGAATCCAGGCTGCCGTAAGCGGTCACCGCCGGCAGGGCGCCGCCGGTCACCTGCGCCGGTTGCCCTCCCGCCGAAACTCCCACGTTGGCCCCCACTCCGTCCACCAGAAACGAATTCGTGTTGGGCCTCTGCCCGTCCACCGTGAACTGGCCGGCTTCTCCGCGGGTGGCGGGGACCACGATGGCTCCGGGGGTCAACTCCACCAGCCCCAACACGCCGCGTCCGTTGAGCGGCATGCGTTCGATGTCGTCATGGTATGCGCGCGTTCCCAAGGCGGATTCGGATTCACTGAGCAGCGGGGCCGTCCCCTCCACCGTGATCACCTCTTCCAGGCTCCCAATCGGCAGCAGGAAATCCAAACGCGCGGGTTGGGCCTGTTCCAGCTTCACGTTGAAGCGCCGCATGATGGCAAAGCCTTCCTTGCGCGCAGTGATGGTGTAAAGGCCCGGGCGTAGGGAACCGAGGGCGAATTCGCCGTCCAGTTGGGATTGCGCCGTGCGGCGAAACCCGCTCTCCTGGTCCACCACGGTTATGGCGGCGTCCGGGATGGCCGCGCCGGAAGGGTCCAAAACGCGCCCGTACAGCCAGGCAAGGCTGTCGGCGAAGGCCGGGGCCACATTCGCACAGACAAGGATCACGTAGAGGGTCAGGCGCCCGGCATTCATTTCCTCGGCTCTACGTCAATCGTACGACAGAAGACGCCGGCAAAGTTCCAGGCTGGCCTTGAGATCGGACATGGCGGATGCGAAACGCGAAGGAAGATCGGCGCCGCCTTCGGCCGGCGCGGCTCCCAGCACGGCGGCCAGCGCGGTTTCCACTTCCCGCGCCGCGCGCAGGGCCTCGTCCGCCGCGTCCTGCCAGTTCCCGGCCGTGGCGCGGGGTTCGCGCGCGGCCCCTCCGTCGCGGGTTGCCAAGAGTGGACTTACGGCTCCGTCAATACCCTGGAACCCCGCCTCCATGGCCGCCAAGTGCTCCCGCGCCATGCTCCTCAGGAGGCGCCGGTCCGGGGCGCCCATTTCCCGCTCCGCCGGCGGAGGGAATTCCTGCGCCAGGCGGCGCAGGGCGTAGGCGCGAGCCATGGCCGCATCGCTCTGGTCCAGCAGTTGCGCGCTGAAGCGCTCGCTCCGCGCCCGCCCGCCGAGCTTGTCCTGAAGCCGGCTGTCGGCCTTGGGGACCACCGCGCCGCCGGGCGCCGGGCTGGCCTGCCCTTCCGTCCGGGCGGGCGGAGCCGCGTCCGCAAACCGCACATCCACGTTCGCCAGGGAGCCCAGCGCTCCCCGAATCTGCTGCTGCCGCTCGGGGGATATTCCCGAGCCGGTCACCCGAATCCGCCCGTCGCGGTTGGCGATCTCCAACGGGTCGCCCAAGTCCGCGCCCACTTCGTGGAGCGCGGCCACCGCCTGCAACTCCTCCCCGATTCCCGCCGTGCCCGCAGGCGCCGCCTCTTCGGATGGCGGCGGCATAGCCGGCTTGGACGGTATGCCGCCGGTGGCTTCGGCCACTGCGCTTGCGGGAGGTTCTGGCAGGTCGGGTAATTCGGTCATTTCCACCCAATCCGCGTTGCGGAATTCGAAGCGGCCCTGGGTGGGCTCGAGGTCCGGAATGCGGAGCGTCAGCGAGGCGGAGACCAACTCTCCGTCGCCGGTGGTGGCGCCGATGCGGTAGAAACCACGGCCGGGCGATTGCCGGTCCTCGACGATGGAGACCTGGTCGCGCTTGTGGGCCAGGCCCTGGCGCCACGCCCGGTAGGATTTGGCGCTGAGCGGGTCGTCCCAGTCATAGCGGGCGGAGCGGAACAGCGCCGCCGCCAGCGGGGCTTCCGCATCGGAGCGGCCGGCGCCGATGGTGCGCGTGACTTCCTCGCCGCGGGTCGTGACTCTATAGCGGCGTACGCGGTGGGGCCGGGCGTCGGCCGCCGCGACGGCCCTTTCCAGCAGGGTGGACGCCTGCACCGAGGGCGTCTCGCGCAGTTGGTAGGAGATGGCCAAAACCACCGCCAGGGCAACCGCGCCCACGGCCGTCCAGCGCACCGCCGGCGGCGTCAGCGCCCGCGCCATCCGCGCGAAGAGGGGTTCCCGTTCCATCCGCGCATCGGTCCGGTCGAACCCGCGCGAAAGATCCTGCCAGGGCGCCGGCGGAGGAGGCAGGCAGGCGGCCACGTTCTTCCGGTAGCGCACGCATTCTTTGACCACGCCTTCCAGTTCTTCCAACTCCGTGCGGCACTGCCAGCAGGACTCCAAATGGCGCCGCACCTGACGAGCCTTGCCTCCGGGCAGTTCACCGTCCAGGTAGCGCAACAACTGGCCGTCGTCGGGATGGCGCATACCCAGGCTCATAACGCGCTCTTCCTCAACCGCACCGTGGCGCGGCGCAGAAACTCCCCTACCGCCGACGCGCTGATCCCCAGCGCGCTCCCGATTTCCGGGTACCGCAGCCCCTCCAGGCGCAGAAACAGGCATCTCCGCTGCTGTTCGGAAAGGCCTTCCACTGCCCGGTGAAACCCCAACATGCGTTCCCGCTCCATCAACTCGCTCTCGGGAGTCTCCGTCGCCGCCGCAAGCCGTTGGCTCACGTCCGGATCGAACGGCGTCTCCGTGCCCTGCCGCGCGCGGATCTTGAGGCCCAGATTGTGGGCCACCCGAAAAACCCAGGCGCGCGGGTTCTGAATCTCCGCGCCTTTCCGCAATACCTCATACAACCGCAGGAAGACCTCCTGGACCGCCTCCTGCGCCGCGGCGGGATAGAGGTCCAGCGAGAGCAGGTAGCGATACACGTCGTCGCGCGATTCCTCATAAAGTTCGCCGACCCGCTCCCGTAGCGCCGACCCGCTCCGCTCCCGGCCGATCATTCCCACGAAGCCCCTGCCAAGCGGATATGGCGACATTCCCTACACATCCAAAGACCCCCACGAAGGGTTTTCAACTACACCTCAAAAAAAGTTTTCGACCCGAACAATTTGAGCACCTTAAGTGTAGTTGAATAGGGTTTGGCCGGGTCTTAGAATAAACGGAATCGCGAGATGGCAGATCCCAGGGTGTGCGTAGCTATCGTCACATACAACAGCAGCCGGTACATCGAGCGCTGCCTCGATGCGGTTCTCGGTCAGTATGCGCCGCTGGCGGTGGTGGTGGCCGATAATGCCTCGACCGACGGAACGCGGGACATTCTGGAGCGCTACGGCGGCCGGATCCGGGTGATCCGAAACCAGCGGAACGAAGGCTTCGCCGCGGCGCAGAACCGGATTATCCGGTCAACCTCGTCGGACTGGGTACTGGCCCTCAATCCCGATGTTCTGATGCGCCCCGGCTTCATATCGAGGCTGGTGGAAGCGGGCGAGATGGACCCCGAAGCCGGGGCCGTCTGCGGGAAGCTCCTTTCCATCGGACCGGGTTTTCGCCCGCTCAAGCAGAGGATCGTGGATTCGACGGGCCTGTACTTCACCCCCGAAATGCGGCATTTCGACCGCGGGTGGCATGAACCCGATGGCGACCGCTTCAACCGGACGGAGTACGTCTTCGGGGCCAGCGGGGCGGCCGCGCTGTACCGGCGGCGCATGATCGACGATATCGCCATCGAAGGGTCGTTTTTCGACCCCGATTTCTTTTATTACCGCGAGGATGCGGATGTCGCCTGGAGGGCCCAGTTGCTGGGGTGGCGATGCATTTATACGCCTTCCGCCACGGCTTACCACGTGCGCGCGGTTTCGCCCGAGAATCGCCGGCGGGTTCCCCCCGCCATCAACATGCATTCGGTCAAGAACCGCTTCCTGCTGCGCATCAAGAACGCCACGCCCGACCTCTACCGCCGGCATTGGCTGCCCATGACCTTCCGCGACCTGCTGGTGTTGGGCGGGTGCCTTTTCGCGGAGCCCCGTTCGCTGCCAGCCTTCTGGAAGCTGGCTGTATGCGCGCCGCGCGCGCTGCGCGCCCGACGGCAGATCATGCGCCGCCGCAGGGCCGGCGACCGGTTCATGGCCCGCTGGTTCAATTCCGAACCCGCCAGCCAGCCGCTCCCAGACGCTCCGGTTAGTGGACGCATCGAACGCCTGGCGGCCTCCGCCACCGGCTGACGAGGCGCGGCGCCCTCAGGAAGCCGCCGGAGCCGCGGCGGGCGCGGGGTAGCGCCCGGCCAGGTAGAACTGGCCGAGCATGGCGGCGCCGTCGAGCGAAGATTCGTCGCGGTATTGGTAGTCGAAATCGCCGGTCCAGCGCTTCTTTACATCGATGTACCCGCGAATTTTGGCGCCGCCGCCGGTGGTGGTGACCTTGCGGCCCAGTTTGACTTGGGCGGCGACCTCTTTGAGATGCCCGCCGTGGTAGAGGGCATTGCCGCGGATCAGGGACAGCAGCAGGTCCTGCCGCGTGGTTTCCAGGGTGACGCCCGTGAAGCTGGCCTTGAGCTGTTCCATGGAGTAGCGCGAGCCGCCCAGAAAAGGCACGTACACGGGCAGGGATTCCTCGCGGTGGTCGCGGTCCGGGGCGTCGAAAAACGAGCGCAGGGTTTCGGGGATGTAGGCGTCGTAAAACTGCTGCTCGGTCATGTCGCGGCAGAAGACGGAGTGGAACCACTCGAGCGCCTTGCCGCCGGTATTGAGGACGAAAAAGGTGACCCAGCGGCCGGGAATGGCGTGGCAGCGGATGTTGTAGTTGGGCGATCCGATGGGCCGGTCCACGCAGACGAAGGTGATATCGCAGGTACCGCAGACGTTGTTGATGTCGCCGGGCTCGGTGATGCCGCCGGAAAGCGCGCTCAGCACGGCGTCGTTGCCACCGCACAGGACTACGGCATCGGCGGGCAGCCCGAGATGGGCGGCCATTTCCGGGAGGATGCGGCCGGCCGGGTGGTGGGAATGCATCAGATCCGGCAGCTTGGTCTCGGGGATGCCGGCGATTTCCAGCACGTCCCGGTTCCAGGTGAGGTCGTTGCGGGCGCTGTTGTAGAGGCCGGTGATGGAGACGGTAGAGGGATCGATGGCCCAGGCGCCGGTCAAGCGCTTCACCATGTGGGTGTTGGTGTGCCCGAACTTGGCCGCGGCGGCGAATACGTGCGGCAGCATCTCCTTGATCCACAGAATGGAGCACAGCGAGGAGCCGCCGGAGACCGGCAGGTTGCACGTTTCGCGGAGGAATTTCTCTTCGCCCACGGCTTGGCGGATGGCGCGGGCCTGTCGGTGGGAGCGGCCGTCGAAGAACAGGATGGCGGGGCCCAGAGCGCTGCCGTCTTCGGTCATGGGCAGCAGGCCGGGCGTGGTCACGGAAAACGACACGACTCCGACTGCCTTCAGAAACGGGGCCACCTCGCGGCAGCATTCGGCGAGCGCCTGCCACCACAGGGCCGTGTTGACATCGGCCCAGCCGCCGCCGTAGACGTTGACGTCGTAGCGGCGGGTGGCTTCGCAGCGCTTCTCGAGCTCCGGGCTGAAGACGCCCAATTTCAACGCCGTGGTGCCCACATCGACGGCCAGAATATCGCGGCTCACAGCAGACCTTCCTCCACCAGGAACACGCGCAATGCCTCCACCTGCTCCACGCTCAGGGGCAGCAGCGGCCGCCGTGGAATGCCCCCTTGGAACCCGGCCAGGGTCATGGCGGCTTTGACGCCGGAGGGCCCGTAAGGACCGGAGATGGCCTTGTTGATGCGCGTCACGCGCTCCTGGAGCGGCACGCCCCGCGCTTCGTCCCGCTGCCGGCCGCGGCGAAACAGGTCGAGCGCCAGATCGGGGAAGGAATTGGCGAGCGAAACCGTGCCTCCCACCGAGCCGCCCATCATGGCCCGGAAGAGGAAGTTGGCCGACCCGGCGAGGACGTGAAAACCCTCGCATTCAAACGGCAGGAAGTTCTCGATGCCGCTCGAGGCGCTGTCCTTCATGCCCACGATGTTGGGGTGCGCCGCCAGGCGGCCCACCAGCGCGGGCGAGAGGGTGACGCCGCAGAACCCGGGGGCATTGTAGAGGACCACGGGAATGGGCGAAGCGTCGGCCAGGGTGGAGAAATAGCGGAACAGCACGTCGTCGGTCATCTGCTTCCGGAAGTAGCCCGGAGAAAGCACCAGGCCGAAATCGGCGCCCAGCTCCGCGGCTTCCCGGAGAAAGCGCTCGGCCTCGCGCTGGGCATCATAGGCGGCGCCGGCCATCACCACCTGATCGGGCCGCTTGTGGCCCACGATCGAACGCAGCACGGCCAGGCGCTCGGCCTCGGTGAGGCTGCGGTTTTCGCCGTTCGAGCCCAGCGCCAGGTAGCCGAGCAACCCGGTGGCGGCGTAACGTTCGACGTTGAAAACCAGGGCGCTGGTATCCACCTCCTCATCGGCGGAGAAGGGCGTCGAGATGGGCGCGAAGACCCCGGCCATGCGGCTGCGCAATGAAAGGGTAGATTCGGTCGGCATTGGCGTGTGTCCTTGCGGGTGTTGGCAGGCGAAAGCGCCGGCCCCACAATTCCGTCCCCTACGCCGCGGCGGTCGCGCCGCGCAGAATGGCCTCCAGATCGGCGACCGTGAAATATCCGCCGGGAGCGGCCGGGGAGCGGTTCTCCAGGATATGGCAGATTTCGCCGTCCGGATCGCCCAAGCAGGAAAGGACGATTTCGGCCTGGGAGAAATCCTCTCCGCCAGTGTAACCGCTCACCGTGACCACGCATTTCATTTTCGCGGAAACGGCCGCCGCCAAGCCGTTGGCGGAGTCCTCCACCACGACGCACTCGGAGGGCGAAACGCCCAGGCGCTGGGCGGTCATGATGTAGATATCCGGGGCCGGTTTCTTGTGTTTCACCACGTCGCCCGCGAGCACCAGCGAGAAGCGCGCGGCGGTGTCTTTTCCGACGGCGCGGCGCAGCACGGCCTCCACGGAATCCTGCGCCGAGGTGGAAGCCACGGCCAGGACCCAGCCATTCCCCAGGGCCTCCTCGGAGAGGCGTTTGACGCCCGAGCGGGGCGGGATATGCCCGGAGCGGATCATCTCCTGGTAGATTCCGCTCTTGCGCTGGTGCCATTCGGCGATCAGGTCCGCGCGGCCCTGCTTGTCCGCGGGCGGGGTAAACACGCTCAGGAATTGCGGGTCCGCGAAAAGGCTGCTCATGCGCTCCTTGCCGCCGCCGATTTTCAGCTTCTCGCCGTACTCTTCCACGGACCACTGCCAGGGCACGCCGAACTCGCGCCACATCTGGTTGAATGCCGGCAGGTGGCCGTCCTGCTCGGTATCGCCGAGCACGCCGTCGCAGTCGAAAATGAGAGCCTTGCTCATGCCGCCCTCCCCTCGCTGCCGAACACCCGCATGAAGCCGGCGGCCACGGCCTGCACGCTTTTCTTCACGGCGGCCAGCAGCTTGAGCGGGTCGTATTCGGTGGGATGGGCGGCCAGATACTCGCGGAAAGCGTCGGCGAAAGTGATTTTCAACTGGGTGGAGATATTGACCTTCACGGCGCCGCGGGCGATGAGTTCGTGAAACACGGCGTCGCTCAAGCCGGTGCCGCCGTGGAGCACGATGGGGACCGGCTCGGCGGCCACGATTTCCGAGACGCGGGCGAAATTGATTTTGGGTTCGCCCTTGTAGAGCCCGTGCGCGGTGCCGATGGCGGGGGCGAAGCTATCGATACCGGTCTGGCGCAGAAAGGCCAGTGCGCGGTCGAGCGCCACCGCCGGGCTGCCGTACTCGTTGCCCACGCCATCCTCGACGCCCTTGATGGCTTCGAGCTCGCCTTCCACCGCGACGCCGTGCGCGTGCGCCAGCGCCACCACCTCGCGGGTCTGCGCCAGGTTGTCCTCGTAGGCCAGCTTGGAGGCGTCGAAAAGGACCGAATTCCACCCCGCCGCAACGCAATCCTCGATGACCTTGCGATCGGGGCAATGGTCGAGGTGCAGCGTGGCCGGCACGGACACGCGCCCAGCCATCTCTTCAAACATGAGCCGGATGAGCCGGGCGCCCATGGTCTTGACGGTCTTGACGGAGACCTGGACGATGACCGGGGAGCGGGTCTCCTGGGCCGCGGAAAGCACCGCGTCCATCGTCAGGTCATTGACGATATTGAAAGCTCCTACTCCATAACGCTTCGCGAATGCATCGCGCAATAATTCCTGCATCGGCACGACTGGCATGGTAGTTCCTCCGCACGATTCCCGGCGGCGGCGGGACCAGCCGGGGCGCGCCGCCTTCCATAACTTAGGGTATTCGATTTCGGGAGGGTTGGATGGGCGCCGGCTGTTTGAGCGTGTCGAGAAACAACGTGTCGACTCGCGCGACCGCTCCCCAACCCGGACGAGCCGGAGCCAAACAGGGCCCCTTCTTGACGCAGAGACGCGGAGAAGAACATCCTTGTCAAAACGGCGAGAACTCAACCCGGTAGGTACTGACGGTCGCGGCTCACCACATTATTATCGAGCCGCGACCACCAGGGAGCGGTTGACAGGCGGAAGCGCCTGTCCCACACGAAGTCTGATACCCTCGGACTCATGGCGGAGCATCGTTTGCGCGACGTGGGCGGGACGCCGGGCGGCCTGGGCGACTTCCTGTTGGGCGTCGTAATGGCCTGTGTGGGAGGCTACCTGCTGGCCAACCAGGTCATGATCGTCGGCTCCTACTGGAGCTTTTATGGCGCCAATACGTTCGGCATCACCCTGCTGCCGATGCTGTTCGGCGTCGGCCTGCTGTTCTGGAGGGGGCGCAGCGTGGCCGGCTGGCTGCTGACCGGCGCCGGCGCGCTGTTCATCGTGGCTGGAGTGATCGCCAACCTGCATATCTATTTCCAGCCGGCGACTCTTTTCAATACGATCGTCATGCTGGTGCTGCTGGTGGGCGGCGTGGGGCTGATCGCGCGCGCGCTGCTGCCTCACGGTCCCGTGGGATAAGGCTCCCGCCTTGTCAATCCGAGTCAATCCGAGCGCAGTTCGGATGTCCGAGCTTCGCTCGGATTGACAAGGCGGGAGCCTTATCCCACAATTCGTGCGACACTGTTTTCATCGATGGATCACCCCATACAGGTGGAGGGACTGACCAAGGACTACGGCGCCGTACGGGCCGTCCGGGGCATAGATTTCGAGGTCCGTGCGGGCGAGGTGTTCGGGCTGCTCGGTCCCAACGGCGCCGGCAAGACCACCACCGTCGAAATTCTGGAAGGGCTGCGCACGCGCACCTCCGGCCGCGTCCGGGTGCTGGGCTGCGACCCGGAGGTGCAGACCCGCAAGCTGAAAGACCGCGTGGGCGTTTGTCTGCAAGCCACCAGGCTGCAGGACAAAATCAAAGTCCGGGAAGCCATGGAGCTGTTCGCCGCCTTCTACACCCGCACCGTGGATAGCGCCCAGCTTCTCAAGCGGCTCCAGCTTTGGGAGAAACGGGAGGCGTTCTATTCCCAGCTTTCGGGCGGCCAAAAGCAGCGGCTGGCGCTGGCCCTGGCTCTGCTCAACGATCCGCAAACGCTGTTTCTGGACGAGCCCTCGACGGGGCTCGACCCGCAGGCGCGCCTGGAAATCCGCGACTTGGTGCAGGGCCTGCGCCGCGAGCAGCGCACCATCCTTCTGACCACGCATTACATAGAGGAAGCCGAGAAGCTCTGCGACCGGGTGGCGATTGTGGACGAGGGCCGCATCGTGGCCATGGGAACGCCGCGGGAGATTCAGGACGGCGCCTCGGGGGATTCCACCATCGAGATCGAATGCTCCGCGCAAGTGGAATGGAGCGCGCTGCCGTCGCTCGGCGAGGCGCATAAAGTCTCGCTCGACGAGCGCCGCACAACCGTTTCGGTGGCCGGCCGCCAGCCCGCGCGGGCCATCGTGGACATGGTGAAGTGGATCGAGGCGAACGGCATCGAGCTGGCCGATATCCGCATCCGGCGCCCCTCGCTCGAGGACGCCTTCATCGAGCTCACCGGGAAGAGCCTTCGCGAATGAGACCTTACATCGCGCTGTTCAAAAGCAACATGCAGTTGACGCTGCGGGACCGCGCGGTCCTGTTCTTCAACTATGTCTTCCCGATGATGTTCTTCTTCGGGTTCGCCGGCTTGTTCGCCGGCGCCAGGGGGACGGGCGTCTCCTACTTCGTGGGCACGGTGCTCACCATGGGCATTCTGGGAAACGGGCTATGGGGCTCGGGTATGCGCGCCGTGCAGGAGCGCGAAGCCAACATACTGCGCCGTTTCAAAGTGACGCCCATTTCCCCGGCGCCGATTCTGACCGCGGCCATGGTGGCCGGCTGGCTGCTCTACATGCCCGTGGTCGCGCTGGTGGTGGGCGTGGCGCATTTCGCCTACGGCATGCCGTTCCCGCGCCAGTGGATCTCCCTGCTGGCGCTGGTTTCCCTGGGCGTTTGCTCGTTCCGCGCCATCGGCCTGATTCTGGCCGCGGTCACCAACACCATGCAGGAGGCCACGGTCCTCATCCAGTTGTTCTATCTCCCCATGCTGCTGCTGAGCGGCGCCACGGTGCCCTCGGCCATGCTTCCCAACTGGCTGCAGACGGTGGCCGAATTCATGCCGGCGTCGCACCTGGTGAGGGGCCTTCAAGGCGTGTTCTTCCAGGACCACACCATTCTGGACCACGGCCCGGCGGTGTTGTCGCTTAGCGTGACTCTGGCGCTGGGCATGTTCGTGGCGGTGAAGCTCTTCCGTTGGGAAAAAGAGGAGAAGATTCCCACGCGCAACAAGCTCTGGGTGGTGGCGGTGCTGGCGCCGTTCCTGATCATGGGAGGTTTCCGCGCACTGACCCGGGAGCACCTGGGCGCCAACGAGGCCCTGTACCGGCGCTTGCAGCGCTCCGGATCGTTCCTGATCCGCAACGCGCGCATCTTCACCGCCGCCGGAAAGACCATCGAGAGCGGGTCTGTGCTGGTGCGCGACGGCAAGATCGCGGAGATCTACGAAGGCGCCGCGCCCGATCCGGAGACGCTCAAGGCCGACGTGGTGGAAGGGGCCGGCAAGACGCTGCTGCCGGGCCTGATCGACGTGCACGTGCACCTGGGCTCCCCCGGCGGCATCTCGGCGGCGGCCGAGGATTACGAAGAAGCCAAAGCGATGCCCCGCGCCGCCGCCGCGCTGCTCTACAGCGGCGTGACCATGGCCCGCAGTGCGGGCGATGCTCTCGATGCCTCGCTGAAATTGCGCGCCGAGCTGGCTTCGGGCGGCAAGCTGGGGGCGCAGCTTTTCGTGTGCGGGCCGATGTTCACGGCGGAGGGCGGCCACGGCGACGGAATTCATCGAATTTGCGCCGCCCGCTCTGCGCGAAGCCCTCAAGGCGCAGTTGGTGCGCACGCCCAAGACGCCCGAAGAAGCCCGCCGCCAGGTGCGCGCGTTGAAGGCCGCCGGGGTGGACGGCCTCAAAGCCATTCTGGAGGCGGGATGGGGCGATGGCATGCTCCACGACCGGTTCGACCTGCTGCTGGCCCGCTCCGTGGCGGAGGAGGCGCACGCGCAAAACCTGCCGCTGGCGACGCACACGGGAGACGCCCGCGACGTGGCCGACGCGGTCGAAATCGGCTCCACGTCCATCGAACACGGGGCCTGGCGCGACGAGCTTCCGGATACGCTGCTCGAACGCATGGCGCGCCAGGGCGTGTTCTACGACCCGACGCTGGTGGTGGTGGAAGCGTACGCGCAATACTACGGAGCGAGCGCCGCCAGGCTGAACAATTCGCTGGTGCAGCAGGCGGTCTCCGCCCGCGTGCTGAAGGCCACGCGCGATTTCGTGGCTTCCGGCAAAGGCGCCGACCCGGCCAAGGCGGCCCTCTTTGAGCAAGACCTGGCGCAGGCGCGCGCCAACCTGCTGCGCGTGTGGGCGGCGGGCGCGCCGCTGGCCATGGGCACCGACGCCGGCAATCCGCTGGTGTTCCACGGTCCATCGCTCCATCGCGAGCTGCAGCTTTGGGTGCAGGCGGGGATCCCGCCGCGGGTGGCTCTGGAGGCGGCCACGGTCAACGCCGCGCGCCTGCTGCGCGCGGCCAACCGCACAGGTTCCATCCGGAAGGGCCTGGACGCCGACCTCCTGCTGGTGGACGGCAACCCTCTCGAAGACATTGCCGCCACCGAGCGCATTTCCCTGGTAGTGCTCAAGGGCGAGCGCATCCGCCGGGGCCAGCTCTTCGACCAGAAATAAGCCGCCGGCAGAGGGTAGAATGTGGAGTAGCGGGGCCCTTAGCTCAGCGGTTAGAGCAGCGGACTCATAATCCGTTGGTCGAAGGTTCAAATCCTTCAGGGCCCACCATGGAATCCATCAGCCGCCGCTGCTACGGTCAACCGGCTTGGCGCACCGATAGCGGGCGTCGGCACTCAGTAATCCGGCGCTTCCAGGTCCAGGAGGTACGCCATCGGATCGCGATTTCAGTAACGCGGCTGCCGCATGCGATCTTCGTATGTGACGCCGTCGGGGATGTCGTCACGGTCGGCCCACATGCCGAAGACCGGCAGGTCGCGGACCGACTTTCGCGGCTTTGGCGCGGGCTGCTCGGCAACGTGCACCTCGACCCTGGCGCCTTCCGTGAGCTTCACTTCTTCCGGTGGCTTGAAGACCCCGTCCTCGTATTTGGCGGCGATGGTCATGACGTTCGCCCTCGCAATTCAAGGATACCAGGGATGGCCAGCCGGATGCGCCGCTTCGCGGTCCGCCAACCGCTGGTGGCAAAACTGGTGGCAATGCGGATTGGTTCCGGCGTCCTTCCGTGGAATCAGTGGACGCCCGCCGCGCGTAAGTGTTTGAAACGACGTCTCAATAGAAGCCATGGACGCTGAGCGTCAAGGTTCAAATCCTTCAGGGCCCACCATGGAATCCATCGGCCGCCGCCGCGGCGGGTCGGGGATGCCCCACCTGTCAGCCCGTCAGTAGTCCGAGGTTCTTTCGTTCACCCAAACGCCATCCACGTTGAAGTGCGGCCACGCCCCGCCGCTTGGACGGCTTGGATCCCACTGGGCGTTCGGCTCGAAGTAGCCCGGATAGCGCAAGTGCTCCTTCACCACCGGCTCGTTCAACTCCACGCCCAGGCCGGGGGTATCCGGAACCGTGACGTAGCCGCCGTTGATGACCGGCTGCGGGACGCCGGTCACCAGCTCCTGCCACCACGAGATGAAATCCACGGCGTGGCATTCCATGGCTATAAAAGTCTCGATCGTGGCGGCCGTATGGACCGCGCCCATGGTGGCCAGCGGGGACCCGGCCATGTGTATGGCGGTGGGTATCTCCTGCTCGTTCCAGGCGTAATCGGCGATGCGTTTGGTCAAGCGGCAGCCCCCGGAGGTCCCGTGATCGCAGTGGATCTTGTCCACGGCGCGATTGTCGATCAGAGGCTTGAACCCTAACGGCGCCTCCAGGCCGAAGGCGTCTTCGCCGGTGAGAAGCGGCGTGGTGGTGTTCGCCTTGATGGCCTTGAAATCCTTCCAGCGGTAGAAGCCGCCGGTGCCGAACAGGTCTTCCAGCCACTCCAGCTTGTATTTCTCGAAGGCCCTGCCGGCGCGGATTCCGTCGGGGACCGAACCGCAGCGCAGGCTGCTGGCATCGACGGCCAGGGGCTTGTCATAGCCGATGGCATCGCGCACGGCCGCGATGAGCTCCCCTCCGTACGCCAGACCCTTGTCGGTGGGGACGCCGCTCGAAGGGTCGAGAGCCCCGGTCTTGCCGTTGCCGCTGATGAAGTTGGTGGTCACATCCATCTTGAAGAAGGTGAAGCCCTTCTTCTGGCGCTCCAGCATCCGCTGGCCGTATGCCTTGGGGTCGGCGGTGCCGGTGGTGTCGCAGTACATGCGCACGGTGGCGCGCCTCTTCGGACCCAGCAGCCGCCACACGGGGATGCCATAGGCTTTGCCGATGATGTCGTTCAGGGCCAGGTCGATGGCGCTGTAACCGCCGCCCGCCCGGCCGGAACCGGCATAGGGCAGCACGTACGACATCAGGTTATCGAAGTCCAGCGGGTTCCTGCCCACCAGAAAGGGTTTCATGGCGAGGGCCGAGTATTCGCTGCCCGCGTCCCGGACTTCCCCCAGGCCATACAAGCCCTGGTTGGTGTCGATGCGGATGATGGGGTAATCGAAATTCGCGGCGACGCGGAGGGACCGCATGCCGGTGATTTTGAGGTCGCTCGGCGCCGACAACTTGCTGGTGGGAGGCAATTGGATGGCGCCGCCTCTCCCGCCGCCGCCCCTGCCACCACCACCCGCGGCGCCGCCGCGGCCCGCGCCCGGCGGGGTTGCCTGCGCCTGAGCCGCCGCAGGATCCTCGGTCATTTTGAAAATGGCGCCCAATCCACTGGCCGCGGCTGCCCGCCACAGCATTTTGCGCCTGGTCGGCTTGGTGGTGCGAATGTGACTCATGTGACGACGGCTCCTTTCGCTTCGAACGTCCGAATCTTAACTGAGATCCGCGTTCGACACAAGCCCCGGAAGGCCGGCCGTCCGGTCCTCCTGCCTACTTCCCGCTTCCGTTCCGCGCGCCGGTCTCGGGCAGGGCGAAGGCCACGTAAATCCCGCCGCTGGGGTCGCCCGCCTTTCCTTTGCCGCCGGTCGCCAGAATCACGACGTATTGGCGGCCGCCGGCTTCATAGGTGGCGGGGGTGGCGTTGCCCGCGAGCGGCAGCGTGGCCTCCCAAAGCAGTTTGCCGGTGAGCTTGTCGAAGGCCCGGAACTTCCTGTCGAAGTCCGTTGCGGCGATGAAGACCAGACCGCCGGCGGTCACAATGGGTCCGCCATAGTTCTCCGTGCCGGTATCCTTCATGCCTTTCGCGGCGAGTTCCGGATACTCGCCCAGCGGAATTTTCCACGCGTACTGGCCGGTGTTGAGGTTGATGGCGTTGAGCGTGCCCCAGGGCGGCGCCACCGCGGGATAGCCCTCGGGGTCGAGGAACTTGTGGTATCCGGTGAAGCGATACGACGCCGCGGCGCCGCCTGGGCTGCCGCCCTCCGGCTGCATGTTCTCGCCGCTGGAGACGAACTGCGCCAGCGCCGCCAGGTCCCTCTGGCTCAGGTTCGGGAACGACGGCATGCGGCCCGCGCCTTGCCGGATGACGCCGGTGATTTCGTCCCGGCTCCGCCTGGCTCCGATGCCGGCCAGCGAAGGAATCTGGGGCGGGGCGCCGGCCATATCGTCGCCGTGGCAACTTGCGCACTCCTTCAAATAGAGTTGCCGGCCGGAGCTGCCGGTTCTGTTCTCGGCGAGGCTCGACGTCCATGCCACATCGTTGGCGTTGACATAGAGCAGGCCTGTCTCGGGGTCAAACGCGGAGCCGCCCCATTCGGCGCCGCCATCGAAGCCGGGGAACACAACCGTTTCTTTCGTCACGCTGAGCGGCACGAACTGCCCTTCGCTGCGGAAGGACCGGAAATGTTCCAGGGCCCACTGGTGCGCTTCCGGCGTGCGGTTGGTCAGCATATCCTCGGTCAGCAATTGCCTGGCAAACGGCGCCGGCGTCACCGGCAAAGGCTGGGTTTCCGAAGCGGCCTCGCCTGGGACCGTGCTGGGCGGGTATTTCCGGGATTCGATAGGGAACAGGGGCTGGCCGGTGGCGCGGTCAAACAGGTACACCCAGCCTTGCTTGGTGGTCTGCGCCACGGCGTCGATGGTCCGGCCGCCCCGTTTCACCGTGACCAGGCTCGGCGGAGAGGGAAAATCGCGGTCCCACAGGTCGTGCTTGACGGCCTGAAAATGCCAGATGCGCTCGCCGGTGGCCGCGTTGAGCGCGAGAAGAGTGTTGCCGAAGAGATCGTCGCCAATGCGGTCCGCGCCATAGAAATCGCTGGCGGCGCAGCCGGTGGGGACATACACAATGCCGCGCTTTTCGTCTACCGCCATGCCCGCCCAGTTGTTGGCCGCGCCGGTATACGTCCAGGCGTCCTTGGGCCAGGTTTCGTAGCCATATTCGCCAGGGTGGGGGATGGTATGAAACGTCCAGCGCAGCTTGCCGGTCCTGACATCGTAGGCCCGAATATCCCCGGGCGGCGCGGGGAGGGCCTCGGGAGTCCGATCCCCGTAAATGAGGAGGTCCTTATAGACGATCCCCGGACTCGTCAAAACGATGGATTGTCTTGAAGGATCGCGGCCCAGATCCTGGCGAAGATCGATCCGCCCGTGCTGGCCGAAGCCGGCGATGAGTTTGCCGGTGGAGGCGTCAATGGCATACACGTAACTTTGGACCGGCGCGAATATGCGCCGGTCGCCGCCGGACGCCCAATAGGCAACCCCGCGATTGGCCCCCCGCCCCACCATGCCCGAATCGAAGCGCCATACCAGCTTCCCCGTGGCGGCGTTCAGCGCCACGACTTTGTGCCTGGGGGTGAGGCCGAACAGAACCCCGTCTACCACAATGGGCTGGGTCTCCGTGGCGCCCGATCCATCGGCCGTGTCGTAGCTCCAGGCCACTTGCAGTTTGGCGACATTGGAGCGGTTGATCTGCTTCAGGCTCGAATAGCGAATGTCCAGCGAGCCCCCGCCGTAGGCCGGCCAGTCTGCTCCGGAAGGGCTGGTTTTCGTGGTTGCCGCGTAGAGCAGCGCGATCGCCGCGAGTACGGTAGGAAGGCGGGTCTTCATGTGCGTGTTCCCTATCTGATGCGGGAAGCCGTTATCCAGCTTCGGCGGCCCGCGCTCCGAGAAACTGCGCGCGAGGAGGATGAAAGAGCCGCTCCAACGAAAGGTGGCCGGATGTACAATCGGAGGCGGCGCGGGAGCCGAAAAAGGAAACCTTGGTTCATGAAAGCAACGCACACTTCTTCGATGCGAATCATGTTGCTGGCGGGATTCCTGGGGATTGCAGGAAGGTCGGCGGCAATGGGACAAAGCGCGATCGCGATTTCCACGGGCTGGCTTATGCAGGACGTGGCGCATGTGACGGAATCGGGCGAGGCGATTTCAAGAGTAGGATTCGCGCCGCGAATCTTCAAGGTCAAGCCATACGTTCCACCGCCAACGGCCAGCGCCAATCCGCCTGCGGCGAAGGCGACTGACAAAGTGCGGTTCTATAACGCGCCGCGGGTGCAGGGGCAAGTGGCGTGGCCGGTGGATCCGGAGATGAACCGGCCGAGTCACTCGTCGAAGTGGGCGCAGGCGCCCGGCCCGTCGTCGCCCGACTGGTATCGCGCGACCGTCCCGGAACGGTCCTCACTACGCTGGTGAACAACCATGTCTACCCCGAACCGACCTACGGGGAGAACAACCGGCCCAACATCATTCCCGAGAGCCTCTGCCGGACATCCTATTGGTATCGAACCGAGTTCCCCGTGCCGGCGAATTATGCGGGCCGGCAAGTCTGGCTTGACTTCGAAGGGATCAACTACGTCGCCGACGTGTGGGTGAACGGGAAGAAGGTGGGAACGATTCGAGGGGCGTTCATTCGGGGCCTTTTCAATGTGACAGCCTTGGTACAGCCCGGGAAGAAGGCGGCGCTGGCGGTGCTGATCGCGCCGCCGCCGCACCCCGGCGATCCGTGGGAAAAGACCATCGCCAACCAGCGCGGGCCGAACGGCGGCGGAGTGGACGGGCCGCTG
This sequence comes from Terriglobia bacterium, assembly GCA_963767595.1. Taxonomy (GTDB): domain Bacteria; phylum Acidobacteriota; class Terriglobia; order Bryobacterales; family Bryobacteraceae; genus BOG-224. The sequence goes on from CAVYEK010000008.1 coordinate 1,028,668, forward strand.
GGTCAGGACGGACCCACTTTCGTGGCCTCCATCGGCTGGGACTGGGTCCCCGGCATTCGCGACCGTCAGATCGGCATTTGGCAAAACGTAACGCTCTCCGCTACCGGCCCGGTCACTCTCCGGAATCCTTACGTCACAACCGAGCTGCCGCTGCCGCGCACCGATTCGGCGGATGTTGCCATCGAGGTGACGGTCGACAATACCTCAGACCGGCCTCAGACCGGCACGGTTTCCGGCAAACTGGACGATGCCGCTTTCCACTCTTCCTCCATCATGCTGTCGCCCGGATCTTCACAGCTTGTCAAACTGAATCCTCAAAACACGCCGCAGTTACGGCTGGCGAATCCAAAGCTTTGGTGGCCCAACGGCTTCGGCGAGCCAAATCTGTATCCCCTGCACCTGAGCTTCGAGATGAACGGGGTTGCCTCGGATACGGCCGATCTGAATGTCGGGATTCGCAAGGTAACGTACTTCGTGGAAGGCTCCAGGAATCTGACGCTGTCGGTCAACGGCGTGCGCATCTTCGCCAAGGGCGGCAACTGGGGCATGGATGAGATGCTGAAACGCATCCCGCGCCGGCGCCTGGAGGCCCAGATCAAGCTGCACAAGTCCGCCAACTACACGATCCTGCGAAACTGGGTGGGCCAGAGCACCACGGAAGACCTTTATGACTTATGCGACCGGTACGGGATCATGGTATGGGACGAGTTTTTCCAGGCCAACCCGGCCAACGGTTTGAATCCGCTCGATGCGCAGTTGTATCTCTCGAATGTTCGCGACAAGGTGCTGCGCTTCCGGAATCATCCATCGATCGTGATCTGGTGCGGGCGCAACGAAGGCGCGCCGCCGCCCGAAATCGATCGGGGAATCACCGGGATCGTCAAAGAGCTCGATCGGAGCCGCTACTATCAATCCAGCTCGACGGCGGGCAACGGCGTGGTTTCGGGTGGCGGTGGATACGGCTGGCGCGAGCCGCGGCTCTTTTATGGATACTACCCGGCCTTCAACACCGAAGTCGGAAGCGCCTCGATTCCCACGCTGGAAGCGATTCAATCCTGGATGCCTCAGAAAGATCTCTTCGATCTCAATTTTCCCAACGACGACTGGGCCGAGCATTGTCTGGTGAGCGGCAACGGCAATCCCGTCGACAAACCGTTCCAGGCGATCCTGGCCAAACGCTACGGCCCCTTTAACACGCTGGCCGACTTCATTCGCAAATCGCAGCTTGCCGATTATGAGGCGTTTCGCGCGATGTACGAAGCCCGAATGTCGCGCCTGTTCGATCCCGCCACGGCCATCATCACATGGATGAGCAATCCCGCCCAGCCATGCCTGGTCTGGCAGATTTACGATTATTCGCTGGAGCCGTTCGGATCGTTTTTCGGCGTTCAAAAGGCGAGCGAGCCGGTCCACATCATGATGACCCAGGATGATTTCAGGATCATGCTGGTCAACCACACGCCCGCCCCGCTGCAGAACATGAAATACCGTGTCCGGATCCTGAATCTCGATGGAAGCGTCAAATACGATGAGACAGCGCCGGTTCCGGCCGCGCCGGCGTCCGCATGCTTTGGAGCTGAGAATGCTGCCCGCCCCAGCCGGCTTGTCGGCGGTTCATTTTGTGAAGCTGGAATTGCTCGATCCGCAATGGCAAAGTAGTTTCCGACAATTTCTATTGGAAGGAAACGGCCCAGGACGATCTGACGGCGCTGGACACGATCCCGGATGTGGAGTTGGAGGGACGCATTGTCCGCCGCGATGCGCGCGGCAGTTGCCTGCTCGACCTGACGCTATCCAATCCCACGCGGAACATCGCCGTCATGGCGCATGTGCAGCTTCGCAACCAGCGTACTAATCGGCGCGTGCTGCCGGTTACCTATTCCGAGAACTATGTCTCGCTGCTTCCCGGAGAGAGCCGGACAATCGCGATCGAAGCGGCGTCGGAGGATCTCGGCGGCGCGCCGGCCTCTGGTTGTGGTGGACGGCTGGAACGTCACGGCCAAGGCGATGAATTTCCCGGGCAACGGCGGCGCTCGAATCGCCACCAACGACAATGCCCACGTGTTGCGTCCGGCGGCGCGAAACTGATCCGGTCTACAACTTCTCCCCACGTGGGGTCGCTCTTCTTATTTCCTCAGTAGTTTGAAGGCGTGGTTCCAGGTGTTGGTGCGCATGCCGTAGAGAACCCACACGACGCACATCGCCTCCAGGTAGCGCGAGCCCTCGATACCGCCGATATCGACCACGCCCCAGCCGAATTCCGCCAGGAGGCCGGCGACCGTCTTCTTGGCCTCGTCGTGGTTGCCGCAAAGGAACATGTCCGGCGGACCGCCCGGGAAGTCGGGCCGGAACATGTGAGCGCTGCCGACGGTGTTGAACGCCTTCACCACCTGAGCGTCCGGCAGCAGCCGCTGAACGCGCTCGCCGGCCGAATCGGTTCCGTTCACCGCCAGCTTGAGCGCGCCGCCCGAGAAATCCAGCGGGTTGGTGGTGTCGATTACCACCTTGCCGCTGAGCTTCTCCAGCCCCGCGCCGCGCAACGCGCTCTCGTTGGCGACGCCGAGCGTCGCCAGAACGACAATCTGGCCGTAGGAGGCCGCATCGGCGAACGTGCCGGACGATGCGGCGGCCCCCATCTCCTTCACCCAGGCGGCGGCCTTCTCGTTGTTCCCGCTCCGCGACCCCATCTTTACGGTGTGACCCAGCGCGACGAACGCCTTCCCGAGCGCCCTTCCTACGTCTCCCGTCCCCAGCACCCCGATTCGCATGATCCCCTCCTCATTGATTGTGCCCCAAACCAGCAGCGGCGCCTCTCAGTTCGAGTGCGCGAAGGGCGGACCTCGCTTGGCGATTGTGCGAGGCCGTACGTGCCGTCTCGCGGAAACTTACCCCGTGGTTTTCAGCCCTCCGGCGATCGCATTCACGGTCACCAGCAGGGAGGGCAGCAGGCGGTCGGCGTCTTCCAGGCGGCCTTCCCGCAGCGCGCGCCGCCATTCGGCGAGCCGTGCGATCTGCTCGCGATGCAGCCGGATGAGCGCCGTGCGGCGGATGGCAATGGCCTTCACCAGCCGGGGACGCCGCTCTTCGATGTTCCCACCGTAGAGTTCGCACAGCATCTCCGTGGTCCGCCGGTGTTCCTCGAGAATCGGGCCGAGCACGCGTTCGCGGAGCGCATGGTTCTCCACCAGGGCGGCATACTCCGCCATGATTCCCGGATCCGCCGCCGCCACGCTGAACTCGACATTGTGCAAGAGATACGACAAGAAAGGCCAGTCGCGGGCGGCGCGCGAAAGCGACTTCCAAACGGCCGGGTTGGCGTCACGCTCGCGTTCAAACGCGCTGCCCACCCCATACCATCCGGGCAGGTTGAAACGCGCCTGGCTCCAACTGAATACCCACGGGATGGCCCGCAGATCGTCGATGCTGCGCTCCCCCGCGCGCCGCGGCGGCCGGGACCCGATCGAGCTGGACTCGATGGCGTCCAAGGGAGTGGCTTGCGAGAAGAATTCGACAAACCCCTCGGTGTGGATGAGTTTCCGGTACGCCGCGCGGCTGGAGATCGCCACCGCCTCGAAAAGGTCTTCGGCCGGGTGGCGCGGATCCTCCGGCTCGCGTTGCTGGATCAGCGTCCAGCGGGTCACCCCCGCCAGCAGACGCTCCAGGTGGCTGGCGGCGGTGAGGCGGTTGGCGTACTTCTGCGAAACCACCTCGCCTTGCTCGGTCACCCGCAGCTCGCCTTGCAGCGCCCCCCGAGCCAGCGATTCCAGAAACACGTGGGTGGGGCCGGCCCCACGGCCGATGGTGCCGCCACGGCCATGAAAAAACCGCAGCTCGACTCCGGCCTCGCGAGCCACCGCGGCCAACTGCGCCTGGGCCTTTCGAAGATACCAGTGACTCGCCAGAATGCCGCCGTCCTTGTTGCTGTCGCTGTACCCGATCATCACCTCCTGAAGCGGGCGCGGGCGCCTGTCGCGCTCCTGAAGATGCGCCAGCGTTCGCCGCGTTACGGGGTGCGCCAGAAAGTCGGCCAGCGCGCGGCCGCTGTTTTCGAGGTCCTCAATGGTCTCGAAGAGAGGGGTCACGGGGATTTCACAGACCCACCCCCGCGGCGTTCCGCCGACCAGGCCGGCCTCGCGGGCCAGCAGATACACGTCCAGCAGGTCTGAAGCGCCGTGCGTCATGCTCACGACGAACGAACCGATCCCGCGCCGGCCGTGCTGTTCGGCCCACTCCCGAACCAAGCGAAGCACGCCGACGCTGGCCGCGGCTTCGGGAGGAAGCACGGCCGTGGCCACCGCGAAGGGCCGCGGCGATTGCAGTTCCCGATCGAGGCATGCCCGCCTCCGGCCCTCGTCCCAGGTGGCGTAATCCGCGCCTTCCAAACCCGCCATCGCCAGAAGCTGGCCCACGGCCACCCGGTGAAACGCGCTGTGCTGCCGGATATCCAAGGCGGCCAGGTGGAAGCCGAACGTGGAGGCGATGCGCTGCACCAGGGATATTTCGTTGCGGACGATCCGCCGCGCGCCGATCTCTTCCAACATCTCAGCCAGAAAGCGGAGATCGTCTTCCAGTTCCTCCGCGCGCGCGTAGTGGTGAGCCGCGGGCCGGCGATCGCCGGGTTCCGGCGTCCGCGCCAGCATCAGATTCACCCACCTGCGCCAGGGTTCGCCGGGGGAGCGGTCCGTCACCGCCGGCACGCTGGCGTAAGACGCGATGCGTTCGTGCAGCCGCCGCGGAGCCGCCTGCACAAAATCCGCCAGGCTGAGCCTTTCGGCAAGACCTTCGAGCTGCCGCCGGACCACCCTCAAGGCGCCGTCGCGCAGGGCTTCGAGCGACCGGCGCGTCACCTCCGTGGTGACCAGCGGATGCCCATCGCGATCGCCTCCCACCCAGCTTCCAAACGTCAGCCGCGGTTCCGCCGGCGCCTCCACGCCGGGAAACGCCCACTCCCAGGATTGCCGGAAACGCTCCGACAGAAGCTGAAGCACGCCGGGGAAGACGTTGGTCAGGTAGTGCAGCGTGTTGCGGACTTCCGATTCCACATCCGGCCGTTCCAGCAGAATCTCGCCGGTTCGCCACAGGCGCTCCATGCCGGTCTCCAGGCGTTGCAGCAGGGATTGCCGCTCCATGGGGGTCCGCCTGGGGTTCTCGCGCTCCACCAGCATGAGATACAGCTCGCGGTGCCGGTCGAGTACGGACGCCCGTTTGGCCTCAGTCGGATGGGCCGTCAATACCGGCTGAACGTGGATGTGGGGCAGGATGCGGACCAGGTCGGCGTCGGTGAATCCAGCCTGGCGGATGAGTTGAAGCTGATAAGGCCAGGAGCCTGGTTCGCTGGCCGGGCCGCTGACCGTCTCACGCATGCGGCGGACCTGGTTGGTGGTGTTCTCCTCCGCCATGCCCAGAAGCTGAAATGCCATGGAGAGCGCCTGCGCGCCCCGCGCCGGAAGCCGCTCCCCGGCCGAAGGCGGGCTGGCAAAGGCCCGTTCCACAAGGCCGGCCAGCTCTCCTTCCGGAATGCCGGCGAGGACATTGCGAAAGCATTCGAGCAGGAAACGAAAGTCGCGATCCCACTTTTCGAGCTCCACACCCAGCAGGTCGCGCCCGGGGACCGCCTCGAAGGAATGCTGGCTGGCCATTTAGAACCAGTGTGGCACGGGAGGCCGGCTCAGCACTGCGGGGGGCGCCCCGCAGAAGTGTGGCATCGACCAGTTCCCTGGTCGGGGATTGGCCGGAATCCAGCAGAGGTGGTGGTTTTCAGCCATGCACGCCAAGCTGTTAGAAGACATTAAGAGGTTTACAATCAATCAGTTGAGGTTTGGTCTAGGACGTGCTTCTTCCAAGTCGAGGCGCTGCGGCGCCGCAACATGGGAGGTGGAAGAATGAAGGATACGAGGCTTCACCTAGTGGTTCAGCGGACGCTCGGTGTGATGTGCGTCCTGCTGTTGCTCGTGTTCCCAACCGGGGCGCTCTTGGCGCAGCAACCCCCGCCGCCCGCGCGACCTTTGCCTCCGGCGCAGTTGTTGCCGCCGGAAGAGTTGGACAACCTGGTGGCCCCCATCGCCCTGTATCCCGATCCGCTGGTGAGCCAGGTTCTGGTGGCGAGCACCTACCCGCTGGAGGTTGTGGAGGCGCAGCAGTGGCTGCAGCGGAATGGAAATCTGACCGGCCAGCAACTGATGGATGCAGCCCGGCAGCAGAATTGGGACGCCAGCGTCCAGGCCCTGGTGGCCCTTCCGGACGTGCTGGCGAGGCTGAACCAGGATGTCCAATGGACCACCGCATTGGGCAATGCGTTCCTGGCGCAGCAGTCCGACGTAATGGCCGCGGTGCAGCGGATGCGCGCGCGGGCGCAAGCCAATGGAAGGCTCTCTTCCACGCCGCAACAGACGGTCACGACCGAGACGCAGGGCGGGCAGACGGCGATTGACATCGCGCCGGCGGATCCGCAGGTGATCTATGTGCCGGTGTACGATCCGACGTACGTCTGGGGACCGCCGGCGTGGGGCTATTATCCGCCGCTCTCCTACTACGGGTACGGTTTTGGATTCGATCCGGCCATCGACATCGGATTCTGGTTCGGTGGTTGGGGCGGCTGGGGCTGGGGCGGCTGGGGTTGGGGCTGGGGCCCGAACTGGTTCGGGCGCTCGGTGTTCGTCAACGGCTTTTTCTTCCAGCACTACGGTTTCCACGGCGGGTTGTTGGCCGGTGGATTTGCGGGCAGAGCGGGGTGGCAACACGACGCGAGCCATCGTCTGGGAGTTGCTTACCCGAACGCTCAACTCGCCGGCCGGTATCAGGCCGCGTCGCTGGCTTCGCGGAGCGCGATGGCAAGACAGGGCAGCTTCAATTCGGCCCGCCCAGCCGGCGCGGGAAACTGGAGCCGGTTTGGATCCGGGACCACTTCGGCGTACGGGAACCGGTCCGTGACGCAGGGCGCCCGCAACGCGGCGCCGCAGAGCGCGGGGCGCGCAACCACCGGGCAGTGGCAGCACTTCCAGGGGTCGCAGGGGTATTCAGCTCCGGCCCAGCGGTACTCAGCTCCGGCACAGCGATATTCGGCTCCGGCGCAACGGTACTCAGCCCCTGGAGAACGGTACTCGGCTCCGGCGCAGCGGTACTCGGCTCCGGCGCAGCGGTACTCGGCTCCGTCGCCAGGTTACCAGTCTGCGCCGCGAATGTCGGCGCCGAGCTATAGCGGTGGCGGGCGCAGCTTCGGTGGCGGTGGTGGCGGCGGCTCACGCAGTTTTGGCGGTGGCGGCGGCCACAGCTCCGGTGGTGGCGGCGGCCATCGCCGGTGACCAGCCTGCCGCAGGCTCGGTTCGGCGCGGCCTCCTCGGCGAGAACGCTCGCTGGTAGGCCGCGCCGAACGGACCCGCCGACACTACGGGTGAGCATACGAGATATCGATCACCTGCCTGGTATAGAACGGCGTCACGGAGTGCCGAAATACGCCGCCCGAGCCGGACAACGCTTCAGCCGCGATGTGGCGCATTTCGACCGGCGTGTAGGAGCGGCGAATCGAGGTGATCCCGTCCCGCGCCGTAATGCGTGAGACAAAGGGCGCCACGAACACCCGGAAAAGCGCCAGCGGCACGGCATGGCGCACCAGGTCCATCAGGATAAAACGCCGGCAGAATCGGCCCACGTTGCGGATGAGCTCCACCACATCTTTTTCCGCAAGGTGATGCCCCAGATGCATGGAGAAGGCGACATCCGCACAGGGGAGCACGTCTCGGACGGCGTCCGCCCTGACCATGGAGACCGATGCGCCGATGGACTGTCGCGGATTCAGGTCTACGCCAAAGGCCTCCACGCCGAGTTTGCGCCCTACGTCGTCCGACACCAGCCCGGTGGCGCACCCCACGTCGAGAATCCGGCGGACCGGCCAGGGATTCCGGCGGATGGCGGCGACGATGAACTGGGTATCTCCCAGCCAATGGTGAATGCGCGCGAGATCCCCATATACCCGCCTTGCCAGCGCGTCCGGCACATCGGGCGCGTCCATGATTTCGGGCTCGTACTCCCTTTGCATCCACTCGAATTATAGGCAATGACGGTCTGAAGTACCACGGCCATACTCGTAAACACGCTTGCCGGCGGCGCCGTATTGTGCGTTAGCCACCATGATCGGCGTCAAGGCGGCGAAAATGCGCCCAACGGCGCGAACCTCGCCGCCCCTGCGCGTCAGTTGATGAGCGCCAGCTTGCGCAGTTCCTCCAACAGCTTCGCCTTCCGGACGGGCTTGGCCAGATAACAGTCGCATTTCGCCTGGATGGCCTCAATGACGTTTTCCTGATCGGCGAGGGAGGAAGTCATCACGATTTTGGCGCGGTACGGCCCCACGATGCCGCTGGCCGTTTCCATCCGGCGAATTACTCTCAGCGCTTCCTGACCGTCCATTTCGGGCATCATGATGTCCAGGCAGATCAGCTCGTAGGGTTGGTCCGCATCGAACGCCGCGCGCACGGCCGCCACGGCCTCCTTGCCGTTGACGGCGACGTGGCACGGGCCGTAGCCCTTCAGGAATTCCTGCAGCAGCAGGCGGCTGGTGAAATCGTCTTCGGCGATCAGTATCTTCACGCTGTTCCCCTCTTTTCGTCGTTCGGGCTCACGGCTCTTTTGTCATGGCTTCCTCGAGCCGGGCAACCTCACGCTCCAGGCCATCCATGCGGGCCGCCACGGAGCCCAGGTCGCCGGCCTTGCCGGCCTTCTCTTCCCAATCGCTTCTTCACGGCGGTAGCCCAGGATCGTCTCCGCCGCCAAATTCCAATAGGTGATGGTTCCACGGGGGCCCATCATGAGGATGGCATCGTGGGCCGAATCGGTGATGCCGCGCCAGCGCGCCTCGCCTTCCCTCAAGGCCGCCTCGGCCCGCCCCTCCGGCGTCTTCCGGCGTGGATTTCGCCGCATGGGAATCTGGTCTTCGAAACCACTCCTCGTGAGTCTTATCGGCCGAACTGCCCCCATCCGCCAGAGCCGCCGCAATTTCGGGCGGGGATGGATCCGAAGAGAGTATAGGCGCGGGGCTCAGACGATGCCGGCCAGCCTCAGGGCCTTGCGGGCGGCGGAGCCGAGGGGGATTTCGGCAAGCTCCGACGGGTCGGCCCAGCGGAAGCCGTCCCGCACGCAGACCGCCCCGTTCCAAACGCCGGCCTGATACACCGCAAAATGGTACCGATGGTGCGTGACGCTGTGGCGGAAGGAGCCGAGAAATGCCCTGCGGCGCGCGCCGGGGAGGTCCTCCGGTGTGGGCAAGTCCCAGAAGCCGGCCACCCTCCCGCGCCGCAGCAACACCCGCTGCGCCTTGAGCACTACCAGTAGGGCACTTTCCAGGTAGACGGGGATTGCCGGGCGCGGCTTCACCGGAAGGCTGGCGGCGGTTCCCGCGGCGCGGGCGGCGCAGCACGGTTCGAGCGGGCACTCCGCGCAGCGCGGATGGCGGGGCAGGCACACGGTGGCCCCCAGTTCCATGAGAGCCTGGTTGAAGTCACCGGGAGCGCGCCGCGGCAGCCACTCACCGGCGATGGTCCGCAAGCGTTCGCGGGCGCCCGCGGCGCCGATGTTCGAGGAGTCGTTTTCCACCCGCGCGATCACCCGCAGCACGTTCCCGTCCACCGCCGCACGCGGAATTCCGAAGGCCATGCTGGCTATGGCGGCAGCCGTGTAATCGCCCACCCCGGGGAGCGCGCGGATGGCTTCGTAATCGCGCGGGAAGGCCCCCGCGGCGGCGATGGCGCGCGCCGCCCGCAGCAGGTTTCCGGCGCGCGAATAGTAGCCCAGCCCGCTCCACAGCGCCAGTGCTTGCTGGTCTTCCGCCGCCGCCAGGCGCTCCACCGTGGGAAAGCGCTCGAGGAAACGCTCGAAGTAGGGGATTACGGTCTGGGCGCGGGTCTGCTGGAGCATGATCTCGGAAACCCACACGGCGTAGGGATCCGGCGTGCGGCGCCAAGGGAGATCGCGATGGCCCTGGCGATACCAGGCCAGCAGGCGCCGGGCGATTTCGCCCTTCTTCATTCCAGCACGCAAAGCCATTCCGCGACCACCGTGAAACCCTCCGGGTCCACGTCCCAGGGCTCGAATTCGGGGTTGAGCGGTTCCAGGCGGATGCGCTCGTGGCGCCATTCGTCCTCGCCGGTTTGCCTCTTCACGCTGGTGTACTTCTTGACCGTGCACCCGGCGGTTTCATCGAGAACGCCCTTGCGCTGGATGAGCAGGATCTTGTTCTGGCGCGAGCCGGCGGGGTGCAGCCGGAAAATATTCAGGCTGCCGTCGGGGATGCGCGGCTCCATGGAGCGTCCCACCACGTGCACCACGATGAGGTCCCGGTCGAGACGCATTCCCTCGGGCGCGCGCACCCAGTCTTCCTCTTCCGGGCGCATCTCCTCGCCGATAAACCCGGCCGCCGCGCGCATTCCATAGAGCGGCAAGTGGACCGCATACGGCTCGACGGGGATTGGCTCCACATGGCGGCTGAAGAGGCTGTCGAGCACGCGGGTGAAGGCGTCCACGGGCGCCGCCCGGCGCTCCCCGACGCGCAGGACGTTGGAACAGGCGTCCTCGAGCGAGCGCAGCCAGGCATCGCCGCCGGTGCGTGCGATGCCGTCGCGGAAATCCTCCTCCAGGGCCGAGAGAACCTCAGCGTCCTCGGGGGAAGCGATATCGTCGAAGCGCCGGCGAAAACGCACCCAGCCGCGGTCCGCCGAGGGATCGATCAGCAGGACGCCGATGTTGTGCGGCGGGTGGCCGGGCAGGCAGGCTTCAAGAAGGGCGTACACGCCCTCCCGCCGCCCGGTTATTGGCACGATGGTCGCCGGCACGTTCTTATCCTATCTTCTTATCGGACGAAAAACCAGAAAAGCGCCGAACTTCACGCCAGTCTGGTGGGGGGAAGAAACAGGGTGATATTGTTGGCCTTGCGCCCATTGGGGGGCTCCTTCAACCGCGGAGACGCCGAGGCGCGGAGAATCGTCTATTTGCGAAGGCAATTCTTGTGTTTCATCCCGAGTTTTGCAGTTCTTCGCGATTCTTCCGCGTCGGGTCTTGGCCGCGCGCGGAGGCAGGCTCGCCGGGGGACGCGACAGGTTGTAGAATGGCATTTCGAACCGCTTCATTTCCAGGTATCGGGCTTTGCGGCCCCAAAGGAGCAATCTTGGCGAACGATACGTATCTGAACTGGGTCATTAAGAACACGCCCACGCAGTGGTGGCACGACTCGGCCGAGGCCGCCGAGCTGCAGCTCGGTCTGGAGCGCGGCGCCATCGGCGTCACCACCAACCCTTTCCTCTCGAATATCGCGCTGGTCAGAGACCGGCAAATATGGGCGGCGGATATCGATCCGGTCCTGGCCCAGAATCTGCCGCCCGAGCAGAAAGCCGAAGCGCTGATGCGCATCCCCGTGACCAAGACCTGCGCCAAGCTGATGCCGGAGTATGAGGCGTCCAAGGGCCAGTCGGGGTTCGTGTGCTCGCAGGTGAACCCCGTGCGCGCCGGCGACCGCGACGTCATGCTGGCCATGGCCCGGAGGTTTCATGCCTGGGCCCCCAACATCGCCGTCAAGCTTCCCGCCACGGCGGCGGGCCTGGATGTGGAAGAAGAGTGCGTGGCCGAAGGCATCACCGTCACCATGACCGTGAGCTTCACCGTGCCGCAGACGGTGGCCATAGCGGAGCGCCACCGCGCCGGCATCGCGCGCGCCAAGGCCAACGGCGTCGTGCCTGGAAAATGCTTCTCCGTCATCATGATCGGCCGGTTGGACGATTTCCTCCGCGAAGTGGCGCAGGATAACAAGGCCGGGGTAAGCGAATCCGATATCCAGAAGTCCGGCCTGGCGGCCACCAAGCGCGCCTACGCCATCTACAAGGAGCGCGGCTATGAGGCGGTGCTGTTGATCGCCGCCCTGCGCGGACCCTACCACCTCACCGAGCTGGCTGGCGCCGACCTGCTGATGTCCATCGCCCCGGGTTTCCAGGGTATGTTCGTGGACAAGGACTGGCCGCGCGAGGAGCGCATTGCCAACCCCGTGCCGGCCGATGTCATCGCACGCTTGCAGACCATGCCGGAATTCGTGCGCGCCTATGAGCCCGATGGCATGAAGCCGGCCGATTTCGTGAGCTTCGGGGCCACCCAGCGAACGCTTTGCCAGTTCGTCGAGGTAGGCTGGCGGCTGATGGAGAATTACCGGTAGATGGCCACGCCGGTAGAAGCCCCCAAACTCGGTAACACAGTCGAGGAATGCATCATCGCGAAGTGGCTCAAGGCCAAGGGCGCCGCCGTATCTTCCGGGGAAACCATAGCCGAGATCGAAACCGATAAGGCCACCTTCGAGCTTCCCGCTCCGGTGGGCGGGACCTTGCTCGAGACCTTTTTCCCGGAAGGCGCCATGGTTCCGGTGTTCACCGTAATCTGCGCCATCGGAGAGCCCGGCGAAGACGTCGAGGCTCTGCGGCCGAAAGCGGCGGGGCCTGCCGCCGCGGAAATGGGAAGCCGCGAGAGGCAAGGTTGGCAGGCGGAAGCGCCTGCCCCACAAGCCTTGAAGCCCTCAGGCAGCCATGTGGGACAGACGCTTTCGTCTGTCAACCAAGTCGGCTCGGTTGTTTCGGAACCGGTCCTCAGCCCCCGCGCGCGGCGCTTCGCCGAAGAGCACCTCTTCCATCCCCAACGCGTGGCCGGTTCCGGGCCGGGCGGCAGGGTCCTCGAAGAAGACCTGCGCCGGCTCTACTACCAGACGCCGCGAACCTCCTTCGCGGCCCGTAAGCGCATGGAAGAAGGCGCCGAGGCGCGCGGCGAAGGCTCCGGCCCCGCCGGCATGATTCTCTCCGAAGATCTCGGCCCGGCGCCCGTTCGCATGACCGGCATCCGCGAGAAAATCGCCCGGCGCATGCGCGAATCGCTGGCTTCCACCGCCCAGTACACGCTCAACGCCTCGGCCGGCGCCGCCGGCCTGCTGGCCCTGCGCGCGCGCGTAAAGACCACCCCCGGCGCACCCGATATCAACATCGGCGATATGGTGGTTTTCTGCGCGGTCAGAGCCCTGCTGGAGTTTCCGGACCTCAACGCCGAGCTCATCGAAGGCAGGATCTACCGGCACTCGCACGTGCACCTCGGCTTCGCCTGCGATACGCCGCGCGGGTTGATGGTTCCGGTAGTCCGGGACGCCGACAAGTTATCCGCCGCGGATCTGGCCGCGCGCATGAAAGCGCTCACCGCCGCCGCCGTTCAAGGCGCCATCGCGCTCGACGATCTTGCCGGCGCCACTTTCACCGTCAGCAACCTCGGTGGCCTCGGCATAGAATCGTTCACTCCCTTGCTCAATCCTCCGCAGGTGGCCATCCTGGGAGTGGATGCCATCGAGGTCAAGCCGATCCGCCGCGATGGCAAGATCGAGTTCATCGACGTCATCGGCTTCTCGCTTACCTGCGATCACCAGGCCGTGGACGGCGCGCCCGGGGCGAGATTCCTGCAGGTTTTGAAGCGCCATATCGAAAACGTGGAGACCTTATGTACGATCTGATCGTGATCGGCGCCGGCCCAGGGGGCTATGAAGCCGCCGGTCACGCGGGGAGGATGGGGAAGAAAGTCGCGCTCGTCGAAAAGGAGCGCGTGGGCGGAACCTGCCTCAACGTGGGCTGCATACCCGCCAAGACCTTCCTGCGCTCTTCCAAGCTATTTCGCGAATGCGGCGAAAGCCAGAGCTACGGCGTGCGCGTGGGCTCGCGCGAGTTCGACATGCCGGCCGTGGTGGCGCGCAAGGACCGCGTGGTCGGAACCCTCACCAAGGGAGTCGAGACCATGCTGAAACGCGCCGGGGTGGAAATCGTCTCCGGCCAGGCGCGGTTGGTGGGGCGCAACACGGTGGAAGTGGGCGAGCGGCGCCTCGAAGCAGCCAATATTCTGATCGCCACCGGGTCGCGTCCGGCCGTCCCGCCGGTTACCGGGATCGGCTCCGCGCGGGTGCTCGATTCCAATACCGTTTTCGGGTTGACGGCGATTCCCCGCCGCGTGGCCATCGTGGGCGGCGGCTACATCGGCCTCGAATTCGCCTGTTTCTTCAACGAAATCGGCGTCCAGGTTGCGGTCTATGAGATGCTGCCCCACATCGCCTCCGGATGCGACCGCGATATCGGAAACCGGTTGCTGCAAATCCTCAAGCGCAAGGGCATCGAGTTCCGCCTTTCGGCCAAAGTCACCGGGATAGACGAGAGCGCCCTGCACTATACGGAGGCCGACGGTACGCAGAGCGCCGACCCCGCCGATTGCATCCTCAACGCCGCCGGCCGCGCCCCCAATGTCGCCGGCCTCGGTCTGGAAGAAGCCGGAGTGGATTTCAGCGCCAAGGGAATACGGGCCTCGGACCGCGGCCAGACCAACGTCGCGGGCATTTGGGCCTGCGGCGACGTCACCGGCCGCCGCATGTTGGCCCACGTGGCCACCCGCGAAGGAATCGCGGCGGTGAACAACATGTTCGGCCGAAAAGACCGCATCCGATACAACGCCATTCCAGCCGTCATCTACACTCATCCCGAGGTGGCTACCGTGGGCCAAACGGAAGAGGAGTTGCAGGCCGCCGGAGTGGAGTACAAGAAGTCCATCGTGCCCATGGCGGTGGCCGGCAGATTTCTGGTCGAGAACGAAGGCGGCTCCGGCATCGTCAAGGCGCTGGCCGGCGCCCGCCACGGCGAGATTCTGGGGGTTCACGCCATCGGCGATTCGTCGAGCGAGTTCATTGTGGCCGCGGCGATCATGGTGGCCACCGAGATGTGCGTGGCCGACGCCGCCGGCATCGTCTTCCCCCACCCCACCGTTTCCGAAGCGTTACGGGAAGCCATCCTGGCCATGGGGTAAAAGAGAGATTGCAGGAACAGGAGTCCAGGCGGAATGCCTAAGTCGATCATCATAGATCCCGAACAATCTTTTGCCAAAGGCGCCATCCATTTTTCCGATATCCCGGTGAATGCCTATTCGAAAAGCATCGGGGAGGAGAAGGCCAATTTCTCTCCTCGGGATTTCCTCGATATCTGGCGGGATATGTGCGCCATTCGGGAATTCGAAACCATTCTCAACGAGATCAAGACCAAGGGCGCGTACAAGGGCATTACCTATAACCACGCCGGGCCGGCGCACCTCTCCATGGGGCAGGAAGCCGCCGCCGTGGGCATGGCGTTCACGCTCACTCCCGACGACCACATCTACGGTTCCCACCGTTCGCACGGCGAAATCCTGGCCAAGGCTTTTTCCGCCATCCGCCAGTTGAGCGACGCGCGCCTCATGGAAATCATGGAAGCCGCCCGCGGCGGCCTCATCCTTCGCGCCGTGGAAAAGGGCTACAGCGGAAGCGTGCAGGGCCTGGCCCTGCGTTTCTTCGTCTACGGCGCCTATAGTGAGCTTTTCGCCCGGGAGACCGGCATCAACCGCGGCCTGGGCGGCTCCATGCACGCGTTCTTCACGCCCTTCGGCATCTATCCCAACAACGCCATCGTGGGCGGGTCGGGTTCCATCGCCCCCGGCGCGGCGCTTTTCAAACGCGTCAATCGCAAGCCCGGCATCGTGGTCTGCAATATCGGAGACGCATCCTTCGGCTGCGGTCCGGTGTGGGAAGGCATCACCTTCTCCGCCATGGACCAGTACCGCAAGCTGTGGGACCCCGAATTGGGCGGCGGCCTGCCCATCCTGTTCAACTGCATGAACAACTTCTACGGCATGGGCGGCCAGCCGTTCGGCGAGACCATGGGGGTGCAGTTCATCGCCCGCATCGGCGCCGGGGTGAACCCCGAGCAGATGCACGCCGAGCGGGTCAACGGGTACGACCCGCTGCCGCTCATCGACGCCATGCGCCGCAAGAAGCAGGTGCTGGCGGAGGGCCGCGGGCCGGTCCTGCTCGATACGATAACCTATCGCATCAGCGGCCACTCGCCCTCCGACGCATCGAGCTATCGGTCGAAGGAGGAAATCGAGCGCTGGCTGCGGGCGGACTCCATCCACGCTTTCCACGACAAGCTGGTGGCCGCCGGGGCCGCCGCCGAAGAGACCCTGGCCGCCTCGCGCGAGGCCGTCGAGACCACCGTCTTCGAGATGTTCCGCATGGCCACGGATCTCGAAATCAGCCCCCGCGTGGCCGCCGATTCCGAGCTGGTGGGATCGGTGATGTTCTCCAATCGCAAGGTGGAGAAGTTCGACGGCCGCACGCCCGAGTTCCTGCAGGACCTCAACCAAAACCCGCGCGTGCTGCAGATCCGCGGCAAGATCCGCACGCCCACTTTCGAAGGCAAGCCCGTCCCCAAAATGAAGGCGTACAACGTTCGCGACGGCATCTTCGAAGCCCTGCTGCACCGCTTCTCCATCGACCCGACCATGGTGGCCTTCGGCGAAGAAAACCGCGATTGGGGCGGCGCCTTCGCCGTGTATCGCGGGCTCACCGAGGCGTTGCCCTATCACCGCCTCTTCAATTCCCCGATTTCGGAAGCCGCCGTGGTGGGCGCGGCGGTGGGCTACGGCCTGGAGCAGGGCCGCGTGGTGGCTGAGCTGATGTACGCGGATTTCATGGGCCGCGCGGGCGACGAGATCTTCAACCAGCTTTCCAAATGGCAGGCCATGTCGGCCGGCGATCTGTATATGCCCGTGGTGCTGCGCATCTCCGTGGGCGCCAAGTACGGCGCCCAGCATTCCCAGGATTGGACCGCCCTGGCGCATCACATCCCGGGCCTGAAGGTGGTCTATCCCGTTACCCCCTACGACGCCAAGGGAATGATGAACGCCGCCCTCGCCGGAACCGATCCGGTGGTCTTCTTCGAAAGCCAGAAGATCTACGATTTCGGCGAGATGTTCGAAGCCGCCGGCGTTCCGGAAGGCTATTACGAAATCGAGCTGGGCGAGCCATCCATCAAGCGCCAGGGCAAAGACGTCACCATCGTCACCCTGGGGCCGGCGCTCTACACCGCGGTAGCCGCGGCCGGCCGCCTGCAAGCGGAATTCGGAATCTCCGCCGAGCTGGTGGACCTCCGCGCCGCCAACCCGCTGAACTACGACGCGCTGGCGGAATCCGTCCGCAAGACAGGCAAGGTTCTGCTGGCCTGCGACGCGGTGGAGCGCGGCTGCGTGATGCAAACCGTGGCCGCCACTCTGACCCAGCTCTGCTTCGACGACCTGGACGCCCCCCCGGTAGTGATAGGGTCGCGAAACTGGATCACCCCCGCGGCCGAGCTCGAAGCGCTCTTCTTCCCGCAACCAACCTGGTTCCTGGACGCCATCCACGAGCGCATCCTGCCGCTGAAGGGCTACAGGCCGGTGACGAATCAGAGCCTGGGAGAAGTCGACAGGCGGGCGCGGCTGGGGATTTGAAGCTGGGAAGGCCGATCTCCGGATCGGCTGCTTCCCCCAACCGCCAATCCGAGATTGGCGTTCCCAGGGAGGCCGGACGCTGACTGCCCTGCCGCCTTGCCGCGCCGAAGTCAGAGAACTCTACACCGGACAAGGCGATACAGGAAAGAGGACCCTTCTTGTCTTTCTTGCCCGCACCGTCCTCTTGGGAATTGCGCTGCCCCCATCTTCTATATGGTGTGGTCGCTAGCTATGCAGAAATGGGAATATTGCGGCATCGCTTATGATATGGGTAGTTTGGAGACGGTTGTAGAAAAGCTCAACCGATTGGGAGTTGAAGGCTGGGAATTAGCTGGGATGACTTATGATTCCAGCAATGGGCATATGCATTGCATACTGAAGCGTCCCAAACCCCGACCCTGACAAATGCTGATTGACTCTGGTGCAGGTTGCCGGTGAGGCTTATTGTGCTCCGTCGTATTCTCAGTTGCCTCGAGTTGGCTGGCGGGTGCACCTGCGCGGTCGTCGCGCGTGCCCTTGTGGGCCTTGCGGAGACAGGCCACGCAATTCCGAAGGAACGGCGTACTGGAGACACACGCGCGGCCGCCGTCATTCGCTTCCGAGCGCCCGGCGGACCACCGCCGGCTCTTTCGCGATCACCGTCAGGTATGCGCGTGCGGCCGAGTCCGGCTGACGCCCGCCTTGCTCCCATTCCTGCAAGGCGCGCTTGCTGATGCCATAGGCTCGCGAGAATTCGGCCTGCGACATTTTGGCCCGCTTGCGAATGGCCTTCACGTCGACCGGTTTCGGCCAGACCTGCTCCAGTTCGACTTTGCCGCGCCTATGCGCCAGGACCAGCTTCATTCCCTCGATCAGGTCCGTTCCAAAGGCCGTCTTTTCCGCCGCCGCTTTCCTGGGCATCCTACTGCGCTCCTTTCAAATGAGCCGCGACCTGCCGCAACTCCTTCTTCTCGTCCGAGGTCAGATCGGTTCTGACATTCTTCGCATAGCACCGGAGCAGGTAATTGCTTGCGGCGATCACAACGTACACGTAGATGATCCTTGCGCCGCCTCGCTTGCCCTTGCCCTTCGCCGCCCATCGCAACTTTCGCGCTCCGGCGGCGCCCGGGATCACGACTCCAGCTTCCGGATGGTCAATAAGATAAGCGGCAACCGCTTCGATGCCGTCCGCTCCGATCAGTTCCGTCGCCTCGGCCTTGAACTTCGGCAACTGGAAGACCGTGATTTCGGGCGCGTCGTCCACCATTCGTAAGTATACCGCAGCGCGGCATATGGGTGGAACACGCTCACCACCGCCGGCTCTTTCGCGTTCAGGACCCAGTAATCCCGGCGCCGGTATTTGGGCACGGACGCCCCGGCGCAGGATTGCGCCCTGCATTCCTCTTTTGTTTTCAATAGATTCTGTAATGGCGCCCTTTTTGCCTTGCATTTCCCGGCAGGTATGCTCAAAATTACCCTGTTCGAGTCGCCCGGGGAGCTTCGGCTGGGTCTGGAAGGCAGTCTGTCCGGTCCGTGGGCGGGCGAGCTGCGGCGGTGCTGGAGAGACGCGCTGGCGACCTCTCGTTTCCGCAGGACGGTCGTGGACTTGCGCGAAGTGGATTTCGTGGATGGCGAAGGCGAGTCCGCCCTGGCGGAAATGCACCGCGCCGGCGCGCGGTTGGTGGCGCGGACGCCCGTGATTCGCGCCGTGGTGCGGGAGATTTCGCGCGCGGCCCGGTGTGGTACGGTTGAAGAACAACCGGCGCCACGCACCGATGTCTGAGTCTGCCCCGACACCTCCGGACGAGACCCGCGCACGTTATGAAGCGCTGCTGGAGGTGGCCGAATTCATCGGCGCGCGGCGCCAGTTGGCGGCCCTCCTCGCGGACCTCAGCCGCCGCCTCAAGCCGCTGGTCTCATTCGATTTCATCGCCCTGACGCTGCTCGACGAAGGCGCGCGCGTGGTGCGGCTGCACATCCTGGAGACCGATTATCCGGCGCCGGCCGATACGCCGCCGATTCCCTTCGACGACACCCCCACGGTGCTTGCCCTCGCGACCCGGAAACCGTACTACACCCCCGATCTTTCGAGCGAAACCCGCTTTCCCGTGATCCGCGACATGCTGGCCCCCTACGGCGTGCGCAGCGTCTGCACCTTTCCGTTGTTCACCGCGCAGCGCGACCTGGGCGGGTTGAACTTCGGCTCGCTTCAAAAAGACGCGTACTCCCCGGAAGACATCGAGTTCATGCAGTTGATTGCGCGGCAGGTGGCGGTGGCCGTGGACAATGCGCTTTCCTATCAGCGGATCGAGGAGCTGAACGCCCGCCTGGCGGAGGAGAAGGTCTACCTCGAAGACGAGATCCGCACCGACAGCCGGTTCGAGGAGATCGTCGGCCAGAGCCGCGTTCTGAAGGCCATTCTCAAGCAGATCGAGACGGTGGCCCCCACCGATTCCACGGTGCTGATCTCCGGCGAAACCGGAACCGGCAAGGAACTGCTGGCGCGCGCCATCCACGACCTGAGCGGGCGGCGCCAAGGCGCCTTCGTAAAGCTGAATTGCGCGGCCATCCCCACCGGGCTGCTCGAAAGCGAGATGTTCGGGCACGAGAAGGGCGCCTTCACCGGCGCCATCGCCCAGCGCATCGGCCGCTTCGAGCTGGCCCATCGGGGCACCATGTTCCTGGACGAGGTGGGCGAGATCCCGCTCGAGCTTCAGACCAAGCTGCTGCGCGTCTTGCAGGAGAGGGAATTCGAGCGGCTGGGCAGCTCGCGCACCATCCGCACCGATGCCCGGCTGGTGGCGGCCACCAACCGCGACCTGGCGGCCCTGGTGGAGGAACGCCAGTTTCGCGCGGACCTCTACTATCGCCTGCACGTGTTCCCCATCACCGCGCCCCCGCTCCGCGAGCGCCGTGAGGACATCCCCCTGCTGGTGCGCTATTTCGTGCAGCAGAACGCCCGCCGCATGAAAAAGCACATCACCGCGATTCCCTCGGACACCATGCAGGCGCTTACCCACTACCACTGGCCCGGCAACATTCGCGAGCTGCAGAACCTCATCGAGCGCGCCGTGATTCTCTCGCCCGGCCGAAAGCTCGAAGCGCCCCTGCGTGAGCTGAAGCGGCCCAAAGCGAGCTCCGCGGCCGGTTCCGCGCCAACCCTGGCCGAAGCCGAGCGCCAGGCCATCGTGCGCGCGCTGCGCGATGCGGGCGGACGGGTGGGCGGCGCAACCGGCGCGGCCGCCCGCCTGGGGATGAAGCGCACCACCCTGCAAGCCAAGATGCGCAAGCTGGAGGTTCCGCGGAACGCGTAGTAGGGTCAGGCCTTCTGGCCTGCCGCCAGCGCGTAGCTGGTGCTCCGCCCTCCTTCCGGATTGCGGACCAGAATGCCGCCCTCGACCAGAAGCAGAATGTCGCGCAGGGCCGTATCCTGCGAGCACTTGGCCAGCTTGGCATACTTCGATGTCGTGAGCTTGCCATCGAAGCCGTCGAGCAAAAGGTTCACCACCAGGCGCTGCCGGTCGTTAAGCGTGACTCCCGCGACGGCGTCCCAGAAGCGCGCTTTGGCCAGGACCGATGCCAAAGTGGTTTGCGCTCCGTCGATGGCGCGTCCCAGGCAGCCCAGAAACCATTCCATCCAGGGGGTGACGTCCATGGCCCCTTTCTGCGTCTGCTCCAGGATGTCGTAATACGCGCCGCGCTCCTGCCGGATTTGCGCCGACATGCTGTAGAAGCGTTGGGTGCTGTTCTCGGAGCGGGCCAGCGCCATATCGGCGATGGCCCGCGCCATGCGGCCGTTCCCGTCGTCGAAGGGGTGGATGGTCACGAACCAGAGATGGGCCAGAGCCGCTTTCAGCACCGGATCGATATCGCCGCCGGCGTTGAACCAGTCCAGGAATGCCCGCATTTCCGCCTCGACGCGCGCCGCCGGAGGGGCCACGAAGTGGACGTGCTCCCTGCCGATGGGGCCGGAGACCACCTCCATCGGGCCACCACTGTCGTCCCGCCAGGCGCCGACCCCGATCTTGCTCATGCCGCTCCGTCCGGTGGGGAACAGCGCGGCGTGCCACCCAAAAAGCCTTTCGCCGGTGAGCGGCTGGTCGTAGTGGCGGGTGGCGTCGAGCGTCATTTCCACGATGCCTTCCACATTGCGGTCCGCCGGCTTGAGCGCCCCGATGTCCATGCCCAGGCGGCGGGCGATCGAGGATCGGACTTGTTCCGCATCCAGGCGCTGGGCCTCGATCTCGCTGCTCTTGAGCACGTCAGCGGTCAGGGTCCGCAAAATCGCTTCCTGGCGGAGGTTGAAGCCCAGGGCTTCCATGTGGCCCATCAGTCGGCCTTGCCGGTGCCGGACATCTGCCAGAGGGGCCGCGAGGCGCACCCGGTCCCAGTCGAATCCCGGCCAGCCGCTCAGCTCATGGATGTACATTCTCCGCACCCCCTGCGGTGATTATCGCATATTCACCGCATCTTGTGCGGCGAATAAGGCACCTAATCTCCGCATCCCACCCCCCGCCCCCTCTGCCATCATTTTGTCCCGAGCCCAAATATTGGCACTGTCCAGGGTCGCGGGACCAATTCTTCCAATCGGTTAGCTACAATTTTAATGGCGCCCAAGATGCACCTATCGAAACTCTCTATGAACCGGAGCATCCTTATATTACTCGCGCTGGCCTCGGGCGGCCTGGCGCAAGACGCGGCTCCCCTGAGGCTCACCCTGCGCGACGCCGTAAACCTGGCGCTCAAACAGAGCCCGCAGGTGATTCTGGCGAACCTGGAGGTGGCGCGCAGCGAGCAGGCGCGCATGATGGCCCGCTCCGGCCTCTTGCCGCAAGCCGGGGCCGACGTTTCCGAGATCGTGCACCGGTTAAACGTGCAGGCCATGCTGGGCTTGAGCTTTCCCGGCATCCCGCAGCACGTGGGTCCGTTTGAAACCTTCCAGGCGGGCGTCTCCGTGGCGGCGCCGATCTTCGATCTGACGCTGTGGGAGCGGTATCGCTCCTCGCGGCTGGGAGTGGAGGCCAACCGCGCCCAGGAAACCGGCGCGCGCGAAGACAGCGTTCTGCTGGTGGTCTCCCAGTATTTGGGCGGGCAGCGCGCGGCCGCCGATGTCTCGGCGGCGCAATCGCGCGTGGACCTGGCCCAGGCGCTCTACACCCAGGCGGCGGATTTGCAGAAGAACGGGGTGGGCACGGGCATCGACACGCTGCGCTCCAACGTCGAGCTGCAGAACGAAAAGCAGCGTCTCATCGTGGCGCGCACCGGGCTCGACACGGCGCTGTTCGGGTTGGCGCGTTTGCTCAATGTGGATCCGCTGCGGCGCATCGAGCTGGCCGATCAGGTGAGCTTCTTCGAGACGCCTCCCGCGCCGGTGAATGAGACCCTGGAGCGGGCCTACGCCACGCGGCCCGAGCTGCGCCAGATCGCGACCCGCCAGCAGCAGGCCGAACTGGCCCTGCGTACCGCCGGCGACGAGCGCCTGCCGCGCGTATCGTTCAGCGGCTTCTGGATGCAGTTGGGCCTCACGCCGGCGAGCGTCATCCCCTCCTATCAATACCAGTTCAGTCTGGACGTTCCGCTCTTCACCGGAGGCCGCATCGAGGCCGAGCGCGCCGATGCCGGCCTGGCAATCCAGCAGCTCAAGCAGCAGGAGCTGGACATCCGCGGGCGCATCGCGCTCGAAGTCAAGACCGCCATTGCGCGCCTGGATGCCGCCCGCGGCGAGGTGGATGTGGCCAACCAGGGCGTCGACCTCGCCCGCCAGGAAGTGGAACAGGCGCGCGACCGTTTTCAGGCCGGCGTGACCAGCAACATCGAGGTGATCAGCGCCCAGGACGCCCTGGCGCGGGCCAACGACAACCAGATAGCGGCGCTCTACCGCTACAACCAGGCGCGCGCGGACCTGGCTCACTCGGCCGGGCAGATGGAGGCGCTCTACGCCAGATAACCCGCCCGTGGCCGCGCCGGGCAGGTGGGCCGCCATGCGCAGCGGGCTGCCCGCCGAGCGCAACCACGCCACTATCAATCCGTGGATCGTCGCCGGCGTCGTCATGCTGGCCACCTTCATGGAGGTGCTCGACACCACCGTGGTGAACGTTTGCCTGCCGCACATCGCGGGCAGCCTTTCGGCGACCGTGGACGAAGCCACCTGGGCGCTGACTTCCTACCTGGTTTCCAACGCCATCATTCTCCCCATGGGCGGCTGGTTCTCCATGGCCATCGGACGGAAGCGCTTCTACATGATCTGCGTGGCGCTGTTTACGGTGAGCTCGGCCCTGTGCGGCCTGGCGCCGTCGCTCGGAATGCTGATTTTGTTCCGCGTCATGCAGGGGTTGGGTGGCGGGGCGCTGCAGCCCATATCGCAGGCCATCCTGGTGGAAAGCTTCCCCATCGAAAAGCGGGGCATGGCCATGGCCATTTTCGGCATCGGAGTGGTCTTCGCGCCCATCATCGGTCCCACCCTGGGCGGCTGGATCACGGACAACTACAGTTGGCGATGGGTCTTCTTCATCAACATCCCGGTAGGGCTCCTCTCGCTTCTGTTGAGCTGGTTCCTGGTTTTCGATCCGCCCTACCTGGTGCGGAAAGGTTTCAAGCAAGGCCTCAAGATCGACTACATCGGCTTCGGCCTGCTGGCCCTGGGCCTGGGCGCGCTCGAAGTAGTGCTGGACGAGGGACAGAAGAACGATTGGTTCGGCTCGCGGTTCATCACCACCTTCGCCGCCATCATGGCCGTCTCCCTGATCGGCGTGGTGTTGTGGGAGCTGCGGCAGAAACAGCCGGTGATCGATTTCCACGTCCTCAAGGACCGCAACTTCATGCTCAGCACGGCCACCATGCTGATCATGGGGATTGTGCTTTACGGAAGCACCACGCTGATGCCGCTTCTTCTTCAGACCCTGCTGGGCTACACCTCCACCACCAGCGGGCTGGTGCTTTCGCCCGGTGGTTTCGTGGTGATCTTCTGTATGCCCGTGGTGGGCCTGCTGCTGCGCCGCGTGCAACCGCGGTGGCTCATGATTTTCGGCGTGCTGGCTTGCAGCACGGGGCTCTTCATCATGTCCGGGTTCAACCTGTATATCGACTACAAAACGGCCGTATGGAGCCGCATGGTGCAGAGCCTGGGCTTCGGATTCCTGTTCGTCCCCATCAGCACGGCGGCGTTCGCGTTTATCGCCAAGGCGCGGACCCAGTACGCCACCGGGCTCTTCAATCTGGCGCGGAACATCGGCGGCAGTATTGGAATCGCCACCGTGACCACCATGCTGACGCGCCGCGCGCAACTGCATTCGAGCCGCTTGGTGGAACACCTCACGCCCTTCGATTCGGCGTACCGGCAGTCTCTGGCCGGCGCGTCGCAGCTCATGACCGTGCACGGCGCCTCTCCGCCGGACGCCGCCGCGGCCGCGCAAGGATTGATTTACGGGTCCATGCTCCGCCAGGCGAATATGCTGGCGTTCGTGGACACGTTCTGGTTCATGGGGATGCTGTTTCTGGCGATTATCCCGCTGATGTTGCTGATCAAGAATGTCAAATCCACCACGCGTCCCATGGTGGCGGAGTGAGGACCGCGCAAGAAGGTAACCTGGAAGGTAAGATCGATGCCCAACGCTGCTGAAGAATATCCCAAGCCCGAGACCGTCGAGACAGTTTCGGATTCGCGCTCCGGCGCCCGAACCAAAATCGCGCTCGTCATCGTGTTCCTGGCCATTGCGGGAGCGGCCTACGCCGTCTATATGCATTATCGCGACCAGGTCTCCACCGACGACGCCGAGGTGGATGGTCATATCGGCGCCATCGCGTCCAAGATCGCGGGCAATGTGCTGGAAGTGTTGGTCGATGACAACCAGGAAGTCGCCATCGGGCAGCCGCTGGTGCGCATCGATCCTCGCGACTACCAGGCGCGCGTGGATATAGCCAAGGCCGAGCTCGCCCGCGCGGAAAGCCAGTTGCGATCGGCGCGGGTAGTTGTGCCCTGGACCGACGCCACCACCCAGTCGGGCTCCAGCGCGGCCGATGCGCAATTGGCCGACGCCGAGGCGGAGCTGGCGCGCGCGCGCCTGGCGCAGCAGCAGGCCGCCGGGTCCGACCTGGCCTACGCCGAGGCGAACATGCGCGCGAAGCAGGCCAAGAGCGACCGCGCGCAGGCGGACCTGGCGCGCATGAAGCCCCTGGCCGACAAGGCCGAGATCTCGCAACTGCAACTCGACGCCTACGCGGAGACCGCCAAGGAAGCGGAGAGCGATCTCGAAGCCGCGCGGGAGAAGCTGGCATCCGCCCGGGACGAGGCCGCCATTCGCAAATCGGCGGTGGACGCCGCCGCCACGCGCGTCAGCCAGGCGCAGGCGCAGGTGGCGGCGGCGCTGGCCAATCGCCAGGAGGTGGGCATTCGCTCCGCCGACGCCGGCACTGCGTCGGCCGCGGTGGAGACGGCCCGCGCCAACCTGGCGGCCGCCGAGCTGCAGCTCAGCTATTGCGC
Source organism: Terriglobia bacterium (assembly GCA_963767595.1). GTDB lineage: Bacteria > Acidobacteriota > Terriglobia > Bryobacterales > Bryobacteraceae > BOG-224. The sequence goes on from CAVYEK010000008.1 coordinate 1,054,463, forward strand.
GATTGTTTCGCCCATCGAGGGCGTGGTCACGCGCAAGAGCGTCGAGGTGGGCCAGATCGTCGCTCCCGGCCAGGGCTTGATGACCGTCATCCCGTTGCACGACACGTGGGTCACGGCCAATTTCAAGGAGACCCAGTTGGAAAATGTGCGCACCGGGCAGCGCGCCGAAATTCACGTGGACATGTACGGGCGGAGCATCGCCGGGCGCGTCGATTCCATAGCCGGCTCCACCGGCTCGCGCATGAGCCTGCTCCCGCCCGAGAACGCCACCGGCAACTTCGTCAAGGTGGTGCAGCGCATTCCGGTGAAGATCCTGGTGGACCGCAACGAACGCCTGGTCCTGCGGCCGGGGATGAACGCCGACGTGACCATATTCACGAAGTAGCGCGGCAGTTGCAGGTTCGCGACGCTGCGGCCGACTGGAAATCGGGCCTCGGCGGCTTTTGATGAACGCCGGCGGAGCGGGTTGACAACCCGCCGCAGGTTGACAACCTGCCCGACTTCCAATGCCCCACAACGCCTTCCGCTCCGTAGTAGGATTACTACTTGATCCCCAAAGCCAGGGAGGCATACGCATGCAGCGAGTTTGTTTCATCTTGCAGGTCCGCCCGGAGCGCCTGGCGGAATATAAAGAGCGCCACCGCCAGGTGTGGCCGGAAATGCGCGCGGCGCTTTCCAAAACCGGATGGGGCAACTATTCCCTGTTCCTGCGCGACGACGGCCTGCTCATCGGCTACCTCGAAACGCCCGATTTCCAGGCGGCCCTCAAGGGCATGGAGGCGCTCGAGGTGAACGCGCGCTGGCAGAAGGAAATGGCTCCCTTCTTCACCGCCCTGGCCGGCCGGCCAGACGAGAACATGGCGCCGCTTGAAGAGGTTTTCCATCTGGACTGATCCTGCCATGACTCATCGACTCGACATCCCCGTTCTCGACCTGGCGATCATTGTAGTCTACATGCTCGCCATCATGGCGGCCGGCGTGTGGTCCACGCGGCGCATGAAAGTCACCGGCCAGGTTTTCTTTCTGGCCGGCCGTTCCCTGCCGTGGGGCATCGTGGGCGCCGCCCTGTTCGCCTCCAACATCTCCACCATCCACCTGGTGGGCCTGACCGCTTCCGGCTACAACGAAGGGTTGGTGTGGGGCAACTTCGAATGGGCCGCGGTCTTCACCCTGGTGCTGCTCGCCCTGGTGTTCGCGCCCTTCTACTTCCGCAGCCGGATTTCCACCCTGCCGGAATTCCTGGAACGGCGCTACAGCCCCGCCTCGCGATCTTTTCTGGCGTTCATGGCCATTGTGGCCGCGCTCTTCATCCACATCGGCATGAGCATCTTCGCCGGAGCGGCCGTGTTCCAGCGGTTCTTCGGAATCGACGTGGTGACTTCCATCGTGGCCGTGGCCGTGGTGGTTTCCGTGTATACCCTTCTGGGAGGCCTGCGCGCCGTGGTGGTCACCGAAACCATCAACACCGTCTTCCTGCTGGCGGGCGCCTGCACCATCACGGCGTTCGCGATCTTCGCCCTTCCGCAGCACGGAATCCACAGCATCGCGCAGTTCAAGGCGGCCCTCAAGCCCGATCAGCTTTCCATGCTGCAGACCCACAGCGCCGTGGGCTTGAACTGGTATGAGATTCTGCTCGGCTTTCCCATTCTGGGAATCTGGTACTGGTGCACGGACCAGACCATCGTGCAGCGGGTTCTGGGCGCGCGCAGCGAGCGCGACGCGCAGCTTGGCCCGCTGATGGCCGGGTTCCTGAAGATCCTCCCGGTGTTTGTCCTGGTGCTGCCGGGGACCATCGCCTGGGTGCTCTTCCGCGACCAGATCGGCTCGGCCAGCAACCAGACGCTGCCCGTGCTGATCACCCAGCTCATCCCCTCCGGGCTGAAGGGTCTCATTTCGGCCGCCGTGCTGGCCGCTCTCATGAGCGCGGTCTCGGCGGCCCTCAACAGCTCCGGCACGCTGGTGGCGGTGGATATCGTGGGCCGCCTGCGGCCGGGCTTGAGCGACCGCGCGCAGGTCAACATCGCGCGCGTCAGCTCCGCCGTGGTCATGATCCTCGCCGTGGCCTGGTCCACCCAGGGCGGCCGATACTCCAGCATCTTCGAAGCCATCAACGCCATAGCCTCCAACATCGCGCCGCCCATCACCACCGTGTTCCTGTTCGGCGTGTTCTGGCGGCGCGGGACCAAGGAGGCTTCGCTGGCCACTTTGATCTTCGGCTTCTCATTGGGCGCCGTCTGTTTCCTGCTGGACCTGCCCGCGTTCGGATCCGAGAAGCTCATCACCACGGGGCTGGGGATTCCGTTCCTGATGCAGGCCTGGTGGGGCTTCTGCCTCTGTTCGATCGTCTTCGTGGTGGTCAGCCTGCTCACTCCGCCGCCGGCGCCCGAGAAGGTCGAGGGCCTCACCTGGGAGCATCCCCTCGAGGTGATCCTCCGCGCCAAGCTGTCCGGCGCGTTCGACCCGCGCATCGTGGCGGCGGTGTTGACCGCGGTGATGGTGGCGCTGTACTGGATCTTCCGATAGCACCCGTAGAGCGGGCTTCCAGCCTGCCATGCCCGCGTCCGCGCGGGCATTCTTCTTGTTGAGACGTCCGTGTCGAGGATGCCCGCAAGGATGCGGGCATGGCAGGCCGGAGGCCCGCTCTACGGGATTTGTGTGGCGACGTTCTCCAGGGTCGCCGCCATCCGCCCGACGGTCCTTGCTCGCGAGCCGCGGCTGCGCTAGAGTTTCAGACGTCATGCCACGCTCCAGTTCACTCGCATCCGTGTTTATCGACCTGGCGGAGCAGCCCGAAAATCTGCCCCAGCCCCGGTCGGATTCGCCATTCTACATCCTGGTGGCCGGCGATTTCAGCGGCGGCGCGGGAAGGGAGCGCGAGCCGATGATGGTGGACCGCGACAATTTCGACGATGTACTGGCCCGCGTCGCGCCGGAAGTGCGCCTGCCGGCCGGCGAATCGGAAATCGCGATCCGGTTCCGGGAACTCGACGACTTCCATCCGGACAGCCTGTTCGCGCGCCTGGGCCCGTTCCAGGCTTTGCGCGATCTGCGATGGCGAAACCGCGATCCAACCGTGCGCGGAGGTCCTGCCGACCGAAGACTCCGTGGAATCGCTGGTGGAGCGCGGGTTCATGCCGCTGGTCTGGTTGAAGGGAACCGATCGCGTGCGTCTGGCGCGCTTCCAATCGGTCTTCGAACCGAACGCTCCACTCGACGGAAGATGGTCGTGAGCGCGCCACGCAACGCGAAAGAAGTCGAAACCTGACGCTCCATGCATTTTTTTCTTGACTTTCATCGCGAACAACCTTATATATGAATCACATTGCGATTTTTGAAATCGCAAAATTTGATGTTAGGGAGAATCAATCGATGAAGAGCGCAACCAAGAAAGCCGCCCCCAAGAAGAAAGCTGCTCCGAAGAAAAAGAAGTAGCTCGGGCGCGCCCTGAACAAGGGCTGCAAAACAGGTTCCACTTTGAGGCCCCGTTTTTCGGGGCCTTTTTCTTTGTCCAGGTCCCTTCCCGTCCCGCCGATGTCCCCAATCCCCAGCAGCATGGATCGTGCCGCTATCCATCCACTTCTTCGCGAGCCGCGTGCTTCCGCCCGTTGAGCGGGCCTCCGGCCTGCCACGCCGGCGTCCGCGCCGGCGTTCTTCCAGCGGAGTCCGAGCATGGCTCGGGTCGGCAGGCGGAAGCGCCTGCCCCACCGGAGATCACCGCACGCGCCGCTGCAGCAGCACGCGGAACGTCTCGCCCATTCCAAACAACAACGTCTTGAGCTGCATGCGCCGCCGCAAGCGCTCGCGCGGATCGTCGGATTCGAGCGCGGCGGCGAACTGGTCGGGCTCGCCGGCGGCGAGCAAGGTTTGCGCCAGCGTCTCCAGGCGTTCCTTCCGCAATCCGTGCGCGGCTCCCGTTTCTTCGAGCGCCGTGAAGTCCACGTGCGCGCCGAGGTCCCGTTCCCCGGGATCTTCCAGCACGTCCTGGCGCGCCGTGTGCTTGCGATAGCTCATCAGCGTGCCGGCTGGGAAGCGCGCGTATTCCGCGCGGGTGTAGCCGTAATCGATGGTCAGCGCATAGCCGCGCTCCATCGCGCCGGCGATGCGTTCCACCCAGCGGCCCGCGTCGAGCGAGGCTTCGTACCAGCGGCCCTCCTCGGGCGGCGCCGCGAAGACGCGCAGCCACCGCTCCACTTCCGGCGGCGCGGCCCCGCCCGCGCTCCAGTGAAAGCGTCCATCGGCGAAGCCCACGCGCTGCTCGCGGAACGCGCCGTCGCGGTACACCGCCACGTCCACCGGCAGCGCGTCGAAGAACTCGTTGCTGAACGCCACCCCCACGAAGCGCTCCGGCAGCGCGCCGCGGCCGATCTCCACCGGAACGTAGCGCCACTCGGAGAACGCTTCCGCCATCTCCCCCCGTCCGGCGCCCAGCTCCACCACCGTGAAGTCGCGCGGTTCGCCCATCTCCTTGTGGATCTGACGGATTCGCGCCGCCATGAGAATACCGAACACCGGCTGGATCTGCTCGGCGGTGAAGAAGTCGCCCGTCTTGCCGAACGGATCCCGCGCCCGGCGGTAGTAGCCGTATTGGGGATGATACAAAGCCGCCTCCATGAAACGGCGAAACGGGATGGGCCCTTGGCGGCGGATCTCTTCGGCCAGCACCTCGCCCAGTGGCGTCACGGACCTATGCTAGCGTGAAATCAGATCGATGGCATTGCCGCCCACCGTTCGCGTCAAGATCAGCTCGGAGGCCGCCGAAGCCATCACGCTCACCGCCGTGGTGGCCCAGGATCTGCCGGTGCGCGAATTGATCGAGCACCTGCTCGCAGTGGCCGGCAAGGACCAGCCGCGCATCCGCGAGATCCTGCTCCGCGGGACGCTGGTGGTGGGCGCGTCACGTTTTCGCTGGGCCGGTTGGGAAGCCGGCGCGGAGGATTTGCGCGCCGTGCTGGCGGCCTTCCCCGATCCGGACCCCTCGTTGCCCTTCGATCCGGCGCGCTGCTTCCGCGCCGTGCTCCGCGGCGGCCGCCGCGCCATCGACATCCCACGCGAAGCGGCCGCGCGCAAGGGACTTTTCCGGCGGGCGACCTTTTGGGACACGCTCATGGAGATCGCCGCCGCCGGCGCGGTCTATTCCGCCTACTCGTACCGCAGCCGCGCCGACCTCTACGTGCGCCACTTCAGCGCCGCGGAAGTGGAGCGCCTGCGCGCCGCCGCCGAGGCCCTCCGATATTCCACCCTTCGAGAGCAGATCCAGGTCGTGGAGTTTGGGATGGCCGAGATCTACGCAATCCGGTAACGCCGACGGTCTTGCCGAGTGGGGTAAGCCTCCGGGCTTGCCAATCCGTGGGGTAAGCCTCCAGGCTTGCCAAGGCGACCCGGCGCAAGCCGGGTCGCCCGCGAAGCTGTGCGAAAGGCGAAAGCCCGCGTCCGAGCTTCGCTCGGATTGACAAGCCTGGAGGCTTATCCCACTTGACAAGCCTGGAGGCTTATCCCACTTGACAAGCCTGGAGGCTTATCCCACTACTCCTCCGGAAACTCTCCCGTGTCCCCGGCCCGGTTCTCGAACTTGGTCTGCGCGTGCAGGAAGACCAGGTTCTGGGTCCCGATGGGTCCGTTGCGCTGTTTGGCGATGATCAGCTCGGCCAGGCCCTTCAGGTCCTCGCGGTCCTTCTGGTAGATTTCCTCGCGGAAAATAAACGCCACCACGTCTGCGTCCTGCTCGATGGATCCGGATTCGCGGAGGTCGCTGAGCTGCGGGCGATGGTCGCCCTGGCGCGTCTCCGGCGCCCGGCTCAACTGCGAGAGTACCAGCATGGGGACGTTCATCTCCTTGGCCAGCAGCTTCATGCCGCGCGAAAGAGCGCTTACTTCCTGGGTGCGGTTCTCGTAGCGCCCGCGCCCGCTCATCAATTGCAGGTAGTCGACAATCACCAGCCCCAGCTTCCTCTCCGTTTGCAGTCGGCGCAGCTTGGCGTGCATGTCCATCAGGTGCAGGCCGGCGGTGTCGTCGATCCACAGCGGCGCCTCGGCCAGCTCGTTCACCGCGTGGCCCAGCTTGCGGCGCTCCTCCTGGCTCAGGTAACCGCCGCGGAATTTCTGGCTGTCCACCCTGGCGGTGGAGCACAACATGCGCGTGAGCAGCGATTCCTTCGACATTTCGAGCGAAAAAACCGCCACCGTCTGCTTCAGCTTCAAGGCCACGTGCTGCGCCATGTTCAAGGCCAGCGCCGTCTTGCCCATGGAGGGCCGCCCGGCCAGAATGAACAGGTCCCCGCCGTGCAGCCCCCCGGTATACTCGTCGAACTTGGCGAACCCCGTGCTGATTCCCTTGATGCGCTTGCTCGGATCGAGGAACGCGCTCAGGCCGCCTTCGTAGTTGTTGAGAATGTGGCCCGCCGATTCCAGGCCCGCCTTCACCTGCGACTCTCCCAGCTTGAGCAGCGTCTCTTCGGCCCCGGCCAGGATCTGATCCGGCTCTTCCTCGCCGGCCAGGCACCTGTTCATCATGTGCTGGGAGGCGAAAATGATGCGCCGCAGGACGCTCTTGTCCTTGACGATGCGGAGGTAGCTGTCGATGTTCGGAATCCGCGGCAACCCGTCGTCCAGCGAAACCAGGTAGCTCAGGCCGTCGCAGGCCTCCAGCTCGTTGAACTTCATCAGCTCGTTGGCTACCGTGACGCGGTCGACCTTCTCCCCCCGCTCGGAAAGGTCGCCCATGCGCCGGAAAATGCGGCGGTGCTTCTCCAGGCTGAAATCGTCCGCCTCCAGCGCGCCGGCCGCCTGAACATAGAAGCTGTCGTCCAACAGGATGGAGCCCAGCACAAATCGCTCGGCGTCGACGTTGGTGGGGAGGCCCCTGTCGGCCGTGTCGCTGGGGGTCATCGCGCGCCCCACCGCTCGAACGCACTCTGCGAACCGGACGTCCGCTCCCTAACGGTCGCGGCTCGGAATCGCCGTCTTTGAGAGCCGCGACCGTCAGGGAGCGGTTGCGTCGCCATATCCAGAACGCTTTGTCGCACCACCCTAGTTTACCCTCTGTGCGGCGCCCGGACGCGAAACCGGGGATAATCGCCAGAAGGAGGAATGTGGCGGATGCCCGTGTGGCTGGTTTCCCATGACATGTGGAGCGCGATCTTCGCTTTAGGCGCCCCGGTGGCGGAGAAGGTGCTGCGGCCCGTTCTTGTGTATCTATTCCTGGTGGTCCTGCTGCGCATTTTCGGCAAACGCGAGCTGGCGCAGCTCAATCCCTTCGACTTGGTGGTGCTGCTCTCTCTCTCGAACACCGTCCAGAACGCCATCATCGGAAACGATAATTCGGTTTCCGGCGGCCTGATCGGCGCCCTCGCGCTGGTGGCCCTGAACTACCTGGTGGTGCGCTTCCTGTTTCGCCACCGGCGGCTGGACGAGATCATGGAAGGCAAACCCACGGTTCTGATCGCCCAAGGCCAGGTGGTGGAAAAGGCGCTCGCCAGCGAACTGTTGACCCGGCCCGAGCTGCTCACGGTGCTTCACCGCCAGGGCTTCTCGGATCTCGACGAAGTCGACCAGTGCGTCCTCGAACCCGGAGGCACGTTCGCCATCCGCCGCAAGGAGCCGCCCCTCGAAGAACTCGAGCATCGGGAGGTGGTCCGGCGCCTGGAAGAGTTGAACGGCAAGCTGGACAAACTGCTCCGCGACCGGAGCGCGGCATGAGAGCAAAGCGTTTCCTTACTATCGAAAGATGACGGATCTGAACAAGAGAGCGTTTGGCGGTCTCCTATGCCTTCTCGGCTGCCTGGCAATTCTGCTGTTCCTTCCAGCCCGGACGCTCGACTATTGGCAAGCGTGGGTCTTTCTGGCCGTGTTCTCCACTTCGGTACTGGCCATCACCCTGTACCTCATGAAGAAGGACCCGAGGCTCCTGGAGCGGCGGGTGAACGCAGGTCCGGGCGCCGAGAAGGAGCGCAGCCAGAAGGTCGTACAAGTCGTCGCAAACATAGCATTCATCGCCGTGATCGTCGTCCCCGCGCTCGATCGTCGCTTGGCATGGTCCGCGGCTCCATTCTTCGCAGTCGTAGCCGGCGATTTTCTCGTCGCGCTCGGGCTGCTCGTGGTGTTCTTCGTGTTCAAGGAAAATACCTTCACCTCGGCGATCGTCGAAGTGGGCGCCGGGCAGAAGGTCGTCTCAACCGGGCCGTACAGGCTTGTGCGCCATCCGATGTACGCCGGAGCCATCGTCATGCTCTTGGGCGTGCCTCTTGCGCTGGGCTCGTGGTGGGGATTGTTCACGGTTGTTCCCATTACGCTTGCCATCGTCTGGAGGCTTCTGGATGAGGAGGAATTCCTGGCGAAGAACCTGCCGGGCTACTCGGAATATCGCGACCAGGTGAAATACCGCCTTGCGCCGTTCATCTGGTGACCGCCGCCGCAAACGTATCGACGAGTTGAACGGCAAGCTGGACAAACTACCGCGGCGCGTATGACACTGTATTGTAGTGCATGTGCCCGAGGAACCTATGAGAACCAGCAAAGTGGTTTCGATCACCCTGCCGCCGGAAATGGCCGCGGAAGCCGAACAACTGGCCAAACGGGAAAAGCGCACCATGAGCGAGCTCATGCGCGAGGCCTTTCGGCGCTACCAGCGGCAAAGAGAGTGGGATGAAGCAAACCAGTACGGACGCGCCAAGGCGAAGCAGATGGGGATTACCGAAGCCGACGTAGTTCGGCTGATCAAGGAGTTCCGCGCCGAAGATGCCGCGGGGAAGGAAACGGGGCGCCAACGAAGGAAACTCGGCTCGTGATCGCCGCGGTTTGTGATAGCAATGTTTACATTTCCGCCATCGTCTTCGATGGAGTCCCCCGTGACGTCGTAATGCTCGGCGAGCAGGCGCAAGTTCAGCTTCTGGTTTCGCCCGAGCTGGTCGCTGAGGTCGAGCGGGTGCTCACGCGCAAGTTCGATTGGGAACAGCGCCGTGTGCGGCGGATCTGCCGGCCCCTTTGGGAATCCGCCCGGCTCGTGAAACCGGTTACGGACGTGAGCCTTTGCCGCGATCCCCAGGATAACCACCTCTTGGCTCTGGCTCTGGATGGGAAAGCGCAGTACCTAATCACGGGAGACAAGGACCTTCTGGTGCTCGGCGCATTCCGCGATACCCTCATCGTGACGCCAGCCGGATTCCTCGCCGGGAAGCCCTGGGCAGCGCATGGCCAGGAGTAGCGGGCACGCCACGGCTGAGGTTTGACTTTGGCGGCGCTACTGGAAATTGCCGATCAGGACAAACGGCGCCCAGTAAAACGGGTGCGAATAACCGGCGTCCGGCCGCGCTGTCGCCGCCTCTCGCGCATTCTTGACGCCGCGATCGCTCTCGACAGCCGCCTGCGCGGCGGGTCCCCTCAGGAATGCCAGTTGCGCTTGACGCAATGCCTCCGCTTTGCCGTCGGCGGCATGTTTCATCCATCGATCGTAGAAGTCGCTCATCAGCCGGCTTGTACTCGCGTCGTTCACGTCCCAAAGCGTCGCCAGCACCGCTTCCGCATCCTTCTGCTGGGCAACCATGCCCAGGCTGTCCATCTCCAGGCCATTCCTCGATGTATAGTCCTTCGCCGTACTGCACGCCGAGAGAGTCAGAAGGCGCGTTCCGTGAAAGGCAACCGGAGAATTTTCCATATCCGAGAGATTCCACGCATATCCCTTCGCTTCTCCGGCGTCTTCTCCGCCCAGCATCAGGTAAGGTTCTTCGCCACTGCCCGTCTCCACCACAAAATGGCTGGCAATATGCACCACGGGAAAGCTCTTGCCGGCGCCAAGCTCCGTCTTCAACGCGGCCAGAGTGAACTGTTCATCGGGCAGCAGCTTTCCCTCCATCGGCCCGTGCGATTCAGGCGCGGCTGGGTCGTGGACCACGGCATCCAGCTCCGGCATCACGCCGGGCAGCGCCGGCAAACCGCCATAGCTCTTGGATAAGCCCATCGCCAGCACACTTGGCTTGGCTCCGCCCAGGAGCGGCGAATCCGCCATGTGGCCATAACTCGCGGGAGTGAAGAGAACGTTGTTAAAGCGCTCGACCAGGTAATGCCGGCCATCGTAGAGCGCCGCCATCGGCAGATAGCGCAAGGCGTCGTCCAGGGACCACAGCAGCGTGGCAACACGGCCTTGCGCGCCGGCGGGCGCTTCCATGGCCTTCAACTCATCCTCCAGGGGAGCTGCGATCATGGCATATAACTCCTGCAGACGCGGCCGTGGATCGGAGCCGCGCGAGCCCAGCGCATTGAGCGCCTCAAAGGCTTTGCCGCGTACTTCGGCGGGCGTGGCCTTCAACTCGAACTTCTTGCGCGTGTTGGCCGTGACCACAATCGTATAGGCATGATTGTCGCCCAGAAGCAGACGGATGCCCATCACATGCGGACCCAGTTTAGCCAGCGTGTTCTCGAGATAACTCTGCGTCGCGCTATCGCCGTCGGAAGCTCCGGCGGCTTGAGCGGCGCCGGATTTCTCGAGCTCTGAAGAGATCGCGCTGGCGAAGAATGCCAATATCTCCCCGATTTCCCGCTCCATGCTCGAATTCAATGCCTTCCATCGGGCGTCTTCCGCCGAGGTGCGCACAGCTTGGCCCTGAAAGCCCGCGGACTCGACGCTGAGTTGCTCAAAAGCCAGCGCCCTCTTCTCCAGCTCCGCCAGCTCGCTCTGCGCCTTCTGCTGCGCCGGAGTGAGCTTCAGCGGCGCAATTCCGGGCAATGGATTGGCGGCGGCGCCATGCACAATGTCTTTCAACTCCTGTTCTTTCAGAAGGTCGAGAATCTCTTCGGCCTCGCCCAGCCGGTTGGCCTCCACCAGAAACTCCGCCAGCACGCGATAGGTCTTGGCCTTCGATTGCGCAAATCCAGCTTGCAGAGCCTTATCCATCGCCGCGATGTTCCTGCGAATCTGCTGGTAGGCGCTCACCGCATCCATCCCGAAGAAGATGGCTTCCTCGGGGCGATGCTGGTCGCGGAAGCCGATCATCAACGTGGTTTCAATTCCACCCTGTATCTCCGGATCGCCCGCGGCCTTGGCCAAAGCCAATGCCGCGAGTTCGCTCACCAACGCCTTTTCCTTCTCTTTCCGCTCCGAGTACGCCCACCCGATGGACATCATCGCCAGCGCTTCGCCGCGACGGTCCTCGACTTCGCGCCAGATGGGCAGCGCCTGGTCGTCGAGCTCGAGTGCCTTGTCAGCCTCTCCCAGATTCGAATAATCGCGGCCCATGTTGTTCAAGGTCATCGCTTCGCCGCGACGATTCGCCGTCTCGCGCCAGATGGGCAACGCCTGCTCGCAGTACTCCAGCGCCTTTCGCGCTTGCCCCAGGTCCGCATAAGCCCTGCCAATATCGTTGAGAGCCAGCCCCTCCCCGATGCGGCTTCCCACTTCGCGCCAGATCGGCAGCGCCTGGTTGTAATAGTCCAGCGCCGTCTGGTGTTGCCCCAGATCGCGATACAGGCGCCCCATGTTGTTCAGCGTCAGCGCTTCGTCCTGCTGGTTGCCGACAGACCGCGAGATCGATAGCGCCCGGTTATAAACTTCCAGCGAATTCTGCTTCTGTCCCAGGTCCGCGTACGCCCTGCCCATACTGTTCAACGTCAGCGCCTCGCCGCCTTGCTCTCCCTCTTCCCGCCAGATCGGCAGGGCCTGGTTGAAGTATTTGAATGCCTCCGTGCCCTGGCCCATGGCGGAGTAGGTCTCTCCCAGGTTGTCCAGCGTGTTCGCCTCGCCGGTGCGGCCGCCCGCCTCCCGCAGGTTCGCCGGCAGCGCTTGGCCCAGCTCCTTCAGATCCTTTAGCTGCCCGATGTTGCGCAGCCGGTCCCTGGTGCTGAGCATCCGCGCCCCTCCCTGCCTGGCGCCCGGGTCGCGCCAGATCGTCAGCGCCTCGTTCAGTTCCTTCAGCGCCTCGTCCCGCTGCCCCAGGTCGTTATGGGCCCTGCCCATATTGGTCAGCGTGTTGGCTTCGGCCGGCCGGATCCCCAACTGGCGCCAGATGGACAACGCCTCGCTGAACAGCGCCAGCGCCTTGCCCTCCTGGCCCAGGTCGATGTACACCCTGCCCATGTTGTTCTTGGTCATCGCCAGGGCGGCATGGTTGTTCGCTTTTTGTTCGATGAGCAAGGCCTCGTTGAGGCAGGCCAGGGCCTTTTGCATGTTTCCCGCTTGCCGGTACAGATAGCCAAGGGTAATCAACTCAACCCCTTCGTCGCTCACCCGCCGCGCCGCACGGGCTTTCGAGAGCAGTTGTTCATGTTGGACGATCTGAGCTTGTACAGGCGCACTCTGCGCGCTGGCCGCTGTGCTCGCAAGCAGTCCAAAAACGAGGCACGCAATCGCTCGAACTCTCTGCGCCGGAATCATCTTTCTCCCTCCAGTACCAGGGGTTGGGCGTCTGATTGGTCAGTCAGTCCCATAGCTCCCCCTGCCGCCATGAAGGGGCATCCATCATTTGGCGGCCAGGTTTTCACGCAGGAAGGCCACCACTTTGGTTACCGAATCGTTGGCCGCCTCGGGGTCCCATTTTATGTGGGCTTTCATCCCTTTGGCGGCGGGGTCGAACAACGTCGTTTCGGGCCCATTCAGGTTGAAACCGTGCGTGGCGCCTGGATATTCCACCGTGGTCGCGTGAAAGCCGTACTTTGTCGCCAGCAGGCTTTTGAGCTCCGGAACGGCCTTGCCGTCGCCATAGGAGTCCTCGGTCCCATAGAAGATGATCATCGGACCGCCGGTCAGCTTGCTGCCGCTCTTTTCAAATTCTTTTGTGAAGTGGTCGCACACGGGGTAGAACAAGGCAAATGCGGCGAAGCCCTTGTCATCTCCCATCCATTGTTTTACGTTGCTTTCCATGGCCGTTCGCAAGGCTGTGTTGCCGCCCAGGGAAAAGCCCATGATGCCGATGCGGTTCGGATCGACGGCGGGCTGTTTTCGCAATTCCTTTAACGCCGCGAAGGCCATTGGCGGAAAGGTGTCGGGCGCCGGCCGGTCCGTGGCGCCCCGATAAATTCCGGTCTTGAAGTCGACTTCGAAGATCCCGATCCCCGCATCGAGCAGCGGCCGGCGATAGAGTTGGCCGCGCCGGTCGATTCCAGCGGTGCCGTGAACCAAAACGATAGCGGGAACCGGGCTGGTAGCGTCTTCCGGAAGATAGAGGGTGCCCGACACTTTGTAGGGATGCCGGGCATCGAGGGAAGAAAACTCAATCCACCTCGCCGCCTGGGATGCCGCGGATGGCATGACAAAAGCAGCGATAAGAACCACTGCAAGGAATCCAGCACGCTTCCAACGCTTCATCATCAGCCTCCTGTCCCCTGGAGTCGCGATGTCGTTCCACCGTCAACCTAACACTATACGCCCAGTTGCCTCGGCTGGCGGCGATTGTTGCGGCGCATGGCCGGGAGTAGCGGGCGCGCCGCCGCAGGTTCCGGGAATTCGCTACCATGGAAGACGGAGGAATGGCCGAGCGGTTGAAGGCGGCGGTCTTGAAAACCGTTAGCGGGGTGACTCGCTCGGGGGTTCGAATCCCTCTTCCTCCGCCACTCTTTCCGGTTGTGGAAAGATCCACCCGGAGCGCTCCCTTCGCCGGCCGCCGGAAGCATCGGATCCGGATTCATTGCCGGGGCGGCGGACGCTACCGCTTCCCTTTGTCGGCGTCCTTCGTTTCCGGTTTCGCTTCTTCCTTGTCGTCAACGGGCGCGGAGGGATGCAGTTTGCTCATCTCCTTGGCTGCGGCCTTGGGATCCTCAGGCGTGATCTTGATCCCAGTTGCCATGGCTCCGGCGGTCCATTTGAAGTAATAGGTTTTGCCCGCCTCCACCTCAAACCGGGCCCGCTCGTTTTCTTTCTGCCTGGCTTGATTGAGGGCCGCCCCGGCGGACATGATGACGCTTCCGTAGTACTCCTTGGGCAATCCGGAGATCACAACAGTCCCCGGCGGCACTTCCATGAATGCGTATTCGCTGCTAAGGAGTTTGGCGAGGTGAGTGCCGTTGACATAAAGCTCGTCGTGTGAGGACGAGCCGGTAAATCTGTACGTGCGGTAGATACAGACGATGGCTTTGCCGCTGGATGGCGCGGGCAGTACGGCGGGAGTTTTGGAATCCTGGGCGACGGCGATGGGCCCGGTGAAGAGAAACGCCATCGCAGCCAGTGCGAGCAGCAAGCTTGCGAGTGGCCTGCAAGCTCCCCTGGGGCAAAACGCCGGGACGCGACCGAAAACCGTGTTAGGCATGGGAGAGATCCTTTCCCTCAGTTTCGGAATCTGGTGATGCAGTATGGCCCGGGACTTCCATAATCGGTTCCCCCGGACCGATCAGTATACACCGAACGGCCCGCCGGATGTTCCATGGAGTGACACCATGGAGTGACGGGGACTCTTTCAGGGTGGGTTTCTGCGATCGGAGGATTTGGCGTGCCGCTTGTTGTGTACCTTCTCGTCCGTCGAAGCTTTGCCGCCTAGGAGAATTACCTCGACGCACCCTTCAGGCGCCACCCCTCGCTGCTAAACTAAAATCGGTGGGACGCTTTTACAGCCGCGCGGAGCTGGTGGAAGAACGCGGGCGGTGGAGGCGTGAGGGCAAGACCGTCGTCTTCACCAACGGCTGCTACGATCTGCTGCATCCCGGCCACCTCCGCCTGTTGGAACAATGCCGTTCGATGGGCGACGTTTTGATTCTGGCCTTGAATTCCGATGCCAGCGCGCGCCGCATGAAGGGGCCTTCCCGGCCGGTGCTGAGGGAGGCGGAGCGCGCCGAGGTGGCGCTGGCTCTGGAAGCCGTGGACGCCGTGACGCTGTTCGACGAGGATACCCCGCGCGAGTTGATTGCGGCGGTTCTGCCCGACGTGCTGGTGAAGGGCGCGGATTGGTCCCACTTCATCGCCGGCCGGGAAGAAGTGGAAGCCGCCGGCGGGAAGGTAATCGCGGCGCCGCTTGAAGCGGGCCATTCCACTACAAGTATCCTAGATAAGATTCTTAACCAGCCTTGATCCATCCAGCCGTTCGCGACCTGTTTTTGGACCTGGGGAAAGATGCCGCCTTCCAGGAGGCACTACGGCGCCTCGCCGGCGCCGGGAGCGCTTCCATATCCGGCCTCACCACCACCGCCAAGGCGGTCTACTCGGTTCTGCTGTGGCAATCTCTCAACCGTCCGCTGATTCTGGTGGCGGATGGCAACCAGCAGGCCGAGGCGCTGGCCGAAGCGGTGGGCGCGTTTTTCTCCCTTTTGGTGGCGGACGAGCGGTACACGCCGCAGCTTCTGCCGGCGCTCGACGTGGTCCCGCTGCAGAACCTCTCGCCGCACGCCGAGATTTCCGAGCAGCGGGCCATCGGGCTGTGGCGCCTGGCCAGCCAGCGCGCGCCCATCACCGTGCTGCCGGTGGCTTCGGCGCTGCTGCGCATCCATCCCGGCGAGTTCTACCGGCAGTTGGCGGTACGGCTGAAGGTGGGCGACGAAGTTCCGCTCGAATACCTGACGGCGCACCTCGAAAGCATCGGCTATACGCGCCGGGAGCCGGTGGAGATGGTGGGCGAGTACTCGGTGCGCGGCGGCATCCTGGACGTTTTTCCACCGGAAGCCCCCAAACCGGTGCGCATTGATCTGTTTGGGGACCAGGTGGACTCCATACGCCGCTTCGAGGTGGAATCGCAGCGCTCGGTGCTGAATGTGGAGGATTGCACGCTGCTGCCGCTCACCGAGTACCAGAGATCGCGGGAGCTGCTGGCCGAGTTGAACGAATTGGTGCGCGAAGCCGGCATTCCGGGGCGCGACCTGCCTCCGCCGGGCGAGCCGTTTCCCGGCTGGGAGCTGATCGCGCCGATGCTCCGGCCCAGGCTCGGATCGGTGCTTTCCCTGGTGGAGCGGCCGGTGGTGGTTTGGGACGAGCCGGAGCAGGTGCGGGCGGCCGCCGGCCGGCTGTGGACGCGCCTGGAGCAAATCGAGCCATCGCCGGCGTATGACCCGGACCGGGTGTTCCTGCGCTGGGAAGACCTGGAGCGTCAGGCCCAAACGGCGCCCCGTATAGCGCTCAAGGAGCTGGAGATCGCGGCGGTTGACGACGCCGGCTTGCACATTGCCACCCGCCCCAGCATGGCCTTCCACGGGAACATGCAGATCGCCATCGCGGAAGCGCGCAACCTGGTGGAAAGCGGCAACCGGGTGGCATTTTTCGCTTCTTCTACAGGTGAAGTAGAACGCCTCGCCGATATTCTCAACGAATACGGAATGCCTTACCAACTGGGGCTCGGGCAGGCCGAATCCACCCCGGCATACCTGGCCGAACGGGCCTACATGGCGGGCACGGAAGCCAGCATCTACCTGATTAAGGGGCTGGTGCGGCACGGTTCCTCTTTTCAAAAATCCCATCTTGTAGTATTTGGCGCGGAAGACCTCTTTGAGACCTCCGAAATGATCGCGCGGGGCCCGTCTTCCAAGTCGGCCCTGGCCACCTTCTCTTCGGACCTTATCGACCTCAAGCCGGGTGATTACGTAGTGCACGCGGAGCACGGCGTGGCGCAGTACCTGGGATTGCGGGAGATCGCCCAGGGCGAGGCCCAAGGCGACTATATGCTGCTAGAATACGCAGCCGGCGCCAGGCTTTACGTACCGTTGACGAGAATGGACCTGGTGCAGCGCTTCCGTGGCGCGGGCGAAGCCAAGCCGGCGCTCGACCGGATGGGCGGCGTCACCTGGACCCGCACTAAAACGCGCATCAAGGCCAAAATGCGCGACATGGCCGACGAGCTGATCAAGCTCTACGCCCAGCGCAAGACAGTGGAAGGCTTCCACTTCTCCCGCGACAGCAACTGGCAGCGCGAGTTCGAGGACGCCTTCGAATTTTCCGAGACGCCGGACCAGATCACGGCCATTCGGGAGATCAAGCGCGACATGGAAAGCCCGCAGCCCATGGACCGTTTGCTATGCGGGGATGTGGGGTTCGGCAAAACCGAAGTAGTGATGCGCGCCACCTTCAAGGCATTGGGGGATGGCAAGCAGGTGGCCATCCTCGCTCCTACTACAGTATTAGCATTTCAGCATTTCGAGACTTTCAAACGCCGTTTTCAGCCCTTTCCGGTGCGGGTGGAGATGTTCAGCCGTTTCCGCCGGCCCAAGGAAATCAAGGCGGCGCTGGCGGATATGGCCGAGGGCAAGGTGGACGTGGCAATTGGCACTCATCGCCTGCTCTCGCAGGACGTCCAGTTCCGCGATTTGGGGCTGCTGGTGGTGGACGAAGAACAGCGTTTTGGGGTGAAACACAAGGAACGGCTCAAGCAGATCAAGAAGACGGTGGACGTGGTGAGCATGAGCGCCACGCCCATTCCCAGAACACTACATATGTCGTTATTAGGTCTGCGGGATATGTCGGTGATCGAGACGCCGCCCAAGGACCGCCTGTCCATCCACACCGTGGTGGCCCCGTTCCAGCCGGGATTGATCCGCTCGGCGCTGGAGCTGGAGCTGGCGCGGGGCGGGCAGGTCTATTTCCTGCACAATCGGGTGGACTCGATCTGGGCCCGCGCCGCGATGATCCAGGAACTGGTTCCCGGGGCGCGCATCGGCGTGGGCCACGGGCAGATGGGCGAGGCGGAACTGGAGGCCACGATGCTGAAGTTCATGCGCCACGAGTTCGACATCCTGATGTGTACTACGATTATAGAAAACGGCTTGGATATCCCGCTGGCTAATACGCTGATCGTAGAAAACGCGGAGCGCTACGGGCTCTCGGAGCTGTACCAGTTGCGGGGCCGGGTGGGGCGGTCGAGCCGCCGGGCCTACGCTTACCTGCTGGTGCCGCCGGATACGGAGCTGACCGAGATCGCCCGCAAGCGCCTAGCCGCCCTAAAGGAGTTCAGCGACCTGGGAGCCGGATTCAAGATCGCGGCGCTCGACCTGGAACTGCGCGGCGCGGGCAATTTGTTGGGGGGCGAGCAGCATGGGCACATCAACTCGGTAGGGTTCGATACCTACGTTCGGCTGCTGGAAGAGGCGGTGCGCGAGCTGAAGGGCGAAGAGGTGATTCCGGAGATCCACTCGGTGCTCAACCTGGGGCTCGATATACGCATCCCGCCGGACTACATCGCGGATGAGAACCAGAGGCTGCGCGCGTACCGGCAGATTGCCAACGCGGCGGACGCGGGCGCGCGGGAGCGGCTGGAGAAGGAGATGGAAGACCGCTACGGCCCGGTTCCCGAAGCGGTGCTCAACCTGCTTCAATACTCGGCCCTGAAAACCATGGCCGAGCGGATTGGAATCGAAGCCATAGACCGGCGTCACAGCATTGTGAATGTGAAATTCCACGAGGGAACCCGGGTGGACCCGGCGCGGCTCATGAAGATTGTGAGCCAGACTCGCGGGGCGCAGTTCACTCCGGCGGGAGTGCTGATGCTGCCGCTCGACGGACAGTCCGCGGCGGGGGATGTGCTGCGCTTCGTGGCGAAGAAGCTGGGGAGCCTGGCGGAGGCGTAGGGTGGGGCGCGGCGGGCGTCCCGCCTGCCCTGCCGGCATTCCTCGAAGAACGTCGGCAAGGATGCCGACGTGGCAGCCTGGAAGGCCGCTCCACGGATCGAGCGCGATGATCGGCGAGGATAAAAGGGGCAGTTCTTGCGCCGCAGTACGCTAGAATGTGTCTCGCGGACGACTATGAGATGGCTTTGGTTTCTTCCGGGTTGCGCTCTTGTGCTGGTTCTGGCAGGCTGCTCCGAGACGGCCCCGACGGCCAGGAAGGAGGCCGAGAAGCCACCCGAGCCGATCGGGGGGCTAAGCGCATTCTGGAAGATGTATGCGGTGGCGCGGGCCTGGGACCCGGATTGCGAGGTGCTGAGAATGGACAGCATCCCTCTCTCCCAGGTCCCTGCGGTTCGCGGCAAGGCCGCGGCATGGGGAGTTACCTTCGTTTCGCCTTTCAGAGGCAGGTCGCGGTCGTTCACGTTCTCGGTGGTGGAAGACGAGGGCAACCTTCACAAGAACGTCTTCGCGGGCCCGGAGGAAACCTGGTCCGGCGCGCCTGGGCAGACGTTTCCGGCGCTGGCGGTCAAGATCGATACGGGTGCGGCTTTCGAAACCGCGCTCACCAAGGCCGCGGATTATGAGAAGAAGCAGCCGGGCAAGCCAATCACCATACAGCTCGAGAAGGTGAAGGAATACCAGGAACCGGTTTGGCGCATCATCTGGGGCGATTCGGTGCAGACATCCGACTTCTCGGTCTACGTGGGGGCCAGCGTGGGCGACTATAAGGGAACGCTGCACTGACGCGGGGACCGGGCCGGACAGCGCGGAGGGCCGGGGCGTGCCCGGCCCGCCGCGTTGAGGTACCGATCAAGCGGTTGGGGGCTTGGTGGTCCGCGGCGCAACGCAAGAGCGGGGGCGTGTCGCCTGCCGTGCCGGTATTCGTACCGGCATTCCCCGAAGAACGTCGGCAAGGATGCCGACGTGGCAGCCTGGAAGGCCGCTCTACGGATCGAGCGCGGCGAAGATAGGGAGCAGTTTCCGCGCCTAGTCGATCAGGCTCATCTGGCGCGGATCCGGGGCCGGCGGCTCCTTGGGCCGCTCGAGATCGTCGTGCGAAGGGTCGAACCTGCGGATCAACTGGTTCAGCTTCAGGGACGTCTCCCAGATGTCGAACAGAAGGTGACACCGGGGGCAAGCGCCTCGAATGGCGCCGCGCCCGTCGGTAGCCGGGTTGAATCGCTTGTGCTTGGCGCAACGGCCGCTGAATTTTCTGGATCGGATCTTCAAACGCGCTCCAACCCAATCACCTTAGCAGGGTGCGCGGGCGCGGCCAAATCGCGGCGCGAGTCGGCGGCGCTTGTGCGCCGGGCTGTTGGCTCCGGGGGCGGTCCTCGGTAACGCGGCTTCACAACGGCTCGCTGGTGGGGGCGTCCGCGGCGGGGCGTTGCGGGCAACTGCGTCAGTGGTCCCGGATGGCTGGAGACAGAGGCTTTGGCGGGTCTCGAAAAGGGTGAGTTTTGCAACGTTGCCGGAGGCCCTTACATGGGGTCACCTCACGAACCGGAATATAAAGCACGTTAAGGCAACAGCTCCCCGGAGCCAGCGCCGCGCGGGTCACGTCCCCGACCCGCCGCGTTCGGCAGATTATACGCGACGAAGCGGGATCACGTGCCCGTCACCGCCCGGCTGGCGTTGAAAGACAAGTACTTTGTCGAAGTCAAACGTGAACGTCCACTCTGCCAATTCATCACCGCGGACGATCACTTCACCTGGTCCCAAGAAATTGTCGTTAATGATGAGAAGCCAAACGTCCGCGGCCGCCACCCTGTAATCTGGCACGCGCTGATTCTTCTCCGCGATCCGCGACTCCAGAAGCAACTTGCCAGCCGGAACCACGTTAAATGCTCGTGGTGCGTGCCAATGTCCCGAAGGATCGTTCAGCGGCGTATGAATACCGATGTGGCAGAAGCCTTCCGGCAGGTCCCTCTTGAAACTATTTCCCGGCGCGTGGTGATGAACAAAGTCAGCGAGGGAGTCTCTCAAAGCATTAGATGGAACTGCGGAGGCCCTCGGTGAGAACGCGAAGCCAACGTCTACAGGCACCGAGCCGGGCAGCCGGTTGTAGAGCGCCCTCGCTGCATCGGGAACCCTCGACAGGCGACCGGCCTCGGCCCGAGGTTCCTCACGGCAAAGCTCAGTAACCTCTATTCCCAGAATGCCCGCATCGCCCGTGTCGATGAGGAAATCAGGGCGTTCGTGCGGTACGAGCGTTCCAGCAGGAAATATCGGTGAGGCTCGGCGAGCTTCTTCCGTGTAGTGCAGTTCGATGTCTTTCTTGGTTCGCTTACTCTTTACCACCGCCGAAGCTCCTCACATTACATTGTCCCATGCAAATGTCTGGGCGTCGAGATCAGTCGTTTTCTGTGCCCCGAAACGGGTGGCTTGCGCCCCAGCTAGGCGCTAGAATCGGGTAACGTTATGGCTTACCAGATTATGGTTTTACAGAGCGCGCGTTATGAGGTCAGGTGTGCTCCCGGTGGCATCGTGCACGTCACTTTAAATCCCTATAACGACACTTGGGCAGTTGATGAAGACCCCGAGCGCCTTCCATTCGGGACGAAGGGCGAAGCGCTGGACCGCGCCCGGTTCATCGGGAAGGCCCCAACTTTTCATAAAGGGTAGTGTATGGCGTCGTGAAATCGTCGGAGAGCGTGTTTTGAAAAGGAGGTCTTCTCGATGCTACAGCTTTCCTTTCCAACTATCAACTGGCGACGTGGAGCGCTCCGTTTCTGGATAGTGCTGTCGCTTCTCTGGTGTGGGGCTGTTATGGTAACGGCCTTGAACCGAATTGATGTGGCGTGGCCTTTTGTCAGCGTTCCGAAAGTTCATGTGAAAATCTCAAATACCGAAACGTGGGACTATCCCCCTGAATGGGGAGTGGATCGTATTGAAGCCGACCTTAAGAGAAGGTTAGCCGATCTCGACCGAAAAGACCGTGAGTGGGCTGACTCAGTTTCGGAGGCACGGAAAGCCGAGTGTCGCGCCATCCCGGATACAACCCCATTTGCCAATCAGCCAGACGACTGCGTGAGGTTGTTTTTCAGCAAAAGTGATCGAGCCGCGCCGTCTGGCTGGGAAGCCGAAGTGAGGCAAGCACCGGTCCCTATTTCGCAAGTGATTATAGAGATCGCGCCGTGGGCGATTATTCCGCCGCTGTTGGTTATCGCCTTGGGCATTTCGGTCTTTTGGGCAGTTGCGGGGTTTAAGCGGTAGTAAAGTAAGCGGGGCTAACGCGGAGGCGTCGTGTCGAAAACGGTAAGTCTTGCGACACCGCTCGGAGCCTGTGGAATCGGGCCTTCCAGCGTCGCAAAAAAGGCTGTCTCAAAACTGCCGGCAAAACATGGATTTTGGGGCTCCCCATTGACCCGCCTTGGATCGCAAAACTCGATCTCGAAATCAGGCGGAAGTTTCTCATTGATTTTGCCAGACCTCCAACCGCGGACCGCAGCCGCCTTCGAATCGGGGCATAACGCCCACTTCCGAGCTGGGGACGGAGCCCGACGGGCCGGCCGACAGCGCGCGACAGAGTTCGGATGCATTCGGCTGGAAAACGTTCCCGGAGACTGGCCCGCCGCGGCGAAATCCATACCGCCCTAGCGCAATCCCGCGCCCCGGCCGTCCTCCCGGCGCGGGACGAAGCGATGTATGATCGTCGCATGGGGCTGTCGCGCCGATGGGTACTGGTGTCCTTTGCCGCACAGGCGTTTTCCCTGGCGTTGGGGGCCACAGATCCGTACCCTCCACCGTCCAACGCCGCGGCCGATCTGCGCCAGGCCCGCGAGCGCGCCCGGAGCTCCTCCAAGCTGCTGATGGTGGTTTTTGGGGGAAACTGGTGTCCCGATTGCCGGGCGCTTCACGATCGGCTCCACGAGTCGCCCCTGCGCGAATACGTGGCGGCGCGCTTCGAGATCGTGAACGTGAACATCGGGGAAATGGACGCCAACCTGGGAATCGCCAAGAGCCTGGGCGTGAGCCTCAAGAAGGGCGTGCCGGCGGCGGCGTTTTTCACTCCCGATGGCAAGCCGGCGGGAGTCACCAATCACGGGGAGCTGTCGCCCGCCCGCGAATACAGTGCACAGCAGGTACTGGCATTTCTTCGCCGGGTGGCCGAACGGCGGGTGATCCAGAAGCCGCGGTGAGCGGGCCGCTCAGGCGGCGTTCGCGCGGTACAATCCGAGTGAATGCCGTCCGCACGACGCGTCAAGTGGGCGAAAACTCGTAGCGCCGTTGTCATGGTATCGGCTTGCGCCATCCTGGGCGCGCTGCTCTACCGGCTGGCCGGCGGATCGCTGCTGCGCGAGACCACCGTGCTCTTTCTGTTTATCCCGGACGCCACCGGACTGGGACCCGATTCGCCGGTTCGCGTGGATGGGATCGACGTGGGCAAGGTGATCTCGGTGTCCCTCTCCGGATCGAATGAACCCAACCGGGTGGTCAAAGTGATGCTGGCGGTGGCCCGCGAACGCCTGCGCGATATTCCCATGGATTCCTCCAGCCAGATCAGCGCCGACAACGTAGTGGGAGACCAGTTCGTGGATATCACCAGCGGTAGAAGCGGCGAGCACATCCGCCCCGGCGGCGAGATCGCTTACAAGGAAGAGGCGGAACTGCTGAAGACCCTCGACATCGCGCAATTCGAGAGCCAGTTGCGAATCCTGGATGGGGTGTTGAGCGATATAGAGGCCGGCCGCGGCCTGGTAGGGCAGTTCGTGATCGGCGAGGACATGTACAACGGCCTGACCAAGGAGGTAAACGAAATAGAGCGTGGGATCCGCGCCGCCGCCCGCACCGCTACGCCCACGGGCCAGGCGCTCTACTCCGACAGCCTGTACCGGGAAATTGTCAGTACCCTGGCCGGTTTCGACAAGACCCTGGCGGCCCTCGAAGCGGGCCGGGACCCCAGCGGCCGGTTCCTGCGCGATCCCGCCGAGTACGATTCCTTGCGCCAGGGGGCCATCGACCTGCGGCGCTCCATCGCCGGCTGGCGCGGGAGCGAACTGGTCAACTCGGATGGCCTCTACACGGACTGGAATGGCCGCATCGCCTCTCTCATCCAGGCCGTCGACGAGTGGAACGCGGGGCCCGCGTCAGGCGCTTCGCAGGCGTACGACAGCCTGAACGGCGCGGCGAAGGAACTGAGCGAAACCCTGCGGGACCTGAGGAGCGATCCGCGGAAGTTCCTCCGCATTAAGGTGTTTTAGTCCTTCCCAACCGGCGGAGCAGGAGCCACACAGGAGCCCTTTTTGACGCGGAGACGCGGAGACGCGGAGAAAAACGTCAGAACAGCGGGAGGTGGTTCGGAGTGCGGCCGAACGCCCATGAAAATGCGGCGAAATACGCATCGTCGAAAATATTCTCGCCAAAACAACACTCGCGTCCGCGTCCGGAACGACGCCGCGCCTACCAAAACCGCGCGTCTGGCCGA
The DNA here is from genome assembly GCA_963767595.1 of Terriglobia bacterium. Classification (GTDB taxonomy): domain Bacteria; phylum Acidobacteriota; class Terriglobia; order Bryobacterales; family Bryobacteraceae; genus BOG-224. The sequence goes on from CAVYEK010000008.1 coordinate 1,078,389, forward strand.
TAAGAGTTGCTTGGGAGCATAGGGACATGTACCGCAACGCAAACGACGCTTATCTGGAAGACCGGGTGCTCTCGGCGGATCCCATAGAGTTGGTGCGCATGCTGTACCAGGCGGCCGACAGCTCGCTGCGCGAAGCGCGGCGGCGGCTGGAGGCCGGCGAGATTGCCGCTCGCTCCACGGCCATCGCCAGGGCATGCGACGTTCTGGCGGAACTGTCGGCCTCACTGGACCGCGAGCGAGGCGGGGAAATCGCCGACCGGTTGTCGCGGTTGTACGACTACATGACCCGCCGGCTGGTGGAGGCCAACACGCTCCAGCAGGACGCGCTGCTGGCCGAGGTACAGGGCCTGCTGGGAACCTTGGCGGAAGCCTGGGACGGGGTGCGGCAAAGCGTCCAACCGGCCGCTCAGGGCCAGGACCCCTGGGAGCGGCCGGGGTCCCCGGATCCCGCGCCGGCCGTGGTTTCGAACCCATGGTCCGGCGGATACCAAGCCCCCGAGCCGGCTCCTGGCCGGGCTAGCCCGTGGGGCCAACCGATGGTTCCGGACAACGCCCCGGGTGGCGAACCGCATGCCTGGAGTTTCTGAGGCCGGGCGGGGCGCTTTTATGTCTAGCCGTTCTCCGCCGCGTCTTCGTACAAGGGCGGCGCGCCGGGCGGGCGCGTTTTCCATCGGCGATGGACCCACAGCCACTGGTCCGGAAAGGCGCGGATCACCTCTTCCAATCGCGCTTGCAGCGCGGCGGTATCGCGCGCCGGGTCGCCCATGATTTCCACCGGCGGATAGAATCGCAGGACGTAGCGGCGCTCTTGTTCCGACCACAGCGCGAAGCCGGGAATCACGGTTGCGCCGCTGTGCGCCGCGATTTTGGCGAACCCCGTGCCGGCGCACGCCGGCAGGCCGAAGAAATCGACGAAGACGCCGGAATCGGCGGTAGCGTTCTGGTCTATGAGGATGCCCACGGCCTGATTGGCGGCCAGCGCTTTGAGGATGCCGCGGGCGGAGTCTTTCTTGAAGATGGGCTGGTTGCCGGTGAGCCGGCGGCGACGCTCCACCAGGCGGTCGATGAGAGGGTTGTCGAGTGGCCGGACCACCACGCGCATGGGCCCCTGGAACAGGGCGTGCGCAAAGGCGCTCAGCTCCCAGTTGCCCAGGTGGGCGGTGGCGAACAACACGCCGCGCCCGCGGCGGAGGGCTTGCTCGAAGTACTGGGAGCCCTCGCAGCGGATCCAGCGGGAGAGGTTGCCGCGGCGGATGGCGGGAAAGCGGGCGAAGGCCAGCAGCACGCGGCCTATGGAGCGGAAGACGCCGTCCACCATGGCGGAGCGCCCGGCGGCGGTCAGCTCCGGCATAGCCAGCGAGAGATTGCGCAGGGCGGCGCGGCGCAGGCGCGGCAGGGCCAGATCGAGCAGCCGCGCGTAGCCGCCGGCCAGGCGGCGCGCCAGCGGAAGCGGAGCCCATTCGAGCGACTTCAGCGCCGCCAGCGCGAGAACATACTCGACAAGATTACGAACGGCGGACCGCTTGCGCATCAAACCGCATTGTAACCGGGGCTCGCGGCCGCCACCGGACAGGCTTCAGGCGCGCTTCAGGCCGCGGCGGCGATAGAGCACCAGCCCGCCCAGTCCCCAGGCGATCAGGAAGGTGAACGTGAACCCGTAAATATAGGAGCCGGCGGTAGTGTTGAGCAGCGCCGTCCCAGGCGCCAGCCCGACCGCCAGGGCCGCCGCCACCGCCAGCACGTGCAGGGGCCAAATCACGGGACCATACCGTTTGATCAGATACAGGGGGAGCAATAGAGCGGCAAGGTACAGCAGGCCGGCCAGAATTGAAAATAAGGACATCAACAGCCTCCTGGGCAGTATTGTAAATCGAATCTCTCTCGCCGGGGCGAGGAACGCCGGTCAGAAGGCCTGGCGGCAGGGTCGAAAACCCACCTCGGAGGGGTTTTCATGAATTTCCGTGGGCTGCCGGCCCATGCAGGACAAGCCCGAAGGCTTGGCCCCACATAAGGGCTAATTTTCGATTTTGGCCACGGCCACCTTGATCACCGCCGCGACGTCCTTGGGACCGCGCACCTCGATGCGAACCGCCCGCCCTTCGGCGTACCGCCTGGCTTCGTCGATGATTTTGACGACAGCCGGGGGGACGCCGCTTTCCCGCGCGGACTTGGCCGCCTTTTCGCCCAGGGCGAACGAAGCCAGGAAACAGCCCCGCGACGGGCTGAGATACATGATCGCGCGGTCCTTCCTCTTCAAACGCAGGGTCCAGCCCGCCTTACGCGAGTACGAGTGCCAGTCCGGAACGGTGACGCCGTATTCTTCCGCGAGCCGGGCCGTCAACTTGTCCCAGAGCGCCTTGGCGGGGCCACCCAGCGCCTCGGCGAGTTCGTCTTCGGTGGGCATGGTGGTTCTCTCGATGAAAGCGTTTGCCAGCATGGGTAGGACGCACACACTCTAACCCGATTGCGCTTCCGGATCAAGCAGAGGGAGGGCTGGCGGGTGCGCGGCGCAGAAGTGATGGTCGAAGCGATTCGCCTGCAAAACGGCCCGGATCCGAGCGTACGTGTACGCAAGGCCCAGGGCGCCGTTGTGGGGCAGGTTGTCAACCTGCGGCCGATTGTCAATCGGCCTCTCGCGAGTGTCTGCCAGTACCGCCCAGGCGGGTTACCAACCCGCCGCAGGTTGACAACCTGCCCCACGTGACGCCGGCTTATCCACTTATGTGTCGCGCACCCGGGGCTGGCCGGGTGAGCGGCACAAGAGTAGATGACGGCGCATGGGAGCAACCGCTCCCTTACGGTCGCGGCTCTGACGCGGTTGACACAGTCATTTCGGAGGGGCTGGGGCCACCTCAATTCCGACCGGGGCGAACTCCCTCTTTCCAATCGAAATCCAAACGTTGTGCGGACCGGGTCCGATGCCTGGCGGAAGGCGGAAGTTGAACTCGTACCGCTCGGTGGAGGGGTCGGCGCAGAACCATTCGGCGATGGGAGCGTCGGTGGCGTCCACGCGCGCGTGAAACCTTTCCGGGCGCCGCACCTCCACCATCACCACCTTGATGGCCCCGCTGACAATGCGGGCCCCGTGCAGCAGGTTGTCGCCATCGGTGAGCGAATCGAGGCGCGGCACCGACGGGCCGCCGGGGATAATCCGCACGCGGCTGGGCGGGCACAGCGGCTGCCCCAGCCAGCGGGCTTCCACGGGCACAATGCCGGTGCGCATCCCTTCGGGCAGCGCCGCGTTCACCTGGGAGAGGCCGTCGTACTCCGGCGCGCCGATGTAGTAGGGCCGGCAGGCGCGGCCGTCGGCGGAGATCTCCAGGTGGTTCACGTCGCATTCCTTTGGGAGGCCCTCCATCCACAGGCAGAGGACCGCCAGGTGGCCGGAGTCGGGGGCCACGGAATCTCCGGTGAGCGCGTTGCTGATGTTGCGGATGACGGAGGAAGGTTCCACGCGCCGTCCGGCGAGCGAGCGTACCCAGCCCGGGGGGCGCTTGCGCAAGGTGATCCACATGTACTGGGTCCAGATCTGTTCGATGGCCAGCAACTGAAAATCGGATGCCAGGGCGAAGCGGGCGATTTCATGGGGCGCGATGCGCACGCCGCTCCACGTGTCGTAACTCGTGGTCTCTTCGCGCAGCCCGTTCACCTGGCAGCGGAGGATGCCGCCGGTTTTCAGCACGCGCCTGGCTTCGCGCAGATAATCGAACACCACTTCGCGGCTGGGAATGTGCTGAAACACGGCGTAGGAGTAAACGAAATCGAACTTCCCGGCGGGGAACATGGCGAGGTCGGCGCCCGAAGTGGTATGCGCGAAGGCGTTGGGCGCGCCGCGCAGCCGCTGGCCGGCCAGGCGGACCATTTCGTCGGAAACATCCACCCCGTGAATCTCGGTGAAGTGGCGGCTCATGGGGCGCATCAGGCGGCCGGGGCCGCAACCGATTTCGAGGGCGGCGTCGCGGGCGTCGAGCCGCTTCAGGTCTCCTTCCAGGCGCCGCACCACGTCGGCCGCGCTGGAGAAGAACTCCTTGTCCTCCTGACCGCGCCGGCCGAAGGCCACGTAGTAGTTGGCGTCTTCGTCGGCGCGCCGGTTCCAGTCGGCGCGCATGCGCTCCAGCAGCTTCGGATGGTCCATGAGACAGTTGTTATTCTAACCTTCTATGGCGCTCGCATTTCGGTGCGTCACGTGCGCGCCGCTGCGCGAATTCGAAGCGGCCGCGCCGGATGGCGTGGTGGTCGGGATCATCGGCGAAAACGGCTCGGGGAAGACGCGTTTGCTGCGGCTCGCGGCCGGGTTGGACTGCCCCGAATCGGGCGTGGTGGAAGCGCCCGGCCCCGCGCGGCTGCTGGGGCCGGACGATCCGCTCACTTTGGAGCCGGTCAAGCTGCTGCTCATCGATCAGACTTTCAGCCGCCAGGACCCGCTGGTGCGCGCGCGCGCCGCCATGTCGATCGACCGCCTGCGGGGCGCGGGCACGACCACGTTGCTTGTTTCCCACGAGGAGGAGCTGTTGCGCCGCTTGGCGGATGAGATCTGGTGGCTCGACCAGGGCCGCCTGGCCGGCCGGGGCGATCCCGACCAAATGCTGACAGCTTACCGCGCCCACATCGCCCAGCGCCTGCGCGCGTGGGGCGAAACCGTGGGCCAGCCGCTGGCGCCGCGCGTGCGCCGCACGGATGGCCGGGCCGAGGTGCTGCGCGTCGAAACCATCGGCGAAAACGGCCGGCCCACCATGGTGTGGCGCAGCGGCGAGCTGGCGGTGGTCAAGGTACTCGTGCGCTTCCATGAGGCGATTGCGGACCCGGTGGTGGGAATCATGATCCGCACGCGCATCGGCCTCAACGTCTTCGGCACCAACACGGAGTTGGAGAGGTTGAAGCTGGGGCCGTGCCAGGCAGGCGAAACGGTGGAAGTCGCCTTCGCCTTCCGCTGCGAGCTATGCCCCCAGGAGTACACGATCACGGTGGCGTCGCACGATCCCGACGGCGTCTGGCACGATTGGCTGGACGACGCGGTGGCTTTCGCCGTAAGTGACGGCAGGTACACGGCAGGGGTGGCCAATTTGCGGGCTACGGTGAGCGTGGTGGGGCGGGGTTAGGGCGGACTCGTCCCTTCCTTAGCAGGGGGAACCTTGTCAACTGTTTAGGATACGAGGGACTCAAGCTGCGATAGCCAATTGTCAAAGTGGGGACACTCCGCCCGAATCTGAACCAGGCCGATTTCGAGGACTGCGAGGACACCCAAGAGCGGCTTTTCGTAGCCCGGGACTATCGATTCCATCCGCTTGGATGGTGCGGTGTCCGGCGAATCATTGATCTCTTCTGGCGTCGCAAACTGCTGTCGGACGCTTTCTAACTTCGGCCGTAGATCCGGCCGCCCAATGCCTCGGCTCAGGGCATCGCAATCGCTGAACAGGAGACTCTCAAATTCATGCATCAGAACGAAAGGAATGAAGCGCCCCGGGTTGTCGATCTCCTTGGCCACGTCCTCGAGAAGCGCGACCTCCACACAAGCGGCCTTCTTCGAGACTTCGATGCGAGCGGCATTGGCTCGCCCAGGCCAGCCCCCGGGCCCCTGCTGTGGAAGGCCGTAGTAGTCAACCATGGTCGTCGCAATGCGACCCGGATCCCCTTTTAGGTGGTTGACGATGTCCTTTCTCACAGAGGGCCATGGACGAATCCCACCGCGTCTCCGCCGCAGACGAGCATTACCCACGATCCGCGCCGTGACGCTGTGGTAGCCACGGGCCACCAGGTGTTCCTCTAGAACCTCGTTTACGAATGTTTCTTCAGTCTGGCCCTCGACATGTATAAGGAGGCGAGGCATTCTCAGCCCTTCACGGGTCGGCCTCCAAGTTCGTTCTTTTCCCACAACTGGCCAAGGCTGTAGTCCTCCTGCCAAGCGGCCAATTGCGTGGCCTCCAGCCGGCTGATTTGCGTCCTCCCCTCTACACGGTCTGCGATAAGAACGTCGTCGGGATCGAAATGGTCCAACAGCAGAGACGACTGAGTTGAAACGATCACTTGGGTCTGCACCGACGCCTGTCTGATCAGTGACGCCAGCACTCCAATCGCGTAGGGGTGGAGCCCGAGTTCGGGCTCGTCTATCAAAATGACCGAAGGTCGATATCTGTCCGGCTGCAGGAACAGCGTGGCGAGGACAATGAAGCGGAGTGTTCCGTCTGACAAGGACGAGGCGTCAAAATACTGATCCGAGCCCTTATGTCGCCATTCCAGCTTAATGTCATCGGCCTTGCGTCTGAGCGGTTTGAGCTGGAAATCTTCGAAAAACGGGGCCACACGCTGCGTGGTGCGCTGTATTAGGCTATACGAGTCCGCATGCGCCTCGCGCAGGTAGAACAGAAAGGCGGCCAGATTCGATCCGTCATGTCGAAGGTATTCGTTGTCATCCACTCTCGCCGTCTTGCGCATGGGCGATGACGAACTGGTGTCATGCAAGTGATAGAGGCGCCATCCACCCAGACGTTCGCGGACCCAAGCCGCGACACGTTCGGATTTCGGATTGCTTATGCCAGCTTCCCGCCGTTGCTCCAGTGGCGAAAGACCGGCGCCATATGGTGAGGGATACTGGCCCTTCTTCCAATAGTAAGCGATCTCTTCCGACGGGAAAAGACCGTCGTCGGCCGTCGTTGAAAGGGTCAAGCTGTATTGATTTATCCCGCCATCGAACGAGAGGTGGAAGGACATCTCCTTAGTGCTCTTCGATCCGAAGTGCAATAGTCTCTCGGCGCCGCCAGCGGCGGTGACATAGTCTCGCAAACGGCCCTCGCGGATGGCGTGCAGGAAGGAAAAGACACCTATGAAATTCGATTTCCCTGAACCGTTTGCGCCAATCACAATATTTACTGAGCGCAACGGCAACTGCTCGATCGCAGCGATGCTCTTGAAACCCTTAACCGTGATGTAGTCGAGCGCAGTGGATGACATCCTTATTGCCCCTAGCGTGCTCCGCCTCGCGGGGCTCCAAGCATCAGGGCGAGGGTGAACGAGCCGGCCATGTCGTCTTGGGCACACACGGAGACATGAACCACCATAATACAACTCTGAACGCTCCAGGCCGGATTCTTGGGGACGAACGAATCGCGGGGCGGCCAGAGCATTCCCTACTTCGGATCGATCAAAAATGTGGGGGCGATGCCGGCCGCGAAGGTGAAGCCCGCCTTGCCGGTGGAAAGCCAGCTCGAACAGCCCTGCACTTTGCCCAGGTAGGCGTGCGGGTGCACGTCCACCTGCATTTCGCGGAACTCCAGGCTGCCGAAGCTCATGAGCGGGAACACCGACCGGGCGGGCTCGACCCGTTCCTGCGCCACGTAGGGCGTGCGCACGGCCTGCTTGAGGGCGCGGTCCCACGAAGCGGCGTCCATCTCCCAGCCGAAGTAGCTGTGCTGGTCGCTCGAATCGTCGTTCGGTTTGAGGGTCAGGCGCTCGCGATTCTGGGAGAGGAACTCCGGCAGGTCCACCACGCGGTCGCCATAGCTGGTCTTGGCCGCCGCCACCAGGCGCGTCCACGGCACGTGCTCGCGAATGGCCTTGCGCTCGGCGGCGGGGAATTTGGCCGTCAGCGTCTCGTCCGTGAGCAGCCCGAACATGGCTTTCTTATGGGCCAGCTCCGAGCGGAAACTGTTCACCACGCACACGGCCCGGTCGCGGTAAGCCTGCACCAGCGGATGAGTCAGGTCGAACCGCAGGAGGAACTCCTGCACGCCCAGGCGGCGGTAGACCAGGTCGATTTCGAACGATCCCTTGCGCAACACGCCGTTGCGGTACTCGAGCTGCTCGGGGGTGACGATCTCGACGGCGTAGCCCTCTTCGCGGAAGGTGTCGCGGAACAACTCGAACTCGCTCTGCCCGGAATGGTAGGCGGGGCGCAGCTCGACGATGGCCATGTTCGGCGTCTTGGCGCCGCCGAACTGCTTGTACGCCTTGAGCAGCGCCTGAAGCAGGTGCTTGCGGCTGCCCACCCGCGTGAGGGCGTATTTCTTGCGGAACTCCTTGACCGGCGGGGCGTCGAAAAACAGGTCGGCGAGCGCGTCCGCGTAGCCCGCTCCGGTGGGCGAATCGGCGTTGTACTGGACAAAGTGCGGGCGACCGTTGGCCATGTGGGTATCGAGGCGCGCCGACACTTCCAGGGCCTGATATCCAGGGTCGATCGCGGCCAGCATCTTCTCGGCGGGCAGCAACTCCAGGCGGGCCAGCAGCGCCGGACTGGCCAGCACCATTTGCTGCATCCGGTCGATGGCCGCGATCAGGGCCTCGCCGGTTCTGACCAACGAATCATACTGGCGCCGGGTAAGAAAATTCGGCCGCAAAAATGGGCACACCAGGCGCCCGCCAGCGGAGAGATTGCCGTTCTCCATACGCTGGTGCAGGGCCTCGGCCCAGGAGAGGTCGCGATAGGGACCGCTCTCCAACAGTTTGTTGTACTTGACGACTGCTTCGTCCAACAGGGACATTTGCGACTTGAAAACCGTTCTATGATTGAGTATCCCACAGAAGTGCGCAAAACGATAGGTTTTGGGTTCTTTCGGATCGCGTAAATCTTTTTTTATCAGTCACTTATCGACATTTATCGCGTTACGCAGAAGGCGCTTCTCCAGCCATCGCGGCCATGGTCGCTGCCCGGGTAGGGGGACCCCCGGCCTGGCACACCGGCGTTCTCCCCGCCGAGGCGCAGGGGGCTGTCGGATTCCAGGAATCACGGTCCAAGCACCCTTTTCGGATTGATTCAAAAAGCCTTAGCCCAATTGGTGATGGTTCCGGGGAAAGCCAGGCCCAAGCGCCCGCGCGGCCTTACAGGACCTCTTCGGACCAGTTTTCCAGTACCTGTTTGAGGCGGGTCATGAACTGGTCCGCCAGGGCCCCGTCGATCAGCCGGTGGTCGAAGCTCAACGACAGGTGGCAGATGGAGCGGATGGCGATGGCATCGTCCACCACCACGGGGGTCTTATCGACCGTGCCCACTCCCAGAATGGCCACCTGCGGCTGATTGATGATGGGCGTGCCCACGAGGCTGCCGAAGCTGCCGAAGTTGGTGATGGAGAAGGTGCCGCCCTGAACTTCGTCGGGCTTGAGCTGCCGGGAGCGGGCGCGGGCCGCCAGATCGACGATGGAGCGCTGGATGCCGAGCACGTTCTTTTCGTCCGCGCCGCGGATCACCGGCACGATCAGGCCGTTCTCGAGCGCCACCGCGACGCCAATGTGGATCTCATTGTGGTAGATGATGTTACCGCCGTCGAGGGAGGCGTTGAGCAGGGGGAATTCGCGCAGCGCCACGGAGGACGCGCGCACGATGAACGGCAGGTAGGTCAGCGAGAAGCCGTAGCGCGCCTGAAAATCGGCTTTGTGGCGCTCGCGCATGCGCGCAACGCGGGTCATATCCACGCGGTGGATAGTGGTGACGTGCGCCGAGGTGCGTCGCGAAAGCAGCATGTGCTCGGCGATCTTGGCGCGCATCCCGCTGAGAGGCTCGATGCGCGTGCGGGCCTGGGCGGCGGGTGGCAAAGGCGGCGGCGCGGGCGCAGCGTCTTCCACCAGCGCGGGCGCCGGGGCTGCCTGTTGCGCCAGGTACGCTTCCACGTCCTGCTTGGTGATTCTGCCGCCCGCGCCGGTGCCCTTTACGCGGCCCAGGTCGATCTGGTGTTCGCGCGCCATCTTGCGCACCAGCGGAGACAGCGGGCCGGAGGGCTCGCTAGCGGGTTCCGGCGGCGCCGGCGCTCGGTTTTCCACTGGCGGGGCGGGCGCCGGCTTGGCTTCAGCTTGCGGGGCGGCCGGTTGCGGCGGCGCCGCGGCGCCGTCCTCTTCGATTCGCGCCACCACGGTGTTGATGCCCACCGTCTTGCCTTCCTCCACCAGGACCTCAGCCAGCGTGCCGGCCGCGGGGGAGGGAATCTCGGTATCCACCTTGTCGGTGGAAATTTCGAACAGGGGCTGGTCGCGTTCGACGCGCTCGCCGGGCTTCATCAGCCACTTGGTGAGGGTCCCTTCCACAATGCTTTCGCCCATCTGGGGCATCACGACGTCGGTCATGTCAGTTCTCCTACCGGAGCTGCCTCACCGCTCAGCATCTCACATTCGAATACGCGGCCGAAATGTCCCGCCAGGACGGTGGCAACCTCGGCGAGGGCGGCGTTCGATCCCAATTGGGCCATGGAAGCCACCGGCCTGGTCAGTCCGCAGGGCACGATGTACTGAAAGTAGCTCAAGTCCGTGTTCACGTTGAGCGCGAAACCGTGGGAAGTCACCCAGCGGCTGATGTGCACGCCGATGGCGGCGATTTTGCGCTCTCCCACCCACACGCCGGTAAGCTTGGGAATGCGGCCGGCGGCGATTCCGAACTCCGCCAGCGTATCGATGATGGTCTGCTCGACGGCGCGCACGTAAGCGCCCACATCGCGCTTCCACTCGCGCAGGTCGACGATGGGATACCCGACAAGCTGTCCGGGGCCGTGGTAGGTGACGTCGCCGCCGCGGTCGGTGGGATAAAACGCAATGCCGGCGCGGTCCAGGACTTCGTCGCTGGCGAGCAGGTGCCTCAGTTGGCCGTTGCGGCCGAGCGTGATCGTGTGGGGGTGTTCGAGCAGCCCAAGCTGGTCGGGGATTTCGCCCCGCTGGCGGGCGGTGACCATTCGCCGCTGCCATTCAAGCGCCTGGAGGTAGTCCATGCGCCCCAGCTCGCGCAACTCGCATTTACGCATTGATCGAGAGACCGTAGACCGCGTTAAACGCCTCGCCCAGCGCTTCGTAGAGCGTAGGATGAGCGTGGATGGCTTGCATCATTACCTCGACGGTGGCCTCGGCCTCCATGGCCGCCACGGCTTCGCCGATCAGCTCGTAGGCTTCCGGCCCGATGATGTGAACGCCCAGGATTTCCCCATCAGTCTCATCGCAGACCACCTTGACGAAACCCTCGTGATGGCCAAGAATCGTGGCCCGGCTGTTGCCCGCGAAGGGGAAGCGGCCGACCCTCACATTGCGCCCCTGTGCGCGCGCCTGCGCTTCCGAAAGTCCCACGCTGCCGATGCCAGGCTCGGTGTAGGTGCAGCCCGGGATGCGGTTCCGGTTGATGGGAACCGCCGGCTTGCCGGCCATGTGCGCCACCGCGATCATGCCCTCACGCGTGGCCACGTGGGCCAGTTGCGGCGTGCCGGCCACCACGTCGCCGATGGCGTACACTCCCGGCTCGGCGGTCTGCTGGTGGGCGTCCACCTGGATGAAACCACGGTCGAGCGCGACGCGCGTGTTCTCCAGGCCGATGTTCTCGGTGTTGGGCTTGCGGCCCACTGCTACCAGCAGCTTTTCAGCCGCCAACTCCTCGCGCTTGCCATCCTTGGTTACCAGCGTGAGTTTCACGCCGCCATCCTCATGGCGAATCTCCTCGGCTCGCGCGCCGGTTTCCACGCGGATCTTCTGCTTGCGGAAATTCCGATCGAGCTCCTTGGAAATGTCCTCGTCTTCCACGGGGACGATGCGCGGCAGCATTTCGATCACGGTCACTTCCGTTCCGAACCTCTGGAACATGGAGGCGAACTCGACTCCCACGGCGCCCCCGCCGATCACCACCAGGCTGCGGGGCACGGCGGTGAGGTCCAGAATCTCGATGTTGGTGAGGATGCAGTTGGGGTCGGGCGCGAGGCCGGGCAACAGGCGCGCTTCCGAGCCGGTCGCCACAATGATGTTCCGCGCTTCGAGGGTCTGCCGGCCGGCGTCCGATTCCACCTCCACTTGGCCCCCGCCCTTGAGCGTGGCGTAGCCCGCGATGCGCTCCACCTTGGCGCGCTTGAGCAGCATTTCGACGCCTTTGGAATGCTTGGCGACAATGCCGTCCTTGCGGGCTTTCACCTTGGGGAAATCGAGGCGCGGGTTTTCGCACTGGATCCCCTCGGCCTCCGAATGGACGAAGCGCTGCCAGACCTCGGCGGTCTGGAGCCACGCCTTGGTGGGGATGCAGCCGACCAACAGGCAGGTCCCTCCCAGGCGGGGCTGTTTTTCGACGAGGGCGGTCTTCAACCCATATTGGCCGGCGCGAATGGCCGCGGAGTAGCCGCCGGGGCCGCTCCCGATGACAATCAGATCGTAGGGCACTGCTAATATTCTATCCGCAGGGCCGGGCAGCACGCCCGATCAATGGAAGCCGCGGATTCACTCGCTCGTCAAGGAGGATGCGCATTCCTTCATCTGCTCACCGGCCAACTCCAGAAAACGCCGAGCCTGGCCTCGCATCAATGACGGCGCCGCGCGCCCGCCCCGAAGCGCCGCCGGTGTATGCTGGAGGGGAAAACCCGCGGGAGCGGACACGCCTCGAGATGAACGATCCCTTGGCCAGAATCCTGGTGGTCGACGATGAGCGGAACCAGCGCTCCGCCCTGGGCAGCGTGGTGACCCGCTGGGGGTACCAGGTGGAAACCGCTTCGGACGGCGCCGAGGCGCTGGTGAAGCTCAAGGACTTCGACGCCGACGTGGTCATCACCGACCTCAACATGCCCAACCTGGACGGCAAGGGACTGCTCGAGGAGTTGCGGAAGCTGCCCTCGCCCCCTCCGGCCATCGTCCTCACGGCGTTCGGCAACCTGGAAACGGCGCTCGAGACGGTACACCAGTTGGGAGCGTTCTGGTTCATCGAGAAGCCCTTGCAGCCGCAAGTGCTGAAGATGGTGGTGGAGCGGGCGCTCGACCGCCGGCGCCTGGCTACCCACGCCGGGCGTCTGGAGCGCGAACTGGCTTCGCGCGGGGTTCTGGGCGAGCTGATCGGCGAATCGGCCTCCATGCGGGAAATCTTCGCCATGCTGCAGCAGGCGGCGCCGGCTAAGGCCACCATCCTGATCACGGGAGAAAGCGGAACCGGCAAGGAGATCGTGGCGCGCGCCATTCACCAGCTCAGCCCCCGGCGGTCCGGTCCATTCTTCGCCGTGAATTGCGCCGCCATGCCGGAGTCGCTGATCGAGAGCGAGCTTTTCGGCCACGAAAAGGGGGCCTTCACCGGGGCCTTGGAGCGGCGCGCCGGGTGCTTCGAGTTGGCTCGCGGCGGGACGCTTCTGCTCGACGAAATCGGCGACATGCCGATGAACACGCAGGCCAAGCTGCTGCGCATTCTGGAGGAAAGCCGCGTGCGCCGGCTGGGGTCGGCGCGTGAGATCGAGCTGGATGTCCGGGTGCTCGCCTCCACCAACAAGAACCTGGCCGACGCCATCGCCAAGGGCGCGTTTCGCGAGGACCTGTTCTTCCGCCTCAACGTCTTCGAGGTTCACCTGCCGCCGTTGCGGGAAAGGAAGGAGGACATTCCGCCGCTGGTGCGCGAGCTGCTGTCGGGTCTGAACCGCAAACACGATTGCCGCGTGACGGAAGTATCGCCCGAGACGCTGGCGATTTTCGACCGCTACGATTGGCCCGGCAATGTACGGGAGTTGCGCAACCTGCTGGAGCGCGCGGTGATTCTGGCGGGCGGCGGAGCGGTGACGCCCGCCCACCTGCCGCGCGGTTTCGCCGGACGTCCGGAGCCGCCACCCAGCGATCCCGCCGCCCCGGTTGTGCTCGAGCCGGGCATGACCGTGGACGAAGCGGAGCGCGCCCTCATCGAGCTCACGCTGCGCCACACCAAGAACAACCGCACGCGCAGCGCGGAGATCCTGGGCATCAGCGGCAAGACGCTGTTCAATAAGCTGAAGGCCTACGGCGCAAGCGAATGACACTGCGGACACGGCTGCTATCGCTGACGTTGTCGATGGTGGCGGTGGTGGCGCTGACGCTGGTTGGCCTCAACCTCAACAGCCTGGTGGCGACGTGGCTGGATGTGGCGCTGGAGCGCTCGGAAACCGCCGGGCGGCAGGTTCAGTCGTTTATGCTGCGGCGCATCGAAGCGCGCGCGGCGCAGGAGCAGGGGACGCCCGGCGCGTTGGACGCCACCAAGCGCCTCTGGCGGCGCATCGTGGCCGAGGACGCCGATCTGAGCGCCCTGCTCGAGCAGACGATGGCGCAATCGCGATCCATCGTGGAGATCGACGTCGCCGGCGAGGACGGCATGATCCTGGCCTCTTCGAGCCCCGTGCGGCGCGGCGCGGCCATGACCGCCAGGCAGGATCTGCGCCTTCTGCGGGAGGCCAGTCCGGTGGGCCGCATCACCGCCATCCTCTCTTCGCGAGACGATTACGAGACGCGCACGCAGTTGGGCATCGCGGGCCAGAAGACGCCGGTATTCACCATCCAGATTCTGGTCTCGCCGGCGCTTTTGCGCGCGGCCACGCTGCCGGAGTTGCGCAACGCCGGCATCGCCTGCGGAGTGGCGCTGGCGCTGGCGTTCCTTTTCGCCTACTGGTCCGCCAGCCTGGCGCTGCGGCCGCTGGCGCGCATCAGTCACGTGATCGACGGCATTGTCAGCGGCAAGGCGCCGGGGCCGTCTCGCGAGCCCCGTGAGGACCGGGAATTGGCCGCCATCGAATCCAAGCTGAGTCTGCTAGGCGAGCGTTTCCGCGATGCCCGCGAAGACGCCAGCCATTTGCGCGCCAACCTGGAAGGCGTGCTGGAAAAACTGGACGCCAAGACGCGCCGCCATTTCGAAGGTCAGATCGCGGTGGCCCGCCGCCTCACGGCCATCAACAGCCTGACCGGGCGGGTGGCGCATGAAATCAAGAATCCGCTCAACTCCATCGCCTTGCGCCTCGAGATGCTGCGCTCCCAGGCGGCCGCGGAGGGGTCGGAAACCGGGCCCGAGATCGCCATTCTGTCCGAAGAGGTTGCCCGCCTGGACCAGGTGGTCCGCACCTTCCTCGACTTCAGCCGCCCGGTGGAAATGGCGCCGGAGGACGTCGACCTGGCCGAACTGGTGGCGGAAATCGTGCACCTGCTGGAACCGGAGGCGGAGCGCGGCGGCATCCGCATCCGCTACGCGCGCCCGTCCGCCGCCGTGGTGGCGCATGCGGACTCGGGCCTGTTGCGCCAGGCCGCGCTGAACATTGCAGTGAACGCCATGGAGGCCATGCCGGGCGGCGGAAGTCTCACCTTCGAGATCGCTCAGAATCCGGAAACCTGCACGCTGGCTATCACGGATACCGGTCCCGGCATCCCGCCCGAGCAGCGCGAGAAGATCTTCCAGCTTTACTACACCACCAAGCCTCACGGCAGCGGAATCGGTCTTGCCATGGCCTTCCGCGCAATGCAACTCCATGGAGGGACAATCGAGGTTGACAGTGAGGCCGGGCATGGGGCCACGTTTCGTCTCACCCTGCCGCTCACCGAAATGGACAAGACCGCATGAGGCGCGCCACCGTTCCGCTAGCCATTGTCCTAAGCCTGAGCTTGAGCGGATGCTGGCTCGGAAAGAAGACCAAGACGGCCGTCCCCCCTGCGCCTACGCCTGCGCCTGCGCCGCAGCAAGCCAAGCCCGCTCCTCCGGAAGTGCAGCCGCAGCCTGAGCCGCCGGAGGAGAAGCCGTTGGAGGCGCAGCCGCTGCCAACGCCTCCGCAGCCTGAACCCCAAGAGCCTGCCCAGATAACCCCGCCCGCGCCCCGGAAGAAAGCGCCCCCGCGGCCGGCGGCCAAGAAGAATGCTCCGCCCACGCCCGCTAAGCCGCAGCCCCCTCAGCCGGCGGGACCGGCGCAAGCGCAGCCTTCGCCGCCGCAACTCGGCGCGATCCTCTCGGACCAACAGCGCCGCCAGTACGAAGCCGAGTACGCCCAGAGTCTGGCGCGCGCCCGGGCGGCGCTGCGGCAAGCGTCGGGTAAACCGCTCAGCCGGACGCAGAGGGAAACCGTGGAACGGATCGGGACATTCATCCAGCAAGCGGAGGAATCGAAGGGGAAAGACCTGGCTACGGCGTTGCAACTGGCGCGGAGGGCGGACGTGCTCGGGCAGGACCTGCTGAAGGACTTCCAGTAAATATCCATTTCGGTGGAACGGGAGTCTCGCGACCCCCGCTCCACCGTCCCCTCAAAACCTGTTACTGGGCGGGGCTGGTGTTGCGCGAAAGCGTGACTTTCGGCGTTGCCAGATACCCAATCACTTTGTCTTTCTGCACCTGGTTGACTACCAACTCGTAGGGCTGGCGGGCTTGCGCGGTGTAGAATTGCACCGGCTCGTTGATGGTCTTGTCGCGCTTCTCCACCAGCTTATCGTCGGCCCGCACGTCCAGGGTGTAGCGATTGCGCTTGGAGTCGACCTTCTTGAGCATCACCTGGATATCGCCCACCTTCTGCATGCCGGCGGTCCTGAGGATGGTGAATTCGTAGATATTGCGATCGCCGAGGTCGCGCAGATACTGGACTTCCTTCGAGTTGGTGGCGATCAGACCGCTCATCACGCCCATGTCGCCGCGCGCGCGCCGCAGTTCGCCCTGGGTATCCTCGATGTTCGAGCGGGCCGAGGCCACGTCCGACTTGACCGCGCCGACTTCGGTGGAGATGCCATCCAACTTACCGTCCAGCTTAGTGGTCGTCTCGTTCAGCTTGGTGGTTGTCTCGTCGGTGGACTCCTTCACCTTGTTCAGCTCGGCCGAGAGTTGTTCGCCCTGCTCTTTCTGCTGCTGCTCGATGCGGCCGGCCACCAGGTCGGCGTGCTTTCTTACCGAGGCCTGCGCCTTAGCCAGCGCCGAACTGGTGTCCTGGCGAGTGCTGGCCAGCTCCTCGCGCACCGCGTCGAGCGCCGTTTGCAATTCCGAATCCGCTTTGGAAAGGCCCGAGCGGAGCGCCGCATTATCGTGCTGATATGCAACAACCTGGCGCCGGAGGTCTTCCGTCTGGGCGTTTTCATAAAAGAAAGCGAGACCGCCGAGGGCCAGGATTGCGACCGCGAGAACGGGCGTCCAAGGAAAAACGCGGGGCCGTTCGGTCCCATTGGTTCGATTGATTTCGTCGTTCATACGAGTACTGCCTCCGACTGACACGAGAGCAAGCTTCCTGCCAAACCGGTATTGGTCGTTTCTTGGGCAAAATCAGTTCAAAATGGCGTCCGGATCCGGTAGTTATTACCGGGACACGCAAATATGACGCGAGGCGGATTGATGCAGTGCCAGCGTTGAGGATGCCCCTTACACCACGGAAATGCCGGAGACCCCCGCGCGCTTCGCGCGCTGAACGAAGGCTCTGTCGAAGGAGACGAATCGAGCGCCGGGTGGCCGGCTGCTCAAGTGCATCGCGTCGGCGAGTTCCACTCCGTGCTCGGTGAGCGCCAGGGCGGCGGCCAGCGACGGTTCATCCTCCGCGTGTACGTTCTTGAGCCCGAGCAACTTCGTGAATGCGTCCCGAATCGCACTTTCCTCGAATCCATACAGGCTGCGGAGCGCCCAGCCCGTTTCGAGAAACACCGTTTTGGCGATCCAGACTGGCCCGGCCGCAAACAGGGCGCGCGCGGCGGCCGCCTGTCTGGGTTCGTCGCCCGTCAGCAGCCGGACCAATACGTTAGTATCGACCGCGACCATGGCGCCGCATCACCTCCCGGCCGATGGCGTCGCGCATCCGCTCGGGCGTTCCCGATTTGCGCTTGGACCGCAGACAGCCGGCCACTTCTTCGAGACCGGTATGGGGGAAACGGGCAACGGGACGCAGCAGAACTCCGTCGCCGGCTTCTTCGACCGTGAATTCCGTGCCCGGCCCCCAAGCCCGGGAAACGCGTATGCCCTTAGGCAGGATGATCTGCCCCTTGGTGGAAAGCCGCGTGGTCTCCATCGGTAAGACTCCGGTAAGATTATCGCACATCCGCGAAGAAGAACGCCGGCAAGGATGCCGGCATGGCAGGCTGGAAGCCCGCTCTACGACGACCCTAACCACCCAGGCTCGCCGGCAGCGCCGGCTGGCAGATCGCGCCGGCGACGGCCGCCAGCCTTCGAAACATCGCCTCGTCGATGCGGACTTTCAGGACTTCGGCGATCACCTGCGTCCAGCCGTGGAGAAAATACAGCCAGCCGTCCTCGACGCGCACCTGCCGCGTGTCGCGCTGCGCTAGGGCCTGGTGCAGGAACTGAAGCTCGCCGCGATAGTTCAGCTCCCAGGCGACGCCGCCGATGGGAAACAAACCCGCACCCGTGATGGGCGAGCCGGGCAGATCTTTCCCCATCCCGGTGGCGTTGATCACCACGGAGCCCGGCGGCAAGCTGCCCAATAACTCATCGTTGAAACCCGGGAGTACGTTGCAGTGATACTCGAAGTCGATGTCCGTGTGCAACCCGGCGACCATGCGCCGGAGGCTGTCCAGACGGCCCGCGGAGCGGTTCACTACCACGACGCGCCGCGGCCGGTCGGCGCGATCCTGTTTCTGAGTGAGATGCAGGGCTATGGCGGTGGTCGAGCCGCCCGCTCCGAAGCACAGCACGTGGCCGCCGGTCCTCCCGAAATAGTCCTCCGCCCAGCAGCGCGTCGAGGCTCAGCCCGGCGGTGACCGGATCCTTGGCATGGCCGGCCAGCGCGGCGCCATCCTTGGATATGCTCGAAACCTCGCCGCAGGTGACCGCGTAAGGGTCGAGATAGTCGAACATATCGCGGGTGGCGGCCAGCAGATTGACCTTATGGGTGGTCACCAGGGCGCCCAGAGACAACGGATCGTACTTGATCCGAGCCACCGCGCGCCGGTAGTTCCGCGGGTCGTCGTGGAGCTGCAAGTCGACGCCTTCAAGGACCACCTCTTGGCGGCCCAGCTCTTTCATCCACAGCGGAAAGACCTTCATGATGGACGATTTGGCGGTGGTGACGCCGAGAAAGTACATGGTGGGCCTGGTCTTGGCGATGTGCGGCGGCAGCCAATCCATGTTATCGATGACGCGGTATCCGCCATCTCCGGTCACCACGCGCTTACGGAAGCCTTGACGCTCGATGGTTCCGTAATCGTGCCCGGCGTGGGCCGGGTAGGTGAACAAGGTGGCCAGGTCCTCTTCATCGCCGGTATTGATGGAACGGTGCGCCCAGCCCGGCGCCACGTAGACGGCGCGGCCGGGCCGCAGCTCCTCCGCGGCCCAGTCCCCTTGCGCGTTCTCCATGAGGAGCAAGCCGCGTCCCTTGAGGCAGTAGTAGGTTTCCGCCGTATCCACCACGGCATGGAAATGCCCCTTGGTCATGAAGAACTCGTCGCCCACGCGGCCCGGGTGGACCACGGAGAGCCCCGTGCGCAGCTCGCCCGCAACCTCCGGCCGGGCGATCTCGTAGACCTCATAAATCACCGGGTCGCCGGATGCGAGCAGACGCTGGCAGGCGTCGCCATCCGCATACTGGCCGCGCAGCGAGGAAAGGCGGCGCTCGGTGCGATGGTCGTACCGTGTCAGACGGCTTTCTTCCAGCAGGATGTCGAAAGCAAATGGAGATGTCAAGGTTCGTCCTAAAGATCCGCGATTGCAGGATCAAACGGTAGCAACCTGCGAATTCCGCTGTCAATGCCGTGTATACTGAACAAGAGCCGGGAGTCCCAAATGGAGATTCCGGCTCGGAATTCCGCGATTTCCAAGAGGAGAATCGGCATGCGTTATAGAGTACTGTCCCCACTGGCCGTGGTTGCGGCCGGCTTCGCTTTGTTCGCCATGTGTTCGGCGACCTTGGGCCAAACGGCCAAGCCGTCCGCGGCGGCGCCGTTGATGGGCCTGCTGGACCGCTTCACCGCCGCCGGCGTGCCGGCCATGGGCCCCTCCGAGACGGAGGTTGTGCCCCTCAAGTGGGACAAAACCACCCCTCCCGGACTGCCCGGCAACGGGATGGCTCAGCACCCCATGCTTTACATCGGCGAGGGCTACAACAAGATTCTCCTCGTCAATAAGGGCAAAATCATCTGGACCTATTCGACGGGGACAGGCTGGGAATACGACGACGCGTGGATGCTCTCGAACGGCAACATTCTGTTCAGCCGCATGCAATACGTGGCCGAGGTGACGCCTAAGAAAGAGGTTGTGTGGCGCTACGACGCCCCCGAAGGGACCGAGATCCACACCTGCCAGCCCATCGGTCTGGACAAGGTCATGTTCGTCCAGAACGGCCTGCCGCCCAAGCTGTTCGTGATCAATATCAAGACCAAGGCCGTCGAGATCCAGCACGACCTGCCGGCTCCCAGCCCGACCGACAAAGGGACCGTCCACGCGCAGTTCCGCCGGACGCGCTACACCGCGCAAGGAACCTACCTGGTTCCGTTCCTGGAAATGGGCCGGGTGGTGGAGTACGACAAGGACTTCAAGGAGATCTGGAAATACGAGATGGCCGGCCCCTGGGCCGCCCTCCGCCTCAAAAACGGCAACACGCTGATCACCGGGGAGCGGGAAGTTCTCACCCGCGAAGTCAACCCGAAGGGGGAGACGGTGTGGGATCTCCGGCCGAGCGACCTGCCGGAGGCCTACCGCTTCATCAACACGCAGAGCTGCACCCGCCTGGCCAACGGCAACACCATCATCTGCTCCCGCGGAGGCGACGTAAAGGGCCACCAGCTCGTCGAAGTCACGCCGGATAAGAAGGTGGTCTGGGTGATGCAGGACTGGGCGAACTTCGGCCCGGCCACCGGCGTTCAGATCCTGGACGAGCCCGGGTTGCCGGAAGTTCCGGGAGAATCGGCGCACTAAGCCGACCTTCTCACAGAGACTCGGCCGTGACAACGTGGCGCACGGACTCGTGCGTGCCGCGTCGGCGCTCATGCCGACGCCCCGGCTCGACGGACTGTCCGCACCCCCGAACGTGTCGAGAAGAGTCTCGACACGGCACGCACGAGGATAGAGCCACTGTTTGTGTTTGCCGCGACCCACGCGCGATGCGATCAGGCGCCCTTCCACACTGGCATCCGCCGGCCAGGGTGGCGCCTGCTGTACGTTCTTGTTCCTGCCGTCCCATCGGCTGGGCCGCCAACGGACCGGATAATCGCCTTGGCGCGAGATCGGGCTGCCCATCAGAGATTTCGCGCGTACCGCAGTCAGGCGTACGACCGCTTTATGTCCCGCCTGTTGTGTGTGATAGGCGGTGGAAAAGATGCCGAAATTCCGATCTCCCACGATCACCGAACCGGTCGGAACATGCGCCATAGCGAGCTCTGCCAGCGCCTGTTCGCTTACCGCCTTCCGGCCGTTGAATGGTCCCCAATAGGGCCGCTCCGCCAGCCCCGTCTCCAGGTCATGCAACACCATGATCCGCATCACCGGCCAATGCGATTTGCCATGCTGGTTGCTCGCTGGGGGATAGGCCTTCTACGAGTTCCGGTTCGTGCTCCAACTGCAAGGAAGATCCGTCCAGCAAATACGTTCTCTGGGGAAGTTCCGCGCCAGATTCCAACAGACGGCTCCGCAACCGTTCGATGAGTTCGTCCATAGTGCGACTCACCAACAGTTTGGGCAGATGCTGCCGGGCTTGGCAATAGCCGCCCGTCGACAACCCGATGTGCTTCTCGCGGACTCGCTTGCATCGGCTCAGCAACGGGTCGAATCGGCCCTCTACCAATTGGGCCACGCTGCTGGCCAGAGTCCCTCGCGGCTGCAACCGCTGGATCATCATCATCCACATCACCAAGCGCGCCGAATAGATGCCGGCACGCGCCTTAAAACCGATTTGCCGCAGCAGCAGACGGAACAACTCGGCAGGGGCCACCTGCCGGTACAGGCTGAACAATCCAACTGAGTCGAGGTACGCCATATCCAAATCATAACTATCATGGAATGTTTTGGTTGCGGCAATCGCCTCGAAAACTAAGTGGCATTGCGCACGAGTGCGTGCGCCACAACGCTGTCGAAGGACTTCCATCCTTGTGGCCGCCTCTTTTTCGGACTCTGTAGTCTGAAACCCGAAGCCCGGCGCTCCGGCGACGGCGGAAGCGTGTATACTAAACAAGAGCCGATAGTCCAAAATGGAAATCCCGGCTTCGGAGAACAATCGTGAAGACTGATTCCTCGCGTAGAAACTTCCTCGTAGCCGGGCTGGGCCTTCCAGTCGCCGGCCTGGCCAGCGCGCCGGCGCCTCAGACGTCCACCATGCCGGCCGGCAGACCCGCGTCGCCGGGTCCCGCGGCGGTCCGCTTCCGGACGCTGGGCAAAACCGGGCTCCAGGTCTCGGCGGTCGGCTACGGGTGCATGATTACGTCCGACGGCAGCGTGATTTCCCGCGCGGCCGATATGGGCATCACGTATTTCGACACCGCCCGCGGGTACAGCAAGGGCAACAACGAGCGCATGGTGGGGGCCGCGCTGAAGGGCGTGCGCAACAAGATCGTGCTCTCCAGCAAGTCCGAGGCGAAGACCGCCCCGGAGGCGATCGCGGAGCTCGATACCAGCCTCAAGGAGCTGGGCACGGACCACCTGGACATCTGGTACATGCACTCCCGGGATACCGTGGCGGCCATCCCCGACGAGCTGGTGACGGTCTGGGAGAACGCCAAGACGCAGGGGAAGATCCGCCACATCGGCATCAGCACGCACAACCCCGGCGCCATTTTGGACCGCGTCCTGTCGGTGGGGAAATTCGAGGTTTTGCTGAGCACCTACAGCTTCGCGACCCCCACCAAGAACGACGACGCCTACAACAAGCTCACCGCCGCCGGCATCGGGCTGGTGGCCATGAAGGTGATGGCGCCCGCCGCCCGCGCCAAGAAGCCGAATGGGCCGCTGGCGGCGCTGAAGTGGGTGCTGCGCGACAAGCGCATCGCCACCACCGTCCCCAGCATGACCGACATGGATCAACTGGAGATGAATTTCCGGGCCATGGCGGAGCCGTTCGGCGCGGAGGACGAGAAACTGCTGGCCCGCATCGACCGGGAGATCCGCCCGCTCTACTGCCGCATGTGCTACCAGTGCAGCGGCCAGTGCCCCAAGGGCGCGGCCATTCCGGAGAGCCTCCGCTATCTCTCCTACGCCGATTTCTACGGCCAGTTCGGCCTGGGCCGGGAGCATTTCCTGGCGCTGCCGGAAAAGGCGCAGGCGGTGCGCTGCGGCGATTGCGCCTCCTGCCAGGTGCACTGCCCCAACGGCGTCCACGTATCCGAGCGCTTAATGCGCGCGCAGGAGCTGTTCGGCTAACGGCGATAGGGATCGCGTAACCG
>CAVYEK010000009.1:0-40844 GCA_963767595.1 Terriglobia bacterium
CACCGGCGGGGGACTCAAAAGGAGGATCGAGGGCATCATGGCGAATCGCATCTTTCAAAAGCTGAGTTTAGGGAAGAAACTGCTTCTGGGTGCTGCGACGATTGCTGCCATCATTGGTCCAGTTGGGGTAGGTATTGTTAGCGCCGGGGCGCCGACGCGCGGCCAGTCCGGCACGCCGCAACTCGCTTTTGAGGTCGCGTCAGTCAGGCCATCGCCGCCGTTCACCAGTGGTGGACGCTTCCGCTCCGGAATCTTCGGCGGTCCTGCCAAAGGCGACCCCGGCCAGATCAGTTATAGCTACATGACCCTCGCCAGACTTGTTGCGGAAGCCTATGGCATTGACGGGTCCCAATTGTCCGGCCCCGACTGGATTCAGACGGCACGATTCGATATCACGGCAAAAATCCTTCCGGGAACCACTAAAGAACAGGTCCCGATCATGCTGCGGAATTTGCTGGCGGACCGTCTGAAGCTCAGGGTGCACCGTGAGGCTCGGAAAATGACGGTTTATGAACTGACGATCGCCGCCGGCGGCCCGAAGCTGAAAGCAGCCAATGAGAAGATCGCCTCTGAAGACGGCGTCTCCGGTGAGCCACGACTGAGCGGGGACGGCTTCCCCGAAATCCCTCCCGGCAGGAATGGGTCGATGAATATCGATGGGAATGCCCGTTGGCGCGCGTACAAAAGCAAAATCGAGGATTTGGTCAAGATGCTGATAACCGAACTCCACGCGCCTGTTACCGACGCTACGGGGCTCGGCGGCCGATACGACATGTCGCTATTCTGGGTGTCCGCAACTCTGACTGCAAACCCAGAAGTTACTAATGATTCCGCTCTCGGACCTACAATCGCCGGCGCACTAAAGGAACAACTCGGACTCCGGCTGGTTTCAAAAAAGGGCTTAGGCGACGTCCTGGTCGTCGACTCCGCCGAGAAGCTTCCGACGGAGAACTGACTAGCCGGAATCCCGAAGTTGGAAGTCTTTCATCATAATCACGGTACGGCTTCAGCCGCGGACGCAAACCCGGCCCTTTGTCTTTTCAGGTGGGTTGAGAAGGACTTGCGCGCCAAGACGGCCATCCCCGGGGGCTAAAGCCCAGCAGATGCAACTGTTCGGCACGGCTGAAGCCGTGCCCTGATACAACTATGTCCCCGGCCGGTCAGTTTGCACATTTTCGAAGCCCGGCGCTCGGACGAAAGACGCTAGCCCACGGCGCGAGCCGTTTGGAATGGCTTACGCCCCGTTCCGGGGCTAGGCGGCCGACCGACCTCTTTCCCACGGCTTGCGCCGTGGGCTAAGATGTTTCGCCCTCCGGGCTGGGCAGTGGACGACTCCAATGGATGGTACCGCAAGGCGCGGAGATCTCACCAAAAATGAATGAAGGGCGATGCCGCACATCACCGATCTTCCCTCCGCCACCACTTCAGAACCCGCAAGGCGCGCAGGGTATTCCAACGGCTGGGCTCGCCCGGTGTTTCCATGGCGAAGAAGGACTTACCGGGATAGCCTTTGTGGAGCGGCCAGCGGCCGCCCGGCGTCCTTTTCGCTTCCAGCAGGGCGATGGCGTCTTCCAGGCGCGGGTCGCGCGCGGCGCCGCAATTCCGGAAGTAATCCAAGCCGCGAAGCGCGTCGTAATGCCAGTGGGGCGGGAAAGCGAAGCGGGTGAACTCGGGCCGGGCCACGGCGCCGGTGCGATGCGACCGGAAGAGGCGGTGGAGGAGCAGGAACTCCCGCCCGCGAGCGCTGGCGGCTGCAGCCTGGCGCGCCACCGCCCCGCCGCCGCGGAACCGCTGGTACTCGAGCAAGCCTTCGAGGACCGAAATGGTGGTGTGGAACGAACCGTGGGTGGCGCCGCCATAGCCCGGGGTGGCGCGGCAGTTCCAGCCGCCGTCGGCCATCTGCCGCGTCACTACGTGTTCGGCCAGGCGGTCCACGCGCGGGTCGTCAAAGCCGAACCAGCAGAGCACGGCCAGGGTCATGCCGCCGACGCAGGTTTCGCTGAGCGGGCGCGATTTGCGCCAGTAGTTGATGCCGCCATCCTCGGAGAAGCCCGTATCGAGCAGCAGGCGGCAGGCGCGCATGGCGCCGGGGTTCCCGGCGGGGGCGCCGAGGCTGCGCAGGAGAAGCATGGTGTAGGTGGTGGAGGTCCACTTGGGGTTGTAGATCCCGGAAGCCCAGCGGCCATCCGGGTCCTGCAAGGCCAGCAGTTGCGCGCCCCAACCGGTGTGGGCGACGCGCCGCTGTTCGCGGCGAAACACGGGCTCGGCCGCGCCCTTCAAATCCCGCATGGCCTGCCAGCGAATCGAGGGGTCGCCCTCCATGAGCCAGCTCAAGACGGGGTTGGACATGCGTCCGATATTGTACAACCGCGGCTCGCAAGCCATGCTGCTACTGCCCCGAATGAAAGGAACATGCTCCAGCTACCCGAACTTCACCAGGTCCCAGGGCTTGCGATACTCGCGGAACAGGTACTTGTTGGCCTCCGCGTCGCCCGGAAACTGCCAGGAGGCGTCGTCCCAGGTCAGCTTGCGCCCGGTCCACGCGGCCACATTGCCGATGCAGGCGATGGCGGTGGCCCGTGCTTCCACTTCGATGTTGGCGAAGGGCTCCTTGCGGTTGCGCACGAAGTCCACGAAGTTCTTGGCGTGCAGCGCCGAGGGCTCGTCCTCGTTCATGTGCATCCGCTCGAGCGGCGCCGCCGCCCCGCCGCGGCCCATTCCGCCCCGCGGCTCGGGGTACAGCTCCATTCCGATGCGGTCCACGAAAAGGGCCGCCTGGGTCCCATAGAACGCCATGCCGTGCGGGCGGTCGTCGGTTCCCCGCGCATTGTAATAACGCATGCCCTCGGTTCTGCCGCCCAGGCCGTGGCTGTTGTATACGCACCCCTCGTAATCCAGGATGAAACCGGGATATTCGTAGGTGGCCTGCTGGATGTCGACGATATCCCCCGCCTTCTTGCGATTGAGCATGGCCGTGGAAGAGGCGACTCTCAGCGGCTTATCCACGCCCATGATCTGGTGCACCGAATCGAAGCGATGGTTCCCGTAGTCGCTGATAAGCCCGTTGGTATAGTCCATGAACGCCCGGTAATACAGCCGGTTGACGTTGTAGGGCACTTTGGGCGAGGGCCCCAGCCAGGCGTCCCAGTTCATGCCGGCCGGGGGATCGGCGTCGGGAACCGGCGCGGCGGCGGGCTCGAGCTGGTAATTCCACACGCGCACGAACTTCACCTCGCCGATCTTGCCGCCTTGCACCATTTTGGCCGCCTCGGCGATGTGGTCGGCGGAGCGGTGCTGCGAGCCGATCTGCACGATGCGCCCGGTCCGGCGCACCACCTCGCGCATGGTCCTGGCCTCGGCCAGGCGGTACATCACCGGCTTTTCGAGGTAAACGTCCTTGCCGGCCTCGCAGGCCAGGATCATCATCTGGGCGTGCCAGGGGTCCGGCGTGGCGATGATCACCGCGTCAATGCTCTTGTCCGCCAGCAGCTTGCGGAAATCGTCGTACGCCGTGGCTTGGGGAGTCCATCTCTTGGCCGCCTCGGTCTTGGCCGAGTTGGCGTCGCACACGGCGGCGATATCCACGTTGCGCGGCTCCTTCAGCCGCGGCTCCGGATTGCCGCCGTGATAGCTCTCGGGCGCCACCGCCTGGATGTCCTCCAGGGTGCCCCGCATGTTGCGCGCGTCGAGCGTGCCGCGCCCTCCGCACCCGATCAGGCCCACACGCAGCCGGTCGTTGGCTCCCATCACTCGATGCGCGGACACGGCGGTCCAGGCGGCCGCTCCCGCCTGTGCGGATGTCTTCAGGAATTCCCGACGTTGCATTGCTGGACTCCTTGCCGACTCTTACGATAACGTCTTTTGCGCCGGCGCACGGGTACGGCTTTGGCGCGGATTCCGTGCGGCCGTGGGACATTTTCCCCTTGACGTCAACCGGCGGAAGGATCGCCGAACCTTCCGAATCCCCAAAGGAGGGTAAGATGTATGAAACGCTCACCCCGCGGCCGGAAGCGGGCTGTTAAGGTGGTGGTCGAGGGGCGCATTCGAAGCAAAGGTCATTATGATTCGCACATCATGCCTGGCGGTCGCGATGTTACTCGCACTGCTGTTCAGCGGCGGCGCATACGCCCAAAATTCGCAGGTTGTACTGGATCGGGACGGCGGCGCGATTGTCCTCGAGCCCTATGCCCCCAACATCGTCCGTGTCACGCTGAGCCTCCTCAAGGAGCCGGCCGCGGCCGCGCCGGGCTATGGATTTGTGGCCAGCCCCTCCACCCAGGGCTGGAGCCGGCAAACGGACGCCCAGGGCGACGTCTACCGGTCGCCGCGCCTGGTGGTCACGGTGGCCGCCAACCGTCCGGGCAAGCCCATGGCGACGGAACTCGATATCGCCAAGTTCTTCAACGGCTCCGCGCCGCCGGCTCACATTACCATGGCCACGCCCGCCGGCAAGAAACTGCTGGAGATGAAGGGCTGGTCGATGTCCGTGCCCAATTACAAGGACGGCAACGCCGGCGTGTTGCATGACAAACGTCCCTCGGACCCGCCCTTTTACCAGGTGGGCGCGACCTTCGTTTCGCCCGACGACGAGCACTACTACGGCCTGGGCCAGAACCACGAGGGGGTTCTCGACCACCGCGGCCGCCGCATCGAATCCTGGCACAACTACACCGCCACCGCGGCCCCCAGCATGGGCGTGCCGTTTCTGGTCACCAACAAAGGCTACGGCGTCATCTGGGACAATCCCTCCAAGACCGTGTTCGAGGGGGGCTTTAACGAGGAGACCCGCTGGACCTCCGAAGTGGGCGACCGGGTATCCTTCTTCGTCATCGCCGGCGCCACCACCGACGAGATCTACGCCGGCTACCGCCAGCTTACCGGAACCACCCCGATGCTGCCCAAAGCCGCCTACGGGTTTATCCAGTGCAAGCAGCGTTATAGTTCGCAGGACGAAGTTCTGGCGGTGGCCAAAGGCTACCGCGACCGGAAGCTCCCGCTCGACGTGGTAGTGGTCGACTGGTTCTATTGGACGAAAATGGGCCAAATCGATATGGATCCTGTCAAGTGGCCCGACCCGAGCGCCATGAACCGCCAGCTCCACGACATGGGATTGCAGACCATGATCAGCGTCTGGCCGCGCTTTACGCCCGAATCCCGCTACTACGATCTGGTCCTGAAAAACGGCTGGTTCATGCACCTGGCCGACGGCACGCCCACGAACGGGTTGCCCTACGACCGCGCCGGCTCCGACATCGATACCACCAACCCCGAAGCGGCCCGCTGGTATTGGAATACCATCCGCGACAACATCCTCAGCAAGGGCTTCGACTCTCTCTGGTCCGATGAAACCGAGCCCGATCTGCCGCCCAACGGCAGCTACTTTCACATCGGGCCTGGAACGCGCTACTTCAACGTCTACCCGCTGTTTCACACGGCCGCGCTCTATGACGGCTTCCGCCGGGACATGAAGCAGCGCGCGCTCATCCTCTCCCGCGACGCCTACCTGGGCGCGCAACACAACGGGGCCATGTTCTGGTCCTCCGATATTTACCCCACCTGGGACACCCTGAAGCGCCAGGTTCCCACCGGCCTGGGTTTCACCGCGTCCGGCCTGGCCTACTGGAGCAATGACATCGGC
The DNA here is from genome assembly GCA_963767595.1 of Terriglobia bacterium. GTDB lineage: Bacteria > Acidobacteriota > Terriglobia > Bryobacterales > Bryobacteraceae > BOG-224. The sequence continues at coordinate 5,639 of CAVYEK010000009.1, forward strand.
GGATGGCAATATCTGCCGCCCGAGCATCATCCCCTGCACCCTCCGCTGCTCGATCCCTCCGACGCGCGGGACAACGTGGGCGGCTATGACGACTACCCGGAGCTCTACACCCGCTGGTTCGAGTACGGCTCCTTCATGCCCATCTTCCGCACCCACGGCAGCCGTCTGTACAACGAGGTCTGGACCTACGGCAAAGCGGCCCAGCCGATTCTCGAGAAGTACCTGAAGCTGCGCTACCAGCTCATGCCCTACATCTACTCGCTGGGATACCAGACCAACGAGACCGGCGCCCCGTTCATGCGCGCGCTGTTCATGGACTTTCCCAACGATCCGAACGTGGCCGGCATGGGCGACGAGTACATGTTCGGTCCCGCGTTCCTGGTGGCCCCCGTCACCGAACAGGGCGCCACCAGCCGTTCGGTCTACCTGCCGGCCGGCGCGGACTGGTATAACTACTGGACCAACCAGCGCTTCCGCGGCGGCCAGACGATTAAAGTGAACGCTCCCATCGACACCCTGCCGCTGTTCGTGCGGGCCGGTTCCATTGTGCCCCTCGGAGAACCCGTCCAAAGCACCGCCGAAACCCAGAAGTTGGCCCGCGTGCGGGTGTATCGCGGCGCGGACGGCGCGTTCACCCTTTACGACGACGATGGTAAGACCTACGCCTATGAGAGCGGCGACCGGCGGATCACCCGCCTGCACTGGAACAATGCCACCGGCAAGCTCACTCACGAGGGGTTCCAAGCCTGGAGTGGCCCGGACTCCGCAATTCTGGAAGTCGTAGGGCGCTAAAGAATTGACGTGGCGCACGCAACCGTGCGTGCCGTGTCGAGACTTTTCTCGACACGTTCGGGGGTGCGGACAGTCAGTCGAGCCGGGGCGTCGGCATGGGCGCCGACGCGGCACGCACGAGTGCGCAATGCCGCATAGTTTTCATAACAAGAACAAAACACGAGGCTTATGTTTTCGTGGCGCACGCTTCAGCGTGCAGCGGCGAGCTTCAGCTCGCCGTCAGCGCTGATCGTGGGCTGAAGCCCACGACGGCACGCTGAAGCGTGCGCCACGTAAAATCAATAGCTTACAGGCCAATTATGAAAACTAAGTGGCATTGCGCACGAGTGCGTGCGCCACATCATCACGCCTGAGCACCTGCGAAAAGGTCCAGCTAGCGCGCCGGCATGTCCTGGTCGTAGCGGCCTATCAGGCCGGTGGCGGCCAGTCTGGCCTTGATCTGATCCACGATTTCGTAAAGCTGGTCCCTGGACTTGCGGGCTTCCGCCACCACTACCAGCGACGGGCGGTTCGAGGAGGCGCGCACAAGCCCCCAACTGTCGTCCTCCAGGCGGAAGCGCACGCCGTTGATGAGGATGATGTCGCGGATCGCCATACCGGCGATTCGCGCCCCGCTGGCGAAGTCGCTCTGGTACTGCGCGGCGACCGCGTCCACCACTTTGTACTTCACCTCGTCCGCGCACTGCGGCTCGAGCGTCGGCGACTGCCAGGTGCGGGGCAGCGCATCGATCATTCCCGAGAGGCTCAGGCTCTGTTCGGCGAGCATGCGCAGGGTCTGCACGGCGGAGAGCACCCCATCGTCGTAGCCGCGCCCGAAGGGGGCGTTGAAAAACCAATGGCCGCTTTTCTCGAAGCCCGCCACGGCGTTGGTTTCCGCCACCTTGGCCTTGATGTAGGAGTGCCCCGTCTTCCAGGTCACGATTTCCGCGCCGGCCTGCTTGAGGATGGGATCTTCATAATACAGGCCGGTGCCTTTGACGTCGATCACCACCGGCCGGCCGGGAGCCTTGGGACAGATCCAGCGCGCCACCAGCAGTCCCATTTTGTCGGAGAAGACTTCGCGGCCCTGGTCGTCCACCACCCCCAGGCGGTCGCCGTCGCCGTCCAGCCCGAAGCCCACGTCGGCGTGATGTTCCACGGTGGCGCGGCTCATGCCGTGCAGGAACTTCATGTCTTCGGGGTTGGGATTGCACTTGCGGAAATACCAGTCGGCTTCGGTATCGAGCTCCACCACCTCGCAGCCCAGGTCGCGCAGCACGGGCGGGGCGAAGCGGCCGGCGCCGCCGTTGCCGGCCGCCACCAGCACCTTTAACTTGCGCGCCAGAGGGCGCTGGCGCAAATCCGCGCGGTAATCGTCGAACAAGCCGTCGTAGGATTCGTACTCGCCGCGGCCGGTGGCGAACACCCCGCCCTCCACGATCTTGCGGAACTGCAGGATGCCCTCGGGACCCAGCGTGGAAGACAAGCCGTTGGCCAGTTTGATGCCCGTCCAGCCGTTCTCGTTGTGGCTGGCGGTAATTTCGGCCCCGCCGCGAAAACCGAAGCGGTGTTGCGCGAAATACAGCATCGGCGAGAGGGACAGGCCGATATCCACCACGTGCATGCCGGCGGAAAGCAAGCCGACGATGAAAGAACGGCTGAGGTCCTGGCTGTACATGCGAAAGTCGTGCCCCACCACCACGTTGCTTTCGCCGAGCGCTTCGCGCACCAGCGTTCCGTAGGCTTTGCCGAGCACCACGAAGCCGTTGGGATTGATCTCTTTTCCCAGCAGCCAGCGCACGTCGTACTCGCGGAAGCCGTTGGGCGTGATGAGCGTCTTTTCGAAGTAGTCGAAGGAGTTCTCGGGAACCCGCGTCTCGATGGTCCAGCGCATGATTACCCTCATGCTGGCGCAGGGACGCGGGTATTGTCAAACGCCATCCATCGATCTCTTTGCGAGCCTCGACGGGGCCGTCCGTGGAGCGGGCCTCCGGCCTGCCACGCCGGCGTCCTGGCCGGCATTTTTGTCTCGGCCGCTAGAAAACCTCGACCGCTAGGGAACCCTCATGCTAAGTGGGCATGTGGTTTCGTAACAGGCCCTTACGGCTCGTTGCCTGCCTGTCTCTCCGCGCTCCGCCCGAACACCTTGCCCGCCCGGCGAGGTTCCTTCAGCGCTTTGACCAGGGCGTCCATGCTCAGCCTCACTTCCACCAGGGTGGCTTGCCGGCGCTCGAAGGTGGCGATCGGCATGGTGGTGGTTTCACCGGCTCGCCGGCGTTAATGTAGGTCCACTCACAGTCGCGCCTATGTGGGGTCAAGCCTCGGGCTTGCCGCCGGCCTTCTGGCCGGGGTTCCTCGCGCCTGTGCGAGATGCCGGGGCTTGCTCTTGGAAAAATCCCCCGCTAGACTGTTTATCGGAGAACAGGGGTAACAAGTCGGCCGTGGACGAGACCGGCTCGTTCCCGATCCGGTGCACGCATTAGAGGAGCGCGCGCCGCGGCAACGGCGCATACGGAGGTGTTTATGCAGACTCGATTCTACTTCATGTTCGCGATACTCCTTGTGACTGCGGCGGCCGCCTTCGGGCAAACCATGCCCACCGGCATGACCTCCGCCACTTTTTCGAGCGGGCCAAACGGCGCGTTCAAAGGTAGCGTCACCTTCGGCGGAGGCATGTCCCCATACCTGCCCCCCGCCGTGACCGGCGCCCCCTATTCGGGCGACGAAGTCACCGAGACGGTGCAGACTCTCGCCGATGGCGGGCACATCTCGCACACGATGCCGGGATCGCACGTCTCTCGCGATGCCGATGGCCGCACCCGGGTGGAACGCCCGCTCATGCAGCGCCCCGCCGGAGCGCCAGCGGCGCGCAACCTTCCCACCGACATCCCCACGATCGCCGAGATCACGGATCCGGCGGCGGGCTACAGGTATGTTCTCGATCCGGTGAACCACGTTGCGCACAGGATAGCGCTGCAGGCGCGGCCGACAGCGGCGGCGCGCGCGGCTTCCGGGTTCGCGTCCGGCGGCGCCGCGGGTACAGCGCCACAGATGCAGCTCTTAGGAGGTTCGGGAGGCAGTTACGTCACACGAACGGGAGTCATGAGCGCTGCGGTGGGGCCGCCGCCGCAGGGAGTACCCATAGCGCCGGGCGCGGTAGTCGCCAGGCCGCCGCTCGGCTTGCAGGCCGGATTGGCGCCGCAATTCACGCAGGAATCCCTGGGATCCCAGGTGATCGGTGGAGTGCTGGCGGAAGGTATGCGCACCACTACCACCATCCCGGTGGGAATGGAGGGCAACGACCGGCCGTTGGTGAATACCACCGAGACGTGGACCTCGCCCGACCTCAAGACCACCATTCTGCGGATCACTACCAGCCCGACCGGGGTGAACACCTTCCGCATCGATAATCTGAGCCTTACGCCGCCGGACCCCAGTCTGTTCATGCCGCCCGCGGACTACACCGTGGTGGACGAGACGGGATCGTTCACCATCAACTTCGGGCAGTAGCCTGGGCAGGCGAAAGCGCCTGCGCCGCCAAAAAGAACAGGTTTTGTATCAGGGCACGGCTTGAGCCGTGCCGATTAGGCAGCATTTTCTGGGTTTTAGCCGCTGGTTTGGCAACCCCGTCGCAAATGGTTCTCGTCCTCATGAAAAGACAGGGGCTAAAGCCCCCCGGGTGTTCCCGTTTGCGGCACGGCTGAAGCCGTGCCCTGATACTGCTTCGCCGCGTGAATTTCCTGCAAATTCCATACCCGGATGGGGTCCCGGCGGCGGGAGGCCACGGCGTCGGCGGCGGCCTTTGCGCCGCTCATGGTGGTGATGCAATTGACGCGATAAATCACCGCGCTGCGGCGGATGGCTTTCTCGTCCAGGAAGGCGGGCGCGCCGGCGGTGGTGTAGATGGCCAGTTGGACGGATCCGCCCTTCAACAGATCCACCACATTGGGGCGGCCTTCGTTCACCTTGAACACCATACGGCATTGCAGGCCGGCGTTGCGCAGCATGGCGGCCGTCCCTCGGGTGGCCACCAGGTTGAAGCCCAGCGCGGCGAAGCGCCTGGCCACCTCGACGGCTTCGAGCTTGTGGCGCTCGTTCACGCTGATGAAGACCGTGCCCTTGTCCGGGAGCGGGCTGCCGGCGGAAATTTGGGCCTTGAGAAACGCCTCGCCGAAGTTGATGCCCACGCCCATGACTTCGCCGGTGGAGCGCATTTCCGGCCCGAGCGCCGGGTCCACGCCGGGAAACTTGTTGAACGGGAAAACGGGGGACTTCACGAACACCTGCGGCACGCTCAGGGTCCCCGAAGTGACTCCGCCGGTGAGGTGCGCGTAATCCTTCAGCTTGCGTCCCCACATCAGGCCCACCGCGATCTTGGGCAGCGGCACGCCGGTAGCTTTGCTCACATAGGGCACGGTGCGCGAGGCCCGCGGGTTCACCTCCAGCACGTAGACCACGCCGTTCTGGATGGCGTACTGCACATTCATGAGGCCGATCACGTGGAGCGCCTTGGCCAGGCGCACGGTGTAGTCTTCGATGGTGCGGATGTTGGCCTCGGCCAGGGATTGCGGCGGCAGCACGCAGGAGCTGTCGCCCGAGTGCACGCCGGCTTCCTCGATGTGCTCCATGATGCCGGCAATCAGCACTTCGTCGCCATCGCCCAGCGCGTCCACATCCACTTCGGTGGCGTCTTCGAGGAACCGGTCGATCAATACCGGGCGCTCCTGCGAGAAGGTGACGGCCTCGCGCATGTACTGGCGAATCATCTCCTCGTCGTAGGCGATCACCATGGCGCGCCCGCCCAGCACGTAGCTGGGGCGCACCAGCACGGGGTAGCCCAGGCGTAGCGCCACCGCGCAGGCCTCCTCGACGTTCGTGGCGGAGCCGTTGGCGGGGCACGGAATTCCCAGATCGTCGAGCAATTTGCCGAACAGCTTGCGGTCTTCGGCCAGATCGATATCGGCCGGGTCGGTGCCGATGATGGGCACTCCCGCGCGCTTGAGCGGCAGGGCCAAGTTGAGCGGCGTCTGGCCGCCGAACTGCACGATCACGCCATCGGGCTTTTCCGTATCCGCGATGTTGAGCACGTGTTCGAGCGTGAGCGGCTCGAAGTACAGGCGGTCGCTGGTGTCGTAGTCGGTGGAGACGGTCTCGGGATTGCAATTCACCATGATCGACTCGACGCCCATCTCCTGCAGCGCGAACGACGCGTGGCAGCAGCAGTAATCGAACTCGATCCCCTGGCCGATGCGGTTGGGGCCGCTTCCCAGAATCATGACCTTGGCTCGCTGGCCCGGGTCGGCTTCGCACGAGCTTTCGTAATTCGAGTAGAGGTACGGCGTGAAGCTTTCGAACTCGGCGGCGCAGGTATCCACGCGGCTGAAGGCCGCGGTAACGCCCAACTGCTTACGGCGCGCGCGCACCGCCAGCTCGTCCACCCCCCAAGCCTTGGCGAGCTGCACGTCCGATATGCCATAGCGCTTGGCGCGGCGGAAGCGATCGGCGGGAACGACCGGCAGATCCGCGGGAGCGGCGGGATCGTTTTCGAAATCGGCGACTTCCTTGAGCTGCTCCAGGAACCACGGGTCGATGGCGGTCAGCTCATGGATTTCCTGAACGCTGGAGCCAGTGGCCAGGGCGAAGCGGAGGTAGCTGAGGCGGTCCGGCGTGGGGGTGATGAGCTTCTGCGGGATGAGCGCCTTATCGTATTTCTCGGAGCCGAAGGCCTTGCCGGTTTCGAGGCTGCGCAGCCCCTTGTGCAACGCTTCCTTGAAGGTACGCCCGATGGCCATCACCTCGCCCACCGATTTCATCTGCGTCCCCAGGGTGGAATCGACGCCCGGGAATTTCTCGAAGGCCCACTTGGGAATCTTGACCACCACGTAATCTATGGTGGGCTCGAAGCAGGCGGGCGTCTTGCGCGTGATGTCGTTGCGAATCTCGTCCAGGCGGTAGCCCACCGCCAGCTTGGCGGCGATCTTGGCGATGGGGAAGCCGGTGGCCTTGGAGGCCAGCGCGGAGCTGCGCGAGACGCGCGGGTTCATCTCGATGATGACCATCCGCCCGGTGCGCGGATCGATGGCGAACTGCACGTTGGAGCCGCCCGTATCCACGCCGATTTCCCGCAGGCAGCGCAGCGCGCCATCGCGCATCATCTGGTATTCGCGGTCGGTAAGGGTCTGCGCGGGGGCCACCGTGATGGAATCGCCGGTGTGCACGCCCATGGGGTCGAAGTTTTCGATGGAGCAGACGATGATGCAGTTGTCGGCCAGGTCGCGCATCACCTCCAGCTCGAATTCCTTCCACCCCAGCACGCTCTCTTCGATGAGCACTTCGTGCACCGGGGAAAGGGCCAGGCCGCGTTCCAGAATCTCGGCCAGCTCCTCCTGGTTGTAGGCGATGCCGCCGCCGGTGCCCCCCAGGGTGAAGCTGGGGCGCAGGATCACGGGGTAGCCGATGCGCCCGGCGAACGCCAACCCGGCCTTGATGCCCATGACGAGCTGCGATTGCGGCGTCTCGAGGCCGATCTTGCGCATGGCGTCTTTGAACAGCAGGCGGTCTTCGGCCTTCTTGATGGCGTCGATCTTGGCCCCGATCAATTCCACGCCGTAGCGTTCCAGAACGCCCGCTTCGGCCAGCTCCACCGAAAGGTTGAGGCCGGTCTGGCCGCCCACCGTGGAGAGCAGCGCGTCGGGGCGCTCGCGGCGGATGATCTCCTCGAGATACGCCACCGTGAGCGGCTCCACGTAGGTCTTGTCGGCCAGGTCCGGGTCCGTCATGATGGTGGCCGGATTGGAATTCACCAGCACCACTTCGAAGCCATCGGCGCGCAGGGCCTTGGCGGCCTGAGTCCCGGAATAGTCGAACTCGCAGGCCTGGCCGATGACAATGGGGCCGGAGCCGACGATCAGGATGCGGTGGATGTCGGTGCGTCTGGGCATTACCGCTCTCCCATGAGTTTGACGAAATCGTCGAACAGATAGTGCGAATCGTGCGGCCCTGGGGCTGCCTCGGGATGATACTGCACGCAGAACACCGGATGGTTGCGGTGGCGGAAGCCCTCGAGCGTGCCATCGTTCAGGTTGAGGTGGGTGATCTCCACCTCATTCGGGTTGAGCGACTCGGGATCCACCGCGAAGCCGTGATTGTGGGAGGTGATCTCCACCTTGCGGGTGATTTCGTTGCGCACCGGGTGGTTGGCCCCACGATGCCCGAACTTCAGTTTGTAAGTCTTCCCGCCCACCGCCAGTCCCAGCAACTGGTGGCCCAGGCAAATGCCGAACACCGGGACGCGGCCGATGAGCTTGCGGATGTTGGCCACTTGCGGGCGGAGCGGCTCGGGGTCGCCGGGGCCGTTCGATAGGAAGACGCCGTCGGGGGCCAGCGCCAGCACGTCTTCGGCGGAAGTCAGCGCGGGAACCACGGTCACGCGGCAGCCCACCTGGCGGAGGCGGCGCAGGATGTTGCGCTTGATGCCGAAATCGTAGGCCACCACGTGGAGCTTCGGCTCGGGCGCCGGCGCAATGCCTTCGGAGGGCGAGCAGGCGTCCACGCCCTCGGTCCATTCGTAGCGCTGGGGAGTGGAGACGCGGCTGGCCAGGTCGAGTCCCACCATGGAAGGAATGCCGCGCGCCTTCTCCACCAGCACGCGCGCATCGCTTTCCACGGCAGAGAGCACCCCGCGCATGACGCCGCGGGTGCGCAGATGGCGGACCAGCGCGCGCGTATCGAGGCCCGAGACGATGGGCACGCCGTGGCGCGCCAGGAAGGCGCCGGCCTCGGTGTCCGAACGCCAGTTGCTGGCGATGGGGGAGAACTCGCGCACCACCAAGCCTTCGATGTAAGGCCGCGCGGACTCGTTATCGGCCTCGCTGGTTCCGTAGTTGCCGATCTGGGGATTGGTGAGGATGACGATCTGGCCGGAATACGAAGGATCGGTGAAAACCTCCTGGTAGCCGGTGAGGGCGGTATTAAAAACCACCTCTCCGGACCGTTCGGAAGGGGCGCCAAAACTCCTGCCCTCGAAGACCGCGCCGTCTTCCAGAGCGAGAATGGCAGAGTTCAAGTTGAGCTGTTCCTCCCTAGGTGTGGATAACTTTTATCTTAGCAGGAGAGCGCGGGGGGGTCGGGAGCCTGGGTGGGTGCGACCATACCGAGGTAGACTTTTGGATGGGAGGTTTCTAAGGCCATGAATGCACGTTTCCTCCTCGTAGCGCTACTCGCCCTCCCCGCCTGGGGGTGGCAGGCCGCGGATCAAACGCTCCAAAACAAGCTCGCGGCTCCGTCCGCCAGCTATTCGATTAACGCCACCGGATCATTGGATGCCTTCCTGAGCGTGGCGGGCGACTTTAAGCTGCCGATGGGCATCGAATGGACCAAGGTGACGGCCGGCGATGTTCACTTGTCCCGTTCCTGGCAGGGAGCCACGCCGTCCGCAATTCTCCAGGATGTTGTGAAGGCCTATCCGGGCTATGAACTCGAAGTCAGCAACGGGGTAGTGCACGTCTATCCCGCTACAGTGCGAGGCGACCGCGGCGACATCCTGAATACCCGGATCCGGTCATTCGAAGTGCAGGACCGATTCGTAAATGACGCGGCGCACCAGCTCGCTCGTCAGGTGCAGCCGATCATGGTTCCTCCCGATCCGAACCGAAAGGGCGCCTGGGGCGCCAGCATCGCAAGCGGAAGCGGCGATCAGAGAGTGACATTTGCGCTACAGAACGCGACTGTCCGCGATGTCCTCGACAAGCTGTGTCTCAGCGCGGGTCTGAAAGTCTGGATCGTCGCCTATCCGCCGGCGCCCACGAAGACGCGCGGCGGTTTCCTCAAGACCGTTCGGCTGGACAGAACCGTGATGCGCGACGACGACGATTTTTTCCCCGACTGGGCCTTCCTGGAATGGGGAAGAAAGATCGTACCTCGCGATTAGAGGAGGGATTCCGGCAAGACGCGGGAATTGTGGGGCAGGCGCTTCCGCCTGCCAATCCCGAGCTTGGCTCGGGCGGCCCGTACGCCGCACCCTTGTAGGGGCCGGGCAAGCCCGGCCCTTGGCAGGCGAAGCGGAACGCCGACGGCAAGACCGTCGGCGCTACCGGTCATGCCACCGCGGCGGCGGCGTAGGTTTTGGCCATCTGCGCCAGCGGAATGGGGGCGTAGTCGCCCACGTGGCCGGCCTGGCCGAACTGGGTCATGCGCTCCGCTACCACCTTCTTCATGGCTTCGCGCGCGGGCTTGAGGTAGTCGCGCGGGTCGAACTTCTCGGGGGTCTCCCAGAAGACCTTGCGGATGGCGCCGGTGATGGCCAGGCGGTTGTCGGTATCCACGTTGACCTTGCGGACGCCGTTGCGGATGCCGAGTTGAATTTCTTCCACCGGCACGCCGAAGGTGGGCTTCAGCTTGCCACCGTACTTGTTGATGATGTCCTGCAAGTCCTGCGGTACGCTGGAGGAGCCGTGCATCACCAGGTGGGTCTTGGGCAGGCGCTGGTGGATTTCGATGAGGCGCTGCATCTTGAGCGTCTCGCCGGTGGGCTTCTTGGCGAACTTGTAGGCTCCGTGGCTGGTGCCGATGGCGATCGCCAGCGCGTCCACTCCGGTGAGTTTCACGAACTCCTCGGCCTGGTCGGGGTCGGTGACGTGGCTGAGGCCGTCGAGGCCGGCGCCGTGGCCGTCTTCAACGCCGCCCAATACGCCGATTTCGCCTTCCACCGTGACGCCCTTGGCGTGCGCCATTTCCACCACCTTGCGGGTGGCGTCCACGTTGTATTCGAAGGTGGAGGGCGTCTTGCCATCGGGGTTTAGCGAGCCATCCATCATGACGCTGGTGAAGCCCAGTTCGATGGCCGACTTGCAGGTTTCCACGCTGTTTCCGTGGTCCAGGTGCAGCACCAGGGGAATCTCGGGGTAGAGCTCCGCCGCCGCCAGCATCAGGTGATAGAGAAAATTGTCCTGGGAATAGGAACGCGCGCCGCGGCTGGCCTGCACGATGGCCGGCGACTTGGTTTCGCGCGCCGCTTCCATGATGGCCTGGATCTGTTCCATGTTGTTGACGTTGAATGCGCCAACGCCGTAGCCGCCCTTGGCCGCCTCGTCCAGAAGCTGCCGCATACACACTAATGGCATAAAATGGTTCTCCTTGGATTGCGAAAATGGAACCCGACTATTCTAAAACTCAAACTAACACGATTGCGGGAAAAGGGGCAATGCGGGGGCGGTGTTCTAGTCATCGATGAGCGCGGCTCGCAACTCGGCCAGACACCACGCCCGACCGGTGCGCTGACGATTCGGCGCCTCCTCAGGCATCGGGAATCCCTTTCTTCGCCTGATCCATCACTGCCTCGAGGAGTTTCTGAACGAGGTCTTCATCCACGAGTGCGACACCGAGCCTTGAGACCATCAGGGATCTCCTCGCTTTTGTCAGAAAGTCCATCCCTAGTAGCAGGCCGCACTGATTCGGTTCCAGGACGATCACGCCGTGAACAGGATCCTCGTTCGCGACCACCACGGAACCCATGGCCAGCAGCTTCGGGCTTGTGGAATTGTCGGCCAAGGTATAGTTGCCAGTGCCTACCAGCGTCAAACCCAATGAAAAGGCCGACATGATCGGCATCAGCAGGAACCCGGTGAAACCCGTATCGATCATCACCTCAAATTCCTGCTTCAGATCGGGGTGAATTCCGAAAACAGAAATCTTGATTACCGGGTGCCCCGTGTCACTGAGAGAGCCAGTCAGAATTGGGTCTTTGGAAGGCATGGCTGATCTGGAAGGCCCCGGAGAACCCCACGCGGATCAGATGGAATAGCCCGTCTGGTTCCGCATTCTTGGCATTCTCCAACGCCGCTTCTGCCGTATCACCGAGATGATAGGCCTTTGTCTTGACGTTGATCGCGACAAATTCTCCGCGATGGTTGCTCTCTAGCTCACTTTGGATGGATTTGTAGATTTCCTCGCCGGCCGCCGCGATTGCCCTTGGATTCTGAAACTGGGGAGTCATGATAGTGGTCGCCATTCCGGGAGCCTCCTTGTCGGACCGAAGCCACGTAACGATGGCCCCCGTCTATCGAAGGTATCGACAGACCCACAACTATACATTAACGCAGCGGGCTCCTCATGTCAACATAAATCGTTTGTTTTCAATACAATAACTTTCGATACTGTTTTAAGGCAGACAGGAGTTCATGTAGCCCGAAAATCCAGCCGGTAATCCTGGGCTTCCCGATTACAGGAGAATAGAATCATGGACCTCAACCGTTTCACGGAGAAATTGCAGGAGGCCGTGCGGGCCGCTCAGAGCAAGGCCATCCGTTATGGGCACCAGCAAATCGACGTCGAGCATTTGCTGGCGGCGCTGCTCGAACAGGAAGGCGGCCTGGCGGCTTCCATTCTGTTGAAGGCCGGGATCAACCTGGAGTCGGTGGCGCGGCGCATCGACGCCGAGCTGGACCGTATGCCGAAAGTCTCCGGTCCCTCCGGCGCCCCCGATCAGATCTTCGTCACGGCGCGGCTGAACCGGCTGATTACGGCGGCCGAGGACGAGGCGCGGCAGCTCAAGGACGAATACATCTCCGTGGAGCACATTCTGCTGGCGGCGGTCGGCGAAAGCGGCGCCGTCGGGCGTCTGTTAAAGGAATCCGGCCTCACCCGCGAGCGCCTGATGCAGGCTCTGCGCGAGGTGCGCGGCAGCCAGCGCGTCACTTCGCAGAATCCCGAGGCCACCTACGAAGCGCTGGAGCGCTATGGCCGCGATCTGACGAAACTCGCCTCGCAGGACAAGCTCGACCCCGTGATTGGCCGCGACGAAGAGATCCGCCGCGTCGTCCAGGTGCTCTCCCGGCGCACCAAGAACAACCCCGTGCTCATCGGCGAGCCGGGCGTGGGCAAGACCGCCATCGTGGAAGGGCTGGCCCTGCGCATCGTCCGCGGCGACGTTCCCGAGGGCCTCAAGAACAAGCGCATCATGGCGCTCGATATGGGCGCTCTCATCGCGGGGGCCAAGTACCGCGGCGAATTCGAAGAGCGCCTCAAGGCCGTGCTCAAAGAGGTGCAGGACGCCGCCGGCGAAGTGATTCTCTTCATCGACGAGCTGCACACCGTAGTCGGGGCCGGCAAGGCCGAAGGTTCCATGGACGCGGGGAACCTGCTCAAGCCCATGCTGGCGCGCGGCGAGCTGCACTGCATCGGCGCCACCACCCTCGACGAATACCGCAAGAACATCGAAAAGGACGCCGCTTTGGCGCGCCGCTTCCAGCCCGTGCTGGTGGATCAGCCCACGGTGGAAGACACTATCTCCATCCTGCGCGGCCTCAAGGAGCGCTACGAAGTGCACCACGGCGTGCGCATCAAGGACGCCGCCCTGGTGGCGGCGGCGGTGCTCTCGAACCGCTACATCGCCGACCGCTTTCTGCCGGACAAGGCCATCGACCTGGTGGACGAAGCCGCGGCGCGCCTGCGCACCGAGATCGACTCCATGCCGGCCGAGCTCGACGAGACGCGCCGGCGCATCATGCAGCTCGAAATCGAGCGCCAGGCCCTGCGCAAGGAGACCGACGCCGCCTCGCGGGAGCGGCTGGCGCGCCTGGAAAAGGAACACGCCGACCTGAAGGCCGAGTATGACGAGCTGACGGCCCGCTGGCAGGCCGAAAAGAACGCCGTCGAGCGGCTCCGCCAGCTTCGCCAGCAGGTGGAACAGACCAAGGCGGAAATCGAGCGCGCCGAAAGACAATACGATCTTAACCGCGCGGCCGAGCTGAAATACGGCAGGCTGGCGGCGCTCGAACGCCAGTTGCAGGCGGAGACCGACAAGTTCTCCGCGCAAGAGACGGGCTCGCGCTTGATCAAAGAAGAGGTGGGCGAAGAGGATATCGCCGAAGTGGTGGGCCGCTGGACCGGCGTTCCCGTCTCCAAGCTGCTCGAAGGCGAGATGCAAAAGCTGCTGCACCTGGAGGACGAATTGCACCGGCGCGTGGTGGGCCAGGACGAAGCGGTCACCGCCGTGGCGGAAGCGGTCATGCGCGCCCGGTCGGGGTTGAAGGATCCCAACCGCCCTATTGGCAGCTTCATCTTCCTGGGACCTACGGGCGTGGGCAAGACCGAGCTGGCGCGGGCCTTGGCCGAGTATCTTCTCGACGACGAGCGCGCCATGATCCGCATCGACATGTCCGAGTACCAGGAGAAGCACACCGTGGCGCGACTGGTGGGCGCGCCGCCGGGCTACGTGGGATATGAGGAGGGCGGCCAGTTGACCGAGGCCGTGCGGCGGCGGCCCTACTCCGTGGTGCTGTTCGACGAAATCGAAAAGGCGCACCACGACGTGTTCAACCTGCTGCTCCAGATTCTGGACGATGGGCGCCTCACCGACGGCCAGGGCCGCACCGTGGATTTCAAGAACACCATCGTCATCATGACCTCCAACGTGGGCAGCCAGCGCATCCTCGAATGGGCGCCGTCGAAGCGCGAGAAGTTCGATGGGCCGGGTTATGAGCGCATGAAAGAAGCCGTGCTCGATGAAATGCGCCACCAGTTCCGGCCGGAATTTCTCAACCGGGTGGATGAGATCATCGTCTTCCACTCGCTCACCGAGGAGCACCTGAAACAGATCGTGGAGATTCAGCTCGGCCGCGTGCGCGCGCGCCTGGCGGACCGGCACATCGCGCTCGAGTTGACCGACGCCGCCCGTTCCAACCTGGTGCGCACCGGCTACAATCCGCAATACGGAGCGCGCCCCCTGAAACGGGCCATCCAGAAGAAGATCGAAACGCCGTTGGGACGCCTGCTGCTCGAAGGCGCGATTCGCGACGGCCAGAAGGTGAAGGTGGACGGCGACGCCGAAGCGGGCGATTTGCGGTTCACGGCGGCGTAGTGGTGGGACAGACGATCGGTTTACGTCGTCTGTCACCAGGCGCGCGCTGAGTTTTCGGGGACCTGCCCTATGAGCCGCGGCGGCTCACAACGCACCATGAAAATGGGTCCTGTCCGGCACGAGGAATCAACAACTTGCGTTTCATTTTCGGAAGAGGCTACTCAACCCCCAAACTCAATAGTTTCGGGGTTTCGTTGCCTGTTGGGATGGGCCTTCGGCCCGCGAAATTTCACGAAAACCGGAGCAGTGGGCAGGCGGAACCGCCTGCCCAGCGTGGGTCCCAAGTGCTCTTTCGACCCTGTCCCCGAAATCGCGAAATCGAAATTCCCTCGACGCCCTCGCCAATGGAATGGAGTTCACGGCTGGGGACGCCCGGCACTCTCGACTTATCTGTCCTTGAGCAGCCGGTTGATGCGCAGATTGAGGTACACCGGCTGCTCGTCGGCATCCGGGTACTGCCGCTGGTAGAGTGCACGGGCGGTCACGAACTCCCGCAGCGCAAGATCGGTCTGGTCCTTGCCGAGGGCCGCTTCGCCCAGGTAGATGTGCCCTGTGCCCGATTTCGGGTCTGCCTTCACCAGTTCCCGCCCATAGTTCTCAATGGCGGCGTAGTCGCCGGAGAGCAGCCCGTAGCGCGCACGCTGCCGGTCGAGGGCCAACTGCCGGTCCGGGGGAAGTTTGCCGGGCTGCGGCTCGACCGTGAGCTTCACCGCGCCGGAGCAGGCCTTTCCCTGCCACGAGCCGGTGGCGCCGAGGCACGCCGCGATGGAGTAAGTCCCCGGCGCAATGCCGGCCGATGCAATGCCGAAGTTCGCCTGCACGGTTCTGACCGTATCGAGCTCCACGATGTTACGCTGATGGCCTATCGGATTGAGGGCCAGGGGCAGCGGCTCCTCTGTCCCATCCGGTTTGCGGACAAGAAACTGTACCGCATCGGTCCAGCGGTGTGAGGCGTCGCCCAGCGTGATGGTTGGAGGAGCGGTTCTCTTCCGGAAATCGGCGAGGGCGCGCTGCAGCGCCGCGGACGGGGCATTCCCCTGCGCCGCTTCCGACTTCAAGCGTTCGATCTTGGCGGTAAGCGCGCGAGTGCCGGCAATGTCGTTCATGGCGGCGGTATTGGCGGCGTCAAGCTGGAACCAGACCGGGGTTCCCGCCAGGACAGTGGCTTCATGGTCCTCGTTCACCTGCAGGGAGAGCGAGGGCTTGATGGGGCGCGGCTCGTCCTCGTCCTGCATCGCCGCGCGCAGCTCGGGCAGTTTGCCGGTGGATCGCGAAAGGCGCCACCAGCGCCAGATTCCGAATCCCAGGCCGGCGGCCAACAGCAGCACGGCGACGATTCCGATGAGTTTCTTCATAGGTCAATGCGCCGAGTTCTTCAGGCAGAAACTGTGGGCGCAGTCGCCGCGGCCGGTGGTCGCGTCGCCTGCCTGGTTGTTGGGGTTGGAAGTGTCGTTGACGCCGGTTCCCTTGCCACTCCAACACATGCTCATTCCCGGCGGCTCCGTCGGGAACTGATTTCCGAAAACGGTCTTGCCGCCGTGCTTCCACTGGCAGTTGCCGCTCGCGTTCTCGTAGAAGTCCGCCGCGTCGTAGCGCATCAGACACTGGTCGTTGCCGCTGAACGAGCCACCCTGCGTCGCCACCATGTAGCAGTTGCCGGCAGCCTCTGCAATACCCACCGGTTTGCCATAGACGTCTTTCGCCCGTTCGCTGCATAGGAAGTTACGGAAGCTGCCATCGGGCCGTTTGCAGCGCACATCGCCAGTGTTGTAATCCGGCGGCTTCTCGCCGTGGTGGCGGACGTTGGTGGCGTGCCCGAGCTCGTGGGCGATGGTGGAGGCGAGGCCGGATGCGGCGGCATCTCCGTATCCCGCTTCACGGATGCGGCGCTGATTTCCACCATTGCGATATCGCGCGGAACGCCCGGTCCACCTGTGGTCCTGCCGTCCACCCCGTTCTCGAGCGCCTGGTTGCGAAGGCTGATCGCGTAGACATTGCCGTGGCTGCCATTGCCGGTAACCACACAGATGTTCCTCGCGCCGTTTTTCACGGACCACTGAGACGTATTGATCAAATGGACGCTCACCCCGGTCGCCTGCGCGTAGATGCCCCCTCCCAGGTGGTCGCGGTCCAGAACAAAGAGATCCTTGATCTCCGGCGAGAGTCGCTCGTGTTTGTTTTCATCCCCGATATGGAAACCGCGGTACTCGTCGTAGAGCGCGATGGAATCGCCGTTGTGCCCGTCTCCGAGAGGGATGCGGTCGTCGTCGGCCGAAGCGTCAACATTCTTGAGGCCGAAGACCTGCTCCCACCAGTCGGCAATGTGGTTTTGATTGTCGTCTTTGGGAATGGAGAGGAAGTCCTGATCGGCGTGGCCGCGAACGTGCGCCACCACCGTCTGTCCGCCCTCCAGATAGGCGATCACCTTCAGCTTGGCGTAGCCGCCCCAGTCATAGGAGTTGATGGTCACGCGAAATTCCGTCAGCCCTTCCCGCTTGGTTTCGGCCGACTGGCCTGTCTGGTCGGCGACCTTGATCCACCCGTTCAGCGGGTCGATCTTCATGTCGTAGTCGGTGGTGGCGTCGTTGGGGCTGGGCCAGTTGGAGTCCACGCCTTTTTCCCGCGAGGTATCCTCCAGGGTGATCTTGTACTTCAGCACCTTTTTCGGCGGCTTCAGGCTGGGATCACCCTTGGTATGAGCCACGATGCCGACATCGATATCGTTGCCCATGGTCTTCTCGTCGTTACCGGCTTGCGGCATCCAATCCGGATATTCGCCGGGCGGAACCAGTTCGACCTCGGTTTGCGGGTCGCCGTCCCGATGCAGGTCCCAGGTCACGCGCTCGAAAGAATCGCCGTCGCGTTCGGTCTCTTGCGTTCCGCTCAACGAGTGGGCGCCGATCGCGCAGGGAAAATCAAGACGCGCGCCGTCGGCGCTTACGTTGGACGAACTCTTGTCTGTGGTGTCAAGCGGAGTGCCGGAGTACAAGCCCCAGTCGTGAGCCGTTACGGCCGTCGGAATCGACTTGGTCTTCCCCCCGTCGCCTCCGGTTTCGATCCGGCATTTATCCCTGTACAGCTTTCCCTCGCCGCGAATCCAAAGCGACACGGACCCCGTGGTGTTTCCGCTGCCATCCTCGGTACCCTGGGAGTGCCTGTTGTTGGCTCTGGAGCAGTCCGTGCAGACCTCGCTGCCGGCGCTGTCTTCATGGTAGCGAACCTGTATACGCACGCCGGAGCCGTCCCATTGGTCAAGGGCGTCATGAGGCAGACCTTCCAACTGGTAAACCGTGACCTTGTTTCTATTCTCCGTAAAGGTCCTGATCCAGCCGGTACTGCTGTTTGAGGTGTGATGAGCCTGCATTTCAACTCGAATGGAGCCGGACCATGTGATCTTGTCGAGGCCGGTGCCGTCTTTGGCCTGCACGGTCGGAATCCCCAGTTGCGGCGCCGCCAACGCCAGCAGAAAGACGGCCACACTGAACCTTGCAAGAAGACGCAACAGACGGCTTGCCATCGTGGTTTCCCTCATCTGTTTGAAGCCGGCTGCTTGGAGCCCAACGCGCCGGTCAGCCTGCCGGCGCATTCGTCGATCCAGGACTGACCCTGCCCTTGGGAGTTATTCGGGATTTCCATCTTGCCTCCCGGTTTCCATTGAGCGTATCACAGGCCGCCAACTTCCGATCTCCGAATTGCAGCTTTTTGGAGCTTCTGCTCCGGAAGCTGTCTTTTGGATCCCCAAACGCCAACTCGGCCCTCGCTGGAAGATTTCAAGACAGGCAAGTTACTTCTTTTCAGTAATTTCCGCAATCACCTTTCAGCCGCCTCGTCCTGCCGCTGCGCACACCTGGTCCAGACTGCGGGCGGGGATGCGAGATGTATGCTACACTCACGCGGATGTCGATGTCCCAAATCGCTGGAAGCGCTATCTGAATACTGGAGGTGTCTGTTGAAACTCGGATTCGCTCTATTGCTGCTGTCTGGCGCGTGGTTCTGAATCAGTGAGGAGTGATTTGAAATGAGATCTATGATTTCGGCCCTAGCAGCCGCGATGTTGCTGGTGGCGGCGCTGCCGTGCGCGGCGCAGCAAAAGCCGGACGCCACGGGATCCAAGGACCCGGCGTTGCTCACGCGCATGCCGGGCTTCTACATCGAGGAATACCGGGAGTCGCAGTTCGACGCTCACGAATTCGTGGTACAGAAGGGGAACAGCACCGCGAACCAGCGCGTTGAGGGCCACCTGACGGCTTGGCGGTATGACATCATCCCGGGGACCGCAACGCCTCCCAGTTGGCTCCAGATCTTCCGCAACTACCAGAACGCCGTGCAGCGGCTGGGCGGCAAGAACATGTACGACGCGGGGCCCGGCAACAACTACGATTCGACGTTTCTGATCTCCAAGAACGGCGCCGACACCTGGATTGAACTTCATCCCCGAGGCCGAAGCGAGGGGAGCGGGATGTACCAACTGCTCATCGTCGAGGTGCAGAAGATGCAGCAGGACGTGGTGGCCAACGCCGACGCGCTCAAGAGCGGCCTCGCCGACTCGGGCCACGTCGAGGTTCCCGGCATCCTCTTCGACTTCGGCAAATCCGAGCTGAAGCCTGAGTCGCAGGCCGCGATCCAGGAGATCGCCAAGCTCCTGCAATCCAATCCAGCGCTGAAACTCTGGGTGGTCGGCCACACCGACGCGGTCGGTTCGGCCGAGTCGAACGTAACCCTTTCCAATGCCCGCGCCGCCGCAGTGATCCAGGCGCTCACGCAGCGGAACGGCATCGACTCGAAGCGGCTCGCACCCTTCGGCAACGGGCCCTACGCGCCGGTCGCCAGCAACGATAGCGAGGATGGCCGCGCCAAGAACCGCCGCGTCGAGCTGGTGAAGCACCCGTAGACCCACGCCGGGTACGCGGAACCGCGGCTTGCTGGGAAGAATGCCGGCGAGGGCGCCGGTCGAGGAAAGGCAGCGCAGGCGTCAGGATCGGAATGCCAGTTTTTCGGAGAACTTATTCCGCAGGAACTGCCCGTTGGCGACCAGGGCCTCCGCATCTCCGGCAAACGCGCTCTTGGCGACATCCTTCAATGAGGAGTCCAGCACGGTTAGTTGATCGAGCAGGGTTTGGGAAGCCGTCCGGCCGTCCGCCAGCGCCTGCATTTGCGCATAGAACCTGGGCAGCCGGAGGTATGCGCCGAGCGTGTCGGGCAGGTAGCGGCGCACGGTTTCGACCACCGTGAACGAGTCCTTGGCCGAGATGATGCCGCGCTCCCGCAGCTCCTGCAAACGCGGAAGCAGTTCGGTCAGCGTGCCCTGAATGGCGCGCAGCCGCTCCAGGGAGTCTTTGGGCAGACCCGGGGCCACGCTATCCACCAGTTTCCGCACCTGCTGCGCCAACATGTCGGTGGAGAGTTCGGTGCGCTCCGCCATCCTGGCCAGATCGCTCCGCGGCCAGCCGAGCGCGCCCGCGCCATAGAGGCCCGCCACAATGGCCCACCACCAGGCATGAATGACGCCGCCGAAGAACAGACCCAGACCCCCGAGCGCGAGCAGACATCCCGCGATATTGCCCGAGCTGTAAAGGAACATTTGCAGGCGCCGCGGCATGCTTAGCGGACCCATCCCCGACGCTCGGCGGGCTTATTGATAGCCACGGATCTCCTTGAACACCGCGGCCAGCGTATTGGACCGGGAGTCGAAGAGCCGGCCGCCGGTAAGGTCGGCGAGTTCGCGCAGTTCGGCGGGGTTGCCTTCGCCAAACAAGATGGGAAACACGGGAATGCCGCGCACGCTATCGCCCTGGTTCCTGTACCACTCTTCGAATTGAGCCTGGGTGAGCCCCTGGTTATTCTCGCCGTCGGTCATCAACACCACCGTATAGTAGCGCTTTTCCTTTTCGCGGCCGCGCTCCTGGCCCAGTTCGACCAGCGCACGCTGGACGCTGGAATAGATGGCCGTCTGCCCGTCGGCCGACAAGGGCTCGATGAACTGCGCAATGGCCGTTCGGGCCTTGGAATTCTGTTCCGGCGTGGAACCCATGGGAAACAAGACGGTGGGGCCCGGCTCGGAGGAAAACGTGATGATGCCAACCTCTTCCCGGTTCTGGAACCTGGCGTAGCGCTCGGATCCGGTCGAGGCGCTGGAGGCCAGCATGAGCATGGATTGCTTCAGCCCGGCGATGCGGCTCCCTTGCATCGATCCCGAAAGGTCCAGCACATAGCGGGAAGAACCGGGGATGCGCACGTCCGAGAGAAAGTTATCGAGCAGCGCCGAGATGAGAGAAGCCTGGCCCGGGAACGGCAGCTCGATCAGGGTGCGCCTCGGAATCGCGGAAGCCATCACCGCGTCCGGGTTCACGGGCCTGCGCAACGTCAGGGCGGACATCCTGGTCTGAAAGCCGGCGCTGCGCAGATAGGCCGCCAGCTTGTCATAGTCGGCCCGCCTGGCGCCGTTCAGCAGCATCAAGGGATAATCCGCGGTGATGATGCCTTCCTTTGGATAGACCAGGGTGAGAGGCTCCGCGAGCTTGCCGCTGGCGTTCAGGGAAAGCAGGACCGACTCGTAGTTGATAATGCCATCCACCTTCGACTGGTCCCGTTGGTAGATTTCCGCCAGCCATCCCGAGGAGCCGGAGGTGAGCCGCTGGCCCTTGAAAAAGTCCGAAAGGCGCGGATTCTTCAGGTCCGCCTCGGTCAGCGCGTCGGGATTCTTCGCGAGTGCGGCGGCCAGGCCGATGGTGGCCGTCAGTCCGGTATTGCTGGAGGTCGGGTTGGTCATGCCGAAAGTGAACTTGCCGGCGCGCGCGGCGTCGGCGATGTCCTTCCATGTCGGCTCCGCGGCGTCCCAGCCGAGGGCGTGCGCCCGGGACGCTTTCAACCCCAGCAGAACGGGCGAAAGCATGGTTTTTTCCTGCGCCACGATGCGCCCCTTCAGCGCGTCGTTCATGGCCAGGTACTTACCGTGCGAAACCCACAGGGCGTCGAACCGGCCGCCGCCGGCGATCTTGTCCACGGCGTCCAAGGTGCCCGAATAGGTGAAGGCCAGGTCCAGTCCCGTGGCGGCGCGGATGTCGGCTTTCAGGCCGGTCTCGATATCCTTGAGCTCGGAGCCGGCGAGAACCTCAAACGAGTTTGCGGGCGGCGTCGGGGAAACCCTCCGGCAGGAGGCGAGGGACAGCGCGGCGACGCCGGCCAGCACCGCGATCAGGGGCTTGTTCATGGCCGCATTCCTCACAGGCTTACCGGACCGGAGGGGGCGCCGGCGGAGGACTCGGCGATGGCCTTTACGGCCGTCTGTTCGCGCTTCATGCGCGATTCTCCTTCGGCCAGGATGCCCTTGAGAAGGGTGATGTTGGCGCCCATCGACTCGATATTCTTGGATCGGAACTCATCCATTTTGTCGAGGCTCTTGAAGACCGTATCGAAGGAAGCCTTGAGCGTCTGGACGCCAATCAGCGGGTTGGCTTGAAACTCGACTACGCGGTCGACGTGATCGCCGAACATCCTGGCGGTGGACGCCATCAGGCCTTCAATGGCCGCGGAGCCCTGTTTGAGCGCGTCCATCACTTTCATCTGATAGCCCTGGGCGCGAGCCAGCGTCACCGCGATCGACAGGCTGGACATGCCGATGGTGGCCATGCGGTCGCACCCGTTCTGCAGCTCGCGGCCGGTCTTTCGCAAGCCTTCCAGCATCTTGTAGCCGTTGATGCAAACCAGCATCTGCGTCTTCACATCCAGGCTGGCCTGACGGGCGTAAAACAGCACCTCCTGCTCGATCGCCTTGGCGCGCGCCGGGTCGGCGCCGCGGAGTTTGGCGACGTCGCCGGTGAGCGTCTGGTCCAGATGTTCGACGAAGGTATCCACCGCCCTCAGCTTGACCATGGCATCCAGCAGCTTGTTCATGGTGGCGAACAGCTCCTGATCGTCGCGGGCCAATTGATCTTCCACCCCGTAGATGTTGTCGATCAGTTTGCGCAGCGATCCGCTGGCGCTGTCGAAACGGCGCAAATAGGCCTCCAGCCGCCTGCCGAAAGGGATCACGCCCAGAATCTTATGGGGCGAAAGCAGGTCCCCTTCCCTGCCCGGGTCGAGGTCCTGGAACAGGCTGCGCATCTCGTTCATGACCTGGAAAGCGGGGCTATTGGTCTCGCCGGTGAAATCCTTCTCCATGAACCTGCCGGTAAGCAATGCGCTGTCGCCGATCTCTTTCCGGCCCAGCCGGAAGGCGCTGTCGACGCGGGCGCGGAAATCTCCGGAGGTCACATCCATGTGCAACAGGTCGTCGATGAACTGGTCGGCCTGGGCCACCGCCGCGGCCCGGGTCTCCTCCTTCAAGGGAACCATCGCCAAAGCGGTATCCGCTTCCTTGACGGGGGTCATGGGCTCGGGCATGGCGAGCGTAAGCGGAGCGTCCGGGGCGGCGAGCGGCTTGGGCTGTTGAGGATCCGGGGTCACGTTAAGAGCTCCTTATTGAGAGAGCGCCGCATCTATGCGGCCAATGAGCTTTTCGAGGATGTCGTAACTGGGCGGGTCGATGACATCCACGATGGTTTGCGGGATGACCAGCTTTTTCGCTTTCACCGCCGCAAAAAGTTCCGTATTGTCCTGGGTGCGAAAACCGTAGCGCTGCGCAATGGAACCGATCTTTGGATTGGAGATCATCACTTGCGCGAAGCGCGCGCCGTTGTCGGTCAGCGCCACTATCGTGTGTTTGGTGAGAATGGTGGGCACCGGGTACAGCAACACCATGTCGGGATTCGGATTGGGATGCGAGAGGATGTACTCCAGGAACTGCTGTTCGTAGATCATCACCAGGGGCGCTTTGCCAATCCCCATGGACACATAGTCCTCGAAGGGACCCGCCGAACTGGATTCCTGAAAGCCCTGTTTGGAGAACAACCCCACCATGCTGGCGGCCACTTTGTCGGCGTCCGCTTCGTTGTCCACGACGTTGTTGCCGTTGGCCAGGTAGGCGGCCAGCGCCAGATACATTCCTCCCGAATTGGACTTGCGAACGTCGGTGGAAGTGACTAGAACCGACTTGCCAACGGCATACGCCGTGTTGTCAGGCAGGTCTTTCCAGCGTGTACCCTTGCGCATCATGTCGACCAGCCTGGCCATGTCGACGATGAAGTCGGAGCCGTCCTTATGCGATACCAGGCCGGACTTCTCCAGCACCGGGACCAGCGTTCGCCAACTGGCCACCGCCATGGGCGTGTAGAAGGTGGCGAAGATCCGCTTGGAGCCGGTGTTCTGGGATATCTTGACCGCGGCGGCGGCGCCGGCGGGGTAGGCCACGTCGAAGCTCTTCAGGTCCGGCCTGGTTGCGATTTCGCGGGAACCGGCCTTCTGCACCGCGATGGCGATGCCCTCGGCGTCCAGCACCTTGGCCAGTTCGGCGTCGTTGAGAAACTTCTCTTTCTCGGAACCCGTGAGAATCCTGACGGTAATGCGCCTGGCCGCGCCTTCCACGGCCTTCCTTTCGCGCATGGAAAACCGGATGGCGATCGCCACCCCGGCCAACAGAAGAATGGCGAGCACGGGTCCAGCAGCTCTGCGGAAATTCATTCGTGTGCAGCTCCCGGCGCAAGACGACGCTTACGGCTTCGGATAAACAAACCGGCGCGGCGTTCCATTGGGAATAGATTGCGTTTCATGATAGCTTCCTAGTGTTTACTTTGTGTTACAGCCGTGGCGGCCACCGGTTGCCGTGGGGCGTGAGCGAAATTGAGAATGCCGCTGAAAACCGGACGGCCTATGCGGTCCCGCGCGGCGAGGGGCCCCTTGGCTGGCGCTTTCCGGCGGGCGAGCCGCGTCTTTTCGAATTCCGAGTAGCAGGCGGGACGGGCGGGTTTTGGAGGTGGAACCGGCAAGGGGGCTATCGTGCTACCGGCTCAGACGTTGGGCGAACTGTTCAACGTGCTTGTTCGGAAAGCCAAGCGGCGCCCATCTCGTGCGCGGGATGCCGTGCTGAGCTGGCGCGACGCGTATGCAGTGGTCGAGACGTCGGCAGCCGTAATAGTCAACGCAACGGATCTGGCGTCCGATCATGGCCTCACGATTTGGGACTCGGTCGTGCTGGCCGCGGCGGCGGAGGCCGGGTGTCGCTTGCTTCTGTCGGAAGATCTCCAGGAGGGGTTTACGTGGCAGGGAGTAACCGTCACCAACCCGTTCGCGGCCACCCTTCATCCCATGCTGGCGGCGCTCCTTATGCCGCTCGAGGAGTAAATCCGCAGGCGTTCGGCTCGTTTGAGGGATCTATCCGGTAGCGTTTCGAGAGTGGTTGACGCCGGCGGCAATGTCCCACATTTGATACAGTACGAATGTGCGGCCGATTGTCCTCCATCCGAAAGTGCGGGGGGCGATACGCCGCTTTCCGAAGGAAGTACGGATGCTTCCCGATGCATAAACTCAAACCGATCGTCGCCACAACGCCGCGGGAGTTGGCCGGCGCCCTGGGGCTCCCCGGCATCGCCGCTGAGGAATGGCAGGTTCAGCACGTCCTGCTTGGGCGGCTGAAGGAGATTGTTCGGCGGCGGAAGCTCACCCACGCGGAGATCGCCAAGCGAGCCGGCACTTCGAGAACCAGGGTGACTGCGATCCTGAACGACGATCTCCAGCATGTGTCGAGCGACCTGCTGATCCGCATTCTCGCCTCCCTGGGCTATCGCGTGAAGATTTCGGTGGTCAGATCCGGCGCCGCGGCGTAAGTGGCCGGCTTGGCGAAAATGGCAGCGCCCCACGCCGGCTTCCGGGGCGAACGGCTTCCGGAGGCGGGCCAGTTACCCCGCACGCATTTTCGTTTCCGGCGTTGTCGATGGACCAATTCCGGCGGGGCCGGCCGGAAACGTCCCGTCCGTCACGGATTTGCCGTCACCGCTTTGCCCCGTCACCGCTTTGCCGGTATCCGGCCGCTTGCCACCCGTGTCGCAAGGATGTTAGCGTCCGAGTTGATGAAGACGCTCACGCTGGCGGTTCTTGCCACAGTGCTTGCCGCACAGCCGGCTCCGGAAGATCCCGGCGGATGGAGAGCGGCCAAGTGGGGTATGACGGAAGAGGAAGTACTGGCCGCACTGCCGGGACAAGCCGCACGGCTGCCCGGACTCCACAAGGACGGGACCGCGAGTGTCGTTATCGAGCCCCTCATAATCGCCGGCCACGATTTCCGCGTTACCTTCGTCCCAGCTCGAGTCGGGAGGGCTGATCCGCGTTGCGGTGATGCCCACGGAGAAGAACCCATCGGAAGTCGTTTTTCAAGATCTCCAGAAGGCGCTGATCGAGCAGCACGGCGCGCCCGCTTCGTCACAGAGCACGCGGGATGGACTAGTTTTGCGGCAGGTCGTGAAATGGGATTTCCCGACGACCTCGGCCGAGTTGACCCACACGTTCAGCCCCGCCATCAGGAGACTCCGTAATCCTGCTGCTTTACGAACGGAAGGGCGACCAGGAGAACCGGCAACTACATGCCGCCATGAACGGTGCCGATTCGTCGAACTGGACCGCTTCTCAACGCACGGACGGGCTTACCGGACAGGTGCGAACTGAATTCACGTTGCGAGGGAAGTATATCGAAGCGCCCAGCCGGAATACGGGCAGTCCGTCCATGCGCGTGCGCTGCGCTGTCGGGAAGCGCCCCGCGGGCAAGGCCTATACAGGCGGTCAATTCCTGGAGGCGTATGCCGACTTTGGCGTCATGACCGATTCACAGCCGGCCGGAATCCTTGTCCACTATCGGATTGATGACGGCAAAGTGATTGATCAGTTCTGGACGCGCTCCACCGACTTTCGCGCGGGGTTCTTCGGAGACAAAGAACTGGCGAGCTTCCTGTACGGCAACCGGGGTGCCCTCCGAGACGGCGACACGTTGACTCCCGTCCGCAAGCTGGTGGTAGCCGCTCCGGAATATTTGGCAGCCCAGATCGTGGTCCAGTTCGACATGCCCGATCCAAAAGAGGTTGCCGAGAGTTGCGGCCCGATGATCCACAACGAGCCAGGCAAGAAGTAGGCCAGTCAGGACGAAGAAACCGGATGAAGAAACCGGGGCTTCATTCACCCGCTTGAAGGGCTTCCTCGTATGCGGCAATCGCAAGGTAGTTCTGCAGGTCTTCCGTGAGCTTCAGGAGTTCGCCTCTGGCCGTCGCGCGGCGGGCAGCCCCCGAAAGATAGCGGGCGTGCCCTTTTCGCGTCCGGGTTGCTGCCGAGTGTTCGAGGACCTCAGCGCCGCGGAATCATACGGGCACCGCTACGCACGTCGGGGAGCGGACTGTCCGGTCAGGCCGCGGCGCGAGGACGCACTTCCGCCTTGATGCGGGCAGCCGCCGTGTCCTCGGCGATGGCGAGGTCAAACTTCGCCTGCAGGTTCATCCACATCTGAGCGGATGTTCCAAAATAACGGGCCAATCGTAGCGATGTGTCGCCCGTAATGCCCCGCTGCCCTTTGACGATTCCCCCGATTCGGTTTGCGGGTACTCGCAGGGCGAGAGCCAGCGCGTTGACCGTCAATCCCGCATCGGCCAGCAGTTCTTTCAGCACCTCGCCAGGATGAAGCGGCGGAAGCCGTTTTGATTTCCGAATCGCCATCTCATTCCCTTCTAGTGATAGTCGACAATCTCCACGTCGTGGGCATCCCCGTCCCGCCACCTGAAGCAGATCCGGTATTGGTCGTTGATTCGGATGCTGTACTGCCCCTTCCGGTCACCCTTGAGGGCCTCCAGCCGAAAACCCGGCAACTCGAGATCTCCCAGCGATGTCACCGCATCGAGCACTTCCAGCCGGACACGGGCGGACGTCTCGGTCGCCTGGAGGCGCCTGCTGAATTTCCGCTCCAGCAACAGCCGTGCATCTTTGTCCCGGCAGGAACGGATCATACGCTTCACATATTACGATACTCGTACCATGCCAGGCAAGCGGCCGATGAACCGGAGATTCGGTGTCGCGACCCAGCAACGGCGTTCGAGGAATGGGGTTACCGGCGTCACCGCATCAGCGCACGCACTACGATGCCCGCCTTCTCCGGCGTCGGAAGAAACCGCTCGGAAGAAACCGCTGAAGAAACCGCTCAGCCTGAACTGCGCGATTTCTTACAGCGCGATGGAGAAAACGCGTCAGCAAAGTGGATCGGCCTGGGCAAAATGGATGGGCAAAATGTATCAGCTACTCAACCCCCCAAACTCAATGGCTTCGGGGTTTCGTGGCCTGTCCCCGAAATTCCGGGTGCAACCCGGCGCCGCTCATGGGTGCTGCGGTCTCATAGTTGTGTTGTGCCCCGAGACCCTCTCGCGGTACGATACTCTTACCATGCAAACCCGCATTTCCAGCAAGGGGCAGGTGGTTCTTCCCGGTCCCATCCGGCGGAAGCTTCGACTTGGCCCTGGCGATGCCCTTGATGCTTGCGTGAAGAGCGGGCAAATTGTCCTTACGCCCCACCATGCGCGACCCGCCAAAGCGACTATCGGGCGTGATGCCGTTACTGGTCTGCCGGTTCTCAGCGCCGGACTGCGGGCCCCGCAACTCTCGAGCGAGCAGGTTCGGGACATTCTGTCGAATCTGCCGTGAGATATCTGCTGGATGTAAACGCACTGGTCGCGCTGGGCTTTCTCGAACACGAGTTCCATGCGCGCGTGGGCCGGTGGCTGCTGAGTCCGGGGAAGGGCGAGAGCTACGAAATCCTGACTTGCCCGATCACGGAATTAGGGTTCGTGCGCGTTCTCTCTCAGGCTCCGCAATACGGATTGACCGTCGCTCAGTCGAGAACTCTCATGGCGAGACTCAAGGCGCAGCGAAGGGTCCCCTTCCGCTTCATCTCGGACAATCACGACATCTCGCGGCTTCCTGCGCGGGTCAAGACGGGGCGGCAGACTACCGACGGCCATTTGGCGGAGCTGGCGCGGGCGCAGGATTCCGTGCTTGCGACGCTGGACGAACGAATCCCGTCCGCGTTCGTCATTCCCGGTTAACTGCCCTCTCTGACGCTGTACCCGGGTGGCGCGTATTTTCGTCTCACAGCGTACCCTTTCTGAGACATCATGTCGATCCACATTGCAGCAGCGCACGCAGCACGATGCCCGCTTTCTCCCCGGTCGAGAGCCGGATGCGCCGCGCGAACACATCGTACCCGCTGCGCTCGATGCGCTCGAGCAGGCGCGAGTAGATCTCGATCAGGGCCCACAGGGACGGCCGGCTGCGGCGGCTCACCAGTTCCAGCAGCGGCCGCGATTCGTCGTAGCAGGCGCGGGCGCGCGCGGCTTCGAAGCGCATCAACTCGACGAACGCCGGGGTGCGCTTGCCGGCCCGCAGATCTTCCTCGGTGACGCCGAAGCGCCGCAGATCCTCGGCCGGAAGATAGATGCGGCCCAACCCGGCGTCCTCGCGGATGTCGCGCAGGATGTTGGTCAACTGGAAAGCCACGCCGCACTTCTCGGCCAGGGGCAGCGCGGCGGGCGAATCGAAGCCGAAGATGTGCACGGTGGTCAAACCCACCACGGAGGCCACCTGGTAGCAATAGCGGTGAAGCTGCTCGAAGGTCTCGATGCGGCGCGGCTCCAGGTCCGAGGCCACGCCATCGATCATCTCGCGGAAATATTCATGCGGTATGCGGAATTGCCCCACGGCGTGGTGGAAGGCGGGCCACACCGGATGGCCGCTGAAACGGCCGGCGAGGGCTTCGTCGAGCTCCGCGCGCCAGCGCTCGATGGCCGCTCGGGTGGCGCCCGGCTCGTCGCTCAGGTCGTCGCAGTAGCGCATGAAGGCGTACATGGCGCACATGGCGTCGCGTTGGGGGCGCGAGAGCAGCACGAAGGAGTAATAGAAATTCTTGGCGCGGCTGCGCGCCACGCGCCGGCAGTAGCGGTAGGAACGGGCGACGTCGTCCATCACGCCGCCCGCGAGAACGCCGCGCGCGCCAGCGCCGCAATTAGCAGCCGCACGCGCTCCGTTTTGGAGATGGAAGGCCGCGCCGCCAGCACGTCGTAGTCAAGCGCCTCGATCTTGTCGAGGATGCGCATTCCGCCGCGGCTGAACAGGTCGATATCCACCGCCAGGCGGCGGTCCAACATGCCGCCCAGGGGCAGGCCTTCGAAAAACAGCTCGCGGGCCTTCTCCACCGCTTCGCGCATGGCCTCCCGGAACGCGGGCGTCGCGCGGCGCGCGAGCACGTCCTCCACTGTGCAACCGTGCCGTTCCAGGACGGCGAGGGGCATGTAGACGCGGTCCTTGAGCAGGTCCACGGTCACATCCTGCCAGAAATTGGCCAATTGCAGGGCTGTGCAAGTGGCGTCCGAAAGGCGCTGTCGCTGGGGGTCGGAGTAGCCGCAAAGATACAGCACCAAACGGCCCACGGGGTTGGCCGAATAGCGGCAGTAATCGAACAGGTCTTCCCAGTCGCGGTAGCGGGTCATGGTCTGGTCCTGGATAAACGCGTGGATCAGGCCGGCGAAAGGCTCGCGAGGGATGCCGTAACGCTCAGTGGTGGGGAGCAGGGCCACGAAAACCGGATGCGTGGCGCGGCCTTCGTACATGGCGTCGAGCTCGGCGCGCCACCAGGCAAGCAGGCGCAGACTCTCGGGGGGGTCGCCGATTTCGTCTCCCAGGTCGTCCGCCCAGCGGCAGAAGGCGTACAGGTTATAGAAATCCTGGTGCAGGCGCCGGGGCAGCAGAAAGGTGGCCACGTGGAAGTTCTCGTAGTGATGGGTGGCCAGCCAGCGCGTGTAGGCCAGCGCGCGTTCGAGCGGCCAGGGCGCGCGAAGCGCCTCGGGGGATTTGACGAATTCGGCCGGAGAAAGGAAAAACTCCGCGGGCCTCATGGGAATCTCCACTCCCTGGAGTTCTTGGATCTTGACCTGGTCCTGAACTCCGAGGTCGATTTCGGCGATGCCGAGTTTCCACGACCTAACCTGGACAAGCCGGAGCCGAACAGTGCCCCTTCTTGACGCAGAGACGCGGAGACGCGGAGACGAACATCCTTGTCAAAACGGCGAGAATTCAACTCGGTAGGTACTAATGCCGTGAAAGAGTAGGACTCCGTATCAGGGCACGGCTTCAGCCGTGCCGAACGAACGCATCCTCCGGGCTTTAGCCCCTGTGGCGCTGGGTCCAGCGCGCAAAGCTTTCTCGTCCTCCCGGGAAGACAGGGGCTAAAGCCCCCCGTGTGTCCGCGGCTTGCGGCACGGCTGAAGCCGTGCCCTGATACAAAGCTCCGAACTTCGGGATTCAGGCCGATTCCGTGCTTCTCCGCGTCTCCGCGTCTCTGCGTCAAAGAGGGGCCCCCTCTTGGCTCCGACGCAGCGCTATAGCCCCCCGTGTGTCCGCGGCTTGCGGCACGGCTGAAGCCGTGCCCTGGTACAAGGCTTCCAACTTGGGAACTGATTCCGTTCTTCTCCGCGTCTCTGCGTCTCCGCGTCAAAGAAGGCCCCTGTTTGGCTCCGACGCCGCTTTACGGCACAATGGCCGTTTTCAGATGGCCGTTGTGGCTCATCAGGTGGCGCATCACATCGAGCAGGTTCGCCAGCGGCTCCTCGCGGTTGACGAAGAAGGAAGCCGTGATGTGCCCCGCGCACACCAGGTCGAGCGCCTTGCGAATATAGGCCGGGGTGTGATGGAAAGTCGCTTTGCAGGTGATTTCGGAGTAGTGCAGCAGGTTGGTGTCCAGGGCCACCCGGCTGTCGTTGGGGCAGCCACCGAAGAAATTCACCATGCCGCCGCGGCGGACCATGTTGACCGCCCATTGCCAGACTTGCGGCTTGCCCACCGCCTCGATGGCGATATCCACGCCGCGGCCCTGGGTGAGGCCGCGCACGGTTTTTACCGGATCCACGTTGTCCTGGGCCATGATCAACTCGTCGGCTCCCAGGGCCGCGGCGCGATCAAGCTGGGTCTTGCGGCGGCCCACCGCGATCACCCGGCATCCGTACAGCTTGGCCAGCTTGACGAACATCAGGCCGATGGGCCCCAGTCCCAGAATCGCGATGGTGTCGCCCATCCGCGGAAGAGTCTCGTCGAAGCCGCGAACCACGCAGGCCAGCGGCTCCACCAGAGCCGCATCCTGATAGCCCACGTGCGCCGGAATCGGGTAGGTGTTGCGCTCGACGATACGCGCCGGAATGCGAATGTACTCGGCGTATGCGCCGTTGTTGAATAGCAGGTCTTCGCAAAGATTGGCGAGACCTTTGCGGCAATAGAAGCACTCTTCACAGGGGGCGGAATTGGCCGCCACCACGCGATCTCCGAGCGAGAACCGGGACACGTCCGCGCCCACGGCGACCACATCGCCGGCCAGTTCGTGCCCGAATACGGCCGGAGGCACGATCATCCGCGCGTGGTATCCACGGCGGAAAACCTTCACGTCGGTGCCGCACGTCAATGCGACCTTCACCCGGACGAGGATGTCTCCACTGCCGATTACGGGAACCGCCACGGGTTCCACCTGCAAGTGTTCCTTGCCGTAGAGCACGGCCGCCATCATCTGGCTATTCACTATGACCACCTCTGTGGCTGAACGATTATTTTCAACGATTTAGGACCTGGATGCAATGCCAAATCAATTCCTGAACGGATTTTAACTAATGGGAGGCGGTGGCTAATCAGTTCCTCCAGAGGTAATTGTCCCCCAAATACGAGATTTGCGGACTCTTTTTGCAAATCCACCGATGCGCTATAACAACCGAATAATGTACGTTCCTGAACACAAATGTCAAGCCCCGACGCTTCAAACCGCTCCGTATCGGATGTTTGCGCGAAAAGCAGGATTCGCGCGCCGGGGCGGGAGCAGGCGATGGCCTGCTCGACGATTCCGGGGACGGAAGCGGCCACCATGACGATATCGGCCCCACGCCCCCCGGTGAGATTCTTGACCTCGGCGGCCACGTCCACCCGGCCCGGATCCCAGGAGAACCCGGCGCCGCAGCGCCGGGAAAGTTCCACACGAGCCTCGATGGTATCGGTAGCGCCCACGCGGGCGCCCATGCGCCGGGCCAGCATGGTGAACATCAGGCCGATGGGGCCTTGTCCCGTCACCAGGACGAAGTCGTCCGGCTCGATGGCGCACTGCACGGCGGCCTTATGGCAGGTATTGAAGGGCTCCACCAGGGTGGCGAGCTCGAAAGAAACGCCGTCCGGGATGGGTTCGACGCCGCGCTCGACGATCCAATCCATGACCCGGACATATTGCGCGAAGCCGCCTCCGGCGGGCTCGAACCCGGCGGTGATACCGACCTTCTTGTAGGTGGGGCACTGCGCATAGAGCCCGCGGCGGCAGTAAAAGCACTGAGAACAGGGGATGTGGTGGAAGGCCACCACGCGGTCGCCCGGAGAGAAGCGCGAGACGCCGCGGCCGGCCGCCACCACCACCCCGGCCGTTTCATGGCCGAAAATACGGGGCGGCGCGAGCAGGTTATATTCGATCTTCTTCAGGTCGGTATTGCAGATTCCGCAGGCCTCCACCCGGATGAGCAGCTCGCCGGGGCCGATTTCGGGCGTGGGGACCTCCTCGACACAGATCACGCTCTGGCCGCGGTAGACGGCGGCGTGCATGGTGTCGGGGATGGCGATCGGCTCAAAACCGGCAGTCGACAATAAATTCTCCCAGGGTGCGCGAAGCCCGCGCACAACGCTTCCTCAGTCGGATCAGCTCCGGAAGCCGGTCCATCGGATGGCGCACGCAATTGCCTAGAATATGCATTGTACCGAAGTGGCCATCCGGGCGCAGGGCGGCGTTGAAATCGTTGGCCATATTCTCTCCGGCGAGGTCGGTCACGGTGCGCACGCAATAGAACGGCAGGCCGTGGCTTTGCGCGCGGGCGGCCACCCCGGCGGCCTCCATTTCCACGGCCGCGGCGCCGGCGGCGCGCAGTTGCTTCTTCTCCCCGGCCGTCCGCGCCACGTGGTCGATGGAACAGATTGTCCCAACTTGGTGGGGGAAGCCGCTGGTTACCGGCAAGGCGGGGTAGCGCCGGTCCCCGGCGGCGATGCAAGCGCCCACCACCACGGCGGCAATATCCAGGTCCGGGTCCAGCCCGCCGCAGAATCCCACACTCACCACGGCTTCGGGGTGGAACGCCGGTACGGCGGCGTCCACGGCGGCGGCGGCCCGGGCGCTTCCCACCCCGTTGGCGGCCATCAGAACGGTGTGGTCTCCCAGCCGGGCGGAGCGCGCCCAATCCACGGGCAGCCGCGCGGCGCCCACGCCGCCGGCGTGCTCCAAAACACCCCTAAACTCCATGGACTCGGCTGCCACCAGTAGTAGACGCATCAGACGCCGGGAATCGTTGCCGGGAATTCGGACGGCGCGCTCCGGGCTCCGCTGAACCACTCCACCGCGCGGGCCAGGGCCGTCTCGGCGGGAACGGGCTCGAAACCGAGCTCACGCCGCGCCTTGTCGTGGGTCACCCACATCCTCTTTCTGGCCAATCGTACGCCTTCGAGCGGGATTCCAGGAGGCTGGCGCGTGAGGCCCGCCCACGCCGTGCTCACCGCCCCGGCCAAATACGCCACGGCGTAGGGCAGCCGCACGGTGGGGGCCTTCCGGCCAGCCAGCCTGGCGAGCGCGCCGAGGATCTCCGCCAGGGTCAGGTTCTCGGAGCCCAGAATGTACCGTTCCCCCGGCCGGCCCCTTTCGCAGGCCAGCAGGTGCCCCTGGGCGCAATCGCGCGCGTCCACCACGTTCAACCCGGTATCGATGAAGGCGGGCATGCCGCCGTTCAGAAAACTGAGCACGATCTGGCCCGTAGGCGTGGGCTTCACGTCGTGGTCGCCCACCGGGGCGGTGGGGTTCACGATCACCACCGGAAGGCCGCCGCGCGCAAATTCCAGCGCCACTTTTTCCGCCAGGAACTTCGAACGCTTGTAATGGCCCACCATATCTTCGAGCGCCACGGGCGTGTCTTCGTCCCCGATTCCGCCACGCGGGATGCCAATGCACCCCACCGTACTGGTATATACGACGCGTTCCACCCCGGCGTTCCGGGCCGCTTGCAGCAGATTGCGGGTTCCCTCCACGTTGGAGCGGTACAGATCGTCCGGGTTGCGGGACCACAGCCGGTAATCGGCGGCCACGTGGAACACCAGGCCGCAGCCGGAAGAGGCGCGATCGAGCGAATCGGCGTCGCGCAGGTCGCCGGTGCGGACTTCCACGTCGAGCTCGTTCACCCGGCTGCCGGGGCGCACCAGGGCGCGGACCGCGTAGCCGCGCTCCAATAGAGCGCGGGCCACGTGCCATCCTAGAAAGCCGGATGCGCCGGTGACGAGGACGGGTTTCACAGGCTCACTTCAATGTCCAAGCCAGCATCTTGAGGTTGCCGGCCAGGCCGACGTTAATGCCATACGCCGCCGAGGGTTCAAAACCGCAGTGGACCATGCAGTGTTCGCAGCGAGGGTCGTTGCCGGGCCCGTAGCTCTCCCAGGGGGTCTGGGTCATGAGGTCTTCGAATGTCTTGTAGTGGCCGTCGGTAATCAGGTAGCAGGGGCCTTTCCAGCCCTTGACGTTGTAAGTGGGATTGCCCCAGGCGGTACACGGGAAATCGCGCTCGCCCCTGAGGAATTCCATATACAGGGGGGTCTGCCTCACGTCGTACTTCCCGGCGACGCGATCGAAGT
>CAVYEK010000010.1:0-381214 GCA_963767595.1 Terriglobia bacterium
GCGCGCCCGCACGAAATTGCCGGCGGTCGCGGTGATGGCCTGGCCGCTGGCGTTGGCCATCAGCGGGTCGCCGGCGGTAACGGCAGCGCCGGTCACCAGCTTGGTGATGCCGAGGATGGCGACCTCGCCCTCGACTCCCTGCGCGTTGGGCTTATCCTGGACCACGCCATCGGCGACGGCGCCAGCGCCCGTGAAGTTGATCTGCCCGGACGCGTTGGTGGTCACGAAGTAGAACTGCGGATTCACAGTTCCACCGCTCGTGAGGTCCGCCGCCGCCGGAAGCCCTACTGTGCGTAATGTCTGTTCGAATGCCATGTCTGTTGGTCTCCTTTCGCCCTACCGGGCGAGGCGAACGCCAGCCCGCTCGAGCGTGGCGATCAGGCCCTTCGCGTTGTGCTGCGCCACGAACGCGCCGTAAACCTCGGGATGCTCTTCGAGCATCTGGGCGTAGGCGCGCTCCTTGGTCAGCTTGGTGGTACCGCTTTCGGCGTAAAGATTGGAAGTCTCTTTGCCGCGATTCTGCCGGGCGTAGGTGGTGGCCTGAGCTTCAATTTCCTGAAGCGAGCCAACCGCGCCCTGGTTCGGGTTGACGTGGGAAGTAATCATGCTCCTCTCGCTTTCGATCACGCGGGCGGCGGTCAGTTCCTCGCTGATTTCCGCCACGCTGAAGTACTGGCCGGTGGACTTCTTCTTGGTGAGGAGTTCCGCGGCCTTGTCGGGACATCCGGCCATCTTGCACAGTGCGCCGATGGCTTCGATGTCGCCTTCGGGACGCATCTTCAACGCTTCGCCAGCCACGGCAGCCAGGCCGGTGAGCGGGGCCATGCCTTCCGGTTTCTTGGCGTCGCCCTTTACGTTCTCGCCGCAGGCGTGGCAGAACGTCGCGTCCGCGTGAAGCTTGGTTCCGCACGCGTGGCAGTACTTCGGTTCGTTGTTGGTCTTCTCGTCGCCGTCACCGTCGGGCTTCTTACCCTCGGCGGCGATTGTGAGCGTTTCGTCGGGCATACTTGCTGTTACCTCCTTGGTTGTGGATATTGCGGCAATCGCCGCCGTTGAACTCTGGACCGGCTCGCCGAGCAGTTGACGAAGCGCGTTCATGGCATCGCCCAGCGTTCCGACTTCGTCTGCCAGAAGCGGAACGGCATTCTCCGCCCAGTACACGCCAGCCTGCGTCGCGATGATCTTTTCTGCGTCGGCCTTCCGGTTCCGCGCGACCGTTGCTACGAACTGGTCGTACTGCCGGTCAATCTCGGACTGGATGTCTTTCTCGGCCCGCTCCGACAGCGGTTCATGCGGGTTCCCATCGACCTTCCTGTCGCCTTTGAAGATGTAGGTGTACTTGAACCCCTGCTCGTCGTTGAACTTCGAATCCTCCGTGTGGAGCACGACGACGCCAACGGACCCGACCGCTCCCATGCGCGTGACGAAGATCTTGTCGGCCGCGCTGGTCAGCGCGTAGGCCGCCGAGAACGCGAAGTCGTCGGCGACCGCATAGATGGGCTTCGCGCCGCGAAGCGAGTAGATGTAATCGGACAGCTCCAGGCATCCCGTGGTCTCGCCGCCCGGCGAATCAACCTGCAAGAGGATCGCCCGCACTCCGGCGTCGTTCACCGCGTCCTGAAGGTAGCCCCCGATCTGCGCGTAGGAGCTGCAACCACTCAGCGCCGAAACCCAGGATTCCGCTTTCGTCAGCACGCCCTGGATCGGAATGATCGCCACGCCGTCGATCACCTGGTAGCCGCTGTCGTCGGCCTGCTCCATGTACGCCGCGGCGAACGGTTCCGCGGGCTTCACGCCGGCCACCGGCATGATCCCCAGCCGTGGCCCCAGCGCCTGGACGATCACGTCCAGCTTGGGCGGGTGAATCATGAGCGGCGTGTTCACAAACCGCGATGCAACACGAGTCAGATTCCTCATGGCTTCACGTCCACCTCTCCCTTGCTCGCGTCCTGCTGGATCTCGGCTTCCGTCAATCCGGCGTTGCGCCCGGTCAGGACCTTCCGGCCATCGCTGTCGTAGGACAGCCCAAGCTTGTCGGCGCGCTTGTTGTCCGCTGCCTGCTCCGCATCCACGGCACCGGCGTCGCGCCCTTGCGCCGCCACCTCGGTGGAACGCGTGGATAGGCCGCTGCGGATGGCGTCGTTGGAAGCCTTGATGTCCTTCTCGGGGTCAACCCACGGCCAGCCGGGCGTTACCCACTGCACTTCCTCGAATGGCTCGGGATCTTTGCTGTACGCGTTCAGCAGATCAATGCCGAACACCAGCGCCAGCATCGCCTCGCGCAGCCAGCGCTTATAAACCGGGTGGCAGACCTGGAAGATGAAAACCGAATGCTGATACTGCTCGCACTTGCGGCGGAACTCCAGCAGGCCGGCGCGGATCGAAGAGTAGTTGATCCCCGACAGGTCGCCGCTGATCTGATACTCGGCAAGCCCGGCGCCACTCGAAAAAGCTTGCAGGCACGTCCGGATGAACGATTTGAAATCGCCGCTGTCCTTGGCTTCGGCAAACTGCACCTCTTCGCCGAAGTTCAGAACCTGGAACGTGCCGGGTTCGAGCTTGCTGATCTGCGTCCCCGGATCTGTCTGGGTCGGCCCGTTCTGGTATTGGTCCGGAGGGATGATCGGATTGTCCGGGCTGGCCTGCGTGATGAACCCGGTGATCATCGCCGCGAGTTTCTTGCGGACGATCTCGGCGTCCGTGTACTGCTCCAGTTCGTAGAGCTTCGCGATCACCGATGTCAGCCACGGCTGCCCCCGGAACTGGCCCGCGCGAATCGGCTTGTAGACGTGCAGCACGTCGGTGGCGGGCACCCGCTCTACCGAGAGAGCGTCCATCGGGAAAAACATCGTCTCACCCGGATGTGCCTTCCAGAAGTGGTACGCTGCGCGCCGCCCATCGGTCTGAAACTCGATGCCGCACCGGACTGAGTTGTTCGGCGGCATCCGCTCGACAGCCGTCCGCCACAACGGTAACTGCTCTGCCTCGATCAACTGGAGTTGCAGCGGAACCGTAAGCCCTTCCTTCACAGAACGCGGCCGGAACCGGACGAAGCACTCACCCGCCTCCATGACTTCGCGCGCAATCACCATCTGCTGCCCATAGAAATCCGTCTGGCCCGACGCAGGATTCCGCGGGTCGTACTCGACGTCGCACTCGCGTATCCATCGATTCCACTTCCTGGTGATCAGGTCGCGGATCTTATCGTCCGGATGGTGCGGCACCAGGCGAATGCCGCGACCAATGGCGTTGGCGACGTAGGAATCGACGGCCGCCGCCGCCCACGCGCTGTTTCGAACCGCGTCCCGGTTGCGCGCCTGCAACTCCAGGCCATGCGAAAACAGGAGCGTGTTGAGGCCGAGGGACGGCGGATTCCATCCCATTCCCCGACGCCCGCGACCGGCGGCATCGAACGGAAACGTCCCCATGGCGCGGGTACGTGGGACGCGCGGGATCGGCATCGGCTCGTGCCCGGCTTGGCGCGCGAGCGTCATCAACGTTTCAATTGGCACGGCGATTTAGTGGCCCCACCCGTTGGTCGTGTAGATGCGCACCTGGCGCACTTGCTGCGGCCCGCACTGCTGGGCGACGTCGTTCAGGATCAGATTCCGGAGTTTCAAATAGTCATCCACGGAATCGAATTCGAACTCGCGATCCTGAAAGCGGACTCGCCTCGCGCCCTGCTTCCGCGCGGCGTCGAGAGCATCGAGGTCGGTCTGAGTGAATGCCATTAGAGATCCATCCTGAAACGCACGCGGTTACGCGCGGTCTGCCTGCCATCCGTGCGCTGCTGTTGCGTGCGGTTGTTTCACTTCCTGCACTGGAGGCGCGCCCACCCGGCGTTCGAGGTCGGCCCAGTGCTTCTCCTGGAAACGGTCGATGCCGACCCGTCCAGCCGCCGCGCGCGCATACACCCGGCAATCGAGCGCCTCATTGCGCTCGCGCATCTTCTGCCACTCGTGCCGGCGATAGCCTTTGACGATCTTCGTCACCAACTGTTCGGCGGTGATCTGCTTGAAGTACTCCTCGCTGTAGCGCGGGAAGTGGCAATACCCCGGCGGGAAAGGAATCCCCTTCGCCACGTCCTCATCGGTGGGCCGATCCTGCCGCAGCCACCGGTACAATTCTTCCTTGGCCATGCCGGAATTGACCGGCCACACCCGGACGCCGCGCTTCAGCTTCGCGCCCATCGGCCCGACTTCCACCGGAGACGCCGATCCAATGAGCGCTGGCGTCCGCGAATCGCCTTTGATCACCAGCACGCGCCCGCCCTGCCGCCGCGCCCACTGGTACACCTCGATAGTGGCGAAGCCCGAATCCACGGCGAGTTGCAGGATGGGCAACTCCAGACCGGATTCAGTTGTGAAGGATTCGTTCAGCAGGCCGGTAAGTTTCTCCCACACCTGCCGGCGCGCGAGGTGTCGCCTTCGAACACCCGATAATCGACCGACCACGATTCCTTTCCACGGCCCCACGCGGCAATCTCGACCTCGATGCGGTCCTTCTGGACATCCGCGCCCGCCGTGAGGAACAGCCCGCCGCGTGGGACCAGTGCCGACCTTGTACGTCCTCACGCCGGTCGTAGAGCTTCTGCCACTCCGGCGCTTCGCCGAGCAGCGTCCACGTCTCGCCCAGCACGGTGTTGACGAAGACCTGAAGCAACGCCGGGTTCTTCTGCGCCTGCTCGAACTGCTTGGCGGCGTCGCCCCACGAGAACCAACCGACCGGACTGTACAGGCTGGAGATATGGAAGCCCGCCGTCCTACCATCGCCTTTCGCGCCGGCGCGCCACTCGCCGCGCGCCAGCATCGACTGCTTCTGGTGGTTGCGAATCTCCTGGCCGCAGTGCTCGCAGACGTAAACCGCACTCTGCGGATCGCCCTTTGGCCACCGCAGTTGCGCGAACTTCAGGATCTGGAACTCGCGGCACGTCGGACACGGCACCCAGTACTTCCGCTGGTCGCTCTCCTCATACGCCGACTCGATCCGGCTCATGCCGGTGATCTTCGGTGTCGATACCAGAAACACTTTGCGGCGCGCGAACGTCCGCGTGCGCGCCATCGCCAGCGTGATCGGGTCGCCCTCGCCCTCCACATCGCCGGGATAGGCGTCCACTTCGTCGAGGAACAGGTACCGCGCGGCCATCGACCGCAGGCCGACCGCGCTGTTCGCGCCGGTCATCACCAGCACGCCGCCCGGAAAATCCTTCGACAGAACCGTGTTGCCGGAATCGCGCGACCTCGGATCGCGGACGAGTTTCCGCAGGACTTCCGACTCTTCGATCAGCGGATCGATGCGCTGCTTCGAGTT
The DNA here is from genome assembly GCA_963767595.1 of Terriglobia bacterium. Taxonomy (GTDB): domain Bacteria; phylum Acidobacteriota; class Terriglobia; order Bryobacterales; family Bryobacteraceae; genus BOG-224. The sequence goes on from CAVYEK010000010.1 coordinate 5,311, forward strand.
GCGCTTGGCCATCTCGACGGTGGGCTGCACCGCCATCATCGGCCCCGGCGCCTGGTGGATGATGTAGCCCATCCAGTTGTTGCCGCACTCCGTGCCGCCGATCTGCGCGCCCTTCATGAACACCGTACGCTCGATGGGCGACATGGGCGAAAGGCAATCCATGATCTCGCGCAGATAGGGCGTTCGCTCCGTGCGCCAGCGCCCGTGCTCTGCGGACGCGCGTTGCGAGAGCCAGCGATAGCGGTCGGCCCACTGCGAAATCGTGAGCAGCGGGTCCGGCCGCGCGCCAGCCGCCGCGGCTGCACCGTAGATCTCTTCAGCCGTTAGATTCGTCGGCAAAATCATTCAGGGCCTTCCGGATCTCATTCGTGAGGAGCGCATGCACGGTGGTCTCTACGGTCTCGGCGGCAAGCATCGCCGCCAGGCGGTCGGGGAGGTTGATCATCGCGTCGCGGAACTGCCGGAACTTATTGAAGGCGGCGACCTGGACCTCTTCGCCCGAGACGAGCTTCGCGATCCGTTCCTCGTAATCGATCTTGGCGAGGCGCGCCTGGTAGTGTTCGCGCACCGCCCGCGCCTTCGTATACTGCGACGCGCCAAAGACCTCCGCGTCGTCTTCTGGTTGCTGGCCGCGCCGGTCCACTGGTGGCGCTTGGGTTTGGGTGTTGCGCGCCCACTCGGCGTCGGCAATCTCGGAATCGATCTGGCCGTTGGGCAAGGTGTGGATGCGACCAGACGCGATTGCCTTCTGGACGGTGCTCGCCGAGACTCCGCGCTGTCGGGAGTACGCCCGCTGGCTCATTACTGGCATGTGTTTATTCCCGAAATAAGCCCTTGCCTTCCGGGGCCACCGGAGTGATGAATCGTCATGCGCGGATCAACCGCCAAAAGGATAAACACCACCATGAAGAACGCAGAAGCTACCAACACCACCGAAACCGCCGCCGTTGCGGAACAGGGCGCGCAGGTCGCGCCGGAGAAGGCCGCCTCGAAGAAGGCTGCCAGCCAGAAGAAGGGCGCGCCCAAGGCCAGCAAGGGCGCGAAGAAAGCCGCCAAGCAAGCCAAGGCCGCGCCGAAGAAGCAGGCCAAGGAGAAGGTCGCCAGCAAGAAGGCCGCCAAAGTGAAGGAGGCCAAAGTGCCGCGCGAGTTCTCGAAAAAGAACATCATCCTGGACCTCCTGCGCCGCCCCAAGGGCGCGACGATGGCCGAGATCGCCAAGGCCACCGACTGGCAGAACCATTATGCCGACGTCCGGATTATGCCGACCTGTGTTGGCAACCCGGTCTGTGGGGCGGGGATCGCTGCGATGGAGTCGGCATAATCAGTGACGTTTGACCACATGCTACGGTCTCCTCTTTCAAATCTAGAAGAGGAGTTTTCATGTTGGTCAAACCCATCGAAGCACCGGCCGTATGCTCACGCGACGCCCTTTTGCAGGACTTTGAAGGCGAACTGCTGCAGCAAGGATACCCACCAAGTACCGTTCACAGAAAGAAGAGACTGTTTGCCGATCTGAGCGATTGGCTGCAGGCTCAGGAATTAACCGCGGGCGATCTGTCATTCCGACTGGCGGATCGTTTCTTACGCGACCGCAGATCCGCAGGCTTCGCTAGACACAAGACGCACATGACCCTGCGTCCGATCCTTGATTATCTCCATCGGCTGAAGCTGGCTCCTCCCCTTGAGGCGCCTGTGCGCGAAGGCCCTGCAAGCATAATTCTGGACCGGTACCGGCGCTTTTTGACCATGGAGCGTTCCTTGATAGCCACTACGGTCGAGGGGTATGTCGATCGCCTGCGCCCATTTCTGGATAGCAGGAATTCTGCAGATGGCCTTGCCCTGGAGCTTGGCAACCTGAGCCCGGCCGATATCATCTCGTTTGTGGTGGCGCGGTGTCCTCGCCAAACCAGCGGCATGGCGAAGTTGACAGTCACGGCGCTTCGGTCGTTCCTTGGCTTTCTTCATCTTGAAGGCATCACGGAAAGATCGCTCGTCTGCGCCGTGCCATCGGTTGCCCGTCGCCGATTGGTGGGTTTGCCCAAGGGACTTGAGCCCGATCAGGTTCAGCGCCTACTTGCGTCATGCCATGCAAATACCCCCGTCGGCTGTCGGGACCTTGCCGTTCTGACCCTGCTGGTCCGGCTGGGACTACGACGCGGCGAGGTCGCAAAGCTCATGTTGGACGATATCGACTGGCGAGCGGGCACGATCGTAGTGCGCGGCAAGGGAAACTGTGTAGAACGCATTCCCTTGCCGCAGGACGTCGGCCTCAGGCTGGTCGAATACCTGGAACAGGCCCGCCCCATGAACGCACAGGGCCGGGCCGTATTCGTAAGGTGCGTCGCTCCCTATCACCATCTCACTCCGACTCGCGTGAGCACGATCGTGGCGGATGCTGCACGGAGGGCCGATCTCGGGCGCGTCCACGCGCATCGCCTGCGCCATACCGCAGCTACGCAACTTTTACGTACCGGTGCGTCACTACCGGAAATCGGTCAACTCTTGCGTCACGTTCGTACCGGGACAACAGCGATCTATGCGAAGGTCGACCGTAACGGCTTGCGCATGATTGCGCGCCCATGGCCGGGAGACGTCCAATGAGCGCCCTTCGCCAAGCTCTCACAGAGTATCTGGCCATGCGTCGCGCCCTTGGTTACAAGCTTGACAAAACAGAGAGACTTCTCGGTCAGTTCGTTTCCTTCGTCGAAGATCGCGGCGAAAAATGTCTGACAACCGAAACGGCGCTGGCCTGGGCAACTCTCCCCGCAGGCGCCGACGCAAGCTGGACTTCCAGGCGACTTGCCGAAGTTCGTATCTTCGCCCGACACCTCCATGGGCTCGACCCTGCCACCCAGGTGCCGCCAATGGGTATCCTGCCAGGTCGAACGCGCAGAGCAACACCGTACCTCTACTCGCCACACGAAATCTCGAACCTGATGTCGGCGACAGCGATCGTGCGCGGGTCCCACTTGCAGGCAACGTATCGGACACTGATTGGCGTGCTGGCGGCAACCGGAATGCGTGTCGGAGAGGCGATCGGCCTCGACAGCGATGACTTCGACGCGATCAATGGCCTGCTCACGATCCGCAACGGCAAATTCGGCAAGCTGCGCGAATTGCCGTTGCACCCAACCGTGGTCACGGCCCTGCAGGACTACTTGCGCCGCGATGATCGTCCTCATCAGGCGGGCACGTCGGCATTGCTGTCGTCTTCTGCAGGCAGGCGACTGCGCTACAACAACGTGATGCCGACATTCCAGAAACTGCTGCGCCATTGCAGTATCTCACCACGTTCGGCCGCATGCAGGCCGAGGATCCATGATCTCCGGCATGGCTTCGCCGTCAATACCATCATTGATGGCTACAAGGCAGGCGAACCCGGGACCCGCATGGCGATCTTGTCAACCTATCTCGGTCATGTCGACCCTGCCAATACCTACTGGTATCTTTCGGCCGCACCGGAATTGCTGGGGTTGGCCGGCGATCGGCTTGAGCGCCACCTTGGAGGTGATGCATGACCGCACTTGCCACGACTTTGCAGGCGTTCTTCACTGATCGCCTCGTCCGTCAGCGTCAGGTCAGCCCGAACACGCTCTGTGCATATCGGGATACCCTGCGGCTATTGCTGGTCTTCGCATCAGACAGGAAAGGCAATGCGCCAAGCAAGCTGGATATCGACGATCTTGATGCTTCGCTGGTCGGCGCCTTCCTCAACGACTTGGAACAGCAGAGAAAGAACAGCGTGCGCACCCGCAATGCGCGGCTTGCTGCCATCCGTTCCCTGTTTCGATACGCGGCGCTTCGGCATCCAGAGCATGCTTCTGCCATCGAGCGCGTTCTTGCCATTCCACCAAAACGCTTCGAGCGACGGCTCGTGACCTTCCTGACCGAGGCGGAAATCAACGCCTTGCTCGCCGCGCCCGATCGGTCGAAGTGGGCCGGGCGGCGCGACACCGCACTGTTCAGCCTCGCTGTCCAGACCGGCCTTCGGGCGTCTGAACTGACCGGCCTTTGCTGCGCCGATGTCCATCTCGGAACCGGTGCGCATGTGAGTTGCAACGGGAAGGGACGAAAGCAACGGATCACGCCGCTCACCTCGGGCACAGTCGCCGTCTTGCGTTCCTGGCTGGCCGAGCGGGCCGGTCAGCCAGAAGCCCCGCTGTTCACCACACAGACTGGAAGAAGACTCAGCCGGGATGCTCTGGAGCACAGGCTTGCCAAATACGTCGGGAAAGCCACCGACGCTTGTCCGTCGCTGGCACAAAAATCGGTGACCATGCACGTATTGCGGCATTCAGCCGCCATGCGATTGCTGCGCGCCGGCATCGACACCTCGGTGATCGCACTCTGGCTCGGCCACGAACAGATCGAGACGACCCAAATCTACCTACACGCGGATCTGGAGATCAAGGAACGCGCTCTGGACAAGACAGCTCCGATAGAGACAAAACCCGGCCGTTTCCGACCGACCGACAAACTGCTCGCCTTCCTGGAGGCTCTCTGATTATGCCGACTCCATCGCAGCGATCCCCGCCCCACAGGCCGGGTTGCCAACACAGGTCGGCATAATCCGGACGTCGGCATAATGGTTCTGCCAGCCGGTGGCTTTGGCGATCTCGGCCAGCGTCGCGCCATCCTTGCGGCGCAGCAAGTCCAGCACGATGGCCTTCTTGCTGCCCTCGCGCGCCTCGGACGCGCCGTCCTTGGTCCTGGCAGCCTTGGTCGCCTTGGCCTTTTTCGTCGCGCCCTTGGCCGCCTTGGGGCGGCGCCGGCCGTTTCTTGCGCGGTCGAGGTCACCTCAAGCGGCGCGCCGTCCAGCGTCTGGATGGCCTTCCAGATGCGGGCCGCCGCCGTCTTGCGGTCCGTGAACTTCTTGACCGGCTTCAGGTCCGCGCCGAATCCGGCGACTCCGGCAAAGGAGTTCCAGACTTGGGCCAGCCGGTCGGCGGGCCAGTTGGCGGAGAGTTTGACCAGCTCCTTCTCGCTGGCGAATTGTTCCTGACCTTCCGGGATCTGCCCGGCGGCGGAAAAGGCGGTGATGGTGTCGTCGTTGCCGATCGCAAATAGTCTCATCGTGTCCTCTCTATTGCTCGTTTGTGGGGCGGCGCAGGCGGGCCGCCGACCGGATGCGAACCTCGCGTCCGGTTGCCAGCTTTTTGGCTTGGTAGCTGCCGTGGGGCGACTCGCGCGTGATCCGCACCGCGGCCAGCTCGCCGTTGACTTTGCCGATACAGGCGTCTCCGATTTCGATCTCGCGCGTTTTCATGGAGCCAGCCCATCTCCTGCATGACGATTCATCCCTCACCTTGGCGGAACGAGCAAGCGAAATCAGCAAATTCTATGGACCTTTATTCGACGCGTTTTCAAAGGCATGCGGCGGCTGGTCAGCACAGGAGCCGGACTGGCCGCCGGTGGTACGGCGGTATCCTCGCAAGGTCTCCTGAGACCCGCAGCGTTCGATCCTGAATGGGGCGGAGGAACGTGTCGGCATCAGAAATTGACCGGCTGCTCTCGGCCGTGCTGGAGATCGTGCGCCGCGAGGCGTCCGCGAAGAAGAAAGCGTCGTCGACATGAACGCCCGCATGTCAATCCCGGAAATCGCTCGCCGCCTAGCCCTCGGCCGCCTGGCCGTGTACGCCATGTTGGAGCAGGGTCTTCTGCCCGGCATCCGACTCGGCCGGCGGTGGATCGTCACGCGGCACGCGTATGAGCAATGGGAGCGCACCTGCGGGACGGGATCGGCCCCTCCTGTCCCTGGACTTGAGACACACACAGAGTTAGGGTGCTGAACGGTGCCAGTCCACAAGCGCAGAAACCCGTCCGGGAAGATCGTTTGGTGCTATCGATTCGACGCGCCAGGCACGACGCGCGAAGGCCGGACCGAGGTCCGCGCGTCCGGCTTCGCCACAAAGGCCGATGCCCAAGACGCCGAGGCCGCCCGCCGCATCGAGGAGCAGAAGAAGTTCGAGATGGCGAAGTCCGGCGTCAGAGTGACCGTGGTGGTCCCCACCACGCTTGGAAAGCTCCTGCGAGAGTTCCTTCGCCAGTACGTCGAGGAGAAGCTGGCGCCCAAGACGGTCGAGCGCTACCGCGAGCAGGCAGCCTACCTGGCGCCGGAACTCCTCGCGATGCCACTGGCTGAGCTCACCCCGCTGCACTTCAATCGCGAGTGGGCCCGGCTGGTGAAATCCGGAGGCCACACGCGCAAGGACAAGACACCGCGCCCGATGAGCGCGAAGACAGTCCGGAACATCGCCGGCGTCGTCTCCTCCGCGTTCGCCCGCGCGATCAAGTGGGGGCTGGTCACCATCAACCCCGTAACGAACAGCGAGCCCCCACGCGTGAAGAGGCACCGTGGTATAGCGCTCACGCCAGCACAGCAGGCCCTGGTGTTCGAGTCGGCGTCCAGGCCCTGGTGCATGCGGATGTTCCTGGAGGTGGCGGCCGCCACCGGCTGCCGGCGCGGCGAGGTTCTGGCATTGCGTTGGTCAGACGTCGTGGATGGCCGCGCGATCATCGCGCGATCGCTCACACAGACGCGGGACGTGCTGGAGTTTAAGGGCACCAAGACTGAGGAGCCGCGCGACGTGGCCATACCGCCTGGCACGCTCGAGTTGCTCGAGGCGCACCGCCGGCGCCAGGACGCCTTCCGCCGACAGTTCGGTCCCGACTACCAGGCCGGCCTTGACCTGGTTTTTGCCAATCCGGACGGGACGCCCCTGAAGCCCGATTCAATTTCCGCGACCGTGGCTCTGCTGTTTCGCGGACTGAAGCTACCGAAGGGCGCCAGTCTGCATTCGCTGCGCCATACGCACACGTCGCACCTCCTGGCCAGCGGCGTTCCGCTGCCGGCTGTGTCAGCGCGCCTGGGCCACTCGTCGATCCGTACGACCCAAGAGACCTACGCGCACATGATTCACGGCCAGGACGATGAAGCGGCGCGAAAGTGGGAGGAGTACCAGAAAAGGAACGCGCCCGAGAAGCAGACTGAAGGTACTCCGTGAACTCGGTACGGCAGTCTCCGAAGGAGATCAACGACTGGGTGGCCTATTTTCAGCGGCCGCAATGCAAAGGCAGCGGCAGAGGCGGAACGGATGTGGTTCCGACCACCCACAGGCGCCCAGTGGCCGCCACCGCCCAAGTGTCGCAAGTCTCAAGAGCCGATGGGGTGTGCCATAGATGGCGATTATTCCTCCTCCGTGCAGGCAACCAACACTGATGTCTGGGCATCGAGACGTGCGCATGTGGCGCGCCGGCTGCGGCGGCCCAGTGCCGTTCCACCACTGGGCGCCGTCGGCGTCAACGTGCCGCTACCTTGGCGCGACCCTCGGTCAATTCTGTGCCCTGGCGGCAGAAACTGGCGCGGTAGAATGTGCGCACAAAGTGCGCACGTCAGAGATCCGTGGCGCATCCGGCGCGGTCTGCGCCTTCCAGGTGCACGTGTTTGCAAAGACTTAGACCCAACTGCACTGAGCAGAACTGGCCATTAGCGCGTTCGATTCCCGTTAGCGCTACCATGTTTTCATAGAGTTACGGGCTTCAGGGCAGCACGGGGCAGCACGCGCAAGGTTCCAGAAGAAAAGACTCCGCCTTGGCGCGCCTCATCCTTGGCAGCGTTGACAGAGGCGGCTCAGTTTCCCAGATGGGGACTTCTGACCAATCATGATGCCGCGCCTTCGTTCGGGCCCTAATTAGCCGCGGAAGTCGCTCTCTCCGAGTGGCGCGTCATACGTCCAGAACTGGCGGCCCCGACCACCAGATGTCCGGGATGGGAACTATACGGCCAAGTGGAACCCAAGGGGGGCAGCCGGGCGGAGGAAGGAGTCAAAGGAAAGGAACTCCGTCTTTGGCCCGGACGACGTCAAGACCACAAAGGCCCGCCTTCCGCTATTGTGGCATCGCATAGGACTGTTCGATAGTAGAATTTCTACCAACCAATCCATTTTAATAGTAGAATATCTACCATCGATATGCAAGATCGCACTCCAGACCGTACCGAGTTGCTCCAGGGGACGCTCGATATGCTCATTCTGCGCACCCTGCTGTTAGGCCCCGCACACGGCCACCAGATCGGTAAACACATCCGGCAAACCACCAATGACGTGCTGCAAGTGGAGCACGGCTCGCTCTATCCGGCGCTCCAGCGGCTTGAGCGCAAGAAATGGATCTACGCGAAATGGGAGACCGCCAAGGACCGAAACCGGGAGTTCAAGTACTACCGGCTCACGGCAGCGGGCAGGAAGCGGCTTATGGCTGAAGAGTCCAACTGGAAGCGTTTGGTACAGGCAATCGCCCGCGTCATGTGGCCGGCGCCGGAGGAGGAATGATGAAGCGCCGCAAGCGGGACGATGACATCGAGCGTGAACTTCGCGACCACCTGGATCTCGAGGCCGAGGAACAGCGCGAGGGTGGGCTCTCTCCGGATGACGCCCGTAACGCCGCGCACCGCGCATTCGGCAACGTGGCGCTCGCGCTCGAAGACAGCCGCGCCGTGTGGCGTTTCGCCTGGTTGAGTTCGCTCATGCAGGACATCCGTTTCGGCCTGCGCGGCTACCGCAAGTCGCCCGGCTTCACGCTGACCGTGATCGGCACACTTGCGCTGGGCCTCGGCGCGCTCGGCGCCAGTTTCAGCGTGTTCAACGCGCTGGTGCTGCGGCCGTTCGCGGTGCGGGATCCGTATTCGCTCTATCGCTTCGAGGGCTGGGGGCCGGGGCGACCACGCTCGTACACCCAGCGCGAGTTCCAGGATTTCCGGCGAGAGAACCCGGCATTTTCGGAGGTTGTGGCTTATCTGCCTGGCATGGTCCCCATGGCGGGAAAGGGCGCGCGCGTTCAGGCTGTGACAAGCAATTACTTCTCCATGCTGGGCGGGCGCGTGTGCATGGGCCGGCCGCTGATGGAAAGCGACGAGGGTCCGTCCGCCAACGGCGTTGCCGTAGCCAGCTACGCGGCGTGGCGCAGCCGATTGGGCGCGGACCCGGCGGCAGTGGGAACCATGGTGCGGCTGCGCGGGCAGCCGGTGGAGATCGTGGGCGTGGCGTGCCCCGGTTTCAACGGCGTGGATGAGAGCCGGGACGATTTCTGGGTCTCGCTGCCGCTCATCCCCACCATGACCGGCGGCACGCCGATTCCCCAGAAGACCGCCTCCGGCGACAAGAGCGAAGATAAGCGGCGCGTCTATTACTCGATGATCGGCCGGCTGAAACCAGGGTTGACGCAGGACAGCGCGAAGGCAGCATTGCTGGCTTATGGCCGGCAGACCTACGTTCGTGGGCCGGGTTACCAAGTCCCCGAGCGCGTGCAACTGCGCGAGGCGGCCACGACTATGCCGCTCGATCGCGACACCATCGGGATCTTCCTGCCGGAATTCGCGGCGTTCGCGCTGGTGCTGCTGATCGCCTGCGCGAACGTCTCCAACATGATGCTAGCGCGAGGGTTGGCGCGGCAACGGGAGATTGGAATTCGCATATCGCTCGGCGCCGGGCGCGCGCGCATGGTGCGGCAACTTCTTACGGAGAGCCTGCTGCTGGCCGCGCCGGCCGCGCTGGCCGCGTCCGGCGTGGCTTGGGGCGCTGTGCAGGCGGCGCGCTGGCTGCAGGTCAACGTTTTGAGCGCTTCGCCGCGGCTGGGCGCGCGCGAATGGAACGGCGCCATGGATTGGCGGGTGATGGCATTCCTGATGGCTGCGGCCGTGGTCGCCACGGTGGCCTTCGGGTTGTTGCCGGCCCTTCAAGCGGCGCGCCGGCGGCTGATCGAGACCAACCGCGGCGAATTCGCGGCCGACCGCCGCTCGGCGCGGCTGCGTAGCGCCCTGGTGCTGGCGCAGGTGGCCGTGTGCGCGCTGCTGCTGATTGCATCGGGCGTGGCGATGCGCGCCGAACGCCGCATCGCCAATCTGGATCTGGGGACGGACACGCGCGGCGTGTTCGGCGTCTTGGGAAGTAAGACGGCGAATGTGACCGAGCGGATTCGCGCGCTGCCGATGACCGAATCGATCGGCTACTGCTCCCAGTCTCCGCTGGCCGTGCAGCCGAGCATATTCGCCGGTCCGGCCGGCGAGTTCAGCACGACGGTCAACTGGGTTTCGCCGGAGTACTTCGACATTTTGCGGATTCCCATTCGCGGCCGGAATTTCACGCGGGCGGAAGGCGATGCGAACGCGCCGGTGGCGATCGTGACTGAATCGGCGGCGCGGCGACTATGGCCGCACCAGGAGGCGCTGGGGCAAACGGTCAGGCTGGGGAACCTGAGCGGCCTGAGAGCGGGGGTGGTGATTGGGATTGCGCGCGATTCCGTCAGCACTCTCTGGCCAGAAAACGGCGCAGCGCTGAGCCGCGACCTTGTCTATTTTCCCCTGGGCCCGACGAGCGATTATGCGACGATCGCGATTGTGCGGACGAAGGGCGATCCGGATGCGGCGCGGCGCCCGCTGGAACGGGTGATGGCGGAATTGTACCCGAACGCCGCATCAGAGTTGGTTTGGCCGGTGCAGCACGCTGTGGACGCGTTTCTTTACCCCTACCGCGCGCTGGCGGCGATTGCGGGCATCTTGGGCGTGCTGGCGCTGCTGCTCACGGTCTCCGGCGTGTTCGGCGTTTCCTCTTACGCGGTGGCGCAGCGAAGGAAGGAACTCGGAATCCGGATCGCCCTCGGCGCCGACAGCCTGCGCGTGACCGGCATGGTGGTGGGGCAGAATTTTCGACTGGGCGTGGCCGGCGCGGCCGCGGGCGCGTTGGCGGCCCTGGCTGTGGCCCGGATGCTCTCGCATGCGGATTGGCTGTGGCGCGCGATGGGCGGCGTATCGATGCGGAACGTGAACGTTTTCGATGTAGGCGGCTACGCGGCTGGCGCCGCGATTGTGATCGCCGCCGCGGCGGCCGCGGCCTGGATTCCGGCGCGCCGGGCCGTGCGCGTGGACCCGGTGGAGACGTTGCGGTGCGATTGAAGTAGGACGCGGCGGAAATCTTGTTCCGGGCAGCCAGCCTGGAGTAGGGCGGAAACGGTGGCATTCTGTCGTGCAGTTGGGCGGCCTTCTCACGCGCGCACATGCCGCTACCATCACGTCTCCGGTTACCCGATCCTGAAGGCAGTACAGGTCAGCGGATTTTGGTTCCCGACACGCATCGCGGCATTAAAGGCGTTCCTGGAAGACAAGGGAATCCCGCGTCCACTTGGCCGTATAACGCCCTACCCGCCGAAGTGCCCAGTGCCAGCTCTGGGCGTATGGTCGCCCACTCGTACAAAGCCCAGATCGATCCCGCCGCCCCGGTGACCTCGTAATTGGCCCTAAACGGCGTTCGAGGAAGTGTGACGCGGCATCCCCTCCGTGATCCCAATCACGTCAACCAAGACGCCCGAGGTGGAACGGATCATCACTGGAGTTTCCCTTCAACGCGATTCCCGGTTCCCCGACGCTGAAACTCATCCCACCGCAGGGCCGCCTCATCGTCTTGGCCTCGGATAGCGTGAGCGTAAACCTCCGCCGTCGTCCGGAGCGAGGAGTGCCCCAGGCGCTCCGACACCACCGGCAGCGACACGCCATCGGCCAGCAGGTGCGACCCGTGGGTGTGGCGCAGGGAGTGCAGGCTCGCGCCCTTGGGAAGACTTAGCCTGCGGAACAGCAGCGAAACCACCGACGACACCGAATTCGGCCGGAGCGGCGTTCCGTCCGGGTTGGCGAAGATCAAGTCCAGGTCCGCCCGGTGATCAGGCCCGAACTGCTCGCGGAATTCATCCTGGCGCTTGCGGTGCGCGTCCAGAGCGGCGAGTGCGGACGCCGGCACCTTCACGTCTCGTGGCCTCTCCGTTTTCGTACCCTTGAATTCCAACACCTGCCTCGTCTGGGTGAGCGATCGCGTGATGATGGCGCGGCCATCCTGAATATCCGACCAACGCAGCGCCAGGACCTCACCTCGGCGCGCGCCGGTGGCGGCGGCGACTTCCAGGAACGTCGCCAAGCACCACGGCCCGGTTGCCGACGCGAAAGCCAGAGCCTGCTGCGCCGGGGTAAGCGCTATACCCCTATGCTTCTTGGGGACCGGCGGCTCGCTGTGTGTGACGGGGTTGCTGGTGACCAGCCCCCACTTCTCCAGGCCGAGATGCGGCTCTCCTCGGTGTTTCTGCTGGTGAAGCACCTGGAAGAATGCCGGGAGTTCGCGGATGAAATCATCTTCTACCAGCGGGTGCGCAAGCAGATCGGCAAAGCATCGCCGGGGAATCGGAAGGTGCGCCAGTTGGAGGAGGCGGTTCGCGACCTGGTGGACGATAGCGTGGAAGCCACCGGCGTGGTGGACATCTTTAAGGTGGCGGGGCTGGAGAAGGCCGACATCTCGATTCTGGACGACCACTTCCTACAAACGTTTAAGGACCGCCCGTACGAAAACCTGCGGTTGAAGCTGCTGGAGCAATTGCTGCAGGACGAACTGAGGCAGCGGGAGAAGAATAACCTTGCCAAGTACCGCTCGTTTCGCGAAATCCTGGAAGCGACCTTGCAGAGGTATCATAACCGGCTGATTGACGCGGCGGCGGTGATCCAGGTGATGCTGAAGATCCGCGAAGAGGAGTTGCGGGAGCAGGAGCGGGCAAGCGAGTTGAATCTGGCGCCGGAAGAACTGGCCTTCTATGATGCGGTGGCGGACAACCTGGCACAGATTTACGACCAGCAGTTTCTCACGAGCCTGATTCATGATGTGGTGCAGGCGGTGAAACGGAACCTGAAGGTGGATTGGACCGAACCGCACCGGGATGCGGTGCGGGCGGAAGTGCGCGCGGCAGTGCGGCGTGTGCTGCGGACCCGGCAGGTGCGGCGCGAGCACTTCGATTTCCTCATAGAGCGGATCATGGAGCAGGCGGCCCCGACCTCGGAATCGGCTACACTTGTCATTGAAGCGAAGAATGGAGCGAACATGGGGAAAAAGATAGCCATCGGCTGTGTCGGCGTGGTGCTTGTCTTCCTGCTGATCGTGGGAGTTTCCGTCGGCGGAGCCTACAACTCGCTTGTGCAACTCGATCAGGCAACGCAAGCGCAGTGGGCCCAGGTCCAAAACGCCTATCAACGGCGCGCCGATCTGGTGCCCAACCTGGTGGCGACCGTCAAAGGCGCCGCAAACTTTGAGCAGAGCACCATGACGGCGGTTACGGAGGCGCGCGCCAAGGTCGGACAGGTCACACCCGCCGCAATGGCAGACATCACCAAAGATCCGGCAGCCTTCCAACGGTACCAGCAGGCGCAGCAAGGGCTATCTTCGGCGCTGTCTCACTTGCTGATGGTCACCGAGAACTATCCGCAGCTAAAAGCGACCGCCAATTTCCGCGACCTTCAAGCGCAACTCGAAGGCACCGAGAATCGCATCACGGTTGAGCGGCAGAGATTCAATGAGGCAGCCCAAGCCTTCAATACCCGCCGGAGCAGTTTTCCAACGGTGATAATCGCCGGTTTCTTCGGCGATAAGTTCGCAACCAAGCCTTACTTCCAGGCACAATCCGGGAGCGAAACGGCGCCCGAGGTGAAGTTTTAAGTTGCTCCTGCGCCGCAAATCGATCGTCCTTATCGTCCTCGCTTCGGCCGCGCTCTCATGCGCGGCTGAGACGCCCATCCCTCCATCGCCGACCCGGTGGGTAACGGACACCGCAAACCTACTGTCGCCGGATACGGTGCGCGCGCTGGACGCGCGGCTCGCCGCCTACGAGCAGGCCACCGGCCATCAGTTAATTGTGTACATCAGCCCCACGACGGGCGGTGTGCCGATCGAGGAATGGGCCGTCCAGGCCTTTGCAAAATGGAAGGTGGGCCGGAAGGGGCTGGATGACGGGCTAGCCCTGTTCATCATGCCCCAGGATCGCAAGATGAGGATCGAGGTAGGCTACGGGCTCGAGGCCGTAGTGCCCGATGCGATCGCCTCCCGCGTGATCAATGAGGTGCTGGCGCCGGGGATACAGGCCGGCCATCCCGATGACGCGGTAACGGCGGCTATCGACTCGCTGACAGGAGCTATCGGCGGGCAGGCCGGTGCGCCCGCGCCCGAGCGGCCGCCCGCGCCCTCCAAGCCGTTGACCCTGTTTCAATGGATCTTGTTCGGCATTATCGGCATCCTGATCCTGGCCTTCGCAATTACCCACCCGGCGCTGGCTTTCTACTTCCTGGCCAGCATCATCTCCGGCGGTGGTGGGGGTGGCGGAGGAGGAGGCGGATTTGGCGGGGGCGGCGGACGGTCCGGCGGCGGAGGAGCGAGCGGATCATGGTAACCATCGACAAGGATCGGATCAAGCAGGCGATTCAGAAAGCCGAGAGACGGACTTCCGGCGAGATCCGCGTTTCCGTGTCACCGCTATTCTGGGGCGATGTTCGGACGGCCGCCGAGAAGGCATTCGGGCGACTCGGCATGACCGCGACGAAGCATCGCAATGCCGTGTTGTTCTTCGTCGTGCCGGCGCGCCGCAAGTTCGTCGTGTTGGGCGACAGCGGAATCCACGAGAAGGTGGGCCAGGAGTTCTGGCATCACATTGTCCGCACCGTGACCGAGAGGCTTAAGCAAGGCGATTTTACGGGCGGCCTAGTGGCCGGAATCGAAGCGGTCGGCGAAGACCTGGCAAAGCATTTCCCCTACCACGGCAACAGCGACACGAATGAGTTGTCGGATGACGTGGACTACGGCCCCAGGAACTGAGGCACAACTCGCCGGGACAGGCACTGTCGCCTGCCATTGGGGATTGGCCATGTCTCTTTCCGCGCTTCCTGCCTGGCAGTGCGAGTCTCGATAAGCGGCAATATCGTTAGCTACCGCGAGCCGGAGCCATCCTTGCCGAATGTTCGGCCCCACTGAGACGGGCTTCGGGACATGGACAGAACGGCCGCCCGCGGCGGGTGGGCGGATGCAATGAAAGCTCACCTCCGGAATACCAGCATTTCCACAAGCCGTGGCGCCACAGTGACAACCAGTCCCAGTTGATCGCGAACGCGCCGGATAAAATCGCCAGCCGACGGATTTTCATCCCCGACCTGGAGGTCGAACCTGCCCTCCAGATTGGTTTCGTCGATCAGGGGACGATCCAGATGCCCCTCCAAATAGCGGCAGAAGTCATCAATGGTGGCATTGTTCATCGAAACGCTACCGACTGCGCTCAACGGCATAGGCCGGTCGAACATCGTGTCCGGTTCCGGACCGCTGGGCATTGTGATCGTGAACGTGGAGACTGAGACGCTGCCGCAGCAGCTCAAGTCTCTGTCCTCCAGCCGGGATTTGATGACCGGAGCAGTCCCTGCGGCTGTACCCCATGCGGCTACGAAAGTCGGGTCCGGAAAAATTGCCCCCGCCCGAATCGGGCTGGGACGGCGAAACGTGGAGCGTATACGAGGGCTTGAATTTCGGTCTGTGATCGCTGGGCTGAGGCCAGGTGGCTGGCTCGGCCTGGAGAAGCACTCGTCCGGCGGCGGCGAATTCCATGATCGCGGCCATTCCCAGTTTCGGGCGCGTGGTGGTGGTTCTGCCTTCCAGCGCGGCGCGCACGGTTCCTTCCGAAGACTGGATGTGATCATAACCGAGAATGCGGCGGTCGGGGCCGACGATCACAGCCTGCGGCATCTCTAGTCCAAACGAGCGGGCGGCCTGACCGCTCGGATCGTGGAGCACCCAGCCTTCGACGGGATGCAGAGCGAGCCAAGGCAGCAGGGCCGATTCGTCTTCCGCCGTAATCCACAAAAAATGAACAGGCTGGGCAGCAAACTGCCGGACCATGGCGTTCCATTGCGCCACGGGACCTAGATTTGCGGTGGTATTGGGACAGAAGTCCAGGAGGGTGAAGTAGCCCTCGAAGTTGGCCGAGGTCCAGGCGGCGCCAACGGGAGAGTGGAGGAGTTTGCCGAATGCGAGGTCGGGAGCCACGTCGCCGGCTTTTAGGCGAACGGTAACCGGTCCGAAGAAGGCAGGCAGGCCGTGAAAAGTCATAGTCTTTCCGATGTGGGCCTGTGCCCCAGTCTATATCGCGAGTGACCTGTCGTGCAATGCGATAGCGGGACATATCGCTACTTGGGCCGCTTCAGGCCGCGTGATCGCGCCACCCTATTTTAGTGCCGACGCCGCGGCTGGGTCGAGGAACAGAATAGCCGACGGGTGCCGTCGCAGAATCGACGCCGGGCAGGATTCGGCGACAGGACCTTCCAGCGCGGCTTTCACCGCAGCGGCCTTGTTCGGGCCGTTGACAAACACCAGATCGCGCGGCACACGGAGAAAGAACGGGATCGTCAGCGAGAGGGCGCGCTTGGGGACATCCTCGATCCGTTCGAATGCGCCGTCATGCACTTGTTGCATGCGGCAGATGTCGTCGAGATCGACGATCCGAACGTCGTTTGGATCGTCGAAATCGCATACCGGCGGATCGATAAAAGCCAGGTGTCCGTTTTCGCCGATTCCTTGGGCCACCATGCAGGGTTGTGCCGCGTGCAGCAGGGCTGCATAACGGCGGCACTCGGCGGCCGGATCGGGTGCATTGCCGCCAAGCGCATGGAACTTCTCCACTGGCACGAGGTCGACAAAGTGCTCATGTTGGAACCGCCCGAAGGAAGCCGGGTGATCGACACTCATGCCGGCGTATTCATCCAGGTGGAATACTTCCACGCGGCCCCACTCGACGTCATTCTGGGAGCGCAGGGCTGCCAGAAAAGGGTCTTGAGAAACTGCGGAGGCCAGCACAACCGCTGCCTTGCCACGGCGCGCGATTTCTTCACGGATGATACCGGCCGCGATTTCCGCTCCGGCCGCACCAGCCTGGTCGCGGTCTGAGTAGATTCGAACCTCCAGGTTTTCGCATTTGCAGCAACGTGTAAGCATCGCAAACTCCGTCCCCACTCTCGCCGTCATTCACTGGATCGGTTCCAGCGGCGCCTCCGCGCCGCGCTGCAGTTTGCTGCGATCGGCAGCTTCCATGAACGCCAGTATTTCAAGACTCTCGCTAGCGGGCACGGGCGGTTTGCCGGTTTGGAAGAACTTGACGATCTCCGCAAGCAACCCGTCGTAAAGCCCAGCCTCGGCCTGCTCGGGGCGAGCCACGTTGTTGCTCACGGCGATCCGCTTGGAGCCGAAAACTACAGCCCCGAAGGTATACGGACTGGAGCGCAAACCCCGGATCTCGCCCGCCCGAATGAAAAGCCCGCCGCCCTGGCCTTCGGGAATGGCGTAGATCGCTTCCGCCGGACCGCGGTACTCTTCGCCGGTCCAGGCATCGATGGCTGTTCGATCTTCCAGTGGCGACACCTTTGAGACAGCGGCTCAATCCAGCATCTTTACCGACCCACCGAGGCGAATCGCGCCGGTCGCCACGCCGGTGGTGGCGGCATCCAGCGGACCCTTGAACCCCGGCTGCTTGCCGCCCACCGATACCACAAAGGCGCCCGGTTCCACGCGGAGGCGGCCATCCGCCGCCGCTGTGGCGAACTGGCGGGGAGCCAGAGCGAATTCAACCGTCTTCCGCTCCCCCGCGGCCAGGGAGATCCTTTGGAAGCCCTCGAGCGAGCGAACGGGCATTGGCCGCGAGGGGTTGACGACCGACAGATAGAGCTGGACCACTTCTTCGCCCGCAAGTTCTCCGGTGTTCTCGACCTCCACGGCGACTTTGACCGTGTCGCCCGCGCTCGCCTGGCCGGGCGTCCTCAAATTGCGGTAGGCGAAACTGGTGTAGCTCAATCCGTATCCAAAAGGATAGAGGGGCTCTCCCGTGAAGAATCGGTAGGTCTTCTGCCGCATGCCGTAATCCTCAAAAGCCGGCAATTGGTTGACGGACCGGTAGAAGGTCACGGGGAGACGTCCTGCGGGATTATAGTCTCCGAAAAGGACATCGGCTAGAGCCGCGCCGCCGGCCTCCCCGGGGTACCACAACTCAACGATGGCCGGAACATGATCGCGCGCCCAGTTCACGGCGAGCGCGCTGCCATTCAATAGCACCAGCACTACCGGCTTGCCGAGAGCGGCCACCTTTTGGACGAGTTCCTCCTGTACGCCGGGCAGGCCGATCTGGACACGGTCGCCTCCCGCAAACCCTTCCACCGGGACCTTCATCTCCTCGCCTTCCAGTCTGGGCGACAGTCCCAGCGCCAGCACCACGGCGTCAGCTTGCCTTACGGCCTCCGCAGTCTCCTGCCAGTGATCGGCGCGCGGACGCGACCATATCAGGCGGATGTCGGCGTCGTTGACGAATTCGTGGAAATCCAGGCGTATCGAGTACAGGTTACCGGCCTGAAGTTGGACCGGAGCATACTGGTATGCGCGCTCGTGGATGCCGTTGAACCCGGCCAGGAGTTTGCCATCCAGATACAGCTCGAACGCGTTCATCCCGATGGCGCCAAGCTGATATTCGCCGCTGGCCGGCGCCGAGAGGTAGCCGGTCCAGCGAACTCCGAAATCGTCGTCATTCATGTCC
Source organism: Terriglobia bacterium (assembly GCA_963767595.1). Classification (GTDB taxonomy): domain Bacteria; phylum Acidobacteriota; class Terriglobia; order Bryobacterales; family Bryobacteraceae; genus BOG-224. Next base: position 23,722 of record CAVYEK010000010.1, read on the forward strand.
TGCCTGGGCGCGCCGTCCCACCAGCGGAAGTCAATCATCGGGTCGATTCTGGTGAACAGCGGCTTCGCGTCCGGCGGGACTTGACCGACCAGCTTGCCGGAGTTGGGAAAGGTCATCTCGCGCTGCCGATGCATCTTTCCATCGAAATTGGCGGTATTGAAGTACTCGGCGTTGAGGCCGTTCCGGCGATCGGGACCGTTCGAGGTGAGCAACGCCGAGGAGGGCACGGTTTCGAAGCTGGGCATGTTGGCGGCCAGGTCGCTGCCGCGCGCGTAGAGCACGCGCATGCCGGGAGAGACCTTGCGCCGGATCCCTTCGAGCGGCGTGACGGGCTCGGACGGGTCGCCATTGTAGTTGCCGACCATCACATTGGAGTCGTCCGCGTTGGGTCCGATCACCGCGATGGTCTTGAGAGACCTGCTCAGCGGAAGCGCCCGGCCTTCGTTCTTCAACAGGACAATCGATTTGCGAGCCGTCTCGAGAGCCAGTTGGCGGTGGGCGGGGCTGTCGTTCACACTGTAGGGGATCTGCGCGTACCTGACCATGGAGGGGGGATCGAACATGCCGAGCTTGAGGCGGGCCAGCAGCAAACGGCAGACGGCCTGGTTGACGTCGGCTTCCGAAGCAAATCCCTGGCGAACGGCCTGCGCCAGGTTCTCGTACTCCACGCCACAGTTCAGGTCGGCGCCGGCGCGCAGCGCCCGGGCCACTCCCTCGGTTGCGGTTGGCGCGGCTTTGTGGCGCAGATAGACATCGCCCACCGCGCCGCAATCGGATACTACATAGCCTTGGAAGCCCCACTGCTTTCGCAAAATGTCGCCCAAAAGCCGCGTGCTGGCGCAGGCCGGCTGGCCATCCACGCTGTTGTACGCGCACATCACCGAGTAGGCGCCGCCCTCCTTTATGGCGGCCTCGAAGTGCGGCAGGAAAGTCTCGCGCAGGTCCCGCTCGTCGATGACGGCGTCGAAGGTATGGCGCAGGGGCTCGGGGCCGCTGTGCACGGCGTAATGTTTGGCGGTGGCGACGGTCTTCAAGTACTTCGGGTCGTCGCCCTGGAGTCCCTTGATAAACTGTACGGCCATGCGGCCGGTGAGGTATGGGTCCTCGCCATAGGTTTCCATTCCCCGGCCCCAACGAGGATCGCGAAAGAGATTGATGTTGGGGGTCCAGAACGTAAGTCCCTGATAGATGTTTCGCTTGCCGCGCCGGATGAATTCGCTGTTCTTGGCGCGGGCCTCGTCGGAGATGGCGGTCGCCACCCGGAAGACCAGCCCCTGGTCCCATGTGGCCGCGAGCCCGATTGTCTCGGGGAACACCGTGGCGCGGCCCGCGCGCGCGACCCCGTGCAGGCATTCGTTCCACCAGTTATAGGCGGGAACCCCGAGGCGCTCGATGGCGGGCGAGTCGTTCATGAGCTGGGAAATCTTCTCCTCGAGCGTCATGCGCGACAGCAGATCGTCTGCCCGCTTTTCCATGGCCGCGGCCGGGTCCTGATAGGTCGCTACGTGCCGGCGGGAGCAGCCGGACAGCCATACGGCCGCCATGATCAGGGCGGCGGCGGCCAGATGTTTAACGGAACAATGCATGTCTGAAGCCGGCTTTCGGAATGTAAATTTTCTTTGTCAGCAGGCAATGTAACACGGTAGCGCCTTTTGCGGGTTTTGCCTTCGCGTCTGCGCAATATCAGGGGCCGGAGAAGGCGCTCCGGAATCGCAAAACGCCCCAAGCCGAAGCGGTATCCCGCCTAATGCGCTTTGAGACCTTTCACGACTTCTTCGACAGCGCGTTGCCCGGGTGAGCGCAACCCGCGGCGCAGGGCCGTCCAGAACAGCCGGCCGAAGGCGCTCAGCTTGGAACGCCCGGCGGCCAACTCTCCTCGATGCGCCTGCTATATGCTGGAGCTTGTACCATGCCGAAATTTATCGATGTCCTGCCGCTGGCTCTGGCGGCGGCGTCCTTCGCCGCCGCACAACCCTCGCCTGAGCCGGCGCCCTGCGTGCCGGTGAACCCGCACGCCACCCCGGAAGCGCGGGCCCTGCTGAAGAACATCTGCGACCTATCGGGCAAGTTCATCCTCTCCGGCCAGCATAACTTTCCCGGACACGGTTCCCGGTACAGCGATCACGCCGACGAGGTCACCGGAAAATACCCCTATGTATGGGGCTCCGACTTCGGGTTCACTGCCAGCGGCAAGGATTCCATTTTCGCGCGCGACGCGGTGATCGAGGAAGCCAGGAAGCAGTATGCGGCCGGTTCCATCATCACCCTGATGTGGCACGCCGTGAAGCCGACCGACGATGAGCCGAACGACTGGGGCGCCAGCGTGCAGGGCAAGCTGACCGACGCCGAGTGGAACGACCTGATCACGCCCGGAACGAGCCTGAACCGTCGGTGGGTGGCGCAAATCGATACTGTGGCCCGGTTCCTGAAGCGGCTTACGGACGCGAAGATCCCCGTCCTCTGGCGTCCCTACCATGAGGCCAACCACGGCTGGGCATGGTGGGGCGGACGCCCGGGCCCAAGAGGCTTCCAGGCTCTTTACAAGCTGATGTACGACCGCTACGTGGATTTCCACCACCTGGACAACCTTGTCTGGGTGTGGGACTCGAAGACGCCCGGTGGGCCTGTGGAGCCGTACGCAGGTTATTACCCGGGGCCCTGGTACAGCGACATCCTCGCCACGGACGCCTACAGCGGTTTCGCGCAAAGCCATCACGACGACCTAGCCGCTTTGGCAAAGGGCCGGCCGATCGCGCTCGGCGAGGTGGGCAAGGCGCCTACGCCGGCGATCCTCAGGCAGCAGCCCCTTTGGACCTGGTTCATGGTGTGGACGGACTATTTCGATAGCGCCAACAAGCCGGAAGACATGATTGAGCTGTATAGGGACCCGCACACGCTGTCGCGCGGCGAGGCGCTTCCCGGCAAGCGATAGTTTTGGATGTTCCCCAAGGGTGCGCGTCGCCAAGACGTCGTTGGGGAGCCAATTTACGAATAGGTTAATTCCCAGTACCGTCTGGCCGGCGGCCCGGGGAGCGGCAGGGGGCCAGCCCATGACAAAAAAGTCCGTCCGGCAGGTCACGGGATGCCCGTAGAACTGACAGGCCGCGATTGGGCGTGCGCGAGTTTCCGCCTAATTCGACCTTAGGGAGAACCGTCTTACGCCTTGGCCACCGTCTCCACGATGGCGTCGCCGTTGCGGAATATCTCGGGCTTAATGCCCGCCCCGATGCCCGGCAGCTCGGGAGCCGTGACGTGCCCCTGCACCGGCTTCGGCGCGTTGGCCACAAAATGAGGGAACTGGTGCGGGGGAAGGCGCATGGCCCGCCTGATCCACAATGCCATCGCGGCCGAGGCGTATCGCTCTCAGGCGCCCCGGCGCCCGCCACCCACCGCATTTCTCGGGGCGCCATGCTCCCGGAAGCCGAAAACGGCTTCTTTGATGGGAACTCCGATCACTTCGATCCGCTTCAGGTCGCGCGTCCCGACGCCCAGTTCCTCGGCCAGACGTACGGTGCTGTCGCACGTCTCGAACGGGGCCGTCCCGCGGTCCGCCATGGGGTCGAAGCCCATGACCGCCATTCCCACCGCGTCCGTAGTCACGCAGTTCGTCCCCGCCATGATGATGCCGGGGCTGACGAACCGGGTCCCGTTGGGCCTGGGCAATTCCGCCCCGGTGATGGTTTCCACGGCCTCCACCAACGCCAGATGAATGGGATTCGCCGCCGCCAGATCGGCGATGAAACGCGGAATCCGGTAGCCGGCCTGGCGCGGGCTCTTCGGGTCTTTTTCGGGCAAGGAACTCTTGGGCGGCTGCCGGCTGCCGCTGTGGCCGATCGTATTGCGGCCGCCGTAAGGAATCGGGGCAGGCTCATCCAGCGGAACCTTGTCGCCATAGATCGTGGTCGGTGAAGTCCCGAAGCAGTTCTTGATGGACAGCGTGACCCCGGCCGTGAGGTGCTCCTTCATTTTGGCCATGGAAACCAGCACGTCGGATTCGGCGTAGGCCGTGCTCAGATCGTAGGCCGGGAACAGGTGGCCGCCATTGGGGACCGGAAACCGCGTGTACGGCTTATTGCCCCTATACGGCATGTTGGTATTGACCAGTTCCACCCGGGGAGCCGCGCCGGTCAGCAGTTTCGGGTCCCAGCCGGCCTTGTACATGAACTCTTCGAGCGAGGCGGGCCAGGCCCAGGCGCCCTCCACCACGCGGATGCGCCGCGCGCCGGCTTTGTCCAGCAGGTGGATGACGCCGCCTACCGTGTGCGGATTCGTCCAGATGGTCCGGCCGGCGGGCAGGTGGTCCTGCCGTACGTCCTCGTTGCCGGACAGATTGATCTTGATGGTGACCGTCTTGCCTTTCACCAGGCGCCCGAGCCCGCCCAGTTGGTCGAACATTTTCTCGGTGGCCGCGACGTACTCCGGCCCGTAGCTCCGGCACCGGGCGATAGCCACCGGCGCCGCGGGGACAGCCGCCTGGGTTCGCGCCGGCTGCAAGAGTCCCAGGCCGGCGCCGCCGGCCGCCGCCATGAATTCCCGCCGGTTGATTTGGACTCTCATGATGTTCTCCTCACCCGCTAGACCTCGAATTCCAATGCGAAACTCGCCGGGGTCGCCTGGGGAATCTGGTGCTCCATCCCAAAGTATTCCTCCGAAGGCGACGCATCGAGCGGCGTGGAGCCTTCCGCCCCGACCGACCAGAGACGGCACGACCGGTACTTCCGGCTGACCCACACCGTCCGCAAACCCGACGCCCGTCCCGCGTTCGCGTAGCTCAAGATTTGCAGCAGCGCCTTCTTCCCGTCCGGCGAGCCCGTGAACAGGGAGCATCCCGAACTGCTGCTGTTGTACACCTTCACCAGGTCGTTGGCGTGGCTCGTCAGGAGTTGGGTGTCGACGGCCACCTGGTAGGCGTCCGAAAGCGCCTGACGGGCCACCGCGAGCCGCCCCTTTCCGAGAACGCGAACTTCGAACTGCGTCGGAAAGTCCGGATTCGCCGGTTTTCCCTCGGGTCCCCATTTCGGTCCCGCGACCAGCAGGCCGCCCTGCTCCACGAACGCCATCATCTTGCGTCGCAGGCCGGCGGCCGGCGCAGCCGTATCGGCGTAGACCAGGGACTTCAGGCCGGTGAACGGCTGGGCCATGGCTTGCGATTTCCAAATCGCCCGGAATTGCAGATTCCGGCGGGCCATCAGGTTCAGGATCTCGCCGCTCATCTCGAAGTTCTCGCCGGTGAAATCCGAAATCACGCCCACCACGCCCAGCGAGTAGAACGTATTCCACTCCTGGTGGTTCCGGTAGAAGCCCGCTGCCGCGCCGATCTGCTTCAGGGTCGCCCTCGCGGTGGAGTTACCCTCCGCCAGTCCGCTGCGCAGGTTGGCGTCGAGCGAAATCACCCAGCGCGCCCCGGGCGCCGCCGAATCGCAGATTGCGGTCGAATAACTTTGCGCCGGCGTCACGTAGCCCGCGCCGGGCGGATCGAATATCAGCCAAAGCGGCGTCTCGGAGCGCGCCCGCGCCAGTTGCACATACCAGCCATTGGAATCGAGCCACGGCGTGCTGGTCGGCCCGGCGTCCGCCCCATAGCTCTGCCTGCTCACTCCGGGCCAGACGTTGTCCATCACCGCCATCGCCGGAGCGGTGGCGTCCCAAGCCACGGCGGCGCGTTCCCAGCAAGGGATCACGGGGAAGTCCGATTGGCCTTTGAAGCCCTGAATGGCCAGTCCGGCCAGGCCCGCGGATTTCGCGGCCGCAATCGCGGCGTTGGGATCGGCCGCGCTCGCCACCCACCCCACAACCGCGAGGCTGCGCTTCCGCGCGGCTTCGAGCAGCGGAGCCATCGATTTCTGCTGCGCCGCATCTTCCGGCAGGCCGCCGGCCCAGCTCACCACCAGACAATCGATCGGCGAGTCCTCCAGGACGCCGAGAGAAGCCGGGTCGTGGAATCGCTCCAAAGCCTGCCTGGTCTGAGGGTTAAGGCTCTCCGTCCTCCCACGGACGGCGATCTCCAGCGGACCGCCCGCCCAACGGATTGGTATCGCGTTCTGCAACTGCGCCATCGCGCTGTGTCATCCTCCCTTGAGATTCGGCCAAAACGCCCTCGCTCGGCGGCGCAGCGCGTAAGCAGAGACAAGCAGCTCTTTGCCGTCGCTTTTTACATCTTGACACAGTTCCCGGAACGGCGGCCCATCGCGATGAACACTGCAAACGCCGTGGCGCTTCGTCCCCATTGGAATGGCTCGCCGACGGCGGTCCGCTTCACCGTCCTGTATCCGTCAACTCACGCCATGAGCCAGTTGGTGATGTTCTGAATGCAGCGCTGGATCATGGGGTGAGTTTGCGTGGCGACATTGTGGCCGGGGATGAGCCGGGCGCCTCTACGCTGGCCGGCGCCAGCCCCGCTGGTCAGCGGACTATCCAGATTGCTGCTTTCTTCATCCGGGCCCCTGATCGCAATTACAATCGACTCTACGCGGCGTTGTTGCTGCCTCTGACCATGAAGTTCTGGCATGTCGTTTACGAATTGGCGACGGATCAGGTATGTTTCCCCGATTCCGCCGTGATGCACCGCATCGTCGCACGTGAGGATTTGGTGTACATTGCGGGCCTGCACTCCCCGCGGCTCTACCGGCTCCTTATTCGGGAGCGTCGGCGGCTGGCGCTTAATTGGCTGCACGCCTCGCGCGATGCGGCGTATCAGTTGCTGCAGCGCCACGCGCGTGCAGTGCGACGCCCGAACGGCATCCACATCATCACCGAGGCGCGAGTCGCGTGCTTCCTGGCGTTGGCCATGCTCGTTTCGATTACACTGGCTGGCCTCGTGCGATCAGGCGGCGCTTTTCGAGCGCGCACGCTATTCCATCGCCTGATCGAGTCCTCTGACTTTGCCCGGAGGCTGGCCGCAACGAAGGTCTAGGGGGCTGAAAAGCCGATCAATGGTCCGGGTCAAGGAGGGAGAAGCAAGGTCCGCCAGAAAGCCGGGGTGAATGGCCTACGGCACGACAACCGCCATACGCTGGTCACTGAGCCTGCCGAATCGGGCACCGGCGATGAGGTGATCATGAGCATCGCCGGGCACATCTCGCGCACCATGCTCTCGCGCTACGCCCACGTGCGGATTGCAGGCGAAGCGGCGGGCCCTCGACGAGATCGCAGCGCGCCAGCGCGCGGCCGACGAAAAGCGCCAGCGAGCCCGATTCGCAATTCCCCCAGGCTGCGCCCCGAACTCCGCCCCCGTTATCACTCCGTCGTTCTCGTCCGGCTCCGGCCCCTTTGACCAAGCCGGCGACCGTGTTCGGCCGGCGGCCCGGATTGCGCGTCCAGCCTCGCTGCGTACTCAGCCAGCAGTGGGCCTGGATAAACTACGACCAGTCGAGCAAATCCCGCAACCGAACTTTCAGCGCCGGCTCGCTTGGACTCGTGCCGGCGCCCCCCAGCCAGGCAGAGAGCTTCCTGACTGAAAGCTCGTGCGTTGTTGAGGGAGCTTCCACCGAGATTGTGAGGCGCGCGGCGGAGCCCTGCGCAGCATCGGCAAAACCGCATCGGCGGAACTCCGTAACCGCGAGCGCGGCGGCTTCGTAGAGCGAGGAAGCCACGACTTCAACGCTGTGGCTCACGTCCTCCGAGTCCGTGAATGCAACCCGACATTTGCGGCTATTCGTCACCGGTTCACTATGTGCTGAGGCCGTTCGTCAGGCGCCGAAACCTGCTAGATTCCCAGTCTGGAGGTGGAGCTTGGCCCGAATTTCGCGGCGGACGGCGCTCGGCGTTTTCGGCGCGCCGCTGTACCTGGCAATGTCGCAAGAAGCCGGCGCGGCGCGCGCACGTATTCCTCTCAACGGCGTCTGGCGGTGGAAGCCCGAAGGGGCAGGGACATGGAGCTCAATCGCCATTCCGGAAAGTTGGCCAAGAAACGTCCAGGCCATCGCAGCGGCTTATGAGCGAGAGGTCGCAATACCGGCCGCCTGGAGCGGACGCCGCATCACGCTTTCGGCGGACTGCATCAGCTCGTACGCGGCGGTGCATGTGGATGGCTCGAAGGCGGGCGAGATGCGCTACCCCGCGGGAGAGGTCGATCTCACCCAGTGGGTGCGGCCCGGCCACACGCATCTGCTGAGCATGCAGGTGATCGCCATGCCCCTCAAGGCCGTGATGCTTTCTTATAGCGACTCGGCCTCGGCGAAGACCGTTGAAGGCACAGTCGAGCGGCGTGGCATCACCGGCGATGTTCGCCTGAACGCCATGCCCGCCGGCCCGCGTGTCTCCGGCGTCGCGGTGGAGACTTCGGTCCGCAAATGGGAGATCACGGTGGAGGCGGAGTTGAGCGGTCTCGACGCTCGCACTCCGTATCGCCTTATCGCCAGGATCTACGATGGACGCCGCCTTGTGAAGGAGTTCGCCGGCGCCGGGCGGCGCTTTACCGAAGCGTGGCGGCCGGAGAAGCTCTGGGACATCCATACGCCGCAGAATCAGTGCGACCTTAGCTTGACGCTGGCGGACGCAAACGGCGCGGAACTGGATACCGCATTCCCGGTGCGCTTCGGCTTCCGCGAGTTATGGATCGACGGCCGCGATTTCCGCCTGAACGGCTCGCGCATCTGTCTTTCCTCGACGCCGCTCGACAACGCGCAAACCAGCGTAGCTTCCGCCGGCTACGAAGCTACCCGCGCCACCCTGCAGCGCTTCAAGAGCTTCGGTGTGAACTTCGTCTATACCCACAATTATGGCTGCGAGCCGGGTACGCACTATAGCTTCGAGGAAGTGCTGCGCGCCGCGGACGACGAAGGCATACTGCTGGCGTTCTCGCAGCCGCATTTCGGTCAATACGATTGGACAGCGGCCGACGCAGACACGGCCAACGGCTACGCGCAGCACGCGGCCTTCTACGTGCGCGTGGCCCGAAATCATCCGTCGGTCGTTTTCTATTCGACGAGCCACAACGGCGCCGGTTACGGTGAGGACATGAATCCGGACCTGATCGATGGCGTTAACGAGCCGCGCGAGCAGTGGTCCGCCCGTGGAGCCGAGCGCGCGCGCCGGGCGGAGGCGATTATCCGGCGGCTGGACGGTAGCCGCATCGTCTACCACCACGCCGGCGGCAACCTGAACGCCATGTACACCGTGAACTTCTACGGGAACTGGATTCCGCCGCAGGAAATGGACGAATGGTTCGAACACTGGGCCACAGCGGGCGTCAAACCACTGTTTACCTGCGAGTACAGCGTGCCGTTTCTTTGGGACTGGTCTATGTACCGGGGATGGTACAAGGGCAAGCGCGAGTTCGGCAGCGCGGTGGTTCCCTGGGAATTCCATGTGGCCGAATGGGATTCGCAGTTCCTGGGCGACCGCGCTTATCGCATCACCGAGGCGGAGCGCGCCAACCTGCGCTGGGAGGCGGAGCAGTTCCGCAAAGGAAGCGACGGGTGGCGGCGCGGGGACTACCCGTACAGCCTCGGCTCGCCCGAGTTCGAGGACAGACTACGGATTGTGTCGAGCCAGATCGAGCAGAACTGGCGCGCTTTCCGGACATGGGGACTTTCGGCCAACGGAGTACCGTGGGACATCCAGAACTACTGGACGAAAACGGGAGACACCGCCGTGATCGAGGCCCTGCGCCGGTGCAACATGCCGCTGTTGGCGTGCATCGCCGGAAAGCCGGCGGCCTTCACCGGCAAGGACCACAACTTCCTGCCGGGCGAGAATGTGGAAAAGCAGCTCATCGTCATCAACAACTCGCGCGAAACCGTCACGGCGAGTTGCGGCTGGCGGTTAGAAGACGGGTCGGGAACCGGAGAGAGCAACGAGGTAACGCTGCCGCCTGGCGAGCAACGGCGGATCCCGGTTCGCTTTGCAGCCCCCACACCCGGCCGGCGCGTGTTGCGGGCGGCAGTCGCGTTCAGCGATGGGAACAGGCAGGAAGATGCGCTCGCCATAGATGTAATGCCGCCTCTGGCGAGGCCTCTTCCGGAGGGCCGCGTCGCCGTGTTCGATCCGGCAGAATCGCTGAAGATCCCGGGCACGCGGGTGGAAGCCGCTGCCGATCTCGCGGGCTTCGACACGCTCATCGTCGGCAAAGGCGCGCTCACCCTGACCGGACGCGCGCCCGACATCTCGCGCGTTCGCGACGGCCTCAAAGTGATCGTTTTCGAGCAGTTGTCCGATGTGCTGGAAAAGCGGCTCGGATTTCGCGTCGTGGAGTACGGGCTGCGCTGGGTATTCCAGCGAATCCCCGGGCATCCTCTCATGGCCGGACTGGGCGAGCGGCAGTTGAGGAACTGGCGGGGCGAATCGACGCTGCTTCCGAAGCGCCTGCAATATGAGCCTGGAAAGCAGTTCAACCTGGCGCCAACAGTAACGTGGGCGGGGATTCCGGTGACGCGCGTGTGGCGGGCGGGCAACCGCGGAACGGTGGCGTCGGCGCTGATTGAGAAACCGGCGTGCGGAGACTTCCTTCCGGTGCTCGATGGCGGGTACGGCCTGCAATACAGCCCTCTCATGGAGTACCGCGAAGGCCGGGGCATGGTGTTGTTTTGCCAGATAGACGTAAACGGACGGACGGAGAGCGACCCAGCCTCGGAGCTTCTGGTGCGGAACATCCTGAGCTACGTCTCCTCGTGGCAGCCGCCCGCCAGAAGAGGCGTGCGATATTACGGCGACCCGGCGGGCAGGAGATATTTGGAATCGGCCGGCGTTGAGCTTTCCGGTCAGGGAGAGATGGCGGCGGCGTTCGGGCTGGAGGAGCGCGAGGCCAGAGCATTGGCGCCGCGTATCTCGATGGAGTCGCGGGAGCACATCGCGGCGTACTTCGAGCCGGTTGGCCCGGGGTCGGCGTTCACCGGGATTTCGTCCGCGGATGTGCACAACCGCGATCCGCGGAACGCCCCGCTGGTAACCGGCGGCGCAACGGTGGTGGGCGACGGAATCCTGGCGGCGTCGGAGGATGGGCGCGTGGCGTTTGCTCAGATGGCGCCGTGGCAGTTCGACTATTCCGGCGGCAGGATGAATGTGAAGCGCACGTTCCGCAATTTTGCGCGGATGACTGCGCGCCTGATGGGGAATTTGGGCGCGGAGATGCGAACGCCGCTCCTCGCACGGCTCTCGGAGCCGGCCGGCGACGGGGAAAGGCGGTGGTTGAGTGGCTTCTATCTGGACACGCCCGAGGAGTGGGATGATCCTTACCGGTTCTTCCGATGGTAGGCGGCTGCTGATCTACCTTCGCCCGTACGCTGATCTGTAGAGCGATCGATCGGATTGCATGGCGCACTGCCGAAGGGGCGCTGGAGGATCGACTGGCCACGCACGAATCGCGGTGGGTGATGCCAGCTTTCGAAGTTTGGTTTGCGCTCACGCAGATGACCACGACCAGAAACTGGGTCAGCAAAGTGCGATCTCGGGCCGACCTCCTGCCGCATGGTGATGTTGGCGCGCCGGAACGAGTGCAGTCCGAGGTGGCCTTCGCCGGCTGCCAAGCGGCCCGATATGACCTGATATCGGCACTCCTTCGCTGCCAGCCCGAGCACATCCATGGTTTGGGCGGCTAGATGTTCAAGACTGCTTGCCGTCAGCGGTCGGAGACGCTGCTGGATTGTTTGGGCTGGAACGTCAGCAGGCTTCTGCTCTTCCCTAAGCTGCGCGGCCTGTGACGCGGGCGCTGGCTTGCTCGCTTTGGCTGCCAGGGCCTTGGGCTTGACTTCCATGCGAATGTGGCTGCACCGGTCGCCCGTAGTGTCCATGATGGTCTGGTCAATTGGGCGCGTAGTCGCCAAACCGTAGAATGGACCCCGTCCTGGCATGAACGGCGCCCGTTCCAAGTGAGCGTTATCGTCGAATATCGGAAGCTATCCCGAGCCTCAACCGTGCGCAGTTCCAAGCTCAACTGGACCTTGCGCTTCGGACCTACCTCAAGCCTGCTTCAGCTTCCGAGTACGCCGTGATCGCAGGTCGCATCGCCGGCAGCGGATGGTTAGGTCCTCTTGGTCTGGGGACCCATCCATCGACATGAACCACCCGTACTGTGAGTTCCTCGCGGCAGCGTTCGGAGGGGACTCAAGCGCGCGGTTCTGTTCCAATAAGCGTAAGCCCGGCCTCACCAAGCCGGCCGCCGGCGCCAGCATCACTGCGAGAAACGGCGCCAATAGATCACGCGGCGGTCGAAGCCGCGTTTTGTCAGCCGCTTCCACTGGTCCTCTTGGCGCTCTCCAGTGCCCGGAAACGGCGAATGGTCCTTTTCGTTTCCACGATGGGCTCATCATCCGCTACTCGCCGTCGTACGATGGGTTCATATGATGTCCGATACGGTGGCGGTGTTCGATACGACGCTTCGGGATGGCGAACAGGCGGCCGGAACCCGCCTTGGAAGTCGGGAGAAGCTCATGATCGCCAGACAACTGGCGCAGCTCAAGGTGGATGTGATCGAAGCGGGCTATCCCGCATCTTCGCCGGAGGACTTCGAGGCCGTCGCTCTGATCTCGCGGGAAATCGACGGCCCCGCCGTGTGCGCGCTGTCTCGCGCGGTGGCAAGCGATATCGAGGCATGCGGCAAGGCGCTGGCCAAAGCCAGACGGCCGCGGATCCACACGGGGATCGGAGCCTCTAACATCCACATCGCAGGCAAGTTCCGGGACGAGCGATACGGGGCGACACTGGGCGAAAAGAAGGTCACCATCCTGCGGATGGCCGCCGATGCGGTGAAGCTCGCCAGACAGTTCAGCGACGACGTGGAGTTCTACGCCGAAGACGCTGGGCGTTCGGACGAAGCGTACCTTTTCGAGATGATCGAGGTAGCCATCGACGCCGGAGCGACGGTCGTGAACATTCCCGATACCACGGGCTACGCCATGCCGGAGCAGTACGGCGCACTGATCCGATCGATCCGCGAGCGGGTGCGGAACATCGGCCGGGCGGTCATCAGCGTGCATTGCCACGACGATCTCGGACTGGCTGTGGCCAACACGCTCGCAGGCGTCCTGAACGGCGCCCGCCAGGTGGAGGGCACTATCAACGGGGTCGGCGAAAGGGCCGGCAACGCGGCGTTGGAGGAAATCGTGATGGCGATACGCACGCGCGCCGACTATTTCAAAGCGCGAACCGGGGTGGAGGTCCGCGAGCTGCACCGCGCCAGCCGGCTGGTTTCAGACCTGCTCGGCATAAAGGTCCCACCCAACAAAGCGGTAGTTGGGGGCAACGCCTTCTCGCACAGCTCGGGAATCCACGTGGACGGGTTCCTCAAGGAACGCGAGACCTATGAGATCATGCGGCCCGAGGACGTGGGCATCGAAGAAAGCCGCGTGGTTCTGACGGCGCGCACGGGCCGCCACGGCCTGCGGGACCGGCTGAAGAAGCTGGGCTACGCGCTCTCGCAGCAGGAGCTGAACCAAGCCTACCAGAGGTTCCTGGCGGTGGCGGACAAGAAGCGGGAGGTCTTCGACGAGGATCTGGCCGCCATCATCCATGACGAAATCCACCCGTTGCCGGAGACCTACCAGCTCGAGTACCTGCAAATCTACAGCGGCACGTCGTCCATCCCGACGGCCACCGTGAGGATTCGCGTCAAAGACGGGACCATCGACGGAGCGGCGATCGGCGACGGCCCGGTGGACGCCACGTGCAAGGCCATTTCCGCAGTCACCAAGACCTCGGCCAAGCTTGTGAGATTCGAAATCCTGGCGGTAACTGCCGGGGCCGAAGCGATGGGCGAAGTCACCGCGCAATTAGAGGAAGGGGGCCGGCGAGTGTCCGGGCGGGGCGCTTCGACCGACGTGATCGAAGCCAGCGCCAAAGCCTACCTCGACGGCTTGAACAAGCTTGCCAATCTCAGACCGGATCGCGACCAGTAGCGCTGTCAGCCATGGCTTGCGGCAGGCCGATGGGAGACGGGATTGTGGCCAGCTCGTCCTCGATGGCATCCAGAACGGCTCGCGGCGGGTCCTATTGGAATCTGGTTCAGAGCGGGATCAGGCCGGCTCAGGCGAGGACAGGTTCGCCAAGCCGAGGCAGAGCCGCCAGGACCAAGGCGGCCATAAGCAGTCTCACTGACGTTCTTGTCCCAAGCCCAAGGGCGAGCAGGACCGCACCCAGGTAAAGCGGATTGTGGACGTAGCGATATGGGTCGCCAGCATGGCCAGCGGCTTTGGTTTTGCCATCACCGTAGCGGGAATACCCGTCATCGTCTATCGCCTGATCTTGCGTGAGGAAGCGGGCCTGCTGGCATCGCAGGGCGAAAGCTACCGCGAGTACTTCAGGGCGGTCCCGCGCCTAATACCTGCTCTGCACCCGCGCGTGCCGGTCGGCGAAGCGCGCCCTGATTGGGTGGACGGCTTCACGGGCGGGGTGTTCATGTGGGGCATGGCCTTTGGAATGGCGGCGTTCACCCTCACCCTGCGGCTGGTTTACTGGAGCGTGATCGCCGGGGCCGGCTTCGCAGTCTACGCAGTCGAGGCCGTGAGGCAGAAAGCCCGGTAGCGTCTGGCTTCAGCGAACACAGACGCGCGGCGGGGTGGCGCAGAACTCGCCCACGACCCTCGTGTGATCGAAGTCGCGGCTCCTCAGGAGTTCGAGCACTTTCGGCGCGGACTCGCTGGAACATGCGATCAACAGACCCCCGCTGGTCTGCGGATCGCAAAGAACACCGCGCCACCATTCCGGCGCATCCACCGGCAGGTCGACCTCATGGCCGTAGCTTTTCCAGTTCCGCTTGGCGCCACCCGTGCCGATTCCAATCTCCGCCAGGCGCTGGGCGTGGGTGAACAACGGCAAAGCCTCAAACTCGATTTCGGCGCCGAGCGATGCGCCCCGGCACATTTCGAGCAAATGCCCCAGCAAGCCGAATCCGGTGACGTCCGTCATCGCATGTACGCCCCCGATAGTCCGCATCTCGGCGCCGACGGCGTTAAGTTGCGTCATCGAGCGAACCATTTCCTCGTACCAGGGCGCATCGAGTTCCTGGCGCTTGAGAGCTGCGCTGTATATGCCGACTCCCAGAGGCTTGGTCAGAACGATCTTGTCTCCGGCGCGCGCCGTGCTGTTGCGTATCACTTGGGATGGATCGACCATGCCGATTGCTACCAGGCCGTAAATCGGCTCCGGCGAATCGATCGAATGTCCCCCGGCCACTGGGATCCCAGCCGCCGTGCACACGGAAGCTCCCCCCGCGAGAATATCCTGCGCCATATCCAGCGGCATCTTATCCACCGGCACGCCCACCACCGCGAGCGCCATGATGGGCGTTCCGCCCATGGCGTAAACGTCCGACAATGCATTGGCAGCCGCTATGCGGCCGAAGTCGAACGGGTCGTCGACCACCGGCATGAAGAAATCCGTCGTTGCGACGATGGCTTGATGCTCGTTGATCTGGTAAACGGCGGCGTCGTCGTCGGTCTCCGTGCCCACCAACAACTGCGCGGCAGGGGCGGCCATTGGCATCTTCGCCAGGATCCGCGAAAGAACCGCGGGCGCGAGCTTACAGCCGCAGCCGCCTCCATGCGCCATTTCGGTCAGCCGAACAGACGGCGTTGCCAGATGAGCTTCCTTGCTTGTGTTCATGATCGCCCCGTGCAGACAGCGGGTTCGAGCCCAAACTCCCAGTTTACGTCATTGTGCCAGACGGCCGAAGTCAGCGCGCGAAACTGAGTTAGCATGACGGTAGAAGCATGAATGTCCGCCCAGCTTTTCGGCGCTAAGGGGTGATCCGAGAGTGCCGTTGCTCTCAAATCCGGATATTTCGCCGCTGTCGTCGCTCCCGTCGGTTGAGCGGCTCCTGAATCACGCCAATTCCGCCGGTTTGATCGCGGAGTTCGGCCGTTCGGCGGCGGTATCGGCGATACGAGAGGCATTGGCCCGCGTGCGGGCGGGGTTACTCGCCAACAGCGCCACGACGATCCCCAGCGATCTTTCCGTGATTCAAATGGCGGCCCGGCAACTGCAAGAGGATGCGCGTCCCTCATTGGGCCGGGTCTTTAATCTGACTGGTACGGCGCTTCATACGAATCTCGGGCGAGCCGCGTTGCCGGAAGAGGCGATTGAGGCGGTTGCGCTGACCGCGCGAGAGGCTACGAACCTGGAATTCAACCTGAGCGACGGCCGGCGGGGGGACCGCGACGATCATCTCGAACAGCATCTGCGTCGTCTCACGGGCGCGGAAGCGGCCACGGTGGTGAACAACAATGCCGCTGCGGTCTTGCTGGTCCTGAATACCCTGGCGAACCGCAAGGAAGCGCTTGTTTCGCGAAGCGAACTGATCGAAATCGGCGGATCGTTTCGGATGCCCGATATCATGGCGCGCTCCGGTTGCCGGCTGCGCGAGGTCGGAACCACCAACCGAACCCACATGAGCGACTACGAAGAGGCCATCGGCCCGAAGACCGGGCTGGTCATGAAGGTTCATACCAGCAATTACGCGATCGAGGGCTTCACGGCCGAAGTGTCCGAAGCGGACCTTGCGCGGGCGTGTCATGAGCGCGGCGTCCCTTTCGTCGTGGACGTCGGCAGCGGCGCGTTGATCGATCTTCAGAAACTCGGGCTGCCGCACGAGCCTACGCCCGCCGAGTCCATAGCGAACGGGGCGGATCTGGTGATGTTCAGCGGAGACAAGCTTCTCGGCGGGCCACAGGCGGGGATCATCGCGGGCCGCGCGGACCTCATTCAGCGCATCAAACGCAATCCGCTGAAACGAGCGCTTCGCGTGGACAAGATGACGATCGCGGCTCTATCCGCGGTGTTGCGCCTGTACTCAAATCCGGAGCGTCTTGCGGCCCGGCTCCCCACGTTGCGATGGCTGACGCGTCCCGTGGAAAAAATCCGCGAGACGGCCGACCGAATGCGGGATTTGGTGGCCCCGAGGATGGAGGGAATCGCTTCGGTGGAAACAAACCCGTGCGAAAGCCAGATTGGAAGCGGCGCATGGCCCACGCGCAAGCTCCCGAGCGCGGGTCTTGCCATCCGGCCCGCCGATCGGAAGCGCGGCTCCGGCGCCGCGCTGGAGCGCATCGCGCGGGCATTCCGCGAACTGCCCATCCCGGTGATTGGCCGCATACAGGGTGGCGCCCTCATTTTCGATTTCCGCTGCCTGGAGGACGAGGCGGCGTTCGTCGATCAACTGGGCGCGCTCGATCTACGCGCCGCCCCCGTCAAATGATCATTGCCACGGCGGGACATGTCGATCACGGGAAAACGCTGCTGGTGAAAGCGCTCACGGGCGTGGACACCGATCGGCTGCCCGAAGAAAAGAACAGAGGCATGACGATCGATCTCGGATTCGCCTATCTGCCTGTGGAGTCAAGCGAGACCATCGGATTTGTAGATGTGCCCGGCCACGAACGATTCGTACACAACATGCTGGCGGGCGTGGCGGGAATCGACTTCGCCTTGTTCATCGTCGCCGCTGACGACGGCCCCATGCCGCAGACCAGGGAGCACCTGGCGATTTTGGATCTGCTGGGCATTCGCCACGGCGCAGTGGCCCTCACCAAGATAGACCGGGTGGCCGCCTCGCGCGTCCAGGAAGTTCAGAATGAACTGGCGGCATTGTTTTCCCGGACGACCCTGGCGGGCTCGCCCGTTTTCCCCGTGAGCGCCGTCACCGGCGGCGGGATAGAGGATCTCAAGGCGCATTTGCGGAACGCCGCACGGGACTGGCGCCCCAAGACAACCGCAGGCAATTTCCGGCTGGCAATCGACAGATGTTTTAGCATCCCCGGGGCGGGGCTGATCGTCACGGGGACCGCGGTGTCCGGATCTGTATCCGCAGGTGAGCGCATGAGGGTTTTGCAAGCGGGGCTGGAGGTCCGCGCCCGCACCATTCACGCACAGAACGCTCGATCCGAGACGGGCAGGGCGGGGCAACGTTGCGCTATCAATCTGGCCGGCTCCGGCCTGAGACAGGAATTGATCGAGCGGGGCGATTGGGTGGTCACCGGGGACGTCCCGGCGCCCGTCCAGAAGTTCGATGTGCGTCTTCGTATTCTCGAAGGCGAAATGCGCCCGCTGGCCAACTGGACCCCGGTGCATGTCCACCTTGGCGCGGCGGAAGTCACGGGGCGAGTCGCGATTCTGCAGGGCTCGAATATTGCGCCGGGCGCCTCGGGCCTGGTACAACTCGTGCTCGACAGGCCGATCGGCGCGCTTTGCGGAGATGGCCTGATCCTTCGGGACCAATCCGCGCAGAGGACGATCGGCGGAGGGAGAATCATCGACATTTTCCCGCCGGTTCGCGGCCGCGCCAAACCGGAGCGGCTGGCTTATCTCCAGGCGATGGAAAATGACGACGCGCCCACCGCATTATCGCGTCTTTTGGATACCGCGCCCAGCGGGCTGAATCTGACCAGATTCGCGCAGAGTCGGAATCTCACGGCGCGGGAATCCGCGCAGATGTTCACCGACGCCTTCGCCAAGTCCGTGGCAACGCCATCGGGCGCGCTCGGCTTTTCTCCGGAGAACTGGAATCGGCTCAAGGCTGCCATTCTCGAATCCCTCGCGTTGCTGCACAGCCGCGCGCCCAGTGTGATTTCCAACCAAGAGGGGCTCTTATTGGAAGCAGGACTCCGATTGCCGAAGGAGGTCGCATTTGCGCTGGCGGCCGAGTTGACGAAAGAAGGCGCCATCGCGCGCGGACCTTCCGGCGTGCGTCTGAGGACACACGTGGCTCAGCTCACCCCTGCGGATGCGGTCTTGTGGAAGAAGGCGGAACCATTGCTGATCGAGAACATCCTGCGGCCGCCGTCCCTGCACGAGCTTGCTAGCGCGCTGCGAATGGATCCGAAGAACACCGAATCGTTTCTGGTTCGCGCGTCGCGCCTGGGCTTGGTGGTGAGAGTGGCGGAGAACCGTTTTTTCCCGCCAGCCGGACTGCGCCGTCATGCCACGTTCGCCGAGGAGATTGCGGCGTCGAAAGGGGGTCTGGTTACCGCCGCCGCGCTCAGAGATCGCGCCGGAATCGGCCGGGGGTTGGCGATTGAGGTTTTGGAGTATTTCGACCGGATCAAATTCACGCGCCGCATCGGCGACGAGCATCAAGTGCTCCGTCCGGCGCGGACGGCGTTGGGAGACGGCTGAGAAGAGAGCCGTCCGATATAATAGCCATGGGTCACGGCTGAATCGTACGCCCGCGGAAAAGGTACGCACCCCGGTGGGGCGCCCGGACTTCAAATCCGGCGAGAGGCGTTAGACGCTTCTGGTGGGTTCGACTCCCACTCTTTTCCGCCAGACCACGCGGCCGCGCCGTTCGGCCATGCGACCCCAAGAGTCCAGGGCGCTTTCGCCGGGCGCTCCGCCGACGGGGGCCTACTGAGCCTTGCGCTGAAGCTCCGCCGGCACACGTTCGCGTTCCATTCCTTCGAAATGGAAACGCCATTCCAGCGGCGCCGTTTCCGGCAGGTAGCACTGCCGATCGTCGCAGGCCTGGTACCGCAACGATCCTTTCAATACCAGCTCGCCCGATGGGCTCAGCAGCGGCTTAACCGCGCTTTCCTGACCGAAGGTGATCTCTCGCGTGATCCGGACTCGTCCCCGATAAACCAGCGCTGTCTCGTTGATGACTTTCAGGCGCACCTTCTGCGCCGGTGGATACTGAAAAGGAAACGCCTTCGCCGCACCCGTCTCCTCCAGCTTCCAGTCGATCGGAAGATAGCCTGTTACGCCGGGGGCGTAGACATGCATCTTCGGCCCGAGGCTAAGCTCGAGACTGAGCAGGATGCGATGTCCCGGCCGCGCGACCGGCGTGCTGGCCGCGGTGGTCAAGCTGACGTGCTTGGCCTCCAACGTCCTGCTGGAGTCGGGCGCCAGCGCCCCGAAACGTCCCGCGAGGATGTCGGAAGCCGTCACCCGCTCCCGCATGTCGTCCTCGAAGTACTTCGAAACGATCTTTCCCTTGGGGTCCACCAGGAAAGTGCCAGGATACGGTATGCCATACTGGGCCGTGCCCGGCTTCACCGTCCCGTTCAGGATCCCGAAGGCGCGAATTATCTTCGAGTCCGCATCCGAAAGCAGGGGATAGGTGATCTTCTTCCGGTCGGCGAAGTTCTTCAGAATCGCCACCGAATCATAACTGATGGCCGCCAGCCCCAAGCCGTGCTTCCGGAGGCTGTTCAGATCTTGTTCCAGCTCCACGAGCTGGGTTTTGCAGTACGGTCACCAATCCGCGGAACGGTAGAAGACCAACAGGGCGCCTTTGGGTCCCATGATGGACTTGAGGGTCTGCGTCCGGCCTGTCTGGTCCTGGGCCGTGAAATCGGGCACGGTACTGCCCGGCTCCGGCCCGGTGCTGATCTTCTGGCCCAAGAGGGTCGCCGCGACCACTGTGAGCAAGGCGATTCGGCGCATATGGATCGAACCAGGGTCTCCTCCCTGCCTTCCTGCATTGTACCCCACGGCGATTGACTGCGCGGGGAGCATATTTCAAGCCAAGAATGATCCTGAAATCGGGGAGGCGCCGCAAGTGTTGGAAATGGCTTCGTGTAGAGAAGGTTCGGCGGGAGTGGCGGCTCTGGGTAAGGCCGTCGGGACGGCGCGAATCGTCGATGTGCTGGATGGCGTTGTGCATCAGCCGGCCATCGCCGGAGTTGTAGAGGGAAACAAGACACTGGATGCGCCTCCTTTCTTTGAGCCGGCTTGCTCTTTGCGTCCTTCTACCCAGTCGCCACCGCAACGCGGCGATCCTTCCTACCATCGCCCCGAACAGCCGCCTAGGCAGGTGGCTCTCGGTCAGCAGCCGCCAGTAGTACCGCGAGGGCTTGATCAGCCCGCCGCCGGTCTTCACCAGCCGCTGCAAGCTGGTCAGCGACAAGTTGTCGATCCTGAGGTAGGTCTTCGAACCCTCTCTCATCCGGCTGCGGCTTTGTTTGAAGCACGAGCATTGAATCGCCGGCGGCGCGCAGGAAAGCCACTCGGAAAGTGGCGCCGGCACGACCATCTATGCACCGGCAGTCGTCCTTGTGGAGGAGCGTTAAGAGTGAATATCGGTAGCTATCGGGCAGGCTGCGGAGGGTCGGTTGAAGCACAGCGGGGTACCCGGCGCGCAAGGGGACCCGGATCTGAGCAACCGAATCCTGGCCGCAGGGCAGCACCGGGGCAGCACGGCAGCCATCCGTAAGCCCCTAAACGCCCCGGTGGCGAACTGAACTGGACTGAAAACGCAACTTAGACCCAACTGATCCGAACTGAACTGGCGCCCAGCGGGTTCGATTCCCGTTAGCGCTACCAATTCCTCACACACCCATCGCGACGCACAGCGCCGCTATGTCGCCGATTTGCTCGTTCAACAGCGCCGGAACTACTTCGCATACCGCGGCCGACCCCGGCAGCGCTTCGCGGCGAAGGACGGATCGCGCGGGCTTCAGTAGATCGTCCCCGAGCCGCATCGCCAGACCACCGATTACGATGCGCTCCGGGTTGAGAATATCCACCAGTATGGCAAGGGCCTCACCGAGCCGCTTGCCGGTGGAACGGATCAGTTTCCTGGCCAGAACGTCGCCCGAGCGTGCGGCTTCCGCCACGTCTTTGGCCGTCGGCGCAATAGGCAGCGCCGTGGCTTGGCCGCGCTGTCGCGCCCGCGCCACCGCTGCCGTTGCCACCTGACCCAGGCCGCCGCCACTGGCCCAACCCTCCACCGAGCCGGCCTTGTGGTAGCCGACCGGGCCTGAGCGCGTCAGGCGAACGTGGCCGATCTCACCGGCGGCGTCACAGCTCCCTCGATACAGCCGCCCATCCACGATGATGCCAGCTCCGAGACCCGTGCCCATAGTGAGGAAGATCATATTGCGCGCGCCCTTCCCGGCGCCGAATCGATGCTCCGCCACGGCGCCGGCATTGGCGTCGTTTTCAAGCGCGCAGGGGACGCCGAACTCTGTGCGCAGGATGTCGTTCACCGGGACGTCCACCCAAGTGGAGAGATTCGGCGGCGCTTGGACGACTCCCGCGGCGGAATCGAGGGGCCCTCCGCAGCTAACGCCGATTCCCCTTAACCGCTGGGACCCGAGCAGTTCCCGAAGCGATTTGACGATCCTGTCCATCGCGGGCCGCGGCCCTTCGGCGGGCCGCGTGGGAAACTCGGCGCGGCCTAACACCTCAGGCGGCGCATTCGAAAGCACTACCGCCGTTTTGGTCCCGCCGATATCCACACCCGCCCAGACGCCATCGCTCATTGGTATCCCTCCTCCGATTCTCGGAGAATGCCACATCCGGAATCATAGCCGAGTTCACGGCGCGCGGTGGCGAGTCTGGCCATTGCGGTCTTCGTGGCCGGTGGAGCGTTCCTGCTCTCGTATCTTCGGACGCCGCGGAAGATCGTGGAAGAGCCGGACAGCGTGCCGGGCTCGCGCGGCGGGATCTGGGGTGCGCTTCATCGAACCAGGCGAGGCCTGGATCTGGTGTTATGTCGATAACATCATGCCTGGCGAACTGGACGGTTGAGCCGGCGCATAACCGGACCTACTTCCTCGGCTTATAGGTCTTGGTGAAGTTGTTGCGCGAGTTGGTGACGGTAAACGCGCCGTCCGGCTGGACGGAGACTTTGATCCACTTGCCATCGGGGCTGCCCTCTATGTTGGCGATGTACTCCGGCGAGACATTGGCTTTCGCTCCGCCCGCGATCAAATAGTGCATCTGCCAGTAATCCTCGAGCCCAGGCGATGATTCGACGGTCTGGAACACCTCCGCCGAGGCGCCCTTGCCGGCTCCATTGTTGGCGATCACTACCCGCGGGCGGAGTGCGTGGACCAGTATCGGCGAGTTGGCGTTGTCCATGCCGTGGTTGGCGGTCATGTAGAGGTCCACCGTGCCTACGCGATTCACCGGGCACATCAGCTCCCGGTCTTTGTTCCAGGTCAGGTCGGCTGGATCCAACATGCGAAACTTGCCATACGTGAACAGAATCGTGATCGCCTGGGAGTTCTCGTTGGTGTCGTGGTTGTCCAAGATCCCGCGGTCATCGAGGCCCCAGACCTTGCGGGCAGTCGTGTCGCAAGCGGGATTCGGCTGCCCGGCCCCCTTCAGCGGCGCCGCGATGGCCTTCCCCGCCGCCATCACCACCAGCGCGTCGAAGCCCTTGATGGGAATCTTGTCGCCGGCCTTCACCACGAGATGCTTCCCCTTGGCCGCAAGGGCCCTGTACGCGTCCACGTTCTTGAGATATCCGGGATCGTTCAGTTGAACGTTGGCGCCGTGGTCCACGAAGGTCCCGATGGGCACGCCCGCCGCCAGCGCGGGAACGCCGCCCACGTGGTCGCCATCGTAGTGCGATACCACCATGTAATCGATCTTCTTGACGCCGAGGGTCTTACAGGCTTCCACGATGCGGCCCGCCTCGCGGCCGCCACCAGCGTCGATGACCATACTCTGGCCGGAGGGCGAAACCAGCAAGAGCGACTTCCCGCCTTCGACATCGATGACATACATGTCGAAAGTCTTGGCCGCCGACAGGGCCGAAACCATCAGGAGAACGAATACCGCGGCTTTAATGAGTCTCATCGTCAGTATCATCCGGAAGCGCGATCATTTCTCCTTCAGCAACCATTTCGCCGCGTTCTTCTGAACCTTCTCGTACTCCGGATTCCACAGCGCGGCGATAGTGTGCCCCGGCGCCAGGTAGCACACGCGACCCTTGCCGTAGTCATAGGCCCATCCGGCCACCGACGAAGTCCCCAGGTCCCGCCACGTCAGGCCGTCTTCGTTGACGCTCTGCATCAGGACGCACTTCGGGTCCTTCTCGAACTTCTCGAAGTGTTGCTCGTCGGTCACCACGAAATCACTGACGCCTCGCGTGATGGGGTGGTCGTGGTTCACGATCTTCACTTTGAACGGCCGCATCGCCGGATGCTCCAGCGTGACCCCGCCGATCACGTCGCGGAAGTCCTGGTTGTGCGGGCTTATATAAGTGCAGTTATGGTAGAACAAGGCGGCCCGTCCGCCCTGCACGAACTCCTTGACGGCCTTGCCCTCTTCGGGCGTCATCCAGTAAGTCGCCTTCTCCTCGATCGGCGGAATCGGCGGATCGCTCACATTCCCGCGGCCGCCCCGCCCGCCGCCGTCGGCATAGCCGGATGGAAACATCATGCCATCCCGCAGCATGATCAGCATCTTGTAATCCTTCAAGAAGTGCGTGGCCAGCACCGTCACCTCGTCGCTGAAATCCATCGTGAGGCCCAGGTCCCTGCCCAGCGTCTTTCCCAGCGCCGTCCGGATGTAGTCCATGTTGTGGTAGCGGTCGCCCCCGACCACCAGCGCCGTCACCTTTTTGTTGCCGTACACCGATGCCGGCAGCGCCCGCGACCCCGCCAGGGCCACCCCGATGCCGCGAATCGCCGCGCGCCGCGATATGCCCGTGGTCATAGACGTCCGTCCTCCGCGTCCGCAATCCGCCAGTGGCGCCGATGCCGGCAGCGCCCGCTACATCATGCCGGCGGACATGTTGTCCCATTCCTTGGTCGGCTCGAAGAAGCCCGGCCGCTTCAGCCACTTCTTGAGACCTTCCAGGTCGTAATCGTGGCCCATTCCCGGCGCGTCCGACACGGTCATGAAGCCGTTGGTGATAATCGGTTTCGGCCAGCCAGTGATCACGGAAAAGAACTCGTCGATGTGGTCGCAGTCGTGGATCTCGAGAGCCATGAACTGCTCCGTAGCCGCGGCCGCGTGCACCGAGGCGAAACAACACGTGGGGTTGTTGTGGTTGTGGAAACACGTTGCAATCCCGTATTGACTGGCAAGATCGGAGATCTTCTTGCCTTCCAGGATGCCGCCGCACTCGGCCAGGTCCGGGTGGATGATGGATACCGCTTTCTTCTCGAACAGATCCTTGAATCCGGTAGCGAGATAGATGTCCTCGCCTGTGTTTATCGGCGTCCGGACGGCGTTTTTGATCCGCACAAGATCGTCGGTCCGTTGCCACGGTACGGGATCCTCCACCCAGGCCAATTTGAACTTATCCACGGCCTGGATGCACTGGATCAGAGTCTCGACGTTGAAGTTGCCTACATGGTCGCAGGCGAGGGGGATGTTGTACCCCACCTTCTCGCGAACCGCGGCTACAAAATCCTCGATGTTCTTCAGACCCTTATCGGTGATTTGACCGCCGTTGTAGTAGGCGCCCCCGAACCCCCCTCCCATTCCCCTGCCTCCGGCGCCGGCCGCCGGCGCGGGCGCGGACGGCGGCCGGATCACGTTCGCCGCGCCCGCGATCGACCCGAAGTTCAGGTCCATTTTAAGGAACTTGAACCCGCCAGCCGAGGGATTCTCGGGGATGCGCTCGAGGAGGTGCTTGGCCATTTCGTCGGCGTTTGTCGACGACGTTGTGTCGGCGTAGAGGAGAATCTTGTCGCGGAACTTGCCCCCCAGCATCTGCCACACCGGCACGCCCCAGGCCTTGCCCGCCAAGTCCCAGCAGGCCATCTCCACCGCCGAGACGCCGCCGCCCGTAACCCCATTTCCCCCGTGCTGCTTGATCTTGTAAAAGATGGAGGCGACATCGCAGGGGTTCATTCCCACGATAAGCTTTTTCAGCTCCAATGCGTAGGTCATGCTTGCCTGCGCCCGCACATCGCCCCACCCGTAAATGCCCTGGTTCGTTTCGAGCCGGAAGAGGTAGCGGAGATCCCGTTCATACAGTGGCGATGCGATCACGCCCCGCATATCCGTGATCCGCAGCGCCGAGGGCTTCGAATTCGTGTTCATCTGCCCCGAAATAGACTCGAGGTCAGCATGCGTGATCAGGCTTCCCGCGGCGATCGCCGAGGTTGCCGAAGTCGCGGAAGTGAGCATTGTTCTGCGCGAAATGCCGGAAGAGTTGTCTGACATAATCGGGTTCTCCTGGAGTTGAAGTCTAACACGCTGAACGGTCGGTGTAGGGGAAAGGCGCCGTCAGTAGGGCGGCTGCGCGCAGCAGTCCCGTGATGACGGCCATGGATGGTAAACTGCATTCGTCATGCGATCCCTCGGAACCTCCGACGTACGCATCGCCTTTCAGAACGCTGCCGCGGAGGGACGCGATCCATGAATCCGGCGTCCCGTCTGGTCCTCCTATCACTCCTGGTTGGCGCTGGCGCATCGGGTCAGAATCCGTCCGCCGCAAGGATTCAACCCAACCTGGTGGACAACATCGCCCGCCCCCTCCGCTACACTCCCGACGGCCAGGATTTTGTCATCGAAAACGGCGGCGAGTTCTTCAATCGCCCGCTCTACGGCGGCAATACCGCCTTCCGGGTGGATGCCGGCGATCAGCCCGAGTTCTCCCTGTATCTGCCCGGACATGGCGGCAATCTTCGCTTCGGGATCAAAACCGCTGGCGGCGCCAAGTGGCTGCACGAAGCCGCCCGCGTCACCGCGCGCTATCGCCCCGGGACGATGCTCTACGAAATCCGCGATCCTCTGATTGGCGCCGGCGCGGCGCTGCGCATTCACGCCATCGCCCTTCACCAGACCGACGGCATCATCGTGCGCGTTGAAGGCGCCGGTCTCACCGCGCCCCTCGAACTCGTTGCGGCCTACGGCGGACTGAGCGGAAAGCGCGGCGTTCGCGACGGCGATATCGGTACCGAAGCGGTTCCCATCGGACAGTATTTCCAGCTCGACCCCGAGTCCTGCCAGGGCAACAGCTTTACACTGGGCGCTCCCTCGACGGGTGCGTTCACCCTGCGCGCCAAAGCAGCCACCATCGCCGGCCTCATGCCGCCCGGCGCTTCGATGACTCTCTCCGATGCCCGGCAATGGAAGTCGCTCGATGCCCTGATGGCCTCGGCTGACCCTGGCGCACCTGCCCCGGCGCTCGCCGTCATTACCGCGAGGATCGTGGTCCTTCCTTCCGATAGGCCGGCGCCGCTTTACTTTGCGCTTCAGCGCATTCCCGACCCGGCCGCGCCGGCGGTCGCCGAGGAACTCGAGCCGTACCGCAACGTCACAGCCGTCCGTCCCGGAGCGGATCGTGAGATCGCTGCCATCCCGCTCGCTCCCGCCTACCGCGCCGGCGACCTGCCGCGTCTCTTCGCCGAAGCCGAAGAGCACTTTCGCGCCCTGCGCGCGCAGATCGTCGTCGAAACTCCCGATCCGTTTATTAACGCCGCAGTCGCTGCGCTGAACGTCGGCGTCGATGCGGTTTGGGACTCGCCGCAAAGCGCCATCATGCACGGCGCCATCGCGTGGCGCGCCAGGTTACTGGGCTGGCGCGGCCCCTACGCCCCCGACGCCCTCGGCTGGCATGACCGCGCCCGCAGCCACTTCACCTATTGGGCCGCGCGCCAGAATACCGACCCCATTCCGGAGACGCTTCCTCCGCCCGACGAAGCTTCCAACCTAGCCCGCTCCGAGGCCGCTCTCCACAGCAACGGCGACATCTCGAATTCCCACTACGACATGAACGCCGTGTTCATAGACGCACTGTTTCGACACCTTCACTGGACCGGGGATCTCGAATTCGCGCGCCAGATGTGGCCTGTCATCGAACGCCACCTCGCTTGGGAACGCCGTCTCTTCCGGCGGGAATACGGCCCGGAGAAACTCCCTCTCTACGAGGCTTACGCCGCGATCTGGGCGAGCGACGACCTGGGGTACAACGGCGGCGGCGCCACTCACTCGAGCGCCTATAACTACTACCACAACATGCAAGCCGCCCGTTTGGCCCGCCTTCTGGGCAAGGACCCCGCTCCGTACGAGAAAGAAGCGGCCCTCATCGCCCGGGCGATGCGCGAATACCTCTGGATGCCCGACCGCGGCATGTTCGCCGAATTCAAGGATTACCTGGGGCTGCAGCGCATCCATCCCAGCGCCGCGCTCTGGAGTTTCTATCACGCCATGGACGCGGACCTGGCGACTCCCGCCGAGGCCAATGGAATGGCGGACTATGTCGGCAGCTACATGCCGCGCATTCCGGTGATTGGTCCCGGCGTCCCCACGGATGACGACTACTACGTCCTCTCTACTACCGATTGGATGCCCTATAGCTGGTCCATCAACAACGTCGTCATGGGCGAGAACCTTCACACCGCTCTGGGACTTTGGCAAGCCGGACGCGCCGGCGAAGCCTTTCGCATCGCCAAGAGCGCGCTCCTCGCCAGCATGTTCATGGGAATCTGCCCCGGCAACGTCGGTTCGATGAACTATCTCGATGTCTACCGGAGGGAGTCCCAACGCGATTTCGCCGATGGAGGCGGCGTCGCCTCGCGGGCCATCGTCGAGGGACTGTTCGGTCTGCGCCCGGACGCGCTCGCCGGCGAACTCCTGATCGCTCCCGGACTCCCCGCGGCTTGGGACCACGCCGCGCTCCGCCATCCCGACGCTAGTATAACCTTCAAGCGCAGCGGCGCGACCGATACCTACCTCATCGAGCAGAGATTCCCGAAGCGGTTGTCGTTGCGCATTCAATTACCCGCTCGCGGCGGCCGGCCTGTCGTGACCATTAATGGCCGGGCGGCCACCGTTCTTCCCACGGCCGGCCGGTTTGAAATTCAAAGCGCCGCCGCGCAAAAGTGCACGGTGCGGGTTCGGTGGCCGGGCGTCGTTCGTCCGGCGCCGCCGCGGCGGCGTGAGACCACGATCGTCGCACCACATGTCGATGTCTCTGGAGCCAGCGACCCCGTGGACCTCACCCGCTACTTCAACGACCGCGTGACGCGGATCTTCAAGAACGAATACCGCTCGCCCCGCTCCCCGTTCGTCTCGCTCGCCACCCCGAAACAGGGCATCGGCGCCTGGGCCGGACACGTCGACGCGACCGCCGATATCGACGACCGCGGCCTTCGCGCCGCCGCCCGCGCCGCCCGGAACCGGATCACCCTTCCGAACGGCATCCTCCTCGCGACTCCAGGTGAAAGCGACGCCAAAAACGTCGTTTTTGTTTCGCAATGGGATAACTACCCCAAGGAAGTCGCCGTGCCGCTGTCCGGAAGCGCTCGCGGACTTGTTCTCCTCATGGCGGGCTCCACCAATCACATGCAGAGCCGCTTCGAGAACGGCCAGGTGGTGGTGACTTACGTCGATGGCTCGGCGGAGATCCTTCCATTGGTGAATCCCACGAATTGGTGGCCCATCGAACAGGACTACTTTATCGACGATTTCCAGTTCAGGCGGCCCGAGCCCGTTCCCATCCGCGTCAACCTGAAGAGCGGCGAGATTCGCGTGATCGATATCGCGCAATTCAAAGGTCGTGGGGGGCCTGTCCCCGGCGGCGCGGCAACCGTGCTCGATCTGCCTCTTCAATCCGGCAAGGAGCTAAAGGCGCTGACCGTGCGGGCCACGGCCAATGAAGTGGTCATCGGGCTGATGTCCGCTACGCTGGTCCGCTGAGCGCCGGACCATCTGAGACTGGGGGCGGGTTGCGCCACGGAGTAACCCGCGGCCGGGGCGGTTGGCAGTCGCCGCGACGGAGGGTGGGGCGCCGCGGCCTTGCGCCGGGCCATCTGCTATAACAACAGCCATGGGAAATACCTGCACGCGCCGTGACGCGCTGCTGGGGTTGACTGCCACCACCAGCGCCCTGCTCGCCGCTCCGGCGTCGGCGACGATCGAGACCCACGTTCACCTTTTCGATCCTGGACGCGTCCCCTATGCGCCGGACGCGCCCTACAAGCCCGCCGCCTATACCCTGGAAGATCACGTGAAGGTGGTCGAGGCCGCCGGCCTGGCGCACTCGATCATCGTTCATCCGGAGCCTTACCAGGACGACCACCGCTATCTGGAGTACTGCTTCGCCCATGAGCCGAGGCCGGGGTATTTCAAGGGAACCTGCCTGTTTGATCCGTTGCGCGAGGATACGCCACGCCGGATGCGCGCGCTGGCGGATCGCTGGCCGAAGCGCATCGTGGCCCTGCGCATTCACGAAATGTCCATGACGCCCGAGACCGGGGGCCCCATTCGCAACCGCGATATGAAAGATCCCCGCATGTTGGCCTGCTGGCAGGCCGTGGCCTCCATGGGGATGGCCGTTCAGATGCACTTCATACCTGGCCAGGCGCCCAACATCCGCCTGTTGGCGGCGAAATTCCCCGAAACCACCGTGATCCTCGATCACATGGGCCGGCCAGGGCAAGGCACGGAAAAGGAATACGAAGAAGTGCTGAAACTGGCGGAACTGCCGCGCGTCATCCTGAAATACTCCAACTGGGTTGAGTACAAAGGCGACCTGAGCCGGCTGACCAGGCGGCTCTACGACGCCTTCGGCCCGGAGCGCATCGTCTGGGGCATGCTGGGCAGCTCGCCACCGGAGTACCGGCAGCAGGCGGCGCGCTTCGAGGATCTGCTGGCGTTTGCTTCCGAGGCCGGCCGGGCGAGCATCCGGGGCGGCAACGCGCAGAGGCTGTTCTTCAACTGAGTCCGCGTGTGCGGATGGACACCCGCGTTTGCTAAAGGCCGCCGGCGCGCTTACTTCTTGAAGTAGCCCACCGTCTGAGACAGCGTGATGTGCTGCTCGGACCGCAAGTTCAATGCCTTGCTCAACTCCGGCTTCGGAACCATGGCGCGAACCACGGTGGCCAGCCCCTCGGAGGCGCAGAACAGGTAGACGTTCTCGGCGATGAACCCGGTGTTGACGGTGGTGGTGGTGAGCTTGTTGTTCTCCTCGTCTCCCGGCCACCTGGCGAAATCGCCCACGTAGACCAGATTCAGCGGCGCCTCGGCCACGAAGGGCTGCTGCCCCGTAAGCTTGCGCAAGTCCCCGCTCGCCACCGGCTTGAGGATGTTGGCCTTGGCGTCGTAAACGAATGCGCCATTCTCCATCACCACGTAGACGTCGATCTCCTGGCGATTGGAGGCCGAAGGAGCGGTGCGGCCCCCGTCCTCGCGATTGATGCCCCAGGCGGCCCACAGCAGGTTCGAGAGCGTCTGCGGAGGGAGCTTGTCGGGCGCGAACTCACGCGTGGATTGGCGCGCCTTGAGCGCCTCCATCAGCGGCTTGCCGCCGGTGATCCGCGGGGCGGGAAGATTGATCGGTTTAAGCTCCTGCGCGGTCGCCAGCCCCGCCGGAATCAGCAAGAACGCCAGAAAAGGTCGGGACATCGGAAATTCTCCTTCCGGCAGTATATAACGATCCGGAGGGCAGGCGAGCCCGAGGATGGCGGCTCGGTTTATGCTGAACCGCGGGTCTTCGGCCTCAATCGCCCTCGGCCCGGGGATTGTACCGCGCCGTACATTGTCCTAAGATAAGACCATCAAGGAGAAGCACCGATGATTCGCAAGATCGCAACGGCATTTGCACTAATGCTCATGGCCGCCTTCACCCTGCCGGCGGACTTCAGTTACCAGGAAACCAGCACGATTACGGGCGGGGCGATGGCCAGCATGATGAAAATGGCCAGCGTCTTTTCGAAGAGCGCCAGCGAGCCCGTTCGCAGCACCATTTCGGTGAAGGGCGACAAGCTGATGCACCGCACCCAGAATGAGGGGTCCATCATCGACCTGGGCGCGCAGACCATCACCCGCATCGACTTCCAGAAGAAGACCTATTCGGTGATGACATTCGCCGAAATGAAGGCCGCCATGGAACAGGCGGCGCAAAAGGCGCAAGCCCAGAAATCCAAGCAGGGCAATGGCCAGCAGATGGATTTCAAGGTCTCCGTGGATAGCACCGGCAAGACCCGCCAGATCAATGGAATCGACGCCAGGGAGATGGTGTTGAAGATGGTGGCGCAAGGCACCGACCAAAATAGCGGCCAGACCGGCGGTATGACCATCAACACCGACATGTGGATCGCCGTCGGCGTGCCCGGATACGAGGAAGTACGCGATTTTCACCGCCGCATGGCCGAGATGATCGATTGGACGCCCTCCGGCAACATGTTCATGGCGAACCCCAGCGTCTCCCAAGGCATGGCAGGCATGAACAAGGAAATGGCCAAGATGGACGGCGTGCCGGTGCTTCAGGTGACCACCATGGGAGCGGCCGGGCAGCCCCCCGCCGGCTCCACCGGAACCGGGGCCCAGCCGGCCGCGCAGCAGCAACAGCAGCAGCAGCAACAACAACAGCCGCAGGGGTTGGGCGGCATGCTGAGCGGCCGGTTGGGAGGTTTGGGCGGGTTGGGGCGCAAGAAGCAGGACCAGACGCAGCCCGCCGGCTCCGATCAACCACCATCCAGCCCGGGCTCCCTGCTGGAAATGACCACCGAGCTGAACAATTTCGCATCGACTCCCCTGGATGGTTCGCAGTTCGAAGTTCCCGCGGGCTTCAAGAAGGTACAAGCGGACATGAAGAAGTAGCTCTATATCACCCGGCGGCCGCGGCGGATTGCTTCCGGCAACCGCCGGGGGATAGGATCGTGTGCATGGACGATCGGGGACCGCATCGCGCCGCCAACTGGCTGGCTTCGGGTGTGGGGCTCCTCCTTGTGGCGATTCTCGTGGCCTGGGGCATCGGGGCGATGCGCATGCCCAAACGCGAGGTTTCCAAGGTAATCGTCGGCGCCAACGACCAGGTCTACTACTACCATCCGGCTACCATCGAGGACGCCGCCGCGCTGGGCCGCGCGCTCGAGAGCACGGGCTTCTTCAACGGCCGCGGCTTGAGCGTTCTGCTGTCGAAGAACAAGGGCGTCACCGTGGTTGCGTTCGTCCTCGGCGAAGGCGCCTGGGACCATCCGGATACGGTCGCCGGCTTCGAGGAAATCGGGCGGCGCGTAGCTGCTTCGATTGGCGGATTCCCCATCCAGGTTCACCTGGTGGACTCGGCGTGGACCGTCCGAAAATCCGTGGAGGTGGGCAAAGCCATCATAGGCGCGAGGGACGCGATCTACTACTTCGGTTCCGCGACCGAGGGCGACGCCCAAGCCCTCGGCCGGGCGCTTCGGGACGCCGGGTACCTGGCGGATCTGGGCGTCAGCGTGGTGGTATCGAAGGGCGATGGCGCGGTGATCGGGTTCGTGGTCGGCGACCGAGTCTGGGAGCGGCCTGAAGCGGTGGCCGGTTTTGAGCGCCTCGCCAGGCGAGTCGCGCCATCCATCGGCGGGCTGCCCATCCGGGTCAAGCTGCTGAATGCGGAGATGGAAACCAAGAAAGAGATGGCGGTCCAGTAAGCCGTGAGCATCAATCCGTTGCGGCGCTGGACACAACTATTGCGAGTCCGGAGGAGTCGCTACATGCAGGTTCGCCGTGGCTCGCGCCTTGGGTTCCAGAGCCGCCTTGGCGGCCCGGCGTAATTCACGCCCGTGGGGAGGACACTGAGTGGCACGCGGCGCCAGAACAAGCCGGCCGGAGAACGCCGGGCTTCCACCCGGCGTTCCGCGTCAGACCACAGGTTTCCTTTCGCCTGTCAAACCGGCGCCCAGGCCACGGCGTCTACTGTAAGTGCACCGGCTGGGTGAAGGCTCCATTGCCCGCCGAATCCCACGCGGCGAAGCGTATCCACTTCTTGCCCGTGGCGTCGAACGGGATGCGGTAGCGATGCGTGGAGAACGGCGCCAGCGAAGTCGCCGATACGATTTCGCGGCCGGTGGTCTTGCCGTCGCCCCACACCAACTCGACGAATTCGGCCGGCCAGGTCCAATCCACGTCGACGGCGAAGGCGCGCTTGGGGCCGGCGCCCTCCACCGAGTAGTCGTGCAGCAGAACTTCGCCCGAGGTCACAAAGAAGGCGCCGGCGCGCAGGGCGTCGAGCACGGGCATCCAGCCCTCGGAGAACTTCGGCAGGCGGTCGAGCTTCACGTAGTTGACGTCCAGTTGCGGGTAGGTCTCGTCTTCCGGAGATTTGGTGTAGGTGTCGCCCTCGGCGATCAGGTATTTGGGGCCGGCCCAGTTATTCATATCGTCGAGCAGGTCGAGACAGCGCACCTCGCAGAGGCGCTTCTGGGACTGATCGACGGGCAACGACTGGAAAGAGGCGCCGGCGAAGCGGTCGCTGAGGAAGTGCGCTTTGTCCTTGACCGCGTCCGGGTAGCCGTCCGAACTCTTGGTGCGGGGGTGAGTCTGCCACATGAGGGCGCGCTCCTCGGCGAGCAACCGCATTTCGGTCTCCGGAGACGACGTGTGATAGACCTTGCCGTAGGGCGCGATGTTTTCCGTATACGGTTGCTCCAGGGCCGTCCCGGTGGCGCCCGGACGGCGGGGCGGAGCGTGCGTATAGTAGACCGGCTTGGGGAACAGAAACATGTAGTGGCCGCCCAGAGTGGCGTCGGGCTCTTCGCCGGGAATGATCAGGAAATCGCGATCGGAGAAGCGCGCGCTGCCCTCGAAATAAACTCGTTGTTCCTCGAGTCGGACCTTGCCGGTGTCGGTGGGATGAGAATCGGCGTGAAAGTCGCACAGCGCGGCGATATTGATGCCCAGCGCCCTGAAGGTAGGAATCCATGACGGCAGGTGATCGATTGTGCCGGCGTCGGTCAGCTCCTCGTTGAGATGGAAGTGGAAGTGACTCACCATCACCTGGTAGCCGGGCAAGGGTTTGTAGACGTCGTCGTGGGTCAAGGCCATCACCGCCTGCTGGGTGGCCTGCGCGTCCCCCGAATCCGGGTAAAAGTAGACGGCCATGCGCTGCATGGTTCCGGGGGGAGCGTTGTAGAGCGCGAAGTTCTCCTCGAACTCGCGCGCCTGGGTGACGCGGCGCTGCCAGACGGCGTCGGTCACGCCGTACGGTTTGAAGGATTCCTCGCGATCGGCCTGGCGCACTCCCACCGCGAAAGTGGTCTCGCTGTCCTTGCGGTAGTAGTTGTATCCGAGGTTCGATTCCACTTCGCGCGCGAAGAAAAACTTGTGCGACGCCGGGAAGACGGCCACCGAGCCGCCGCCGCTTTCGACGATCGCCAGCCGGTTGCGCGCCTTCAGCGCCACGGCGCCGGCGTTGACCTCACCGCCGAACAGGGTGTGCTGCCAGCCGCGGGCGATATCGCGCCACATCAGGCGGGTGTTGTCGGCGATGGCGAAACCCTTCAGGCCGGCGGAGAATTCGTAGGCCACCGAGGGCGCATCGGTCTTGGCGATGACCTCCTGGCGAATCAGGTTGGCGCCGCGGTAAACGGTGTAGCGCAGCCCGCCCGAGAAGAGTCCCAGCGAGACGCCGGGAAAGTTCGCCTCCAGGCGGGCGCCATCCGTGTTTACCTGGCAACCGGTGATTTGAAACGCAGCCCAGGCGCGCTGGATCTCTTCCGGTTTGCGCGGCAGGTCGACGGCCGCGTTGGAACCGGGATGCCCGGGCACATTCAGCGGGGCGTCCCAGAAGGCGAACCATTTCTGACGTTCAATGACTTCGGGCGTGAACATCCCCAGTTGGCGCAGCGGCGCCTCCTGCTGCGCGGAAATGCGCCGCCGGCCGGTGGTGACCTGGTATTCGGGGGTGAGGTCGCGCCCCAGTACGGACCACTTGCCGTTCTTCTCCACGGCCAGCTCCCGCACCACGGGCTGGCCTCTATCAACCCCCAGCGTGGCGCGCAGCGTCTGCCCGCGCTCTCCCTGCCATGTCAGTTCCAAGGACCCCGAGCGCATCCCGGCCTTCAATCCATCGAGCGCTTTATAACCCTGAAAATCGCAATTCAGAGTTTGCGCGCCGGCCAGAGCCGGGAAGAGCAATCCGGAAAGCACGATTCCACGCCAGGCCATGTTTGCCATCGCCCCAGAGTCTATCAGAGTTCGGCATGGGTGGCGTTAGAACTGCCCACTATCCATTGCCAGCCAATCACCGCGCCCGATCCGTGGAGCGGGATTCCAGCCTGCCATGCCGGCGTCCTCGCCGGCATTCTTCGAGGAATGCCGGTACGGATACCGGCATGGCAGGCGAGACGCCCGCTCTACGGCGCTCTCGATAATGCGCATCATTTGCGCCGCGGACCTTTGGCTTGCCCGGGCATTGGTTTGAGCGGGCGCGAGCGCCCGAGGGATAATGAGATTGTCACCCCACGGACCCTATGGCGACATCGAGTGAGAGCGCCGGCGCGGGCGCATCGCGGGAACCCGGTCCGCCCTCCAGCCGGCTGCGCTGGTTGTTTCTCGTCGTTTCCCTGCTGCTGCTGGCGCTCCTGGTTGTGTCCGGCGTTCTGGCGGTCCGCTTTCTCGCGGAAATGCGCACCCAGGAACTGGCGGCCACCCGCGCGCTGGCCGAGCGCACGCGCGCGCTCTCCGGACTGTGGCTCTCCGTCCAAAGTTACGACCAGGCCGTGCAGCAATTCGTCGCCCAAACCGCCGCCGACCGGGACGCCGAAGCGCGCCGCCGCCTGGATCAACTCACCATGGAGATCGACGCCGGTTTCGATCGATACCCCAACGTCCGGGACTCCGAGGAAGAAGCGCTGCTGAGCGGCTTGCGGGGAGTCTTCTCACAACAGCGGACTCTCTATATCACGATTCTCGCGGCCAGGCCCGCCGAGCGCCGGCGCCAGGCGGAGAGCATGCGGCTGGCGCCCGTCCAGAAGCAGATTCTGGATTGGTCCGGGAAACTCCAGGCGTGGAATGGAGAGCGGCTTCAGAACGCCGATCGGGCGCTGGTGGCCCAGTTTGCGAATCTGCAGGGAAGCCTGGCCCGGGTGCTGGCCATTGGTTTCGGAAGCGGTCTCCTGCTGGTGCTGGGCAGCATGGCGTACATCGTGCGGCTGGATCGGCAAACCCGCGCCCGCTACGTGGAGCTGGCGCGCAGCCGGCATGCCCTGCAGCAGCTCTCGGCGCGCCTGGTGGACGCGCAGGAGACCGAGCGGCGGGCTATCTCGCGCGAGCTGCATGACGAGGTCGGACAGGCGCTGGGGGCACTGCTCGTGGATATCGGCCGGCTCTCCACCACCCTCTCCGGCGACCACCCCGAAGTGAAAGCGCAACTGGACAGCCTCAAGCGGGTGACCGAGGGAGTCTTCCAATCCGTCAGGAATATGGCGCTCCTCCTGCGGCCTTCCATGCTGGACGACCTGGGGTTGGCGGCGGCCCTGGAGTGGCAAGGGAGGGAAGTTTCCCGGCGCAGCGAGATCGAAGTTTCCGTGGAATCGGACAGCGTCCCGGAAAACCTGCCCGACGAGTACAAGATCTACATCTACCGGCTGGTCCAGGAAGCCCTCAACAACGCGGTGCGCCACTCCGGCGCCAGGAACGCGAAAGTCGTGGTGGAGCGGCTGGCCAAATTCATCGTGGTACGGGTCGCCGACGACGGCCGCGGCTTTGACCCGGCGCGTTCGCGCGGCATGGGAATCCTGGGAATGGAGGAACGCGTGAAGCGCCTGGGCGGGACCTTGCGCGTGGAATCTCAGCCGGGAAAAGGCGCCACCGTGACGGCCGAGCTTCCCATTCCCGCCGGGGGCAACGCGTGAAGAAGACCAGTGTTCTGCTGGCCGACGACCACACCCTGATTCGCGCCGGTCTGCGCATGGTGGTGGATGCCCAACCCGACCTGGCGGTGGTGGGAGAAGCCAATGACGGGCGGGAAGCCGTGGCCCTGGCCGCGAAATTGAAACCGGACGTAGTGGTTATGGATATCGGCATGCCGAGCTTGAACGGCATCGAGGCGGCCCGCCAGATCCGCGCCGCGTTGCCCGATACGCAGGTCGTCATGCTCAGCATGCACTCCGACGAAGGCTACGTCCTGCGCGCCCTGAAAGCCGGCGCCAAGGCCTACTTGCTCAAGGACTCGGCCGAAGCCGATCTGGCCCGCGCCATCCGCGCCGCCACGGCTGGGAAGTCGTTCTTCAGTCCCGCCGTGGGCCAGGTCCTCTTGCAGGACTACATGCGCAGGCTGGAACGCACCGGCGGCGAAGATTCCTACGAGCTGCTTTCGCCCCGCGAGCGGGAAATCCTGCAACTGGTGGCCGAGGGCAGATCGAGCAAGGAGATCGCCAATTTGCTCAATCTGAGCGTCTATACGGTCGAAACCCATCGCGCCAAACTCATGCAAAAGCTGGGTTTACGCAGCGTCCCGGAAGTGATTCTGTACGCCGTTCGAAAAGGCATCATCTCCTAGCCGCGCCGCACATACCAAGTCTCCGGCCCCACAGTACCGACTTTCCACTACAAACCAAAACTCCCCTGGTCCATCTCTATATATGGAGCCACACGGCGTAGGGAAACCCGGTGGCGATCCTAAAAGACTTTTTGGAGGCTACATGAAAACGCAATGGAACTGGGGACGACCGAAGACGGCAGCCGCGACGATGGCGCTGGCGCTGGGATTGGGCGGCCTCGCAGTCGCGGCCGCGGATCACCTGATCAACCCGCCCGCCACGTTCAAGCTCGCCAGCGCGGACGAGCCGGCCAGCCGCAACAGTTTCGCCCCGGTGGTGAAGAAGGTACTGCCCTCGGTGGTTACCATTACTTCGGCCCGCATGGTGAAGACCGGATTTCAGGGAGGGGAGGATGAGATCCCTCCGATTTTCCGCCAGTTCTTCGGCGACCAGGGCAACGGCGGCGGGCAGCCCCGCATGCCCCGCCAGCAGAAGGAAGAGGGCATGGGCTCGGGCGTGATCGTCAGCCCGAACGGCTACATCCTGACCAACAACCACGTGGTGGATCACGCCACCAACGTGACCGTGATCATGCCCGACAAGCGCGAGTACAAAGCCCGCGTGGTGGGGGCCGATCCCAAGACAGATATCGCCGTACTCAAGGTGGATGCCGGCTCGCTCGAGCCCATCACCATCGGCGATTCCGATAAGGTGCAGGTGGGCGACTACGTGCTGGCCGTGGGCAATCCGTTTGGCGTCGGCAAGACCGTCACCATGGGCATCGTCAGCGCCACCGGCCGCGCCAACCTGGGCATCGAAGACTACGAAGACTTCATTCAGACCGACGCGTCCATCAACCCCGGCAACTCGGGCGGCGCGCTGGTGAACGACCGCGGCGAACTGATCGGCATCAACACCGCCATCCTGTCCCACGGATCGGAAGGAAACCAGGGCATCGGTTTCGCGGTCCCCGTCAGTGTGGCGCGCAGCGTGATGGACCAGATCATCGACAAAGGCAAGGTGACCCGCGCCTACCTGGGCGTGATGGCTCAGGAAGTGACGCCTGCCATCGCCAAGGCCTTCCATGAAACCGAAGTGCGCGGCGCGCTGATCGGCGATGTGACCCCCAACAGCCCGGCCCAGAAGGCGGGCCTGGAAAAGGGCGACATCATCCTGGACATCAACGGCAAGCCCATCAACAACAGCGCCGAGCTGCGCATGCACGTTTCGCTGATGGCCCCCGGAACCAAGGTAAACGTGACCGTGTTCCGCGACGGCGCGCAGAAAACCCTCCCCCTCACGCTGGCGGAAATGCCCACCGAAACCGCCAAAAACGAACAGCCGGAGAGCGGCGGCGAAGATGCCCTGCAAGGGATTACGGTGGAGAACGTCACGGCCCGCACGGCCCAGCAGCTAGGATTGCCGGCCACCACCGCCGGAGTTGTAGTGACCGCCGTGGACCCGGCCGGCAAAGCCGCCGATTCCGGCTTGAAGCGCGGCGACGTCATTCAGGAAGTGAACCACAAACCGGTGCGCAACACCGCGGATTTCGAATCCGCCATGCGCAACGCCACGGACGAGGCTCTCCTGCTCGTGAACCGGCAAGGCAACACCATGTATCTGGCTGTCTAACCGGCTATCACCCATTCAGGAAAAGGCCAGCCCAGCCTCCTCCGACGGGGCCGGCCTTTTTTTTGCTTTCAACGTTACGCGCGGCCGGCCGGCTCGCGATCCGAGACGATCACAACCTGCATATCCTTGGCCAGGTTTACGATGCTTTGCACCGTGTCGCGGGCGAGCAGCGGAAGCCGCCAGCGGCGCTGGCTTGGGCGCGCCACAAAGATCTGCGTAATCCGGTTCCGGCGCGCGAAATCGATCAACGCCGGAGCCGTCTGATCGCCTTCCAGAACGCGGGTCTCGATGCGCAGGTTGCGGGCGAAGTTCAGATGCCGCTCCATGGCTTCCCGCTCCGCTTCGGGCATTGCGCCCGCCTCGCCGGACCCCTGAACCGCCACGGCGAAGCATTCCGCGCCCAGAAAATCGCTGATTCGCTTGGCGCGCCGGATGGCCATCGCGGTCGTAGGGTCCGCGGTTATCAGCACCAGGATTTTCTGGCGCTCGCGGATCGCGGCGGCCACGCCGGCGGCATGGCGCGCGGCCGGGGCCGTTTCGGCGATGGTCCGGTGCTCCACTTCGTGCGCCGTCTCCCGCAGGGCCAACTCGCGCAGCGCCACCAGGGTGGATTCGCGAAAGAAGTTCCGCATGGCCAGCTCCGCCTTCTCGCGCCCGTACACCACCCCACGCTCCAGACGGTGCAGGAGCGCTTGCGGCGTCAGGTCGATCATGACCACTTCATCGGCCTGGTGCACCACCCAGTCCGGAATCGTCTCGCGAACACGGACGCCGGTGATATACCACACCTGGTCGTTCAAGCTCTCCAGGTGTTGGACGTTCATGGTGGTCAGAACGTCGATGCCGGCATCGAGCAGCCTCTCCACGTCTTCCCAACGCTTGGCCCGGTCCGAACCGGGAACATTGGTGTGGGGGAACTCGTCCACCGCGCATACCTGCGGATTCCTCGCCAGGATCGCCTCGGTATCCATCTCTTCGAAGGCGGACCCCCGATACTCGATCCTCTTTCGCGGAATCAGCTCCAGGCCCTCGATCTTGGCGATGGTGTCCGGCCGGCCATGCGACTCGAAGTAGCCGATCGCCACATCGACGCCATGGGCCTTCAGATCGCGCGCCTCTTCCAGCATCTGATAGGTCTTGCCGACGCCGGCGGCATAGCCCATGTAGATTTTCAGTTTTCCGCGTCTCCGTTCCGCCATCGCTATTGGGGAAACACTCGCACGTCCATGCCCGGGGTTCCGCGGATCAGCTTGTCCACCGGGTTGCCCCATATCCGCTGCCAAAGGCCCGACCGCTGGCTATGCCCGATGAAGAGCTGGGTGATTCCGTGGGATTTGGCAAACTCCAGGATAGCGTCCACCGGGTCTTCCCCATCCAGGATCTCGACCCTGGCGCCGGCCGCCCGGGCGATGGCCAGCCTTTCTTCCAGGGCCGCCCGGCCGGCCGGGGAGATCTCCGGTTGATTCACATAAGCCGCGATCAGCTCGCCGTGGAACCTCTCCGCGATCGCGCGCGCCGTTTCGATCATGGCTTCCGCATTGGCGCGCGGCGTAATGCATACCATGATGCGCTCCTGTGCGCCGATGCTGTGGCGGATCCCGTGACGCTCCAGGTATTCGTTGAGCTGATAATCCACCACGTCCGCCGCCAGCACCAGCGCCAGTTCCCGCAGTTTGGAAAGGCGTTGCTCGCGCCGGGCGGCGTCGAGCTGCTCTTCCGGCGATCCCTCCACCATCGGCTGGCCCGCCGGCGCGTCCACCAGCTCGATCTCGTCGGCGCTCTTGATGAACTCCACCGGAACCGTCTGCGTCACGTGCTTCCCGGTGATGGCTTCCACCTGTTCGCTCAATTCCGCCACGTACTGTATGTTGATCGAGCCGATTACGTTGATGCCCGCCTCCAGCACGTCCTGGACATCCTGCCAGCGGGTGGCGTTCCGGGAGCCCGGCGGGTTGTCATAGGCTAACGCATCCACCACGCAAGCCGCCGGACGCCGCCGGATGAGGGCGTCCACGTCGATGGCCGGGTGATCGCCGGCGCTTTTCAGCGGAATCACCTCCAGGTTTCGCAACAGGGCTTGCACTTCCGGCGGTACTCGCGGTTGGACGGCGGCCACCACGATGTCCTGCCCGCGCTCCCGCCGGCGGCGCACCTCGTCCAACATGCGGAAAGACTTGCCGGCGCCGGATGCGTAGCCCAGAAAGATCTTGAGGCGCCCGCCGCGGGCCGCGCGCTCTTCCGCCTGGGCTTCCCGAAGGAAGTCATCGGGCGTCTTCCGGCGCGTGTCGGGAGTCATAACTTGTCCGGGGCGGGGCGAGCCGGCTTTTCAAGCGGACCACGCATTTGAAGAGTAGACGATTGAGCCGTTTCCGTCAACCTGTGGTGGGACAGACCATCGCCTTTTGTGGTCTGTCATGCCCACTGGATTCCGCGGGAGAACGCTGTCTTACCCATATAGCGGGCCGGGCGACAGACGACGGAAACCGATCGTCTGTCCCACCTCTGAGTGTCTACTTGCGTGGAAACTGGCGGTCCAAAGCCATGTTGAGCGCCAGCACATTCACCCTCGGCTCGCCGAGCACGCCCAAATCGGGACCCTCCGTGAGCCGCGCCACCAACAAGCCCACCTCCTGCTCCGCCACTCCGCGCGCCTTCGCCACCCGCGCGACCTGCGCTTCCGCCGACGCCGGGCTGATGTGCGGATCGAGGCCGCTGGCCGACCCTGTCACCGCGTCCGCGGGAATCGGCGCCTTCGGCGTGAACACCAACGGCGCCTTATCATCATTGAATGCCTTGATCAGCTTTACATCGTCGAGCCCGCCGCCGGCATCCTTGAAACGGTCCAGGGGCGCCGACGATTCATAGGGAATGCCGTTGTCCAGGCAGTAGTGTACGATGCGAAGGTCGATGCCATCGAAATCCACCACCTCGTTCTTCTTATCGTCTATCTTGGTAGTGCCGCGGATGAGCTTGGCGCTTGTCGGTCCCAGGTTCGAACCGCCGCTGGCCGTGGGGTCATACCCGTTGCCGGCCGATGACGGCCGCGGTTGAAAATACTCCGGCTTGCTGAAGCTCTGGCCCATCAGCTCGGAGCCGATTACCTGGCCGCTGGCCACCACCAGGCTTCCGTTGGCCTGGTGGGGAAACAGCAACTGGCTCACACCGGTCATCGCCAGCGGATAAGCCACGCCAAGTACAAGAGTCATGAAGATCTTGATCCGAAGGCCCGGCAGTATTTGCGTCCACATGGTATTTCTTCCTTCTCTCGAACTCTCTTCTCTCGAATTTCTCCGCGTCTCCGCGTCAAAGTTCGTGAAACGCCCCCATGACTCCACTTATGCCAGATGCAGCACGTGCAACAGTTGATCGATGGCCCAAATGCCTGGGAACGGCGCCAGGATGCCGCCGATGCCGTAAATCATGAGGTTCCGCCGCAGCAGCGCGGCCGCCCCCACGGGCCGGTATTTGACCCCGCGCAGAGCCAGCGGGACCAGCGCAATGATGATCAGCGCGTTGAAAATCACCGCCGCCAGAACCGCGCTGTGCGGCGTATGCAGCCCCATGATGTTGAGTTTGCCCAGCGCCGGGTACGTGGCCATGAACATGGCGGGGATGATGGCGAA
Source organism: Terriglobia bacterium (assembly GCA_963767595.1). Classification (GTDB taxonomy): domain Bacteria; phylum Acidobacteriota; class Terriglobia; order Bryobacterales; family Bryobacteraceae; genus BOG-224. Next base: position 66,779 of record CAVYEK010000010.1, read on the forward strand.
GTACTTCGCCACATCGTTGGCGATGGAAAACGTGGTCAGCGCCCCGCGGGTGATCAGCAGTTGCTTGCCTATCGCCACCACTTCGATGAGCTTGGTGGGGTTGCTGTCCAGGTCCACCATGTTGCCGGCTTCCTTGGCCGCCATGGTGCCGGTGTTCATGGCCAGGCCCACGTCGGCCTGCGCCAGCGCGGGCGCGTCGTTGGTGCCGTCGCCGGTCATGGCCACCAGCCTGCCGTTGGCCTGCTCTTTCCTGATGTATTCGAGTTTGTCCTTGGGCGTCGCCTGGGCCAGAAAATCGTCCACCCCCGCTTCGCCCGCGATGGCCGCGGCGGTGAGTGGGTTGTCGCCCGTGATCATGATGCTGCGGATGCCCATGAGACGCAGTTGCGCGATGCGCTCCTTCATCCCGCCCTTTACGATGTCTTTCAGATGGATGAGACCCAGCAGCCGGTCTCCATCGGCCACCGCCAGAGGCGTGCCGCCGCTGCGCGAGATGCGGTCGCTCATTTCCTGAAAAGTCGGCGGGACCACGCCGCCTTTATCGATCACGAACTTGGTGATGGCGTCGGTGGCGCCCTTGCGAAGCTGGCGTCCCTGGAAATCCACTCCGCTCATCCGCGTGTACGCCGAAAACTCGATGAAGGAAGCTTCCCCCTCCGGAATGTGGCGGCCGCGAAGCCCGTACTTCTGTTTCGCCAGCACCACCACCGAGCGGCCCTCCGGCGTCTCGTCGGCCAGGCTGGAAAGTTGCGCCGCGTCGGCCAGATCGTTGGCATCCACCCCGGCCACCGCCAGGAACTCCACCGCCTGCCGGTTGCCCAGGGTGATGGTGCCGGTCTTGTCCAGCAGCAGGGAGTTGACGTCGCCCGCCGCCTCCACCGCCTTTCCGCTCATGGCCAGCACGTTATGCTGCATCACGCGGTCCATGCCGGCGATGCCGATGGCCGAGAGCAGGCCGCCGATGGTGGTGGGGATCAGGCACACCAGCAGCGAAACCAGAACCGCCACGCTGGGAATCTGCCCCGAGCCGGTCTGGCCCACGGCGAACGCCGAGAACGGTTGCAGGGTAATCACCGCCAGCAGGAAGATCAGAGTCAGGCCGGCGATCAGAATGTTCAAGGCGATTTCGTTGGGCGTCTTCTGGCGTTCCGCGCCTTCCACCAGCGCGATCATGCGGTCCAGAAACGTCTCTCCGGGGTTCGAGGTGATGCGCACGCGGATGTGGTCGGAGAGCACCTTCGTGCCGCCGGTGACGGCGCTGCGGTCGCCGCCGGATTCGCGGATCACGGGCGCGCTTTCCCCCGTAATCACCGATTCATCCACCGTGGCGATGCCGTCGATCACTTCTCCGTCTCCGGGGATGAGATCGCCGGCGTCGCACAGCGTGATGTCTCCGGCCCGTAGCGCGGAGGCGGGAACCATCTCCGTCTTGCCCGATTCCAGCAGGCGCTTGGCGGGCGCGTCGGTCTTGGTCTTGCGGAGCGCGTCGGCTTGCGCTTTGCCGCGCGCCTCGGCCATGGCTTCCGCGAAGTTCGCGAACAACACCGTGAACCAGAGCCACAGCGAGATCTGCACCGAGAATCCGATGCCGCCGGCGCCGGTGAAAATGTCGCGGATCATAAACACCGTGGTGAGGGCGGCGCCCACCTCCACCACGAACATCACGGGGTTCTTCGCCAGGGTGGCCGGGTTCAGCTTTCCAAAGGAAGCTTTCGCCGCGCGGCCCACAATCTCGGGGTCGAACAGCGGCCGCGAACGCCCCAGTTTCCTGGGCAGAAGCGACGTGGAGTCGGTTGGCATGGTTTCCGGAGGCGTGGTCATCGTCGTCATGGCTAGCTCCAAACCGGCGGCAGGATCATGGAAAACAGCTTGCCGCCATGCATCAGGAAATGCTCCACGATGGGCCCCAGCGAAAGCGCCGGGAAGAAAGTGAGCGCGCCCACAATCAGCACCGTGCCCACCAGCAGCCCCACGAACAGCGGGCCGTGCGTGGGAAACGTGCCGCTGGTCACCGGGACCTTCTTCTTGACCGCCAGGCTACCCGCCACCGCCAGCAGCGGAATCAGGAATAGGAAACGGCCAATCAGCATCGCCAGACCGGTCGACAGGTTGTACCAGGGCGTGTTCGCGTTGATGCCTGCGAACGCGCTGCCGTTGTTCTCGGTGGCGCTCGAATAGGCGTACAGGATCTCGCTGAACCCGTGCGGTCCGCTGTTGTTCATGTTGGCGATGGCCGCCCCCGGCGGGTTCCAGTAGCCCTTGGCGGGGAATCCGGCCACCGAGCTGATGGCCGTGAACACCAGGATGCAGGCGGAGGTCGCGATGATCGCCAGCATCGCCATTTTCACTTCCTTCTGCTCGATCTTCTTGCCCAGGTACTCGGGCGTCCGGCCCACCATCAAACCGGCGATGAACACCGCCAGGATGCTGTAGAGCAGAATCCCGTACAGGCCCGCTCCCACCCCGCCGAAGATCACTTCGTCGGTCATGATGTTGAACATGGGAACCATGCCGGCGATCGGCGTGAAGCTGTCGTGCATACCGTTGACCGCGCCGCAACTGGCGTCGGTGGTCACTGTCGCGAACAGCGACGAAGCGGCGATTCCGAAGCGGACTTCCTTGCCTTCCATGTTGCCGCCGGCCTGCCCCGATGTGGCGGCGGTTTGAAGGCCCAGCTTGGTGAGATTCGGGTTGCCCTTCTGCTCGGCCCCGTACAGGATGAGTACGCCGCCCAGGAACATCACCGAAAAGGCTGCGAACAAGGCCCAGCCCTGGCGCGTATCGCCCACCATGCGGCCGAACGTGTAAGTCAGCGCGCCGGGAATCAGGAAGATCAGGAACATCTCGAACATGTTCGTAAGCGGCGTGGGGTTTTCGAACGGATGCGACGAATTGGCGTTGAAGAAACCGCCCCCGTTGGTCCCCAGTTCCTTGATAACTTCCTGCGACGCCACCGGCCCCTGCGCGATGGTCTGTTTGGCGCCTTCCACCGTGGTCGCCACGGTGTAAGGCTTCAGGTTCTGGATTACTCCCTGCGAGCACAGGAAGAGCCCGCCTATGATGGAAAGCGGAAGCAGCACATAGACCGTGGCGCGAGTGACATCCACCCAGAAATTGCCGATCGTCTTGGTTTCCTGGCGCGCGAACCCGCGCACCAGCGCAATGGCGACGGCGATGCCGGCCGCCGCCGAGGCGAAGTTCTGCACCGCCAGGGCCGCCATCTGGACGAAATAGCTCAATGTGGACTCTCCGCCATAGGCCTGCCAGTTGGTGTTGGTGACAAAACTCGCGGCCGTGTTGAAGGCCAGGTCGGGATTCACGTTGCCGGCGTTGAAATGCTGCGGATTGAAGGGCAGGTACGCCTGCACGCGCTGCATGAGGTAGACCAGGGCAAAGCCGAAGATGCTGTAGCTCAGCAGCGAAGCGGTGTACCCGGTCCAGCGCTGCTCGACGTCCTCGCGGACGCCGATCGCTTTGTAAGTCAATACCTCCAGCCAGCGCAGCACGGGGTGCATGAATGTGCGCCGGCCCTCGAATACGTTCGCCATGTAAGCGCCCAGCGGCTTGGCGCAGGCCGCGATCAACGCCAGGTACAGCGCAATCTGGAAGACTCCTGTGGCGGTCATTTTCTCCTCTTAGAACCGCTCCGGACGGAGCAGCGCGTAAATCAAGTAGACAAACAATCCCAGCGAAGCAATGCTGGCTATAACATAGTCCATGAGAAGCCTCCTACAGCTTGTCGCAACCCTTGGTGAAAGCCCAGAACACGAGAATCGCCAGAACTCCCAGCCCGCTATATAGGAAATCGAGCATCGTTTTTACTCCGTTTCCACCATCACCACTTCATGGCCGGCGCGGCGCAGTTGCCGGGCCAGACGCTTTTCCGGGCTCGGCCACCAGCCTTTCCGCCCGCCGATCACTACCAGCGAACGCGGCTTTAGAGCAACCAGCAGCGCCTCCCACCGGTCCCGGCACAGGTAAATGCAGACCGTCGTCTCCACCGGGCTCTGTCCGGCCAGAACCGAGAAGCGGCGTTCGTTGAAATCCAGGAGCACCGGCGGGCTGGTAACCGGCAGCGGGAATGGAACCACTTGCGGAACCACCAGCGTGATGCGCGATTCCAGGCGCTCGGCCAGGGCGCCGGCCTGTTGGAGCGCGCGCAAAGTCGGATCCACCGACGTGAAGACCACGATGACGTCCAACTTGTGGTTGGGATCCTCGGCCGGCGGGTTTTCCGGGCGCGCAGGCGCCGGAGCGAGCGTCTTTTCGAGAGCCAGTGACATTTCTTTCCACGCCCCCATGTACGAGCTTCCATATCGAGGCTACGCGGAAAGCGCTAAAGAAGTCATAGGAAAAGCATGAAGATTTTATAAAGATGGCGACTCCGGCCGTCACCCGCGCGGGGCCATCACCAGCCCGGCCGCGCCCACGATTCCGGATTTGTCGCCCACCTGCTGCTCCACCAGCGGCGTGTCCCGGCCCAGCAGACCGCGGCTGCGCTCCCAAACCTCCTCCTGCAAGGGCCCCAGCAGATCGGCCCCGGCGTCGGCTACCTGCCCGCCGATGATGACCACTTCCGGATCGAAGATGTGCAACAGGCCGGCGATCCCGGCGGCCAGTCTGCTAATCGCCCGCGCGAGGATCTCGCGCGCCAGCTCGTCGCCCTCCCCGGCGGCCTGGAAGATGGTGCGGCACGATGCCAGTTGCGGCTGTTCGCGGAACAGCCTGGTTAGCGCGGAGGCGCACCCGCGGTGAACCGCCGCCCAGGCCTGGCCCTCGATGGCCCTGGCCGAGAAAACCGTTTCCAGGCACCCGCGGTTCCCGCAGGAACAGCGTGCGCCGTCGCACTCCACGGTCATGTGCCCCAGCATCCCCGCCATTCCGGTGTGGCCCCGCAGCAGCTTCCCGTGCGCCACCACCGCGCCGCCCACGCCATTCCCCAGGGTCAGCATGATGGCGTTTTCGCGGCCCTTCGCGGCGCCCCAGACCCTTTCGCCCGCCAGCGCCACCCGCGCATCGTTATCCGCGAACACGGGCACGTCCATCGGCAGGCCGATCAAGTCGCTCAGCCGCAGGCCCTCGAGATAGTGCAGCGCGCCGGGCAGCAGCTCGATGCGCGTGCTGTCGGGGTCGATAATCCCCTTGCAGCCCACCCCCACCCCGGCCGGCGCGCCGGTGGCTTCCACCAGCCATTTGATGGCATCGTGCAGCTCCGGCTGGAATCCCTCCAGGTCCGCCGGCGTTGGCAGCGTGCGCGAGGCCAGAATCGCGCCCCCCTCATCCACTATGCCGGCCTTGATCTGCGCCCCCCCGATGTCGATTCCGAGTATCACCATGATGCCCCTCCGCCTTCCCCGTAAGCCGGCGCACCGCGGCCGAAATACAACTCCGCCACCGCTCGCGGCCAGCGCGATTCAACCGGGTTGTGACCTCAGCCTCGGGCCCGTGGGGTTGCGCTTCCCGTCCGCTCCATGCTCCACAGCCAGTCCGAGGAGCGTTCCTGATTCCACTGGGGAGTGGGATCGAAATCCTCGCCGGCCCACCCTGCCGTTATGCTGGAACATGGCTCTATCCCTCCTCGATTCCATTTCGACCTTGCGGCCGCCATCAGTATATATCCATCCCCCCCGGTCGATATGCGCGGAATGGTGCTGAATCGCGCCAATCCGGCCCCACCCGTCGGGCGGTGAGCGGCATTGGCTCCCCCCGCCGCAACTTATGGTCCCGAATCCGCGTTTATAAAAGCACAGAGGATGCGAGGGATGCTCAAGAGGGCGCTGGCCGGATTGCTGTTCCTGTTCTGTGTGTTTGGGTTTGCCGGCGCCGCCGGCCGGTTCTCCGCCCCGATGCCCAAGGATAAGAGAATCCCGCACGCCTTGAGCCGGCTCACCTTCGGAGCGCGGCCGGGCGATGCCGAGCGCGTCCGCGCCATGGGGCTGAAGAAGTGGATCGATGCGCAGCTTCATCCTTCGCGGATTCCGGAAAACCCGGTTCTCGAAGCCAAGCTCAAAGCCCTCGACTCCCTCTACATGACCAGCGAGCAATTGGTTCTCAACTACCCGACGCCGCAGATCGCCAGGCTGATGGCGAGTGGGCAGATGGCTTACCCGGACGACCCGGACCGCCGCATGATGATCCGGAAGCTGGTGGCGCGCTTCCAGCAGGCCCAGGAACCAGCCGGCCCGGCTCAGCCCGCCATCGCGGACCTGCTGGCGCCGGAGCAGATCCGCGCTCTGCGCGTGGGAACGACCCAGCAGCGCATGGCCGCCTTCGAGGCGCTGCCCGCGCAGAAGCAGGATGAGGTCATCGAGGCCATGCCCGGCGTGCGCCTCGCGCTTTTCGACGCCGCTCCACCGCCCCTGCGCCGGCGCATCGAGCTGGCCGGAGGACCGCAGCAGGTAGTGGCGCGAGATCTTCTGGAAGGGAAGCTGCTGCGCGCAGTCTACGGCAACCGCCAGCTCGAGGAAGTCCTCACCGACTTCTGGTTCAACCACTTCAACATCTACCTGGACAAAGGCGCCGACCACTACCTGGTCACGGAGTACGAGCGCGACGTCATACGGCCGCGCGTATTGGGCAGGTTCAAGGACTTGCTCGATGCCACGGCCAAGAGTCCGGCCATGCTTTTCTACCTGGACAACTGGCAATCGGTGGCGCCATCCGGGCGGACGGCCGGGCCCGCCCGCCGGGGCCTCAACGAGAACTACGCCCGCGAATTGCTCGAGCTGCATACGCTGGGGGTGGACGGCGGATACACCCAGAAGGACGTCACCGAAGTGGCGCGCTGCTTCACCGGCTGGACCATCAGTCAACCGCAGCGCGGCGGCGCCTTCCAGTTCAATCCACGGGCGCACGACGATGGCGAGAAGACCGTGCTGGGAACCAGGATCCCGGCCGGCGGAGGCATCGCGGACGGCCAGCGGGTGTTGGACATCCTGGCCGGCCATCCCTCCACCGCACGCTTCATTTCCTGGAAACTGGCGCAGCGGTTCGTGGCCGACGACCCGCCCAAGCCGCTGGTGGAAAGCATGGCGCGGACGTTCCTCAAAACTGGCGGCGATCTGCGCGAGATCATGAAGGCGATGCTCGAGTCGAAGGAGTTCTGGAGCGTGGACGCGTACCGTTCCAAGGTGAAATCGCCGCTCGAGTTCGTGGCCAGCGCGGTCAGGTCGGTGAATGGCGACGTGGATTACGCCGTCAGCCTGGCCAACCAGGTGGGACAACTCGGGCAGCCGCTGTACCGCAAACAGGAGCCCACGGGGTATTCCAATTCGAGCGCGCAGTGGTTGAACACGGCCGGCCTGCTGGCGCGTATGAACTTCGCCGTGCAACTGGGGGCCAATCGGGTGCCGGGCGTGAAAATGGATCCCTCGGGAGTGGCCGGCCTGGGCGGTCCGGCGGGGGTCGCGCTGGGTTCGCCGGAGTTTCAGAAGCGGTAAAGCCGCGGAGGGAAGGTCATGACAACTCGTCGCATTTTTCTTCGCAGTTCGGCGCTGGCCATGGTGGGGGCCGGCTCGGCTCCTCTTTGGCTCACGCGGGCGCTCTATGCCGCCGGCGCGCCGGCGCCTCGCAAGAAAGTCCTCATTGCGATCTTCCAGCGCGGCGCGGCCGACGGCCTCAACGTGGTGGTTCCACACGGCGAGAAGGCCTACTACGATTTGCGCCCGACGATTGCCGTGCCCCCTCCGGCGCGCGGCCGGGACGACGCCGCCATCGACCTGGACGGCTTCTTCGGCTTGCACCCCTCCCTGGCCCCGCTGAAGGACCTCTTCGACGACGGGCGCCTGGCCATTGTCGATGCGGTCGGCTCTCCCGACCCCACGCGCTCGCACTTCGACGCCCAGGACTTCATGGAGTCGGGCACGCCCGGGTTGAAGGCCACCGATAGCGGCTGGATGAACCGGGCGCTGCGGCCGGAGGATGGCACGATCTCTCCCGTGCGCGCGGTGGCCATGGGGCCTACCCTGCCTCGCTCGATGTGCGGCCGGGAACCCGCGGTTGCGGTTCAGGACCTGGCCGGCTTTCAGGTCGGCGACGCACAGGCCGCCAGCGAGTTCGAAAGGCTTTACGCGGATACGCCGGACCCCTCGCTCCGTTCGGCCGCCCGTGAGACGTTCGAGGCTGTGGCCTTGCTGCAATCCATCCGCAAGCAGCCCTACGCGCCCGCCGGCGGGGCACAGTACCCGCGCGGCCGGTTCGGCGACAGCCTCCGGCAGATCGCCCAGTTGATCAAGGCTGACGCGGGCGTGGAAATGGCCTTCGCCGACATCGGCGGCTGGGACCACCACGTCAACGAATTGGGTCAGCGCGCTTCCGAGGGCCAGCTTGCCAACCTGCTGCGCGAGTTCGGCCAGGCATTGAGCGCTTTTTGGCGCGACATGGGCGACCGTATGGAAGATGTGGCCCTGGTCACCATGTCGGAGTTCGGGCGCACGGCCCGCGAGAACGGCAACCGCGGCACTGACCATGGCCACGCCAACTGCATGTTCGCCTTGGGCGGCGGCATCCGCGGCGGCAAGGTCTACGGCCGCTGGCCCGGCCTCCAAAAGGAGCAACTCTACGAGGGGCGCGATCTAGCGGAGACCATGGACTTCCGCGACGTCCTCGGCGAGCTGGTGGCCCGCCATTCGGGCAACCCGTCGCTGGACGGCGTCTTTCCCGGCTACACTCCCCGCTTTCCGGGCCTCGTCTGACGCGCCGGATTTTGCGCCGGGCGTCGCATGTGACACCATGGAGATTCTATGTGGCTGGGAATCGATATCGGCACCGGAGGCTCGCGCGCCCTCCTGGTGGATGCGCGCGGCGGCGTCCGCGCGGGTTTCACCGCGCCTCACGAGGAGATGCGCATGGAGCGGCCCCTATGGGCCGAACAGCGGCCCGAGAACTGGTGGGATGCGGCGGTGGCGGCCATACGCGGCGTGCTCGCCAAGGCCGGCGTAGCGGGCCGCGAGGTGCAAGGCATCGGGCTCAGCGGCCAGATGCACGGCCTGGTGATCCTCGATGACGCCGGCGCGGTGATCCGCCCGTCGCTGATCTGGTGCGACCAGCGCTCGCAGGCGCAGGTGGACGCGGTCAACGCGGCCCTGGGGCGCGAGAACGTGGTGCGCTTCACCGCCAACCCCGTGCTCACCGGCTTCACCCTGCCCAAACTGCTGTGGGTGCGCGACCACGAGCCCCGGAATTTCGAGCGCGTACGCACCATGCTGCTGCCCAAGGACTACGTGCGCTATAAACTGACGGGCGAGTTCGCCACCGAGGTTTCCGACGCCTCCGGCACGGCGGTGTTCGACGTGGTGAACCGCCGCTGGTCGTTCGAGATGATGGACGGCCTGGGCCTGGACCGCTCGATTCTCCCCGCGTGCCACGAATCGAGCGAGGTCAGCGGCCGCATCACCCCGCAAGTCGCCGCTTTGACCGGTCTCGCGGCCGGCACCCCCGTAGTGGGCGGCGGAGGCGACCAGGCTTCGAGCGCCGTGGGCAACGGAATTGTCGAGGCCGGCATCGTGTCGTGTACCCTGGGTACCTCCGGCGTGGTGTTCGCTCACATGGACAAGGTGGCCTACGATCCCGCCGGCCGGGTGCACACCTTCTGCCACGCCGTGCGCGACAAGTGGCACGTAATGGGCGTGACCCAGGGCGCGGGCCTGAGCCTGCAGTGGTTTCGGAATCAACTCGCGCCGGGGACCCCGTACGACGATCTCACCGCCGCGGCGGCCGAATCTCCAGGCGGCGCGCGCGGCCTGTTCTGGCTGCCCTACCTGATGGGAGAGCGCACCCCCCACCTGGACGCCACCGCCCGCGGCGGATGGATCGGACTGACCGCCAGGCACACCCGCGCCGACCTCATCCGCGCGGTCATCGAAGGGGTCTCCTACAGCCAGCGCGATTGCCTCGATATCGTGGAAAGCCTGGGCGTGGCGGTGAACTCGGTGCGCGCCTCCGGCGGCGGCGCCCAGAGCCCGTTCTGGCGCCAACTGCTGGCCTCCATCTTCAACCGGCGCGTGGTGACGCTCGAAACCCAGGAGGGCTCGGCCTACGGCGCGGCCCTGCTGGCGCTGGCCGGCACGGGCGAGTATGCTTCCGTACCGGAAGTGTGCCGCGCCGCCATCCGCGAAACCGATTCCGTTTCGCCGCGGGCGGAGGATGCCGCCTTCTACGAAAAGGCGCACAAGGTATACCAGGCGCTCTACCCGGCGCTGAAGCCGATCTTCGGGCAGATCGCGGGGCTGTAGAGGCCCCGGCACACAGGGATTCTCTAAGTTAGACCGGCTGCGGCCCAGGCGGCATTGATTTTTGGGCCACTTGCTTGGGCCGCATCGGTGCGGCCAGCACTTGGCCGGTGTTAACGGCGCCGTTCTTCACAGAAGGCTTGCCCCCATGGCGGGCTCCGGTCCATTATTCGCTAACGCTTTTCCCGGCCGGAGCGTCAATGAGGCATCGTGCGGAAAGTCTCCGCCTGGGTAATCGTCGCGTGTCTGCACCCGGCCGCCGCCGGTGTCTTTGCCGGCCGGGTGGTGGAGGATCATAGCGGCAATCCGCTGTCACGGGCGGAGATCCGAATCACGCGACCCCACGCCGCCGGAATCGTCGCCGAGACGGAGACCGACGCCAATGGCCGCTTTCGAACCCCGGACCTCCCCGACGCCGAACACATCCTGCGATTCTCGAAGACCAGCTACGTCACTGTCGAAACGGCCACCCGCGCACGTTCCGAGATGCTCCTGCGGCTGGTGCGTTGCGGCGCCATCGCCGGCAAGATCGCCGATTCCGAAGGCCGCCCCGTGCCCTATGCGCAGGTGGTCGCGCTCACGCCGTCGGACGCGATTGCCGGTACGGTGGACCAGAACAGCGCCCGGGGCGAATACCGCATCTATGGCCTTCCGCCGGGAAGCTACCAGGTAGCCATCCTCACCGCCGGGGAGAGCCGCCGCCCCCGCCGCGGCGTGCTGATCTATCCCAACAACTCCAGGCCCCGCGATTTCACGGTCGCGGGAGGGGAGGACTACACCGGCGCCGATTTCATTCTCCCCGCCGGTCCCGCGTTCACGGTGGCCGCCAAGGTGGATGCCTCCCCGGCGCGCCCACCCCCCTGGAACTCCATGTCACGGAGGTCTCTCGATGAAGCTTCTGGTCAACCTGACAATGGCGGCCCTGGCGCTTCTGGCGCCGGCCGATGCGCCCACGGGTTCGGTGAGCGGCCGCGTTCTCGATGCCGACAGCGGCGCGCCAATCCCGGATTTCCCGGTCGCGAACAACGTCCGCACCGACGCCAGAGGCTTCTACAGGCTGACGGGGCTCAAACCCGGACCTTTCCGAATCGCCTTGCTGGGCGAGCGGGTTTGGCCGGAGCTCGTTGAAAGGTCGGTTAACGTGGAAGCCGGCGCGGAGCTGCCCGGCGTCGACCTTCCCATCCGGCTCGACGGCGAGATTTCCGGGCGCGTGGTCGACCAGAACAAAGACCCGGTGGCCGGCGTGCCGGTGCGGCTGATCGGGCGCGAATACTATGCCGGCGCGCTGCGTTACTTCACTGACACTGGCTCCGCGACCACCAATGACCGCGGCGAGTACGTCATGCGCAATGTTCGGGCCGGGCGGGCCATGCTGCTGCTGATGGAGAAACGGAAGGTCTACGAAGGTCCCATTTCGGAAACTCCCACCGACCCCAAATTGCGTAAGCCCGCGTATCGCGCGACCTACTATCCCAGTGCCGATTCGGCCGGGTCCGCGGCGCTTATCACCCTGCGCTCGGGCGAGCGCCGCGGCGGGATGGACATACAGGTCTTGCGGTCGCCCTGCTATTGCGTGGATGCCACGCTGATGCTCGATGGCGCGCCCGCCAGCCTGGATTTCAAGGTCACCGATGAGCTGACCTCCAGCGCCAACATGATTCCAGGATCCGCCAGCAGCGGCCCCACGGGCGTTTCTTCGGGGCCCGATGGCAAGATCCGCATTTGCGATTTGTATCCCGGAGAGTTCCATATCGCGGCGCTTCGTCGCGGCGGGGCCCTTCCGGCCGTCTTCGGGGCGACCACCGTGACCATCGGCGACGAAGACGTGCACAACGTGCGGGTGATCGCCGGCAGCCCCGTGACGATCCAGGGCGAAGTCGCCTGGGACGGAAATCCACCCGATGGCGCGTCCGCGGCCCAGTTCACTCTCCGGACGCCGACGGTGACGAACGACGGCATGCCCGCGCTGGGTAACCGCACCGGTTATCCCATCCCCGGACCATTCTCGTTCCCGGCGCTTCCCACGGTGGAGCATTTGTTGCAGCCGGGCATCGGTCCGCCCAATACGTTTCCCAACGCTTACGTGAAGGACATCACCTACGGCGCCGCCAGCGTCCTCCACCGGGCTTTTCGAGCCGGCGATGCGGGCACGCTGCGGGTGACCGTCGCGAACGATGGCGGCTTCGTGAAAGTCAGTGCTCCGGCGGGCGCGCGGATTCTGATTGTGCCCGGCATGGCCGCCACCGAGTCCGTTCTCGCCGACGCGATGGTTTCCGGACAGGCCGACCAAGCCGGCAATTACACGTCGCGCAGCCTCGCCCCCGGAAAATACACCGTGCTGGCTACCAACGACCCGATCGACCAAACCCCCGAGTGCATCGCCACTATCTGGCGTGCCCGCAATCGCGGCGAGGAAGTGGACATCGGGCCGAACACTACCGTGACGGTGACTCTGCAAGAAGCGATTTCACCGCGGTCGGACGGCCTCCGTTGATGATGGAGTGAGGCGCGCCCCCTACCGCACCCGCCCCATCTCTTCCAGCGGCCAGTAGGCGAAAACCGCCTTGCCGTAGATGTTCTCGCGAGGCACAAAACCCCACGCGCGGCTGTCGCTCGAGGAGCTGCGGTTGTCGCCCAGCACGAAGTATCTGTCCGGCGGCACGGCCTGGTCGTGCGCGGAGGGGGGCCAGGAGCCATTGTCCCGGTCGGTGACGTAGTCCTCAATCAACGGCCGGTTATTCACGTAGACCTGGCCCGAGGCGATTCGTATGCGGTCGCCGGGAATCCCGATCACCCGCTTGATATACGATTTCGTGGGATCCATGGGATACCAGAAAACCACCGCATCGCCGCGCCGGATGGATCCCAGTCCGAAGCGGTAGGTGAACTTGTTGATGAAGATCCGTTCCTGGTTCTTGAGCGACGGCATCATGCTGGTGCCCTCCACCTTTACCGGCTGGTAGATGAACACGATCAGAACCACCGCGATCAGAACCGAGAACGCCAGATCGCGGATCCAGGCAAGCGCGCTTCCCAGACCCGAGCGAACCGCGGCGCCGGGCGTCCGAAGCGCGGGCGTCAGGTCGTCACTAGGGGGAATTGTGGGGTTCTCGTGGTCCAGCATCCCGATCCGTATTTGTATTATAGACGGATCGCCGGACGATTCGGTTGCCCGCGGCGGGGTGGGGTCAAGCCCTCTGGCTTGCCGCCGGCCTTCTGGCCGGCGGCAAGCCAGAAGGCTTGACCCCACGCAAGGGCGTGGGCTGTTCGACTTTCCGAGGATGTCTAGCTCAGCGCGGGGAGCGCGGGCCGAGGAACGCGAATGCCGGGGCCCAGCACCCTTTGCGGCGCGCGGCGGCGCTGCCGGGTGTTGCGACCGCGCATTACCTTCGCGCGTTCCGCGTAAGCGCGACGCATCATGACGCGCTCCGCAGCCAGGCTACTCCAGAGGAGTGCGACCGCGCAACCGATCGCGAATAAGCCCTGTCCCGTTATTTTCGCCATCGGCATTGGGCCGCTCTCCTCGGCGTCGGTAGGTGCAATCCGGCTGCCAATCGATGCAACCATTGTTTTCAGAGTGGCCGGCGCGGGGTCCTGTGGCCTTGGGTCACACGCGGATCAGCGGGGAGACAGGCGGATGGGCGGCGCTACAATCGTAGTGCTGGGCCCCACCGTGGCTTTGGAAGTCCTGGCCGGCCATCTCGCGCGCGAAACCCGGGAGGCGGAGCTTTGGAGGCCGCTCGACCGGGACCGCGTCGAATGCTACGCCTGCGGCCACCGCTGCCCCATTTCATCCGGGTTCGCCGGGGTTTGCAAGGTCCGTTTCAACCGCGGCGGGAGGTTGCAGGCCCCTTACGGGTACGTCCATACCGCCTGTTGCGATCCCATCGAGAAGAAGCCCTTCTTTCACGCCCTTCCCGGGTCGCGCGCCCTCAGCTTCGGCATGCTGGGCTGCGACCTCCACTGCGGGTACTGCCAGAACTGGGTTTCCTCGCAAGCGTTGCGCGACCCCGCTTCGGGCCTGGATTTCAGTGCCGCCACGCCGTCCGGCCTGGTCCGGCTGGCCTTGCGGCAGCGTGCGGCGGCGCTGGTCAGCACCTACAACGAACCGCTGATCACCGCCGAGTGGGCCGTCGCAGTTTTCCGCGAGGCCAAGGCCGCCGGCCTGGTCACCGGCTTCGTCTCCAACGGAAACGCCACCCCCGAGGTCCTCGCCTACATACGGCCATGGGTGGACCTGTACAAAGTCGATCTCAAGAGCTTCGACGAGCGGCATTATCACGAGCTGGGCGGGCGGCTCGGACCCATCCTCGACTCCATCCGCCGCATTCACGAGATGGGCTTCTGGCTGGAGGTGGTCACCCTGGTCGTCCCCGGCTTCAACGATTCCGATTCCGAGTTGCGGCAAATGGCGGAGTTTCTGGCCGGCGTCTCACCGGATATCCCATGGCATCTGACGGCGTTCCACCAGGACTACAAAATGCAAGGGCCCCAAAACACGCCGCCCGAGACGCTGCTCCGCGCCGCCGGAATCGGCCGCGCCGCCGGCCTGTGCTATGTCTACGCCGGCAACCTCCCCGGCCAAACCGGGAACCTGGAGGACACGCATTGCCCGGATTGCGGCGAGTCTCTCGTCGAGCGCCGCGGATTCCGCGTGCTGCGCAACCAGATCGCCTCCGGCGGCCGGTGTCCCGCCTGCGGCCGCGACATACCGGGCTTTTGGGAAGCTGATAGCGGAAGGCCATGAAACTTTCTTCGTACAGTGGCTCCTGGTATCCGGAGCGCACTGCCGAACTGGAGGGCCTGCTCCAGCAGCGCTTCGAAGAATCGCGGCGGCGGCGTCCCTGCCTGTACCCCGGCGGTCTCGGTTTTGTGGTCCCGCATGCCGGGCCGGCGTATTCCGGGGCCGTCGCCGCGGCTGTGTATCGCTCGCTTGAAAGCCTGAATCCGGAGCGCGTCGTGGTACTCGGATTCCCGCACCACGGGGGCCTCAATGGCGTCGCGGCGCCGGACGTGGACGGCATCGCCACGCCGCTCGGCGAGGTTGCCATCGATCCGGCGTTCGGCGGGTTCCCGCTGGCCCCCGATGCGCGGGTCTGCGATCATTCCTTCGAAATTCAATTGCCGTTCCTCCAACGCGCCCTCCCGCGGGCGCGTATCACGCCCCTCTATGTCGGCGGCCTGAGCGCGGACGGCCGCGCGGCGGCGGCCCAGGCGCTGGCCGCCTGCTGGCGTCCGGGCGTGGTGTTCGTGGCTTCCTCCGATTTCACGCACTATGGGCGCAGCTTCGGATTCGTTCCTTTTCCGCCGGACCGCGCGGCCGCCGGCCGTTTGAAGGAACTGGACGACGAGTACATCGAAGCCGCGGCCACCCTCGATGCCGCGTTTTTCCTGGAGACCCTCGAACGAAACCGCGCCACCGTGTGCGGGTCCGGCCCTATCGCGCTTCTGCATGGAAACCCTGCGCCGCCTCGACGCGGAACTGTACCTGGACACGTTGGATTATCAGACTTCCGGGGAGTTGACCGGCGACTATAAGCACTCGGTGAGCTATGCGGCCCTGGGGTGGTTCCCCCGCGCCAGCTTCCGCCTCGATCCGCAAGACCGCGCCGCGCTCCTCGAAAGCGCCGAAAAGACCCTGGACGAACTGCGCCGCGCCGGCCAGCGCCGGGCCATTCCGGCCACCGGCGGCTCGCCGGCTTTGCAGGCGCGCCGCGGCATGTTCGTCAGCCTCCACCAGGGGAGCGAATTGCTGGGCTGCGTGGGGAATATCTCGGGCCACGGGCCCATGGCGGAGGAGGCCTCCGCGATCACCCTCGCGGCCGCCCTCGAGGATCCGCGCTTCCCTCCGGCCACCCGGGTCCCCGGCCCGATCCACATCGAGATCTCGGCGCTCACCCCGCTCCGGCGCATTTTCGACGCCGCGCAATGCCGCGTGGGAACCCATGGCCTGTTTCTGAAACTGGGTGGACGTAGTGGCCTCCTGCTGCCTCAAGTGGCCGCCGAGCGAGGCTGGCAGGCGGAGGAATTCCTGGAAGCCGTGGCTCGCAAGAGCGGCCTGGGCAAGCACGCCTGGCGCGATCCCAAAGCCCGCCTCTACGTGTTTGAAGCCGAAGTGTTCTGATGCCGTTCCGAGAGAGAATGAGGGAGGCCAATGCATTCCGATCCCCTTTCCCTATACGCCCAGCGCCTCTCCGAAAGGCAGGCTGAGATCTCCCTTCGCGAGCGGCGCCACCGCGCGCTGGGCAACTGGCGCCTGGCGGCCATGGCCGGCGCCCTCGCCATCGTCGGACTGGCCTTGGCGCATCGGCTGCCGGTTCTGTGGGCCGCGCTCCCGGGGGCGGCCTTCGTGGTTCTGGTGGTGGCGCACGAGCGGCTGCTACGCGCGCTCGACAGGCGCAAGCGGGCGGCGCGGTACTTCGAGCGGGGACTGGCCCGCCTCAATGACGCCTGGGCCGGCGGCGGAGAGGCCGGCGCACGGTATCTGGACCCGGCCCATCCCTATGCGCGAGACCTCGACCTGTTCGGGAAGGGCTCTCTGTTCGAGTTGCTGTGCACCGCGCGGACGCACATCGGCGAGGATACCCTGGCGCGCTGGCTGCTGGCTCCGGCGGCTCCCGACGTCGTGCGCGCCCGGCAGGCGGCCGTCGAGGAACTGCGCCCCCGAGTGGACCTCCGGGAGGAGTTGGCTATCCTGGCCGAAGAGGCCCGCACCGGCGTGGACCCGGTGTCGCTGGCGGCCTGGGGCGAGGCCCAACCCCTGCTGGCGGCCGGAGGACGCGCTCGCGTGTGGGCACTCACCGCGGCCGGTCTCGCGGGGGCGGCCTCGTTTCTGCTTTCCAGCGCGGCCTCAGCCGGCCTGCTGCATCTGCCCGATGCCCTGATTGCCGTTCTGCGGGATTTCTTCCTGGTGGCGCTGGTGGTGAACGCATTCTTCCTCTATCGATTCCACAAACCGGTCGCGGCCGTGGTGCAGGCGGTGGAGGAGGCGGCCCATGAGTTGAAGCTGCTCTCCGAAACGCTGGTGCGCCTGGAACGGGAGACTTTCCACGCTCCCCTGCTGGTCACCCTGCGGGCCTCGCTCGACGCCCAAGGAGACCCGCCTTCGAAGCGCCTGGCGCGCTTAGCCCGGCTGACCGAATCCCTGGATTCGCGCGATCACGTGCTCGTCAGAATGGCCGAACCTTTGGTTTTCTGGACCACCCACCTGGCCTTCGCCGTGGAAGATTGGAGGCGCGGCTCGGGGAAGGTCGTGCGGCGCTGGCTGACCGCGCTGGGTGAAATGGAAGCCCTCTGCTCGCTGGCGAGCCACGCCTTCGAACACCCCGCCGACCCCTTTCCGGAATTCGTCGAAGGCGGGCCGTGGTTGGAAGCCGAGGGCGTGGCGCATCCGCTCATCGCCGAGGACCGCGTGGTGCGCAACGATGTCCGCCTGGGCGGCGAGTTGCGCGTCCTGATTGTGAGCGGCTCCAACATGTCCGGCAAGAGCACCTTGTTGCGCACCCTGGGCGTCAACGTGGTTTTGGCGCAGGCGGGCGCCCCGGTGCGCGCGCGCCGCCTGCGGCTTTCGCCCCTGGCCGTGGGCGCCTCCATTCTCGTGACCGACTCCCTGCAGGGCGGCATCTCCCGTTTCTACGCCGAGATCCTGCGCCTGCGCCAGATTCTGGACCTGACCGCCGGCCCCCTTCCGGCCCTCTTTCTGGTGGACGAATTCCTGCATGGCACCAACTCCCACGACCGCCGGATTGGCGCCGAGGCCCTGGTCCGCGGCCTGGTGGAGCGCGGCGCCGTCGGCTTGATCACCACGCACGACCTGGCGCTGGCGGACATCGCCGAGACCCTCAAGGAACGCGCCGTGAATGTCCATTTCGAGGACCGCATCGAAGAGGGCCGCATCTGTTTCGACTACGTCCTTCAGCCCGGCGTGGTGCGCAAGAGCAACGCCATCGAGCTGATGCGATCCGTGGGGCTGGAGATTTGACCTCGGCGGACATACGGCGCCTGGCGCGCGAGTGCGGCTTTGAATTGGCCGGGGTGGCGGCGGCCGCGCCGGCCGCGGACCGCGCGCGCTATCGCTCATGGCTGGACGCCGGGTTCGCCGGTGAAATGGGTTATCTGACCGATGCCCGCGCCAATGCCCGCGCCGACCCCCGCAGCCTGCTGCCTTCGGCCCGCTCCGTGATCTGCGCCGGCAAGCTCTACAACACGCCGCTGCCCTACTCCACGAAGTTCACCGCCGCCGAGCGGGCCTGGATTTCGCGCTACGCCTGGGGCGGCGACTATCACGCCATCCTGCGGCGCGGCCTGAAGCGCCTTCAGACCGCCTTGCGCGCCGCGGCGGGCGCCCCGTTCGAATCCCGCATCGTGGCGGATACGGCTCCCCTGCTAGAGCGCTCCTACGCCCGCCTGGCCGGCCTGGGATGGATTGGAAAAAACACCTGCCTCATCCATCAGGGCGCCGGATCCTGGTTCTTTCTTGGGGAATTGCTGGTCTCGCTCGAAATCGAGCCCGACGCTCCGCCGCCGGACCGCTGCGGCACATGCCGGCGCTGCATCGACGCCTGCCCCACGGCCGCCCTTGTACCGGCGCCCGGCGGCCACGGCTGGATGCTCGACGCGCGCCTGTGCATCTCCTACTTCACCATCGAGCTGCGCGGCCCCATATCCGAGGCATCCCGCGCGGGCATGGGCGGGCACGTTTTCGGGTGCGACATCTGCCAGGACGTCTGCCCCTGGAACCGGCGCGCTCCCGTGACCGCCGACCCGGCTTTCGAACCGCGGCATTTCGCGCCTCCGCTCGAGAAACTCGCGGCCATCGATGAGGGCGAGTTCCGCGCCCTGTTCCGCGGCACGCCGGTGACGCGCGCCCGCTACTCCGGTTTTCTGCGCAACGTAGCCGTGGCCATGGGCAACCGCGGCCTGGCCCAGTTCCGCGCCCCCCTGGAACGCCTGGCGATGTCGCCAGACGGCATGGTAGCTGAACACGCCCGCTGGGCTCTTGGAAGACTGGACTCGCAGGGTTAGGGGTGGATACAGGGATGATTCCGGCGCTCATCCTCATTGACCACGTCGGCCAATGATTTCGGCTACACTGTGTCTCAATGCCGGGCAGCCTGATACTGCTGGATGACGTCTGGAGAACCTACCCTCGCGGACACGTGGTGGCCTTGCGGGGTCTGACGCTTTCCATTGGGCGCGGAGACTATCTCGCCATTACCGGCCCCAGTGGGAGCGGGAAATCCACTCTGCTCTACCTGGCCGGCGGGCTGGACCGCCCCACCCAGGGGCGCGTGCTCTTTGACGGCTCGGAACCCAGGATCCCCGCGCGCTGGACCGCACTGCGGGCCCGGCGGATCGGTTTTGTCTTTCAGTCCTTCCACTTGATCGCCGGCCTTACCGCGGCCGAGAACGTGGAAATCGCCATGTTCGGCGTGACCGGAAGCGAGTGGCGGCGCAAGCGCCGCGTGTCTGAGTTGCTCGAACGGGTCCGCCTCGACCACCGGCGCGGCCACCGGGTCTCGGAACTGTCGGCGGGAGAGTCCCAGCGCGTCGCCGTGGCGCGAGCCTTGGCCAATGCGCCGGAGATTGTGCTGGCCGACGAGCCGACCGGGAATCTGGATTCGCGGACCGGCGGCGAGGTCCTCGATCTACTGGAGGCTCTGCGCCGCCAGGACGGCATTGCGCTGGCGTTGGTCACTCACGATCCGCGCGTTGCGGAGCGGGCCCAACGCGTGGTACGCCTGCTGGACGGGCGGATGGTCTCCGAGGAGCGCAACGGGGGTGGCGAGTGAAATTCCTCTCACTGCCGGTGAAGAACCTGCGCAGTCACCGTGTTCGTTCGGTCCTTACGTCGCTGGGCATCGCCGTCGCGCTCGGTGGCATGTTGGCGTTGGTCGGGCTCTCGCGGGGGGTGGAGCGCAATTGGGTCATGTTCCTGGAGGGAAAGGGAACCCAGCTCCTGGCGCTCCGCAAGGGCGCCATCGACGCCATGGCGGCGGCCCTCGATGAGGGTTTGGGCGGCCGCATTCGAAGCGTGCCGGGCATCGCGCGAGTCACCCCGGGATTGGGGGACATGGTGGATCTGGAGACCGGCGAGATGGTCTACATGCTCGGCTGGCCGCTCGATGACGACATCTGGCGGACGCTGCAAATGACCGAAGGAACAACACCCGGCCCAGGCGAGCCGGAGGGAATCGTTCTGGGCGAGACCCTCGCCGGCCATCTCGCCAGGCGGCCCGGCGATTCCCTTCAACTCAGCGGCCGCGACTTTAAGATCGTGGGCGTCTCCCGGCAGCCCAGCGTGTTGGAGGATCGCGCGGTGATGATGCCCATGGCGGCCATGCAGCGATTGCTCGGCCGCGAAGGCAAGGTCAGCGGGTTCCACCTCCGCTTTCGGCATCCGGATAATGTTGCGGAGACAGGCCGCATCCGGTCTCAACTGGCGGCCGCGTTTCCGCAGATGAGCTTCGTGGAAACCAGCGAGGTGGCGAGAGATACTCTGGTTCTCCGCCTGTTGCGCGCCATCGCCTGGAGCAGTTCCACCATCGCCATGGGCATGGCTTTCATGGCTGTGATGAATAGTCTTCTTATGTCGGTGAGTGAACGGACCGGGGAGATTGGCCTGCTCTGCGCCATCGGTTGGAGCCCCTCGCGCATTATCGCCATGGTCATGCTGGATGGTCTGCTGGTGTCCGCGGGCGGCGCCGCCGTTGGCATTGGGCTCGGCCTCGCCTGTCTCCGTTGGATCGCCCGGCAGCCCAGGCTGGGCGGGCTGTTTCAACCGGAGGTGACCTCCGGCCTGGTTTTGGATGGCGCCGCCATGGCCATCCTCGTAGGCCTTTTGGCCGGCGTGTACCCCGCCTGGCGCGCCACCCGCCTCAGCCCCATGGATCTCTTGAGGAGCGAATAGCGCGACATGAACCCGCCGCTCCTTCCTTTCGACGAACCGTCGCAGCCGGATTGCAAGATCGAGTGGTGGTTCTTCCACGGCCGGTTCTCGGGCGAACAGGTGGAGGAGCGCTACTTCATGGCAAGCCTCTTCCGCACTCTGCTCCCGGACCGCAATGGCCCCTCCGCCGACGCCTTTTCGGCGTTGATCTCGGTGCTCGATCCCGCCACCGGACGCCAGTCGGCTTCGAGCCGCGTGGATCGGAGTCTGGTCGAAGCCCTGAGCCGGCCGGACGCCGATGGCGACGCCGTGGCCGCCGAGCTTCGCAGGTACGGCCTTCCCCGTGAGTTCGAGTGTCCCCAAGCCCAGCCGTCGCTTTCCCGCGACCCTTTGTGCTTGCACTGGGGCGACCTCCGCCTGGACGGCCAGCCGCACGGCCTCCGCCTGGCTTTGGATGAGCCTGGCACGGGGCGCCCGCTTGTCTTCGAGCTGATCCCCGCGGCGCCGAGGCTTGTCCTTGATGCGGCTGGAACGGTCGGCGAGCCGGAAGAAGCCATGCAATACGCAACCTGGCCGGTCATGCGGCTGCGCGGCGCGGCTGGAGACCTGAACATCGCCGGCGAAGGCTGGTTCGACCACCAATGGGGCGGGCAGGCGTGGTTCCGCAGCCAGGACTCTCCGCCGCGGGCCCGCGGCTGGGACTGGCTCGGCTTTCGGCTTGACGACGGGTCCCAGGGCGTGCTGATGACCCATTGGGACGCCGGCTCGGGCCGGGAAACCGCCCGTCATGTGACGCTTCGAGATCCGTCCGGAAGGATCCAGGTCTGTCATTCCTTCGAATGGACGCCGCTGCGCTGGTGGACCAGCGTCGGCACGCGAATCACGCACCCCGTCGAGTGCCGGCTCCGCGTTCCCGAGTGGAACCTGGAACTCGTCTTCGCGCCTCTCGCCGATGATCAGGAAATCCGCGTGCTTGGCCCGCTGCGCGCCATCTGGGAAGGCGCCGGGCGCGTGCGGGGCTCCATGCGAGGCCGGCCCGTGGAAGGCTCGGCTCGCCTCGAAAATCAGGGACGCGGCTATCTTTCCGGCGTGTCCGCTTACTTGCGCGGCTGGGCCGGCCTGGTGGATCGGGAGCTCCTCCGGTTTCTGCCCAAGGCGATGCAAGAAAGCGACATCCGCCGCTATGCCGGCCCGCCCGCCTGGCTCCATGAGCCGTCCTCCTATACCAGCACTCTGGCCCGGCCGTTGTGGGACCTGATGGACCGCGACGGGAAACGATGGCGGGCGGTCTTCTCCTTTCTCTTGTCGGATGCCTTGGGGCGCGATCCCAAGCCCCTGCTGGACGTCGTATTCGTCTTGCCGGAGTTGCTTCACAGCGCGTCGCTCATCATTGATGATATTCAGGACGACTCGGCGCTCCGGCGCGGGCAGGAGACGATTCACCGCCGGTACGGGCTCGATATCGCCATCAGCGCCGCCAATACCGCTTATTTCCTGCCGCTGCTGCTGGTGCTGGATCACGCCGTGCTTACAGCCGCCGAGAAACAGGCGATCTGTGAGACCTATCAGCGGCAACTGGTCCGGGCGCACCTGGGACAGTCGTTGGACATCTTCTGGACGCACAGCCTGAGCGCGCCGCAGTTGGAGTGCTGGATGGCGGACTCCATCGGCCCCAAGATCCTCCAGATGTACGCGCTCAAGACGGCGGCGCCGGTGGAAGGCCTGGCTGAGGCAGCCGCGCTGCTTGCCGGCATCGGCCCGGCTGCGCGGCAAGCCGTGGTGGGGTTCGCCCGCTCCATGGGCCTGGCGTTTCAATTGATCGACGATATCAAGAACTTCAGCGGCTCGCCGGGTTGGGGCAAGCAGCGCGGCGAGGACCTGAGGGCCGGCAAACTTACTTACCTGATTCTGCGCGCGCTGGAGATGCTGGCGCCTCCCGATCGCCGATGCCTGAGGGATATCCTATGCCAGCCGGACCGGCGCCGCGACCCCGACGTACTGAACCGGGGAATCGAATTGGTGATGCGTTCGGGCGCCTGCGAGCAGGTACGGGAACAGGCTCGCACGCTGGTGGCTACGGCGTGGGAAGCGCTCTCGCTCCATGTCCCTCCCTCCAGTTCCAAGACCGAGTTGCGCTTTCTTTGGGAGAGCCTGGTGGACCCGTCGGTGGAAGATCGGGAGCCCTTACAATCCTGATGGCGCCACGGCAGCGCCCAAAGGCCTGAACTCCACCTCGAATGCCGAGGCGATGACCACCGGCCATAAGAGCGCGAAGGCCGCTGCCCAGGCCAGTTCGCCGGCCGGCACTCCCAGGAATGGCGCCGCCCACGGCCCTTGCTGGTTCCACTGCAACGGATAGTCGGGGAAGATCGCGAACTGGAGCTTGACGACGGAGAAATAGGCGGGGACGAAAAAGGTCAGCCCCGTGAAAGCGAGTATCCACAGGCGCCTTCGCCGGATCAGCAGCACGGTAAGCAGCGGAATTGCGGCGAGCAGCGCAGCGGACATGGGGTCCAGACCGGCGCGCCAGAGGGCGGCCAGCAAGACACCTGACGTCAACCCCCACAGCAGAAGGCGCTTCACCGCCCGGCTGGCCGGGAGATGAGGTGGCGCTGTCAGATCCCCGCGGTACAGCCAGGCCGCACAGAGCCAGGCGGCCGCGCCGCTTGTAAAAGTGAAAACCAGATCCTCGACGCCCATGCGGCCGCCTCCCAGGCGCGCCGGCCTCCAATAGTCTCCATCCTTGAGGGCCAGGAGACTGCATGGCAGGCACGCCAGGGCACTGTACAGAACGAGCCGGCAAAGCTGTCCGCGACGTCCCAGAATCAGGAACGCGCAGACCACCGCGAACAGCGGGAGATTGGCGAAGAAGTAAGGGTGGCTCGTGAGCATGTTTGGCATTTCGCGCCGGCCCCGTTCAGCGGCTCTCCTCGTCCGCGCCCAACGCGGATTTCGGGTCGACCTCGCCGTCCTGGACGCGCGCGTTCTCCGATCCGCCGGTGAATACGATCTTCGTGCCGGCGGCCGAGCCCTGTATCCGGAATTCGACGTTCGAGGCGCTCCAATGCCCTCCCGTTTGCCGCACCCCGCGGCACACGATTTCCTTGGGTGCTCCTGGTCCCCGGGGCTGCTTCACCATCCGCAGCGGCACGAGAGTGGCTTCGTCCACCCAACTTGTCACCGACTGATACATCCGCGCGCGCTCTTCCGCGGCCTCGCTCCGAACGACGTAGCACATCTTGCCGGATACGGTTTCTTCACCGGTCACCGACTGTTTCCGCCAGGTGAGGTGGTCGTCAATCAGGTCCTCGATGGCGATGTCGCTCCCCAGAATGGTTCTGGCCCACTTCACCGGGGGCACTGCGGCCGCCGCGCCGTGCTCGCCCGAAACCTGCCAAACCGTGGGCCGGCCTTCGAATGGGGTCTCAACCAGGATCCGCGTGCGAGCCTCCGGCGGATCGGTCACGCGCCATAGCAGGTTCACGCTTCGCGCCAGCCTTTTCTGCAAGACCAGAACCTGAAATACCCGCTGCTGCTTCCGCGCGTCGGTCACCACCAGCCGCCCGTGGGCGCGGATGACGGCTCCCTTGCGCAATGCCAGAATCTTGTCGATCAGCGCCGCGGCCCGCGGAAGCTCCCCGGGAAAAGCGCGCGCGCCGATCATGGCGGCCGCCGCCCTCACGAACAGACGGCGTCCCACGCGGCTCCCTCCGTAGGCCGATTTCATCGACACTCATGATGGCACGACGCTGTCTGGCGCGGCAAGTGCCCTGCGGGCGTCGGTGGGGCTCTTCCCGAGACGGGGAGGGGCGGAGAAGTCCGCTTACCACTCCACGGTCTCGCCCGGCTCGAGCGCCCACACTTCGGTCCGCGGGTCGCCCAGCAGCTCGCGCAACTGCTCGGGCCGTCCCGTGAGCGCCGGGAACGTGCCGAAGTGCATGGGGATGACGCGGCTCGCCTTGAGCAGCCGGCATGCCAGCGCGGCTTCCGCCGGGCTCATCGTGAACAGGTCGCCGATGGGCAGAAAGGCCAGCTCCGGATGGTAGAGTTGCTCGATGAGCTGCATATCCGAGAACACGTTGGTGTCGCCCGCGAAATACAGGGAGCGGCCGTCCGCGAAGCGCAACACATAGCCTGCGGCCTCGCCGCCGTAGATGATCTTGCCATCGTCCAGAATGCCGCAGCTATGCACCGCGTGGGTCATCGTCACGGTGACTTCGCCGCATCGCTGCGAGCCTCCCTTGTTCATGGCGCAGAGGTTCGAGACGCCTCTCGATTCCAGCCACTGGCTGGTCTCGTAGATCGCCACCACCTCCGGAGAAAAACGCTTCGCCAGCGGGACCGCGTCGTGGATATGATCGAAGTGCCCGTGGGTGATGCACATGGTATCCACCCGCGTGATTTCGTGCCCCTTGGGGTAAGCGGGGTTGCCCACGGTCCAGGGGTCCATCAGGACGACCTGCCCCGATGGAAGCTGAAACTCGAACGAGCCGTGCCCTAGCCACGTGATTCGCATATCTGAGATTATGGCTCAGTCTCAGCCGCCGTGGCGGTGGAGCAGGCGGTTCCACCTGCCATTTTTCAACCCTGTCGCGCATCGCCAGGTGTAGATCGACGCGAGGGTTTCTGCCCGGCGCGCCGCGCCGGCTTCAGCCGATGCGCGTTCAGCGCCGCCACCGTGAGGGAGTCGGACGCGCGCCCCCGGAGACTCCGGATCTCAGCCCGGTCCAGCGCGGGCGACTAGGCCGCCGCCTGGTCTCCTTGACCAGCCTGGAGGCTTATCCCACCGATGTGCTATAAACGGGCTTCGGAGTCGCCTATGCCATCTTCAACCACTCGCCGCCAGTTCGTCGCCCACGCCACCGGGGTTTCGCTTGCCGCCCTCTTGCCACAGGGGGTGTTTTCGGATTCCCCGGTCGCCCAGAGCGTGGTGGTCCGTCCGGATGCGGAAATCGGGACGGTCCGCCCGGAGATGCACAGCCATTTCGCGGAGCACCTGGGGTCGTGCGTCTATGGCGGGCTGTGGGTCGGAAAAGGCTCGCGCATCCCCAACGTGAACGGGTACCGCAAGGCGGCCATCGACTATTTGAAGGAACTGGGGATTCCGGTTTTGCGGTGGCCGGGCGGCTGCTATGCCGACAACTACCACTGGCGCGACGGCATAGGGCCGGTGGAAAAGCGCCCCAAGCGCGTCAACGCCAACTGGAACAATGCCATGGAGGACGGCAGCTTCGGGCTGCACGAGTTCATCGGACTGTGCCGCTTGATCGGCGCCGAGCCCTACCTTTCGGTGAACGTGGGCAGCGGCACGGCGCAGGAGGCGCTCGATTGGATCGAGTACTGCAACTTCCCCAAGGGCACCACGCTTTCCGACGAACGCATCGCCAACGGGGCGCCGGAGCCTTTCCAGGTTCAATACTGGGGAGTCGGAAACGAAGCCTGGGGCTGCGGCGGCAATATGACGCCAGACCACTACGCCGACGTGTACCGGCAGTTCGCCACCTACATGAAGTCCTTTGGCGGAACGCGTTCATTCCTGGTGGCTTGCGGTCCAAGCGGGAACAACACCCAGTGGACCAAGGGGTTCTTCGACAGAATGCAGGGGACGCGCGTCTCACTGGGGGCTTTCGCCATGCATTACTACGAGAATGGCAGCCTGGCGCCCACGGCGTACAACGCCGATGCCATGAACCGGCAATTGACTACTGTCCAACTGGTGGAGCAAGCCATCGTGGCGCAACGAGCGCAGATCGACGCCTACAACCGGCAGCCGCGGGTGGGTCTGATTTTGGACGAATGGGGGGTGTGGGACCGCTTGAACGGCCCCGAGCAGCAGCGCTACGGGCAGTTGTGGCAGCAGAGCACCATGCGCAGCGCGGTGGCGGCCGGCCTGGGGCTCAACATCTTCAACCGCCATGCCGAGAAACTGTTCATGTGCAACATTGCGCAAATCGCGAATGTGCTTCAATCCGTGCTACTTACCGACGGTCCGCAGGGCGAGCACTGCGTCCGCACCACCACCTACCACGCCTTTGCGCTGTTCAAAGCGCACCGCTCGAAGATGGCGGTCAAGGTGGAGAACGCCGCGACCGGTCCGCTGGATCTTTCCGTCTCGGCGTCGAAGAGCGGGTCGGAGCTGATTGTCAGCTTCGTGAATCCGAAGGCGGATACGGACATGCGCGTCGAGTGCTCGCTCGATGGCAAAATGGCGAAAAGCGCCAGCGGCCAGATTCTGCATCACAAGGACCTCAACGCGGCCAACACCTTCGAGAGCCCGGACACGATTGTTCCCTTGGCCCACCCGGTGGAAGCCGCGGGTTCAAACATACGGCTCGATCTGCCGGCGCTTTCGGTGGCCACGGTTGCAGTGCAGTTGGGGTAAAAGGCGGCTTGTGGGGCAGGCGCACCAGCCTGCCAACCTCGCGGAACCCCCTGAAACGACGATGCATTTGATCTCATCTATCCGGTTGGGGGAGATCATGGGCAAGCTGAAGCATGCCCCACGGAGACTATTATGTGCGCCCACTGGCGAGGCATGCTCCAGCTTGCCCGGAATGAACTGCCGGGTTGGGCGGGCGGATTAAGTGGTGAGATTTGCCTTGTCAGTCGTGGCCGCCGCATCCTTGGTTTGGGCCGCCGGTCCGGAGCTCGACCAGGCGCGTAAGTATTATGATTCCACGGACTTCACTAAATCTCTTCAAGTGTTACAGGCAATTCCGGCCAAAGACGGCGCGGTCTATGAACTGATCGGCCGGAACTACTACATGCAGCGGGAGTACAAGAAGGCCAGCGAAGCTCTGGAAAAGGCCGTGGCGGTGGACCCCTCGAATTCGGAGCACGAGCTCTGGCTGGCGCGGGCTTACGGGCGGCGGGCTGAGACGGCCAGTCCTTTTACCGCTCCGGGGCAGGCGTCGAAAGCCCGGCAGCACTTTGAGAAAGCGGTTCAACTAAACCCACGTAACGTCGAGGCTTTAAGCGACTTGTTCGAGTACTATCTGGATGCGCCCGGTTTCCTGGGCGGGGGCTTGGACAAAGCGGCGGCCACCGCCGCCCGCATCGCCGCCTTGGATCCAGCGGAGGGACACCTGTCCCAGGCCAAGCTGGCCGAGAAAAAGAAGGACTACCGCAGCGCGGAAGAGCAGCTCCGGTGGGCTATTGAATCCGCGCCGCAACAGGCCGGCAGGCTGATCGACCTGGCGCGGTTCCTCGCCAGCCAGGGTCGCTTCGAGGAAGCCGAGCGAAGTTTCGCGCGTGCGGAGACCCTGGCCCCAGGCAGTGCCCAGGTTCTGTACGCCCGTGCCGATACGTACATCAAGTATCATAAAAATACTGAGCTTGCGAAAGAATTGCTGAGGCGATACTTGAGTTTGAAGTTGACCGTTGACGACCCGCCGCGGTCGGATGCCGAGAAACTTCTCAGGCAGGTGCAGGGCAGCTAGGCCCGGCCAATGTTCCTTGGCGAAGCACTCAGGTTCAGTTTCCAGGCGCTGCGCGCCAATCCCGTGCGGTCCGTGTTGACCGGGCTGGGAATGGTCATCGGCACGGCGTCGGTGATTCTGGTGGTGACCATTTCCCTCACCAGCCGCGACTACATCCTGGAGCAGGTGGAGGGCATCGGCTCCAACATCATTTTCGGTTACTACGCGACGGCCGGAACGGGCGCCTCGGTGGACGCGGACTTCATCAAGATGGCCGACGTGGATGCCATCCGCCGGGAACTGGGGCCCGAGATCGTGGCCGCCACGGGGGTGATGGCGAACGCCGACCGGGTTCTGGTGGAGGGCAGGGTTCAGGATGTAAAGGTCATCGGCACGGACGAACAGTACCGGTCGGTGCGCAACATCGTGGTCGGCGCGGGGCGGTTCCTGGACCAGGACGACCGCCAGACGCGCCAGAAAGTGGCGCTGCTCACGGACACGCTGGCGCGGCGCATGTACGGGTCGAGCGAGGCCGCCCTGAATCAGGCGATCAAGCTGTTCGGTCTGCGGTTCGCGGTGATTGGCACGTTCCACGAGAAGGTGGAGACTTTCGGGCAATCGGAGCTCGAGCGCGAGACCATCGTAGTGCCCATGACGGTGTTGCGCTATTTCACGCCGATCGAGCGCATCGACCCGCTGTATGTGCAGGTCCGCTCGCCGCGGGATGTGGATCGGCTGGCGGCGCGGGTGCGGGAAATCGTGGCCGGCCGGCACCGCCCCGGTGCGCACTACCACGTGGAGACCCTGACGGCCATTCTGAACGCGGCCAAGAACATCTCCCTGATTCTCTCGCTGGTCCTGATTCTGGTTTCGGCCATCACGCTGGTGATCTCCGGCATCGGCATCATGAACATCATGCTGGTGACGGTCACCGAGCGCACCCGGGAGATCGGCGTCCGCCTGGCCGTGGGGGCCACCCCCAGGGAGATCCTGCTGCAATTCCTGACCGAGGCGGTGCTGGTGAGCCTGAGCGGCGGAACCATCGGCATCCTGGTGGGCGTGGGCATACCTTTGAGCGTACGGGTCTTCGCGGACGTGCGCATCCCCATCTCGGCCACCGCCATTGCGACAGCCTTCGGCGTCTCCTGCGCGGTGGGGCTGGTTTTTGGGATGCTTCCGGCCAACCGGGCGGCGCATCTGAACCCCACCGAAGCGCTGCGCTACGAATGATGCGCGGGTTGGCCGGCGCCGCGCCCGATTGAGGCCTTCAGCACCATCTGGCGAAAGGCGTGAAACACCTTCCGCATCTGGGGCGGTTTGTACGGGAAGATGTCAACGGGGTCCATGGCGTGGATGGTCATGCCGCTATCCACCTCGAAAATCAACAACTTGCCATCGGGGGTTTGGCCGCAATCGATGCCCACATACTCCAGTTCCAACCGCCTGGCGATGGAGAGCAGGGCATCGCGATGGCGGCGAGTGAAATCGCTGTCGAAGCCGGCGAAGAAACGCTCCTCCTCGGCGCGCTTGGCGGCGCTTTCCCGCATGCCCGCGCTGATATAGTGGACCACCCAATGGTCGGAGATGGCCATGTGGCAGGCATAGGGGCGCTCGTCGATCAGAACGATGCGATACTTCCGGAATTGGCCATCCGGACCACGATAGTCGACGTAGCGCGCCACATAGAATGCGTTCTCCGGCCGGGCTGTCAAATAGCCGGCAATCGCGTCCGGGGCGTCTATCTTCATCAGCCCGTGACCTTTTTGCGCATCCACCGGCCGCACGATAAGGGGAAACGAGGCATTCGCGATACATGCCGTAATAAGCGCCTCGGAGCGGCCGACGCACGCGAGCGTTTGCCGGTCGATTCGCGCGGTGAGGGGCATTACCATGCCGGGGGACGATGGCAGCAGGGCGCACGCGCCGTCGCGGGACAGGCGGGCGATGCGATGCGGCGCGCAGAGCACCGGCCGGGGCCAGGATCGCACAAGCGTCTCGATGTGCTCTAGCAGCGGGCGGTGGCGATCGCTTTCGCACACTGCGACCATGGCCACATCGTGCTCCGGCAGGGTTGCCGGGAACGGCACGCCCGGCGCCACATACAGCATGGTGAGAGAAATGTCGGACCCTTCGACCAGGAACTCCAGCGCGTTGTTCTCCGCCAAATCGCCCGGACTGACAATCGCCAGCAGGCGGACGGCGGCGGAATCCGCGGCGCACCGGAGACGGTACGGGAGCTGGATGCGGAGAGCCAAAGCCTGCATGGACAGCCCGGATTGGCGCTGCCCCATGAGCTGCAAAACAGTAGATAAATCCATTAATGCGTTGGCATCGTTCCGATTCCGTGCGAGACGAGCGAGCAAACGCGCCTTCAGCGGCCGCAGATCGCCGCCGGCAAAGGCCATCCTTGCCAGCGGGGCGAGGCCCGCGATGCGCCCATCATCGTCGTTGTCAAGGCTTGGCGCCGATGCGTGCCGGTTCATGGCCGGCGGGCTTTCGGACGTTTCTGGTGGCGCGGGCATAGCCGACATTCCTTCTATCGGCGGAGCGCCCTGAAAACTCCAGTGAAGTACCGCGGTCCAGGGAGGCGACTGGAACCGCCCGATCCAGGTGATTGCGGCTCCCGCGACTCTTGCCGGGTTTATCCTGTCCTG
This sequence comes from Terriglobia bacterium, assembly GCA_963767595.1. Classification (GTDB taxonomy): domain Bacteria; phylum Acidobacteriota; class Terriglobia; order Bryobacterales; family Bryobacteraceae; genus BOG-224. Next base: position 97,968 of record CAVYEK010000010.1, read on the forward strand.
GCGGAAGTTGGATTGGCTTGCGGCTGCTTCAGATCCTCGGCCATAAGCAGCAAATACTCCGGCGGGATCTGTGAGATAACCTCGTGGGTTTCTCGATTGATCACCTGGATCACCATGCGATGCGTCTCCGGATCCCGCTGGAATGTGAGGGTGTTGCCGTGGGAGAACATCTCCGTTCCATTCAATGCCTGGACGGCTTGAACGATGGATCGGTTTTCCGCCGCCGTGTCCGCCGGAATCTCCGGCGCCGCGGCGACAGGCGCGGTTGCGGCGCCACTTACTGCGGTGATATCCATAGAACCTCCGCCGGGAGACCAACGGAGCGCCATCGGCGCTAGGGCTCGTTGGGGCCCGCAGTATTCTTATCGGCCGGCGGTCGGAAATCGGTAGGGCGGGCTTTCAGAGCCGCGACCGTCAGAAGGTGTGAAATAATCGGGTGGGCCTCCGGATTGACAGACGAAAGCGTCTGTCCCACAATGCTATCGAAGGACTTCCATCCTTGTGGGGCAGGCGCTTCCGCCTGCCAACCAATTATTCACGGCTTCTCAGAGAGCGGTCAGTTGCGCCTTTCGTGCTTCAGGCCTCCCGTCGGGGACGCCCTCTGCGCACCGCGTCCATATCCTGGCGCGGCTCGCTGTCGCACTCGATGGCGATTACCGTCACCGGGTCGTCCGGTGGCTTCTCGGGCAAGCCCAGGAAGCGCACGCGGTACGGTTCCTGGTCGAACTTCACCTCTTTTCCGGTGGCCAGCAAGCGGGCCGACTTCACCTTGCTCACCAGTCCTCCCAGCGCCACCGTCTGGCCTGGCCAGTAATACACGTGCATGTAGAGCGTATTGCCCTGGCGCGAGAAGCCGGCGAACTGCGAGCGGCTGACCGAGCATCTCTCCGACTGGTAGATGGACTCCTTGTTCCGCTCCAGCCATCGGCCGGTGGCCGCCAGGATCTTGACCGACTCCTGGGGGACGGAGCCGTCCGCGCGGGGTCCGATGTTGAGAAGGTAGTTGCCGGCGCCGCGGGCGCATTCGGCCAGGTTGCGGACTATGGTACGAGGCGTCTTCCAGTCGGTATCGGCCGCGTGGTAGCCCCAGCTTCCGTTGATGGTCATGCAGGATTCCCAGGCGCGGGCGTCGGCGCGGATGGTCTGTTCGGGGGTGGCGAAATCGCCGGCGAGGCCATTGCGGTTGTTGACGATGATCTGGGGCTGAAGCTGGAAGACCATCTCGTTCATCTTCTCGGACTCCCAGCCCTTTACATCCAGCGGCCAGTTCACGTCGTACCACAGGATATCGACCTGGCCGTAGTTGGTGAGCAGCTCGCGGATCTGGCCGTGGATGTAGTCGACGAACCGGCGGCGGGCCTGCTCGTCGGTGGCGCAGCGGGCGCCGTCGGGATGATGCCAGTCCATGAGCGAGTAATAGAAGCCGAAACGCAGGCCCTCGGCGCGCGCCGCTTCCACGAATTCCCGCACCAGATCGCGGCCGGGGCCCTGCTTTGGCGCGCAGTAGCTGGTGAGCTTGGAATCGAAGTGGCAGAAGCCCTCGTGGTGCTTGGTGGTCATCACCATGTACTTCTGGCCGGCCTGCTTGGCCAGGCGGGCCCAATCGCGCGCGGGGTTGGGTTTGGGATGGAACGTGGCGGCCAGCTTCTCGTACTCCGCCACCGGGATGCCTTCGTTCTCCATGACCCACTCGTGGCGCGCAAGCTGGCTGTAGAGGCCCCAGTGGATGAACATCCCGAAGCGGGCTTCATGCCACCATTTCATGCGGGCTTCGCGGTCGGCGTCGCCGGCGGCGGCCGAAGCCGGCGCCGCAGCCGCGGCGGCTGCTGCTACGGCCATCCATTCGAGGCAATCGCGTCTGGTCATCGCTGGTCCTCCAGAGTGTTCAGGATAGCAATTGGACCCCGATCCGTCATGCAGGGCAAATGCGATAGCGGGGCTCACCGAGGGGCGCCTTCACCGAGGAGACACCTTCACCGCGGTGAAGGTGGCGGTGGATCGAGCTTACGAACGGATTACAGTGGCGCCGCGGGTTGTTGCGCAACGGCGCAAGTTGGCGTAGAGTGAGTCGAACGGAGATATCACCATGGCATTTTGCACGACTTGCGGCGCCGACGTTAAGGGCGCATTCTGCACATCTTGCGGGACCCCGGTAAGCGCGGCGGCCAGTCCGCCGACGCCGCCGGCGTGGACGCCCGCACCCCAGCCGCCTCCGGCCGCCGCGCCGATGGCGGCCGCCCCCGTCGCCCCGGCGCCGGCGAAGCGCGGGCTTAGCCCCATTGTCTGGGTGTTGATCATCGTGGGTGGGCTGATCCTGCTGAGCATCCTGGGCGTGGTAGGGGCGGGCTTCTTCGTCATGCACAAGGTGCATCAGGCGGGGTTCGATTCCGAGCTGATGCAGCGCAACCCGGGTTACGCCGCCGCCAAAATGATCATCACCATGAACCCGGACGTGGAGGAGGTGAACCACGACGAAGCGGCGGGCACCATCACCGTCCGCGAGAAGAAGACCGGCAAGATCACCACCATGAAGTTCGGCGACATCAAGAACGGGCATTTCAGTTTCAGCGCCAAGGACGAGAACGGCCAGACCGGCTCGATAGAGTTCGGCGGGGGCCTCGGCAAGCTGCCCTCATGGGTGCCGGTCTATCCCGGAGCAAAGGCGGAGGGCGAGTTTTCCGCCACCGGCGGCTCCGGGCAAAACGAGGAGGGCGGCACGGTGGTCCTCTCCACCTCCGACGATTGGTCGAAAGTGATGTCCTTCTACCAGGACAAGGCCAAAGACCTGGGGATGAAGGCGACCATGACCACCAATACCGGCAGCGGAGGCATGCTCATCTTCACGGATGAAGACTCCAAGCGGACCCTGAGCGTCACGGCCGGCGGAGGCGGATCGTCCGGCAATTCCTCTGTCAGCCTGACCTACTCGATGAAGAAGTGAACGTCTTGAGCCGCGGATGAACGCAAATGAAGCGCTTCGTTTCGATCGGCGCTCATCCGCGGCCATTCCTGTTCCGGCCTGGCCGCCGTCTATCCGTGGCCCAGCCGCATCAGCCAGCCCAGGCCGAACAGGGCCGCCAGGAAGCACACAAAGACGTAGGCCCCGTATTGCAGGCGTTCGTTGTCCGTGCGCTTGGTGACAATGCCCATAACCACCGAGGTGAAGAGCGAGAACAGCAAGGCCGCCTCGAAGTGCGACAGGTTCATTTTGGGCATTATTCTTTCCTTCCGACGGCGATTTCGAAAACGTCCACCAGGGCCAGCACGTTGAGCAGGCCGGCGGTCACCAGGAACTTGGTTCCGTAGTCGTGGACATGGCCGGCCATGTCGGGCTGGTTGTAGCCCAGCCATACGCTCAGCAGATAGAGAATGCCCGAGCAGATATCGCCGATGAACCCGCCGGTGTTGATGATGGTGGTGAGCAGATCGCCGTCCTGCGGCTGAAACATGGCCCCGCGCATCATCAGCCCGCATAGAAACATGCCGCTGATGGACACCAGCAGGAGCAGGCCGCGTCCGGTTCGCTTGAGCAGGAGGTGGCCTCCGCCCGGGATGAGCCAGCCCAATGCGACAGCCGGGACCCAGGCGCTGAGGGGCGGCAGCGGCTGACTCCGCTTTTCTTCTTTTTCCTTGGCCATATTGCGGTATCTACGAGTTTAGCAGGAGGTGGGACAGACGGTCGATTTTTGTCGTCACCCAGCCCGCGCGCGGCCTCACGAGGTTTGGACGAAGACGGCGGGGAATTGGTAGTGGGGCGGGCCTCCGGCCTGCCTTCATGGGGTCAGGCAGGCCAGGAGGCCTGCCCCACTCTACGGGTGCAGGATGCCGCCCCACAGAACCCGATAGGCCACAATTTCCTCGTACAGGGTCTTTCCCACCTCGATGAACACGTGCGTGTTGAGTTTCAAGGCGGAGGGGTCCACGATGGCGCCATCCGCCCTGTAGCGGGTGTCCGAACGCAGAATGACGTCCAGGTCCCCGGCGCGGGTGTGCAGCGAGATGGCTCCCGGGACAATGCGAAAAACCAAGCCGGTGATCGAGAAACTGCCATAAGGCAGGGCGCGATCTTGCAGCGCCGCCGGCGGGCGATTCTGGCCGGCGTCGGACGGGGGCGGAAGCGCGACCGGAATCGCCTGCACCGTCCGCGCATAGCGCAGCGCCATTCCCTCTTGCCTTTCCGAAATCACCTCGACTCGCTCGCCCGGAGAGAGGCGCGCCACGTCGATGATTTCGTGGTCGCGCTCGACGTGAGTGCCGGGATCGAACCGGTACCGGAATACCCGGCTATCCGCGGCGCGAATGCTGAACTCGGAAGCGTCGCGTTCCAGCAACACGCCGCCCATCAGCGCCAACGAGCCCACCTGCGAGTTCGGGGAATGAGCCGTTAAGGGGACTGCCGGAGAAAGGGCGTGCACCGTCAGCGCATAACGCAGCGCAACCCCCTGCAGCTTCTCCGAAAACACTTCCACTGGCTCGCCCAGCGGGAGGCGCGCCATGTCGATCACCTCGTGGTCGCGCTCCACGTAGGTCCTACGGTCGAACTGATACCGGAAAACCTGGCTATCGGCGGCGCGGATGCTGAATTCGGAGGCGTCGCGATCGAGCAACACGCCGCGCATCACGGGAGTCGTCTGGGCCTGTGAAAAAGCCGCCAGGGGGAAAAGAATCGCTACCCAGGACATGCGCATGGCTACGCCCGCTCTCTGGTTCAGCGTATCACGGGCGGCCGCCCGCCGGGATTGACAGACGAAAGCGTCTGTCCCACAATGCTGTCGAAGGATTTCCGTCCTTGTGGGGCAGGCGCTGTCGCCTGCCAACCGCCCTACCGCAACTGGCTCTCCACCTCACGCAGCCAGTCGGGCCGCTTCAGGACTTCGCGCGGTTTGCTGCCGTCGGGGGGGCCGATGATGCCGTCGCGCTGCATCATGTCGAGGATGCGGGCGGCGCGGCCGTAGCCCAGGCGCAGGTGCCGCTGCAAGGTGGAGGTGGACGCCTTGCCCATCTGCAACACCAGGCGAACGGCCTCTTCGTACATGGGGTCCTGCTCGCTGTCCACCGGTTCGCCGGACAGCTCCTCGTCGTCGTCGCTGGGCGGCGCAATGAGGAACGATTGATCGTATTCCGGGGCGGCCTGCTGTTTCCAGAAATCCACCACGCATCCGATCTCCGTCTCGGTGACAAAGGCCCCGTGCAGGCGCGTCAGGCGCGAGGACCCGGGCGGCAGGAACAGCATGTCCCCCTTGCCCAGCAGGTGCTCCGCGCCCATGACGTCCAGGATGGTCCTGGAATCCACGCGGGTGGCCACGCGGAAGCTGATGCGCGCCGGGAAATTGGCCTTGATGAGACCGGTGATCACATCCACGCTGGGACGCTGGGTGGCCAGCACCAGGTGCATGCCCACGGCGCGCGCCATTTGCGCCAGGCGCGTGACGCTTTCCTCCACGTTGCGGCCCTCGATCATCATGAGGTCGGCCAATTCGTCGATCAGAATCAGGATGTAGGGCAGGGGCTTGAGGTCCTCCTGGGTCGCCTCCTCCTCGGCGAACAAATCGCCGGGCTTTTCCTGAAGTTTGCGGATTTTCTTGTTGAACTGCTCGATGTTGCGGACGCCGTACTCGGCCAGCAGGCGCAGACGGCGCTCCATTTCGAGCACCGCGTTGCGCAGCGCGTTGGTGGCCTTCTTGGGATCCGTGATCACCGGCGTGAGCAGGTGCGGGATGCCCTCATACAGGCCCAGCTCCAGGCGCTTGGGGTCCACCATGATGAGCCGCACGTCGTCGGGCGTGGACTTGTAGAGGATGGACATGATCATCGAATTGATCATGACGCTCTTGCCGGAACCGGTGGAGCCGGCGATCAGCAGGTGCGGCATGGCGTCCAGCGCCGCCATGCGGATGCGGCCGTTGATGTCCTTGCCGAGCGGAATGGTGAGACGCGAGTGGGATTGCGCGAACTCGTCGGATTCGAGCATCTGGCGCAGCGCGATCAGCTCGCGCCGGGTATTGGGCACTTCGATTCCCACGGTGGGCTTGCCGGGAATGCGCTCGATCAGGATCGACTCGGCTTGCAGGCCCAGGCACAGATCCTCGGTAAGGGCGGTGATGCGGTTGTATTTGATGCCGGCCTCGGGCTTGAACTCGAAGGTGGTAACCACCGGGCCGGGGTTGATCTGCACCACGTTGCCCAGGACGTTGAACTCCTGGAACTTCGATTTGATACGCGCGGCGGTGTCCTTCAGCTCCTGTTCGTCGTAAGGATTGCGCGCCGGCGGCTCATTCAGCAGGTCGGTGGGCGGCAACTGGAATACGGGCCTGAAAGCGGCCGCGGCGGGGGCGGGGGAGTAGGCGGGCGCCAGGGGCCAGGGGTCGGGGACCGCGCGAACATCCTCCGCGCGCGGGGCGGGTTCCAGGTCCTCAATCGGGCAGATGGGGATCTCCGCGGCCGTGGCGTATTCGGCTTCACCAGGGGCCTCTTCCGGCGCCGGCTCTTCGCGCGTCTTCCACGGCGGGGCATCGGCGGCGGCTTCCGCCGGCTGCGCCACCGGTTGGATCTTGCGGGTTTCTTCTTCGCGGCGCTGGCGGCGTTTCCGCGCTTCGCGAGCTTTTTCGACGGCCCGGGCGCGCGACCGTTCTCGCCATGCCCGCCAGGCTTCGCGGCGCCGGCGGAACCAGCCGATGGGGCTGGCGAACCACGCGCCGAGGCTGGCCATGGTGAAGGTGGAAACCAGGTACACGGAAACCACGCTCGCGGTGGCCACGGCCACCAGCGCGCCGGCCAGATTCAGAGTATCCAGCAGGTATTGCGCCAGCAGCAGGCCCAGGGCGCCGCCCACGCGGGCGGTTCCGCTGTAAAGCGGCAACGGCAAAAAAGACAGCCCCGCGCATACGCTGAGGGTCAGCAGAACCGCTCCCAACGCCTTTATGGCGCCGGCTTCAATCGGCTCGGAGCGGATCCACCGCCACGCCAGGGCGAAAATCAACAAGGGGAAAAGGAACGCCGCCAGGCCGAAAAGCTGAAAGGACAGGTCCGCCAGATACGAACCGGGGTATCCCACCAGATTGAGAGGGCGCGTGGAGGCCGCCGTATCCCACGATGGATCCTGGGCGTGATACGAGACCAGGCTCAACAAAATCGCGAGGCCCATCGACAAAAACATCAGGCCGGCGACTTCGTTCAGCCGCTTGTGCTGGGTCGGTGATAGGAGCTTCATCACGCTGGCCGGCGGATGAAAGCCAGAGCTAGCACTATTATGCCAAAAATCACGCGGTAATAAACAAAAGGACGTAATCCACTGCGACGCAAGTAATGCAGAAACCAGGCGATAACCAGGCAGCCGGTCACCGCGCTCACGGCCACGCCGATGGCGAATTGGGCCGTCAGAAGCCCGTGCAGCAGATGCTGTTTGTGCATGTCCCAGAGCGTCTTGGCGGCGGCCCCGCCGATAGCCGGCGTGGAGAGCAGGAAGGAATATCGCGCGGCCGTCTCGCGATCGAGGTCCCGGAACAACCCCGCGCTGATGGTGATGCCGCTGCGCGAACATCCCGGAATCACGGCCAACGCCTGCGCCGCGCCGATGGCCAGGGCATCGGCCAGGCCGACGGATGCCAGGTCGCGGATGCGGCGGCCGGCCCGCTCCGCCAGCCACATCAGCAGGCCCACCGCGATGAGCATGGTCCCCATCACGTAAGGGTTGCGCCAGGTGGTCTCGGCCTGTTTGTTGAACAGCAGTCCGGCGATCACCACCGGAATGGTTCCGATGCCCAGCAGCCACAGCAGCATGTGGTTCTGCCTCAGTTCCGGGCTGCGGCCGGCGCGCAGGCCGAACCCCTGGCCGATAATCTGGATCCAGTCGCGGAAGAAATAGAGCAGCACCGCCAGCAAGGTGCCCAGGTGCAGCGTGACGTCGAACGCCAGCGTCTCGACCTGCCACCCGGCGAGCCAGGAGGTGAGATACAGGTGCGCGGTGCTGCTGATGGGCAGGAACTCGGTGAGCCCCTGAACCACGGCCAGTACGACTACCTGGAAAATAGGCATAAAGGTACAGCGTGAGGGATTGGGTGGAGGATGTCAAGTCGGCTGCTAAACTAAGGCGTATGGGGGGCCGCCGGGCTCTGGTCCGGCGTTCGTATCGCAGCGGTGGGATGCCGGCCTGGAAGTCCGGCGGCAAGCCCAGAGGCTTGGCCCCACTCGGTGCGCCACGGCGGAATGGTAAGCATGCGAAGAATCCTCGGATGGGCCTGCATTCTGACGCTTGGCGCGCTCTGCTGGAGCGCGCAGAGCGGCGCGCCGGCGAATAGGAAGGGCAAGGCTTCCACCAAGAAGACGGCCTCCACCAAGAAGGCGGCTTCCACCAAGAAGGCGGCTTCCACCAAGAAGGCCTCCTCGGCGCCGAAGGCGCCCGCGACGGCGGCTGCCTCGACAGGCGGCGCGGCCAGGAAGACCAGTTCTTCCAAGCGCGGCAAGAAGGGCGCTCCCAGAGTGACCTGGCGCAACCGGCAGACGGCGCCGGCGCCGGAGCGGTATAAGGAAATCCAGGACGCGCTGGCCGCCAAAGGCTATCTCAAGCCCGAGAGCGCCAATGGGGTGTGGGGTCCGGAATCGGCGGATGCGCTCAAGAAGTTTCAGACGGAACAGAACATCGAAGCCTCCGGCAAGATCAACTCGCTCTCGTTGATCGCGCTGGGGCTGGGGCCCAAGCGGGATGCCACGCCGCCGAAGCCCGCCGATCCGCCGGCGGCGAAATAGCGCGCGGGCGCGCCACCTCGCCGGCCCTGTGAGCGTGGCAGGCGGCATCGCGAGCCGCCTGTAGTCGTCGAGCCCCATCGCCCATCATTGTGCCGCTTGAAAGCGATAGACTTCGTAAGTCGGCCGGCCCCAACTGTCGGGAATGACAGTGAGCATTTCCTGGCGGTAGCCTTGGGCCTCGGCGGCCTTGACGATCATCTCGCCGCTGGGGAAGAACTCGAAGTTTTTTGTGTGGCCGACAAAGATGTGATCGGGATCGCTCACGGCCGCCGCCACGCGACGCGCGTCCGGGGCGCCCGCTTCCGGCGGCACGGCGTCGTAAATGATGGCCAACGGAAGTCTCCCCCGGCCGAGCAGCCGCAGTTGATCCACAATGCCCCAGTCGTTGCAGACGACCAGCGTCTCGGGCGTCGTCCGCACATAGGCGTAAAGCCGGTAGATGGCGTCGGTCCAGTTGATCGCTCCGCCGTACTGCCAAGTCAGCCGGTAGTACTCGTTGATGGGAAGAGCGCCCGCCAGCATCACCGTCGCCAGCGCGCAGGCGGCGACGGGCCGCCCGGCGCGGCCCAGGCGGCGCGATGCCGCGGCGAAGGAAACGCCGATCAGCATCTGCGGAAGAGGCCAGAGGAGGATGGCGTGATGGACGCCGCCTCCGGCTTTCGCGGTGATTGCCATCTGTGCCCACTGCACCACCATGACGATCAGGGCGAACAGAATGGCGCGCAGGTCCGGGCCGCGCGCCAGGGGAGCCAGAAGCAGCGCCAGGACGAAGGCCCACAGGAGCAAGCCTTGCCGCGGATGCCCGGCCGCCGAGGAAATCGCCAGGCTGGCCTTCTCCAGCGCGCCGTGGGGAGAGTGAACCTGGGGCGTTTGCCAATCTTCGTCGACCAGCCATCCGTACAGACCCTTGCCTTCGGCCGTATATTCCAGGAGGCGCGCTTTGCCCGGCAAATCGTCGGCGCTGAAACCCGGCCCGCGAAAAGTCGACAATTCGGTCTCGACGTTGTAAACAATCAGTGGCAAGGCTCCAATCGCGAAGGCGGCCACGGAAATGGCCACCCTCCGAAACGTAGTCACACGAAAAATCTGGCCCGGAAAAACCACCAATCCAGCCACGCCGATAGCCCCTAACATCCAGATTGCAAGGGCCTTATCCCACATGGCCAGACCCCACAGCAGGAACCCCGCGGCGAGCGAGATCTGGCTACCCTTCTGGTAGAATCGCAGCAGCAGGAAGAGGCCGCCGACCAGCAACAAGTGCTGGAGCGCCACCGGGCCCCAATCGAAGCACACGGTTAGCAGATACATTGAATCCGCCGCCAGCAGCCCGCATCCAATCAGGGCGGCGCGCTCCCCGGCGGCGCGGCGCAGAAACAGAAAAAGGAACCAGATGCTGACCGCCCCCGCCAGTAGCGCGGGTTCGCGCAGGCTCCAGACGTTGATGCCGAACAGCGAGAAGATTGGCCGGTAGAGCCACGCCTTGAGGGTTCCCAGGTAGCTCATCAACATGATCGGGAGCCCGTTGTGGCCGAGGGGAAGGGTGTACGCCGCGCGCGGCCGCAGGAAGGCGTAGCCGAATATCGATTCGTCGTCCTGTATGCCGAGGCGCGGGAGAAAAGGCTGGCCCGCCAGGAAGAAAAGCACGCATGCGGCGATAGCCGGCAGGCTCGACCGCCGCTGATTCGTGTCAGTCTGCACCATTCGACTTGGATTCGGGTAAACAGAAATGATAGCATCCGGCCGATAAGAGAATGGGCGGCCGGAAATCGGGTGAATGACCGAAGCTCTTTGGCGCGGAAGTCGTTTGGCCCTGGGTCGCTCTCATCGCCGCGAGCGGGGCGATGGATGTAGAAGGCGCTGGCCCGAATGAGGGGTGTTTTGGGTTGAAACTTTTGGCCGTGCTGCTTTCGTCTATACTTCTGCGAGGGTGCAGGCGCTTAGGAGAGCCAGCCGGACACGCCAGCCGGCTAAGGGAAGGGAGATGTACCAATGAACAAGACCGACTTTGAAAAATACAAGGCGATGCTGGAAGCCAAGCGGAACGAGTTGTCCGCCGGGCTCAGGAACCGGGAAGACATCGCTATCGAAAAGACCCCGGACGCCCTGGATGAAGTGCAGCTCGCCGGAGAGCGCGAACTGGCCATCCGCAATCTCGACCGCGAATCGAATCTGCTTCGGAACGTGAGAGGCGCGCTGGCCCGCATGGCCGATGGGAGCTACGGCGTGTGCCTGCACTGCGAGGAAGAAATCAAGCCCAAACGTCTGGACGCCGTGCCGTGGACCAAGTTCTGCATACGCTGCCAGGAAGCCGCGGATCGTCACGAGTTCGAAAGCGAATTGGGCGAGACCATCGACGAGCTGCTGGCCGCATAGAAGTCCGATCTGCCAAGGGCGCGGGAGCGATTCCGCGCCCTTGGTGTATGTGGGCGGTCCCCGGGACGGCTTGTCAAGCCGCGCGCCGGTTGGAAGCTGGCGCTCCAGGGGCGGGTTTTCAACCGGTTTTCAACCCGCCGCGGGATGTCATCCCGCCCCACGGGAAAGGAACATGTCCAAGCGGTCGAAGACCTAGTTGCCTGCCGTTCCCGGCACGATCACCGGGACGGTCACGATATTGCTGACGAAGGCCTCCTGTCCGATCCAGAGCTGCAGGTAGGGGTCCGCGGCGACGCCGGGCGAAAGCTGAATCCAAACCTCGAACTCGCCCACGGTCCCGGGCTTCAAGGTGGCCATCAATATGTTGGCGGTGCTTCCACCGGCCAGACCGTTGGTCAGCACCGGCGGCTGGGTGACGGGAGCGCCAAGCGGGTACTGCACTCCGGTGACCACCAGCGGCGTGGTAACGTCGTCGGCCACCGGAACGCCCATACCCGTCGCGTAGGCGATGAGGACCTCGCCCGGCAGGGCCGGGTTATCCTGCGTCACCAGCGAGTAAGCCACATTGGCGCAGCACAGGGCTGTGGAGAGAGGCGTCAGGGTCTCGGTGGGGCTGCCTCCGTTAAAACCCGCGGCGCTGGCCTGGTAGACGATCCCGTTGCCGTCGGGGCCTTGAATCCTGGCTTGCAGAATCACACGGCCGAACAAACCGGCGGGGGAAGCCTTCACGTCGGGGTCCAGAGAGTTGATCATGGCTACCATGGCGTCGCGGAGGGTTTGCTGGGTATCGCCGTCTTGAACCGTATAGTTGTAGATCCGGGCGCCGATCGTTATGGAGATGACATCGCCCGAGGTGGGGCTCAGAGAATCCACCGAGACCGCTCCAATGGCGCTGCTGGAACCGTGCAAAAAGACTCCCACCGCCGGCCCGCCAGTTGTATTGGGGTACTGAAACAGGCCCGGATTCGCGGCTACGATGGTCGCCGCCATGGGCGTGGTCACCGCGATGCTGCCGTCGCTCCTGACCGCCCGGACATAAACGCTGACGCTGGTGGTGGTGTTCACTTCCCACGGGATTTGGGCGTTGATCTGGGTGGGCGAGACGTACATCAGCGGCGAACGAATGCCGTTGACGTAGACTTGGGCGCCGGCCATCTCGGTGGGCAGGGTTTTCTGGCTTAGGTCGGCGGCGGCCTCTCCGAAAGCCAGCACGGAGCCCGGATTGGCGATTATCGAAACCAGCGTGCCGGCGGCCAACTGGGAGGCGTCGCCGCCGCCGGAAAGGGTGGTGTCGTCAGGCGTCAGGACGATATCCGCGCCGGTGGACATCTTGACTGCGACAGTGATGTTGTTGCCGTCCACGCCGGAAATCTTGGATTGCAGAATCACCGTGTTGGTGGTGGGATCCGTGATCGCCACCACGTTCGGGTCGCCCGCCCCGCTGTTGGAGGAGTTGATGACGTTGGTCAGACCCTGGGCCACGGTAGCCAGCGTGTCGGTCGCCAGCACCTCATAGGGATAGTCCACCGGCGTGGCGCTGGAATTGGCCCCGATGCTGATGGTGGCGATGTCTCCCGCGTTGATTGTGCCGCTCACCGTCACCCGGTCCGAGGCGATGATATCGAAGCTCGCCGCGTTGCGCACCCCGCCGTAGGGAATGGCGGTCTCGCCCATGGAGTACACCGTGACGCGGCGGTTGAAGGCGTCGCTCACGTACAGGTTGACGCCATCCCAAGCCAGCGACATGGGAGTTCGCAGGGAATCGGCCGCGTTCGAAGCCTGGTCTATGCTGCCGCCGACCTGTCCGATGATGATGTCCGCCGAAGCGCCGCTCTGGGCCGGGATGGCGTCGAAAACCAGCACGCGGTCGTTGCCGCCGTCGGCGATGAACAGCCGGCCGGCCGCCGCCAGCGCGAAGCGCGGAAAGTTCAGCGTCGCGTTGCACCCGCCCGGGTAAGTAAGGTTTCCATTGCCGTCCGTCCCGTTGGACACGGTACACAACACCGGCGTCTGCTTGTTGTTGTTGGTGGTATCGACGGTATAGGCGTTGTTGGGGATGGAGCTGACCATGTCCGGCTGGCCGACCGCCACGTCGGCAGGAACGCCGTTCGTAGTGGGGATCGTATTCCAGATCAGGACCCGGCTGTAACCCAGGTCCGCCACATACAGCCGCTGCCCGTCGGAGGTCACCGAGACCGGGTTCAGCATATTGCGGGCCGTGGCGGAGGTGGTCTGCTGGGTTACGTCCACTTGCACGTACGTGCTGAAATTGGGCTGCCCCAGCACCAGATCCGCGGCGGCGCCGTTGGTGGTGGGGATATGGTAATAAACCAGCACCCGGTTGTTCAGCGTATCGGCGACGAAGAGCATTCCGTTCTGAATCCACACGCCCTGCGGGCCGCTCATGGATTGCGCGTTGGGCACGTGATTGGTGGGGACCGTCGCGGTGACGAAGTTCGGCTGACCCACCACCACGTCGGCCGGCGCATTGTTGGTTGTCGGGATCCGGTTCCAGATGAGAACCCGATTGTGATCCGTGTCGGCGATCGCCAGGTGCACGCCGTCGGAAGCTATGGCGGTGGGCGAGCGCAGGTTGCCCTGACTGGCCGCGGAATTCAGGGTGGTAGTGGAAAAATCGGGCTGGCCCAGAACCACTGTCGCCCGTCCGACGCATACCGGGCACAGGCTGCCCGGCGCTAACTGGGCCGCGGTGGGCAACTCGGCGCTGGGAGAGGGCAACTGGCTCGACATGCCCTGGAACAGCAGCACCCGCTCATTGCTATACATCGCGCCGATTTCGTTCGCATCCGCGACAAACAGCGTGTCGGCCGCGAAGGCCAGACCGCTCAGTCCACCCAGCACCGTGTCGCTGGGGGCCGGATTCTCATCGGTGAAAGTCACTTGCCCAATCACCGCCCTGGCCGCCTGGCCAGTCAAGAAGTCCGCGGCGCACAGTGCGGCCGCCGAAAGAAAGAAAACAGAGATAACCTTCATGCGCAATGGTATGGACGCGATCAAATGGCTAGACCTTCAATTATAGCAAGCATTTACCAGCATACCGTCAAGCTAGGCCGCCGGTGGCTCCGGCGAGCCACATAGTGTGAGGAATCGGCACGCCCCAGCGGCGTCACCGCCTTCAGATGCAAACACATAGAGGCTAACCAGCGTGATGGGGATGAAATTGGGCACGCGCGGGGCCGAAAGCGCTTCCAAGAGTGGCTTGGGGCGGCGACCCGATCACCTCACCCATGTCGGGTTATTTCACCCACACAAGCGCCGTGACGACAGCCATACAATGTTGCAAAATTCAACATTCCGGCTTGAATACCCCATGATTCGCACTTTCAGGCCGTTTGGTCCTGAGCTTGCTCACCCACAACGGGGCTCGGGCGGGTATTTGCGAGCAGTCTTGGCAAGCCTCAGAGGGGGTGCTTTTTGCGCCAGTTATTCCGGGATTCGGGCCATCTGATCCGGCCAGCCGTGGTACTGCTGGCCGCGCTGGGGGTCTTTCTGGTGGTCCGCACGGCGCTAATCCCCAAAGCATTCGGCAAGTACGGCCACTTTAGCCCGGGTGCGCTGGACGTCATCCGCCAGCGGCCCTTAGTCTACGCCGGGCAGGAGACGTGCGTGCTGTGTCACCAGGATGAGGGCAAGGTGCACGCGTTGGGCAAGCACGCCCATGTAGCGTGCGAAGCCTGTCACGGACCGCAGGCGGCGCACGTCAACGCCGACGATCCCGCGGCCCACCAGCCGCTGCTGCCGGATGTACCCAACCTGTGCCGCCGCTGCCACGAGAAGGACGCCGCCAAGCCCGCCGGCTTCCCGCAGGTGGACACGGTGGAGCATTCCGGCGGCGTGTTTTGCAACCGCTGCCACCGGCCTCACAATCCGCACCTTTGAGGGAGGGGAACCAATGAGCCAAGGAAGGAACCATGGACATCAGCCGGCGTGACTTGTTCGCGGTGGGCGGCAAGCTGCTTATCCTGGCCTCGGTGGGGGCCACCCTCGAGCAGATTACCGGCGCGGCCCCGCCGGAGGGAGCCTACCGCATGGCCGACCACTGGTGGGGCATGTTGATCGACATAGACAAGTGCATTGGCTGCGGAAACTGCGTCCGCGCCTGCGCCGGCGAGAACCACGTTCCCGAGGGCTTCTTCCGCACCTGGGTGGAGCGCTACCAGGTGGAGGAGGGCAAGCAGCCGCGCGTCGATTCCCCCAACGGCGCGATAGACGGGTTTCCGCCTACCCCGCGCGCCGATTTGAAGAGCTTTTTCGTCCCCAAGCTCTGCAACCACTGCGCCGATTCGCCCTGCGTGCAGGTTTGCCCGGTGGGGGCCACCTTCGTCAGTCCCGATGGCGTGGTGCTGGTGGATGAGAGCTACTGCCTGGGCTGCCGCTACTGCATCCAGGCATGTCCCTACGGTTGCCGCTATCTGCACCCGGCCAAGAACACGGTGGACAAGTGCACCCTCTGCTACCACCGCATCACCCAGGGGCTCACTACCGCCTGCTGCGAGAGTTGCCCCACCGGCGCGCGCCAGTTGGTGGATTTCAAGAACCCGCGGGACCCGGTGCACGAGTTCCTGCGCAAGAACAAGGTGCAGGTTTTGAAGCCGTACATGGCCACCGAGGCCAAGGTCTACTACAAGGACCTCGATGGCTCGGTCCGCTAAAGGAGCGTGCAATGATTCCCGGCGTTGAGGGGTTCATGTATCCCAACGAGGTGGAGCTGCAATGGAGCCTTCTCATTGTGCTGTACCCGTATATCACCGGCCTGGTGGCCGGCGCGTTCATTCTGGCCTCGCTCGAACGGGTGTTCAAAGTGGAGGCGGTGCGGCCCACCTACCGGCTGGCGCTGCTCACGGCGCTGGCTTTCCTGCTGGTGGCCCCTCTGCCGCTGCAGTTGCACCTGGGGCATCCCGAGCGGTCCATGGAGATGTACCTGACTCCGCATACCTCCTCGGCCATGGCCATGTTCGGGTTCGTGTACCTGTGGTATCTGACGGTGGTGCTGCTGCTCGAAATCTGGCTGGAGTATCGCGCCGATATCGTGCGCCTGGCGCAAACCACCACCGGGATGACGCGGCTGATTTATAAGACCCTCACGCTGGGGTCGGAGAACGTCAGCCCGCGCGCGCGGATGATCGACGACAAGGTGGGCTACACCGTCACCGTGATCGGCATCCCATCGGCCTTCCTGCTGCACGGCTACGTGGGCTTCATCTTCGGGTCGGTAAAGGCCAACCCGTGGTGGTCCACGCCGCTGATGCCCATCGTGTTCCTGTTTTCTGCGATGGTCTCGGGCATCGCGGCGGTGATGCTGCTCTACATGGCTTCCATGAAGGTGCGGAAAACGCGCATCGACATGCGCTGCCTGGACGCCGTGGCCAAGTACCTGTTCTACACCTTCGTGATCGATTTCTCGCTCGAGATGCTGGACCTGGTGCACCGCACCTACGAAGCGGACGAATCCTTCCGCAGCCTGGATTTCATGGTGCACACGCGGCTGTGGTTCTCGCAGGTGATCCTGCAGATCATGCTGGGGACGCTGGTCCCGCTGGCGCTGCTGGCGGCCACGCAGCTCCGCAAATTCTCCGAGGCCACGCGCCGCGGCATATACGTGGCATCGGGGCTGCTGACCATGGTCGGCATTTTCGCGATGCGCTGGAACGTGGTGATCGGCGGCCAGCTTTTCTCGAAGAGCTTCCTGGGGTACACCAGTTACAAGGTGCAATTCGCCACCCGCGAGGGGCTGCTGCCGGCCATCGCGCTGATGCTTCTGCCCTTTGCGATCTTCGTGGCCCTGGTGAAACTGTTGCCGCCCTGGGAGAAAACTCCTGGAACCGGCGAAGCGATGGGTGACTGAGGGAGAGAGTACGAGCCGGCATGACCCTTGTTTGACGCAGAGACGCGCGAGGCTGCAAGATGCCCCTCAGGCAGGCAAGCCAGAGCGGCATTGGCCATGATGGTGAGCCCGCCATGCCAGTCGTGCGGGCAGCAGTATTTCTTCCACAAGTGCGACATACGAGCGATGTTCCAGGCTTCCGTAATGCCAGTCACATTGCAGTCCGGTTGCACGATGTCATAAGCTCCGCGCTCGATCCAATCCTTGAAGTCGAACCGGTTCGGGCGGCTCTCCCCGCCGGAAACCATGACGTGGGGCATCACCTCGCGCCGGCGGGACGTAAAGGCTGAATCTCCATGCCGGGAGGTTGAGGCAAGCGCCAGTTGGCTTGGTCACGGCGCCCGCTGGTGGTGGTGCGGAATCGTACGGTCGATGCGGGGCGAACGCCGGCGGGAGCCGCCTGGCATATACTGATTGCAACCTGGGATGCCCAAATGAATCCTGAGTAATGTGGCCTGGTCCTGGTGGAGTTCCGCGGCGTAAGTCACGAAAATGGCGCCGGAGGGCGCCCACGACTTTTCCGAGTGAGTGGAGGCGATAGCGCTATGGCGACACAAGCCGCGGCGAACGACCGGGCGATGCTTCTGTCACGGCTCTTCGAGGCGAGAGCGGAGACGGACGCTCTTTTCCGGATGATCCGGCCCCAGGCGATGTATGACCGGCCCATTCCCGAACGCCACCGCATCGTCTTCTATGCCGGTCACTTGGAGGCATTCGATTGGAACCTGCTCAAGGGTCCCTGCGGTCTCACGAGCTTCCATGCGGAGTTCGACCGCCTCTTTGCCTTCGGCATCGACCCGGTGGGCGGGGGTCTCCCCGCGGATCAACCCCAGGATTGGCCGAGGCTCCGGGATGTGAACGGGTATCGGGACCGCGTTCGCCAAACCCTGGGCCGCGCGCTCGAGACCGCGCCTGCGCCGGATGAAGGAGAAGGTTCATTCGGGCAACTGCTGCATGTGGCGATAGAACACCGGTTGATGCACGCCGAGACGCTGGCCTATATGTTCCATCAAATGCCGTTCCAACGGAAAAGGCGCGCGGCGGCGCGGCCCGTTCTTCGAAGCAATCCATTCACCCCGGAGCGCGTGCGCGTTCCCGCGGGCCCTGCGACGCTGGGACTGCGGCGCGATTCCCGCGTGTTCGGCTGGGACAACGAGTTTGAGGCCCACGTGGCCGCGGTTCCGGAATTCGCGATCGACCGGTACAAGGTCTCCAACGGGCAATTCCTGAAGTTCCTCGAAGACGGAGGCTACCACGACCGCGCGCTCTGGGCGGAGGCCGATTGGGAGTGGAAGAACGCGCGGGGGATCTCACATCCGGCGTTCTGGTCGCGGCGCGGCGATGGGTGGGCATGGCGGTCGATGTTCAATGAGATACCGCTCCCGCTCGACTGGCCGGTGTATGCCAGTCACGCGGAAGCGAGCGCCTACGCGCGGTGGGTGGGCGGATGCCTGCCTACGGAGGCGCAGTGGCACAGGGCGGCGTATGGCACGCACGGAGCCGGCGAACGAGAGTATCCGTGGGGTGACGAGCAGCCGGGCGGCTCGACGCGGTATCCGCCTTCCGACGCATGGGACCCGGCGCCGGTGAACGCGGGCGCGCTGGGCGCCAGCGCGTTCGGCATCGAAGGGCTGCTGGCCAACGGATGGGAGTGGACCGCAACCGAGTTCGCGCCGTTCCCCGGGTTCCGGCCCTTCGGCTGCTATCCCGGGTACTCGGCCCAATTCTTCGACGGAAAGCACTACGTTCTGAAAGGCGGGAGCGTGCGGACCGCCTCCCGCATGCTGCGCCGCAGTTTCCGCAATTGGTTTCAGCCCCACTATCAGTACGTCTACGCGGGGTTCCGCTGCGCGAACGATTAGGATCGGAGGAGATACTCGAAATGGCTGCACCCGCGAACCTGATGAACGACTCGGAAGCGCAGTTCGCCTCCGACGTTCGCGCCGGGCTCTGCAGATCCGGGCAGAAGGAGCTTCCGTCCAAGTACCTGTACGACCGGTTGGGATCCACTTTGTTTGAAGCCATCAGCCTGCTTCCGGAGTACGGCCTTACTCGCGCGGATGAGCGGCTGCTCCGCCGTCATGCAAAGGAGATAGTGAAGCGCCTGCGGAGTCCGGCGCAGGTATCCGAGCTCGGAAGCGGCAGCGGCAGAAAGACGCGCTGGATTCTCAGGGCCCTGTGCGAGCGGGAGCGCGTATCCTATTACCCTATCGAGATCTCGCGCGCGGCGCTGGCGTCGTGCGAGTCCGAGCTGGGCGACATCGAATGCGTCAGCATCGTGGGGGTGGAGGGAGAGTATCTGGACGGTCTGCGCGAAGTCGCGGCGCGGCGGGCGGAGGGCGCGCCGCTGCTGGTGTTGTTCCTGGGCAGCACCATCGGGAATTTCGATTCGGGGGCGGATGCCCGTTTTCTGAGCGAAGTTCGAAGCATCCTGGCGCGGGGCGATTGGCTGCTGCTCGGTGCGGATCTCTTGAAGGCGCGCGAGCGGATGTTGGAGGCGTACGACGATCCGCTAGGCGTGACGGCGGCGTTCAACCTGAACCTGCTGGGGCGGATCAACAGGGAACTGGACGGCGAGTTCGATCTTCGCCAATTCGAGCATGTCGCCCGGTTCAACGAGGCGGCCCGCAGTATCGAGATGCATCTGCGGTCGAAGAGGCGGCAGGTAGTGAATATCCGGCGAGGCGGATTCGCCGTGACGTTCGATGCGGGCGAGACGATCTGGACCGAGAGCAGCCACAAGTACACCCGGCGGGAGATCGCGGAACTGGCTGTTTCCTGCGGCTTCCGCACCGAGGCGCAGTGGGTGGACGATGAGTGGCCGTTTTCCGAAAACCTGTTGCTCGCTGTGTAGGGTGGACCGCTGGTTTCCGCAGGTCTTCGAGTGCGTGAACATGTCCCTTTCATGTATTACTGTCCATCCACCCCTTCGGGGTTCGTCGACAAAACTGAGTTTGCGGCTTGCCGCGATGCGGGGCGTGTTGAAAACCGCCCGGGACAGGCGTTTCCGCCTGTCAACCCGAGCTAAGCTCGGGAAGATGGCTCAACAGCACTTCGGGCGGGTGAAGCGAGCGCCGAGGCGCTGTTCCCAGAAGCGCCGCCACTCCTCGGCCGAATCCGGGGCCCCGGAGCGCCGCAGGTGGCGATGGTAGGCGCTTTCATCGGCAAGTTCGCGCAGCAGGGCGGCCACCAACGCCGCCACACGCCGGAGGCGGTTCATAGCTCCTCCGCCCGAAGCAGCGACGCCACGAAGGGCGCTTCGTGGACTTGGGCCTCCCGCACGCCCCGGAGGATGCCTGCCCAGACCCGCATGGAATCGATCAGGATCGCGGCGACCAGCGCCAGCAGCAGGCCGCACACCGCCGCATCCAGGCGGGCGTTGAAGATGAGGGTGCGAGTGGTGGCCGCGTCCCCCGCCGTGCCCGCGTGCAAGGCCGCTTCGAGCCTGGCGGCCTGCGCCAGAAACCCGATGGCGGGGGCGGGAGAGAAGATCTTCTGCCACGCCGCGGTGAAGGTGACCGCCACCAGCCAGGCGAGCGGGAGGCAGGCGATCCACACGTACTTCAGGCGATGCATTTTGAGCAGGATGGTGGTAGCCACACAAAGCGCGATGGCGGCCAGCAACTGGTTGCAGATGCCGAACAGCGGCCACAGCGAGTTGATGCCGCCCAGCGGGTCGCTGACGCCCTGAATCAGGAAGTAGCCCCAGGCGGCGACGATGGCGGCGCTCGACCCCACCACGCCGGGCATCCAACTTGTGCGGCCCAAGGGCTTCCAGGCATGGCCCAGCAGATCCTGGAGCATGAACCGGCCGACGCGGGTCCCGGCGTCGATGATGGTGAGGATGAACAACGCCTCGAACATGATGGCGAAGTGGTACCAGAAGCCGATCATGGCCCTGCCCCCGCCGCTGCGCGCGAAGATATGGGCCATTCCCAGGGCGAGCGATGGCGCTCCGCCGGTGCGGGCGAAGAGGGATTTCTCGCCGACATCCGCGGCCAGGCTGGACATGTCCGTCACGCTCACGGGGAATCCCCAGGAGGAGATTGTGGAAACGGCGGCGGCGGGGGCCGCTCCCACCACCCCGGCCGGCGCGTTGACGGCGAAATATACGCCTGGCTGGAGCACGCAGGCCGCGATCATGGCCATGATGGCCACGAAGCCTTCGAGCAGCATGGATCCATAGCCCACCGGGTAGGCGTGGGATTCCTTGGCGATCATCTTGGGGGTGGTGCCGGAGGCAATCAGGGAGTGAAATCCGGAAACGGCGCCGCAAGCGATGGTAATGAAACAGAAGGGGAAGATTTTGCCGGCGAAGATCGGTCCGGAGCCATCGACAAAACGCGTGAAGGCCGGAAGTTGAAGCTCCGGGCGGACGAACAGGATCCCCGCTCCGAGCATCATCATGACGCCCAGCTTCACGAAGGTGCTGAGGTAATCGCGGGGAGCGAGCAGCAGCCAGACCGGGAGGGCGCTGGCCAGGAAGCCGTAGACGATAATGGCGGCGGCCAGGGCGAAGGCGCCGAGCGTGAAAACCGGAGCGAGCGCCGGCGACAGCGACACCCATCGCCCGCCGAGGATGGCGGCCACCAGCAATCCGAACCCCAGGCCCGAGCATTCCAGCACCTTGCCATGCCGCCAGTAGCGCAGGTAGAGACCCATGAATACGGCGATGGGCATGGTGCAGGCGATGGTGAAGGTTCCCCAGGGGCTGCCCTTGAGCGCGTTCACCACCACCAGGGCCATCACCGCCAGCATGACGATCATGATCAGCAGTACGGTGAACAGGGCAGCCATGCCGCCGGTCTTGCCGATTTCCTCGCGCGCCATCTGGCCCAACGATTTGCCGTCGCGGCGCATGGAAGCGAACAGGATGATGAAATCCTGGACCGCGCCTCCCAGCGCCGCGCCGGCGATGATCCACAGGGTCCCAGGGAGGTATCCGAACTGGGCCGCCAACACGGGTCCCACCAGCGGACCCGGTCCGGCGATGGCGGCGAAGTGATGGCCGAAGAGAATCCATTTGTTGGTGGGCTCGAAATCCTGGCCGTTGCGCAGGCGCTCGGCGGGCGTGGCGCGTGCGTCGTTCAAGACCAGGACGCGGGCGGCCAGGAACTTGCCGTAGAAGCGATACGCCACCGCGAAGGAACAGACGGCGGCCAGCGCCAGCCAGACGCTATTGATGCGCTCGCCGCGGTGGATGGCGATGACGGCCAGGCAGAAGGCGGCCGCAATTGCCACGGCGGCCCAAAGCAGGTGGCGAAGGAGTTTCACCCCACAGTCTACAACGGAAGCGCCAAGCCGCCAAAGCGCAGCCGGAATATCGAGAATCGAGGCGCGACCGATTCTGCGAGAGCAGAGCGTCCGCAGCGGACGCGTGGACCGGGGGGCCGCCCTATCTAGCCACTTGACCCAGGTAAGCGGCCCCAGCCCAGAGTGGGACAGACCATCGGTTCTGGTGGTCTGTCCGGCCCGAGAAGCGCCCCGGCGTTGACAGACGACAAAAACCGATCGTCTGTCCCACAAGGCCCACAAGCTCGCTTCACTAGAACCTCGGGAGAACGCGCAGCAGGGATTCGGTGGTTCCGCCGCCGTGCAGCGAGATGAAATGCACCGGCCGCCAGTTATCGTCCATGGCGCCGACGTAGGCCAGGCTCTTGACGTCCGCTCCCATGAGGATCACCGTATATCGGCGGTCGGGATAGGCCAAAGACTCGTAGAAAATGGTGCCCACTTCCTGTGAATGGTCCCGGCCCGGCTCGCCCAGTTTCTGAACCACCTTGAAGCGGTCGTCGCGGGGGGTCAGCTCCAGAAAACCCTGGTCCTTCACCGTGTAGACCACGCGATGGGGGCGCCATTCCTCGATCCGCCGGAAGTTCACGGCCACCACGTAGAGCAGCATCGCGCAACCGACAGCGACGGCGATCAATTTGAGAACTCCCACATCGCTGGGCTCCAGGCGGACGCGTCGCGAAGCCCGGCGAGCGGCGGGATCGTCGCCTTCCGAAGCCTCGGGGCCGGAGGCGACCGCGGGGGGCATTTTCAGCACGCGCTTCTGGTAGGGGCAGAGCATGCCGCCCTTGTATTCGAACTCCCTGGTGAGCCCGACGATGGCGATGGGCTCCTCCGTGCTGGCTTCTCCGATGTAGCGGCGGGATATCCAGATCTCCGACCCGGTCTTGCAGTTAGCCACCAGGACCTCCGACCAGTTGGCCTGCTGGAACCTCCACAGGTTGTGTTCGATTCCGACGATGGCCGGGAAAAAGGAGAACTCCCGCGATTCCAATTGCTGAAACGCCGGCGGGAGGGGAGGTGAAGGCATGACTGTACTAATCGTAACCCACCTGAAAGGGCGCGGAGCAGGCGGGCGGGGTTACCGGGACGCGCGGGATTCCGCGCTCACTTGCGGCCCAGGAGCCGCAGGCGGACGCTGAACGCGCGAACCTGTCCCCCGCCGTAGGCCAGATAGGCGGGCGTTCCCATGACATTGTTCACGGTGTTGGGATTGAGGTGATTGGTGAGATTGTTATAACCGCAACGCCATGCCCAAAGATAGTGCAGCAGATGAAACTTACGTTCGAAGTGCAAGTTGATGTCGAAGTAACCCGGCAGGCGCAGAGAGCCCGGCGCGCCCACCAGATCGCTTTGCTCGTCCACCACGTCGAAGGGAAACCCGGTGTGATACTCCATCAGATACGCGGCGGTGGTATTCCGCGTGATGAAGCGGAGCCGTTGGGGGAGCCGCCGGTTGGGCAGGGGAAGCCATCCCCACATGTGGAAACGATTGGGCGCGTTCCAGGCGACCGGCCCGGGAGCCTGGCTCCCGAAGACAGGACTTTCCAAACTGTAATCGACGGCCGAGTTGGTGTGCGCGCGGGAAAGCGTGTAACCGGCGAACCACTCGAACTGTTTCGCGAACGTGTGGCGGACGGAGAAATCCACGGCATCGTACCGGTCGCGGCGGCTGTTGCCCAGTTCATATACGTCGGCCGCCGGCGGGGCGCAGGAATCGGCCGCGGCGGCGAAAGTAAGCCCGCGGTCTCCGGTGCGCAGAACGTACTCCGCCTTGAAATAGGTATCGAACGGCAGCTTGCGTTCCGCGGCGAAGCTGGCGGTGCGGTAGCGCGGCGCCTGAAGGATCCGCTCGTTCACCTGAAAGACGGTTTCGACGGGCCCGATAGGGAGGCCGTCAATCGGGTAGAAGGTGGCGTAGCTGACCTGGTCCTGCTGGCGGGACACCAGGCTCAGGCCGATGGCGTCGTAGTATGTGCCCCAACCGGCGGAGAACTTGGTCGCGAGTTTGCGCGGCGCCCAGACAACGGCGAACCGTGGGGCCAGCTCCACCTCGCGGACAATTTCGTTCCATTCCGCGCGCAAGCCGGCCTCCAGCGAAAGGTCTTCGCGCGGCGTCCAGTGGTCCTGCACGTACGCCGCGCCCTCGAAGTTCTTGTGCGCCTGGAACGGGCCGCCGACAAAAGTCACGTAGCGCGCCATTGAACCATCGTCCCGGAGCACTTCGTAGGGATGCCGCAAAGTCATCTGGTGGAACGCCTCGCGCTCGAGGTCGATTCCGAACTTGAACTGGTGCTCGCCGCGCCAATGGTAGGTGGGCAGGAAGAGGTCGGCGATCCCCTGCTGCCGGTAGGCATGGCGGTCGGTGTCGACAAAGTAGTTGCCGCGGTTGCCGAGGGGAGTGATCTCAAAGAGCTGGTCGCCCTGCGGCTGGTTGCGCACGGCCGTGCGGGTGTCCGCGAAGCCGATTTCCAGAAGCGCGCCATTGAGATACTGCTGGTCGCGGAGGGTGGAAACGAAGAGGGTCTGGCGGTGCGTGTTGGTGGCTTCCACCGGGTTGAGGATGCTCAGGCCGTTGCGGGTGTCGCGGGCCACGTTGGCCAGAAAGCTGCCGGTCAGAATGTTGGCGGGCGTGAGGTTCACCTGGAACCGGGCCATGTCGCTGGCGTTGATGGCCCGCGTGAGGTTCTGGCGGGGCGGGAGGCCGTGCACCACGTCCGCGCTGTAAAACGCGTCGAACCCGTTGTGAAACCAGGCCCGGCGCCGCTTCAACGGTCCGGAGAATTCCAGGCGCGGAGTCCACTTGTTGACGTGCATGCCGCCGTCGAAGGCGACGCCGGGGATAAAGTTGGTGCCCACGAAGCGCCAGAGGTCGTCGCCCATTTTGGTTTGCAGATTGAGGACGCCGGCGGCCCCGCGCCCATTATCCGCCGAGAAACGGCTGGTCTGGAGCTCGATGGTCTGAATGGTATCGATATTGAGGCGCGCTTCGAGGCTCCCGGTGACCGGATCGGATATGTTGAAGCCATCCAGGGTGTAGCCGGTCTGCTGGACGTCGGCGCCGTTCACGTGCGGATGGCCGGCATTGTCCATCACTACGCCGTTCATCAGTTGCAGGCTATTGCGATAGTCCTGCGGCGCGGGAAACGGAATGGCCTGAATCTCGGCGTTGTCGAGCTCCTTGAGGTCGGAGGCCTGCTGTGGATCGATGACGGGGGGCGAATACGTCACATCCACGCGCTCGGTGTATTCCTGAAGGTGATTGAGCGTGATGGTGAGCTGGTTCGGGCCGGCGGCGAAGCGCTGGGGCCCGCCGCCCTGGTAGACGAAGAACCCGGGGCGCTCGGCGCGGAGGGCATATTCGCCCTCGGAGGGAAGGGTGAGACTGAAATTGCCGGCCGGATCGGACGAGGCCGTCACGGGGACCGCGCCGGATGCGCGAAACTCGATGCGGGCCCCCGCCACTCCGGCGCCGGTCTCATCCACCACGCGGCCCGCCACCAGGGCCTGGGCGTGGAGGGCCGCGCAGGCGACCACGCCCGCCAGGCACATCCGCGCAGCCGCTGCCGCATACCTCATGTGAAACCCAAGACGGCGCCGCGCCGCCACGCCTTCAGCATAACGCGCCGCATGGACGCAAGAAAGGCCAAACGCGGATGTGCGACGTAGAAGCGAGGGCTGTGGGATTCCCCTACGACAACGGATCCTTCTTCTCGTGATTGGCCGTCCAATGCGCTCCGGCCAGCACCACCAGCGCGCCGATGAAGCTCCACAGGATAATGGTCACGGAGTATTGAAAAATCCCGTATTCGTGGGCCAGCTTGGCCCGCAGCAGCGGGTACACCAAGAGGTTCACGTATTTGAGCGCCTCCAGGCAGAAGCCCACGAGGATGGCCACCGGAGCAATCCGCCGCGGATCGATCTTGCGGTTGGGCAGCAGCCAATACACCAGGAACAGCGCGAATATGGAAACCGGCAAGGCGGCCAGCTTGAAGAACAGGCTGCCGAGAAAGTCGGAGATCTGTCCGATGAAGCCGGAGGATGCCGAGATCCACTGGGTGTTCATGGCGGTAAACATGAGCGAGATCAGGGCCAGGCCGCCGCAGGCGAAAATCAACCCCAGGCTGACGATCTGGTTCTTCAGGTAGCTGCGGTTCTTGGTCACTCCCCAGGCGCGGTTGAGCGCCACTTCGAGAGGCTCGAATATGCCATTGGCGGTGAACAGGAGCAGGAACATGGCGGTGACCTCGATCTTGTTCACATCGAACCATTTCTGTAGGTTGTACGCGATGAAGAAGCCGGCCGAACGGCTTGCCCCGGAGCCCCAACGGCCGCCGAACAGGTCCCCGATGGCCAGGTACACGGCCCCCTCGGCGGCCTGCCAGTGCAGCACATTGCGGAAGAACCCGAGCATCACCAGGCAAAACGGAAAGAAGGCCAGCAGGACGCTGGCGGCGATGGCCAGGGCGTACACGTGCGCCTCGGTTTCCATCAGGTAGTGAAGAGTGGGTTTACAGCGCGACCACCAGGGGCGAACCCGTTCCAATGAAATATGGGGAAGCACATACCAGAGTAGTACGTCGCGCGGTGTAGAGCGGGCTTGCAGCCTGCCATGCCGGCGTCCCCGCCGGCATTTTTCCGCGCCGGTCGCGGTGGCAAGCCCCGTCCCCGCTATCGCCCAGGTAAGCATGCCGGCGCGGA
The DNA here is from genome assembly GCA_963767595.1 of Terriglobia bacterium. Lineage (GTDB taxonomy): Bacteria > Acidobacteriota > Terriglobia > Bryobacterales > Bryobacteraceae > BOG-224. The sequence continues at coordinate 124,984 of CAVYEK010000010.1, forward strand.
CGCCGGCATGGCAGGCCGGAGGCCCGCTCTACGGACTGGGTTGCGCCAATCTGGAGTTTACTCGTGCCGCAGGGCGGTCGCCGGATCGATCTTCAGAACGCGGCGCGCGGGGACGTAGCTTGCGGCAATGGTCACCGCGGCCAGCACTCCGATGACGGCTAGCAGCGTGAACGGGATCGCCGGGCGGCACTTCGAACAGCAGATTGCGAAGCACGCTGCTCAGGGCGAAGACCGCCGCTGTGCCGATAACGGCCCCGGCGCCGGCCATGACAATGGCTTCGCGCACGATCATGTGCAACACGTCGCCCGGCGCGGCGCCGATGGCTATGCGCACGCCCAGCTCGCGCGTGCGGCGGTTCACCCCATAAGCCGTGACGCCGAACACGCCGCTCGCCGCCAGCAGCAGGCCCAGCGCGCCGAGCGCCGGCGATAAGCGCCGTCAGGAACCGCGTCTGCAAGCCCTGTTGGGCGATAGCCTCCTCGAACGATCTGATCCGGATAATCGAGTTGGGGTCGAGTGCGCTCAACCGCTGGCGGATCAGGGCGTTCACATTCGCTTTGCCCGCCTCTTCATAGCGCACCACCAGCGTCGGCATGAACAAGCCGCCCACCTGCGTCGCGGGCCGGTATACCTCCGGACCGGGAGGGAATAGCAGGCGATTGCGGACATCCGCCACTACGCCCACGATTATCGACGGTTTGGTCGAGTATCCCAACGGACGCCCCACCGCTCCGCCGGCAGGATATAGCATCCGCGCCAGCGATTCGTTTACTACCACCACAGAGGCGGACCGGTCCGTGTCCTGCAACGTGAAAACCCGGCCGGCGCGTAATGCAATCCCCAACGCGCCGAAATACGCTCCATCCACCGTATTGCAGTCCACCCGCATGGGAGCCGAGGTTGGATTCGGCTGAACAAAGCTCCAGCACGCGCCGCCCATCAGCGGGGCTCCGAGGGCCGCGCCGGCCTGCTTCACACCTGGAACCGAGCGCGTCGCCTCCAAAGCCGGTTCGAACGCATGGTACGCGCCTCTTTGCAGAGGGTGCACGCGTTGGTCCGGCCACACGCTGACCGCGAGCAGGTTCTTCGGATCGATCCCCAGGTCGAGCCGCATGAGCCGGACGAAGCTGTTCATCATCAAACCGGCGCCGGCCGCCAGAACCAGCGCCAATGCCGTCTCCGCTACTACGAGCCAAACTCGAGCGCCTTTGCCGCGCCGTCCGCCCAGGCTCGCGGCCGAGCCGGCCAGGCCTTCCACGAGGTTGATCTTGGAGCACTTCAGCGCGGGCAGCAGCCCGAAGGCCACGGTGGTGGCCAGCGAAAGCGCCCCGGCGAACCACGCCACGCGGCCATCCAGGCGCACCTCGTCGCCGCGTGGCAGCCCCGGGCGGCAACAAACTGCGCAGTAGATCCATCCCCCAGCTCGAGAGCAGCAAGCCGAGGGCGCCGGCAACCAGCGCGATCAGGAGGCTCTCGGCCAGAAACTCCCGCACCAGTCGCCAGCGGCTGGCGCCCAGAGCGGCCCGCACTGTAGTTTCGCGCTCGCGGTCCGCCAGCCTCACCAAAGCTAGGTTGGCCACGTTTGCGCACCCGATCAGCAGTACGAAGGTCACGGCGCCAAGCAAGGTAATCAGAATCGACCGGACCTGCCTGGTGGTCCAGCCCCGCACCGACATAAGCTGAACCTCCACCAGTTTCGGTTGGTTTGTGGGTACTCTCGCGCCAGGTCCGCCAGCACCGGGCGCATACCGGCCCGGCCTGCGCCGGCGTCACCCCCGGCTTGAGCCGCGCGGTAACCAGACTCCGGCGGATATCCCCCGACTCCACGGCCCGATCGAGCGCCCATAGGTAGCCAGATCGAAGGGCGCCCTCGGATAGGTGAATTTGAAGGCGGCCGGCAGGACGCCGAGCACCGTTCGTCTTGGCGCCGCTCGCCTGATCCAATTGCGTGCCAATGACGTTCGGGTCGCCGTGGAACCTGCTCTGCCAGAAATCGTAGCTGAGCATGGCAACCTGCTCCGCGCGCCCCGTATAGCCTTCCTCCGCCGAGAACGTCCTCCCGAGAGCGGCTTGGATGCCCAGCATGGCGAACAGGTTGACGCTGGCCGCGAGCGCCATCGGTCATCTCCGGGGACTCGCCGAGTCTTACCTCGAGACCGCCGACTGGCCGTCAGCGCCATGTCTTCAAAGACACTGTTGCGCCGCTTCCAGTCGAGGAAGCGGCGATTGCGGGGCGCCGAACGTGGCCGGCGGATGCCCCGCCAGCCCCACCAGACGTGGTACCAGCCGGTCCGGATCTTTGTAGGGCAGCGGCCGGAACAGGACCGCGTCCGCCACGCTGAAGACCACGCAATCGGCGGCGATGGCCACCGCTAGGGTGAGGATCGCCGCCAGGGCGAAGCCGGGGCTCTTGCGCAGCGCCCGCATGGCGTACCACAGATCGTTCACGATTGTGCTCCTGTCCGGCCGCCACCTTGTGGGACAGCTTGTGGGACAGACGATCGGTCTTCGTCGTCTGTCAACTCCCAATCCGACAGACGACGGAAACCGATCGTCTGTCCCACTTGCGGCGGAATACCCGGCCCTTGAGATGCACGCGCTCCGCCAGTCCGTCCCACTGAAAATCAACGACTTGGCGTAGCGACACGTCCGATTCTGGGACAACCGAGTCCGCTGATGGGAAAGCCAGGGATCGCCCGTGGCGTACGCTTCAGCGTGCAGCGGCGAGCTTCAGCTCGCCGTCAGCGCTGATCGTAGGCTGAAGCCCACGACGGCACGCTGAAGCGTGCGCCACGATTGATGCGTTATCGTAGTTCTTTAAGGCATCCATTCTAACTGTCCGGAGAAACGCAGATGACGCGCTATGACATTGGCATTGTCGGTTTGGGAGTGATGGGCCAGAATCTCGCCTTGAACATGGCGAGCAAGGGCTTTTCCGTGGCCGGGTTCGATTCCGATCCCAAGCAGAGCCGGGCCGCCTCGGCCAAGTGGGCCGGGCAGCGCATGACTACCGCCGCCTCGCTGGCGGAGATGGCCGATTCGCTCGAAGTCCCGCGCCGCATCCTCGTCATGGTGCCCGCCGGCAAACCCGTGGACGCCGTGATCGGGGACATCAAGCCGCATCTCCAGCCGGACGACATCCTCCTCGACGGGGGCAATTCCTTCTTTCCCGATACCGACCGGCGGGGCAGGGAACTGGAGGCCGCCGGCGTGCGCTACATCGGCATGGGCGTGAGCGGCGGCGAGGAAGGCGCCCTGTTGGGGCCGGCCCTCATGCCCGGCGGCCAGGAAGCGGCCTACCGGCTGGTGGAGCCCATCCTCGACGCCATCGCCGCCAAGGTGGATGGCCAGCCCTGCTGCGGCTATATCGGAAAAGGCGGCGCGGGCCACTACGTCAAGATGGTGCACAACGGCATCGAGTACGCCATCATGCAGCTTATCTGCGAGGCCTACGACCTGCTGAAGGGCGGCCTGGGCATGAGCCCCGCCGAGATGTCGCGGATCTTCGCGCAGTGGAACCAGGGCGACCGGAACTCCTACCTGCTGGAGATCACCGCCGCGGTGCTGGCCAAGACCGATTCCGAAACCGGCCAGCCGCTGGTGGACGTGATCCTGGACCGCGCCGGGCAGAAGGGCACCGGCAAATGGACTTCGCAGAACGCCCTGGATCTGGGCGTGGCCATCCCCACCATCAACGCCGCGCTCGAGGGGCGTATTCTCTCGGCGGCGAAAGACGAGCGCGTGGCTGCATCGCAAATTCTCCGCGGACCGAGCAAGGAGTTCCATGGCGACCGGGAAGGCCTGGTCGATATGGTGGGCGACGCCCTGCAACTGGCCACATTCACCGCTTACGCGCAGGGCTTTTCGCTGCTGCGCGAAGCGTCCAGGGAGTACGGCTACGATCTGCATTTCGACGAGATCGCGAAAATCTGGCGCGGCGGCTGCATCATCCGCGCCCGCGTGCTGGACCTCATGCGCGGCGCTTTCACGCGCGATCCCGGCCTCGTGAACCTCATGACCGCGCCCGAGTTCGCCGCCTCGGTCAACGAGCTGAGCGGCAGGCTGCGGTCGGCCGCCGCGGTGGCCCTGGGGCTGGGCATTCCCGCCCTGGGCCTGTGCGCCTCGCTCGGTTACATCGACAGCTACCGCTCCCAGCGGCTGCCGCAAAATCTCCTGCAGGGCCAGCGCGATTATTTCGGGGCGCATAAGTACGAGCGCGTGGACCAGCCGCGCGGCCGGCAATTCCACACGGAGTGGTTCAACTAACCGTGGACATCGAATCGCTCGCATCGAAGATCCGGCTGCTGCTGATGGACGTGGACGGCGTCCTCACCGACGGGAAGCTGTATAACGTTCCCGACCCGCAGGGCCGCATGGCGGAGACCAAGGGATTCGACACGCAGGACGGCATCGCCTGCAGTGGCTGAGCTGGAAGGGTATCCAGACCGGCGTCATCAGCGGCCGCGAATCGCCGGCCACCGAGGAGCGCGCGCGCCAGTGCCAGATGACCTATGTTTACCAGGGCCACATCGAGAAGATCCCCATCCTGGAGGAGATCCTGGCCAAGGCGAAGCTAGACCCGGGGGCGGTGGCCTATATGGGCGACGACCTCACCGACGTGGTCATCATGCGGCGGGTCGGCCTGGCCATAGCGCCGGCCAACGCGCGCCCCGAAGTGAAGGCCGCCGCGCACTACATCACCCAAGCCCGCGGCGGCGCCGGCGCGGTGCGCGAAGTGGTCGAGCTGATTCTGAAGGCGCAGAATCTCTGGATCGACATCCTGAAACACTACGAGATCTGTTGAAGATCGGGGCTAATGGGCCTTGGTGCTGTCGCCGCCCCGGCAGCGGTCGTTGTTGATGAAGATATCCCGCAACGAGCTGCGCGTGAGCTTTACTTGTTTACTGTCCGCTCGAGTGATCCAGAAGGCGGCCAGCTTCAGATGCCCCCAGAGACCCCGTACTTGTTTCCCGTCCGCTCGAGTGACCCAGATGTGCTTGTCATCATAGCTGATCGGCACGCTCTGGCTGGGCGCCGACCAGGCCGCCCATACGGGGTGGACCGGCGTCAAGTAATTCTTCGATGGGTCCCGCCAGTTCAAAACCGGAGTCCTTTGATAGCCGACCAGGACCTTGTCGTCCGTCGCAAAGCAGTAATAATAGTCGCTCGGCCCGAAGAAGCAATTCGCGCAGAGGATTTCGGCGCGATCGAGCAATTGCGCTGGAACCTGCGCCCGGCCGGCTGACGCTCCGAAAGAGAGCGGCGCGGCCAGCAGGGCGGCCACGCAAACCGAGGTCCGGATAACCGAGCGGAGATACCAACACGCGTTCATCGCCCAATCTTACCCTGTTGCCGCGCGCCGCGGCAACCGCGCGAGGAGTCGCCGGCGGGGTCAAGACCCGCCTGGAAGGCCATCGCGGGCCTCTGGGACGGAGCCTCCCATCGGGAGAAACGTCTTCTCCCGCCGATTGCCAGTGGCCTTGACTCCCTGAGCGGCGTACGGGTGATAAAATCGGCACAGCCATAGGAGGAAAGCATGGCTCGTTGCACGCAATGGCTCCTCGCAGGCGTCGCCGTGTTGTTCTTGTCCGCGCTGGCAAGCGGTCAAGGAAAGCAATCAGTCACGGCGATCCCGTTCCGGTGGCCGCCGGATATCATCATTTCGCCTGGGCAGTACGCCCTGGAACTGGACAACGCGGAGATGGTCGCCTTGCGCGCAAGAATCCCCGCCAAATCGGTTCTGTCCGGATTCGGCAGCCGCCGCGGACTGCTGGTGGCCATCACCGACGTCCAACTTCGGCTGAAAGCGCTGGGCGGGCCGAACCGCGACGTTCGCATGAGCGCGGGGCAGACGCGATGGATTGAGGAAGCCCCGGCTTCGATCGATAACCTGGGCGCGGAATCCTGTGAGTTTCTGTTCATCGTGAGCAGGCGTTGACGGAATGGCCCGCCGCGGGCCTGGTGAACATATGGACCTCTTCGTTGGCTAAGGCCGAAGCGTATGCCAGCGCCTCCCGGATGTCCTGCGGTTCCAGGTCGGGGTACTCGCGAATGATCTCGTCGGCGGACATGCCATTAGCCACCAGGTTGACGACAAACGCAACCGTTATGCGCATGCCCCGAATGCAGGCGCGCCCGCCCATCATACTCGGAATAAACGTGATTCTTTCGAACATGGTTTGATCCGGACTTGCCAACCATGATTCTACCAGTTAGGAGACCCTCAGCCTTGCTACTCCGTCATCTCGGTGGCAAGCCTCGGAGCGGTGGCGGATGCCGAAGATGCGCTTGGAGTATGGCGTCCCCAGCGGGATTCGAACCCGCGTTACCGCCGTGAAAGGGCGATGTCCTAGGCCGGGCTAGACGATAGGGACTTGCCGGACGGAAGGAAGCGAACAATTCTACTGTACCGTTGACGGCTCCCGAGCGTCAACCTGGCGCGCCGCGAAACGTTGCGGAACGCCGGCCGGAAGGCCGGCGGCAAGCCCGAAGGCTTGCCCCACACATTGCGCGCCACGGAAAGAATTAGACCAGCTCCGGTTCGCCGACGCAGGTTCCGCAGCCCTGCCTGGACTTGGCCTGCAGGAGCTTCATATCTTCCTGCTCCTCGAAGGGAACCGAGAACTGCTTCTCGATTCTTTCGCGGAAGACGGGGCCCGAGTTGTAGGCGCAGAACGGGTATATCAGGCCGTTGGGCGCGGCGTAGTGGATGACGCAACGCTTCACGCGCTCCACGTCGTAGTTGTACGAATCCATGAAGTGCATGCCGGCCACCATGAGGGTCTTGTAGGTGAATTTGCCGTCGTTCGAGCCGCGGCCGTACTTCTTGTCGGTCATCCCTTGCAGGGTTTGCAGGAACCGGTCGAAGGTGAGACCCTCGGGCGAGCGGTCCTCGTGGAAGAACTTGCGCAGGTTGTTCCAGGCTTCGATCTTGGTGAAGAACTGCATGCGGCGCTTGCCGGCCTTGCGCGCCAGCAGGTCCATTTCCTTCAGCATGGGACCCACGTCGATAAAGCGGGTGGCCGGGACGGCCTTGCGGTTCTGGTCCACGAACAGGTAGGTGCCCAGCGAGCAGTGGGGGTGGCAGCTCAGCGTGGTGGTTTCCGCGCCGCGCATGGCGGAAAGAAGCTTGGAGAAGGGCGTCACGCAGGAAAGCGGGAACCAGTCTTCGTGGGCGCGGGCGATGCCCGTCTGCTGCTCCACGGCGTGCGCGAAATCGGAGAGCGTGAAGCGCTTGGATTCCAGCTCATGGCGCGAGATTCGGCCGGTAAAAGAGACCGGCTGGAAGCTGATGCCGCTGGAGCAATCGATGTACTCCAGGGCCAGCCGCAGCATGTCGCCGATCTGGTGCTCGTTGATCCCCTTCACGATGGTGGGGACGTAGACGATCTTCAGCCCGGCCTTGCGCACGTTCTCGATGCACTGCAGCTTCTTTTCCCACAGCGATTCGCCGCGCGTGCGCTTGTACACGTCGTCGCACACGCCGTCGAACTGAAGATACAGGGTGTGCAGACCGGCTTCCTTGCACTGCTCGGCGAATTCCAGGCTGGTGAACTTGATGCCGTTGGTGGCCGCCTGCAAGTGGGAGAAGCCCATCTCCTTGGCCATCCGGAGCACGTCCAGGAAGCGCGGGTAGATGGTCGGCTCCCCGCCCGAGAACTGCACGATGCGGTTGGCCACCGGCTTCTGATCGCGCAGGGCTTGCAGCATTTTGCGGACGGTTTCGAAATCCGGTTCGTAGAGGTACCCGGCGGCGTTGGCGTTGGCGAAGCACACCGGGCAGGTCAGGTTGCAGCGATTGGTGAGGTCCACATTGGCCAGGGCGGTGTGGCTGGTGTGCATATTGCAAGAGCCGCAATCGTCCGGGCAGCGGGTCGCGTTGGTCACCGCGGGGTTGGAGAAACCGCGGTTATCGCCGAAGCTCCACTCTTCCATTTTGAGGTACAGTTTGGCGTCGGAATAGATGATGTCGCGGAAGTCGCCATGGTCCTGGCAATGCTTCTCCATCACCACTTTGCCGGCGTCCTCAAAGATTCTGGCTTCAATCAGTTGCGTGCATTCCGGGCAGAGCGACTGGGTGATCTTGGGAAGACCTGTCTGGAGCGGCTCGATGGCGGAGCCCGTGTAGGTAGTCTTCGGTTGCAGAATCTGGAATTGCGCCATGGATGCATTCTAGGCGGGGCGCGGAAGCAAAGGCCATAATAGGGCGCCAAAGTGTGAATTTGCACGGTTGTTCGGGGAATATGGGGCGCCGAATGGTGATAGGGGAATCACCTTAGCTTGGTGGGGCCAAGCCCTCTGGCTTGCCGCCGGCTTCTTAGCCGGCGTTTTTCGGCGAGGCGCGAAAGGCCGGGCCGAAGCGGGCCCAGAGGGCGCGGCGGCGGACCAGAAGGCCTGGTCCCACGAGGCAAGCACGGCGACTTGCCGTATATTGGAAGAATGGAAAAGGCATCTACCTTTATGGTCACGGTCGCGCGCGAAGCAGCGTGCCGGACCAGCGAGCCAAACGAAATCATCCGCCTTTCCATGGAAGACCAGCGGCGGATCGTCGATGCCATTCTGGACCCGCCCGATCCCGCGCCTGCGCTCCGGCGTGCCTTTGATTGCCGGTACGAGCTATTCGGTCCCCAGTGACGCTCGTTGCGCCAGCTTTGAACTTCTCGCATGCCGCCGTGGCCTTTGGCGCGGCCTTTCTGGCGGGCGCCATCAACTCCGTGGCCGGCGGCGGAACGCTGGTCTCCTTCCCGGCGCTGATCTGGCTGGGCCTGGGTTCGGTGACGGCCAACGCCACCAACACGGTGGCCATCTGGCCGGGCACGGTGGGCAGCGGCTGGGGATACCGCCGGGAGTTGGCCGGCGCCGAGCCGCGTTTCCTGGCGCTCATCGTCCCCAGCCTGGTGGGCGGCCTGGCGGGGGCCATTCTGCTGCGCTCGACGCCCACCGCCACGTTCGACCGTCTGGTACCTTACCTGATCCTCTTCGCCACCCTGCTCTTCATGGCCCAGGAGCCTATCCAGCACTGGTTGGGGAGCGCTGGGCAAAAAAGGCACGAATCCCGCGGGTGGTTCGCCGCGGTCCTGTTCTTCCAGTTGCTGGTGGGGCTCTACGGGGGCTATTTCGGAGCGGGGATCGGCATCCTGATGCTGGCCGCGCTGAGCATCATGGGGATAGGCGACATCCACGAAATGAACAGCCTGAAGGTGGTGTTCGGGGGCACGGTGAACGGCATCGCGGCGGTTTACTTCATATGTGCCCGGATGGTCCACTGGCCGTACGTGTTGCTGATGGCCGTGGCCGCCATAGCCGGCGGGTACGGAGGGGCGGGCGTGGCGCGCAGGATGGGGCAGAAGGCCGTCCGCCGCATCGTTATCGCCATCGGATTCGGGATGGCGCTCTCGCTGTTCATCAAGAAATAAGCGGAACGATTCGCTTCGTCCAACGTAGAATCTGTCAAGGATATTCATGCCTCGTCTACGCTATGCGCTTCGCAGCCTTTCGAAGGCGCCCCTTTTGAGCCTGGTTGTGGTGCTGTCGCTGGGCTTGGGGATTGGCGCCAACACCGGGACCTTCTCGATGTTCAACCAGATCCTTCTGAGCTCGCTGCCGGTGGATGAGCCCCAGGAACTGGCTATGGTGACCACGCCGGGCGCTCCCAAGAGCGGGAGCGTGTCGAACGACGAATCGGGCGACTCCGACTACGTGTTCAGTTACCCCGCTTTCCGGGAACTGGAGCGGCAGCCGCGGGACCTGTCCGAGGTGGCGGCGTTTCGGGACACCGGCGCGAACCTGGCCTACGGGAAGCAGACCGTGGCCGGACAGGTGATGCTGGTCTCGGGCCGCTATTTTCACGTGCTGCGGGTGAATGCCGTGCTCGGCCGTACGCTCGCTCCGGATGACGACCGCCCCGGGGGAAACCCCGTTGTCGTGCTGGGGTACTCCTACTGGCAGAACAAGCTGGGCGGGCAAATTGGCGCGCTCAACCAGCCCATGCGCGTGGCCGGGCAGATCTTCACCATCGTGGGAGTGGCGCCCAAGGGTTTCTACGGCACAACGCTCGGTTCGCAGCCGGATGTTTTCCTGCCGCTGGCCGCCAAGACGCTGCTCTCGCCTGATTGGAAGGGCGCCACCCGCCACGACGACTTCTGGCTGTACCTGGTGGCGCGGATCAAACCGGGAGTCTCCAGGGCTCAGGCCGCCGGGCCTATGAATGCGGTGTACCGAACGCTCATTGAGGAGCAGGGCAAGGCCAGCCAGTACGACAAAGACGGCATGGCGCGCCTGCGCGCTTCCAAACTGGCGCTGATCGAGGGGCGGCAAGGGCACAGCGAAATCCGCGCTGTGGGCCGCACGCCCATGTTCATCCTGCTGGCCTCTACCGCCATGGTTCTATTGATCGCCATGGCTAACGCGGCCAACCTGTTGCTGGCGCGCTCGGCGGAGCGGCGCAAGGAACTGGCCATTCGCGCCGCCCTGGGCGCCGGGCGCGGCGAGATCGTATGGCAGATGCTTTCCGAGGCGCTGCTGCTGGCGGCGGCCGGAGGCGTTTTGGGCCTGGCGCTCAGCTCGCTGACCCTGAAGCTGCTGATTGCCCAGGTGGTGGATAGCGGAGCGCCCCCGGAGTTTCTGACCGCCGCTCTTCAATGGCCGGTACTGCTCTACGCGCTGGGGCTTTCGCTGGTCACCGGGCTCGTTTTCGGGCTCTACCCGGCGTGGGAGGCGGCGCGCGCGGGCGTGTCCGGCGTCTTGAACCAGGAATCGGGGCGCGCCTCGTCCGGGCCGGGCGCCGCCCGCGTCAGGAAGGCGCTGGTGTGCGCGCAGGTGACGGTTTCAGCCATCCTGCTGATCCCTACGGGGCTGTTTCTGAAGAGCCTGGTGAATATCATGCACGTGGACCTGGGTCTGCGCACGGAAAACCTGGTAACGTTCCGTCTGTCCCCGGAATTGAATGGATACAAACCCGAACAGAGCCGGGCGCTGTTCGAGAGGGCGGAGGGCGACCTGGCGGCAATTCCCGGCGTGAGCGCGGCAACCGCGGCGATGGTTCCGCTGATCGGCGACAGTACGTGGATGAGCAGTCTCACCGTCGAGGGCTTCCATCCGGGCGCCAAGCAGGACGTCAACTCCTGCCTGAACGAGATCGGTCCGGGCTTCCTGGGAAAAATGGGAATCCCGTTGATCATGGGACGGGAGTTCACCGAGCGCGATAACCTGGCCGGGCCAAAGGTGGCGGTGGTGAACGAGGAGTTCGCCAAGTACTTCTTTGGGGGGCAGAGCGCGGTGGGGCGCAAGTTCACACCCGGCACGGGGCCCAAAGCGAAACCGGACATCGAAATCGTAGGCGTAGTGAAGAACAGCCACTACCGCGCGGTGAAAGAAACACCACAGCGCGTCTTTTACACGCCCTGGAAGCAAGACAAAGCGGTCGGAGAGATGTCGTTCTACGTGCGATCGGCGCTCCCGCCGGACCAGGTGATGGCGCAGATCCGGCGCGTGACGCAGGCGCTCGACTCCAGCCTGCCCGCCGACGGACTGCGCACCATGGAAGACCAGGTGCGCCGCGAGATCTTCATCGACCGGCTGGTGCTGAACCTTTCGGCGACCTTCGCGGGTTTGGCCACCGTGCTGGCCATGCTGGGCCTGTATGGAGTGATGGCCCAGAGCGTGGCGCGGCGGACGCGGGAGATCGGCATTCGCATGGCGCTGGGCGCGGCGCCGGGGGGCATCCAGGGAATGGTGATGCGGGAGATGCTGCTGATTCTGGCCATCGGGCTGGGGACGGGCATACCCGCCGCGCTGACGCTGGCGCAATTGGCCAAGAGCCAGCTCTTTGGGGTCAACTCCTACGATCCCGTGGTGGTGGCGGCCGCCTCGCTGGCGCTGGCCCTGGCGGCCTTCGCCGCCGGCTACCTGCCGGCCAGGCGGGCGGCGCGCGTGAACCCCATCGAGGCGCTGCGGTACGAGTGAAGTTCGCCGGCACGTGGGATAAGGCTACTGCCTTGTCAGTGGGATAAGGCTCCGGCCTTGTCAGTGGGATAAGGCTCCGGCCTTGTCAATCCGAGCGAAGCTCGGACTCGCCTTGGCTGCGGCCGACGGTTCTCGCCATTCTATTCCGGAAAGCCATGTCGCTGAAGCTTGTGCGGGTCCGAGCTTCGCTCGGATTGACAAGGCGGGAGCCTTATCCCACCGAATTCTCTTGACTGTATCATAAAACTAGTACATTATCATTCTAGATGAGCACTACGGAGCAATCGCGGCCCTTCGCGTTCCGGTTGGACCTGGGGAGCGGCGTTCCCGTGTATCGCCAGATTATCGACCAGATCACCGGCGGCATGGCGGCGGGAACCCTGGCGGGGGGAGACCAGCTCCCCACCGTGCGGCAGGTGGCGGTGGATCTTTCGATCAACCCCAACACGGTGATGAGGGCGTACCGGGAGCTGGAAATCCGGGGCGTGATCGAGACCCAGCAGGGGACCGGCACGTTCATCGGCCATAAGAAGGTGAAGCGCGACGATGTGGAGCGGCAGCGGCGGCTCAACCAGTTCGTGGGTGAGTTCGTGGCGCGCGCCGGCTCGGCCGGTTTCACCGTCGAGGATCTATTGGAGCGGCTACATGATGTCCGGAGCGAAGCGGGCAAGACGCGGTAGCGAGAACCTTCTAGGGGACGCGATGCACCCGTCGAGAGCCAAGCGGACAGGAAGCGGAGACGACGATATGAAATCGAATCAACTACCAGTGCGCGTGAGCACCATCGGCGCGGCTGCGTTCTCTATTTCGCTGGTGGTGGGCGCGGCTGCGTCGGTTTTGGCCGACCACCGCGCGCCGGTCATGGTCTGCGGCGCCATCGGCCTGTACCTGCTCTTCGCGCTCAAGGTGGCGGACCAGTGGGAGAAGGTGGCGGTGCTGCGCCTGGGCCGCTACGTGGGGCTGCGCGGGCCGGGGCTGTTCCACGTAATTCCCATCGTGGACACGCTGAGCCGCTACGTGGACCAGCGCGTGAGGGTGGCCAACGTCACCGCCGAATCGACGCTCACGCGCGACACGGTTCCCGTGAACGTGGACGCCATTGTGTTCTGGGTGGTTTGGAACGCGGAGAAGTCCATTCTCGAAGTGCAGGACTTCATTGACGCCATCCAGCTCAGCGCGCAGACGGGGCTGCGGGAATCGATCGGCCGGCACGAGTTGGCGCAGATGATCACCGAGCGGGAGATGTTGGGGCGGGAGTTGCAGCGCATCCTGGACGAAAAGACCAACCCCTGGGGCATCACCGTGCAATCGGTGGAGATCCGCGACGTGCGCATTCCGCAAGCCCTGGAAGACGCCATGTCGCGGCAGGCGCAGGCGGAGCGCGAGCGGCAGGCGCGCAACATCCTGGGCCAGGCGGAGACGGAGATCGCCGACAAGTTCGCCAAGGCGGCGGCGGTCTACCAGGACAACCCGGTGGCGCTGCACCTGCGCGCCATGAATATGCTCTACGAAGCCATCAAGGAGAAGGGTTCGATGGTGATCGTGCCTTCTTCCGCGGTGGAGACGATGGGCCTCGGCGGCAACCTGGCTCTGGCCTCGCTCCACGGCGCCAAGACGTAAGAAAGGACAGACACATGCAACCCGCATCTTCGTCTCCCGCGGCGCGCGCGGCTTTCTGGATCGCCATTGTTCTTGGCGTTCTGGCCGCTGCGGCCGCATATTTCAACCCGCTGGCGGGCTTGGCTTACGCCGCCCTGTTCTTCGTCTGCGCCTGGGGAATCCGGCGCGGGCACGTCTGGGCCGCGGTGGCTCTGTCGTGCCTGGTGGCGACACCCCTCATCGCCGCTTTGCTCCGGCCGGGAGCGGGCAACGCCGCGTTCGGCGCCCTCTCCATGGGCATTTCCGCGTTGTTGGCGCTGGCGCTAATGTATTGGCCGCTGCGTGCCGCCATGCAGCTATGGCGCCTGGCGGGTTCGCGGCGCCATTGGCCGTGGATCGCCGTTCTGCTGGCTGACGCATGCCTCTGGCTCGGCTTCAGCCCCATGATGATGCCCACCGCCTCCATGGAGCCGACTTTACGCTCGGGCGATTGCTTCATCGCGGAAACCCTGACCTGGCGCCTGGGACGCACGCCACGGCGCGGAGACCTGATCGTATTCCGCTATCCCGTGGACCGCAAGCAGATCTACGTCAAGCGGGTGATCGGGATTCCCGGCGACCGCCTGCACATGATTGACAAGCAGCTCTTTCTGAACGGCGCCGCCGTGCCGGAGCCATACACGGTGCACCAGGCGGTCCTGACACACGGGTCCCGCGAGAACTTTCCACCGAACCCCGGCGACTACTTGCCCGCGCGAGGCCGGGAGATGTTCGCCAACGTCCGCGAGGGCGAGGTGCTGGCGCCCGAGGGCCAATACTTCGTACTTGGAGATAACCGGGACAACTCCTTCGACAGCCGTTTCTGGGGGTTTGTGCCGCGCGCGGACATTCTGGGCAGCCCCCTTCTGATCTACGGCTCCTACGATCTCAAAGCAGAGGCGCCGGGCAAGACATCGAACGGCATCCTCAACACGCGCTGGAGCCGGCTGCTCAGGCCTCTGTAACCCAGGGCTTGACCGTGGCGGCAGACACGAGTGTCTGCGCCACGGAGGACGGCATGTCCGAAATGTAGAAACTCCCGGGCCGGCTCCTACGGGCGGAACCCGCGTCCAGCGCGTCGAGGAAGTCTACCTTGGGCGGCTGCGTCCCGAGTTGGCGCAAGAGCGTCGTCACCTGGCCGCGATGGTAGCTCTGGTGGTGTAGCAAGTGCAGGATCATGCGGCCCAACGGGTAAGTCCAGGTTTGTCCCCTGGTACTGACGTAGGTTGCGGTGCGCTCGATGTCTTCCTCACTCAGTCCGGACACGTACTCTCGCATCTCACGCTCCACGGTTTGCCAACGCTGGGACAAAGCGGTCAGCGTGGGGAACTCATCGGGGGTTAGCAAAGTTCGGGGCGAGTGTCCCCGCCAGCGTTCCAGCCACAACCATTCCACCGCGAGCAGGTGCGTGAGCGTGTCGCGGAGGGAAGGGAAGCTGTTCCCCAGCGGCCGCAGGAACTGCTCCTCGGTGAGGAGTGCGCAGGCATTGAGCTGGCGGTCTCGCGCCCAGTAATTGTAGTCGAACAGCTCGTTCAGGATTGCCAAAGATGCAGTCTTACTCATGACCAGTTTCCAATTCTAACGGTTGCGGCCCCGGCGGTTCAAGCCGCGTGGGATAAGGCTCCTGCCTTGTCAAACCGTGGGATAAGGCTCCCGCCTTGTCGCGTGGGATAAGGCTCCCGCCTTGTCAAACCGTGGGATAAGGCTCCTGCCTTGTCAATCCGAGCGAAGCTCGGACGGTTGCCGAGGTGGGGCGGGTTCTCAACCCGCTCCGCCCGCTCCGGTCACTACCCGCCGGGCCGATTCCCAATCGGCCGCAGGTCATCAACACGCCCACGATGAACTACCAATCCCGGAGCATCGGGGTGCTATATGTGGAACACGGAACATGTGGAGTATGACGATGCGCAGAAGCTTGCTTGTACTACTGTCGATTCTTATACCCGCCGCTGCCGCGGAAATCCGGCGCGCGGTTTTCGAGGGCGCCACATCGGAACACAAGTGGACGCTCAAGGAGCTGAACCCCGATCTGCCTTCCGACTGGTCCGGGTACGAGTTCCTGGTTTTGGAGCTGCGGGCTTCGTCGCCGCAGCGGTATACCTTGCGGGTCATCGATGCCGGCGGGGTGCGCAGCGTCACCATGCACCCGTTCGGCCAGAACGTGTGGCTGCGCGCGTCGCTGCCCTTGCATTACTTCCTGCGCAGGAGCCAGGAGGGCTTCGACATGGCGTCGATGGGAAACAAGCCCTCAAACTCCTATTGGATGGGCGTGAATGGCCCGCACGGCTCCCTCAACGCGGTACAGGCCATAGGGGTGACCATGCAGAACCCCCTGGGGAAGCCCACTCTCGAGATTCGAAGCGTCCGCCTGGCCAAGGAAGACCCCGGGTCGGACTTTCTGGAGAAGCTGCCGGTGGTGGATGAATTCGGGCAGTGGGCCCGCGCCGACTGGCCGCGCAAGGCCAAGAACCTGGCGCAATTGAAGAAGGAGTGGGCCGAGGAGGAGAAGTCGCTGAAACCGGGCGATTTCAACTACTGCCAGTACGGCGGCTACCGGAATACGCACGCCCAGGCGACGGGCTTCTTCCGCGTGGAGCAGATCGACGGCAAGTGGTGGTTCGTGGATCCCGACGGCCATCTGTTCCTGGGCATCGGAGTGCCCGGCATGGGCACGGGCGGCGCCGAGACTCGCGTCGAGGGCCGCGAGAAATACTACAAAGCCCTGCCCCCGGCGAATCTGCTGGGGCCGGCGGCGGCGCCGGGACGCGGGCGCACGGTCTCCTTCCGCTCCTGGAACCTGTTCCGGCGCTTCGGCGATGGGTGGCGGGACAAGGCGGTGGAATTCGAAGGGAAACGCATGGAGGCTTGGGGCCTCACCGTCGGAGAGTCGTCGTTCGGGGGCGCCGTGGCGGGGCCGGCCAGGAAGCCTTACCTGACCATGGTTCGGGAGTGGCAGACCGGCACGGCCCTGCTGGGAATGCCCGACGTGTACGCGGAGGATTTCCCGCGCATGGTGGAGGAAGCGGCGGCCAAAGCGCTCACTCCTCGCAAGGACGACCCCTACCTGGTGGGGTTCTACGTCGGCAATGAGATGCCTTGGCCCGGCCGCGAAGCGGAGTTGGTGGATATGATCCTGACGGGGAAAGACACCGCCATGCAGCGCGCCGCCAAAGCCTTCCTGGCGGCGGGCGATACTCCGGAGCGGCGCAAGGAGTTCGTTCTCGACTCCTTCCGGAAATACCTCGCGATCATCAACGCGGCGGTCAAGAAGTACGACCCCAATCACCTGAACCTGGGACTGCGCTTCGGCGGGCGTGCGCCGGACGACCTGCTGCGGATGGCCAACGTCTTCGACGTCAACAGCCTCAACCCGTATGCCGTGGACGCCTCCGACCAAATAAAGAGGGCCTATGAGTTGAGCGGGCGGCCGATCCTCATCGGCGAGTTCCACAACGGCGTGCCGGGCAACGGCCTGGCCGCCAGCCTGGTGCAAATGCGCGACCAGACGGAACGCGGCGTGGGATACCGCTACTACATCGAGCAGGCGGCCGCCCTGCCGGGCTTCGTGGGCGCGAACTGGTTCCTGGGAACGGACGAATCGGTGACCGGGCGCATGGACGGCGAGAACTACAACTTCGGCTGGGTGGACGTCACCGACCGTCCCTACACGGAACTTGTCGAAGCCGCCAAGGCGACGCACAAACGGCTGTACGCGGTCCACTCGGGCAAGGAGGCGCCGTTCGACCAGAAGCCGAAGGCGCAATGAGGGAAAGATGGAATGCCGACGGCAAGACCGTCGGCGCTACCGAGGCTTGAGGAGCGAACCATGCAATTTCAGGAATTTCCGCAGCCGGATGGAACCATAGAAGTGCAGATGGACGGCAAGCGGCTTACCTGCACCGTCTGCGGCGGCGCGCATTTCCACGAGCGCAGCTCGCTGTTGAACACGCGCGCAGCCGCGTTTTTCAACGTCAACTGGGCCAACAAGGAGGCCACCAACTACATCTGCACGCAGTGCGGATACATCTTTTGGTTCATGCTGTAGGGGGCCGGCCGATTGCGACCGCTCCCTGACGGTCGCGGCTCTGAAAGCGCACCGAGCCGCGACCGTCAGGGAGCGGTTTCTGAACTGCTTGCTCAGCCGCGCTCCAGCATGCCCAGCAGCCTTTCCTGCACGGCTTCGGCGGTGGGATTGTCGGGCGTCACCAGGAGGATGGTATCGTCCCCGGCGATGGTGCCCACCACCTCCGGCCAGTTCTCGTGATCGAGCGCCACGGCCACGGAATTGGCGTGGCCGGGCGATGTTTTCAGGATTACCAGGTTCTGCGCGATCAGCACATCGAGCAGAAACTCGGCCGCCAGCAGGGTGAAGCCGGGGCCGGTTTCCTCCGGCGCCATCTCCTGATAGCCTTCCCGCGTCTTGACCAGGCGCAGGTCGCGGATGTCGCGCGAAAGCGTCACCTGCGTGGCCGCGATGCCTTGCTTGCCCAGTTCCAGGGCAAGTTCTTCCTGCGTGCCGATCCGCTTCATGCGGATGAGCTTGAGTATCTGCCCCTGCCGGTAGGTTTTGGTCATATCGTCATCTCAGCCAGCCGGCGGCGCGCTTCGAGGAGCGCCGCGGCTACGGTTGCGGGTCCGGTTCCACCGGGGACCTCGCGGGATTCCATGCCTCTGGCCGGGTCGAGCAAACCGGCCATCTCTTCGGTGAACTCGGGCGCGAAGCGCCGCATCTCGGCGGGCGTCCAATCGGCCGGCTTGCGCCCGGAACGAACGCTTTCCAGAACGAAGCGGCCCACAATCTGGTGGGCCTGGTGGAAGGGCGTGCCGGCGCGCGCGAGCGCCTCGGCCAGGTCCGTGGCCACCACCCAGCTTTCCGCGGCGGCGGCCGCCGGGACGGCGGGCAGCAGCTTCACCGACGCGATTACGGCGCGCGCCATCTCAAGCGACCCGGCAAGCTGATCGGCGGCTTCGAACAGGGGAACCTTGTCCTCCTGCATGTCGCGATTGTAGGTCATGGGCAGGCCCTTCATGGTGACCATGAGCCCGGTGAGGCAGCCCACCACCCGCCCGCACTTGCCGCGGATCAGTTCGAGCGAATCCGGGTTCTTCTTCTGCGGCATGAGGCTCGAACCGCTGGTTACGCCGTCGCCCAATTCGAGCCAGCCGAACTCCTCGCTGGAATAGAGAATCCAGTCCTCGGCCAGGCGGCTCAAATGCAGCATGGCGGCGCTGGCGGCGTAGAGAAAATCCAGGGCGAAATCGCGGTCGCCGGAAACGTCCATGCTGTTGCGGGTGATGTCGTCGAAGCCCAGGTCTCGCGCCATGGCGTCGCGGTCGAAGGGAAAGCCGCTGCCGGCCAGGGCGCCGGAGCCCAGGGGCAGGGAATTGGCGCGGCGGCGGGCGTCGCCGAAGCGTTCCGCGTCCCGCGCGAACATCTCGAAATACGCCAGCAGGTAGTGCGGCCACAGCACCGCCTGGGCCCGGCGCGTGTGGGTGTAGCCGGGGATAACTGCGCTTGGATGAGCTTCTGCGAGATCGAGCAGCGCGCCCATCACGCCGCCAAGCAGGGCGCGCAGGCGGTCGCATTCCTCGCGCAGCCACAGGCGCGTATCGAGCGAGACCTGCTCGTTGCGGCTGCGGCCGGTGTGGATTTTGTCGGCCACCGCGCCGGCGCGCTCCTTGAGCTTGCGGATGATCAGGGTGTGGACGTCTTCGTCGTCGGCGCCTTCGAAAAACGCCGGAGACGCGGCCTCGGCGCGCATCTCCTCGAAAGCGGCCACGATGCGCTGGCGCTCCTCGGCGGTCAGAATGCCGGCGCGCTCCAGCGCCCGGGCGAAGGCCTGCGAGCCGCGGATATCGGCGTCCGCCAGCCGCCGGTCGAAATCGAGCGAGCCGGAGAAGCGCTCGAAGATCTCCGACGGTCCCGTCTCAAAGCGCCCTCCCCAGAGTTTCATTGGGATTTTGCGGCCGCTTTCGAGGCGCGCACCTTGATGGGCAGGCCGATCAGGTTGATGAAGCCGAGCGCGTCCTTCTGGTCGTAGCTCGCCCCCATGGTGAAGCTGGCGATATCGAGCGAATAGAGCGAATACGGCGACTTGCGGCTGAGCGGCTGGATGTTGCCCTTATAGAGCTGCAATTTCACTTCGCCGGTGGTGGTCTCGCTCACTTTCTCGAAGAACGCATCGAGCGCCTCGCGCAGGGGCGTGAACCACAGGCCGTTGTACACCATCTCGGCGTATTCCAAGGCGCGCTGCTGCTTGTAGTGGAGCGTGTTCTTGTCGAGCGTGAGGGCTTCCAGCTCGCGCACGGCGAACATGATGAGGGTCCCGCCGGGCGTTTCGTAGCAGCCGCGCGATTTCATGCCCACGAAGCGGTTCTCCACCAGGTCGATGCGGCCCACGCCGTGCCGGGCGCCGATGGCGTTGAGCGTTTCGAGCAGCTCGAAGGCTTTCATCCTCTTGCCATCCACGGCCACCGGGACGCCTTTTTCGAATTCGATGGTCACTTCGCCGGGCTTGTCGGGCGCTTCGGCGGGGCTCCGGGTGAGCATCCAGATTTCGTCGGGCGCGGCGTTGGCCGGGTCTTCGAGCGCGCCGCCCTCGTGCGAGATGTGCCAGATGTTGCGGTCGCGGCTATAGATCTTGGTGGTGGTGGCGGAGATGGGCACATCGTGTTTGCGCGCGTACTCGATGGCGTCTTCGCGGGACACGATGCTCCATTCGCGCCACGGCGCAATCACCTGCAAGTGGGGGGCGAGGGCCTTGTAAGTTAGCTCAAAGCGCACCTGGTCATTGCCTTTGCCGGTGCAGCCGTGGGCCAGCGCGTCGCAGCCGGTCGCGAGAGCCACTTCCACCTGCTTCTTGGCGAGCAGCGGGCGCGCGATGGAGGTGCCCAGCAGGTATTTGTGCTCGTAGACGCCGCCGGAGCGCACCAGCTTCCACAGGTACTGCGAAACGAACTCCTCGCGCAGGTCCTCGACGTGGACTTCCGAGGCGCCGGTCTTGAGGGCCTTGGCTTCCAGGCCGGAGAGCTCATCGCCACCCTGGCCGATATCGCCGCACACGGCGACCACTTCGCAACCGTAGTTCTCCTTCAGCCACGGGATGATGACGGAAGTATCCAGCCCGCCGGAGTAGGCAAGGGCCACTTTTTTCGGTTTATTCATAAGTTCCTATTGTATGGTCCAACCGCTCCCATGTTGAATTCTCGCCGTCTTGACAAGAATCTTCTCCGCGTCTCTGTGTCTCCGCGTCAAGAAGGGTCCTGTTTGGTTCCGGCTCGTCCTGATTTAGGGAGCGGTTGGCCTGGTTCTCACATGACCGGATCTCAGTCTACAAAAGCATCAGCAGCAGCGCTTTCTGCGCGTGCAAGCGGTTCTCGGCCTGGTCGAAGACCGCCGAGCGGCCGCTTTCCATGATCGAATCGCTGACCTCCTCGCCGCGCTTGGCGGGCAGGCAGTGCATAAATATGGCGTCGGGGCGCGCCAGAGCGAACAGCGCATCGTTCACCTGGTAATCGCGAAAGGCCCTCCGGCGGATGGCCCCTTCCTGCTCCTGGCCCATGCTGGCCCACACATCGGTGTAGACGGCGTGGGCTCCGGCCAGCGCCTCCTCCGTGCTGTGCGTGATGGCCAGCGATACGCCGGCCACTGCGGCCAGCCCCTGCGCCTGGGCCACAATGTCGGGATTGGGCAGGTATCCCGGTGGGCAGGCCAGGGCGAAGTTCATTCCCAGCCGCGGCGCGCACAGCATCAGCGAATGGGCCACGTTGTTGCCGTCCCCCACGAACGCCAGCTTCAAACCGCCCAGTCCGCCGAAGCGCTCGCGAATGGTCTGCATATCGGCCAGCGCCTGGCAGGGGTGGAACAAATCGCTGAGCGCGTTGATCACCGGCACGCCGGACCAATGCGCCAGGTCTTCGATGGTGGCCTGCGAAAAGACCCGCGCCACGATGCCGTTCACCCAGCGGTCCAGGTTGCGGGCCACGTCCTTGAGCGGCTCGCGCACCCCCACGGGCCCTTCGGTAAAGAGCGAATCGCCGCCCAATTGCTTGATGGCCAGCTCGAAGGTAAGGCGCGTGCGCAGCGAGGGTTTCTCGAAGAGCAAGGCGATGGACTTTCCGTCGAGCGAATGAGCGTAATCGCGCGGCGAACGCTTTACCAGGGCAGCAAGGTCGAGCAGGGAGCGCAGCTCGTCGCTGGTGAGGTCGAGGTCCCGGAGCAGATCGGAAGCGGCCACCCTGGGAGGCGGGCCGACGTCATCGACGGCGGGGAGGGGCGAAGCTGTCAATGAATGATTATTCACTAGTATGCATATTCACACAACACGTGGTACTTGTCAAGCGGCGCGTTGGTGCCCAATAGATGAATTAATATTCATGACCGACGTGGGATAAGGCTCCTGCCTTGTCAATCCGAACGAAGCTCGGACACGCGCCCCCACATCTCCGGATTCCAGCCCGGTCCAGCGCGCTCGCTCCCTGGCGGCGCCGTTCCGCACCCTGGATCTCATTCGATCAGATCTAATGCCCGGCGCGGAATCCGCCGATATGGACATTGAGGCGGCGTTAGGCAAGCGTCGAGCGAGTTTCGATGCCTGGCGCGGCGCCGCGCGCGCCGCGCGGCCTCCGATCATTCGGGGCGGCGGCTGAAGCTATTGGAAAAGGAGCATCACATGAGCATACAGTTGCGGAAGACAATGTGGCTGATACTGGCTTGCGGAGCCTTGACTGCCCTGGCGGCCTCATCGGCCGTGATCGGGGCAGCCCGCTCCGGAGGGACGTTCTACCTCGATGGGGCATCCGTGCCTGGCGCGGCCACCGTCTTCGACGGCGCCGCCGTGCGCACCACCATAGCCTCTTCCGAGGTTATGCTGAAAACCGGCGAACGGGTGACTTTAGCGCCCAATTCCTCGGCCAGGCTGTACCACGACCGGTTCGTGCTGGAATCCGGCTTGGCGGAACTGCGTCAGGCTTCCAGCTACCGGGTGGAAGCGGCTGGCCTGCGCATCGATTCGGCGGAATCCGGAACGCGGTTGCGGGTGGCCAGCGCGGATGGCAAATCGGTCAAGGTGGCCGTGGCGGCGGGGAGCGCGGAAGTCCGCAACGCCGGGGGCCTGCTGGTGGCGCGGGTGCTCCCGGGCGTAGTGCTGCAACTCCAACCGGCGCCGGCGTCGAGCGCCACGTTGACCGGTACCGTCACCACCGATGGCAAGCGGTTCTTTCTTACCGACGAGACCACCAAAGTGAAGGTGGAGCTCCGCGGAGATAAGCTCGCGGGAATGGTGGGTAAGCGCGTCACCGTGACCGGTTCGGCGATCAATGACGGCCAGCCCTTGCCCGCTGGCGTGACGCAGGCTCTGGCGGTCAGTGGGATCACTTTGACGCCTGCGGCGGGTGGGGCCGCTGGGGCGGCGCGCGCCACCACTGGGCTCTCCGCCGCCAAGCTTGCCGTGATCGGCGGAGTGGCCGCCGCGGCCACCGTGGGCGGCCTTGCGGCTGCCGGCACGATCGGCGGAAGCAACTCCACCGTCAGCCGCTGACCGGCCGGCCGATGTTTCAGCGGAACGGCGAACCAAGCTTCTCCCCCGCGGGACGCGGGGGGGATGCATGGTTGCGAACGGCACTCGCCGGCTGGGCGGCCAACTGCGTCAGCAGGAGGAAGAACCCGTCGCGGGTCCCGCCACCATAGAGGAGCGCCGAAGCGCCCACCGACGGCAGGCCCAAGTTGGTGAATCCAGCCACGTACACCGTCCCGTTGCTGGCCACCGCGATGCCCTTGGCGACGTGGAGCCCCTCGGTCCCCAGGTAGGTGGAGAACTCCAGGCCCGCCAGGCCCGGCGCGCCGGGCTGGACCTTGGCCACAAATACTTCCGTCCCACCGCCGAACCGCGGCTGGGGCGCGTCGTAGGTCATCGGAAAATCGGGAGAAAGCGTGTACCCGGTGACTAGCAGACTGCCCGTCGCGTCGGGGATGACATCGTAGCCCACGTCGGATTGCCCGCCGCCCAGGAAAGTCGAGTACACCAGAAACGCGCTCCGCTGCCAAGGATTTATCACCGACACAAACGCGTCGCCGTTGCCGCCGGCCACGCCCTGACAGGCGTCGTAGGTGATCGGAAAATCCGCCGAGAGCGTGTATCCGGTCAGCAGCACGTGGCCGTTGTTGTCGAACTTTAGCTGGCGGACTATGTCGCTGTCCGAGCCTCCGAAGTAGGTCATGTACACCAGCGAATCCACCCCGGACTGCGTAAAGTCCATCACCCCGACGATGATGTCCTCCTGGCCTTGCAGGGTGCTGCGGTACGAATTGCCGGCCAGAGGGAAATAAGCAGAATTCGTGGTTCCGGTGAAATACGCCAGGCCGTCGGCGCCAATCGCGATAGCCACTCCGCTATCGACCAACTCGCCGCCCATGTAGCTGGAATACGCCGGTTCGGTGGCGTTCGGATCGAGTTGGCACAGGAACATGTCCTGCGGTCCGAAAAGGACCGCTGCGTAGGCGCTGTCGGTAACCGGAAGGTCGGACGCAATGGTGGTTCCGATGATATCCATCAAGCCGTTCTGGTCCACCGCGATTGCGTTTCCGTAAGTCGGGTTGGTCCCGCCGAAATAGGTAGAATAGGGCAGCCCCCCTCCGAGGAGGTCGAGCTCCGTCACGAACGCCGTCGCGAACGACGTCCCCAGAGCACCGAGCGGCGCCGTCTGCACGGCGTTCCCGAGTATCGGATAGTCGGTCGACTTCGTGGAGCCGGTTATGTAGAGGTGGTATTGCGAATCCACATCGATGCCGGCCGGGAGATCGTCCGCGGAGCCTCCCAAATACGAGAGGTACCGGAGCGGGAAGGGATCGGGAGCGGTGGTATCCAACACCACGATGAGCACGTCGGCGGTGCTCGCCGCGCCGGTGTTCGCGCTCGACCAGGCGCCGAGGGTGGCTACCAGATCGCTGGTGGTGGTGTATCCGACCATATAGAGGTAGCCGTGGGGATCCATCTTGATGGCGTCGATCTCGTCCGTCCCCGAGCCCCCGATGTACGTGGAATAAACCAGGTACGGGTCGATCACCAAAGGCCGCGCGGCGTCATAGCCGCCGACCGTGAAACCGATCAGGTTGTCCCCCAGCATGGCGTAGCGCCCGGGGATTTCGCGGCGGGCCGCGCCGCCCGCGCCTTCCTGGTAAAGCAAGGGGAGTTTCTGCACAATCCGCCGTCCGGCGGCTTCCACCAGCAGGTCGCCTTCGGGCGTGATGGAAACGCGATCGGCGCCCTGAAACCGCAGCCTGATGGCGGAGGGGTCGGCCCCCGGCGCCACCGTGAAATCGTACTCGAGCCGCTCCTGGCTGCCGTAGTAGACCACGTCGATGCCGGGGTACACCTGCCGGTAGAGAACCCGTGAATAGGTCGGCACGTCGCTGCGCCAGCGGTCCTGGGCGCCGACGAAATAGCTCGTGCGGACAGATAGTCTCTCGAGTGGCTGGATCTCCGGCGCGGGGTTGGATCCCATCAGAGAGATGTCCACCCTTTGCAAGCCGCCCACGGCGATCGTGGGCCCCACGCCGGTAAGCAGCAGGCTGTATCCCGACGCGCGCGCGGCGTAGCGCACGGTGGGAATCCACTGGCCAAGGTTGGCTTCAAAGCGCAACGGCAGCCGCTCCAAAGTGGCCTGGGCCTTCAACAGGCCGGGATCGCGAGCCGGCGCCGCATAAAGAAGGGAAGCGGCGCAGGCCGTCAACGCAAAGCGGAACACACGCATAGATGGAAGTAACCCCAATAAACCCGTGAAGATATATTAGAACACGCATCGCGCCCGCCTGAAAATGCGCCACCGGTTCACAGTGTGCCGCAATCCGCACGTGTCCCTTCGCGCTAAAGTGGAAAGTGGATGAAACTTCTGGCGATTGGCTTGCTTGCGGCGCTGGCGGCGGCCCAGCCGACGGACCCCTCCCTGGCGCAGCCCGGGGAACTCGCCGCGCGACTCCGGGCGAAGGGCGCGCAGCCGGCCCTGATTCACGTGGGTTTCGCGGCGCTGTATCGCGGAAAGCATCTTCCCAACTCCATCTATGCCGGGCCGGCCAACACGCCGGCCGGCTTGCAGGCGCTCCGCGCGGCCGTAGCCAACCTGCCGCGAGACCGCGAGATCGTGGTGTATTGCGGGTGTTGCCCCTGGGACCACTGTCCCAACATCAGACCCGCCATGGAAGCGCTGAAGAATCTCGGGTTCACCCGCGCCAAAGCGCTCTACATCCCCACCAACATGGCGGCCGACTGGTTCGACCGCGGATACCCCGCGGAGCTGGGTGAAGCGGCAAGGCCGTCGAAGTAGACTTGGTCTCCCATTTTCTTCTTGTCTTCAGTAACCTGGCCGGGAGGCGGAACCGTCGCGGCGCACGTGGGATAAGGCTCCCGCCTTGTCAATCCGAGCGAAGCTCGGACATCCAGGCGAAGCTCGGACAATCCGAGCGAAGCTCGGACTGGCGTTGGCTTCGGCCGGCGCCGGCCATGGCCTCCCGGCAATCCGGACATCCGTAAAATGTCCGAGTTGCGGCCGTTGCCCGAACACCGACTTGCGCTTCAGCGTGCCGGGGCGGCCGTGGCGCGCAGCAGCGCCACCGTCTCTTTCGCCTTTTCAAGCAACAGTCCGTGCTCCGAGGCGGCCCCCACGAACCGCATTCCACGGCCGGCCCAGGCCTTCGCCATGGCGACGCCGCGCGTCTGGATGCCGGGGACGACGTTATATTCCCGGCACTTGGCAATCACCCGCTCCACCGTCGAGATCAACAGCGGGTGGTCGAACTGCCCCGGAATGCCGAGCGAGATCGAAAGATCGGCCGGTCCCACCATCACGATGTCGAGCCCCTTCAGGCGCAGCAGCTCGTCCGCCCGTTCGACGGCGGTCAGGGTCTCGAATTGCGCCACCGCCAGCGTGTGCCGGTTCAGGTGTTCGATAATCTCCGTGAAGCTCCGCGACTCGTAATCCACCATGAACGGGTTTACCCCGTAGCCGCGCTTGCCTTCCGGCGGGAAGCGCATCCAGCTCAGCGCCTCGCGCAGGATGCCGGGATCCTCAACCCGCGGAAGGATGATGCCCTGAGCGCCGGAATCGAGCAGCCGGGCCACCAGGGAATAAGCCACCTCGGCCACCCGCACGATGGGCGTGATGCCGGCCCTCACGGAAGCGCCAATCATGTCGTAGGCCGTCTCCAGGTCGAAGGCCCCGTGCTCCATGTCGATAAAAACGTAATCGAAGCCGGCGGCGGCGAACGTCCGCGGAACTTCGGCCGAACGATAGCTCTGGAGCCCGCAGCCAAAGACCGTTTCGCCTTTAGCCAGCCGCTCCCGAGTGTGGTTGACGCGCATATACCCAGAGTAGCGCGGCGGGTGGGCAACGGCATTTTCAGTGCGTCTGCTCGTGAAACCGGTGAGACCGCCGATGGAAGCTCGCAGCGGATCTCGGCGCGGCCCGGGAATGCCGGCTCGGGGCCGCAACCGGCTATGATGAGGGCTTCATGACCAGCCTGTGGGCCCTTCTGCGCCGCAACCACAACTATCGCCGCGCCTGGGTGGGCCAGGTGGTGAGCGAGATCGGCGACTACTTCAACAACATCGCCGTGTTCGCGCTGGTGATGGAGAAATCCGGATCGGGGCTGGTGGTCAGCGGGGTGATGCTCTCGCGGGCCATTCCCGCCATGCTGGCCGGGCCCATCGCGGGCGTGCTTTTGGATCGCTTCGATCGCAAGAAGATCATGATCGCGAGCGACCTGATTCGCGCGGCCGTGGCCCTGGCCTTCGTGCTGACCATTGGTGAGCCCAAGCCCTGGCTGCTCTACGCCCTGAGCGCGGCGCTCATGTTCGCTTCCCCGTTCTTCACCAGCGGCAGAGCCGCCATTCTGCCGGCCATCGCCAGCCCGGAGGAGCTGCACGCCGCCAACTCGCTGACCCAGACCACCCAGTGGGCCACCCTCACGGCGGGCACCCTGTTGGCGGGATACAGCGCCTCCCGTCTGGGTTACCACTGGGCGTTTTACATCAACTCCTTTTCCTTTGCGTTCTCGGCGGGGGCCATCTGGCGGATCGCGGTCCCGGGCGGGTTGCGCGCCCGCCGGCACTCCTCCGAAAACGAACTCCAGCCGTGGCGCGAGTACCGCCAGGGGCTGGCGTACATGCGCTCGGTTCCCCTCATCATGGGCATCGCCATGACCTCGGTGGGCTGGGCCATGGGCGGCGGCGCCGCGCAGATCCTGTTTGCCCTGTTCGGAGAGAAGGTGTTTCACCGGGGCGCCGCGGGCATCGGCTCCATCTGGGGATTCGCCGGCATCGGCCTGCTGGCGGGCGGCGCCATCGGCCACCTGGCCGGCCGGCGCCTGGGCTTCAACGGGTATAAGCGCGCCATTACCGTCTCCTATATCCTGCACGGCGCCGCGTACATGGTCTTCAGCCAGGCTGCGTCTTATGGCGGCGCGCTGGCGGCCATGATGCTCTCCCGCGTGGGCATGGCCGTCACTTCCGTGCTCAACAACCTGCAATTGCTGCGACTCACCCCGGACCGTTTCCGGGGGCGGGTCTTTGCCACCATGGAATCGCTGCGCTGGTCGGCGATGATTGTCTCCATGGCGGCGGCCGGAATCGCTTCCCAGTACTTTGGACCCAGGATGATCGGACTGGTGGCCGGAGCCCTCGGCCTGGTGACCGCCCTGGCCTGGGGTTTCTGCGACGCGGCGGGCCTGCTTCCCGATCCGGGGAATGAGCCCATTGCGCCCCCGGAAATCGGTGAGCAAGAGCACTAATCCGCGGGTATTCGGCTTATCGAAATGGGCTGCCTTGCCGATACGGATACTAGGGAGGAAACCCGTTGTTCGCGAATCGGACGCCGCCGGATGGTCCTGGAACCGAGCCACAGGCAAGCCCAGGCGCACGCCGGATGGCGGCGTTGGTGGCCGAAGACAATCCGGTATCTCAGGCCATGCTTCGCAACATGCTCACCAAATGGGGATACGACGTGGCGGTGGCGCACGACGGCGAAGAGGCCTGGCGGCTTTTGCAGCCGGACGGGGCGCCCCGTCTGGCGATTCTGGACTGGATGATGCCGGGAATCGACGGCGTGGAACTGTGCCGCCGCGTCCGCGCCGCCGGCCGTGAGCCGTATCAGTACATCCTGCTGCTCACCGCCCGAACCGACTCCGAGGACCTGGTGGAAGGCATGGACGCCGGCGCCGACGACTACCTCACCAAGCCGTTCAAGGCCCAGGAGCTGCGCGTCCGGCTGCGAGCGGGCCGAAGGATCCTCGATCTTCAGGAGGAGCTGCTGGCCGCCCGCGAGGCGCTTCGCGACCAGGCCACCCACGATGGCCTCACCGGCTTGCTCAACCGCGCCACGGTCCTCGAGACCCTCCAGATCGAGGCCGAACGGGCCATGCGGGAGCGGCGCCCGCTGGCGCTCATCCTGGTGGACCTGGACCACTTCAAGCTGGTCAACGACACGCATGGCCACCTGGCCGGAGACGCCGTGCTGCGCGAGGCGGCGCGGCGCATGAAACAGGCCTGCCGCCGCTACGACGCCATCGGCCGCTACGGCGGCGAGGAGTTCCTGGCCGTGGCCCCCGGCTGCGACCGCGAGGCGAGCCATGCCCAGGCCGAGCGGCTGCGCGCCGCCCTGGCCTCCATGCCGTTTGCGGCGGCCGGCGCATCGCTGGCCGTAACGTGCAGCATCGGCGTGGCGTGGCGGGAACATCCCCTGCCTTCCCAGACGGATGCCTTCATACGCGAGGCGGACGAGGCGCTCTACGCCGCCAAAGACCGGGGCCGGAATCGGGTAGCCGCGTACAGCGACCAGGCATCCATCCGCCAGTTCGCCATTTGATCGAAATGGCGGCGTTTCCCGGAGTTGTGGGGCAGGCGCTTCCGCCTGTCAAACGCCGGCGGGGCCGCCGAAGTGGCAGGCCGGAAGCCCGCCACGGGAATGGCTGCGGCTCACAACGGACTCGGGCCTAGGTCTTCGACCGCTTGATCTGTACCAAAACGCGGCGTGCCGGGCACACCCCCCCGCCCCTGGAGTTTCTACATTTTTTGGCGAGATCTCCGCGCCGTGCGGCCACCATCCATTTGGAGTCGTCCACTACCTAGCCCGGAGGGCGAAACATCCTAGCCCACGGCGTGAGCCGTGGGGAAGAGGTCGGCCGGGCCGCCTAGCCCCGGAACGGGGCGTAAGTCTATGCCACACAGTTTCGGGAGCACGATCGCCATGTGTCATTCCAAGAGGAATTCCCGTCATTCCTGACGAAGCATGGCATCGAATACGATACGCGCGACCTCTGGGGCTGAGAACAGCCTTTCGCCCCGTTCCGGGGCTCGCGTTCTCACGTGCGTTTCCCCACGGCTCACGCCGTGGGCTAGGGTGTTTCGCCCTCCGGGCTTCGGAAATGTACAAACTCCAGCGGCGGGCCGGGCACGCCCGGCCCGCCCAGTAAGGGAAGAAATCAGGCGGTCATGGTACAGTCTCCCAGCACCCCATGCATCAGGCCTTTGTCTCGAGATCGGCCAGCCGGCGCTTAAGCTCGCCTATCTCGCGGCGCAGCTCCGGCAGGCGCGCCAAGTTGGCGAGCTGCTCCAGGTACTGCTTGAGCGGCCGGGCCGGCGTGCCCCACACGGTCTCGCCGGAACGCACGATCTTCGAGGTGAGCACCCCGCAGCCCGATCCGAGCACGGCGCGCGATTCGATGCGGGCCTTGTCGCCGATGCCCACCTGGCCGCCGATTACGGCGTAGTCCTCCACCACCACCCCTCCGGAAAAGCCGGTCTGCGCGGCCACCACCACGTGACAGCCGATGCGGCAGTTGTGCGCCACGTGGACCATGTTGTCGAGCTTGGTTCCCTCGCCGATGGAGGTGACGCCCAGGGCCGCGCGGTCCACGCAGGAGTTGGCCCCGATTTCCACGAAGTCCCCGATTTCCACGCGGCCCACCTGCGGAAATTTCTGCCACCGTTCCCGGTCCATCACGTACCCGAAGCCGTCGGCGCCGATTACGCAGCCCGAGTGCAGAATGGAGCCGCGGCCGATATCCACGTTGTCGTAGACCGTCACGTTGGGGTGCAGTACCGAGCCTTCGCCCAGCGTCACGCGCTTGCCCACATAGCAGCCCGCCCCGATCTGGCAGGCCACCCCGACGCGCGTGCCGTCGCCCACCGCGGCGTGCGGCCCGATGCACGCCAGCGCGCCCATCTCCACGCCCGCGCCAATCACGGCGGTGGCGTGCACCCCGGGTTTCAACTCCGCCGTGGGATAGAAGCGGCTCATGGCGCGCGCGAACGCCGTGCGCGGCTCCGGCGCGCGGATCACCGTCCGCGGGCTGGGGCTCGGCCATTCCGGATAGGCGATCAGACATCCGGCGCCGGACGCCTCCGCCTGCGCCGCCGCCTTGCGGCCGGCCACGAACGAGACGTCGGAATCCGTCGCGCTTTCGAGCGCCGCCACGCCCGTGAGTTCCTTCTCTCCGTCGCCTTCGAACGTGGCCCCCAGCCATTCCGCCAATTCGCGTACCCGCATAGGGATCATCATAAACCTCCGCGCAAGCGCGCGACGGGGCGAGCCGGGAAGTAAGGCGTGCGCGCTCCCAGCATGGTCGGCCAGGGTGCGAAAACCGGCCACCCACGGGTATACTGAAGCAGGAGATACGAACCGCATGCCGGCTTCTTATACCGCGTATGTCGAATGGGACCCCGATACGCGTCTCTACGTTGGCAGTGTTCCAGGCTTGCCGGGCGCGCACACCCAGGCAGCCACTTTGGATGAGTTGCGCTCGAATCTGTCGGAGGTTGTGGCGCTCTGTCTGGAAGCGTACCAGGGAGACATCCAGGATCTGCCCCGTTTTGTGGGTCTGCAACAGGTAGAAATTGCGGGGTGAGCCGTCTACCGATCGTCAATTTCCGGCAAATGGACTCGCTGCTCCTCCGTCTGGGTTTCGAAAGGCTCCGCCAGAAAGGCAGCCATGTCTTCTACCGTCACCCCGACGGGCGCACGACAACATTGCCAAATCATCCCGGCCGGGACCTCGCCCGGCCACTTCTTCGCGAAGTCCTGGGCGAGATCGAGTTGAACCCCGAACGTTTTCGCAAACTGCTGTGAACCGGCGATCTACTCGACTCAGGTGACCAATCAAGCGGCGTTCTTTTTCGAGAGCGCGGCGGTCGCCAGCATCCCCAGCGCCGAAATCAGACACGCATCGAGCAGCAGGTTGAAGAGAAAGAGATGCTTGATGTTGTCCCACGCGTCGCCAAAAACGGCTACCCCAAAGGCGGCCAGGCAACAGGCAATCAAGAGCGCAAATGCCTCGATGCGCCGGCGCGCACAGCCTCGTGCCCAAGCCAGCGCGCCAACGGCGAGCGACATCGGAAGCAAGATGAGAATTATGACTCCGATGCGCCGCAGGCGCCGCTCATGGAACCCGCTCCAGAGGCTGAATGACCTGCTGTGCGCGCCGGGCGGCTTACCCGCCGAGCGCTCAAAATTGCCGTAGGGCGGGCGCAGCGAGAACGCCTGGGGAAGAACCTTCCTGATGTGCCGCCACACCCGCGGAGGGTGCGTCAAAAAGAAACCGGCTATGGTGGCCGAAGTCACCCGTTTTCCCACCACTCCGCTCGCGACGGTGTCGTAAAAGGGCGCGCCCGGGCTCCAGGCGCCGGTTCCCGCGAACTCGGCCAGCTCCGGGTTTAATCCAAGGGTCTTCAAATCCGCGGCCGGGTTCTTGGATTCCCCGAGTATGACCGTGAACAGCATGTTATAGGTGTTCGCCCATCTCACCAATGGCGGGCTGGTCGCATAGTCGATGGCGGCGGCGCTGCCGATGACCACCGCGGCGGCAACGGCCGCGTTCCGCACCGAACGCCCGGCCGGCCACCATCCCATTCGTAACGAGAACGCCGCCAGCAGGATTCCCAGCGGAGCATTCTGCGCCTTGGCGAATACGAACAGGACCGCCCACAGACACCAGAGCGCCATCTGCCGGCGGGAGAGACGCTCGCAACCACAGACCGCTATGCTCTCGGCCAGCAGGAACACGAAGAAGATGTACGACGCGGGCTCCGCATACAAGGAGTTGAAAGAGGCGGCGTACCCGGCGTCGGTAACCACCAGCAGCATCCCCATCCAAACGAGCGGCGCCGCGCGGAACCGCCCGGTCACCCGCAAGAGCCGTCCAAAGGCGATGAGGAACGCCAGCAAGTGGACCAGGCCAACCAACCGGATGTCCATCTCGCCGCCATTCGTGATCGCTCGGGTCGCATATATTGCGGCGCCGGCCAGGAAATACTCGGAGCTGAACTGTTCCAAGGCCGGATAGCGATACTTGGGATCGGGAACGTATTTTGCCCCGACATAATTGAATTTGGCGTCCGGAGCTTTGTCTTTGGGGCCGTAACCGAACCGGCCCATGCGAATGAAATCTCCGTTATCGGCGATGCCGGTAATCGGAGGGACAAGCAATTGCCAGAATAAGATCAGAGCCGCGGCGGCCAACACAACCCAGCGAAGCAAGCCCGGTCGAGTCATCGCAAGAATCATCATGTTCGCACGTCACGGGAGGTTTTGTCCGGCCGCCGCCGCGTTCCAGGGGTGCGGCATAAAAAAGGACGGCGATGCGATTGGCCAGCTTGTGGGGTCCAGCCTTCGGGCTTGCCGCCGGGCTTCTGCCCGGCGTCGTGCGGCGGCCCGGAGAATACCGGGCACAAGCCCGCCGGCAGGATGAAATCCTGACCCCACACAAGCGCGCCGGCGCCTCGGGCATGCCTCGCCCCGCCTACTCCACCCGCCGCACCAGCTCTTCCAACGCTCGCCTCTCCCGCGGTCGCGGGCGTTCCGAGGCGTAGCCTATGGGCAGCATGGCCACCGGCGCCACGCCCCGTGGCGCGCCTACGATCCTGCGGACCGCCTGGGGGTCGAACGCGCCGATCCAACAACTCCCCAGCCCCTGCGCGGCGGCCGCCAGCGAGGCGAAGGCGCAGGCAATGGTGGCGTCCTGGATGGAATACAGGCTCTCGGCCCGCTTGCCGTAACGCTCCGCGCAGAGCGCCGGATGCTTGGCGAACACCAATACCACCGGCGCGCCGGCAATGAAGAGCTGCTCGCGGGCGGCGCGCGCCAGGTCTTCGCGTCTGCGCTTGTTGGTCACTACGAAGATCTCGTAGGATTGCAGGTTGCCCGCCGACGGAGCCAGGTTGGCGGCCTCCAGTATGCGTTCGAGCATCTCCCCCGGAACGGCCCTCGGCAGGAAGGCGCGCGTGGAGCGCCGCGCGCCGACTGCCCCGAAGAACTCCATCACAATTCCTCCAGTACGCGGTCCACAATGGCGGGCAGCCGGGCGGCCAGAGCCGGCGAGAGATCCTCGCCCAGGCAGGCCGCCTTTACCGATATCCCGAGCACGGTGAACCGCGCGGGGGTGGTCAGTTGCAGCAGCTTGACCGCCTGCGCCACCGAAAGATGGTGCGCATGCTCCTGCCGCTCTTCCATTTCCCCTTGCACTACCGATACGCTTCCCGGCTCGCCGTCGTCCTCCATGGCGTCGATCACCACCACGCGCCGCCGGCCTTCGATCCGGGCGGCGCAGCCGAGCAGGTCGGTTCCTCCCGGAATGGCTTCCACGTCGGCCGGCAGCCGCGGGTCGGCGGCCAACCGGCCCGCCACGTGCCAGCCGATGCCTTCGTCTCCCATCAGCGGGTTGCCCAGCCCGATGGCGAGGCGCGGCTTCATCGCTTGCGCATGAGGTGCACGGAACACGAGATGCACGGGTCGTAAGCGCGCGCGATCATTCCCAACCGGCGCGCCATCACGGCTTCCTCGCGCTCCGCGCACTGTTCCACCGCGCGCCGGAAATGGAGTTCCATGCTGGCGGCGTTGAGCGCGGTCGGGGTGATCACGTCGGCTGAGACAATCCGCCCGTCCGCGTCGTACTCGTAACTGTGAATCAGAAGCCCGCGGGGGGCCTCCGTGATGGCCGTGCCCGTGCCCGCGCGGGGTTGCACCGGCAGCGCCCGTTCGTCCCTCACGCCTTCGCGCAAGAGCTGCTCGATGATCTCGAGGGAACGTTCCACGTCGTTGATCAACTCCAGGGCTTGCGCCTTGTTGTTGTCCATGGGGTTGTCGGCCGGCAGCACCAGCTTGAGGCGCTTCATGGCCACCGCCAGCTTCCCGGTGAGCCGCCGCGGGTTCACCGTAAGGCGCGCCAGCGAGCCCACCATGAACGGGCTCCCGCGGAACAGGCTGTGCTTGGCGTGGGAGTGCGCCACCGGCTGCTCGTTGGTGAGTTGGCGATAGTCCCGCGCCGCCACGATGGCCCGGTTGCCGTTGGACACCACCATGACCTCGTCGCCGCCATAATAGGTGTCCAGATTGGGAGAGCGCAGGGCTGCGTAGAACGTTTCCGAGTGGCAGAAATCGGCGGCCGGCAGGGAGGCCATCACGTCGATCACCGCGTCGGAATCCGCCACCGCCTGCATCAGGCCGGTGCGCAGCTCGATCAGTTGATCCACCTCCGGCGCCTTGCCGAACCCGCCCACCACGCAATTCACCGGGTGGACGGCCCGCCCGCCGATGGTCTCCTGGATCAGGTTGCCGAGTTTCTTGAGGCGCAGCCCCAGCAGCACGGCGGCCGGCTTATCCGCCGCCAGCGCGATGCCGCTCGGGTAGTTGAGGTAATCGGGGATGGCCAGCAGGAACAGGTGCAGGGCGTGGCTTTCGATGTTCTCGCCGCGCAGCAGCAGTTCCCGCAGCATCTCGGTTTGCGGGCTCACCCGGATGCCGAAGGCATCCTCGGTGGCCTTGAGCGAGGTGAGCGTGTGGGAAGCCGAACAAATGGAGCAGATGCGCGAGAGGACCGGCGCGATTTCGTCGTAGCGCTTGCCCTTCACCAGCGGCTCCAGCAGCCGCGCTCCCTCGAACACGTCGAAACGGACGTTGGCGACGGTGTCTCCTTCCAGCTCCACGGTGATTCCGCCGTGGCCCTCCACGCGGGCCAGATGGTCGATGACGATAGCGCTCATTGTCTGACCTCCTCCGGAGCGAATGTGCGCAACCGGGCCACCACCTGGCGCCGGTCGAAGCCTCTCTGCTCGAGCACCTCCAGCAGGGAGGCGGGGTTGGCGTCGCCGATGGGTCCCCGGCATCCCACGCACGGCACGCGCAGGTCCGGGCACCGCGCCTGGCAGCCGGCCACCGTCACCGGGCCGCAGCAGGGCAGCCCGCGCTCGATTAGCAGGCAGTTGTTTTCGCGCATCCGGCATTCGGTGCACACCGGATATTCAGGATACAGCGGCAGATCGCCATTCAGCAGAGCCGCTACGGCCGCCAGAAAATGTTCCTTCTCGATGGGGCAGCCGGTGATGTTGAAATCCACTTTCACCAATTCGTGGAGCGCCTGGGCAGGCGTCGAATCGTAGGTAAGCCCGGTGTCGCCGTAGACCTCCTCCAGCATCTCGTGGCGGTCGGCGCCGCGGTCCATGGCCGCCACGCCGCCCCACACCGCGCAGGAGCCCAGCGCCACCAGCAGCTTGGAACGCTGGCGGATGGCCTTCAGCGTCGCGGCGTCGCGCTGGCTGAGGACCGCCCCTTCCACCAGCGCGATATCCAGCTTGCAGTCGGTCTGGTTTTCCGAAGAGGCCATCAGGAAGTCGCGAATATCGATGAGGGCCACCAGGTCCAGCAAATGGTCCTCGCAGTTCAGGATCACAAGTTGGTCCCCCGCGCAGCCGGTGAGACCGAATATGCCAACGGTTGGTTTGCTCATCAGATCATCTCCGGCAGGTTGATGGCGTCCCAGTAGGTGAAGATGGGCCCTTGCAGGCAGGTGTACTTGTACCCCACGCTGCAATGGCCGCACTTGCCGATGCCGCACTTCATGCGGCGCTCCAGGGACATCAGGATGTGGTTCTTGGGGAAGCCCAGCTCCAGCAGCCGCCGGAGGATGAACTTGTAGACCACCGGCGGGCCGCACACCGCGGCGTAGGTCCGCAGGGGATCGATCTTGGCGTGGTCGAACAGGGTCGGCAGCAGGCCCACGTGGTTCTTCCAGGTTCCCGATGGATCGGCGTCCACGGTGAGCAGGCAGTTGATGTCGGTGCGGTCCACCAGGGCCGTCAGCTCCTCGCGGAAGAGCATGTCCTCGGGCCGCTTGGTTCCGTACATCAGGGTGATGTTGTTGAATTTGTCGCGGTGGTCCAGGGCGTACCACAACAGCGACCGGAGGGGGGCCATGCCCAGCCCGCCGGCGGCCAGCAGCACATCGCTGCCGGCGATTTCCTCGATCGGGTATCCGTTGCCGTAGGGACCGCGCACGCCCACCACGTCGTTGGTGCGCAGACGGTACAGCGCGCCGGTCACCCGGCCCGTGCGGCGCACGCACAGCTCCAGAACTTCGGGCCGCGACGGCGAGGAGGAAATGGAGATGGGCGCCTCGCCCACCCCCGGTATGCTGAGCATGATGAACTGGCCCGGCTTGTGGCGAAAGCTGTGCGCCAGGTGGTCTTCGAGGAAGCGCAGCGTGAACAGGTGGTTGTTGTCCACCATTTTGTATATGCGGACAATGCGCGCCATGTGCGGCTGATAGGGGTTGTCCGCCAGAACGGGATGGTGGGTTCCGACTTCATCGGCTAGCAGCATCTTGCACCCTCCGCAAACGGTCGATCACTTGCACTACGTCTATGTTCACCGGGCAGGCGCTGATGCACCGCCCGCAACCCACGCAGCTTGGACGGCCGTATTCCGCCACGAAGCCGCGCTGCTTATGATAGAAGCGGAACTTGATGCGGCTGGCGCGCGGCCCGCGGAAATTCTCGCCGCTGGCCACCAGCGCGTGGCTCGGGAACAGGCAGGAATCCCACAGGCGCGTGCGTTTGCCGGCCCGCGAGCCCAACTCCACGTCGTCCGTCACGTCGTAGCAATAGCAGGTGGGGCACACCATGCTGCAGCTTCCGCACGAGAGGCACTTTTGTCCCAGCTCGTTCCAGATCTCGCTCTGGTATTCCATCTCGAAGATCTCGGGAAGGTCGCGGATTTCCACTTCCAACTGGAACGCGCGCCGTTTGTTCCTGGAGCGGCGCTTGTAGTCGTCGATATCCACCGCTTCCACGGTCTCGAACACGCTGCCGGTGGCCTGCACCATGTCGTCGCCCAGCGCGGTGCCCACCAGCGCCTGGTAATAATCGCCCGTATCGTAAAAGAACAGATCGAAGCCGTGATCCACGAAGTCGGCCCTCATGGAACGGCAGAAACACTGCTTGTCGGGAGCGCAATCGATACCGATGATGGCGATGTTCTTCCGCCTGGCCTGGTAGTACGGGTCGTTGTACCGGCCGGCGAACACCCGGTCCAATATGTTCAGCGCGTAAACGTCGCACGCGTGGACGCCGAACAGGATGATCCGCTGATCCAACCCGTCGGTGTTGGGAACGAACCCCTCGCCGGGCTTGTAGCGAAACAGCGTCTCTTGCGGCGGGAGGAAATATTTCTTAGGCGGGAGGATGGTGCGGTCGTATTCCAGCCGCGCATCCGACCACCGGGTGAGTCGTTTAAAAACGTACCTGCCGTCCTGCTCTACGGGGGCATGCAGCTCGCCGAATTGCTGGACAACCGATGCAAAAAGATCGAGCTTCTCCTTAGGGAGCTTTAGGATCTTCACCGTGGACTCCTTCGACCTGGGAATCGGCCCAAATTTATTATAGGACATAAAGATCCGATATGCACCTGGGGGGGGCGGCGTGAGCCGTGTTGGAGAATCGGGAGGATGGGCGGCGTGGAGGTTCGGAAGGCCGGAGCGCCCAGCCGAGAGCGGCTTCATCTCCCAGGCCGCATGCATGCCGTCGTTCTTGTGCATGGACGCCCGGATTACGACGCTGTCGTAGTTGGGGCTGGACTGAACGCAGGCCAGGAAATCCGCCATTCGGCGGGCGCTCACGATGACGTTGTCGGCCACCTCACCTTGGAGCAGGCCCACTCATTACTTCACCGCCACGGTTGCCTGCGCCGAGACGGCCGTCCCCACCACGATCCGGAGCGGCACGGCGCTTCCCGTGGGAGCGCCGTACGGCACAGTCACGTTGATTTGCAGGACTCCGCCATAGATCTCTCCCACAAACTGCACGGCGCCCGCAATTCCTCCGAACGTCGCCGATACCGCGCCCACCGGCGCGGGCCAGCCTCCCGAGCGCGGCATTTTGCCGGTCACTCCGGCGGGCGAGGTCTGCCCTTCTCCGGTCGCGAACAAGGTTACGATATCGCCACGCGCGGCCGGGTTGGCGCCGGAGTTGAAGGTGTTGTCCTGGTTGACCACCACGGCCCGCGACGTTCCCCCGTAGGTGTAGATCGCCGGCGCCGATGCCGCCACCGGGACGGCCACCGCCGCCGAACTGCGAAGCTGATATTCCACCCGGACATTGGTGCTCGCGCCCACCTGATAGGGGACGATGGCGCTCACCATCGACGCGGAAGCATAAACCAGCGGCGCCTGGATGTTATCGAAGAAAACGCGCGTTTCACCGGCGTACGTGCCCAGGTATCCCGACCCGTCATAGGCAGCCTGGGCCGACTGGTCCGGCCCCAGGTTGGTTCCGTAAATCGTCACGATCTCACCGGGGGCCACCGCTCCGCCGGCGAAGCTCGCGGCGTTGACCACGGCGGAGATGGCCGGCGTGGGTCCAGGCTGCGGTCCCTTGACTACCGCGACGCCGCGCGCCAGCACCTCGTCGACGCCGGCAGCCACGCCCGCGCGGGTCCGCGAGGCCGGGATGGTCGGATGGATTCCCACGCCATGGAACTGCGATCCATCGTTCTTCAGCGTCTTCATGCCGGTGAACCCCAGGGTGTAGCCGCCCGGCAGGTAGATGTAATTGATGTTGCCGTCGGTACCCGCGGTGGTTCCTCCCACGATCTCCGCCAGTTGGTACGCCTCGACTATGCCCATTAGCGTTTCGGCGGAGCTGATGTCGCCCCCATCGGTCAGAAACACGCGGCGCGCGGGGAGATACGGCTGCAGCGGGGGCAGGCTCCAGGAGGCCAGTTGCTGTAACGCCCAGCCCACCTGGTCTGGGCGCGACGGCGTGGGAACCCACCATTGCGGGCTGTTCAAATTGGTGAGGCTCAGGTACTGCAGATAGGTCGGGTCTCCGGTGCCCCAGCGCATGTCGAAGACGATTCCCTTGGCGCTCACAAGAGCCGGCAGCGCGGCGGTCCAGGCAGCCGGTGTGAGGGTTGGAAGGTTGACGTACTCGATGCCAGGCTCGATTTCCTGCACGGTTGGCGGGTAAGGCGCGGCCCAGTACAGGCTGGCGCAAGGAAACACAACGGTGCGGCTCGAGCCCGGATTGGCGTACGGCTCGAGCGTCAGTTGCATCTGGTTGGTGCTGTTGCAGACCGGCGTGGCCAGCACGGCACGACGCAGAATCCATTGTGGAGTGGCGCCGGAAATGAGCGCCTGCTTTTGTGCCAGCAGGTCCTCGGCGCGTACGCCGTCAATCTGCAAGACGCGATCGCCTGGGGAGACGCCTTGCGTGTCGGCCGTCAGGAGAGCGGTAACCACGAGTTGGTTTTCCACCCAATCCCAGAACACCGGAGCCTTGGTGGGAGTGGCGGTCCCATAGACCAATCCGTGGCCATCGGGCAGGGCAACCCACATGCGGCTCAAGGTATTGAGGTAGTTGTCGGCGCCTGAGTCGGTGGCGGCGCTCTGCAAGGCGGCGGCCAGGGCGCCCGGCCAGTCGGTTGGCATCACATCGAAGTACGGCCAGAAATGCTGCGCGACATTCCAGGCGACGATTACACCGCCGAGCCTCGTGCCGCGATCGTCGGGCGAATAGGTGCAGCAGTCTATTGAGGGAATCGACTGGTGCGGCAGCGTCCCGTTGGCATCGGCATACAACGTGAGCGGAACCGAGATCGAGAGGCCTTGCCCGATCTCCGCTACATAGGGCTGGGTGGGACTGACGAATGCCGCGGGCAACGGGGAACTCGCCGCCGCCGTCTGGCGTGTACTGGTGTATATATTGCCGTAGGTCTGGCTGCCGGAGGAGATTTCCACCCCGTAGTTGTTCCAGCGGATGAATTGCAGTCCGCCGGTGGACGCGGGTGTCAGGTCCACCGGCAGGCCGGGCGGATTCCCGGTCGGGAAAATCTGGACGGTGGGAGCGATCGGGTTCAACAGGGCTTCGAGTTTGGCCGCCAGGTCGGTAGGAGTTGCGGCGTCCTCGACGGCGCGCGCTCCCTGCACCGCAAAAGCCTCCCAATCGGTCTGCGCGGCGGCATCGGAAGGATGAAAATGCCGAACGTATCCCAGCGCCTTGGCGAAGGCCGTCAGATTCCCCAGGCCGGTGGTGGAAAGCAGGCGCGCGGCTTCGGGCTGGGTGTTCGTGATGTTTTGAAGGCTGGCATCATCCAGCCACGCCGACCCGCCACCGTACTTGACAAAGCCGATCGTAATGCTACTGGCGTCGGACGCCACGGGAGCGCTGACTTGCCCATACTCCCAGCCGGTGGCAGCTCGAGGCGTCGATTCGATGACGAACGACGTTGTGCCGTCGGCACGATTCACCCGCACATAGAGATCGGCGAACGTTCCGTAGGAACCATCCGTCCGCACAGCGGCCCGAAAGCGCACCGTCCCGGAGAAAGGCGCGGCCGGCGCCGACTGGAGCAGGTAGCCCCACGACCCCGATGCCGAGTTCGGCGGACCCGTCAGTTGTGCGCACTGCTTTCCCTGGATGCACCCTTGCGCGATCAGGCGCGCCTGAAACGTGAGGCCCGTGGAAGAGGTGGATGTGGTCCAGCCCGGCGGAGTCGAGCTTAGCGTCCCAGGCGCTTCGAAATCGAGGTTAGTTTGTGCAAACAGAACGGTGGGCGCCAACACGGCAATCAATAGGCGTAGCGCGTGGGCGGCGAGTATCTTCGACCGTGGCATGTTCCATATTAAGACAGAATTCTCCGATTCAAGCAAGGGTTTCTTCGACATCACCCTGGATCCGACCACAGAAGAGCCGATGGTCTGTTCCCTTTTTCCCCGACAAGAGTGAGAGCTATTTCACGGCCACGGTTGCCTGCGCCGAGCCGGCCGTCCCCACCACCAGCCGCAGCGGCACGGCGCTTCCCGTGGGAGCGCCGGATGGCACAGTCACGTTGATTTGCAGGACCCCGCCATAGATCTCTCCCACAAACTGTACGGCGCCCGCAATTCCTCCGAACGTCGCCGATACCGCGCCCACCGGCGCCGGCCAGCTTCCCGAGCGCGGCATTCTGCCGGTCACTCCGGCGGGCGAAGTCTGCCCTTCTCCGGTCGCGAACAAGGTCACAATATCGCCACGCGCGGCCGGGTTGGCGTCGGAGTTGAAGGTGTTGTCCTGGTTGACCACCACGGCCCGCGACGTTCCCCCGTAGGTGTAGATCGCCGGCGCCGACGCCGCCACCGGGACGGCCACCGCCGCCGAACTGCGAAGCTGATATTCCACCCGGACATTGGCGCTCGCGCCCACCTGATAGGGGACGATGGCGCTCACCATCGACGCGGAAGCATAGACCAGCGGCGCCTGGATGTTATCGAAGAAAACGCGCGTTTCGCCGGCATACGTGCCCAGGTATCCCGACCCGTCATAGGCAGCCTGGGCCGACTGGTCCGGCCCCAGGTTGGTTCCATAAATCGTCACGATCTCACCGGGGGCCACCGCTCCGCCGGCGAAGCTCGCGGCGTTGACCACGGCGGAGATCGCCGGCGTGGGTCCAAGCTGCGGTCCCTTGACCACCGCGACGCCGCGCGCCAGCACCTCGTCGATCCCGGCAGCCACGCCCGCGCG
Organism: Terriglobia bacterium; assembly: GCA_963767595.1. Lineage (GTDB taxonomy): Bacteria > Acidobacteriota > Terriglobia > Bryobacterales > Bryobacteraceae > BOG-224. Next base: position 167,401 of record CAVYEK010000010.1, read on the forward strand.
AGTTCGCGAGGCCGGGATGGTGGGATGGATCCCTACGCCATGGTACTGCGATCCGTCGTTCTTCAGCACCTTCATGCCGGTGAACCCCAGGGTGTAGCCGCCCGGCAGGTCGATGTAATTGATGTTGCCGTCGGTACCCGCGGTGGTTCCTCCCACGATCTCCGCCAGTTGATACGCCTCGACTATGCCCATTACCGTTTCGGCGAAGCTGACGTTGCCCCCATCGGTCAGAAACACGCGGCGCGCGGGGAGATACGGCTGCAGCGGGGGCAGGTTCCAGGAGGCCGCCTGCTGGAACGTGAGGCCCACCTGGTCCGGCCGGGACGGCGTGGGAACCCACCACTGCGCGCTGTTCAAATTGGTGAGGCTCAGGGACTGCAGATAGTCGTAGATTTGCGCGCCCCCCCAGCGCATGTCGAAGACGATTCCCTTGGCGCTCGCAAGAGCCGGCGCCGCGGCGGCCCAGGCATCCGAAGTGAGGCCGCCAAGGTGGACGTACTCGATGCCCGGCTCGAGTTCCTGCACGGTTGGCAGGGTCGGCGCAGCCCAGAATAGGTTGGCGACGCAAGCGAACGAAACCGTGCGGCTCGAGCCCGGCTTGGCGTACGGCTCAACCGTCAGTTGCATCTGGTTGGCGCTCGAACATTGCGCCGCGGCGAACAGAGAACGATACAGAATCCACTGTGGAGTGGCGCCGGAAATGAGCGCCTGCTGTTGGGCCAGCACGTCTTCGGCGGGTACGCCGTCAATTTGCAGGATGCGGTCGCCTGGGGAGACGCCTTGCGTGTCGCCGGCCAGGACGGCGGTAACCACGAGTTGGTTTTCGATCCACTCAAAGACCACCGGAACCATGGCGGGAGTGGTGGGACCCCAGACCCATCCGTGGCCATCGCGTAGGGCAACCCACAGGCGGCTCAAGGTCTTGAAGTAGTTGTCGGCGCCCGAGTCGGTGGCGGCGCTCTGCAAGGCCGCGGCCAGGGCCCCCGGCCAGTCGTCCGGCATCACATCGAAGTACGGCCAGAAATGCTGGGGGACATTCCAGGCGACAATCACCCCGGCGAGCCTGGTACCGCGATCGTCGGGCGAATACGCGCAGCAGTCGATTGTGGGAATCGCCTGGTGCGGCAGCGTCCCGTTGGCATCGGCATACAGGGTGAGAGGAACCGAGATGGAAAGGCCTTGCCCGATCTCCGCCACATAGGGCTGGGTGGGACTGACGAATGCGGCGGGCAACGGGGAACTCGCCGCCGCCGTCTGGCGTGAACTGGTGTAGATATTGCTGCTGGAGGAAAGGTATACGCCGTAATGGTTCCAGCGGATGAATTGCAGTCCGCTGGTGGAGGCCGGCGTCAGGTCCACCGGCAGCCCGGGCGGATTCCCGGTCGGGAAAACCTGGACCGTGGGAGCGACAGGGTTCAGCAGGGTTTGCAGTTTGGCCGCCAGGTCGGCGGGAGATGTGGCGGCCTCGACGGTGCGCACTCCCTGCACCGCGAAAGCGTCCCAATTGGCTTGCGCGGCGGCATCGGAAGGGTGGAAATGCCGGACGTATCCCAGCGCCTTGGCGAAGGCCGTCAAATTCTCGAGACCGGCCGCGGAAAGCGGGCGGGCGGCTTCGGGCTGGGTGTTCGTGATGTTCTGCAGGCTGGCATCGTCCGCCCAGACCCACCCGCTTCCATTGCACAAAAAGTTGAAAACGATGCTACTGACGTCGGACGTCACGGGAGCGCTGACTTCGACATACTGCCACGCGGTGGAAGTTTGGTGTGGCGAGTTGACGAAGGACGAAATGGAGCCGTCGGCGCGAGTCATCACCAGCGAGAGATAGACGTACGTTCCGGCGGAACCATCCGTCCGCACGGCTGCCCGAAAGCGCACCGTCCCGAAGAAAGGCGCGGCCGGCGCCGACTGGAACAGTCTGGTGTATGTCCCGGATGACGCGTTCGGAGCTTTCATTAGTGCGCACTGCTGTCCCTGGACGCACCCTTGCATGACCAGGGCCGCCTGAGGCGCGAGGTTCGCGGGATTCGCGACTGCGGTCCAGCCCGGGGGAATCGACGCCCAGGCCCCGGGCGCTTCGAAATCCAGGTTAGTCTGTGCAACGAGAGCGGCGGGCGCCAACACGGCAATCGTTAGGCGCAGCGCGTGGGCGGCGAGTATCTTCGACCATGGCATGTTCCATATTAAGACAGAATTCTCCGATTCACGCAATGGCCAAGACGCAATTGCGCCTTGGTTAGCAGGACCCGGCCCACTCCACGACCTGCCGGGCCAATTCTCCCGCCGAGCGGCCCCGGCTGCCTGGGTCGGCCCAGGACACCAACTGCGCCACATCGTCCGGCCGGACGGATGCGCCCGCCATCAGCGAATTCAAGACGCGGAGCGCCACCTGCACCTTTCGGAAGCGCAGCCCCGCGCGATCCAGGTAGCGGCGGACCTCGCTCTCGGCGGTCGCGTGAGAGCCGTTGGGGGCTTTGGCGACTCCAGCCTGCCTGGCGGCAAACAGGTACGGGCGGGGTGCAGGCGCAGGGAGAAGCGCATTCCCCGGTGGCGAGGCGGGTTGGACATGAGGCGCGTGAAGTTCCGAAGAAGCCACCGGGCAGGCGAAAGCGCCTGCCCCGCCAAGATTGTCCTTCGAGGGCGCGGTGGGACAGAGGTTTTCGTCCGGCAAGCCTGGCTCGGGCCGGCCGGCGGCAAGACCGCCGGCGTTACCGATTTGCGCGGCCGGTTTCGCGTCAACCCCGGCCACCGGCGCGTCGACACCCGCGGCGGGCTTCGCATCCGGCGGAGTTTTCGGCCGGACCGGTTCCGGCGCCCGCGGGATGCGGCCTGCATGCCCCCGCCTTGGCCGCCCGTTGGTCCCGGCTGCGAGCGCCGCCGGCGGGCACACCCTCATCCGTCCCCAGTCGTATGGGATCTCACAGCCGCAATCCAAACACACAACATAGGTTCGCGGCGGCGTCCCGACTGGTGTACGGGGGCGGGTCCGCGGAAACGTTGTGCGCCGGTGGACGCACGCGAACAACTTGTTGAAAACCGCTTGGAGCATGAAATTGGCTCCCGCCACGTCGTAGATCCCCGAATTCGGTCCTGCTGGTATTTCCATCGTCGGAACGTCCAAACAACTATAGTGGCGGCGGGGGCCAATTCCTCTCCAGAATGCGGAGGCCGGAAGCCGGCGCTCCGGGGGGGGCAACCTGCCGCGGGATGTCGTCCCGCCCCACGGGAAAGGAATATGTTCACGCGGTCGAAGAACTAGCGGGCGGCATAGAGCGGCGCGATGGAAACTACCGCCAGGCCGGTCAGAAAGAGCGCGAACATGAGCGCGAGCAGCCGGTTCACCCGCGCCCCGCCTCCCGCGAATTCCTTCCACACCAGGACGCCCCACAGCGCCCCCACCATGGTGGAGCCCTGCCCGATGGCGTAACTGATCGCCGGTCCCACCTGCAACGCCTTCGGGGCGCTGGCGGCCACGAAGTTCGCCAGCGATCCGGTCATCCACATCGCGCCGCCCACAATCCCGAGAAGGTGCACCCACCAATTGCCTTTCAGATAATCGCCAAAACTCAGGCGCGGGCCCTCGATCGGGAATCGCATGAAGTAGAGGTTGTACACGAACACCGAGGCCAGCACGCCCAGGCCAAAGACGAATCCCACCGCGTAGGGGCCGAGTCCCTTCTCACCTGTCTTGCCGATCTCCACCAGCGGGTAGAACATTCCCATCAGAATGCCGCCCACGACGCTCAACCGGATGCCCTTCCAGGTGGCCGCGCGCTTGGCGGCGGCATCCTGCTTGTCCCCCGCGGCGCTCCCTCTGACGGCATGCGCCCGGTAGGCGATGGCGTCCACCACGATGGCCCCCACGATGAGGGCGACGCCAAGGAACAGCAGCAGCGGATTCCCCTGGGGGTTGACGATGTAATTCCAGATGACCCCCACCACCAGAGCGAGGCCCACTCCGATAGGGAACGCCACCCCCATGCCGGCCACGGCGATGGCCCCCACCACCAGGATGTTGGACAGGTTGAAAATCACCCCGCCCAGGAATCCGCAGAGAATATTGATGTGGCCCGCGCGAGAGAGATCGTCCAGGAAACGGGGGCTGCCCGACCCTAGCGTGCCGAACGTCAGCCCAGCCAGGAGTGCGCCCAGCGCCACTCCAATGGAGTAGTCATAGTAGAGCAGCTCAAAGCGCCAGCCCTTGGCGATCTTGAGCACATTGGCCCAGGAACCCCAGCAGAGCATGGTCAGAACCGTGAGCATCAACGCCATTCCGTAAGTGTGCGGCAGGGTCATAAGATCTCCTTTCGCTGCGGTAACTTCGGCTTGCGGGGAACCCAGAATACTACCACCTTGTGCGTGGCGGCGCACGATGCATTACAATGCTTCAGAGATTACGACCCGGACATCCGCCATGAGATATCGAATCCCGCGGATCTCGATCCTTCTGTTCGCGCTGGCCGTCGCTGGCAGCGCGCAAACCCCGGCCGCCGCGCCCATTCCCCACCTCGAAAAGCGGGGAACCGCCACCCAATTGATCGTGGACGGCAAGCCGTTTCTGGTCTTGGCGGGAGAATTGACTAACAACAGCGCCACCAGCGTCGAGTACATGAAGCCGATTTGGCCCAAGCTCATCGAAGCCAAGCTCAATACCGTCCTGGCCGGCGTGGCCTGGAACCAGGTCGAGCCACAGGAAGGGAAGTTCGACTTCAGCGTGCTGGACGGGATCATCCGGGACGCGCGCAGCCACAACCTGCGTCTCGTGCTTCTGTGGTTCGCAAGCTGGAAGAACGGCACGTCCAGCTACCCGCCCGAATGGGTGAAGCGGGATTTCGAACGCTTCCCGCGCGCCCAGGTGGGCGAGGGCAGGAGCATCGAGCTGCTCAGCCCATCGAGCGATGCCAACCGCGACGCCGATGCCCGCGCCTTCGCGGCCCTCATGCGGCACGTCAAGGAAGTGGATGGCCGCCAGCACACGGTCGTCATGATCCAGTTGGAAAACGAAGTGGGAATGTCGGGCGGCTCCCGGGACCGCTCGCCCGCGGCCGAGAAGGCTTTCGCGGGAGCGGTTCCGAAAGAGCTGACGGACTACCTCCAGCAGCACAAGGACACGCTCATCCCGGAATTTCGCCAGGTGTGGGAGGCGGCCGGTTTCAAGACCTCCGGAACCTGGGAAGAGGTGTTCGGTCAGAACGCCGCGACCGATGAAATCTTCATGGCCTGGAACTATGCCCGCTACATCGGCCGGGTGGCCGAGGCGGGCAAAGCCGAATACCCGATACCGATGTACGTGAACGCGGCGCTCTCCCGAACGTCCACCATTGCGGATGCGGTGAAAAGTGGAAGACGAGGGTCTTTCGCCATCGGCGGCCCCATGGCCGACCTGTTGGACGTCTGGCGAGCCGGCGGACCGCGCATCGATATGCTCTCGCCCGACGCTTACAGCGACCGGGACTTCGTGGACTGGTGCGCCAAGTACGCCCGCTCCGGAAATCCGCTGTTCATACCCGAGAATATGGGTGGAGCGGATGGCGCCGCCAGAGTGCTCTATATCTTCGGGCGCCACGATGCCATCGGGTGGACGATCATGGGGCTCGAGGACCCCAGAATACCCCATCCCGACAACGATCTGATCTCCAGCTTCGACCTGATCGCGCAAATGGCGCCGCTGATTGCGGAACACCAGGGCAATGGGACCATGTCCGCCGTCCTGCTGCGCACCCCCAACGATCCGCCGCAGAAGATCCAATTGGGGAACTATACGCTGGAAGTCTCGTTTTATCGCCAGCCAAAAATGTTCGGCGTGGCGCCGCCGCCGGATCCTCCGCCCCCCGCGGCGGCGATTCTCATTGCCACCGGGCCGGAGGAGTTCTTCGCGGCCGGCAGCGGCGTAACGGTCAGGTTCTCTCCAAACGGGCCGGGGCCCCAGCGCGCCGGTCTGGGCACCGTGGAAGAAGGCGCTTTTGTCAATGGCCGCTGGGTTCCCGGACGCCGCCTGAACGGCGACGACAGCGACGAGGGGAACTTTCTGATGCTGGAAAAGTCGGGATGCTGCTGGTCTCCGACGAACGCCAAGAGCATCCAGCACTTCACGCTGTACCGCTACCGCTGAGCGGCGCGCGCCGCGACGATTCCGCCCGTAGAGCGGGCCTCCGGCCTGCCACGTCGGCGTCCCCGCCGAAGTTCTTCAGCCGATGCGCTTTGACGGTCGGATTGCAATGATCCGAAGTCGATGGCAGTGATTCGAATTGGTTGCGGCCATGCTGCTCTGCGTCCCGGCGTCGCCGCGGTGAACTCTCTTTCCCCAAAAGGCTATAGCTGGAGGCGCGCGTTCAGGGTTACGACCTTCCCCGACTTGTCCTTGATCTTGACTTGGCCGTCCTCGACCAAAACATCCGCCACCGCCGTGAAGTCCGAGGGAACCCGGCAATAGAAGAACAGAAACCGTGTGCGCAACTTGGATTTCGCGGGCAGCCACTTGTAGGTCGGCGCGCCGAACATCTCGTGCGCGTCCACGGTCTCCCGGTGTGACACGTCGAAAGGCTGCGTGGAGAACTCCACTCCCCGCGCGGCGCGCGCATTGCCCGAGTAGTTCATCCAATTCATCAGCCATGGATACTCTTCACGCCGGAATACGTAGCCGAAAAGCAGTTGCTTGTCGGTGCGCAGGGCGGTCACATAGGCGAACTTCCGGGCAGGGTCCATCAGGCAGCTTGCCAGGTCGAGCGATGTCTCGCCCACCGGAACCGTCAGCAGGTTCACGAAACCGCCTTTGGTCAGCGGCGCCATGGGCCAATCGAAGTCTTTCAGATAGGCCAGCTTTCCGGTCGAGCCGGCCTTCTCGGCGCGCACGCGGCAGCGCGTGGCGGGCATGTCGATGGTGATTTTCCCGGGTTCGAGGAACGGTGGTCCCAGAGTGACGTGTTCGGCCCAGGACACCGGCCGGTCCACCGCCAGGGCGCTCTCCAGTTCGCTGGTGACGTAAACCACGTTCTCACCGTCCGCCATTTCCACCGTGCGCGTGAGGGTTTCCTGGGCCAGCGGGAGCCAGAGCTGCAAAGTGAAAGAGCGCACGGGGCCAAACTCCTGTTTGGCGATGACCTTCGCGGGAATCTGGCCGGCCTCCCCGTGATTCGCCATGCCCGCTGCGCGCTCTTCGTTGGAAGCGGTCCCGAAACCGTCGAGCGCCAGGAAATGCCCCATCGCCGCAAACGGGCTTAGGGGTTCGCCTTCGCGCAGCAGAAGCCTGGAGAAGCGGCCGCCGGCGGCCCCGATGGTCAGCTCGATCTTGTCGTTGGCCAGGACGATGCCGGCCGGATTCGCGGCCGTGGGCGGCGCCGGCTGAGCAGCCAGCGCCACGGCGAACAGCCACGGAGCGATGAAACCTATCGTCATCCTCAACTTCGTCGGTTTCAGCATGTTTTCCCCAGGCTACTACAGCGCGCCGGCATCCGGACGCGGAAACCCGGCGGTGGGGCGGGACACGGACGGTGGCGCGGAGTTAGGCTAGATGGGGCGGCGGGGCGGGCCCGCGCCGGAGGCGATTATGGACCGAAGAGAATTCTTGCGAACGGCGGCTGGCGCGGGCGTCGCGCTGGGACTGGCCAACGGCGCGGCGGGCGCTGCCACGGGCATGTATATCTCGCTGAACAGCTCGCTCGCCAGGGCGCCGTGGCCGGATTTTGCGCGGCTGGCGGCCAAGGCGGGGTACGGGGGTGTGGACATCAATCTGGGCGGAGCCATGAAGGAGGGCCTGGATGCCACCAGGGCCCTGCTGGCGGAGTTGAAGCTGCGGCCGGCGTATAGCGGCTTTCCGGTGAACCCGGCGCGCGACGAGGATACCTTCAAAAAAGGGATGGATGGCCTGGAAGAGCAGGTGAAGTTCGCGGCGGCGATCGGATGCCCCCGGATGGTGGACACTTCCTGGAGCGCGCCGCCGGCGGGCCAGACGGTGGCGGAATACCGGAAGACGCTAGTGGGACGTTTTCAGACGGCCGGGGCCGTGCTGGCCAAGTACAACGTGCGCTGCGGGTTCGAGTTTCTGGGGCCGTTGCAGTTCCGCTCGCGGCTGCCCTCCTTCGCTTGCCTGATGAACGAGATGCTCGACTTCGCCAAGGACTGCGGGCCGAACTACGGGTTGCTGTTGGACGCCTGGCACTGGTATCACGCGGGAGCGACCATTGAGGACATCCACAAGGCCGGCAAGGCGCGGATCGTGACCATCCACGTCTCGGACGCGGCCAAGACGGCGCCGGAAGACGTGCGGGACAACGCGCGGCTGATGCCGGGAGAGGGAGTCATCGACCTGGTGGGGTTCTTCAAGGCGCTCAAGGAGATCGGCTACGAGGACGGAGTGAGTCCGGAACCCCTCGGTCGCATTCCCAGGGAGATGCCGGCGGATGAAGCCGCCAAGCTGGGATACGACACCACCCGGGCGGTCATGCGCAAGGCCGGAATCGACGTGTAGGCGCCCGTTCGAGAGATCGGGCGCCTGGACAGATGGTGGGGCGGACCCCCTGGCCGGCTTGTGGGCGGCGGCACTCACTTGGTTCTTCAAGAGAAGAGCGTCCGTAGCGGACGCGCGGACCAGGGGGTCCGCCCTACCATTTCTGCCGGATTCGCAGGTCCGGGAAAACTGAGCACTCTTGCGCGCCGCGTCCCAACTCATCGAGACGCTCCTTGCTGCGGCGCCGATGGCCGCGGACCTCTCGGCCGGAACGGGGGCAGTTTTTCCATTACCTGGCGCGCGGCTTGGGCCGTGTTGGCGTGGATTGTGACCGTGTCTTCCACGTTCAGGGCGTAGCCGCCGGCCAGCACGATGGCCACCGGAATCCCGTGCTGGAGGGCGGTCCGGATCACCATGTCGTCGCGCTCCTTGAGGCCGTCGAATGTCAGGGAGAGTCCTCCGAGCTGGTCCTCGAAATAAGGGTCCGCGCCGGCCACATAGAGGACCAGGTCGGGCTGGAACATGTCGAGGGCGGCGTGGTATCCGTTGCGCAGACGGTGATTGTATTCGGAATCTCCCACCTCGTCGGCCAGGTGGATGTCCAGGCTGGAGGGCGGCTTGAAGCTGGGGTAGTTGTTGAACTGGTGGATGGAGAGCGTGAAGACGTCGGGGTCGCCCGCGAAGATGGCAGCCGTGCCGTTGCCGTGGTGCACGTCGCAATCGACAACCATGGCGCGCCGGATGGCGCCGTCGCGCTGCAGGCGGCGCACCGCCACGGCGATATCGTTGATGGCGCAGAAACCCTCCCCGTGATCGGCGAAACCGTGATGGAAACCGCCGCCGAGATTGAAGCCCACGCCCGCGTGCAGCGCCAGGCGCGCGGCCAGCGTGGTCCCGCCCGCGGCCAGGCGGAAGGACTCCACCATGTGCCTCGAGTAAGGGATTTCCAGCGTCAGAATGTCCTGGTAGGTCAGGGCCCCGGTGGTGAGTTTGGATATCCAGGCTTCGTCATGCGCCAGCAGGAGATCCTCGTCAGAGGAAGGCTCCGGCGCCACGAAATCCTCCCAGGACGCGAAGCGCGTGCGCACAAGCCGGTCGTGAAGCCACTTGTATTTCTTGGATGGAAACACGTGGTCGCCCAGGCGCAGGTCGTAGTGTTCGTGGTACGCCAGCCGGAAGGGCAACATCGCGGCTAATCGCCCAGGAACTTCCCGAAGGCCCGCAAGTCCTTCACGTTGTCGCACACGGCCTTGATGGCGGCGGTCAGCGGGATGGCCAGCAGGAGCCCGGGCGCGCCCCACAGAAACCCCCAGAACATCAGGGAAAACGTCACCACCAGGGGGTTCAGATGCACGCGCGATCCCACCACTTTGGGATACAGCAGGTTGAGCGCAATCAGGTGCAAAGCCGCCGTGATGGCCGCCGCCAGCACGTACACTTGTACCCGGCCCTGGTTGAGCGCGGCGAACATGGGGGGAAGCAGGGCGAGCGGGAGACCCACGTAGGGAAACAGGCTCAACCCGCCGCTCAACGAGCCCACCAGCAGCGGGTAGGGAAGGTGGATGAGCGAAAACCCCACCGCGCTGAGGACCGACAGCAGAAGGCCCAGAAGGAAGTTGCCCACCACGAACGCGCGCACCATCTCGGCAATGCCCGCCAGGCTGCGGGCCGCCACCAAGCGGCCTTCGCCGCGGAAAAACTGGAGGAAGCTGCGGTTGATGTGATCGCGCCAGCTCAGCATGAAGTACACCAGGAAGGGCACGAACGACGCCATCAGCAGGATCTCGTAGAACGAGCCCAGGCGCGCGTAGATGAATTCGCCGACGGGCGCGCCGGACGGCCGCGCCGGCTCGGGCGCGGCGGGGCCTTGGGGGGAAACCGGGGCCGTCTCCCCTTTTCTGCCTCTCTTCCTGGCGGCGGCTTCCTGGGCGCGCTGGCGCTCCTCCGCTTCCCGCAGCCTGGCCGGCAGAACCATGCGATAGGCGTTGTCTTCGGCGTTTTGGACCTTCAGGCGGACGCTGTCCACGATGTCGCCGATGCGCTGGCCGTATTTCGGAAAGTCGTCATACAGACCGGAGAGCTGGGCGTAGGCGCCCATCCCGATCACCCACAGGCCCAGCAGCGCGGTGGCGCAAACCAGAAGGCTGGCCACCCCGCGCGGCAAGCGAATCCGCATCAGCAGCAGGACGAACGGCTCCAGAATGAAGGCGATGGTCACCGCCACGATGGAGGTGATGAACAGGGCGCGCCCGTAGTAAAGGATGGCGATGACAACGCCCGCCGCCACCACCGGCACGGAAAGGCGCCGGCCTTCTTCGACTGCTTTGGCTGTGCCGCTCGGAGGCTTGGTTATCGGCGCCACGGCGCGTGCAACCTTGTCTCGAATGTAGCATGCCGGCGTCTATAATGAAATTGATTTGACCCCCGCGAAGACCCGCATTTTAGCCCTCGACCTGGGTAAGCGACGCATCGGGCTGGCCATCAGCGATCCCCTGGGCATTACGGCGCAGGGGCTGCCCAACCTGGTGCGCGTCAACAAGCGTTCCGACCTGGAGGCGGTGGAACGCCTGGCCCGCCAGCGCGAAGCGGGCCTCATCCTGCTGGGCAACCCGGTCAACATGGGCGGATTGGAAGGCCGCCAGTCCGGGTGGGTGCGCGAGTTTGGCGAGGCTCTGGAGCGGCGCGCCGGCTTGCCGGTGCGCTACTGGGACGAGCGCCTCACCAGCGTGGAGGCGGGCCGGGTGCTGCGCGCGAGCGGCGTCAGTATTGAGAAGCGGGCGGCCGCGGTGGACCGGCTTTCGGCCGTCATCCTGCTGCAGAGCTACCTGGATTCGCTGGATCGGGAGGCTGGTCCGAAGAGCCTATGACCGTCGCGCGGCGGGTGGCGATCCTGGCGGTTCTGGCCGCCCTGGCGGGAGGATTCGCCATCTTTCGTTTGACGGCCCCCTACCGCGGATTCCAAGGGGAGACGTTCGTGGACATACCGCGAGGGGCCTCCACCGGCGCCATGGCCGGCATGTTGGCGGAGGCCGGCGTGGTGCGCAGCCGATGGGATTTCCTGCTGGCCCGGGCGGTCCGGCGCGGGCGCAAGCTGCAGGCCGGCGAGTACCGCTTCGAGCGTCCGGCGTCGGCGCTAGCGGTCTTCGGGCGGATCGCGCGCGGCGACGCCTTCTACTACGAGCTGGTGGCGCCCGAGGGCTGGAACATGTTCGACATCGCGGCCGCCGCGGAGAAACTGGGGCTTTTCCCGGCCGACCGCTTCCTCGAAGCGGCGCGCGATGCGGCCATGATTCGCGATCTCGACCCGCGGGCCCCCACGCTCGAAGGATATCTGTTCCCGGATACCTACAAACTCAGCCGCCACACCACCCCGGAACAGCTTTGCCGCATCATGACGGCGCGCTTCCGGGCGGTGTGGCGGGATCTGCGCCCGGAGGCCGGCGCGCATGAGACGGTCACCCTGGCTTCGCTGGTGGAAAAGGAGAGCAAAGTGGCCGCCGAGCGGCCGCGCATCGCGGCCGTATTCCTGAACCGGCTGCGCATCGGCATGAAGCTCGATTGCGATCCCACCACCATCTACGCCGCGCTGCTCGACGACCGGTACCGCGGGACGATTCACAGATCCGACCTGGCCAGCGGCAATCCTTATAACACCTACCGCAGGGCGGGCCTGCCGCCGGGGCCCATCTCCAACCCCGGGCTGGCGTCCATCCAGGCCGTTCTGAGCCCGCAGCCGTCGGATGCGCTCTATTTCGTGCTGCGCCCGGACGGTTCCGGGGAGCACCAGTTTTCGGACAATATCGCCGCCCATGAAGAAGCCACCGCCAAATACCGCCGCGGGCGCCGCCGGTAAACCGGTGAAACGGCGCCTCGCCGAGTACCTCGCCGAGCGCCGGCCCGCCGCCATCACGGAGGCCCTGTGGAAGGAACTGCTGGAGCTGCTGGCGCCGGTATCGGAAAGCTATCTGCGAGAGCTGCTGCGCGCTTCCGGCCTGCCCTTCGAGCAACCCTGGGCGGGAGTGCGCCAGCACACCTTCGAGGAGCTGGAAGAATCTCTGCGCGCCCTGGGGCGGGTCTACGCCGAAGCCATGGAAGCCGGCGACCGCGCGCGCGCCCGCTACTGCCGCCGGCAGGCCATGGGGGCCAAGGACCGCGCCAAGTTCGTGGCCGCCAACCCGCACACCAGCCCGGAAAAGCAGGCCCTCAAGACCGAGATGGCGCAGTGGATCCTGGTGTGGCTGGAGAATCCGGACGTGTTCCCGGCGTGGGTGGAAGCGCGCCAGCGCGCGCTGGGGGTTTGAGCCGGGATTCCGAAGTCGACTTCGGCTGTCCTGGCGGACCAGATGTTATAGTCGTAAGGCAAAACCATGTCGGTGTCCCATCCGGAACGCCGATGCGAGAAGAACCGAGGAGGGAATCCGTGCCTACTCCGCGATGGATTGGATATGCATTCTGTTTGATCCTGCTGGCATTGCTCGTCAATCTTCCAGGACGCGGGGCAGGGCAGGCCGCGCCGCAAGCCGCCGGCGCTCCGCCCCAGCCGGGCCAGGCCGTCGCTTCGCCGGCTCCGGGTGGCCGGGGCCAGCCATCGGCCGCCATGTTGGCCGCCCAGGCGGCCACCCAGGAAGACCACCGGAAAATGATGGAGCTTCTGCATATCGCGGAGCTCCGGCCGGGGAAGAATGGCGGCAATCCGCAGGCGCCGAATTACGCCAACTACGATGAGGCCATCGCCAATCCTTATCCCAAGCTGCCGGACCCGCTGGTCCTGAAGAACGGCAAGAAGGTCACCTCGGCCAAAGAGTGGTGGAGCAAGCGCCGCCCCGAAATTGTGGAAGACTTCGATCGGGAGGTCTACGGCCGGGTTCCCAAGGTTACGCCCAAGGTGAGATGGGAGGTGGTCAACGCCACCCAGGGAACCAACGGCGACACGCCCATCGTTAGCAAGCAGCTCGTGGGCCACGTGGACAACTCGTCGTACCCGGCGATCATGGTGGATATCCAGGTGACGCTGACCACGCCGGCCAATGCCGCCGGCCCCGTACCGGTGGTTATGCAGTTCGGCTTCGCGGGCGGATTCGGAGCGGGGCCTGGAGCGGCCCCCGGCGCGTCGGCCGCCGCCGCCGGTCGCGGAATGGCGTTTCCCGGGGCGGGCCGCGGTCCCAGCGAGCCCACCTGGCAGCAGCAGGCGCTGGCCAAGGGCTGGGGCTATGCCACCATCAATCCCGGCAGCATACAGGCCGACAATGGAGCGGGCCTGAGGCAAGGCATCATCGGCCTGTGCAACCAAGGCCAATTCCGCAAGGCGGACGATTGGGGGGCCCTGCGCGCGTGGGCCTGGGGCGCCGGCCGCGCGCTGGACTATTTCGAGACGGATAAATCCGTGGACGCCGGGCACGTAGCCCTGGAGGGTCACTCCCGTTATGGCAAGGCGACCCTGGTCGCCATGGCGTACGATCCGCGTTTTTGGACCGCCTATGTCAGCTCCTCGGGCGAGGGCGGGGCCAAGCTGCACCGCCGTAACTGGGGCGAAATCGTGGAGAACGTGGCCGCGGCCAGCGAATATCACTGGATGGCCGGCAACTTTCTCAAGTACGCCGGTCCGCTGAATTGGAACGATCTGCCGGTGGATTCCCACGAGCTGGTAGCCCTATGCGCCCCGCGCCCCGTATTCATCGGCGGCGGCGCCACCAATGGCGACGGCTGGGCGGACGCCAGGGGCAGCTTCCTGGCCGCCGCCGGGGCGGGGCCGGTGTACAGGCTGCTGGGCAAGAAGGACATGGGGACCATCGAGTTTCCCCCCATCGAGACCCCGCTGGTGGATGGCGAGGTGGCCTTCCGCCAGCACAGCGGCGGCCACACCGACGTGCCCAATTGGCCCACCTTCCTGACCTTCGCCAGCCGTTACGTCAAGGCCAGTCCCAAGAAATAGCGTAGTGGGACAGACGATCGGTTTTTGTCGTCTGTCACTCAGCCCATCCCGGCAGACCACCCAAGGCGATGGTCTGTCCCACCGAACCAAGTGCGCTACAGTAGACCATTCGGAGGCCGAATGAAGCTGACGTTTTGGGGCGCGGCGGGAGAAGTCACCGGCTCCATGCACCTGGTGGAATCGCGCGGCCAGCGGATCCTGCTGGATTGCGGGCTGCATCAGGGGCGGCGCTCGGAAGCGGACGCCAAGAACCGCAATCCGCCGCTCGACGCCGCCTCGATCGACGCGGTGGTGCTTTCCCACGCGCATATCGACCACAGCGGGAACCTTCCCACGCTGGGCAAGCACGGCTTCAACGGCCCCATTTACGCCACCCCGGCCACCATCGATCTGTGCAACTGGATGTTGCGCGACACGGCCCACATCCAGGAAAAGGACGCCGAGTTCCTGAACCGGCGGCGCGAGAATCATCATAACAACCACCATAAAGGCCCGGATTCCGGAGTGGTGACGCCGCTCTACGCCACCGAAGACGCCGAGCGGGTGCTGCCGCTGTTTCGGCCGATCCCTTACCGCGTTCCCCAGAACCTGGCGCCGGGCCTGACCTACGCGCCATACGATGCCGGGCACATGCTGGGCTCCTCCTCGGTGGTGCTGGAAGAAGCCTGCGACGGATCGCGCGTGCGCCTGATCTTCTCGGGAGACATCGGGCGGCCGGGGCTGCCCATCGTGCGCGACCCAGAGCCGCTGCCGCCGGCCGACTACCTGATCATGGAATGCACCTATGGCGGGCGGCTGCACAAGAGCGTGTCGCACGTGGTCAACAAGCTGGCGGACGTGGTGAACCGCACGGCGCGCAGGGGCGGCCGCATCATCGTGCCGGCCTTCGCGGTGGGCCGCACCCAGCAACTGGTGCTGCTGCTGCACCAGCTCGCCAACGAGCAGCGCATCCCCCACATCCCCATTTTCGTGGACAGCCCCCTGGCGGTGAACGTCACCCAAGTGACTCGGGACCATCCCGAATGCTTCGACGAAGAGACCCAGGCGTACCTGCTCAACGGGGAGGACCCGTTCGGTTTCCAGCGGCTGCAGTACATCCGGGAAGCCTCCGAATCGAAGAAACTGAACGATCTGCACGGCCCCTTCATCGTCATTTCGGCCTCGGGAATGTGTGAAGCGGGCCGCATTCTGCACCATCTGCGGAACAATATCGAGGACCCGCGCAGCACCGTGCTGATCACCGGTTTTCAGGCGGCGGATACGCTGGGCCGCAAGCTGGTGGAAAAATGGCCGGAAGTCCGCATCTTCGGCGAACCCATGCGCGTGCGGGCCGAAATCTCCAGCCTGGACGAGCTCAGCGCCCACGCCGATCAGGCCGAGCTGCTGGCCTGGGTCAAGCCGCTCGCGCCCGCCCTGCGCAAGGTGTTTCTGGTACACGGCGAGCCCGAGCAGGCCCGCACGTTCGCCAAGCTGCTGCACGCCACCTATGACCTCGAGGTGGCGGTGGCGGCGCCGGGGCAGTCCTTCGAAATCAACTAGACGAAACCCAAGTACGCCGTTCGGCCATCTATACTGTTAAGAAAGACTGAAGGAGTACGAAAACGTGAGTCCGACACCCAATTACGAGCCGCCGCAGCAGCGTTCCGGCCTGATGACCGCGCTGGTCATCGGGGCCCTCATCGCGCTGGTGGGCGCCAACATTTACCTGTACGTGCAGATCGATCACCTGCGCACCGATACCACGGCCAATCTGGCGAAGATGCGCGAGTCCATCCTGGCGGAACTGGGCAACCTGCGCGACGCCTCTTCGGTGAACACGGCTTCCCAGGCGCAACGTATCGAGACCCTGAAAGCCGAGTTGGCCGCCACGCAGAACCAGGCGCGGACGCTCTCCAGCCAGGCCAAGGCGGAAGCCGAGGCCCACGCGGAGCAGCTCTCCAAGCAGCTTCAGTCGGAGCAGGCCAAGATGCAGCAGCAGGTCAGCACCGAAATCAGCGGGGTCCGCCAGTCGGCGGAAACGGCGAACACCAAGATCGCCGACGTGTCCACCGACGTCGGCACGGTGAAGACCAATCTGGCGGCCACCAATGCCGATTTGCAGAAGACCATCGCCGACCTGAAATCGGCCCGGGGCGACCTGGGCGTCCAGAGCGGCCTGATCGCCACCAACGCCAACGAACTGGCCGCCCTGCGGCGCCTCGGCGAGCGCAACTTCTTCGAATTCCGAATCGCCAAACCGAAGAAGAAGGAATTTGCGAAGATCGGGACCAGCGACATTCAGATCCAGCTCAAGAAGACCGATCCGAAGAAGAACACGTACACCATCGACGTGATGGCGGACGACAAGATCATCCCCAAGCCGGACAAGGGAATCAATGAGCCGCTGCAGTTCTACACCGCCAAATCCAAGCAGCCTTACGAGCTGGTGGTGAACTCGGTGCAGAAAGACATGATCGTGGGCTATCTCTCGACGCCCAAGGATCTGGCGGCGCGGTAGGAACCGCCCGGTGGGACAGACCATCGTTTTTCGTGGTCTGTCATTGGGATTCAAGCTCGGGGTGCGTGACAGACGACAAAACCCGATCGTCTGTCCCACCCCCAGCGAGGGACGCCGACGGCAAGACCGTCGGCGCTACCCGCCTTCCGCTTCGATCTTCTCCACCAATCTCTCCACGTGCATGCAATAGAGGGCCGGTTTGCCGGAATGGTCGCTCTGATAATAGACGCACTGGGCGTCCGGCGAGAACCTGGGGGCCACGGTCTCCGGGCGGCTGGCTTGGTGCTCGCACAGAACCAGCTCGCTGCCGGTGATACGCAGTTGCAGCAGCACGTTGGGCGAGGCCTGGTTGCGGCTGGCGCCTACGAACACGGAGGTGTTGCGGTTGAACCCGAAGTGGACGAACTGGCTGGTCTTCACCACCGCGGCGTCGGTATTCGAATCCGGAGTACACTCCCGGATGGCGTTCAGTTGCTTGGTATCCGCCGGGAGATTCAGGTAGAGGATGGTCTTTCCATCCGGCGCCCAGTTGGCCGGCCCCAGGCCGCCCGCCGCCAGTTTGAGCCGTCGGTTCTGCTGGCCGTCGGAGTTCACCAGCCAAAGCCCGTCGGCGCCAGGGCTGGGAGCCGGGTAACTTGTCCAGGCCTCTCCCTGGCGATATAGGATCTGCGCGCGCAGGGGGCGCGCCACGGGGTCGGAGATGGCGAACGGCGCCTCCACAATGGTCCTCGCCGGGGCGCGAAGCAGAGGCGCGGCGCGCAGACGCCACTGCCCGCCCCGCCGTTCGATGAACAACACGTCGGTTCCATCCGGCTCGACGCTCATGCCGGGCGCGCGCTCCCAGCCTTCCGGGACCTCATACAGGGGCCGCGCGCGCAGGGTCGCCAGGGCGGTGGCGTAGAGGCTGCGTCCGGCGAAATAGCACAGGGTGCGGTTGTCGGGGGTGAGCGAGAGCGAAGCGCCGTCCAGTCCCTCGGCTTCGGTCAACTGGCGCGTCTCGCCGGTCCTGAGGTCCATGCGAAACGCCTGCGGCGAGCCCTGGCGGTCGCAGCAGAATACCATCCACGCGCTGTTGCGCGAGATGGCCCGATTGTAATGCGCCGGCAGGGTGCTCGAATAGGCGGAGGAGGTGAGGCGGTAGACCTCCAGTTCGGTGCTGGGATCGGCGAATCGCTGCCAATCGGAGGGGAAAACGGCGTCTTTTGCGCTCGCGGCCGCCAAGCGCGAGGCCGCCAGCGCCGAGAGCATCAGCCGGCGGCGCGAGATGCGGTCCGTCATCACTTCGATGGTAACAGGGCGGGCGTGAGCGCATCGAGCCGCCACCTCGCCAGCGCTTTGACGCAGACGTTGACGCAGAGACGCAGAGGCGCGGAGGAAGTCGAGAGAAGAGAAGAGAGAGAAAGATAAAGACGCAGAAAAACCTGACCGTTCTGTTTTGTTCTTCTCTCCTGTTTTCTCTTCTTTTGGAATTCCTCGGCGTCTCTGCGTCTCGGCGTCAAGATCTTCTCTCGAAAGGGCTACGCTAATCACTTCGCTATGCGGCCGTCTTCTCTGGCAGAGTAAAATGGTACTTGCGGGTCGCCCACCGTACCGAGACCATACATGATCGTTGACACCATCCTGGCCAAACTATTTGGCACCAAGACCGAGCGCGAGATCAAAGCCATGCTGCCCACGGTGGCGGCCATCAACGAGCTCGAGCCGGCCATTCGCCAGTTATCGGATATCGATCTGGCCGCCAAGACCATCGAGTTCCGCGAGAAGATCGCCCGCGGCGCGACTCTCGACGACCTGCTCATCGAGGCTTTCGCGGTGGTCCGCGAAGCCGGCCGCCGCTTCCTCAACATGCGCCATTTCGACGTGCAGTTGATCGGCGGCATGGTGCTGCACAAGGGCAAGATCGCGGAGATGAAGACCGGCGAGGGCAAGACCCTGGTGGCCACCCTGGCCTGCTACCTGAACTCGCTCGACGGCAAGGGCGTGCACGTGGTCACGGTCAACGATTACCTGGCCAAGCGCGACTCGGAGTGGATGGGCCGCATCTACCGGTCGCTCGGCCTGCGCGTGGGCGTCATCGTCCACGACCTCGACGACCAGGAGCGCCAGGACGCCTATCATTCCGACATCACTTACGGCACCAACAACGAGTTTGGCTTCGACTACCTGCGCGACAACATGAAGTTCCGCCTGGAGGATTGCGTCCAGCCGGCGTTTAACTTCGCCATCGTGGATGAAGTGGACTCCATCCTGATCGACGAGGCGCGCACCCCGCTCATCATTTCCGGCCCCAGCGAAGAATCCACCGACAAATATTACAAGGTGAACCGCATCATCCCGCGCTTGCAGCGGGGCGAGGAAATCGAGGGCAAGGAACCGGGCGAAAAGTACACCACCGGCGACTACACCATCGACGAGAAGCATCGCTCGGCGGCCCTCACCGAGGAGGGCTCCTTCAAGGTGGAAAAGCTGCTCGGGATGCCGGGCCTGTTCGAGGCCGCCAACCTGGAAAGCTGGACCATCCGCCATCACGTGGAGCAGGCCCTGCGCGCGCACGTCCTGTATCAGCTCGACAAGGACTACGTGGTGAAGGATGGCGACGAAGGCCCCGAAGTGGTGATTGTGGACGAGTTCACCGGCCGCCTGATGCCCGGCCGCCGCTGGTCCGACGGGCTGCACCAGGCCGTGGAAGCCAAGGAAAACGTCAAGATCCAGCGCGAAAACCAGACCCTCGCCACCATCACCTTTCAGAATTACTTCCGCATGTACAAGAAGCTGTCGGGCATGACCGGTACGGCGGAAACCGAAGCGGCCGAATTCCAGAAGATCTACAACCTGGATGTCACGGTGGTCCCCACCAACCGCGCCCTGATTCGCAAGGAATTTCAGGATATCGTCTTCCGCACCGAGGAGGAGAAATTCCGCAACGCCGCCAAGGAGATCAAGCGGCTGCACGAAACCGGCCAGCCGGTGCTGGTGGGCACCATCTCGGTGGAGAAATCCGAGAAGCTCTCCGGCATCCTCAAGCGCATGGGCGTGCGGCACGAAGTTTTGAACGCCAAGAATCACGAGCGCGAGGCGGTGATTGTGGCGCAGGCCGGGCGCAAGGGCGCGGTCACGGTCTCCACCAACATGGCCGGCCGCGGCACCGACATTCTGCTGGGCGGCAATCCGGAGTTCATGGCCAAGGACGCCTGCCTGAAGGAGAAGGTGGCCGAGCGGCTGGCCGAGGCGGACGTGAAGTACGTGGGCGACGAGACGTTCAACTACTTTTCGCACCACGACCAGTTCTACCGCGTCCGCCGCGACAAGTGGGACGAGCTCTACGGGCGATTCAAGAGCGAGACCGACGTGGAACACGACCAGGTGACGGAGCTGGGCGGTCTGTGCATCGTGGGCACCGAGCGGCACGAATCGCGGCGCATCGACAACCAGCTCCGCGGCCGCGCCGGACGCCAGGGCGATCCCGGAAGCTCGCGCTTTTTCCTCTCCCTGCAGGACGACCTGCTGCGCATTTTCGGCGGCGAGCGCATGCAGAAACTCATGCTGCGCCTGGGCATGGAAGAGGACGTGCCCATCGAATCCAAACTCATCACCAGGCGGATCGCCAAGGCGCAGGAAGCCGTCGAAATGCAGAATTTCGAGGCCCGCAAACACCTGCTGGAATACGACGACGTCAACAACAAGCAGCGCCAGGCGGTCTACGGGATGCGCCGCCAGTTGCTCGAAGGCATCGACCAAAGAGAGCGCATCCTCGACATGACGCGCGGCATAGTCGAGCAGTACCTCGACCTGCGCTGCCCCAACGATAAGCACCCGGACACCTGGGATCTGCCCTCGCTGCGCACCGATATCCTGAGCCAGTTCGGCTACAAGATCGATGTTTCCGAGCTGGCGGAGATGACCCAGGACGATGCCGCGGACGCCATCTCCGAGCATCTCAAACAGAAGTACCAGGAGAAGGAAGAACTGGTGGGCTCCGACGTGATGCGCCACACCGAGCGCATCGTCATGCTGCAGGTGATCGATAACCAGTGGAAGGACCACCTGTTGTCGATGGACGAGCTCAAGCAGGGCATCGGTCTGCGCGCCCACGGCCAGAAGGACCCGCTGGTCGAGTACAAGAAGGAATCCTACGACCTGTTCACGGCCATGATGGACCGCATCGAGGATGAGACGGTCCGCTTCCTGTATTTCCTGCAGGTCCGTACCGGCTCGGGCCCGGTGCTGCCGTACCCCGACGAGGACGAGGAGGAGGAACAGGAGGAGGAAACCCCGGCGCCCGATCCCAACGAGCAGCGCCGCTTGGCGGCGCAGACCAGCCTGGAGGACTTCACGCGCAACGTGCAGCGCAAGAAGGACAAGGAGATGGCCGAGCTGCAATTCGTGGGCGGCGAAGGGTCCGACGCTCCCAAGCCGGTAGTGGCCGGCAAGAAAGTGGGCCGGAACGAGAAGTGCCCCTGCGGCAGCGGCAAGAAGTACAAGCACTGCCACGGGGGGTAGGGCGGCGCGGGCCTATAATCACAGCTTATGCCACTCGCCGGAGTCGGACCCCGCCGCGAGACATCACTAACAGAGAGAGGAGTCCCTGGATGTTCCGCCTTTTGAGCATCTCGTTCTTCCTGATTGGCGCGATGACTGGCTTAGATCCGGCCATGGCCCAAGCTCCGGCGCGCCCGACGCCGCCTACGCGCGACCCCGCCAGCCCCGGTTATGTCACGGCGAAGGAGATCCCCGACGGCGCCAACGCTCCGACGACATCCGATGGGAACTTCATCCTCGGCCCCACCCACAACCGCGCGCCGGAAATGACCGTGCAGGAAGGCGTGCCGCGGGGAACGGTCTTCGACTTCACCATGGACTCGGCCGACAGCAAGATCTATCCCGGCATCG
Source organism: Terriglobia bacterium (assembly GCA_963767595.1). Taxonomy (GTDB): domain Bacteria; phylum Acidobacteriota; class Terriglobia; order Bryobacterales; family Bryobacteraceae; genus BOG-224. The sequence goes on from CAVYEK010000010.1 coordinate 189,163, forward strand.
CGCGCGAGGCCAACACCTATGGCCAGGCGGATCCCAGCGATCCCGCCAAGATGGTAGTCACCACCAGCCACCCCGCTCCCTACACTCGCCGGGTGGCTGTGTATGTCCCCGCGCAATACGTCCCCGGCACGGCCGCGCCGTTCATCGTGACGGCGGATGGCGACCGGACTCCGTTCACGGCCCTCGACAATCTGATCGCCCAGCGCCGGGTTCCCGTGATGATCGCCATCTCCATTGGAAATGGCAGCGGCGACGCCCAGGGAAGCGAACGCGGCTTGGAATACGACACCATGTCGGGCCTGTACGCGGAGTTCGTCGAGAATGAAGTGCTGCCCCAGGTGGAGAAGCGATACAACGTGAAACTGACCAAGGACCCGGACGGCCGGGCGACCATGGGCGGCAGCTCCGGCGGCTCCTGCGCCTTGATCATGGCGTGGTATCACCCGGAGCTATACCACCGCGTTCTCACCTACTCGGGAACCTACGTGAACCAGCAGTGGCCGCCGAACCCCCTGACTCCTCATGGCGCCTGGGAGTTCCATGAACACCTCATCCCCAATGACCCTCCCAAGCCGCTGCGCCTCTGGATGGAAGTTGGCGACAGGGACCTTTTCAATCCGAATGTCATGCGCGACAACATGCACGACTGGGTGGTCGCCAATGAGAATATGGCCAAAGCGCTGGCCGCCAAGGGCTATCATTATCAGTTTGTATTTGCGCGCAACGCCGGGCACACCGACGGCGCCGTGAAACAACAGACCCTGCCCGAGGCGCTGGAGTATTTATGGCAGGGGTACCCTATCGCGGCGCCCATGGGCGTTAAATAAGCCCTGACCGGGGCGGAGCCTTCTCAGGCTTCGCAAAGTCTGTTTAGGCCCTCGTATCGGGGCACGGCTTCAGGCCGGCAAGAGTGCGTGCGGCATGGGCGGTTGTTGGGCGCTTTGTCATGGTTCGCCGCCCTCTTCTCAGGGAGGATCATTTCGCCCGCCGGCGGCCGGCGTCCGCGGCGCGCGGGCGGGATCTTTCCCCAGCTTGCGCGCCTTGTCGTAGTCTTCCTTGAGCCGGCCGGTTATTTTGTCCGCCACGTCGGCGCTGGCCCCGCGGAACCTGGCGCCCAGGCTCTCCTGGGTGGTGGACCAGATCACGTCGCCGTCCTTGTTCACCAGACGCACGGCGGCGATGGCTTCGTGCCGGCGCTCGGTGGAGTGGTCCGATTCGCTTTCGCCGACGCCGATGCCCGCGGCGGGGCCGCGCGAGGCGTTCGCGGTCCGGCCGGTTGACAAGTTGACGCGGGCATTCACGCTGTCGGAGGCGCTGTGCACGTCCGTGAACACCAGGTCCTCGGCCGCGCCGCGCAAAGTGACGTCGGCGCGATCCTGGTTCTCCGTCAGAATAAACAGCTTGGATCCTTCGAGCGAACTGATCAGAATGTCGCGGAACTGGGCCGCGGTTTCGCCGCCCGTAAGGCGGTCGACGTAGACTCGCGTGATGGACAAGAGTTGACGAAGACCAATCTCCTCCACCGGCGCGGGCGCCAGAGCCGCGCTTCCATCGGCGCCTTGGGATGCGTTTAGAGCCAGACCCAGAATTGCCAGCCAGATCATGGTGCAGCTCTCCTTAATGACGGCTCTTACGAGCTTCTTCGTCCTGGTACTCGACGCGGCGTCCGGTGCGGGCCTCAAGCGCGGCCAGCAGGGAGCGGATGTCGCCCTTACCCACGCGCAGTACCATCGCTTGCTGGTTCTGCTGGGAATCCAGATAACCCACCGTGACGAAGTGCTGGCGGGATTTGCTGAGCAGCAGGATGGGTGAAATCAGAACCGCGGCGGCGTAACGGCGGCTCACCGATTGGCCGTACTCGAGAGTCTCGATTCTCTGGTAGGGGATGGCGAGCTCACTCTTGCCGCAGTTCAACCGCAACGAATCCGCCCCGGCCAGGTAAATGACGGCATCGCATTTCATCGGGATCTCGAGGACGGTGCCGCCCACGTATTGGGTTCTGAAGCCGCGCTCGGCGGCGGGTAGAACCACGAGGACCAGGGCGCTAAGGGCGACGAAGGCAGTGCGAATCATGGTTGTGGCACAGGCATCTCAGGCGACCGTAGGTAAGGTAGTGGCGCCATGGCGGAGGAAATTCTCACATCTGTGCGCGGGATCTTCGGAGACGCCGTTGACAGGCGAAAGCGCCTGTTCCACAATCCCGCGGCGCTACCGGTCAATCCCGGGTCTGTGCTTCGCCCGTTGGCAGGCGGAAGCGCCTGCCCCTGGAGTTTCTACATCTTCTTTTGGTGAGATCTCCGCGCCTTGCGGCCACCATCCATTTGGAGTCGTCCACTACCCAGCCCGGAGGGCGAAACATTGGTCCACCCCTTCGGGGTTGAAAATCGTCGCGGCTCGCGAAGAAACTGATGGACAGTAATGCAATCGCACAGTTCCACACACTCAGAGCGCCAGCGGCCCGTGGCGCAAGCTGCGATTTTGGGCAAGCGCCCAAGAACTCAACTGGAAACAAAGGACTTAGCAGATGATTCTTGGGGTATTTTGGGCATTTTGCCCAAAAACCGACCACCTCAACCGCCGGCTGGCCCTCAAACTACATGCGCACCGCGCTCGGCCAGAAGTTCCCGCAACAGTGATCGGTGGCAGCGGTTCTCGTCCCGGCAATAGCAGCCCAGCGACAGATTGGCGTGGTGCGAAAGCGCCGCCAGTACGTCCAGTTCGCGGCTGCGTCACGGCGATTGCGGAGTATCGCATCGTGTGCTCCAATGGCCTATATAGTTCGATTCGGGTACGGCGCGCGCCGAGGAGGAGGTGGCGCCGGAGGGACGTCCGATGTCAATAGCGGAACGCTTTTCCGGTCCTCGGCGGGTGGTTTCACGCCGGTTCTATGGCGCCCTGATTCCCGCTGGCATCCGACCCTACCTGATTGCCTTCCTGGCGGTGGCCGCCGCGGCGCTCCTCAGGGCGGCTCTCGATCCCCTCCTCCACGCCAAGGCCCCCCTTCTGGTGTTTGTCCTGTCGGTTGTCGGCGCGGCGCTCTACGGCGGCTTCCGGGCGGGGATTGCAGCCACGGGCCTGGCTCTGCTGGCCATCGATTTCCTCTTCATGGAGCCGCGCTTCGATCTCACCAGGCACGACAGCTCGGATTTGGCGTCGCTGGCGTTGTTCGCGTTGGTCGGCGTTGCGGCCAGCAGTCTGGTCCAGAGGTTGCACCGGGCCAATCGGACCGCGCTCGATGCGGCCGGGAGTTTGGAACGGCGCGTCGCGGAGCGAACGGCGGAGGTGCGCGCCGCGTCGCTCTACGCGCGGAGCCTCCTCGAAGCCAGCTTGGACCCGCTGGTCACCATCAGCCCCGGCGGCGAAATTACGGACGTGAACCAGGCCACCGAACTGGTCACCGGCGCGCCGCGCGACCGGCTGATCGGCAGCAGTTTCTCCGAGTACTTCACCGAGCCGCCGAAAGCCGAAGCGGGCTATCAAAAGGTGCTGGCCGAAGGTCTGGTCCGCGATTATCCGCTGACCATCCGCCACGCCGGCGGCCAAACCACCGACGTGCTCTACAACGCGACCGTCTATCGCGACGAAGCCGGCCAGGTGCAAGGCGTGTTCGCCGCGGCGCGCGATGTCACCGAACGCAAGCGATTGGAGGAGGAGCTGCGCGTCGCTTCGCTCTACGCGCGCAGCTTGCTCGAGGCCAGCCTCGACCCGCTGGTCACCATCAGTCCCACCGGCCAGATCACCGACGTGAACGAGGCTACCGAGCTGGTGACCGGCGCGCCGCGCGATCGGCTCATCGGCAGCGACTTTTCGGATTACTTTACGGAACCGGACAAGGCTCGCGCGGGCTACCGCAAGGTCCTCTCCGACGGTCTGGTCCGCGATTACCCGCTGACCATCCGCCACGCCGCCGGCCACGTCACCGACGTGTTCTACAACGCGGTGGTATACCGCAACGAAGCCGGCCGGGTGCAGGGCGTTTTCGCCGCCGCGCGCGACGTTACCGAGCGCAAGCGCGCCGAAGCCGAGCTGGCCCGCTATCGCGACCGCCTGGAAGAACTGGTGCGACAACGAACCGGCGAACTGGAGGCCGCCAACGCCCACCTTCAGCGCACTACGGCGGAATTGGTCCGCTCCAACCAGGAGTTGGAACAGTTCGCCTATGTGGCATCGCACGATCTCCAGGAACCCCTGCGGGCGGTGACGGGTTACCTCGGCCTGCTCGAACAGCGGATCGGCCGGCAGTTGGACGACGACAGCCGCCATCAAATCGCCGGGGCCGTCCAGGGGGCCGCGCGCATGCACGCGCTGATCACCGATTTGCTGGCGCTCTCGCGCGTCGGCACCCACGGCCAGACCTTCAAGCTGGGGGACTTCAACGCCATCCTCGACCAGGCCCTGGACGGCCTGCGCGCCAGCATCGACGAAACCGGGGCCAAAATCACCCGCGATCCGCTGCCGGCGCTCCGTGTGGATGCCAATCAGATGGTCCAGCTCTTCCAGAACCTGGTGGGCAACGCGCTCAAATTCCGCGGGACAAGGGTCCCGGAAATTCACGTCGGCGCGCGGGAGGACGCGGACCAATGGGTCTTGACCGTGCGCGACAACGGGATCGGCATCGAGCCGCAGTACTTCGAGCGCATTTTCATGATCTTCCAGCGCCTGCACACGCGCAAACTGTATCCCGGCACCGGCATCGGCCTGGCCGTCTGCAAGAAGATTGTGGAGCGGCGCGGCGGGACCATTTGGGTCGACTCGCAGGCCGGCCAGGGTTCGACTTTCCATTTCACCGTTCCCAAACGAGAAACCTCATGAACACTATGCAGTCCATCAACCCCTCTCTGGGCCGTCCCATTGAAATCCTGCTGGTGGAAGACAGCCCCAGCGATACCGACTTGACCGTGGCGGCGCTGGCCCGCGCCAAGGTATGCAACCGCCTCAGCATCGTCGAAGACGGCGTCCAGGCGATGGAGTTCCTGCGCCGCGAAGGAGAGTACGCCGAGGCGCCCCGGCCCGATGTGATTCTGCTCGATCTGAACCTGCCGCGCAAAGACGGCCGGGAAGTCCTGGCGGAAATCAAGGCCGACGAGAAATTCAAGGCCATTCCCGTGGTGGTGCTCACCACTTCGCAGGCGGAGAAGGACGTGCTGCACGCCTACCGGCTTCAGGCCAGTTGCTATGTTACGAAGCCGGTGGACTTCCAGCAATTCCTCGCGGTGGTGGAAGCCATCGAGGGTTTTTGGCTCACGGTGGTCAAACTGCCCCCCGGCGAAATGGAAGGAGAGGCGGCCCGGGGATGAATACGCCATGAACAGGGACGTCATCCGGATACTGCTGGTAGAGGACAGCCCGTCCGACGCCGACATCCTGCAGGGATCTCTGCGCCAAACCCACGCGGACGATTTCGAATTCTCGTGGGTGGAGCGTTTGGAGGATGGGCTCGCCCGCCTGGGCAGGGAAACGTACGACGCGCTGCTGCTGGACCTCAATCTCCCGGATAGTTCGGGGCCGGAGACGTTCCGGCGCGCCCAGCAGGCGGCGCCGGGCTTGCCGGTAGTGGTGTTGACCGGCTCCCATGACGAAGCCATTGGTTTGGCCGCCGTGCGCGAGGGCGTTCAGGAATACCTCATCAAAGGGGAGACCGACGGCCGGCAGATTGCGCGCGCCATCCGGTACGCCATCGAACGCAAGCAGTTCCAGGAGCAACAACGCCGCTCGCAGGAAAGGATCCGCCACCAGAACGCGGTCCTGGCGGGAATCAACCGAATCCTCAGCGAAGCCCTGACCTGCGATTCGGAAGAGGAGCTGGGCCGCGCGTGCCTGGCGGTGGCGCAAGAGGTGACCGGGAGCGGATTCGGCTTCATCGGAGAAATCAATGCCGAGGGACAGCTCGACGACATCTCCATAAGCGATACCGGCTGGGAGGCCTGCCGGATCGGGGAGGGCCAGCGCCGGAAGCTTGGGGGATTCAAGGTTCATGGGATCTTTGGCCGCGTGCTGATCGATGGCAAGGGCTTCTTCACCAACGATCCGGAGCATCATCCGGACCGCGTCGGACTGCCGGATGGCCATCCGCCGCTCGACGCTTTTCTGGGCGTGCCCCTGAAACACGATGGGAAGACGATGGGGATGATCGCGGTGGCCAACCGGGTTGGCGGTTACCGCGCGCAGGACTTGGAAGCGCTCGAGGCCCTGGCTCTCGGCGTGGTGCAGGTCTTCATGCGGAAGCGGGCCGAGCGGGCCGTGCGCGCCGGCGAGGAGCGCCTGCGCCAGGGGCAGAAGATGGAGAGCATCGGCGTGCTGGCCGGAGGCGTCGCGCACGATTTCAACAACCTGCTCGCCAGCGTCATGGGGAACGCCAGTCTGCTGAGGGAAGAGGTGTCCGGGGAGAAGCTGGAAAAAGTCGAATCCATCATCCGGGCCTCGGAACGCGCCGCCGACCTCACCCGTCAACTGCTGGCATATGCGGGTAAGGGACGCGTGGTGGTTGCGATCCACGACTTTTCCCACATCGTCCGCGATATGACGGACCTGCTGCGCGCATCGATCCCGAAAAAAGTGGGCCTCATGCTTGCGCTGGCGGACAATCTGCCCGGAGTGGAGGCGGATCGCGGCCAATTGCAGCAGATCGTCATGAACCTGGTCCTCAACGGAGCCGAGGCGATCGGAGCCGATCGTTCCGGGACGTTGACCGTCGGCGTCGGCGCGCGCGAAGCCTCCGCAACGGATGGCGTCTCCGACGAGATCACGGGCCGGCCGCTGACGCCCGGGAGTTACGTCTGGCTCGAAGTCGCGGATACGGGCTCCGGCATGGACGAAGCGACCCGTACGAGGATCTTCGACCCCTTCTTCACCACCAAGTTTCTGGGCCGCGGTCTGGGTCTGGCGGCGGTGGCGGGCATCGTTCAAATGCATCACGGCGCGATTGAGCTCTGGACGGCCCCGGGCCAAGGGGCCACATTTCGCGTATATCTCCCGGCTGGGGCGGCGGCCAAGGGCCAGCCCCGGGAAGCGCGCCGGACGGAGGCCCGCGGGACCGCAACGGTGCTGGTAGTGGACGATGAGGCGATGGTCCGCGACTTCGCGCGGGCGGCGCTCGAGAAATTCGGGTATCGAGTGTTGACCGCCAATGACGGCCAGGAGGCGGTTCGGGTTTTCGAGGCGAACAGCGAAGATATCGGGCTGGTTCTGCTGGATCTCACCATGCCGGTATTGGGCGGCGACGAGGCCATCGGCCTGTTGAAGAGCGGATCCGCGGGGCTGCGCGTAATCGTGATGAGCGGGTACGGAGAGTCGGAAGTTTTGAAGGTGTTCGCCGGCAAGGGCGTGTCCGGTTTCCTGCAAAAGCCGTTTACGGCGACCCGGCTAGTCGAAGAAGTCAGGGTGGTTCTGGCGAGTCCGGCGACCGCTTCTCCGCCGGACCCGCCGGTGGCGGTTTCGGGTCGTTGATCTCTCCGGACCCAACTGCTCGGCAACGGTGACCGTGCGCCGGTGGAGTCACTTCCCCTGGGTGAGGCGATAGGTCAGGTAGACGAACGGGTAATTGTAATCCTTGCCGGGGGTCATGCGATTGAGAAAGGGACCCGTGAGAAATCGCGCGTACCCGAAGCCGAGCTGGAGCAATTCCTTCCAATTCCATTCGGCCCAGGCATCCACTTCCTGCCCAACGCGCCGCCCAGCGGAACCGGTGGCCGATTGAACCACCGGAGCGCCGCTTGAAGAGTACAGGGCGTCGCGCGCGCTGGCCAGCCAGAAACTCTCGTACGTCTCGGTGAACTTCCACTTGCGGCTCAGGGTTTCCGCGGTTCCCGCGCGCACCTGTTCGGTGTTGCGCCAGCCCACTTGGTCGGCGAACCCCAGCTTGTTGTGACTCGAGGGATAGATCTGGTCGAAGGTGCTCCACGTTCTGCTCGCCGGGTCCTTCGTGCCGCTGGCATAGTTGGCTTCCACGAACACCCGAGGTTTGAGGCGGAGGTTCAGCGGTTTCGCCACATTCCAGTGGCCCGCCCAGGAATCAATCGAATCCGGCCCGAGGGAGCCGGCCTGTCTGTCCATTTCCACGTCGTACTCCAGCCCAACCGGCGCCTTGCCCTCGATGCGCGCTCCTACTGTCACCTCGCTCAGCGCGCCGCGCCCGGCATTCTCGTTGAGCCTAAGGGTTGCGGGCGCCACGCGCCATAACACGTAAGGTTCCAGGGTGGCGTGCGGAACCACGCGGCTCAGACTGCCATAGGCGCCGTGCAGGTTGTTCCCCTCATAGTGATGGTCGATCACGCCGTCGCGCGCCACGATCACCGATGATGCGAACAGGCTCAAGCGGAACCAGGAGGGGTGCAGGTCGAGCCGCACCAGGTCGAACGTGCGTCCCATGTTCAACCAGTCCGAGGGGCCGATCAGGCGTTCCTCTCCGAAAGTGAGGTTCTGCCGGCCGCCGACGATGTCGAACCAGCCGCTGGAAGCGCTGCCCACCTGCACGTAGGCCTGCCGGATGTCGAAGGTGTTCCGATAGGGCGGCGTCGAGGGCACGTTCCGATTCAGAAAGACTCGCGAGTCCTGGGTTTCCCCTACCAATGCGAGCCAGCGGGTGGGCTGAATCGTCAGCTTCACTCGCAACCGGCTGAGATCGTGGTTGTCGTCTTTGGGTTTGAAGCCGATGCCGCCGAACCGCTCGGCGCGGTTGCGATACTCGCCGTCGAAACGAAGCCACGACGGCAGTTTCCGGTTCAAATCGGCAATGGGAATCAGCCATGGCGGAGGGCTATCGCCGGAATCGCCGGGTTGCGTGGCTGGTTGGGCTTGGCCGGAGGTCTGAGCGTCAAGAGACGCAGCGAAGCCGGAAAGAAGAATGGCGCCAACCGCCAGGATCATCGCGCGGAGTTCGGTATGGGAGCGTTGGAATCCGGTCACAGCTCTGTCGAATAGGGTATCAGGCAGCCACCACGTCAGCCAAAGGACCTGGCGCCGTCCGCATCCGGCCGAATTTCGCGCTGGGATTGACCATAGTACCCCAGGTACTTTATAATTGCCCAAAAAGATTCTAAATTCTGTATTAGGCCTCGGTTCTTGCCGCCGCCCGGAGGAGGAGGCGCGCCAGGAACCTATCATCGTCCAGGTTGGGTAACTATGGCCAGGGCAGACGCGCGTTCCGCCAGGCGCGCCATCGAAGAGCTCGGCTGGTATCCGCGATTCAGTCTGGCCGACGCCATTCGGGACACCGCGACATACATCCAGGCGGGCCGCTGTGACTGAGACTCGAGGAGGCGGAAGGGAGTGAGCGCTGTGACGACATGGCATATAGTCGATGCCGAGGCTATCTGGGTGAAGGAATTCGCCGCGGCCATGGCCGCCGTGCAGCCCACCAAGACATGGATCCCGCAAAGGAGCATGACGGGGGCGTTCGAGAGCTGGGAGCGCGAGGAGGGTATCCCGGATCCTCCGTTGCAGGTCCTGCGTTTCCCGCTGCAGAGAGGCTTTGCCCGGCTTCCATTCCCGCTGTTTGACAGGATTGTGTCGCGGTTAGCCGAACGCCTGGCGGCGCACTCGGAAGATCCGGCCCGCTCACCTCTGGTATGCACTTCGCCGTACTATGCTCCCTTGGCGGTCCGCTGGCCAGGGCCGGTAATTTTCTACGTGACGGATCTCAATGTGGCTTACGAAAGCTCGGCTCCCTCTTTCATTCGGGCTCTGGAGCGGCAAATTTGCCCCGTGGCGGCCTTGGTTTGCCCGAACTCCCGGCGCATCGGCGAGTACCTGGCGTCGGAGGCGGGCTGCGATCCCGGCAAGATTGAGGTTCTGCCGAATGCGACTCGCGCCTGCAACATCTCGCCGGTTTGCCTGTGGCAACCCAGCGCTCTGCCGGCGGACGTTTCCGATTTGCCGCGCCCGGTCATCGGCGTGATTGGAAACCTGGCCGGCAATATGAACTGGGATATTCTGGTTGAAGTCGTGCGGCGAACGCCCGACTTTTCCTGGGTATTCGTGGGCCCCACGGAAATGCGAATTCGCGATGGTGAACAGAGCCAAAAACGCGAATGGCTCAAGAGCAGGGGCGGCCGGGTCAGATTCACCGGACCGAAGCCCTACGGCGAGTTACAGGAATACGCCCGCGCGTTCGATGCGGCCGTGCTGCCGTACCGCCGCATCGAGCCCACCTTTTCGGCCAGCGCGACGCGGTTCTATGAGCACGTGGCCGCGTGCCGCCCCATCATCGCCACGCGCGGCGTGGAGGAATTGTGGCGCCTGGAACCGCTTCTAAGGCTGGCGGATACGCCCGAGGAGATGGTGAATGCGCTGCTCGAGTTGCGGGCCGCGGGATTCCGGGACGGCCAGGAGCAAGCTCGCTGGAAAATGAGCCTGACATCCACCTGGCAGGCGCGCGCGTCCGCCATGCTCCACGCGCTGTCGGATCGAAAGGCCACCAAGTCCGCCTACCAATGAGCAGGCCGCCGGCCTTTTGCCGGTGAGGCGAGGCCGCGCGGGATGTATTACACTTACCAGTAGGAGTATTACCATGCAGGTCACCAGCAAGGGCCAGGTCACCATCCCTCAGGAGATCCGTAACCGGCTGGGTCTGTTGCCGCATACCAAGGTCGCATTCGAGTTGGCCGGAGATCACGCCCGAATTCGCAAGGCTGGGCGCGAGGCCGGGGAAAGCGTCAGAGGACGCCTAGCGCTCGATGCTCTCCGCGGCACGGCGGACGTCCGGATGAGCACGGACCGGATCATGGCGCTGACCCGTGGGGAGGCTGGCCCTGGAAAGGGCCGTAAGTGACGCCGGCCATAGCCGCGGCTCAGCTCACGATGCCGACATAGTGGAAACCGGCGCGCGTGAGCCGTACGCGGTCGAGAAAGTGGCGGCCGTCCAGGACCAGGGGGTGGCGCATGTCCCGCAGAATGTCTTCCCAAGGCAAATCGCGGTACTGCGGCCACTCGGTGACCAGGACCAGGGCGTCGGCGCCTTTGGCCAGCTCCACGGCTTCCTCGCAGAACGTAATTCCGGAGTCCCCATATTCGCGGCGGGCGCGTGCGAGGGCCACGGGATCGTGCGCTTTGACCTTGGCGCCGCGTTCGGTGAGCTGCCGGGCGATTTCGATGGCCGGCGCTTCGCGCAGGTCGTCGGTGTGGGGTTTGAAGGCCAGCCCCAGCAGGCCGATGGTGCGCCCCTTGAGGATCTTCAGCTCGGCCAGCAGTTTTTCGATGACCCGCACGCGCTGGCAGTGGTTGATTTCGCGGGCGGCCTGAACGATGGGCATGGCGAGCCCATATTCGGCGGCCGTGGAGATGAGCGCCGAAGTGTCTTTCCCGAAGCAGGAGCCTCCCCAGCCAATACCGGGCTGGAGGAACCGCGTGCCGATGCGCGCATCCAGGCCGATCCCGTTGGCTACCTGGGTGATATCGGCGCCGACTCTCTCCGCCAGCCGGCCGATTTCATTGATGTAACTGATCTTCAGCGCGAGGAAGGCGTTGGCGGCGTATTTGATTAGCTCGGCGGAGGCCAGATGGGTGGAGATCAGCGGCACTGCGCCTAAACCGTCCGGCCGCGGCAGGAAGGTCGGCGCCGGGAAGTTCTGATCCAGAATCGGGCGGTAAAGGGTGTAGAGAAGTTCGAGGGCGCGGGGCTCGTCGGCGCCGATGACTACGCGATCGGGATAGAGGCTGTCGTTGAGGGCCGATCCCTCCCGTAGGAACTCGGGGTTGGAGGCCACCGCGAAATGGCCGTCGGGTTCGTGGCTGTGATGCTGCTGGTAGGATTCCCGAAGGATGGACTCTACCCAGTTACCGCTGCCGATGGGCACGGTGGACTTGTTCACGATGACCGTGAACGCGCCGCTGAGGTGCTCCCCAACGCTCTGAGCCGCCGATCTGAGGTAAGAAAGGTCCGAGCTGCCATTGGCGAGGGGCGGAGTGCCGACGGCTATGAAGATCACCTCGGCCTTGGGGATTGACTCGGCGTAGCTGGCGCTGAAAGAGAGGTTCGGCCGCGCCAAGGCGAGCAACTCCTCAAGCCAGGGCTCGTAGATCGGCGTACGCCCGGAGCGCAGGGCGTCGATCTTAGCCTCATCCGAATCCAGGCAAGTGACCTCGTGTCCGAGGAATCCGAGGCAGACCCCGGTGGTGAGGCCGACATAGCCGGTACCGATGATGGAAACTTTCATAGAGTTCGGAGATCTTTCTGAGCGCCAACCGGGGCCTGGCCCTGGCAGCGGGGATTTCGAGGGGCGCCGGGTACATGGCGGCCGCGGAACAACCGTGCGTTAGACAGGCGAGCCATGCCACCACAATACTCCAGTTTCCCTTTGCAAAACCACCGATATCGGGCTTACGCGAACATTCCTCCGCCCGCCGGGCCGGTGGTAGTGTACTAACTCGCATAGCGCCGAAGATGCCGTATCGCCTGATGAGGTAAGATTGGTAGCGGTTTCCGCGAGCTGCTGTAGCGCGACTGGGTAGCGCCTAACCAAGGACAAAGCAAGGCGGACATGTCTCCGTCGCGGCGGGAATTGAGATCACTCGGAGAGAAAGGAGTCCCTCATGTTTCGTCTTCTCAGCATCGCGTTTCTGATCAGCCTGATGACTGGCTTGGATCCGGCCATGGCCCAAGCTCCGGGCCAAGCTCCGGCCCAAGCTCCGGCCGCGGCCCCACGCCCCGCGCGCCCGCCGGCGCCGACCCGCGATCCCAACACTCCCGGCTATGTCACGGCCAAAGAGTTACCCGACGGCGGCAACGCTCCGGCGACGTCCGACGGAAACTTCATCCTCGGCCCCACCCACACCCCGGCGCCGGAGATGACCGCGCAGGAAGGCGTGCCCCAGGGAACCGTCTTCAACTTCACCATGGAATCGGCCGACAGCAAGTTCTATCCCGGCATCGCGCGCGACGCCAACCCGGCTGGCAATGCCGCCCCGCCCGGAACCAGGATGCCAGTCGCCAGCCACCCCGCTCCCTACACGCGCCGGGTGGCTGTGTACGTTCCCAAACAATACGTACCCGGCACGGCCGCGCCGTTCATCGTGACGGCGGACGGCGACCGGACTCCGTTCACGGCCCTCGACAATCTGATCGCCCAGCGCCGGGTCCCCGTGATGATTGCCATTGCCATAGCCAATGGCGGCGGCGACGGCCCGGGGAGCGAACGCGGCTTGGAATACGACACCATGTCGGGTCTGTACGCGGAGTTCGTCGAGAAAGAGGTGCTGCCCCTCGTCGAGAAGCAATACAACGTGAAACTGACCAAGGATCCCGACGGCCGGGCGACCATGGGTGGCAGCTCCGGCGGCTCCTGCGCCTTGGCGATGGCGTGGTATCACCCCGAGCTATACCACCGCGTTCTCACCTACTCGGGCACCTATGTGAACCAGCAAACGCCGCCGAACCCCGAGACTCCCCACGGCGCATGGGAGTTCCATGAACACCTCATCCCCAACAGCCCGGCCAAGCCGCTGCGCCTCTGGTTGGAAGTCGGCGACCGGGACAATTTCGGCGCCAACGACAACCTGCACGACTGGGTGGTCGCCAATGAGAACATGGCCAAAGTACTGACCGCCAAGGGCTATCATTACCAGTTCGTATTTGCGCGCAACGCCGGGCACACCGACGGCGCGGTGAAAAGACAAACCCTGCCCGAAGCGCTGGAATACCTGTGGCAGGGGTACCCTGTCGCCGGGCCGAAGAACTGATGGGAGCCAGCCGGGCTACTTCGCGCTGAGCAGGTTGGCGAACAGCCGGTAGGCGCCGGGCACTCCCGCGGGCAGTTGACGGAACCACACGTAGGACGTGAAGACGTAGACGCCTTTGCCGTAGCGTGTCCACAATTCACCGCCTTCGAGGGGTTTCTCGCCGGGGTCGCCGCAGGAGAGCACCGTTTCGTAGCGCGGATCCCACTGGGTGGGGATCAGCAGGGCGCGCTCCTGCACCCAGCCTTCAAAGTCGCGCGGCCCGATCTTGTTGGGCTTCTGAAGCAACGGGCTGTCGGGGTGGGGGAACGCCACCGGCGCTTCTTCCACCGTCACCCGGTAGCCGTTGCCGCCCGCGATGGTTATGGGGTAGGGCCCCACATTCTGGGCTCCCGCGCTCATGTACTGCACCACGTACGTGCCGCCGTTGTTGACGTAATCGAGCAGGCGCTGCTGATAGGCGCGCAAGTCCGCGCGCACGTTGTAGGCGCGCACGCCGGCCACAATGGCGTCGAACCGCGAAAGGTCGCCCCGGCGCAGGTCGTCTTCGCCCAGCAAGGTCACTTCCACCCCAAGCTGGCGCAAGGCGTCGGGCACTTCGTCGCCCGCGCCCATGACATACCCGATGCGCCGCGCGGTCACCGCGATGTCGCTGCGCACCAGTTTCACATCCGATGGCGGAAACACGGTCTGGGTGGGGATGTGGGCATAGGCGATGGACGCCATGCCGGCTTCGATATCCCGGCCCCCCACGGTGGCGATGGCGCGCAGCGCGCCGTTCGCCTCGGCGGCGGGCGGCGTCACCTGGAAGACCAGCTCCTGCTGGTCTCCCATGGCGGAAAGGCGGAAGGGCTGCGAGGGTGGCTCGGCCTTCCAGCCGGCCGGCAGCTCCAGCCGCAGGGCCCCCTCGGCATTGGCCGTGTTGGCCTTCACCACAACCTGCAACCGGCGCGCCGCCGCGGTGGGGAAGAGCGCCACATTGGGGGAAAGATCGGGGGCCAACGGTAAATTCACGCTCACCGCCGGCGTCACCGTCAGCGGCCGCGCCTTTTCGCCATCCAGGCGGTCGTTGTAGCGGTAGATCACGGGCCGCACCAATTCGATCCCCACTCCGCCCACGGTGAGCTGGATGCGGATCTGCTCGACGGGGGAATCGGCCAGGCCCACCAGCATCTGGTCGTCCACCGTATAAACATCGCCCGAAGGCGGCTTGGCCAGCCAGTAGGGCTGGGAAGCGGGCTGCGCGGCCGGCACTTCGAGTTCCACGTCGCCCGATACGCCGTTGGGCCGCGCCTGCGGAAGCGTCAGGGTCTGGTTCCACAAGCCTTCCGCGCGTATGGATTGCACGGTCACCGGGACGGGCAGCCGCGCCAGCACCGTCAGGCTCACCGGAACCCGCGCGCCGGGGGTGGCCTCGCCCTGCCTGGCCTGGGCATCGGCCCAGATAGCCGCGCATTTGGCGATGAGCTCGTCCAGTTCGGCGAGTTTGACCTTAGCCAGCGGATCGGCCATGGCCGCCACCAGAGGACGAGCCTTGGCCAGCGTGGGAACCAGCTTTTCGGGATGTTCCACGTCGTACTCGCGGATGGCCTGCGCCACCAGCGCGCCCACCGCCGCCCCGCCGGGCAGACGGTTCCAGGTGTGATCGATCCCATCGAACACATCCTGTCCCACCGGATCCGCCGCGGCTGCCACTCCTCCGCGGCCTGGGCCGCCGGCTATTCCGAAGGCCCCGAACCCCTGGCTGCGATGCATGCCGCGGCTCATGGAGGCGAGCTGATCGAAGGAATAGCCCGAGAGCGGATCGTAGCCGCTGGTATTGATCTGGGTCGCCTGCGCCGGTCCGCCGCGCCCGCCGCCGGAGCCGACCAGCTTAGCCGGGCGCCACGGCTCGACGTAGCGCAACTGCTCCGGGAATTTGGTGGGATCGCCGGCGGCTTCGAAAGCCTCGCGCGCCAGGATTCCGGTGGCCTGGTGCTGCCCGTGGCCGTCGCTGGGCGTACCGCTGTGACACGGCACGATGATGTCCGGCCGGTAGCGCCGGATCACCCATACCATGTCGGCCAAAATGCGGTCGTGGCCCCATTTTTTCATGGTTTCGTCGGCGGTCTTGGTAAAGCCGAAGTCGATGGCCCGGGTGAAGAACTGTTCGGCGCCATCCACGCGCCGGGCGTCCAGCAGTTCCTGGGTGCGTATCAATCCCAGCGCCTGGCCCTGCTCCGGGCCGATGTAGTTCTGGCCGCCCTCGCCCCGCGTCGATGCCAGATACGCCGCCCGCATGTGGCGGCCGCGCGCGAAGTACGCCAGCACGTTGGTGCGCTCGTCGTCGGGGTGGGCCCCGATCATGAGCACCGTGCCTAGCTCATTCAGCTTGCGGAGACCCTGCTCGATTTCGCCCGCCGGAGCGGGCTGCGCGGAAAGCGGCGCGATGAAAGGCAACAGCAGCGCGAAAGCCAGGAACCTGGCGCGGAAAACGCTCGTGGAACGCATAGGGTTATGTCCATTCTACGACGGACGCCGCCGCGGGTTGGATTGGGCGAACACGAGCGGCCATGCCCAACCGGAACGGCATGGAGGCCGCCCGGCGCATTGCGGCGTGAACTCGCGAGCCGGCGGTCTTCAGTTCCGTGGGCTCTTTTGCAGCGGCCCGCGGGTTCCGATCCGGGCATGGGCGATAATGGATTTCGGGTTTGGAAAGGCCTCAGTGGATTCGCAAAACGATGGATAACAAGCGGTGGCCGCCTTGGATTGCCAGGCTCGGCGGGAGCCTCGAGAGACTTCGACAAAGCGAACATCAGCTAGCGCTTGTCCTCAGCGTGGTGATCGGCGCTTTGGTCAGCCTGGTCGTCGTGGCGTTCATCCTGCTGACCGGACGGCTCGCGGCCCGCATGTATCCGGCGGGCGGAGCTGGCTGGCGGCGGATTCTGGTCCCCACGCTCGGCTCGCTCAGTACAGGCTACCTGCTATGGCGCTATTTTCCGTTTGCGCGCGGCAGCGGAATCCCGCAAACCAAGTACGCGCTTTTCATCAACGATGGGCGAATTCGATTTCGAACGGTGTTCGGGAAATTCTTCTGCTGCTCGGCTTCGTTGGCCAGCGGAATCGCCCTCGGGCGCGAAGGGCCGTCGGTGCAGGTCGGCGCGGGAATCGCCTCGGTTGTCGCGCGGAGCCTGGGACTCGATACGAAACAGGTGAAGGCGCTCGTGCCGGCGGCCTGCGCAGCGGCGCTGGCGGCGGCGTTCAACACGCCCATCGCGGCGGTTTTGTTCACGCTCGAAGAGATCATGGGCGATCTGCACGCCGAGGTGCTGGGCTCCGTCGTGCTGAGTTCGGCCACCTCCTGGATGGTCCTGCACCTGGTGCTGGGTGACGAGCCTCTCTTCCATGTCGCCGGCTACCGGCTGGTACATCCCGTGGAATTCGGCGTTTACGCCGTGCTCGGCATGGTTGGCGGCCTCGGATCGGTTTGCTTTGTCAAGCTTCTGCTGGCCATCCGCGCCCGCTTCCTGCGCCTGCCGAAATGGACGGTTTGGTTTCAGCCGGTAGTAGGCGGCCTGGCGGTCGGGCTCATGGGTTACTTTGTGCCGGAAGTACTAGGGGTCGGCTACAACCACGTGGAAAAGGTACTGAACGGCGACATTGTCCTGAAACTCGTGGTGCTGCTCGCCGTACTCAAGATCGTGGCGACCGCGGTTTGCTATGGGACCGGCAACGCGGGCGGCATTTTTGGTCCAAGTCTGTTCATCGGCGCGATGATGGGCGCGGCCGTCGGAGGCGTCGCCCATGCGCTGTTTCCCGCATACACGGCCGGCCCCGGCGCGTATGCGCTGGTGGGGATGGGAACCGCGTTCGCCGGAATCGTGCGTACGCCGATGACGTCGGTGATCATGATTTTCGAGATGACGCGCGATTATTCGATCATCGTTCCGTTGATGATATCCAACATGATCGCGTATTTCATTTCGCTTAAGCTCCAGAAAGAGCCGATCTACGAAGCGCTGGCTCATCAGGACGGCGTACACTTGCCTACCCAGCATTCCCGCGCGGAAGCCGAGCGGATTCAGGTGCGCCAGGCAATGCGTCCGGCACAGGCCGTTCTATCGCCGGACTTGCGAATTGCAACGGCGCTCCATCAAGTGGAAGACGGCGGGTTCGACGCCTGGCCCGTGGCCGGCGCCGAGGGGCTATGGGGAATGATCCGGACGAGCGAACTCGAACGGGCCGCGGCCGGCGGAGGGTCGAATAAGAGAATCGCGGAGATTCTCGGCTACCGTCCCCCGACCGGCCATCCCACGGCCGAGGAGTTTCCGCACGTTCATCTCGACCACAGCCTGAGCCTGGCGCTCCAACGAATGGGAGCCAGCGGACTGCACGTCCTTCCCGTCGTCAGCCGCGCGAACCTGCGACAGTTGATGGGGATCGTCGCCCTGAGCGACGTGTTGGACGCTTACGGCGTGGCAAGACGGGGCGGCGATCCGGAGCGGAGCGAGTAATGGCCACGCCATCCCCAGCACGGTCTTTCTTGGGGACCATAAGCCTGGTCTTCCTCGCGATCGCGGTGATCTTCGGGGTTGATATGTTCCTCGCCAGGATGGAGCGGGCGGAGAGCCATGTCGAGGCGGCGCGTCTGTTCCGGCAGGGGAGGGATTCGATGCTGCGCGGAGAGAATGCGGAAGCCATCGAACGGATCAAGGGCGCGATCTCGATTGAGCGCGGCAACCGCGACTATATGCGAACCCTCGCGCAGGCACAGTTGGCGGCTGGGATGACCCCGGACGCCGAATCGACTCTGGAGGAATTGTTGCAGAGCGACTCCACCGACGGGCTGGCCAGTTTGATCATGGGCCGGGTCCTGGCGAAAGAGGGCCGGTTCGCGGAGGCAATCTCGTATTTTCACCGCGCGATCTACGGCCAATGGAACGAGGACCCGGCGGCGAACCAGCTCCGCGCGAGGTTCGAACTGATCGATCTGCTGGCGCAGCGGAACTCCAAGGAAGAGCTGCTCGCCGAGTTGCTCCCCATTCAGGATCAAGCTTCGCGCGATTTGAAAGTCCGGATACGGCTGGGCCGGTTGTTCCTCCTGGCGGGGTCTCCGGCGCGGGCCTCTGTGGTGTTTCGTGGGATTCTGCGGAATTTCCCGGCGAGCACGGATGCCTATGCCGGCCTCGGCGAGGCGGAATTCGCGCAGAGCAACTATCGCGCGGCGCAGCGGAGTTTCCAGACTGCGCTGCGGTTGGCGCCCGGTGACCAAGCCGTCCGGCAAAGCCTGGATCGCTGCAACGAGTTGCTCATGCTTGACCCCGCCTTGCGAGGTCTCAGCCAGGCGGAATACTTCCGCCGGAGCCTCAAGCTGGTCGAACTCACGCTGGGCGAGGCCGGTCAATGCGCCGGTCCGAATCCGCCGCCGGAATTGCAGGGATTGCTCGGCGAAGCCGCGAAGGCGCTGAAGGCTCGTGTCGGCGCGGCCCGCCAAAGCGAGGCATCCGAGTCGAATCTGGATCTCGCCGAACGGCTGTGGCAGGCTCGCCGGAAAGACTGCGCCTCCCCGCCAGCCGCGGATAGTCCCTTGGCCTTGGTCCTGGCGCGAATCGCCCAGTAGAGCCCGCAGGCAGTTTTAACCGCCAGGAACTGTCGGTCGCTGACACCCGCATCCGGTACTTCGACGCTACTGAGGCTGCGCCATGGCCACGATGTGGATGCGGCGGTTCCGCTGCCAACAGGCTTCGTCGTGTTCCTCGCAAACCGGGCGTTCCTTGCCGTAGCTGACCAGGTTGAGCTGAGCCGAGGGAATGCCGACCTGGACCAGGTAATCCTTGGCGGTTTCGGCGCGCTTCTCGCCGAGCGCGATGTTGTACTCCGCGGAGCCTCGTTCATCGCAGTGGCCCTCGATGGTCAGCTTGTAGTCCGGAAAGTCTTTCAGGATGTCCCGCAGTTCGGTCGAATCGGCCTCCAGGGCTTTCATGGCATCGGGGCGAAGCGAGGCCCTGTCGTAGTCGAAGTAGGCGTCTTCGATTCTGGCCAGAAGCTCATCGATCCGCGCGCGGGTGACCGCACTTGGATATCGGGGCGCCGGCGCGGCGGGCGCGGGACTCCCGGTGGTGGCGACGCGCGCCGGCGGCGGTGAAGCCGGCCTCGGGGCAGCCGCGACGGGCGTGGCGGCCAGTGGCGCCGGCGGAGCCGGCGGGGCAACCGCGACCTTCTTGGCGCAGGCCGCCGTAAGCAAACTGACAGCGGCCAGCGCAACCAGGGTTCGTTTTTGACCGTGATTCATATGGATCCTCTCCCTATTTACGATTGAACCCGTTTATCGCGCGCGGCGAAATCCTGTCCACACAGGATTTTTCGCCGGTCGGTGCTGAATTACACTCAAAGCTGGAAGAGGTCGAGTTCCCATTTTGCTTTCCAACTCAGACAGTCCGGTAGCCGGTTCGGGCGACAAGCGCCGTAAGCCTTCGTGGCTGATTCTGTCTCTCGGCTTTGGCGGACTGCTGATCTGTATCGTGGCAGCCGCCGTAGGCACGCTGGCGGCTTTCGAGCGGGTTCGCAACGCCGAGCTCCAGTCGCGGAAGGCGTTTCTGGGGCGGCTCGGCGCTCTCGATCAGATTCGCGCCCAGATTTACTTATCGGGTACCTACGTGCGCGACTTCCTGCTCTCGCCGGACCCCGGCGCTGCCAAGGCCGAAGCTGCGCACATGGCCACGTTAGATCGCGACACCCGCAACGCCCTGGATGCCTATGGGCGCGGACTGGAGCCCGAGGAGCGGGAGCCATTTCTTGCTTTGCGCAACGAGATCGACGCCTACTGGCGGGTGCTCCATGCCACCGTAGGATGGTCGCCGCGGGAACGCAGCCGCCTGCGTTTCTCCTTTTTCTACAACGAACTGGTTCCTCGGCGCACCGCCATGCTTCAGATCGCGGACCGCATCGCCGCGGTGAACGAACGGGGGCTGACTCGCTCGGAGGCTCGGTCGGAATCCTCGGCGGAAAGCCTGCGGCGATCCCTCATCCTGACATTCGCGGGTACTCTCGTGGGTGGTCTGATCCTGGCGCTGCTGACGATCGGTTTCACGCTTAGGCTCGAGCGGGAACTCGACGTGCGCCGGGCCGACTTGCAGGAACTGTCTACGCTGCTCCTGCGCGCGCAGGAAAGCGAGCGCCGCGCCCTGGCGCGGGAGCTTCACGACGAAATCGGGCAGTCTCTGTCGGCCATCCTGATGGAGACGGAGGGCGCCGAATGCGCGGACCAGCCGGCCGAAGTCCACGAGCGCCTGGATTCGATCAAGGGGCTGGCGGAAAAGACGGTCAACCAGGTGCGGGATCTCGCGCTCCTGCTTCGGCCATCGATGCTCGATGACCTGGGTCTGGCGCCGGCCTTGAACTGGTACGCCCGTGAAACCAGCAAGCGCGCGGGACTGAACGTGGTGGTCTCGGCCGAAGATGCCATCGACAGCCTGCCGGACGAGCACCGCACGTGCATCTACCGGCTGGTGCAGGAGGCGGTGAACAACGCCGTGCGCCATGCCAATGCTCGCACTGTGGAAGTGGCGGTTCGAAGGGGGCGCCAGCAGGTGAACGTGACCGTGCAGGATAATGGCGCGGGTTTCGAAACGCGTTTCCTGCGCGGCCTTGGCCTGCTGGGCATGGAGGAGCGGGTGCGCCGCCTGGGCGGGCGCCTCAAGATCAGTTCCGAGCCGGGCCGGGGAACACTGGTGCAAGCGGCGCTGCCGGTGGCCGAACTGGACCAGAGGAACAGGCGTGAAGCCAATTCGCATACTGTTGGCTGATCGACGTCGGCTCGAGCCGTTGATCGAGGCTGCGTGGGCACACCGATCACCCGTCGGATGCAACACGTCTGCACGCGAAGGCGAGTGAGACGAGCGAGCCTGCGGGTCTATAGCCCGCCCTCGACCACTTCGGTCAGATGGTTGTAGAGCCAGCCTGTCAACAGGCCCGCAATCCCTCCGTCCGCGATTCCGTAGCCGGCGCCGACGAGCAGATCGAGAACATCGCCTGACGCGTGATACCCGGGATAGACAGAAGTCATCGTCTTCAGAAAGCCGACTCCGTAGCCTGGGGCAGCCATGTTAGCGATTCCGACGCAGAGCATAGCCCCGCCCCCCAAGATCCCGAATGTCAGCGCTAGTCCTTTTGCGGAGAGACGCATCTCTCGCTCCTTTCAGTCGCCACCAGCCACATCGATCCGTGAGACGCTGGTCGGGGTCCGTTGTTGAGCGTAATTCACGTCGATTTTCTTTCCCACTTACTATGAGGCCACTCGTCGGGTGCGAGCGAAATCCTGTCGGGACAGGATTTTTGCCCGGCCAAGGGCGGAGCTACACTTAAAGCAGGAAAAGGTGGCGCTCCCATATGACGCCAATTCGCATCTTGTTGGCTGACGACCATACCGTGGTCCGCGACGGCCTGCGGGTCTTGCTGGAGCGCGAGTCCGACATGACCGTGGTGGCGGAAGCCGCCGACGGGCGGGAGAGCGTCCGCCTGGCGCAGACGGAAGCGCCCGACGTCGTGGTGATGGACCTGGCCATGCCCAACATGAACGGCATGGAGGCTACCCGGCGCATCCTGGCGGCGAACTCGCGGGTCGGCGTCGTGATCCTGAGCATGCATCAGGACGAGAGTTACGTGCTCGGCTCCCTCAAGGCCGGCGCCAAGGGATACCTTCTCAAGGATTCCATGCGCGGCGAAGTGGTCCAGGCGATTCGGGCGGCGTCTCAAGGGCGCTCCTTCCTCACCCGTAGGATCGCCCGGATCCTCCAGGAGGACTACATTAGCCGGTTACAGCAGCGCGGTCTGGAAGACCGTTACGACCTGCTCTCGGATCGCGAGCGCGAGATCCTGCAGATGGTTGCCGAAGGACGTTCCAACAAGGAAGTCGCGAACCTCTTGAATATCAGCCCCACCACCGTCGAAACTCACCGCGCCCACATCCTGCAGAAGCTCGATATCCACAGCGTTCCGGAGCTTATCCTTTACGCCGTGCGCAAGGGCATCATCTCGTGAGGCCCTTGCCCACGGCCGGACTTATCCGGTGATCTGGATCGGCGAGGGTTTACGAGGAACCCTTCGGCTCCAGGCTGCTCCTCAAATCCTGGTACTCTTTCGAGACGCCAGCGAACTCCACGGCCTTATCGACGGAACGCGTCAGGCTCGCCGCTTCGTGCCGGAGGTTGTTCAGGTACGCCTGATACGTGGGGAGCCACAGCTCCAGACGGTGGGCGTCGCCGAACACGATGGCGTTTTGCGCGTTGTCGGCCATCAGGCGGGCGGTGGTCACGATTTGATCGATCACGCGCTGCTGCCAGGGATCCACCACGCGGCGTATGGCTTCCAGGCGGCAAAGCCTGGACCCGATGTCGTTGATCTCACCCTTCAAATCGAGCAACAGGTCTGCCTGGAGTTGCCAGCTCACGCCGGGATCGCGGGTGTAACTCTCCAGCTTTTGGGCATGGTCCCTGGCCTGCCGGACTTCGGCTTGAACATCCTCGAAGATGGTGTTGGCTTCGCCCTTGAAGTCCCACGTGTTCGACGCGGCAGTCGGCGTCCCGGTCACACATGCTTGCGCCGCCGGGACGGCTGCCGAAGCAGCGGCCGCGGACATCGCGACGGACATGCAACCACATAGTAGAAGAATTCTAAGTTTCATCTTGGGTTTTCCCCTCCTGTACCGATTGACGTCGCGTCCGAAATCCGGATCATCCTGTCGAGGCTGTATACCGCCATGGCCGGGTGAAGCAGAGTACAGATTCCCGCCGCGCCGCGCAACGCATCGACCGGAAGAACGGCGGCGGAGACGCCGGCGTGGCAGGCCGGAGGCCCGCTCTACGGGAATCGTCGCGAGCAGGCGGCCAAACGGCCGGAATTTGGGGGTACAATCCTTACATGCGAGAACTGCTGCTGGTTTGCGTCTTGGCCGCGCCGGTGTTCGCCCAGAGCGGAACGCTGGGCGCATTCACCTATTCCGACGACGTGGGCGCTCCTCCGATCAAAGGGTCGGCCGAGTTTGACGCTTCCAGCGGCCAGTATCGGATCACCGGCTCCGGCTCGGATATCTGGGGCAAGGCGGATCAATTCCACTATGTCTGGCGGCAAATGTCCGGCGATTTTACGGTTACCGCGACGGCCAAATTCCTCACTGACGGAAACGACCATCGCAAGGCATCAATCATGCTCCGCCAGTCTCTCGATACCGATTCGCCATTTATCCACCTGGTGATCCACGGCAACGGCATGCCTGGGGTTCAGTTCCGCAGCGCCAAGGGCGGCAGTGTCAACACGGTCGATTTGCCGATAGAAGGTCCGGGGACGTTCACGCTGAAGCTGCTCCGGAAGGGCGCCGCGATCACCGTGTGGGTCGCCAAGGACAACGGGCCGTTGAGGGAGCGGGGAACCACCCAGAACCAGTTGGGAAGCCCGGTGCTGGTCGGGCTGGGCGTGGCTTCGCATACGCAGACCGCGTCGAACACCGTGCAGTTTTCGAATGTCTCGGTGGAACAACCGAGTCTCGCGGGCGCGAAAGGCAAATAGCGCCGACTTAATGATGGCCGAGGAACCCACGCGATGAAACGCAGAATGTCTACCTTATGTAAGCTATTGCTTGGCTGTCTGCTGGCGGCTCCGGCTTTCGCCCAGAGCGGAAACCTGGGGGCCTTCACCAATTCCGGCGACGTCGGCGGTCCTTCACGGAAGGGCTCCGCGCAGTTTGACGCCGCAAAAGGGGAGTACCGCATCACCGGCTCCGGCGCCAATATCTGGGCCAAAGAGGATCAGTTCCAATATGTCTGGCGAGAGATGCCGGGCAACTTTACGGTCACGGCGACGATGCAATTCCTCGGTCAGGGAGAAGAGCACCGCAAGGCCGGGATCATGGTCCGCCAGTCGCTGGACACCGATTCGGCCTATGGAGATTTTCTGATCCACGGCAGCGGCATGCCTGGGCTTCAATGGCGCAGCGCCAAGGGAGAGAATACGAACACCTTCGATCTGCCGTTCGACGGGCCGGGGAAGTTCAAGCTGAGGCTGGTACGGAGCGGCGTCGGGATCACCGTGTCGCTCGCCAAGGAGGGCGCGGAATTGAAAGAAGTCGCGCGCACCGAGGTAACCCTTCGGAATCCGGTATTGGTGGGGCTGCTAGTCTGCGCGCACAACGCGGACAAATCGGAAACGGTGGTGTTCTCGGATGTGTCCGTGGAGTCGACCGTGCCTCCCGGCAGTCACTAGACGAGGCAAACACCGCCATGACTCGCCGATTGTCTTTCGCACTGGTCGCTTCCGCGATGGCCGCCACATCCGTCGGCGCGCAGTCGCCCGAGGTCAAGCCGCTGCGCGTGGCCATCGCAGGGCTGAACCACGGCCACGTTTCCGGGTTTCTGAGCGGCGCGCAGCGCCGCGCGGCCGATGTGGTCATCGTCGCGGTCTGGGATCCGGACGCCGAGCTGCTGGCAAAATACGCCAGGGCGAACCACTTCGCCGCCGATCGGATGTACACCGATCTCGACAAAATGCTCGACACGGGGAAGCCTGAAGCCGTCGCGACGTTCACGGATACATACTCGCACGCCAGGGTGGTGGAGGCCTGCGCCCCGCGCCACATACCCGTGATGATGGAAAAACCGCTGGCCGTGGACATGCAGCAGGCGCGCGCCATCCTGCAGGCATCCCAGCGCTACAACACGCCGGTCATGGTCAACTACGAGACCACCTGGTACCGCAGCCACGGCGAGATGTGGACCCTTCTGCACGAACAAAAGGCCGCGGGCGAGATCCGCAAAATGGTGGCGATGGATGGGCACCAGGGTCCCAAGGAGATCGGCGTCGAGCCGGAGTTCTTCGCCTGGCTGAGCGATCCCGTGAAGAACGGCGCCGGCGCACTCTTCGATTTCGGCTGCTACGGCGCCAACCTCATCACATGGATGATGGATAATCAACGGCCGCTGAAGGTGACGGCTCTGACTCAGACCGACAAACCCGACATCTACGCGCACGTCGATGACGAAGCCACCGTGGTGCTGGAATACCCCCAAGCGCAGGGCATCATTCAGGCCTCGTGGAACTGGCCGGTGGGCCGCAAGGATTTCGAAGTCTACGGCGCAAAGGGCTACGCCATCGCCACCGGAGGCGACAGCCTGCGGGTGCGCCTGCCGGGCGCGCGCGCCGAGCAGACGCGCGCGCTACCGGACTTGGAGCCGCGGGAAGCCGATTCCATCTCGTATCTGATCGGGGTGGCCCGCGGTAAGTTCAAACCATCCGGCTTGTCGTCGCTCGAGAACAACGTGGTGGTGGTCGAGATCCTCGACGCGGCGCGCGAATCGGCGCGGACGGGGCGGACGATTACCCTGGCGCGGTGAGTGGCCGGCGCCAAGCCGGGCAAGAAAAGCGAGACCCTTTCCGCGCGCCCCGCTCGGGACTACTCTATACCTGATGTCCACCAAGCGTCGCACCTTCCTCAAACAAGTGACCTTTGCCAGCGCCGCCGCCCAGGCCGCCGCGCCGCCCCCAGCCCCGGCCGCGGTTGCGCCAACATCGCCGGCCGCCCCCGAAATCGGGTTCCCCCGGGTCTTCTCGGGGCGGCGCCTCACGGCCATCGCCTTCCCGCTGGGCGGCGTCTGCGCCGGGTCCATCAGCCTTGGAGGGCGTGGGCAGCTTCGCGATTGGGAGATCTTCAACCGTCCCGATAAAGGCAACGCGCCCTCCTACGCCTTCCCCGCCATCTGGGCGCAGGCCGGCAAGGGCAAGCCGGTCGCCCGCGTGCTGGAATCGCGCATCCAGCCGCCCTTCGAAGGCTCCAGCGGGCTGGGCGCAAATAACGCGCCGGGCCTCACGCGCCTCGCCTCGGCCGTCTTTACCGGCGAATTCCCGCTGGCGCGCATCGACTTCTCCGATTCCACCCTGCCGGTCAAAGTCTCGCTCGATGCCTTTTCTCCCTTCATTCCCCATGAACCCGACGAATCCGGCCTTCCGGTCGCCATACTGCGCTACCGCGTCACCAACCCCGGCGCGGCGCCCGTCAGGGTCTCCATCGCCTGGTCCATCGAGAATCCCACCGGCCACACCCGGGCCAATGACACGCGCGTCAACGATTACAAGACTTCCGAGCGGCTGGCCGGCCTTCTCATGACCAGCCCGGCACTGCCCGCCAACGACCCGCTCAAAGGCAGCTTCCTGCTCTCCGTGCTCGATCCCGCCGGCGCCCGCGTCACCCATCTTCGCGGATGGGAGCGCAGCCGCTGGTGGAACTCGCCCATGTTTTTCTGGGACGACTTTTCGGCCGATGGCGAACTCGGTCCCGAGTCGACGAACCCCGGACCCGTGGGCGCGCTCTCGCTCGGCCGCGCCATCGCCGCCGGCGCGCACGCCGATTACACGTTTCTTCTGGCCTGGCATTTCCCCAACCGCACCCCGCGGCGCTGCGGCTGGACCGCCGCGCGCGGCGATGAAGATACCCTCATCGGCAACCACTACGCCACGCGCTTCTCCGACGCCTGGGCCGCCGCCGAGTACGCCGCCGAACACCTGGAAGCCCTCGAGAAAAAGACCCGCCAATTTGCGGCCGCCATTCGCGAATCCACCATCCCCGCCGCCATTAAGGATGCCGCCAGCGCCAACCTCTCCACCCTGGTCACCCCCGTCTGCTTTCGCACCTCCGACGGCGAATTCCACGGCTTCGAAGGGGCCAACGACCAGGCCGGCTGCTGCTACGGAAACTGCGCGCACGTCTGGAATTACGAAACGGCCACTGCCCACATCTTCCCCAGCTTCGCCCGCTCGTTGCGCGGCTCCGCCTTCGGCTATCAGCTCGACGCCGCCGGCGGAATTCGCTTTCGCGAGCGCCTTCCCCACAAAGGCGAGAACTCCGGCTGGGCCGCCGCCGATGGCCAAATGGGCCAGATCATGCACGCCTACCTGGACTGGCTGCTTTCCGGCGACACGGCCTGGCTGCGCGAAATGTGGCCGCGCATCAAGAAGGCCATCGAGTTCGCCTGGGTCCCGGGCGGCTGGGACGCCGACAAAGACGGCGTGCTCGAAGGCGTGCAGCACAACACCTACGACGTGGAGTTCTACGGACCCAACCCGCAATGCGGCATCTTCTATCTAGGCGCGCTGCGCGCCGGCGAGGAGATGGCCCGCGCCGCCGGCGACGCCTCGAGCGCGGCCGAGTACCGCGCCCTGTTCGAGCGCGGCAGCCAGTGGATCGACGCCAACCTGTTCAACGGCGAATTTTACATCCAGAAAATCCGCGGGATCGCCAGGGACAAGATCGCGCCCAACCTGGCCGGCGACATGGGCGCGGCCAACACCGAAGCTCCCGAATACCAGGTGGGCGGCGGCTGCCTGCTCGATCAGTTGATTGGCCAGTATCTGGCCGAGGTGGCCGGCCTCGGCCCGCTGGTTTCCCCGGCCCACATCCTCAAAACCCTCGAATCCATCTGGCGCTATAACTACAAGCGCACGCTCGTGGGCCACGATAGCGTGGAGCGCACCTACGTGCTCAACGACGAGCCCGCCCTCATGGTTTGCGACTACGGCAAGGCCGAGCGCCCGCACGTGCCCTTCCCCTACTACGCCGAATCCTGGACCGGCCTGGAGTACCTGGCCGCCGCCCACCTGCTCTTCGCCGGCATGACGCGCGAAGGCGTGGAAGCCGTGCGCAATGTGCGGGCGCGTTATGATGGCGAGCGCCGCAACCCGTGGAACGAGCCCGAGTGCGGCCACCACTACGCGCGCGCCATGTCGAGTTGGAGCACGCTCCTGGCCGCCAGCGGCTTCCGCTATCACGGCGGCGAGCAGTCCGTCACCATCAAGGCCGCGCCGGGCTTCCGCTGTTTCTGGAGTACCGCGACAGGGTGGGGAACCTTCCGCGTCACCGAGGCCGGCGCCATCCTCCGCGTGGATCACGGGGCCCTCGCGGTGCGCTCCGCCACCGTCAACGGTAAGAAATCCACGCCCAACGCCGCCGTCGCCGAGGGCAAAGAGCTGGCTCTGTGAAGCCCGTCATCGCGGTAGTCGGAGGCTTCCTGGGGGCCGGCAAGACCACCCTTATTCTCCAGGCCGCGCGCCTTCTTCGAGCAGCGCGGCCTGCGAGTGGCCGCCATATTCAACGACCAGGGCGACGACCTGGTGGACACCCACTACGCCGGCGCCTCGGGCATGGCCTGCGATCAGGTGACCGGCGGTTGCTTCTGCTGCCGCTTCCCCGACCTCGTGGAAGCCGCCGGCCGCCTGCTCGAATCTAAGCCCGACGTGATCTTCGCCGAGGCTGTGGGCAGTTGCACCGACATCGTGGCCACCACCCTGCGCCCACTCCTGCGCGACCATGCGGACCGCTTCCGCATCGCGCCGCTGACCGTGGTCCTTCACCCGCGGCGGACCTTCGACGACCCCGATCTGGATTTTCTCCATCAGAATCAACTGGCCGAGGCCGACATCCTTTTCGACGGAGGCGAAAGCGTGCAAGCCTGGATCGACCGCCTGCTCTCCGGCTCCGTTCCGGCCGGCGCCAAGGCCCTGGACATCGACTACACGCGCTACGCCGAAGCCGAGGCCGCGCTGGCCTGGCTCAACGCCCGCGTCACCGCGCACGCCACGCCGCCCATCTCCGCTCCCTTGCTGATAGGGCCACTGCTCGACCGCCTGGAGCCGCAGATCCGCATCGTGCACCTGAAGCTGTTTATGGAATCGGACGCGGGCTACCTGAAAGCCGCGCTCACCGGCAACGGCCAGGACCCGATGGTGGAAGGTGCGCTCGACGCTTCGCCCTCCGCCACGCACGAGATTCTATTGAACCTGCGCGCACTCGCCGACCCGGAATCGCTGCGCGCCATAGTGGAGCGCGAATTCGCCGCTCTGCCCGCCCGCCTCACTTGGCGGCGCGTGGATTGCTTCCGCCCGTCCGCGCCGGCGCCGTACCACCGCCCGTGACCGCGCCCCGTGAGCGTGAAGAGGCGGGAGCAAATTGTCCAAGAAGACATGATCGCGTAATGGCAACGATTCTCGGCATTTCGGGGGATACTTGCGGAACTGGCGCCGGCACCCTTTGAAACAAGAGCATTCGGCTATTGACCGAAGGGTTGTGGGTTCGAGTCCTACCTGGGGAGGCAAATCGAACTTCTCGACTTCACGCTATCTGATTGATTTCATTACGGGCATTTCAGACGTTTCTTCCGGATTGGCCCAACTTGACAGCGACCCCGGCATGGATTCGAACTCTTTATCCGACCAGCGTCCCCCAACGAATCGGCTCCGGCCCACTATGCGTGCCAACTTCCGGATGGCCGACCATTCGGGAGCTATCCGGCCAACGTGTTTCCAATGAGCAGGTTAAAGGAAATTACTGCCGTTATTGACAAGTTACAGCATCGCCTTACCACGTGGCGGGCGCAGCTCGTTGGAGATGTTCAGCAACTGAAGATCACGTCGCCAGCGAGTGCGAGCGCAGCGGGTAGAAGGGCGTCGATCGGGGCCACGAAGCGGCGTTGGGAAGTTTTTTCGAAAGGCGTGGCGAGGTCGGGGCTCTGCGGAGGCGGTCATTTCACTGGTCGTCCCTGAAGATCGTACCGCCGTACCTCGGTAACACGCATGGTCTCGCCGACGAGGTCCCAAACCGTCACGACGCATACCTCTTGGTCAATCTGTTCAAAATCCTGTCTGTGAATGAGGATCAGGCGATTGTTCACGACGCGGTAACGTTCTCCTTTGCCTTCTCCCGTATTTGGACAGCCCCCCATGGCTCCGCCGAAGTAGCGCCTGCCGATCTCGTGCTTCTGCGGGTCGAAGTCGATGAAGGCTGCGACCAGACACTCCCCGCCGTCTTGGGAAGGCAGGGAAGTCGCATGGGAAAACGGGTTATCATGCTCAACCCGTTCAACAGCGGCCGAACCACAGCGCAATTCCCGTGTAAACTCGTTCTGGACGAAGATCCCGGAACTCGGATCATAGACCCAGTACGACCTAATATCCCCGCCGGTGCCGGAATACTCTGTGAGGACGGAGAAATCGAGATATCCGTCGAAGTTGAGATCATCCGCATGGAAAGTTGAGCCAAAACTAATTGGTTGGTCCGCCTCGATTGGTAGCACCTGAAGCTGCTTTCCGTCTTTGCAGCGCGCCACCTCAATCTCGCCTGCGCGACCTTCGTCGATAATCTCGCGACCCGCCTTGATCTGCCAGAGGGGACGAACCGTGATGCGGAACGCTGGTCCGCCGGGTGTTACGGATAACTTGAAAGATAGCGGCTCGTTCCGCCCAACTAAATCTGACCCCTTGGGGGGACCGGCCGGGAGACCGTCACACACATCTGCCCAGAGCGCCGGCATCACGCAGAGGGCGAGCATAGACAATCGCCGCCACATTTAAATACACCCTCACTGGGCGCGCTACTGCAAAAAGCGCCTGAAGGAAGTATAGCAATGGCAGTCCTGAAACTTTTCCACGAATGCAAGGCCAGTTTGCCTACGGCGGCTTGAACCGAGTTGATATAGACTGGTGGCAATATGCTCAATGTTCTGCGGGCAACGGCTGTATTGCTCATCTTTGCTCTCACGGCCCCGGCTCAATCGCCGGCGCAAGGCTGGAACAACGTAAAGGCACTGGCGGCAGGAACGGAAGTGCGCCTCAACCTGAATTCACGCAGGGTTGAGGGGAAGATGCAGTCTGCGACGGACGACTCGCTCGCCATCGGCTCGGACAAAGGCCAGGAAAGGTTCGCGCGGTCGGAAGTCGCGCGCGTGTCGCTTCGCACTAAAAGCCACCGAGTGCGAAATGCTTTGATCGGATTGGGGGCCGGCGCCGGCATTGGCGCCGGTATCGGAGCGGCGACCAGTTGCAGCAATTGCATCTCTCCTATCTCCCGAGGCGGGGCGATTGGCATTGCCGCGGGAGGACTGGGCGTACTCGGAGCGATCGTCGGTGCGTTGATCCCTTCGGGTGGTTGGCGCGAAGTCTATCGCCGGTAAGTGGCCGCCTCAAGAGGCGATAAAAGGAGCTGCTCGCTTGCGAGCCGCTGGCACTCAACTCCTGGATGACGCGCCATCCGGAAGTAACCTTGGGCTCCCTTGGCGAGTTCGAGACGTGTCCAGACTGGGCGCCCACCCTGGACAAGCGTCGGCGGTGTGCTCGAATCGCTCTGAAAACAATGGACGTCTGCGGGTTCGATCACAGGGCCAACTGAGCCGCAAAAGTTCGAAACGTGTCCAGACTGGGGAGCCAGAATAAGTCCGTCGTTTTCAACGAATTCCCTACTGAACGCGCCAGTTGCCGCGCTGCGCCCAAGCCGAGGCTTTTTAAAATCTTTACCCATCCTCACCCGAATTCACCCATCCATGGACGCCGGAGTCCCCCAGCTTCCCCCCAGTGAGGGCGAAAGCGTCAGCGAGCAACTCGCCCAGGAGCGGAGGCTCCTGGTTTCTGCGTCGCGCCGCGCCCTATCGAAGAGCGGCGCACATAGGCGTGGCCCAGGAGGTCGGTGGGGGCATCGCCTCCGCCATCGTGGCCATGCGGACGGAAAGGTCTCAATGGAATTGTGTAATTCGGTCCCTGGTTCCCCCACCAGGAATGCCGGAACGAATACCGGCATGGCAGGCGAGACGCCCGCTCTACGGCGCGCGCCATAATGCGTATCATCTGCGCCGCAGACCACTAGCGACATTTTGCCGTTTCGAGCCTTGCATTCGGCTGCGTGCGATGCTATACATAGTCCCGACAGGGGAAGTAGAATGCAACGATCCGAACCTCCCGAGTTATTGCCAGGGACGCTTTACATGATGATTCTCCGGACGCTGACCCCCGGACCGCTCCACGGGTATGCCATTGCGCGGCGCATCAAGGCCGTGTCCAAAGACGGGCTCCAAATCGAAGAGGGCTCGCTTTACCCGGCTCTGAACCGCATGCTTGTGAAAGGCTGGTTAAAGGCCGGGTGGGGGATTTCGGAGAACAATCGCAAAGCCCGGTTCTACCGCTTGACGGCCGACGGTAGAAAGCAATTGGAGACCGAGGCTGATGAGTTCGAAAGACTGGTGAAAGCGATCCAATTGGTCATGAGGTCGGCCTAGAGAGGCGCAGACATGTCTCTGAAGCACGAAGTCGTGAATCGGCTTGCCTACCTGTTTCGGCGTGGGCAATTCGATCGGGAACTCGACCAGGAGGTCCAGTTTCACATCGAGACGCGGGCGGACGAGCTCGAATGGAGCGGCCTGACGCGGGAACGGGCGCTGAATCAAGCTCGACGGGAGTTTGGCTCAGGAGCTCGCGCGCTTGAGGAAACGCGGGCAGCCTGGCAGATCGCCTGGCTTGAGGACCTGATGCGCGATCTACGATACTGTGGCCGCGCTCTTGGCCGGAGCCCCGGTTTCGCTGCAGCCGCGATCCTCTCGCTGGCATTGGGAATCGGAGCGAACACGACCGTTTTCAGCATCGTGAAAGCCGTGCTGCTGGGCAGCCTTCCCATGCGCGACGCGGACCGGCTGGCATCGTTCCATCAGGCAAACGGCGCAGCGCGCCTCTCGTACCCCGATTTCGAGGACTACCGTCGGCAGGTCGGGGCCTTTGAAGACATGGCCGCTAGTTATCCAGCGGTTTCTCGATCGCTCAGCGCCGACGACAATCCCGAGCGTCTTTGGGGACAACTCGTCACGACGAACTATTTCTCAGTCGTCGGAGCAGAGCCGCCGTTCGGCAGAGGCTTCGCAAAAGAGGAGAACCAATCCGCCGTTGTGGTGATCTCGGATTCGCTTTGGAGACGGAAATTCGGCGCCGACAAGCATGTCATTGGCAGGATAATACGTCTCGGCGGGAAAGGCTACCTGGTTGTCGGCGTTGCCCCGCCACATTTTTGCGGAGCCCTGCGCGGCCTTGAGACCGACTTCTGGATTCCACTCGGTCTCTACCCTCAAACCGTGGCGCAGTTGGGCCAAGGCGCGCACGGGCCGCTGGAGCAGGATCGGAACTACGCGTGGCTCTATCCTACGGCGCGCTTAAAGGACGGCGTCTCCCGCGCCAGCGCTCAAGCGGCGCTTCAAGTCGTCGCCAGCAGCCTCGACCGGAGCTATCCCATGGCTCATGAGAAACGAAGATTCCGACTTGAGCCAGCGGATGCGCTCGTTATCGCTACGGGCCAAGCCAAGACGCTCCTCGGCGCCCTGATGGCTGTCGTAGGCCTGGTGCTGCTGGTCGCCTGCGCGAACGTAGCCAACCTGCTGCTCGCCCGCTCAGCCGCCCGGCAGCAGGAGATCGGAGTTCGGTTGGCGATTGGAGCCGGGCGCTCGCGCCTCATCCGGCAACTCTTGACGGAAAGCACTCTCCTGTCCATGTTCGGCGCCGGCGGCGGAATCGCACTGGCCTGGACCGCGACCAGCATTATTGGAAAGCTACAAACGGCGCTGCCATATCCGGTCGCTCTGGATCTGACCATAGACCGGCGCGTCTTGCTGTTTACCGTGGGACTGGCGGTTTTGACCGGCGTCCTTTTCGGGCTGGCCCCGGCGCTCAAGAGCACGCGCGTCGAGTTCATCTCGATGCTGAAGGATAATGGGGCCGCGGTCTCTGGCCCGCCGGGTTTTCAACTGAAGAACGGCCTTGTGGTGGTGCAAGTCGCGCTGTCGCTGGTACTCCTGGTGGCGGCGGGACTGTTTCTGCGGAGCCTCGAGAATTCCGCGACAGCGCCTTTAGGAATGAACCCTCGTAATGTGTTGCTCTTGAGCTTCGACCCCCGAGCGGCCGGATACTCGAACGACAAAGCGGAACAGATGTTCGGGAATTTGCTGGAACGCGTGCGCACTTTGCCGAACGTCGAGTCCGCCGGTTTGGCAGACACTATGCCTCTGAGCTTTGTCCCGAACTCTGCCGGCGTCTCGCGGCCGGGCCAAGACACGCATCTGGTGGCGGACATCTACGGCGTCACTTCGCAGTATTTCCAGACACTAGGGATAGAACTGATTCGGGGAAGAGACTTTGTCGGCGGCCGGCGTACCGGTCTTCTCCCTGGGGTCATCAATGAGGCGCTCGCAGCCGGTATCTTCCACGGTGAGGATCCGATCGGACGCATCGTGAACTGGGAAGGAGTGCCGCACGAGGTGGTTGCCATCGCGCGAAACGTCAAGTCCCGGACCCCCACGGAAGCCGCACGGCCCCAGATATACGTCTCGCTCGAAAGCGAGTACGGCTATTTCTGGGGGCTGTCCGGCGTTGTACTCGGCGTCAAAACGGCGGGAAATCCCGACGCGCTTATCGACCCGGTGCGCCGTCAGATGCGCGACCTGGATCCCACGCTTCCCGTGTACAACGTCGAGACCATGAAGGCTCACGTAGGCAGGGCATTGCTGATTCCGCGGCTGTGCGGCGCGCTGTTCGGTATCTTCGGAGCCGTGGCACTGGCGCTGGCAGCCGTCGGCATGTACGGCGTGATGAGCTATTCGGTTCGGCAGCGGACGCGGGAAATCGGCGTTCGCATCGCGCTCGGCGCCCGTCCGGGCGACGTGGTCGGCATGCTCGCCCGCCGCGGCGTCTGGCTGACGGGCATCGGGATGGGAATTGGATTGGTGCTGGCGTTTGTGGTAAGCCGCATTGTGGGTGCGTTTCTCTACCGGGTCAGTTCAACGGATGGGGCCACATTCGCCGGCGCATCGATCCTGCTGTTCGGCGTGGCGATGGCAGCGGTTTTCATTCCCGCACGGCGCGCCGCGAGCATGGATGCACTGCGCTCGATCCGCCACGAATAATTTGAAGGCCCCAATATGCTTGAGATTCATGGCTTAACGAAACGGTATAACGGCATCGCCGCAATTGACGGCGTCAGTTTCTCCATCAGGCCTGGTGAGATTCTCGGCTACCTGGGGCCAAACGGCGCAGGCAAGAGCACGACCGTGAAGATCCTCACCGGCCTGATCGAGCCAACCGCCGGCGCGATTCTGTTCCGAGGTTTGGACGTCCGGCAGCATCCTATTGCATTTCAACGCTTGATCGGCTACGTGCCAGAGGAGGCTTATGTCTATCCTCACCTCAGCGGCAGAGAACACCTGCAGCTT
Organism: Terriglobia bacterium; assembly: GCA_963767595.1. Taxonomy (GTDB): domain Bacteria; phylum Acidobacteriota; class Terriglobia; order Bryobacterales; family Bryobacteraceae; genus BOG-224. Next base: position 224,865 of record CAVYEK010000010.1, read on the forward strand.
GCGGGTCGGCTGCGAGGACTCCCGCGCCGAATTCTGGACCGCCGCGCGGAAGAGTTGTTGCGGCTCTTCTCGCTTTGGGAGGATCGCGACTCGCCGCTTTCCTCTTACTCCAAGGGCATGCGCCAGAAGACCCTGTTGTGCGGGGCGCTGCTGCATAACCCAGACCTTCTGATTCTGGATGAGCCCTTCTCCGGCCTTGACGTTCATACCGCGCTGGTCCTGCGCATGCTTCTCCGGCGGCTCGCAGACGAGGGCAAGATGATCTTCTACAGTTCTCACGTGCTGGACGTTGTCGAGAAGATCTGTTCGTCGGTCGTCATCCTCCGCCATGGAAGGATCGTAGCCGCCGATGCGGTGGAACGGCTCCGCGACCTGATGCAGCAACCCACGCTGGAGGGCGTGTTCGCGCAACTGACCGCTCAGGACGATCCGGCCAGATTGGTGACGGACATACTGGAGGCTATACGAAGCTGAGCGCGTGGTACGAGGAGACGCATTCCTCCGCATTCGAATTGCGGCGCCACTTCTTCCTGCGCTTCTTCGATAGCGACTTGCTGTCCAGCCCTGGCCAGTGGCGCGCCGTGGCCATCGGGATCGTGGCCGTTCTGCTGCCGCTCAGCTTGATTTATATACCGGGTTTCTACAAGAAGTATCTCTTGCTGGCCAGATTGCCCACGCCGCGGCCGTACCAACTGGCCATGCTTGGCGATATTCTCGGCCTGATTCTGATCGCAATGACGCTGATCGGGATTTTCACGACGATTCAATGGCATTCGCTGTTCCCTGGGCTGCGCGACTACCATATCCTCGCTTCCTATCCGGTCCGCATGCGCGATGTGTTCGTCGCCAAGTTCACGGCGTTGCTCGCATTCGCGCTGATCCTCATCCTCTCGACAACCCTGCTGCCGAGCGTCCTTTTGCCCGGCGTGTTCGCGGGAGAGTACGCCGGCAATGCGGACGCGCAGATCCCGGCTGTTTTCGTATCGGCGTCGCTCGCCGCCCTCTTCGTGTTCTTCTGCCTGGTTGCCCTGCAGGGCGTTCTGCTGAACTCGATTCCGGTCCGTCACTTCGGGCGCATTTCACTCGCCGTTCAGGGCACGCTGCTCACGACGCTGTTAGCCGGCCTGCCGCTGGCGCTCTCACTTCTAACGCCCGGCGCCATCGATCACCCGCCCCGGTGGGCCATCTGGCTGCCGCCAGCCTGGTATCTTGGACTCGACCAGTATTTGATCGGCAGTTCCGATCCTTTCGTAACTCGACTGGCGCAAATTGCAGTTGGAACGCTGATAGCGGGCGCCGCCGCCGCAGTCGGAAGCTACTGGTGGGGCTACAAACGGCATCGACTGCGACTCGTCGAATCGGCGACGCAGTCCGCGAGCCAGGCGCGCTTGTCCGGTGGCGCCTTCACTACGGAGCGGATCATTCGCGATCCGCGACAATTGGCTGTTTTTGCCTTTGTGGGAAAAACGCTGGCGCGCAGTTCCCTGCAACGACTTGTCCTAACCGCGTTCGTCGCCATCGCCGCAGCGCTGATCTGTAACAGCTTTGCGAGCCTGTTTCTCTCCCCCGGTCTGCACCGCTCGCTTTCAGCCACTCGGGCCTTGCGCCAAGCGGCAGTGGCCGCTCCGCTGGCGTTGTCACTTTTCGTGTTGTCGGGCTTGAGATATCTTTTCCGGCTGCCGGTGGAACACCGGGCGAACTGGATCTTTCGAGTGAACCAAGCCGGCAATGAAGTTTCATTCTTAGTCGCCGTCGAGCGGTTCCTGGTCTGTTGCGCCGTATTGCCGGTCGCTCTGCTCACCCTTCCGATTGAATTGGAGGCGCTCGGCGCGGCCGCCGGATTCGAAGCTGCGATGCTGTGTGTGGCGCCCTCCCTCATCTTGATGGAAGTCTTCCTCAAGCAATCGCAGAGGATTCCGTTCACTTCCTCTTACCTTCCCGGACAGCGGCCCGTCATACAGTTGCTCCTGATCTACGGCGCAGCCGTCTCCCTGTACGTCTCCTTTCTGGCAGCCTTGATTGAAAGCAGCTTGAGTAAGCCGGGCGCCGCGGTCTTTTTGTTCGCCATTCTGCTCGGCGCCTGGCTCATCGTCCGCCGTGCCCGGAAACAGGGAATGGAAACCAATAAATTGGAATTTGAGGAGCTTGAGGAACCAGTCATTTTCTCTCTGGATCTCAAAAGGGACTAACGATCCAGCGCAGAAATCCTGGACACGATGGGCGGCGCAATCCGGGGGCCGTTACCAGGGTCGGCGGCCAGGGAGCGGCTACCGTAACGCCGACTGCGGGCCGGTTTCACGAAAGGCAGGTCAAGATCCTCCCTGGCACAAAAGACTACACCGATGCGAGTTCGTCCAGTCGCCGCAGCACAATGCTGATTCGTGACTGGCTCGCCGCGTCCGGGAGCAAATATCCCGGCAACGCGTCCAGAAACCCAGGCGTCCCCAGCAAACCGTTGATCTCGGCGCGCACATATGCTCGGAGCTCGACGGCTCCCGCCTGCATTTCCGCGGCGAGCGCAGGGCGGCCGTCAACGACGGAGATCAGATCCTCCAAATCGTGACTTCCGAAGTAGTCCCCCTTTCCGCGACCCTTGAACGCTTCGAGCTTCGTGGCGATGAACAGCGGACCGGTGACGATGCGGATTTCGAGGTCATCCGAGAGCCTTGCCGTGACCGGAGATTTCATTGCTGCCCGATACCAGCGGTTGGAAAACCCGAGAATCTTCTCGTCCAGCGGCATCACGTCGAGCGTTGTCCCGTGATGGACCCACCGACATAGCGGCGCCCCTTCTCTGGCGTCTTCCTGGAATCCCAGTGCTCGCAGCCGATCGCCAAACGCCGCATATTCAGCGTAGGAGGTGATTTCGGCGATCGCATCCACATCGAGCGTCGGTCGCGGACCGGCCGCGGCCTCGTCGGTGATAAGAAGACCCGTGACGGACCCTCCCACAAAGACGAGTTCCCCAAGCAGCGGGCGCAGGAGCCGCGCGGCGGTGACTAACCGCTCACGATTTGCGTCGTTCATTGGCTTCTCGAAGCCGACGGCGCAGTTCGGTCTCGGCAGCTTTTCGTTCACGGACGCGGCCATCCCGCAGTGCGTCGGCGAGGGCCAAGTACTCGTAAAAGGATGGGTCACGCAGGGCCGCAATGGGGGCGGTCTTGTACAGCGGCTCAAACGCGACACCCCGTTGCGTGCCCTGTTCGCACGGCCAAACGGGATTCGGCTCGCTCCCTTGCGTGATAATGCTGCGAAGCGGTTCGGCGGCGTAGGACGTCGGAACCCCGCGGGTGAGTTCGCCTCGTTCGGGCGGAAAAACGTACTTCAGCCCGTGCACGAGGAATTCTTCGAGCGCACTGAAGTTCGGACGGTTCTTCCGGTGCGGGCCGTGGAGCAAATGACTACTCTCAGCGCGCCTCACCGAAGCATGCACCTCGGACGGGCTCATGACCAACTCGGCGGCAAGTTGGGAGTACGGCGCGCGATCCGCCTGGGACGCCACGATCTTGAGCGCCACATACACGTCTTGCGGTTTCAACACCATAACGTCCATTCTACATTCGCGAATCGCGAATTGCGAATGCATTTTCCGCATCGCCCGATTCCTTGAGCGAGTTCCGGATTGGCTCACGGCGTCCCCGCCTCATCTGGCGGCGCGTGGAATGCTTCCGCCCGTCCGCGCCGGCGCCGTACCACCGCCCGTGATGGGGCCCGGGTGAAGGTCAGGCCGATGCAGTGTCCCTAGTTTCCGTGTCTCAGGCAAGGGGTTCACTCCACCTTGTCCCTGGTTTTCCGGGTTTCTTTGCTTGGTTTCTTGCGGCTTTCCTTTGACTGCTATGACGGCGGCTCAACCGGTCGTCGTCCTAAGCTCATGACGAAGGGGCCAACAATGACCGCCGCGACTCCCCCGGCGGGTCCAGTCGAAACGCCGCGTACGCCACTCGGTTCAGGGTATCAGATCGGCATCCTGCGGAGCCAGGATCAAAGTCCCGTCGTATTCGCGGCCGCTGATGATCCCTTTGCGCCGCCCATCGATGGGAATCCGCTGCTCCCGCTGCGTCGTGTTCACATAGAGGGTCCGCCCTTCCACAACCCTCGCGTACACTCCATCGGGCGTCCTGGGACCGGGTTGAAGGCCCACCATCCTGTAGATGGAGTTCAGGACCGGCCCGATCGCCGACGCCTTCGATTCGGTCGCCAGGTAGATCGCGTTGCCCTTGCCGAACTTATTGATCGTGACAGCCGGGGGATGGCCGGGGGCATTGGTAAAACGCGAAAGGACCGTGGCTGTTGACGGCTCGAGCACTTCGTACCAGCGCACCCCGCTGTCGATGGATGCGCCATCCAATTCGAAGGCAAGGGCCGATTCAACTTCGTAGAACTCGTTGGTCTTCAGTCCGAAGACGTCGTTCAGACGCCCCGGCAGAGGCGTCTCGAACCATTGGGCGTGCTCGTCGACTTTGGCTGACAACGCGGTCATCAGTACCGTGCCGCCACCGCTCACGTACTCGCGCAGAGCCTTTGCGCCAGCGGCGTCCATTAAGTAATCGGCCGGCGCAATGACGAGCCTGTACCGCGAAAGGTCGTGATTCCCGACATTGATGACCGCAACGTCCAGGTTCGCGCGAAACAAGGGCGCAAACGCTTCTTCGACCTGCTTGGAGTAGGTGGATTTGAAGTATTGCCGTGTGGTGCTGGACGGTCCGTTCGGGTGCGAAGCGATGAAGGAATCGAACGAATAGGCGATGGCCACCTCGGGGCGGGTATACCGCGGAAATCCAAGTTTTGAGAGTTGCCTGAACTCCGCAGCAATCCGTGCAAATTCGTCTACTTTCCACGATGGCGTTCCGTCGTGGTCGAGAAGTCCGAACAGCGCCTGCTCTTCGCCGCCGATATGGCTGTTGAAGGTCCATGCAAGAACCGCCTGCGCGCCGATCAACAGTCCCACGTAGGCATACATACGACTCCGGCCGCGCGTTCCGTAATAGCCCCCGCCACCGGCGGTGAACTCGTTGAACCAGATCGGGGTTTCCAGATCCCCTTTGGTCATCAGCGCACCCAGCGCGCCGCTGATCGGCTCGCCGGGATAGAACCCTTCCGCGCCATAGGACACATAAGACTTGTACGTGCCGAGATAGTCGAAGCCTCGTCTCCCAGCCGTATCCCAGAGATTCGAGATCGACGGGATATCGGGCATGTTGCGCCGGCGAATCGTCTCCAGTTCCCGGAGCCGCTGCACCGTAACATCGGACCAGTAGCGGTGGAGGTCCAGGTAACGTTCGGCCGGTCCGGGGCCGCTGGCGAGCGGCAGATCGACGTCTTCGAAGCTGTTGAGCCGGCGCGACCAACGTTGTGTGGCCCAGGCTTTGTTGAGATTCCCGACCGTTCCGTACTTCGTCTTCAGCCAGGCGATGAAACGCCGCCGGTCCGGCTCCGAATAAGACATGAACCCATTCCCGATCTCATTGTCGTAGCCGATGGCGATGAGCGCGGGATGGTTTCGATACCGTTTCGTGATGGCGTCGGCGAGGATTCCCGCTTCACGGACGTAGTCCGGATCGCTGATGTTGTCCATGTATCGCTCCGCGGGAGGTACACGCGCGCCATTTTCGCCGACGATGTCCACGCCCGGGTGTGCGCGATGCAGCCAGATGGGGGCCGGGAGACCCGGAATGTCGACGATGACGCTGATTCCGTTGCCTTGCATCTTGTCCATGATCCTGTCGAACCATTCGAAGGTGAACTTGCCTTTCGAGGGCTCGAACGAATCCCAGGACAGGTCGCCCATGCGGACGACATTGAACCCTGCGCCCTTCATCACGGCGATGTCGCGGTCTATTTGCCCGGGCGAGCGATCGACCGGCTGATAGCATGCGCCCACAAAGAGTTGTCCACGGCCTGGCCAGGCCTTGTGTACGGGGCCATCCTGGGCGGCCCAAGCCGAACTCCAGATCGTCAGAACGACGAGGCGCTTCACGAGGCGCTTAAGTAACATGACATTCCCATGGTTGCGCGGGATGTAATAGAAGGCTGCCGCGAAGCAGGGGGCTCCGTTTCGCCGTGAGCGGGCACAACCCGCCCAGCTATCGCTACCTAAACAGAACAGATGCGAAATCGCCGAGGAAATCACGCCAGAGGAACCAATAGTGCGCTCCCGGGATCTCCTTATACGACGTCTTGAAGCCGAGTTTCTTCACCGATTCGGAAAGGGCGACCGTACCCGCGCGGGCCATATCGGTGGTTCCCGCGCCCAGCCAGTAATACTTGACACCGCCCTTCTTGACGGCCGCAAGCTGAGCTTCGAACGCTGGATCTCCGGCCCGTCCGCCGCCGCTGAACACGCCGATGTAGCCGAAGACGCCGGGGTTGTTGTTGGTTGCGGTGACTGTGTGGCCGGCGCCCATGGAGAGGCCGGCGATTGCGCGGCTATCTTTGTTGGCGATGACGCGGTAGGTCTTTTCGACGAACGGAATGACGTCCTTCACCAGGCTCTCCGGGTAGGAGCCCGCATAGGCCTGCGGAGTCCCGCCCCGTCCGCCGGCTGGCGGAGCGCCAGCGGCCGGAGCCTGCCCGCGGCCTGCACCCGGTCCACCCTGAGCCGCCTGAATCGGGGGCGGCGCGGGCGCCTGCACCTGCTGGCGAGCCGGCGTCGGTCCGAATCCGAAGCCCTGGGAAACGGTCTGCGTCGCGTTGCCGTTAGGCATGACCACGATCATCGGCTTGGCTTTGCCCAGCGCGATGAGGTTGTCCATGATGATCGGGGCGCGGCCCATCACCGTCCAAGCGTCTTCGTCGCCGCCGCCGCCGTGTAATAGGTACAACACGGGATACTTGACCTTGCTGGTCTGGTAGTCAGGCGGCAGATAGACATACATGCGGCGGCGCGCTTGTTTCAGAGTGGGCGAGGGGTACCAGATCTCTTCAACAGTTCCGTGCGGGACATCTTTGAAATCCCATAGGTCGTCCGCGGGGCCTGCGATCATCAGCAGGTTGTCGTAGCGGCTGCCGTCCCGCTGGGTTTCGCCGTTGCCCGGATCGAGGGCCTTCACCCCGTCGACCAGGAACCAATACCCCCACAACTGGTCGCCAAGCGGCCCGACAGTGGTTGACCAGACCCCCGCGTCGTCCTTGGTCATCTTGAGGTTGGTGGCGCCGTCCCAGCTTCCGTTCAGCGTGACTTCAACAGCCTTTGGGGCGGACAACCGGAACGTGACGGTCTTGTCCGGATGGATCTCCGGTGAAACAATGCGAGGGCCCTGCGGCCCACGCCCACCGGCCACCCCGCGACCGGCCTGACCCTGCTGCGCCTGTTGGGGCGGCGCGGCTGGTTGAGCGAATATCGCGGACGCGGACAAGAGCGCTACGGCGAGCCCCCCTCTCCAGGGACTTCGATGTGCCTTCATGGTGCGTGCCTCTCTCTTTTCATTCGCGCTTGACTCATTTTGACTATCCGGCCTGCCTCCCTCCTACTGGAACAGCTTAGGCGCGAATTCGTTCAAATAGATGCGCCAGTTGGCCCACGTGTGGCCGCCGGTGCTCTCCGTGTAATGGTAATTGATGCCGGCCTTCTCAAGCTGGGCGGCGAGGTTCTGGCCCTGTGCCACACGAACGGTGGTGTCGTCCTTGCCGTGGCCGACATAGTAGAACTTCACGCCAGCCTTCTTGAGGGCTGCCAGTTTATCGCTGATATCGGCCGAGGTTCCCATGCTGAACACGCCGACATAGCTGAACACATCCGGGTGGGCGTTGGTGGCCGCGACGGTGTGGCCGCCGCCCATGGAGAGGCCGGCGATCGCCCGGCTGTCCTTGTTCGCGATCACGCGATAGGTTTTCTCGATGTAAGGCACGACGTCATTGACCAGACTCTCGGGGAAGGCGCCGCCGAACATGCCGCCGCCTCCGCCCCGGCCCGGGTTCGGAGCGGCGCCCGCGGCAGCCTGGGGTCGCGGAGTTGCCTGAGCGCCGGGAGCCCCTGGGGCGGATCCGGGAGCAGCGGGTACGCCGGGAGCAGCGCCTCGGCCGCCCGTAAACGCGCCGACAACACCCACCTCGCCTGGGTTCCCCGTATTGACGATGTTCTGGCCCGGAACGTTGCCGTACCCTGGCCCCATCTTCTGATTTGCGTTGCCGTTGGTCATCACCACCAGCATCGGTTTGGCTTTCCTGGCGGCAATCAGGTTGTCCATGATCACGCTGGCGCGGCCCATGTTGTTCCAGGCGTCTTCGTCGCCGCCAGCGCCGTGCAGCAGGTAAAAGACCGGGTACTTCTCCGCGGTCTTGTCATATCCCGGAGGCGTGTAGACGTACATCCGGCGCGGCGAAGCGTTGGGGAGCGTCGGCGAATCGTACCACACCTGGCTCACGTTTCCATGCGGGACGTCCTTGATCTTGTAGGTATCGGAAAGCGCTCCATCAATAATCAGGAAATTGGCGTACCGGGTTCCGTCCCGCCGGATGTTCGCGTTCGCCGAATCGAGAAGGCTTACGCCATCGACGCTGAAGGTGTAGGCCCACAATTCGGGCGTTAAGGGCCCCACGGTCGCCGACCAGACCCCCGCGTCGTCTTTGGTCATCTTGACGCCGCGGCCCTCCGGCCAGTCGCCATTCACCGCCACATCGGTGGCGTTCGGGGCTCTCAGCCGGAACGTGACCTTCTGGTCGTCCAGGATCTCAGGGGAGCGCAAAGCGGGTCCCCTGCCGCCTCCCATTCCTCTGCCGCGCGCCTGCGCGGCCGCTCCCGGGGCTCCTGGAGCCGGGGCCGCTGGCGGCTGAGCCCCCGCGGCCAGGACCAATAGAGAAGATACGATCGCTACTTTCAGTTTCATCGTCTGTGCGCCTTTCATTTCGCAATGGATCGCAAGCGCGCGTTGCGCCGTTATCCGTGGGCACGCTTGCTTTCATGGTAGTGTCTATACCGGCTGCGGACAATTCAAATTGTCGAATATGACTTATAGAAGAACAGAATAAATCGTCCCTATTTTCGGCGCCCGAACAGTTCCGCGCACCGTTCGCGGATCGCCCGCAGGAATGCTTCGGCGGCCGGTGAAAGCGTCCGGCCCCTCAACTGAATAAAGCCGACTTCGCGGTTGATCCTGGGTTTCTGAATCGGCCGGCTGATCAGATCGAGGCCCCGGTCCGTCCCAAGCACCGAAGCCGGCAAAATGGTGACGCCCAACCCCGCCTCGACCATTCCCAGGGCCGTGGAAATATAGGAGGCTTCGTATGCCGGCGGGGCGAAATGTCCGATCGCCGCCAGGGCGCGGTCGACAACCGCCCGAACGCTGCTGTCGCGTCCCATCAGAATCAGAGGCGAAGCCGTCAGGTCCTTGAGGGTGATCGACCGCTTCCGCCCGAGGGGTGAATGGCGCTGGAAAATAGCGCTCATACGGTCGTCGAACAGTGGCGTGAATTCAACGTCGGGCGCGCTCGCCGGAAGGCTTCCAAACCCGAAATCCACCTCGCCCGCTCGAACCATGCCGGCCACCCTGAAACTCACGGCGTCTCGCAGGTGGATGGCGATTCCCGGATTCCCCGTGCGGAAAGCGGAAATGATGCCGGGGAGCACTGTCGCGGAAAGCGTGGGCAGGGCGGCGATGGCCACGAAGCCGCTTGCCTGGCTGGAAAGCGCCTGCGTGTTGAGCAGCGCGGAATCGAGATCGCGGAGAATCCGTTCGAGAACCGGCGCGAGTTCCCTGCCGATGGGCGTCAGTTGCACGGACCGGGTATTGCGGTCCACCAGCCGCACCCCCAGCGAGGTCTCCAACTGCCGGATTTGTACCGTAAACGTGGGCTGTGAGACATTCAGCGCCTTCGCTGCCCGCGTAAAGCTGCCATGCCGGGCAACGGCGACGAAAGCGCGAAGGCGCCTGAGGTCAACGTCCATAGCCATACGCTAGCACCCGAACCACTAGCAAACCCAGAGTGGCGAAAAGGCGTCAGCCTGTCTGAACTGCGCGATTCTTTCGAAACCGGGGACAAACAAATACTCATCCATCCCAAGTGAACGGCATTGGTGTCAAACCGAACACTTCGAGTGGGGCTTGACATGCATTGAACTGGGTATTCCGCTGGCATGCGGTGTATACTGACAACAATCTGGGTTCCCGACGATGGCTTTCCGCAAACCCGCGCACATGTGGCGCCTCTTACCTGTCCTCGCGATCGTGATCGCGCCCTGCCTGGTAGCCTGGCAACAGTCTTCCGCCTCCGCCCAGCGCGCACTGGTAAACCAGTATTGCATTACCTGTCATGACAACGCGACGAAAACCGCCGGCTTGTCGCTCGAAGGCCGGGACATCGCCAAGGTGGGGGAGGATGCCGGCGCCTGGGAAAAAGTCCTGCAAAAAGTCGGCGCGAACCTGATGCCGCCGGCGGACATGCCCCAACCTGACGCGGCCGCTTCCCGGCAGCTCGCGGCGTATCTCGAATCCGAACTCGATAAATACGCGGCGGCCCACCCCGATCCCGGGCGTCCCACTATCCACCGGCTGAACCGCGCCGAATACAGCAACGCCATCCGCGACCTGCTGGCGCTCGACATCAACCCCGGTTCCAGTCTTCCCGCCGACGACACGGGCTATGGCTTCGACAATATCGGCGACGTTCTATCGCTTTCTCCGATTCTGATCGAGCGTTACATGACGGCGGGGCGCACCGTCAGCCGCCTGGCCGTCGGTGATCGCGATGTGAAACCGGTGGTGGATGTGTTCGCTCCTCCCAGGGAGGCGCGCGCGGCCCCCAGGGGCGGACTTCGGATTCCGCGAAGTGAACGCATCGACGACGACCTGCCGTTCGATTCCGCGGGCGGCCTGTCCTTCCAACATACCTTTCCGGTCGACGCCGAATATGTCTTCAAGATCCAGGCCGGCGGCCCTGGCGGCGGCGCCGGGTCTCCGGCAGGCGGCCTCGAACTGCGGATTCCGGTGAAGGCCGGAGTCCGGCATATCAGTCTTACCTCCATCCGCTCCGGCGCCATGCCGGAAGTGATTCCGGCCCTGGGCCGTAACCCGGGCGGGCCGCCCGGCGGACCCCCTCAAACCGGCCATTTGGATTTGCGGTTGGACGGCGTCCGGCTGAAACTCTTCGAAGTTCCCGGAGGCAACAACGGCGCCGGTTTCAGCGCTCTTTCGATCGGCGGCCCTTACAACATTTCCGGCTCCGGCGATTCTCCCAGCCGCCGCAGGATCTTCGTTTGCAACCCCGCCTCTGCTCAAGAGGAAGAGCCCTGCGCCCGCAGAATCCTGGCCTCGCTGGTGCGCCGTGCCTACCGGCGGCCGTATACCGATGAAGATCTGAAGCCCCTGCTGGCGCTCTACGAAAAGGGCCGGCGCGATCCGCTGGGTGGCGGTTTCGAAGGCGGCATCGAAATGGCTTTGCGGGGAATCCTGGTATCTCCGGACTTCCTTTTCCGCATCGAGCGCGATCCCGCCGGCAGCGCTCCCGGGGGCGTCCACCGGGTGAACGACTTCGAGCTGGCATCGCGCCTGTCGTTTTTCCTCTGGAGCAGCATCCCGGACGACGAATTGCTGAACCTGGCCCAAGATGGCAAGCTTTCGGATCCCAAGACGATCGAGCGGCAGACCGCCCGCATGTTGGACGATCCGAAGTCCAAGGCCTTCGTCGATAATTTCTCCGGGCAATATCTTTTCGTGCGCAATCTGGCGGCGCAGAAGCCGGATCCGGATGAATTCCCCGAATTCGACAACAGTTTGCGCCGTGCCTTCGAGCGGGAAACGACGCTGTTCTTCAACGCCATTGTGCGCGAGAATCGCCCGGCCACCGAATTGATCGACGCGAAGTTCACCTTTCTCAATGAGCGCCTCGCGGAGTTTTACGGAGTGCCCGGGGTGCACGGGCCGCAGTTCCGCCGGGTGGAAATCACGGACCCGAACCGGGGCGGCATCCTGGGCCAGGGCAGCCTTCTCACGGTAACCTCGTACCCCAACCGGACATCCGTGGTGCAGCGCGGCAAATGGGTGCTGGAAAACCTGCTCGGAGCGCCGCCGCCACCGCCGCCGCCCAACGTCCCGTCGCTCGATCCGCATGGAAAAGACGGCAACCTCACCATGCGCCAGGCGATGGAAGCGCATCGCGCCGACCCGGTTTGCGCGTCCTGCCACTCGCGCATGGATCCCATCGGATTCTCTCTCGAGAACTACAATGGCGTGGGCGCGTGGCGCGCCAAGGACAACGGCGCCGTGATCGACCCGACCGGCAAGCTGCCGGACGGAGCCGTTTTCACGGGGCCCTCGGGATTGAAGCAACTGCTGTTGACCCAGCACCGCGACGAGTTCCTTTCCACTTTCACGGAAAAGCTGATGACGTACGCGCTCGGGCGGGGCCTCGATCCGTCCGACCGCCCGGCCGTGCGGGCCATCTTGCGCGACGCCGCCAAGCAAAACGACACCGTTCCCGCCCTGATCGATGCCATCGTCGGGAGCCCGCAGTTTCGAATGAGGAGAAATCGATCGCTATGATTATCACCAAGAAAGCCCTGGACCGCCGTATGTTCCTTCGGGGAATTGGAACCGCCATGGCTCTGCCATTGCTCGATTCCATGATCCCGGCCCTGGCGGGCTCAAGCACCCCTCCGGCCGTTCGCCTCGGGTTCGTCTATGTCCCCAACGGGATCATTCAGAAGGACTGGGTTCCGCAGGCGCTGGGAACCAACTTCGAGTTCATGTCCACCATGAAGCCGCTGGAACCGTTCCGGGATAAACTCATCGTGCTGCGAAACCTCACGCAGTACAACGGTCAGGCGCTGGGCGATGGCGGCGGCGATCACGCCCGCGCGGGCGCAACGTGGCTCACCGGCGTCCACCCGAAGAAGACCGAAGGCGCAGACATTCACGCCGGTATCTCCGCCGACCAGATCGCGGCCAAGCAGATGGCGCAGAAGACCCAGTTCGGGTCGCTCGAAATCGGCATCGAAGAACCGTCCCTGGCCGGGGGCTGCGATTCGGGTTACAGTTGCGCCTACACCAACACCATTTCCTGGCGCGGTCCCACCACTCCCAACCCCATGGAGGTCAGCCCGCGAGCTCTTCTTCGAGCGCCTTTTTGGCGACGGGGAAACCACCGACCCGGCCGTTCGCATCGGCCGCATGGAGCAGGACCGGACCATCCTCGATTTCGTCAGTGGCGATGTGTCGCGCTTGCAGACCAGCCTCGGCGCGCGCGATAAGAGCAAGCTGGAGGAATACCTCGAAGGCATCCGCGACATCGAACGCCGCATTCAGAAGGCCGAGGAACAGAGCGCCGCCGTGAAGATCCCGGTCATGGACCGTCCGGCCGGCATTCCGGACACCTTTGAAGAACACACCAAACTCATGAGCGATCTCATGGTGATCGCCTTCCAGACCGATATGACGCGCGTAATCACGTACATGATGGCGCGCGAAGGCAGTAACCGGAGTTATCGCGAAATCGGCGTGCCGGACGGCCACCATTCGCTGTCGCACCACATGAGGGACCCGGAGAAGATGGCCAAGGTGGCCAAGATCGACCAGTATCACGTCAAGTCTTTCGCGTACCTGGTGGACCGCATGGAGGCCACTCCGGATGGCGATGGCTCGCTGCTCGATCACACCATGCTGCTCTACGGCAGCAGCATTCGCGACGGCAACGTTCACGACCATTTCGATCTGCCCCTGGTTCTGGCCGGTGGCAAGTCGGTCGGCATATGCGGCGGCCGGCACATACAGTACAAACCGGACACGCCTATGACCAACCTGCTCCTGACCATGCTCGACAAGGCGGGCGTTCCCGCCGAGACCCTGGGCGACAGCACGGGCAGGGTGGACCAGATCTGAGTTTGCCTCTATGACGACGCCGATGTGGGGCCGGCGCTCCCGCCTGCCCGTTATTATGTGTCTGACCGCGGCTGTCGGTCTGGCCGGTGAGTTCCCTCTCGTCGACGCGGTCAAGGACCAAAACCGCAAGGCGGTGGCTGCTTTGCTGGTTCATGCCGACGTAAATGCGCGGTTAGCCGATGGATCGACGCCGCTGGCGTGGGCCGTTTACAAAGACGACGCGGCAATCGTCGATCTGCTTCTCCAGGCGGGCGCCAAAGCGGCCACCGCCGACGAATACGGCGAAACACCCCTGACTCTGGCCTGCGCCAATGGCAATGCCGCCATGGTCGGGAAGCTTCTTCAGGCCGGCGCCGACCCCAACGCCGCCCGTTGGTACGACGAATCCCCGCTCATGATCGCGGCCGCTTCCGGCAGCCCGCAGGCGCTACGCACGCTCATCGATCACGGGGCGAAGATCGACGCCGTGGAAACCCGCAAAGGCCAGAACGCGCTGATGTGGGCCGCCGCCGAGTCCCATTCGGAAGCAGTCGACGTTCTCCTCAAAGCCGGGGCGAATCCCAATGCCGTCTCGAAAGCCGGATTCAGCCCCCTGGTCTTCGCCATCGAGAGCGGGGACATGAAGTCGGCGGCGAGTCTGATCGCCGGCGGAGCCGACCCCAACTACGAAGTTCCCAGAGCCGGCAGCGTTCTCATGGTCGCCCTCATGGCGAAGCAGCCCCATGTGGCGGGTCTGCTGATCGAAAAAGGCGCCGTTGTCACCGGAAAAGATCGCGGAGGGAATACCGCGCTCCACTTGGCCGCTCAATTGGGCGATATCGATGTTGTGAAGCAGTTGATTTTGAAAGGCGCGGACGTGAACGCCAAGACCAACAAATCGGGCGGCGACCGGCTCGGTATATTCAACCGTGCGCCGGCGGGCGAGCAGACGCCTCTCATGGTGGCCGCTCGCGCCAACCGTCCCGACATCATGCGCGCGCTGGTGGAGGCCGGAGCAGACCCGAAAATGCACGCTCAGGACGGCAGCACCCTGCTGATGGCGGCCGCCGGCGGCGGCCATCTGGAATCCGTCCGGTACGCCTATGAGCTGGACCCCGACATCAAGGCGGTGACCGACAGGAAGGAGACCGTGCTGCACGCGGTCTTCATTGGCTCGATGCAGCTTTCCACGCCGCCGGAGATTTGCAAAGCCGTCCAGTTTCTGGCCGAGAAGGGCGCGGATCTCGATCCGATGGACACCAACAATCGAACGCCGATCGCCCTCGCCAAATACGGTTCCTTCGACTCCGCCGTTGAACTCCTCACCAAAATGATCGTGGCGACGGGCGCCACGCCCCGCCCATCGAAAGCGCGATAAGTCACTGTGCTATTGTGGGGCAGCTTGTCAAGCTGCGCGCCGGTTGGAAACCGGCGCTCCGGGCGGGTTTTCAACCCACCGCTGGATGTCATCCTGCCCCACCTACGGCTCGCGCACGGCCCGGAACCCCACCATGCGGTGCGACTGAAACGAAGGCCACGCGGCCGATCGCGCATAGGACCGCAGCTCGAACGGCTCCATGAAGAACGTTCCGCCGCGCAGCACGCGGTACGCCCCCTGCGCGGGACCCTTCGGGTTCTTGCGCGGCGAGACCGAGTAGTAATCGCGGCTATACCAATCCGAGCACCACTCCATCACGTTGCCGGCCATATCGAACGCTCCGTAAGGCGATGCGTTGTTGTGAGTCTGCAAGGCGCCGCGCAGGCTGCCGTCATAGAATCCAACCAGACTTCCCGTGTCGAAGCTCTGCGCGCCCACGTAATTCGCGTAGGAGCGGTCGATGCTGTTTCCCCAGGGATAGCGCCGCTGGTCCGTGCCGCGCGCGGCTTTTTCCCATTCGGCTTCCGTGGGCAGCCGGTACTTCTTGCCGGTCTTGGCGCTCAGCCAGTTGCAGTAGGCCACCGCCGAATCCCAATTCACGCCCAACAGAGGATAGTCGTCGCTCGAGGGCGTTCCGCCTCCGTGATTGCGCGCATCGGTCCAATAGGGAATCTGGTTCTTCGGGACCGCCTTTCCGCCAGGCCAGAACTTGACGTCGTCATAACCGGCATCGTCCCGGAACTTCTTCCACTCGCCGTTAGTCATCTCGTACTTGGCGATATAGAACGCGTCGAGCTCCACCAGGTGCACCGGCCGCTCGCGCGGGTCGCCGTCGCCAAAGTTGTCGCCCATCCGGAACTCTCCGGCGGGCACGTAGAGATAATCGCCATGGCCGTCGTTGACCACCGGAGGAGCGCCCGCGGGGGCCGATGCAAGCAACACTGCGGCCAGCGCCAGCGTCAGGCCGAAAAACACTAAGCGGCGCATATCAGTTAGCCTCCGGCAGGAAGCCGCCCAGCTTGAGGAACAGCTCCAGACGCCCCATCCAGTCGGAGAACTCGGGACTGCCGAAGCCGCTCCCGAACCCGTGGCGGCCCTTCTGGTAGACGTGAATCTCGGCGGTGGCGCCGGCGCGGACCAGGTCCATGAACAGTTGCGCGTTCCCGAGCGATGGCCCCGTATCGGCCGCCGCCGAGACCAGGAACGTGGGCGGAAAGCTCTTCAGCGACTCACCCGGCGAAGCGCGTCCCGGGCCGTACACCAGAACCACGTAATCCGGCCGTGAGCTCAGGCGGTCGATCGGGTCGGCCGCATTGGGATCGCCGGGGCCGGAGGTTCCCACCACGCTGCGCGCAGTGTTCGAGCCGGCGGAAAACCCGATGTAGCCTATCCGGTTCGGATCGAGCTGGAACCCGGCGGCGCGCGAGCGAACCAATTGGACCGCTCGCTTGCCTTCCATGACGCGCACGTTCTCTCCGTAGCGCGGCGACAGCCGGTAGGTGAGCACGAAGGCGGTGACTCCCCAACTGTTAAAGCGCTCGGCCACATCCAGTCCTTCGACGCCGTACATCAACATGATGTTGGAGCCTCCCGGCGCGACGATCACGGAACCGCCGTTTCGCTTGCCGGGCGGGGGAAGGAAGACGGTGAGGAACGGGCTGTCCAAGGGCCCGTTGCCCGTGGCCAGCGGAACCTTGCCCTCTTCCCAGAGCGGGATGTTGTAATTGACGGACGATTTGTCGCCGGTTCCGCCGCCGGCCGCGCTCTTAGCCGAGGGACGTTTGTTCTGCGCGGCCAGCAGGGCGCCCGAGATCGCCAGGATCACGGCGGCCAGCCGGCAGCGAGTGTGTGAGACCAGAAAGACAGCCATTCGGATCACTCCGCCAAGGGGCGGCTCGCGCCATGAGGCGGTCGCCCATCGTGATTGTCCTACGAGCTGCCCAGGGCCGACAAAGCCAATGGGACGTTTTCGAACACACGCAGGCGGCCCTTTGCTGGATTCCGAAGCTGGGGCGCATTGTATCAGGGCACGGAGCGCCCGCCTCGTCGATCTACGCCCGCGCGCGGCTCTTTGCTGGATTCCGAAGCTGGAAGTATCAGGGCACGGCTTGAGCCGTGCCGCAAACGGGAACACCCGGGGGGCTTTAGCCCCTGCCTTTCCATGAGGACGAGCAGGATTTGCGTCGGGGTGGCCAGACCAGAGGCTAAGGCCCGGGGAATGCGTTTGTTCGGCACGGCTGAAGCCGTGCCCTGGAGTTTCTAAATTTGGGAGTATGATCTGACTGGAACCGAGGGGATAGGTCTGTATCAGGGCACGGCTTTAGCCGTGCCGCAAAACCCGGAAAATGATGGGCTTTAGCCCCTGTTCAGCCGATAGATGCGGTATGGAACGGCACGGGCTAAAGCCCCCGATTACTCGAGTCCTGCGGCACGGCTGAAGCCGTGCCCTGGAGTTTCTACATTTGGGAGTATGATTTGACTGGAACCGAGGGGATAGGTCTGTATCAGGGCACGGCTTTAGCCGTGCCGCAAAGCCGGGAAAATGATGGGCTTTAGCCCCTGTTCAGCCGATAGATGCGGTATGGAACGGCACGGGCTAAAGCCCCCGATTACTCGAGTCCTGCGGCACGGCTGAAGAGGCCGATGCTCTCACAGCATTAGGTCGTGAAAATCAGCTTCGCCGAGGCCAAACTAGGTTTATTGCGTCAGGGCAAAAGCGAAGATTCCGCCTTGTCCGGCAAGCACCACGTATTGCTCGCCGCCGACCATATAGGTCATCGGGGAGGCCCGCCAGTTCTGGCCGGTTTCGAAATGCCAGATGGGGATTCCGGTCTTGGACTCCACCGCCGTGAATGTGCCGCCGCTCTCGCCGAAGAACACCAGCCCGCCGGCCGTCGCGAGCGTGCCGGAACCGCCGCCACCGCCGCTAAGCAAGGGATACTCCCAGGCCTTTGAGCCGGTGTGCATATCCATGGCTCGGATGAAGCTCTGGCTGCCGCCTTGCGGCGCGCCAAATGACCCGCCAAAGAATCGCTGGCCCATTTCGGGGGGCGTGGGATCCTTGCGGATTGCGGAGCAACCTTCGGAAAGCCGCACGAAGAAGAATTTCGACGCCGGATCGAGCGACACCGAGGGCCATTTCTGGGTTCCGGTGACGCATGTCTGCAATCCTTCGACCGTGGTGTCGGCGCGGTCGGTCAAAACGGGACGGCCATCCTTGCCATATCCCGTGGTCCAGTTCTGATTGCCCATGGGCGTGGCCAGGAGCAATTCTCCATTGGTGCGATCCAGTACGAAGAAGAAGCCGTTTACATCGGAATGCACCATCAACTTGCGGGGACGCCCCTGCCACGCTTCGTCGAAAAGTATGACCGGCCCGTTGGAATCCCAGTCGTGGGTGTCGTGCGGCGTGAACTGGTAGTACCATTTCATGACGCCGGTCTTCACGTCGAGCGCCACCACGCTATTGGTGTACAGGTTGTCGCCCTTGCGCTCATCGCCGTTGAAGTCGGGGCAGGGATTGCCCGTGGTCCAGTAAACCAGCCCCAGGGCCGCGTCGTAGGAACCGGTCACCCAGGTGGTTCCACAACCGTGTTCCAAAGCGTTTCCGATCCAGGTTTCCGAGCCTTTCTCGCCAGGCAAGGGAATGGTCCAGAAGCGCCAGACGCGCTCGCCGTCGGCGGCCCTATAGGCGTCCACGAAGCCGCGCGCGCCTTCCTCGCCTCCGGAGATGCCGGAGATCACCAGATCGCCGATCGCCATGGGAGCGGCGGTGGCGCTGTAGCCCTCTTTTACGTCTCCCATGGTGACATCCCACAGCTTGCGGCCGGTGGTACGGTCGAGCGCGAGCAGATGCGCGTTGTCGGTGATCATGAAAACCCGGTTTCCGGTGAGCGCCACGCCGCGGTTGGCCCCGCCGCCCGCCTCGCTGAGCAGGCCGGGCGTACGCGGCGTGCGGAACGCCCAGATCTGGCGGCCGGTGGTCGCGTCGAGCGCATAAGCCTCGTTGGGACCGGTGATGTACATGACGCCGTCCACCACTACCGGGGTGACCTCCAGCCGCGGCGCACCGGGAACCGGATAAATCCAGGCCGGCGCCAGGCGCTTCACATTGGCCGTATTGATCCGGTCGAGCGGGCTATAGCGGTTGCCGGTGTAGCCGCCATCGTAGCCGGGCCAGTCGAGTTTCGGCTCGATGGGGCGCTCCGCGTAGATATCGCCGCTACGGGTGAGCAAATGGAACCTTCCGTCGGCGGTCAACAGGGTGGCGCTGAACGGGTTCGAGCTGGTGAGCGCGCCGTCGAGCGTGCGGCCATCCTGGAGTTTCAGCGTGGCGGGGCGTGACTGATAGGCTCCGCCGCCGCGGCCGCCGCGCCCCGGTCCGGCCGCGGCGGTGACTGCGCCAGAGGTCAGGCCGCGCAGATGAGCGATCAGCGTCTTGATCTCGGAGTCGTTGAAATCGAAGTTGGGCATGCCCCTGTCGGGGCGGCCGTTGCGCACCAACGCGGTGAGTTCCGCGTCGGAATGGGAAGTCACGAAGGGGAGGATGCCGGGGGCCCGGTCCGTGCCATTGGCATCGCCGCCGTGACAGATGGTGCAATGAGTCCCGAACGTCCTGGCGGGGCGGGCCTGCGGCTGAGAGATCAGCGCGGGCGTCAGGAGGAAGAGGCAGAAGAGTGTCCCGGGTAGGGCAGCCATGCATTGGCCGCGGCGCCGGAGACCGCGCCACAGCCACGGCGTCGCCCCCGCAATCCCGGCCGTCATGAGGGATACCGTGGGGTCTTTCATCAGCATTAATCTTACACCGCGGGGTTTGCCTGGAGCGCAATCGAGCCTTCACAGGGGACCCAAATCGAGGTATCCTTTATCCTTCGGGAACCGGGAGGGCTCCATGCGCTATTCGATCCGTACGATACTGTTCACCTCTTTACTCCTCGCCATGCTCGCCGCTTGTGGCAAGAAGGCCCCATCCACCAGTTCGACAGTGGGGACTCCGAACGATGGCGTTTCCAGCGTGCCGCCCGCCGCCGAGCGTGCCACGGACATGTCCGCCGTGGATCTGCCGCTGGCGGGCGCGGTAAAAGAAGTCAAAGCCAAGGTTTTGGACAAAGAGACCGACGACAAGGACAAGGGTCTGGTCCGCATCAAGGTCCTCGAGATCACCGGCCCTGTCGACGTTTCCGAGAATACCCGCTGGGAAGTCTGGAAGCCGGGCGCGGATCCGGAGGAGCAGAAAGCCGAGATGTCCGCCTGGGCTTCCAATGAACAGGCTGTCCCTCCCGGCACGTGGGACCTTCGCCTGCATTACGAAGAAGGCTCGATGTGTAAGGCCGAGGGCTGGATCCGCAAGGTGGTTGTGGTGGCCGGGAAGCTGTGGAAAGCGGAAGCGGTGATTGCCGCCCCAATGCAGTACGTTCGAGTCTTTGCGACTCTCGACGGGAAGGACGCCGCCGACAACGCCCGCGTCGAAGTCTTCAAGGCCGGAACCGACCAGGCGGAGTTCCCGCCGCTGATGAGCTTTTGGAGCACGCAGAAACAGCCTCTGGCAGCCGGCGCCTACGACCTGCGGCTCTCCTACGACAAGGATAACGTCAAGGCCAAGGCAGCCCTGAAGGGATTCGCCGTAGGCGGCGATCACGGCGTCCTGAAGAAGACCATCGCCCTGGTAAAGTGAGGGCGGAGCGAGCTTTTCAACCCCGGAGGGGTGACAGAGAATAGCCCACGGCGCAAGCCGTGGGAAGCAGGTAATCTCGTCCAGCCCCGGAGGGGCGTAAGAACGACCGGCGCACGAAACCGGATTGGCCCCTCGTAACCGGATGTTTGGGCGCCCTTTGGGCCAGGCTTTGCGTAATTCCGTCCCAACCCATGGCGGCTGGAGAGGGCCAAGGAGGTAACCGACGATGAGCCGCACGCGCGCTGACGATCTGCACGACGATTGAATGAAGGGCCCCAAGTATCGGCGCGAATGCAAGACGCTCGAGGAGGAATTCTCGCTCACTGCCGCCATGATCGAAGCACGCAGTCGAGCCGGCATGACCCAGGAACAGGTCGCGCGACGGATGAAAACCACGCAGGCGGCAGAGGTGGAAACTCACCGGAAAGTCTCCCACGAAACTCCGGACCCGACGGCGCTATCGCGGCCGCACTACCGGATCGCTGAACGGCAACCTGCCGACTGCCTGGATGCCCGGATCCATCTGACCGCCAGTGGGAGCGTAGCGTGCGTCCGATTCGCGCACGAGGAACAGCAAATAGGAACCGGCGCCCGCCTCGAAGTAAACGAATACCGGCCCATTGACCGAGACCCATGATTTCTCCGCTGGCATTCACCTCGTTTACCTCCCGGAAGTGATGCAGCGTGAATGTTCGAATATCTTTGTCGCCCTTGAAAACCGCCGAAACGTCGAAGACCGTCTCGACGCCGGTGCACTTCAGGGATAATGGCAGATCACAAGGTTCGTTTGTGTCCCTTGTCCGGCTGCTAGGGGTGGCGATTACGACCATGTCGGAGCGGTTAAGCAGTTCCTTGTACGAAAGCAACGTAAAAACACGGCCTTGCGCTTGGGGGGCCAGGCATGAGGCAGCCGCCAGGATCGCGAGAGCTGCGCGCGAGAACGCGATTGTCCCCGCGGTCCCGAGGGAGCGCCAGTGAGTAAGTTGTCGCGTTGTCATGTTAGTCCATGATACCACTTGACCTTCAGGCGCGTGCTCGCGCCGGTGAGTAGCTCCTCCCTTTCAGTTCACATCGAATTCCACCGACCGCGCCGCCGAATCCGAGCCCGCGCCGGCTGCGTGCAACTCCGTCCGGTAGGAGCCCGGCGGCAGGGCGGGCATGGTAATGCCGATGGCGATGGTATTCGTCCCGGGGCGCGCGATTCCCGAGACGTTTCCCATGTCCAACGCGCTCATCGATCGGCCCGTCTTTTTGTCGAACGTCTCGATGCGGGCGCTCACCGAGGACGCGCCGGTCAGCAGTTGCGGATCGTACAATTCGAAATAGACGCGAAACCGCTCGCCTTGCGGAAAACGGTTCTCGCCGCAGGGAATGTACTCCACGTTGCGGGCCACCAGCGGCGTGCGCCCTTCCATCAAAGCCATATCCACGGCGGATGGGTCCGGCGCCTGCCGCGCTTGCCGGCTGAAGGTCAACGCGCTGATCGCCAGCCGCTGGCCGTCGTAAGCGTCGATCGCCAGCGCCGATTCCAGTTTTCCAAACACCCCTCCGGTCTGGCCGAACGCCACCTTCAGATTGTACTTGCCCGGCGCAATCTCGAACTGGTTCTCATAGTGCAGCGGCTTCTGCTTGAAAGCGTCCACCGCCGCCTGGTCGTCAAAGTCCAGCTTCACCACATCGCTCGAACGCGCCGCCGGCTGGTCGTCGCGGTAGGCGATGGCCAGCACGTTCACCTCCGCGTGGAGCTTGCTCTTGACCTTTTCGAAATGGATGCCGCCGGAAGGAATTTCCATGGTCAGGTTCACGCGGGCCGTGTCGGGCCCGGAATAGAAGAACGGCGCCTGCATCGAAGCCGTGGCCGCGCCGGCCTCGCTCCCCGCCAGGCGGCCTTGCAGCTCCCGTTCGGCCGGAGTTCCCGCCAGAATGTCGGCCGGCTTGGTGAAGCAGTAGCTGCTCCTGGACCGGACCGTGGTTCCGCCGCGCGAAACCTTCACCCGCAGGGCGTGGCAGCCGCCCGCGGAAGACTCGGGCGGCGTGTAGCTCAACAGGTAGTACTCGCGCTCCTCTCTGGCGATCTTCTGGAGCCCGTCGAGCAGGTCGTTGGAGTTGCGGATAACAAACCCACCGGTGCCGTCGGCCAGAGCCGTCAGGAACGCGATCGGATCCATGACGCCTGGTTGAGAATTCGCTATCATGCCGGGGCCTCTGCCTGGCGCCGCCGGGGAACTGCCGAGGCTGCTGTTTCCCGTAGTGCTCCCGGTCCCCCCCGCCGGCGCCGTTGGCGCCGCCGGCCTGGGAGGCGCCGCCGGCGCCGCGGGCTTCGTCTGGCCCGCACCCGGCGCAAACGCCAGACCTGACGTCATCAAATTCGCCATCCCCAACACGGGCGCCGCCGCGAGCGAGATCCCTGTGCGGCTCAACAGGCCCGCCAAATCTCCGCCGCTCCAGCCCAATACCCCGCCTAACCGGCCCAGCCCATGGGTGTCCACTGGGTAAATGGCCACGTTCGCGCGGTTGCAGGCGTTCAGGGCGGCGCGGAATTCATTCGCGTCGGCATTGAAACGAAAGCCGGCGGTGAACAACACCAGCGTCTTGCGGCCGGGAACCGCCGCGACGCCCCGCGCCAGGTCCGCCAGCGAGAGCAGGAACGATCGCGCCATGTCGATTTCGACCGCATCGTTCAACCCCGCGCCTGGCGATCGCGAGCCGCCCGGGGCGGCGGCCGCGCTTATCCGGGGCCTTCCCATGGCCGGCGGTATCTTGGCCACCGCCTGGGTCAGCCGTTCGGCGTCGCCCGTGAAGTTCTGGACGATGCCGATGGTCCGGTTGAAGGCCGCTACCGCCGTCATCCGGTCCTCCGCGCCCTCGAGACTTAACATTCGCGTCGCCGCCTGTTTGGCCTCCGTCTGGCCAAGGACGTCCATGGTGGCATTGTCGAACAGGAGGATCAGGTACCCCTTCTGCACCGCCGGCCCCGCCGCGTCCGCCTGAAACCCAACGTTGGTGATGGTCTGTTCCTTGTTGTCTTCCCAGACGCGGAACTCTTTCGTCTTCAGGTCGCGAACGTAGGCGCCCTTCTTGTCGGTGACTACCGCGTCCACCAGTACCACCCGCGTTTCCGAGCGGATGACCGCCCGTCCCGATCCGGTTTCCTGGCCCGGCGCCACCCCCGTCATGCCCACGGCCGCCGCCACCAGGGCCATCGCGCGAAGTCGCATATAAAGCCTCCCTTATGGAATCTCGACGGCTGCGTTCCGCGCCGCCATCACCTGGTTCTCGGAATCCCTCACCACCAGCCTAACTTGGTACACGCCGGGGGTGACGTTGAATGTGTTTCGCAGGCTCAAGCCGCTCGCCATCATCTCTTCGAACGTGGCCTGCTTGAGCCGCATGGATACGTCCTTGGTGTAGCCTGCCACGTAGTTGCCGTCGCGGTCGAACAAGACGGTGACAATCGTCAGGTTGTCCAAATTCCGCTCGTCCGCCTGGCGGAACCGCAGCGCCTTCAAATCCACGCGCGCAATCGTGGTGAGCCTCGCCGTATCCTCGTCCGGCTTGAAGAACTGCGTACGCAGCTCGAGGGGCACGTCCGGGATTTCGTCGCGCGAGAAAACCGCCTCCCGGATATCCTCCTTGGCCTGCTCCGCCGCATCGGCCAATTGCGAGGGCGCATAGTATCCCCGTCGCGCCGAGACGGTATAACCGCGGCCGTTGACCGTCACCTTGAGCGGATGGAAGTCGCCGTCGTGTTTGAGGTTCTGCGGCGAAAAGGCCAGCACGTAGACGTAGTCCGCCGGCTCCGTGACCCGGGTGAAGCCTGCTTCCAGATCGTTGTTGTTCTGGAAGGCGATTCCGCCCGTGCCATCGGCCAGTTCCGCCAGCACCTCGGACTGCGTGGAAGCGGCTGCCCCGTCGAGGCTGAGTTTGAGCGACGCCCACGTCCCGTAGTCGGTTCCCGACATGCCGGGCGGGGGCTGGCCGGTATCCATCGATGCGGCGTAAAGCCCCCGCGCGTCGAGCGTTCCGACGACGACCTTGGAACGCACCGCGTTTTCCATCACCGCGTCCTCCTCCGGCCGCGAGTTGGTGGCGGGAAAACCCGCGGATACCAACACAACCCTGCGTTCGCCGGGCATGACCGCCAGCCGCCGGATGGCGCGGTCCAGCGAGTTAAGGGCCATGCTGGCATCGAGCTGCCCCGTCCCCATCGCCTGCCGCAGCATCGCCCGCACAGTGGCTGCCACTTCCTCCGCGGAGGCGCCGGGAGGGAGGCAGGCCTTGACCGTAAGAGTCAGAAACCTGCCGGCATTCGGATCGCCCCGGCTGGCGCGGTCGGCGATGCCATAGCTCGTTTCGGTGCAACCGGAGACGCTCACGCCGCGGGCCTGCGGCACGATGGCGTCGATGGCCTGGCGAAGCGCCGCTTGATCGTCGGTGAAATTCACCTCGCCCCGGCCGGTAGTGGTGAACAGCGCGGCCCTGACGTCCGGACCCATGATTTCGGCGATGCGCCGCTTGGCTGCGGTCCGGGCCATGAGCAAGTCCTGCGCTTCGAGGTGCCGGTCGTCGAACAGGAATACCACGAAGCGTTCCGGCGGAACGGAAGAGGAAGGCGGCGCCGTGGCGCCGGCGGCCTGCTCCCCGGCCCCGGCTTTCGGCCCCGCGCCCGCCTCCTTCCCGCGCGATTCCACGGAAAATCGGGTGATCTCCTGAGGCTTGCCCCTGTCGGTAAGCCGGAAATCCTCCTTGCGCAGGTCGCCCACGGCCTGTCCGCGCGCGTCGCGCACCACCACCGGGACCTGCACCAGGTTCACCCGGCTGCGGAAAGTCACGGGCTCCTCGTGGGAGGTCACCTCCGCGGGCTCCTGCGCAAGAACCGCCGGCGCCAGCGCGAGGAGTCCGGTAGCAAGCAGTCCTTTTATCCTTAACATGGCGCGTTCCACCGTAGGACGGACCCGGCCCGATTCCGGTTTCGTGGGCATTCAAAACACCAATTACAGCACTTGCGGTCGCCGCAGGCTGCCCGGCTCCCCATGGCCCCCAGCGCGTGGCATCCGCCCGAAGCGCCGCTTGCCTGAAAAACCATCGTTCGATCACTTGCCTCCTCGGATGCCGCACGAGTTGAAGTCCTGCCACCGGGTCACGAATGGAGATGCACGCCGGAACGCAAGTATAATGAACTTTGGCATTGAAGTTCGAGTGGGACCCGCAAAAAGCCGCGGCGAATCTGGCCAAGCACGCGGTCTCTTTCGAGGAGGCGGCGACCGTCTTCGGCGATCCGCTCGGCCGTATTGTGGCCGATCCGCGTCACTCGTCCGGAGAAGAAAGGTTTGTGCTGGCGGGCTTTTCGCGAAAACAGCGTTTGCTTGCCGTGATGTACGTTGAGCGGAGCCACGCGATTCGTATTGTCAGCGCGCGACTGGCTACACGCCATGAGCGAAAGAACTATGAAGAGGACACCCCGCAATAGCAAGGCTGCCGTTCCGGTTGATGCCGACGAAATTCTTCCGGAGTACGATTTCAGCCGCGCCGCGCCTAACAAGTACGCCTCGCGCTACGCCGAGGGCAGCGCCGTAGTGGTGCTGGAACCCGATGTGGCCGCCGCGTTCCCAACTCCAGGCGAGGCCAATGACGCGTTGCGCGCCCTGGCCGGGATCATCCAAAAACACCGCTCCCGCCGTCCGGCGCCGCGCCGAAGCCTCTAACCGGGATAACCGCAATGGGGACCAGTAACCAGTCACCTCATTCCGGCCACCGCTCCGGGCTGCCCTGGAAACTGGGTAATTGGTCACTGTCCCCATTCGCCCCCATACTCGGAGCATTCTTGCTGACGCTTTTCCGCGCCGAAGCTCGCCTCGTACCGATACGGAACATGGCGGATCTCGCCGGCACGGCTGATGTTATCGTCTTGGGCAAGATCGTTTCCACCAGGCCGGTCGGGGTGACGACGCTTGACCTTGGCGTGGAAAAAGTACCCTCGCGGGTCATGGCCGCGGAGCTGCATGCCCAGGAAGTCCTGAAGGGACCGCCGGGCACGTCGGACATTACGGTGCAGTTTTTCCTTCCCGGGTATTTCATCGGCTACGGAACGCCCCCCGTGGGAACGAGCGCCATCTTCTTTCTCAACCAGAAGGGCCAGGGATATAACTTCACAAGCCCTTACTATCCGTCTGTTGTTGGGATGCCTACAGCGGCGCCCGAAGGGGGCACGCTGGTTGACCGGCTGGCTATGCGCGTGGGGGCGGTGATCGAGTCGACGGAAACCTCGCTGGATCAGAAACGGCAGGCCGTCTTTGTGCTTGGTGAAACCCCTGGAGCCATTTCCACGCAATTGCTTCAGGCCGCCTCGCGCCTATACGAACCGACCGTGCGGCTCAACGCCGTCGCCGCCCTGCTGAAGCGAAACGACATCTCCGGACTCAAGCCCGCGGCGGACGCGCTGCTTGGATCAGCGGAGGATCCCCCGTCCGAAGTCACGCAGAACCTGCTCTCTGGCATTGGCCTAGTGAAGGACCCGAACGCCGTGCCGACCCTGGCGACCCTGCTCAAGCAGGGGCGCACTCCCGTTCGCCGCGCCGCCGCCCTCGCGCTGGCGCGCTCTGCTTCGCCAAGAGCAATCGACGCTCTGGCCCAGGCCCTTGACGACGTCGACCACCAGGTTCGCTACTATGCCGTTATAGGCTTGGCGGACATCACCGGTCAGCCCAGCCGGAGGCCGAATGCAGACGATTTTCGGGATCGGGAATCGAGCTATTTGGGCTACTGGAAAGAATGGCGGAGGGCTCGCTGAGGGCCGCGCAAGCGCCAGAGGGGGGGGAACCGGGACAGTAACGGGAGCCATCCGCACCCAGGGCAACCCGACGCAACCCTCACGGATTCCAACGGAAACACGGTGGCTTACGACTCCGACACGTCCTACGGGGAAGCCGACGCCTACGTTTGGTGGGACGTCGGCTCGCTATACGGGCAGTACGGCATTCGGGGCGATCACTACTATGTCATCGAGGACGACTATCTGTATGGGGGAAATTTCCTTCAATCCACCTACTGGAGCGTGGACGCGAGCGGGCCGCCCGCGAACATCACCGGCGTGACGTGGACTCCAGCGGATTCGTCCTGGCAAGCCGGGTCCAGCTACTCCGTTACGGTGACCGGGACGGGCTTTGGATCGAACCCGATTCTGACCATCATGGGTCCCGACGACACAAACTATTACAACGCCTCGTGCTGGGGCACGCAGTGCGACACCAGCATAACGGCCTCGGTGTCGATTCCCTCAAGCGCGCCAAGTGGAGACGCCCTGATAATCGTGACGCCCGTCGGCTATACTGGTTTGGGGTTCGGGCAGAATCCGCCGGCGCCGCCACCGGTTACCGCGACGGCGCCGGTGACGGGAGTGCCGAGGTGCCCGCTGGTGATCCAGATGCCGACCACAGTTCCGTTGTCATTGCCCTACGATGGCCCGGAAACGGGCAACCTGCTTACCGGTATAGGGCTTGTGGCCAATATGCAAGTAAGCGGATTGTGGCTTAACAACGACGGCGCCCAGATTCAGGAGACCGTAAGCCAGGTGAGCAACACTTGCCCGGCGACCTTCGGCAATATTTGTGGTGGTGGTGGCGCCTGGACAGTCGGACATGGGAGTCAGGGCTTCGGGCATACCTTTGCTGATAGGCACAACATGTTCCAGGACTGGCACGCCATGTGGGGTCAGACTAGTATTTTAGATGCCGTCTCCATGGGGTCGTGTGCGGTTTCGTGTATCCAGCAATATTCGTGCAACGGAGCGCCACTCGGGGGCACCTTCACTATCCAATTCACCCTTACAGCCGGCCCTCTCATGGATGACGATGTGACATTTGTAGATGTTACTAAAAGCGCGAATGACTAGAGTTGTAGGAGCGAGGCGATATGCGTCGAATAGCATCACGGTTGACACTTCTAGTTGGCTTTTGGCTTGCAAGCGCCGCGGCACAGATCGTCGTGGAAATTAACAAACAGCCCCCGCCTGTGGGCGAGCAGCTTGCCCAACACGGCATTGGGTCGGACAAGCAGTCGCTGATCGCCGCCTTGAAGAATCGCGATGCGGAGGTGAGACTTCTCGCGGCGCTGAGGCTTGGCGAGCCCGATCTGGATGCCGTGCGCGGGGATTCCATACCGGCGCTTGGCGAAGCCCTGCGAACCGAGACCGATCCAATGGCTGCCTCCACCATGGCGGCAGTATTGGGGGGGCTCGGGGATTTCAGAGGAGCCCGAGCGTTGGAAAAGATGTGCCATGACTCGCAACTCGGCTCCCGCGCGAAATTGCAGGTCGCCAGGTTCTTGCTGGATCTGAATTCGGAGAGCTGTCTCGGCGACGTCCTGGATCTTGCCTTCAAAGGTGACGATTCGGCCACTATGGAAGTGTTTTACCTCTTGCCGCAGTTTCAGCGCTTCAAACACATTTCCCACGAGGACCAGGACCGAATCGTCGAGATCATACGAATGGGGCTGTCGGCCCCAGGTCTTTCCATGCGCCTCCATGCCGCGGATGTGCGAGGCAAGATGAGTGACGAGTCCGCGGCCGCCGATCTCCAGAGAGCCATCGACACGGAATCCGATGCGCACGTACGGGACTCGATGCGAAGGTCGTTGAGCATCTTACAGAAGCAAACTCCACGGTGACATTCTGTCAGCCGCTCCCCGCGGGCGGGCGGTTCGCCGGCTTCAAGCGAGAACACGTGGAACTCGGCGGCACGATCCGCCGGGCGAAAAGCCGCGGCGAATCTGGCCAAGCACGCGGTCTCCTTCGAGGAGGCGGCGGCAGTCTTCGGCGATCCGCTCGGCCGTATTGTGGCCGATCCGCGTCACCCGTCCGGGGAAGCGAGGTTTGTTGGGCTTTTCGCGAAAACAGCGTTTGCTTGCCGTGATGTACGTTGAGCGGAGCCACGCGGTTCGTATTGTCCGCGCGCGGCCGGCCACGCGCCATGAGCGAAGGAACTATGAAGAAGACGCCCCGCAAATGCCAGGCTGGCCCGCCGCGCCGCGCTTTCTTATTCCGCCGGGCCTTCCCCGTCCGGCGGTGAGCCGGCGGGCGGCTGCTCCTCCAACTCGGACTGCAACTGCTTCACCACCTCATCCGCCTGGTCCGAATGAACGTCGTGGTTGAGACGCCGCAACGCCAGGCGGATCACGTCGCGGTGATGGAGTTTGGGGCCGAGCCATTTCTCGCTCAACTCCAGCCACAGGTTGTGGAGCAGGTCCAGGTCCTGCGGCCACAGCCGCGGCGGATGCGGTCCGAGGTTGAAAAAGAGCGACTTACCCGTGGCGGGATCGTAGAGCTGCAGCGAAAGCTGCGGCCTGGGCTGAGGCAGCGCCTCCCAGGCGTCGCCGAACGCCTTGGCCTGCTCCGCGGCGCTCATCTTTCCCGACCACCCCATCACCACCAGCGACGATCCCATGCGCTGCGCGATCTCCACCAGCGTGAGGTTCGGGTTGCGCCCCGTCACCACCATCAGCTCGACGTGCTTGCCCGCCTTTTCCGCCAGCGTCACCACCAGGCTGAAGAGATGCGCGATATCGTCGGAGAACACTTCGCCGGTGGAAAGTTCGTGCTCGCCGAAGCCCGGCGCTCCGCTGTGCTTCACGGTGGCCACCACGATATCGATTTTTCCGGTGTCGGTCTTCTCGATCACCCGTTTGAGGTGTTCGAGCTGGTTCGGATTGCGCACCGCGACGAGGATATTTCCGGGCCGGACGTTGGTCGCGTCGACCGTTAACTCCGCCGGAGCGTCCAGGCGGAACTTCTCCAGCTCCTGGTCGCCCGCCGCCGCCCGCTTGCGCCGGTTGAGGTGCTCCGAGATCTCGAACATGATGAAGAACGCGGCGGTAAACGAGAGACCGCTGATGGTCGCCACCCTCTTGGTCAGCACGTTGACGATGGCGATGGCGAACAACACCAGCGTGATCAGGCCCAGCCCCACCGGTATCTCCGTGCCCCGCCAGTGGAAGTTCAGCGGCACTTTCCACTCGCGGTTCCGCGGCTGTTTGTAGCGCAGCACCACCACCGACAAGGCCTTCATGGCGAAGCTCCACACCACGCCGAAGGCGTAGGCTTCGCCGAGCAGCGCCACATTCCCGCGGCTGAGCACGATGGTGATGAGCTGCAAGCCGACGATCAGGTTGATGAACCGGTGAGTGGTGCCGAACCGCTTGTGAGGATGGCGGAACCAGTCCGGCAGCACGCCGTCTTCGGCCACCCGGTTCAACACCCCGTTCGACCCTACGATGGCCGTGTTCACGGCCCCCGCCAAAATGACGGTGCCCACCACTACCACGAAGCCGTGGAACAGCAAGCGCAGCGCCAGCGGACCGACTACGTGCATCGCCAGACCACCGATCAGGTTGTCCAGGAAGTGGCCCCGGTCCGAGTCCGGAATCAGCATCACGGCGAAGAACGATACCAGCGAGGTGAACACCATGCTGTAGATGAAGATCACGAAACCGGTCCGTTCCAGGTTCTTCAGCTTGGGAGAGGCAATCTCGCGGTTCACCTGCGCCAGCGTCTCTTCGCCGCTCATGGCCAGCACCGAGTGTCCCAAGCCGACCAGGATCATGATCGCGGGAATGGCTGAAAGCCAGCTCCCTTTCAGCCAGCCCAGCGCCTCCCCTCCGAAGTGGATGTTCTGCGGCGTGGGCAGAGGAACCGGCTGGTATCCGCGGGTGAGAATGGTGGCCACGCACCACACGATCAGGACCACCACCATCACCGTGGTGAGCTGCATGATGCGAATCGCCTTCTGGCTGGATTCGTGCATCCCGATGACGTTCTTCCGCCAGAAGTAGAGCGTCGCCGCCACCGCGAAGAAGGCCGCGAAGTACTCGGGGTGAACGCGCATCCCCGGGTGGCCCAGGCTGTCGACGATCTCATTAATCAGCCCGGCCAGGTACAGCCCGGCGCTGACCGCGCTGATGGGCCCGGTGAGCACGTAATCGAACAGCAGGGCCGAGACCGAGAACTTGGCCAGCGTCGGCCCCATGGCTTCGTGCACCACCCGGTACACGCCGCCGCGCACGAACATGCTGCAGCTCTCGATGTACACCGCGCGCACGGCGTAGGAGAACAGCATGATCGCAAAGATAAACCACGGCGCGGACTTGCCTACGAACGTCTCGGCGATGCCGCCGACGTAGAACGCCGACGAAGCCAGATCGCACAAAACGATCGCGGCCGCCCTCCAGAACGTGATGAAGGACAGCATGACCGTGGTCGCCACCACAACTTTTGTGGTGCGGGAACTGGACGGTAATTCCACTGAGTCTCTACCTCGACGACCCGACTTCAAGGTCGCTTTCAAATTGGCCTGCGGGGTTAGCTGACGGGCTAGGGCTCGAAAGTACCCTGTCCGGTTTCCGGACTACGCCCCAAAACTGCATGGTTTCCCCGTCTCCTGGGTGGAGTTCGGCTCGCACATTATGGTAGCAAACGTTCCGTGCGGCGCCAAAACAAAACAGCAGGGCGGGTGCGCGACACAAGCGTGGACGGCGAGGTGATTGCCCCGCTAAAGGCACGAAATCCGAGCGTGCGTATACGCCAGGCCGAGCCCATGTGGGGCCAAGCCTTTTGGCTTGCCGCCGGCTTTTCAGCCGGCGTTCGTCGGGCCGGCGCCGGACACCGGGCAAAAGCCCGGCGGGCAGGTAATCAGTTCGACCTGCTCGATGGCATCCAGCAGCCGGAGGCGGCCCGCTCTCATAATGAAACTGCGTCGCGCATCACTTCAGACGCCAAACGCGGCTTGAGCCCGCGGCTGGAGACGACATCGACCTTGCAGCCCAGCGCCGTTTCGAGGTCGAGCCACAACCCCGTCAAATCGAGCAAGGACCGGCCCGGCTCGAAATCCACCAGGAAGTCGATGTCGGAATCGTGACGCTGATCGCCGCGAGCAACCGAACCGAACACACGGATATTATGGGCGCCGCGCCTTTCCGCCGCCGCGACGATCTGGGCTCGATATCGAGAGCGGACTTCGTCCAACGTCATAGGCAGTCTCTTCGAGTATGCCATAGGACCGGCCCTATGGACGCTCGTGCAGTTCTTCTCGGTTGAACCTCCGACCGCCCGAGTGGCCCTGGGCGGCGCGGGAGAGCCGCTCAAACTCCGTGTCATCGGTCAGGGCCTGCTCCACTATGGCCGCCTGCTCCTGCTGGTGGCGTTTGCCGGAGCCCGTGGCCGGGCTGGCGCTCTCGGCGCGGCCGATGTAGCGCAATTCGCCCGACGACTCCTCGAGCAGCGGCTGGATCTGCTCGCGCATGAAACGCCACGGACCCATGTTGCGCGGCTCCTCCTGCACCCACGCCACTTCGGCCCCGGGGCGGCGCGCCAGCGCTTCGGCCGCTTGCGCGGCGGCGAATGGGTAGAGTTGCTCCACGCGCACCAGGGCCACGTGATCGGCATGGCGCTCCTCGCGCGCCGCCGCCAGGTCATAGTAGATTTTGCCGGAGCAGAACACCACCCGCGAGGCGTTCGGGTGGTCCGCGTCGTCCACAATCTCCAGAAAGCCTCCGCCGGTGAACTGCGCCAGGCGCGAAACCGCGCTGGGATGGCGCAGCAGGCTCTTGGGCGTGAAGACTACCAGAGGCTTGCGCACGCCGCGGCGGTCCGGGCCGCCGTACATCTGCCGGCGCAGCAGGTGGAAATATTGCGCCGGGGTGGTGCAGTTGGCCGCCTGCATGTTGTTCTCGGCGCACAGGGTGAGAAAGCGCTCGATGCGCGCGCTCGAATGCTCCGGGCCCTGCCCTTCGAAACCGTGCGGCAGCAGCATCACCAACCCGCTCGGCTGGCCCCACTTCTGTTCGGCGCTGGAGATGAACTGGTCGATCATGATCTGCGCGCCGTTGGCGAAATCGCCGAACTGGGCTTCCCAGATCACCAGCGACAGCGGGTCCGCCACGCTGTAGCCGAACTCGAAGCCCAGCACCGCGTACTCGCTGAGGGAACTGTCGAAAACATCGAAGCGGGCTTGGTCCGGCGAGATGTGTTGCAGGGGAATGTAGCGCCCGCCGGTTTCCGAATCGTAGAACGCCAGGTGCCGCTGGCTGAACGTGCCGCGGCCGGAATCCTGGCCGCTGAGCCGCACCGGAGTCCCTTCCAGAACCAGGGAGCCGAAGGCCAGCGCCTCGGCCAAGGCCCAGTCGATGGGGGCGTCTTTTTCTATCGCGGCCGCGCGGCGCTCCACGAAGCCGCGCAGCTTGGGATGCAGGTGGAAGCTCTCCGGAAACTGGGTGATGGCGCGCACCACGCGCTCGATCACCGGCCGGTTCACCGAGGTGCGCGGGCAGAACCCGCCGATTTCCTCGCCGGCCACCGCGCTCAGCTCCTGCGGCTCGAAATGCTGGGAGCGTTTCTGCGCCTCGTCGTACGCCTCCGCCAGCCGTCCCGCGGCGGCCGCGCGCATGGCCGCGGCCTCTTCCGGCGCGACGGCGCCTTCGCGCGCCAGGCGTTCCGCGTACAGGCGGCCCACCGAGGGGTGGTCCTTGATCTTGCGGTACAGCACCGGCTGCGTGTAGCTCGGGTCGTCGCCTTCGTTATGGCCGTGGCGGCGATAGCAGATCATGTCGATCACCACGTCCTTGTGGAACTCCTGGCGGTAATCGAAGGCCAGCTCGACCACCCGCACGGCGGCTTCCGGATCGTCGCCGTTGACGTGGAAAATGGGCGCCTGCACGCCGCGCGCCACGTCGGTGGAGTAAGGCGACGAGCGCGCTTCCTCGGGCAGGGTGGTGAACCCGATCTGGTTATTGATCACCAGGTGGATGGTGCCGCCCGTGGAATAGCCGTCGAGCTGGGCCAGGTTGAGCGTCTCGGATACCACGCCCTGGCCGGAGAAGGCCGCATCGCCGTGCACCAGCAGCGGGATCACTCGCTCGCGCTTCGCGTCGCCCAGGCGATCCTGCTTGGGCCGCACGATGCCTTCCACCACCGGGTCCACCGCCTCCAGGTGGCTCGGATTGGGCGACACCGAGACCACCATGTCCCGCCCGTTGGAGCAGTGGCGCAGGCCGGTGGCGCCCAGGTGATACTTCACGTCGCCGGAGCCTTGCGTGCTCGCCGGATCGATCTCGCCTTCGAACTCCGAGAAAATCTGCCGCAGTTCCTTGCCCACCACGTTGGCCAGAATGTTGAGCCGGCCGCGGTGGGCCATCCCCACCACCACCTCGCGCACGCTGGCCCGCGCGGCGCGTTCCAGGGTCTCCACCAGGATGGCTAGGGCCGTCTCGCCGCCCTCCAGCGCGAAACGCTTCTGGCCGATGAAGCGGGAATGCAGGAAATGCTCGAACTCCTCGCCCGCTATGAGGCTTTCGAGGATGCGCCGGCGCGTCCCGCGCTCGAGCGGCCAGTTGTTGGCCGGCGGCTCCATGCGGCGTTGCAGCCAGCGCTTCTGTTCCGGCGCCTGGATGTTCATGTACTCGCAGCCGATTTTGCCGCAGTAGGTGCGCCGCAGGGTCTCCAGGATCTCACGCAGCGTGGCCACCGGCTTCGGCCCGCCCTCGCCGATGGCCTCGCCCAGGCTGCCGGTGAGGAACTCGCGGTCCAGGTCCCAGATGGTGAGGCCGTACGTCGCCGGGTCGAGCTCGGGGTGGTAGCTCGGCTCGGCGCCGAGCGGGTCCAGGTCCGCGATCAGGTGCCCGCGCACGCGGTAGGCGTTGATCATCTGCAGGATGGCGGCTTCCTTGGCCACCTCGGCGGTAGCCGCCGAAGTCATGCCCGGCAGCGGCGGCTGGCGGTCGCTTTCCCAGCGCACCGGCTGGTGCGGCATGCGCAGGTGGTTGAAAATCTCCTCGTAGAAGCCGCCGGCGCCATCCAGTAGTTCCTGCACTTTGCCCAGGAACAGGCCCGACTCCGCGCCCTGTATGATGCGGTGGTCGTAAGTGCAGGTGAGGGTCATGACCTTGCCGATTCCCAAAATGGCGCGCGTCTCCGGGGCCGCGCCCTGGTATTCGGCCGGATAGCCGATGGCGCCGGTGGCGATGATGGCGCCCTGGCCCGCCATGAGCCGCGGATTGGAAGCCATGGTCCCCACCACGCCCGGATTGGTGAGGGAGATGGTGGTTCCCTGAAAATCGGCCGGCGCCAGTTGGTTCGAGCGCGCCCGGGAGACCACGCCATCGAACGCGGCCAGGTACTCCTCGAAGCCCAGCGCGCCGGCGTCCCGGATGTTCGGAACCATCAGGTTGCGCGCGCCGTCCTTGCCGGCCACATCCACCGCGATTCCCAGGTTGACGCGATGCCGCACCACGCGGAAGCGCTGCCCCTCGCGCTCCGCATACGCGCCATTGAGCGCGGGCATCTCTTCGAGCGCCTTGACGATGGCCCAGCCCACAATATGCGTGTAGGAGACCTTGCCGCGCCCCAGCAGCGTCAGGTGCTGATTGATGATGCGCCGGTTTTCGTCCATCACCTTGACGGCGATGGTGCGCTGCGAAGTGGCCAGCGGAATGGCCACGCTGGCGGCCATGTTCTCGGCGATCCGCCCGGCCGCCCCGCGCAGGGGCTCAAGCTGCTCGTCGCCGGGAACGCCAATCTCCGGATTGGCGATCTTTCCGATTTCGCCGCGAACGCTTGCAGCCCCAGAGCCGTTGCCCTGGTCGAACACGGTCTTCCAGCTTTGGTCCACCGCCGAGTGGTCGCGCAGATACTCGCGGTATAACTCCTCTTCAAACCAGCTATTGACGCCCGGCTCCGGACCGGATTTTGACGGCATGGGAAAGCGTACTTCCTGCACCCATGATAGCGTGCGGGTTACATCTCCCGGCGGCCTTCCATGGCTTTGGAGATAGTCACTTCGTCGGCGAACTCCAGGTCGCTGCCCACCGGAATGCCCATGCCGATGCGCGTCACTTTCACCCCCAGCGGCTTGAGCAGGCGGGCCAGGTAGACGGCGGTGGCTTCGCCTTCCACGGTCGGGTTGGTGGCGATGATGATCTCCTCGGCTTCGCCCTGTCCGATGCGCTCCACCAGGCTCTTGATGCGCAGCGCGTCGGGGCCGATGCCGCGCAGCGGCGAGAGGGCCCCATGCAGAACGTGGTAGCGCCCGGCGAACTGGCGCGTGGTTTCAATGCCCACGATGTTGTGCGGCTCCTCCACCACGCACACCACTTTCGGATCGCGGCTGGGGTCGCCGCAGTACTGGCAGATTTCGCCGTCGCTGATGTTATTGCACAGGCGGCACAGCCCCAGTTTGTCCTTCACGTCCAGAATCGCCTGGGTGAGGCGCTCGGCGTCTTGGCGCGCGGAGCGCATCACGTGGAAGGCCATGCGCTGGGCGGACTTCTGCCCGATGCCGGGCAGGCGTTTGAACTCCGCGATGAGGCGGGCCAGGGGCTCGGCGAAATCCGGCATTTCAGAACAGCCCGGGCGGCAGGCCCATGCCTCCCAGCATGCCGCGCGTTTTCTTTCCCACTTCCTCGTCCACCTTCTTGGCGGCTTCGCTGGCCGCGGCCACGATCATATCCTGCAGCATCTCGAGGTCGCCCGCCACTTCCGGTTCTATCTTCACCGCCAGCAGGTTCTTGGCGCCGTCCATCTGCACGGTGACCATGCCGCCGCCGGCGGTGGCCTCGACTCTGATTTGCGCTACCTCCTCTTGCAGCTTCTCCTGCATCTGCTGCGCCTGGCGCATCATGGACTGCATGTTGCCGGGTAGTCCTCTCACACGCTACTCCTTCAGGTTTCGAACCTTGTGTATCGTACTGCCCTCGAACACTTCCTGGAACCGCCGGACCTCCGGGTTGGCCAGCGCGCGCCCGCGCGCCTCGTCTTCCCGCTCCACCGGCTTATCGAGCGGCGCCGGCCGGCTGTCCGCATCGCGCACCGCCACCACCGGCCGCAGGGGCTTGCCGAACACTTCGCGCACCGCGTTGGCGAACGCCGGATCGCCGAAGTACATCTTATAGGCCGGCTCCGCCGCGATGCGCAAATCGCCGCCGGAGACCTCGATGCTGGCGTTCTCCACCGCATCGGCCAGGTGCGTGAAGCCGCCTTGGGAAAGATGCGCGTGCAGTTGCGTGCGGGCGTCCTGGGCTTTTGTGGGGCCGGCAGGCCCAAGGGCGCCCCGCCTGCCAACCGGCTGGAGCCTGCGGAATCGGGCGCCGGCGTTTTTGTGGGGCAGGCGCTTTCGCCTGCCAACCGGCTGGAGCCTGCGGAATCGGGCGCCGGCGTTCTTGTGGGGCAGGCGCTTTCGCCTGCCAACCGGCTGGAGCCTGCGGAATCGGCCGCCGGCGTTCTTGTGGGGCAGGCGCTTTCGCCTGCCAAGCCGGAGGAGTCTGGTCTGGCCTCCGCCGGCGCTTTCTTGGCCCGATCCATCTCAAACGGCGAGGGCCCCGCGCGCCGCGGCGCAACCGCCACCGGACCCGCGGGATTGGGCGGCGCCGGCCGCGGACTCGCGCCGCCCGCCGCCCCCAGGTCCGCCAGCGCCTGCTCGATGGGCAGCAGCCGCCCCGCTTTCACCAGCCGCACCAGCCCGATTTCCAGATGAAACCGCGGCTGCAAGGAAAACTGCAAGTCGCGGAACAGGTCGAGCGAGAGCTGCAAATAGCGCGTCAGGTCCTCTTCGGAAAACCTGGCGGCCACCTCCGCCAGGCGCGCGCGCTGCTCGGCCGAGGCGGCGATAAGCCTGGTCTCCGCGCCCGAAATGCGCGCCACCAGCAGGTTGCGAAAGTAGCGCGAAAGCTCGCGGCTGAAGTGCTGCAAGTTGTGGCCGTTGCGCTCCAGCTCGTCCACCACTTCGAGCATGCGGCGCGAATCGCCCGCCGACAGGGCTTCCGACACGGTTTCGAGCGATTCCAGCGAGAACGCGCCCAGCAGCGCGCGCACTTCGGCCGCGGCGAGCTTGGTCCCGCAGCAGGCGATGGCCTGGTCGAGGGCCGAAAGCGAATCGCGCACGCTGCCTTCGCCCGCCTGCGCCAGCACCGCCAGCGCCTCCGCATCGGCCTCGATGCCTTCCTGCCGGCAGATCCACGCCATGCGCGCGGTGAGATCTTCGAAATCCACCGACCGGAAGCTGAAGTGCTGGCAGCGCGAGGCGATGGTGGCGGGGATCTTGTGCGCCTCGGTGGTGCACAGCACGAAGAGCACCCACGGCGGCGGCTCTTCGATGGTCTTCAGCAGCGCGTTGAACGCCTCCGAGGTGATCTGGTGGGCTTCGTCCACGATGAAGACCTTGTAGCGGTCGCGCGCCGGCTGGTAGCGCACGTTCTCGCGCAACTCGCGCATTTCATTGATGCCGCGGTTGGAGGCGGCGTCGATTTCGATCACGTCCACCGTGCCGCCGGCGGTGATTTCGCGGCAGCTCGCGCACACCCCGCAAGGCCGCGCCGTGGGGCCCTCGATGCAGTTCACGCAGCGCGCCAGAATGCGCGCCACGGTGGTCTTGCCGGTTCCGCGCTGGCCCGAAAAAATGTAGCCGTGGGCGATGCGCTTGAGCGCGATGGCGTTCTCCAGCGTGGTCTTGACGTGCTCCTGGTTGACCACGTCCTCGAACGTTTGCGGCCGGTATTTTCGGGCGATGACCTGGTACATGGTGGCGGGGAATCCGGTCGTTTACGGATATCTCAGCCAGGCCCCGGGTGATCCGCGGCGCACGAACCGCACCGCTACCGTTGCTTCCTTCCGGACCTGGCGGGGTTTGCGGCCGCCCGTCGCACGGAGCCCGGGACCCGACATTTCATCGTAGCATCGGGGCGGGCAAGGCCCACAAGCACAAAAAAAGGGAGCCCGAAGACTCCCCTTTTTCTCAAACCGTTCCCGGCGAATCTTAGAATATGAACTTCGCCGCCAGCGTGATGCTGCGCGGATTGCTGGAGAACGCCTGCGACGGCTGGTCGAAGGTCGACGCAGACGGAATCGTGAAGTTGTGAACCTGCGAACTGGTGGCTGCGCTGGATGCGACGGGGGCCACGTCGCTGAGGTAGCCACCCACATACTGGGGATGGTTCAGGATGTTGTAGAAGCGTCCCGAGAACTGGAGCTTGTACTTTTCCTTGAGGCTGATCGACTTGGCGATGGTGGCGTCGATGTTGTCGGTTGGGTTGAGGCGCGCGGTGTTGCGGCCGGCGGTAGCCAGAGCGCCCTTGGGGGTGGCCACGTAGCCGGCGGCAGGATTAGTGATCAGGAAAGCCACGGTGGCCCCGGCGCTGTTCTTCAGAGCCGTGGTTCCGGAACCGATAGCCGGATTGCCGCCGGGGTTGTAGTAGGCCCGGTCGCCGCCGGAATCGCCGTTTACGTTCGAATCGGCGCCGCTCTGCACCGTGAACCAGTTACCGGTCTGGTAGGTGTAAATCGGAGCAACTTCCCAGTTGCCCACCACGTTCTTGAGAGCCCAGTTGCTGGAATGCTTGTACCAGGGGGCTTCGTACAGAACCTGGTAGGTCAGGCGATGGCGGTGATCCAGAGCCGAGCTGGAGCGGTCCGCGGCCAGGTCGCGAATATTCTGCGGGCGGCGCGGCGTGGTGTAGGTGCTGAAAACTTCGGCCGTGGAATCGTCGATGTTGTGGCTGAAAGTGTAGGCGGCCACAAACTGGAGGCCGTTGGAGAAGCGCCGCGTCAACTGGTTGGCCCAGCCGTGATACGTGGAATTGCCCCAGGGCTGGTAGGAGGTAATGATGCTGGTGAACCCGGCCGCTTTGTATGCGGGGTCAACGTACCCGAGGGCGCTGTAGAGGTTGGTAAGGTTGGCCAGCGTATTCGTCAAGCCGTTCAGCGCGGCCTGGCCGGGGGCGGTGGCGTAGATCGGCAGAGCGTTGGAGGATTGACCACAGGTATTCTGTTCAACTGCGCCTGCACCGGCAGGTGGATGCCGCGCGTGCCCAGGTAGCGGCTTTCAAAGGTGTAGTCTTCATGGAACACGTGCTGGATCCCGATATTCCATTGCAGCGACTCGGGACGAATCTGATTGGGAACGTATCCGCTGGTGCCCGCAAGTGCGTCCGCCTGCGACAACGCCGCACCCGCCGTGTTCGGCTTGAATGCCGCCGTTGGCCAGGAAATTCAGCGCCTCGATCGAGCCCGGTCACATCCACCGTGGTGCTGGCCTGCGGGGGTAGGGTGAGCAAGCCCAGGTTGTCGAACAGCACGTCGTAGCTGCGCCCAAAGCCGGCGCGAATGGAGGTCTTGCCGCTGGTCCCCGGCGAGTACGCCAGGCCGATGCGCGGCATCCAGTTGTTCTTCTGCGCGGTGGGCGACTGGAAGATGATCAGCCCCGGAACGTTGGCAATCGCATTGCGGGTCTGGAGCGTCTCGCTGTACGGCACACCCAGGTATTCCTAGCGCAGGCCGACATTGACCGTCAGGCGCGGCGTGGCCTTCCAGCTATCGTTCACATAGAGGCCCGTGAAGATGCGGTCGCCGTAATACTTGGGATTGCCCAGCGAACGCTGCGCGAGGTAATCCGGGTTGTAGTCGAACAGGTAGTCGGAGAGATAATCCCACTCGTAATCGCCGCGCGCGCGCTGCGTGAATGCCTGCGGCGAGATCTGTTTCCACCCGTCAAAACCGAACTTGAGGCTGTGCGCGCCCTTGGTCCATGTGAGGTTGTCGGTCAATTGGTACTGGTTCTGGTAGCCGAACTCGGCGCGTTGTGGTCGGGGCCAAGCTGGGCGTTCAGCTCGAAAATGTTGATGTTGGGGAACTGATCCAGACCTGGCCATGTCTGGTTGCCCGACCGGAGTAGTCGTTGCGAGTAGCGGTTGTAGCCCAGGCGAAATTCGTTGATCAGCGTGGGTAGAAGGTGTGATACTCGGTGATGGCGACCAGGTAGTAGTTGAAAGGTACGGTCGTGATAGAAAACCGGCAGGCTGGCGGCGGTGTCGATAAGGCCGTTGCGGTTCAGGATGAAGCGCCCGTGCAGGCTGTCCTTGTCGGAGATATTAAAGTCGACGGCTCCGACGCCCGACTCGTAGTTGGAGTACGCCGGGGAGGTGATGCCGAGCAAGCCGATGGGGATCGATTTGGCGGTGGCGGCAACCTGGTCGCCGTTGGCCTCGTTGCCCGGTCCGACCAGGGGATAGGCGCCGACGCTGGCCGCGGAAACGGCCGAGGCGGCGGTGCCCAGGTACTGTCTTCAACTGAGTGAGATTGTTCTGGTTGATGCCGGACATGGAAGAAATGGTACTCCAACCGGCCGCGGTGGGCGCATAAAGCTGGCCGGCCGAGGAGCTTTGGCCGACGGGATTGTACTCGTAGAGACCGTAGAAGAACAGCTTGTTCTTCTTGATGGGGCCACTGACGGAGCCGCCGAAGCGGTTGTTGTCAAAGCGCGGATGGAGGGGATCGCCGTTCACGGCCGAAAGATTGTCGGCGGCGTTGAGATTGCGGTTTTGCAGGTACTCATACGCGGTGCCGTGGAGCTGGTTCCTGCCGCTCTTCACAACCTGGTTGAACTGGCCGCCCGAGGAGTGGCCGAACTCGGGGGAGATCTGGTTCTGCTGCATCGAGAATTCGGCTACCCCATCGTTGGGCAGATACACCAGCGGGCCAGTGACGCTGCCGCTGTTATTGTCAATGCCTTCGATGGTGAAGTTGTTGTTGCGCGGCCGCTGTCCGCCAACCGACGGGCCAGTGCCCACGCCGACCGCGCCGCTGGTTCCGACGCCGGCGTTCAGCAGCGACAGATTGATCACGCCGCTTGGGCCCGATGCGACGGGCAGCTCCGATATCGAGTTCGATTCAAACGCAGTCTGCACCCCTGCGGTGGTGGTGTCAATCACCACCTCCCTGGCTGAAATCTCGACGACTTCCACGTTGGCGCCCACTTCGAGCTTCACGTTGGCGGTTGCAGCCGCGTTTAGCGCCACGGTTATGCCGCCGATTTGTGCTTTCTTAAAGCCCGTCGCCGTCACGGTTACCGTGTACGTTCCGGGTTGCAGGTTAAAGAGGTGATACTCGCCAGTAGCCGAAGACTTAGTAGTGGCCTCGACGCCGGTGGCATTGTTCTTCCCGACGACCGCCGCGTTCGGCACGATCGCGCCGCTGGCATCGTAAATCGTGCCCATCAGGTCGCCGCTGACGGACTGGGCGAAGCTGCCGAGGCAAGCAGCCAAGGCCAGTATGATCACCCCTGGAAGCCACGGGTTTTTGGTCTTCATTGGTCAATTACCTCCGTTAGAAATTTGAGCATTCGCACGAATGTCGTCGAACGCGCATACTGCGATACGGGTGATATGGCAATTATGTTACCAGAGGTC
Source organism: Terriglobia bacterium (assembly GCA_963767595.1). Lineage (GTDB taxonomy): Bacteria > Acidobacteriota > Terriglobia > Bryobacterales > Bryobacteraceae > BOG-224. The sequence continues at coordinate 267,925 of CAVYEK010000010.1, forward strand.
AAGGTCTGTAAATGCCAATATTACAGTAGTTTGACTCTAAATGGGACAACCCGAATCCAGTTTCCGGTTGGCTCCCGCGTCAGGCGCGACGTAACGGGTTTAGATACTTTGTTTTAGGGGTATACTGAATTCCGTACCCGAAATACCGAATCGGGGATACAAGCACCACCCGAAGCAGGGAAATCAGGGATTTACCCTATAGGAAGCCCTTTGCAGAGTACACGCCGAGTTTCTCTACCGTGGGCGGCCCTGGCAATTGCAGTTCTGGTTTTCGCCGCCGTGATTTTCATCCGTCTGCGCCTTGCGGGCGCGCCGCTCGAGCGCGATGAGGGCGAATACGCCTACGCCGGCCAGCTCATTCTTCACGGAATCCCTCCCTATCAGGCGGCTTACAACATGAAGCTGCCGGGAACCTACGCGGCGTACGCCGCGCTGATGGCGGTCTTCGGGCAAAGCGTCAACGGCATCCACATCGGCATGTTGCCGGTGATCGGCGGCGCGGTCCTGTTCCTCTTTCTGCTCGGCCGCCGGCTCTTCTCCCCGGCGGCGGGCCTCGCCGCCGGCGCCTGCTACGCGCTGCTCTCCACCTGCCCCGATATCCTGGGGACTTCCGCGCACGCCACGCATTTTGTGGTGCTGCCCGCGCTGGCCGCCACTCTGCTGCTGCTCCGCGGTTTGGAAGCCGGCCGGCTGGAGCCGCAGCCTTCCGATTTGTCCCTCGAGGCTTCTGCCGCGGAAGGGAACCACCGGACCGTGGCGCCGGCTCTTTTCTTCTGGAGCGGCCTGCTTTACGGCGTGGGGTTCGTCATGAAGCAGCATGGCGTTTTCCTGGCGGCCTTCGGAGCGGCCATGCTGGCGGGCCGGGCATGCTCGCGCGCCCAGGCCGGCGTTTCATGGCGCCGGTGGGTCCGGCCGATGCTGGTATTCCTGGCCGGGGCCGGGCTGCCTTTCGCCCTCACGTGCGCCGTCTTGTGGCGCGCCGGCGTATTCCACAAGTTCTGGTTCTGGACCTTCGATTATGCCCGCGCGTACGTTTCGCAGGTCTCGCTCTCGGAAGGGATGGAGAACTTCTGGGACAACTTCGAGCCCATCGTGAAGCCCAACCTGACCATCTGGCTGCTGGCGGCCGCCGGGCTTGCGCTCGCCTGGGTGCGCCGGGATTTCCGCCGCCACGCGCCGTTCCTGACCGCGTTCCTGCTGTTTTCCTGCGCCGCCATGTGTCCGGGCCTCTATTTCCGCGAGCACTATTTCATCCTGGCTCTGCCCGCCGTCTGCCTGCTGGCCGGCGCCGGAGTGGAGTTCCTGGCGAAGATGTCGAGACCGGCCTTTCCGTACTGCATCCTGGCCGCGGCGCTGGCCTGGTCGCTCTACGTTCAGCGCGACTTCTTCTTCCACATGACCCCGGTGGAATCGAGCCGCGAGTTGTACGGCTTGAGCCCTTTCCCGGAGGCCGTCGAGGTGGCCGGCTACATCCGCGGCCACTCCGCGGGGGACGCGCGCATCGCCGTGCTGGGCTCTGAGCCGGAGATTTACTTTTACGCCCGGCGGCGTTCCGCCACGGGCTATATCTATGGCTATCCGCTGATGGAAGCCCAGCCGTTCGCGCTGCGTATGCAGAACGAGATGATCGGCGAAATCGAAGCGGCGCGTCCGGAATACGTGGTAATGGTGAACGTGTATTCCACCTGGATGAACGACCCCGATTCGCCCACCCGCCTCTTCGATTGGTGGGATGCCTACCGCGGCCGCTACCGCCGGGTGGGAGTGGCCGACATGATTTCCGAGGAGCGCACCGAGTACCGTTGGGACGCCGCCGCCGCGCCCGAGGCCTACGCCCCGAAATCGGAGGATTACGTGGCGGTGTTCAGGCGCCGGGAATAGTACTCTGGCCGTGTGTCGTGGGGCAGCTTGTCAAGCTGCGCGCCGGTTGGAAACCGGCGCTACGTTCACGCGGTCAGAGCACTGGAGTAAGGCGGGCCTCCTGGCCTGCCTATAGGTGAAAAGCATGGACGTCTACGGATGCATTGAGGCCGGTGGAACCAAGTTCGTTTGCGGCGTGGGGACCGGGCCGGACCACCTGGCGACGGCCTCGTTTCCGACCCTTTCTCCGCCGGCCACCGTGGAGAGCGTGGCCGCTTTCTTTGAAGGCGCCCGCTTGAAGGCCGTGGGCATAGGGTCGTTCGGCCCCGTCGACCTCAACCCGGATTCGCCCACCTTCGGCTACATCACGTCCACTCCCAAGCAGGGCTGGCGCCAGTTCGACCTGGCGGGCGCGGTCGCCCGGGCGCTGGGCGCGCCGGTGAAGATCGATACCGACGTCAACGCCGCGGCGGTGGGGGAAGCGCGCTGGGGCGCCGCGCGGGGGCTCTCCGATTTCCTCTACTTGACCGTGGGAACCGGGATCGGCGGCGGGGCCATGGCCAATGGCGCGGTGCTGCACGGGCTGACGCACCCGGAGATGGGCCACATCCGCATCCCGCACGATCTTTCCCGGGATCCATATCCGGGCGGCTGCCCGTTCCACGGGGATTGTTTGGAAGGGCTGGCATCCGGCCCGGCCATCGAGGCGCGCTGGGGGAAACCCGCCCGGGAATTGCCCGCGGACGACCCCGCCTGGGCCTTGGAAGCGCGCTACATCGGCCTGGGTCTGGCGAACTGGGTGTGCACGCTGTCGCCCCGGCGCATCATCATCGGCGGCGGGGTGTTCCAGCAGGCGCAATTGTTTCCGCTGGTGCGAGCCGAGCTCGGACGCATCCTCAACGGCTACGTTCAGGCGCGCGCGCTGCTCGAAGACCTGGATAGCTACGTAGTCCCGCCGGGCCTGGGGAACCGCTCCGGCGTGCTGGGCGCGCTGGCGCTGGCGGCCGGGTGCTGACTCGCGTGGACGCGCCGCTCCGCGCGCGAACCGGAACCGCCCGAGCGCGAGAACGCCGCCAGCAGCGCGGTCAACACAACGCCGCAGATCGATAGCGCGCCGCCCACGATCACGCTCGCCGGCCGGTAGCGCATGGTGACGGTGTGGGACCCGCGCGGAACCAACACGCCGCGCAGGGCCCCGTCGACTTCGAAGATGGCGGCGGGCCGATGGTCCACCCGCGCCCGCCAGCCGGGGTAGAACGTGTCGGAGAGAATCACCATTCCGGCGCACGCCATGTCGGCCCGAATGGCGAGGCGGTCGGCCGCATGCTCCACAAGCTCCACCCGGTCGGTTCCGCCGCAGGTTTCGAGCGGCGGCGGCGGTCCTACAAGGTAGGCTTTGTGGCGCCAGGCCGCGGCCAGTGCGGCGTTGCCCGCCCCGCGGTCGCTCACTTGCACAAGTTCGTGGACCGGCCACGCCCGCGGGAACGCATCCGCGCGCCGATAGACTTTGTAGCCGCTCGATCCGGCGAACGCCTCCTCGGCCGGGTCGCCCGGAGGCGCCTTGGAGATGATCCAGGCCACCCCATACAACTTGCGCCCCTCCAGGCTGAAGTTCTCGGAGTCGAGCACATTGAGCGTCACGCCTGCCAGGTAACCGCCCTGCATCTCGACTCCGTGCCACGCGCCCCAATTGGGGAAGAAGGCGTTGCCGGGAACTTCGGCCCGCTGAAATCCCGGCTGGGCGCGCAGAAACGCCGCGATATCGGCATTCCCACGCAGGCTCTCGAGCAACGCCATTCTGCCCTTGTCCAGGCGGTCTTCGGCGAGGTTTTGCCCGGAGCTGCCGAATTCCAGCAGCAGCGCCAGCGCGATCAGCACGCCGGCTTGCCCGCCGGTCAGCGCGCCACGCCAGCACAGATACAGCAGGGCCGCCATCATAACTGCTATGAAGCCTGTGAGAACCACCCGGTCGTCGGCCGGGAACTCCAGCTTGTTGGCGAACATGACGGCCTGGCAGATGGCCAGCGTGAGCGCGCCGAAAGACAGGGCGGCCAGCGCCGCGCGCCGGACCCAGGGCGAGGGCGGCGTCGAGCAAAGCTGGTCCACCCCGAACGCCGCCAGTACCGCGACGGCAAGCTGAAAGAGGAACACGATGGCGGAAGGAGTGCGCGCTTTGTCCAGGCCCGGCGCGAGGGCGTAGAGCGCTCCCTGGAATACGCTGTGGGCCCCCAACCCGTAGATCATGGCTCCCAGACCGATGGCTCCGAACAGACGGGCCCGCCAGTCGCGCCAACCTATGGCCCCCGCCAGGAGCGCCAGAGTCAGGGCCGCCACCCCCACGAAAGGATCGAAATGGCGAAAAACGCCCGGAAATACGGTTGCAAACAGGCTGAATGGCGGAATGCCGAAATGCGCATGCACCGAATAGGGCACCGCCTGACCCCACTCGATCGGTTCCGGGGCGCTCGCCCAACGCCGCGCCAGGCGTCCGTACTCGATGGCCGGGAGAATTTGCAGCGCTCCCACCAAAGCCATGATCCCGTAACTGGCCAAGGCGGCCGCCGCCATGCGGACTTTCTGCTTGGTCCTGGCGACCAGGTATGTCCAGACGGCGGCCGAGGCTAGAACCGTATACATGGGGGCCTGGTGGTGCCCGCTCAGCCACGCGATACCCAGGAACATGCCGGATAGCGCGGCATTTCCGAACCTGGAACCGCCGTTGGCCGCGCGCAGCAGGAACAGGAACACCAGGGGGACCCAAACCACTCCGTTCAGCATCTGCGGCCATACCAGACCGCCCATGAATCCCGAAAGGCTGAAGATCAGTCCGGCGGCCACGGATCCGCCGCGGGAACGGCCCAAATCGCGGCACAGCAGATAGCAGAACCAGGCCCCCATGATGTGGATGAAGACGAAGTACCAGTTGAGCGCCGTCACGCTCAAATGGCCGTCTTTCATTGGCAGCAGGCAGAGCAGCCAGTTCAGCGGGTAGGCCGCTCCCGGCTGCATCTGGCCGAGCAGCGGCTGCCCCGCCCAGAGGTACGGGTCCCAAAGCGGAAAGTGGCCGGCGTGCCACTCGCGCGCCTGCACCTGAAACCAGGGCAGAACTTGCCCCGCGATATCGGGCCCCGATGTCCAGTCGAACTGCCGAGTGAGGGTCAGCTTCCAGAAGAAACCGATCATTACCACGGCCAGCAGGACCGGCATGCGAAGCCGCCGCATCACATGCCGGAGGAGTGCGGAGTTCATGGCGTACCGGCAATCTTAACATGACAGGCGCGCGCCGCGGCTCGTAGAGCGGGCTTGCAGCCTGCCATGCCGGCATTCCTCCTCGCCACAACGTCCGTTGACGATGTTCTTTGTGACCAGCTCTCAGCGCGAAAACCAGAACCGGTTTCGCGCCTGGCACGAGGCGCAGACCCAGGCCAGCCGCCCCTCACGCCGGGCGGAGCCCTCGGGGTGACCGGCGCCGCAGTACATACACACGTTGATATCGGAGGGAAGCTCGACGGCCGGCCCCGCGCCGCGGTCGAACCAAAACGCCCAGCCGTAGAGGGCCAGCCCGGTCCCCAGCGCCCGGTCGAGCAGCCGCGTTCCCAGGTAGAGGCCGTGATGCGCGGAGGACGCGATCACGCGCGGCGTCCGCGCCATCCTCTTCAGGCGCGCGGGCAGGTCGGGGAGGGGAAGGCGGCCCAGACGCCGGCCGCTGTGGAGGTAGACGAACGAGGAGTACAGCTTCTTCCATTCCGCCAGGCGTACTCCGGCCCGCCATTCGATCTGGCGGATCAGATCGTCCCGCCGGAACCGATTGACGTGACCGCCCCCTTCGTATACCCAGCGGTATACCCCGTCGCAGAGCCCGTATCCGTTGGGAACCGAAACATACAGGCGCCCGCCCGGTTTCAAGACGCGCCCGGCTTCATCGAGGGCCCGGCCGAATTCCGTGAAGTGTTCGAGCGAGTGGCTGCACACCACGATATCGATGCTGGCCGAGGCCACCGGCAGCCGCTCGGCCTGGCCCAGCACGCGCCAGCGCCGCTCGGATTCGGGCGCCGGCGGCCCCGCGAATGCGCCGCGATCTTCATCCATCGCCACGACCGAACAACGCAGTTTCGCGCCCGGAAAGCTCCCCCCGGATGAGCCGATATCGAGGATGCGGCCCGCCGGGCCGAGATCGCCGAGACAACCGAACATGGGTCAGCGATATGGTAACGCCCGGCGTCGCACACCCGAAGCCGATATGCCCGGTACGACCGCCGCTAATCCGGAAATTGGCGTTCCCAAGGGTTTCCGCATCCGGCGCTGCCAGAGGGTACACTGGACCTTAATGCCCCAGCCACATCCGGTTCGAGAGGGTTGGGCATTGCGATGGACGCGGTGGATGTGGGGCCGGAAGCCGGCCTGGAGGCGGGAGTGCGATTCGTGCGGCTGCCTTCGGTATCGCCGCGGCTGCGGAAAACGGTCGCGAAGGCGCGCGGGTTCTTCTCGGAAAGAGGCGGCCCGGCTTCGCGGGAAAGTGGAACATGTCGAAAGTATATGAAGGGCAGCTCACGGCGGCGGGCCTGCGATTCGCCATCGTGGTGAGCCGGTTCAACAGCTTTGTGACGGAGCGCCTCCTGGCGGGAGCCATGGACGCCCTCACGCGGACGGGCGCCGACGCGGACTTGATCGATATCGTGAAGGCGCCTGGATCCTGGGAGATCCCGCTAGCGGCCGCCGAGCTCGCCCGCGGGAAGCGCTACGACGCGGTGATCTGCCTGAGCGCCATCATACGCGGCGATACGCCGCATTTCGATTACCTGGCGGCGGAGGCGGCCAAGGGGCTGGCCCACGTCTCTTACGAAACGGGCGTGCCGGTGGCCTTCGGTGTGCTCACCACCAACACCCTGGAGCAGGCCATCGACCGGGCGGGCGCGAAGGGCGGCAACAAGGGTTTCGACGCGGCCATGTCGGCTATCGAAATGGCCAACCTGCTGCGTGCCCTGCGGCAGGGCGCGTAGGATGGCCGGGGAACCAATGACGTAGATGCCCTCGCGCCACAAATCGCGGCAGCGCGCCCTGCAGATCCTGTTCCTGTGGGATGCCCGCAGGCAACCGGAGGCGGCCGATGCTTACACGGTGGCCGAAGCCATCGACGCCTACTACGATACGCTGTTTCCGGACGAGCAGCCGGACCGCGATCCATTCGCCGTGGAGCTGGTGAGCGGGGCGGTGGATCATCTGCCCGAGCTCGACGAGCTCATCGCTAAACACGCCGCGCACTGGCGGATGGAGCGCATGCCCAACGTGGACCGCAACATCCTGCGCCTGGCGGCCTATGAGATGGCCCACGGCGGCACGCCGGCGGCGGTGGCCATAGACGAAGCGCTGGAGCTGGCCCGCAAGTTCTCGAACGAGGAATCGGTGCAGTTCGTGAACGGCGTGCTGGATGCCATCCACAGGGGCCTGGCGGCGTCGCCGGCCGGGGCGGCCGCGCCGGAGGCGTGAGGCGGCCGGATTCCCGCGGCGGGACAGGGCGGGAAAAGGCAGGCGGTTTCACCTGCCGCCCCGGATTCTCCGCGGGCCGAAGGCCCATCCCAGCAGACCACCAATGCCGATGGTCTGTCCCGCCCGGTCGAAGCGTGCGCCACCAGCCCCTTTTTCGTAGCTAACGCGGCGCTTGGAGCGTCTAAGAAACCGGTAGGGTATACTTTTCATATACGAAGGACGGTTTGTCGATGCCCCAGATGAGGCGAATCCCGATTTTCGCGCCGCTGGCGATCCTGGCGTGCGCCCTGGCGGGAGGTTTTTACGGCCCCAGGGCTCAGGTGGCCGTGGCGGCTTCGGAGGGGGACGATTTAGGCCCGGAGGTGGGCAGTTTCACGCGCGCGTTCGCCCTCGTCGAGCAGAACTTCGCGGATCCGGTGAACGCCGACAAGGCCATCTACAAAGGGGCCATTCCAGGTATGCTGCGGACCCTCGATCCGCACTCCAACTTCTTCGATCCAAAGGATTACCAGCTCCTGCGGGAGGACCAAAAGGGGCACTACTACGGGGTCGGGATGCAGGTGGGTCCGCGCAGCGGTCAGACGGTCGTGATGGTCCCCTTTCCGGGAGCGCCGGCCTACAAGGCGGGGCTGCGGCCCGGCGATGTCATCACCAAGGTCAACGACAAAGCCACCGACAACCTCACCACCACCGAGGTGGCCGACCTGCTGAAAGGTCCGCGCGGAACCACCGTAACCGTCGTAGTGACCCGCGAGGGCGCGCCGCAGCCGCTTTCCTTTTCCATGGTCCGGGACGAAATCAGCCGCAAGAGCGTGCAGGATGCGTTCTGGGTGGAACCCGGAATCGCCTACGTGAAGGTTCTCCAGTTCGGCGAGACCACCAGCAAGGAACTGGAAGACAACATGAGGCGCCTGGGCGAGAACAACGTCAAGGGCTTGATATTCGACCTGCGCGATAACCCGGGCGGCCTCTTGAACGAGGGCGTCCTGGTGGCCGACCGGTTCCTGCAGAAGAACCAGGTGATCGTTTCGCACCGCGGACGGGCCAGCGCCGAGAAGCCCTACGTCGCCCGCAACGGGAACCACGGGCGGGAGTACCCCATCGTGGCGCTGGTGGACCGGCTCTCCGCATCGGCGGCGGAGATTGTCGCGGGCGCGCTGCAAGACCACGACCGGGCCTGGGTGCTGGGAGAAAAGACCTTCGGCAAAGGGCTGGTACAGACGGTTTATCCGCTTTCCGACAACACCGGCCTGGCGCTGACCACGGCCCATTTCTACACCCCCAGCGGGCGGCTGATCCAGCGCGACTACACCAATCAGTCTTTCTACGACTATTTCTATCACCGCGACGAAAGCGCCCAGAATTCGAACGATGTGAAGATGACCGACAGCGGCCGCACGGTCTACGGCGGGGGCGGCATCACCCCCGACGAAAAATACCAGACGCCCGCGCTGGACCGGCTGGAAACACAGTTATTCCGGGACGGCCTGTTCAACTTCACGCGGGCCTATTTCGCCTCGCACAGCCTCACCCTGCCCCAGGGCTGGATGCCGGACGAGGTGGTGCTGAACGATCTGCACGATTTCCTGCTGCACAGCGGCGCGCAGTTTACGGAGGCCGAGTTTACCCTCGACCACGACTGGATTGTGCGCAACCTGGGCCGGGAAATGTATACCACGGCTTTCAACGTGGACGTGGCCGACCAGTTCTACTCGCGGACCGATCCGGAAGTGGCGCGGGCGGTGGACGCCCTGCCGAAGGCGACAGCGCTTCTGGAGAGCGCCAGGAAGATCGTGGTGCAGCGCATGCATTCGCAGCCGGACGCCTCCGGCGCGGCCGCCCGCCGGTAGTGGGATAAGCCTCCAGGCTTGTCACCAAGTGGGATAAGGCTCCCGCCTTGTCAAGTGGGATAAGGCTCCCGCCTTGTCAAGTGGGATAAGGCTCCCGCCTTGTCGATCCGAGCGAAGCTCGGACGTCGGTTTCCCCCGCTCTTCATTGGCGCGTTGGCCTCCCCAACCGCCTGCCCCCCAACCCTGCACGCTACAATCGAGGTTTGCATCCCCTGCCTCAGATCATTGTCTTGGATGCGGGCGGCCAGTATTGCCACCTGATCGCGCGCAAAGCGCGGGACCTGGGCGTGTACGCCGAGGTTCGCGCCAGCGATACGCCGGCGGCCGAGATGCAGTTCGCCCGCGGCATCGTCATTTCGGGCGGACCGGGCAGCGTGTACGACCCCGGCTGTCCCACGGTCGACCCCGCCATCTTCTCCTCCGGTCCCGCCGTGCTGGGCATCTGCTACGGGCAGCAGCTTATGGCTCAGCTTCTGGGCGGCGAAGTGCGAAAAGGCGAGAAGGGTGAGTACGGCCTGGCCACCCTCGAGTTGGACGACGCCCGCGACCCCATGTTCGCCGGCTTGGCGGGCCGGCAGCAGGTATGGGCCAGCCACCGCGATACGGTGGTCGGCCTGCCGGCGGGCTTCGCCGCCGTGGGGCGCACCGAGACTTGCCCCGTAGCCGCCATGGCCGCCCCCGAAAGGCGGCTCTACAGCGTGCAGTTTCATCCCGAGGTGGCGCATACCGAGCGCGGCCGCGAATACCTTTCCCATTTCCTCTTCCGGGTGTGCGACTGCCACCAGGATTGGGACCCGCGCCATCGCGCCCCTCTGCTCGAGCAGGAGATCCGCGAGTGCGTGGCCGGCCGCAGCGTATTCTTCTTCGTCAGCGGGGGAGTGGATTCGAGCGTGGCCTTTGCCCTCTGCCGCCGCGCTCTGGGCGAAAGCCGCGTGCGCGGCGTGTACGTGGATACCGGCCTCATGCGGGAAGGGGAGACCGACTACATCCGGCGCCTCGGCGGCATCGCCGTGGAACATGCCGAGCGCCAGTTTCTGGACGCGCTCGCCGGCGTCACCGATCCCGAACGGAAGCGCCACATCATCGGCGAGGAGTTCGTGCGCGTCCAGGAGCGCATCATCGAAGAGCGGAGCCTGGAGGACGAGCGCTGGATACTCGGGCAGGGAACCATCTACCCGGACACCATCGAATCCGGCGGCACGGCCAATGCGGCGGTCATCAAGACGCACCATAACCGGGTGGCCGGGATCCAGAAGCTGATCGCCGATGGGCGCATCGTCGAGCCGCTGAAATCGTTCTACAAGGATGAAGTGCGCGAGGTGGGCCGCGAATTGGAGCTGCCCGCCGAGCTGCTCGAGCGGCACCCCTTCCCGGGGCCGGGCCTGGCCATACGGCGCCTCTGCGCGGAGGCCGATGCGCCGGTCCGCGCCACCGCCGACGGGTTCATGATCCCCGTCAATTCGGTGGGCGTGCAGGGCGATTCCCGCAGCTATGCGCCGGTGCTGGCCATCGACCAGCCGGATCACGCGCGGGCCACCGAACTGATCAACCGGCTCTCCGGCGTGAACCGCGTGATCGCCTGCGTGGCGGCCCACGCCCCGGTTTCCCAAATGCGGGTGAGCGCCTGTTCGCTCACCACCGAGGGCGTGGCGCGCCTTCGCCGGGCTGACGCCACCGTGCGGCGTCTCTCCCACGAAAGTGGCTTCGACCACCAGGTGTGGCAGTTCCCCGTCATTCTGATTCCGCTCGGCGCCGGGGCCGATGCGCCCGACTCGGTGGTGCTCCGGCCGGTGGATTCGGTGGACGGCATGACCGCCCGCTCGGTCGAGATCCCCCCCCGCTGCTGCGGAAAATGTGCGCCGAGCTGCTGCAACAGGAAGGCATCGCCGGCGTCTTCGTGGATTTGACCCACAAACCCCCGGGCACCATCGAGTGGGAGTGAGGCGAGTACCAGCCTTTTTGAGAGTCACCACGAATTCAACTTTTTTTCGCGCTGATTCCAAAAGCCTTAACCAGATTCGCCGCCAATCAGCCCTTCCCCCCATGCTAGCTTCAGATCAGGAAGTGGTCGTGCGCAAGTGCGGCCGTGACCTTCATGCTGGCCAGCATGCGTTGCATTACGTTGGTATCGAACTCCCGGAGCCATGAAGCCTTACGGAGGTCACTGACAGATGACCCCGACGGGAGACTTTGGAGCTAGCTTCATAACGCCCCACGCGAGTGTGATCCTCCCCGGTCTCTAGGGCAGGCGGGCGCGGGTTCGGATCCCGCTTCGGCGGCAAGCCGAGCCGGCCCGTTCTGGCCCTTCAGGGCCGGGATAGTCGGGTTTCGAAGAGTAGTGGAGTAGGCAAACCGGGTTACGGCTCGGGAGCCTATGCATCGAATCGGACGGTATGAGTCGCCAGCCAGCGAATCCAATGCCCCCGAAGATGCCGCTCAATCCAGTGGCGGCCGGAAACGCACGGTGATAAGTCCGCGAAGCCCCGGCCGCCAGCAACGCCAAGCCCAAGTTCCGTCTCTTCTTCAATCCCCACCTTGTGGGGCAGACGCTCCCGTCTGCCAACCCGAGCCTTGTGGGGCAGACCCTTCCGTCTGCCAACCCGAGCCTTGTGGGGCAGACGCTTCCGTCTGCCAACCCCAACCTTGTGGGGCAGCGGCGCGGTGCAACCTCATCGAGGAAGCGCCGGCGGGCCGGCTGGCCGAGGTTGGGTCCGGTGAACTCGAGCTGAGTGGTCAGTTTTGAACAGACGACAATACCTGACCTTGCTATCGTGAATATGCAAACCAACACAGCGCAAGCGGACGGAGCGGCCCAGAGCAATGGATCGGTTCGTGTACCGTCGCTTCGGGGCGAGGGAAGTGGTTTTGCACTGTTTCCGTATGGGCGTGATGTCCATACTCCCCGCACCCACGGAGGGACCGGGCGCACGCCCATGTTTCCAAGGCAAGAGGATCCCGGCACAGAAGGGTGACGGGATTGGACCCGTCGATCTCCCTGACCTCCGACCTCCAGTTGAAAACAGTGGTGGGCCCGTGGCGACTCGAACGCCAGACCTCTACCGTGTCAAGGTAGCGCTCTAACCAACTGAGCTACGGGCCCTTCGGGGAGTGAAACCAGAAGTATAACATGGGCTCGGAACCCACCGCCTACTCCACCAACGACAGAATCGTCAGCGGCGCGTTCCCTTCCAGGCGGTTGTTGACGAACAGGAACAGCATGCGCTTCTCTTCGCGCGCGCGGCTTATCAGGATGCGCATGGCATCTCTGGCTGCCGGGTTCGGGTCCCGGATCTCTGCGTAGGGCGCGAAGGCCGCCACCGCGTCCGCGTAGACCCGGCCGCGGCGCAGCAGGGCGCGGCACACCAGGTGCCCGGCCGTGGCGGAATCGGGAATCGCCAACTGGCTGCCCAGCTCCGGCATCTTCGACCAGGCGTTGTAGACGTGCGCCACGCCGCGGCCGCGCAGGCAAGTGAAGTAATCCGGAGCCAGAAACTCGGGGTTGCGGACCTCCACGGCGTAGCGGAACTCCGGCGGCAGCGAGCCAAGGAACCGGTCCAGGCGGTCCAGAAACCGGTTCGTGGCGCCGCCCATGTGGCCGAACTCGAAGATGATCAGCGCCGTTTTGGCCCGGTGCGGCAGCAGCGGGCGCGCGAACATCTCCGTGAATGCCTGGCTGTCCAGGAACATCTCGTTATCCCGGCCCGCCCGCGGGCCATAGCGAGGGTGGCTGGGAAAGACCCCGCAGGTAATCTGCTCCGGCGCCTTGAAGGCGAATCGGAAACCGGAGGGCGTGCGGGCGAACAGGTTGCCCCAGAATTCCTCGCTGGGGAACTGGTAGAACGCGAAATCGCCGCACACGGTGGGAAACGTCTCGGCGTATTCGCGCAGGCACTCGGCCTCGAACAGCCGCTGCGAGAAGCGCCCGCGCGAAAGGTAGCGCTCGCGCGAGTACACCTGTCCCAGCCAGCCTTCGTATTTCCAGGAACTGCCGCCGATGAAAATGTTCTGGGCCGCCAGGGCGCGCAGACGGGTGGCCAGGGCGTCGCGGTCGAAGGCTCCGGGCTGTTCGAACAGCGGCCCTACCACGGCTGCGGATTCCTATAACTGGCCATGTTCCCTAATTGTAAGATGCCTGAGGTAACATCGAAGAAGGGGGGACGCGTTTCCATGAACATCGACGAGCGTATCGAAGCCCTGGTGATAAGCCTCGAACCTCTCACCCACGATGTCCAGGACCTCAAGACCGCCGTCCAGCAGGACGGCGAGAATATCCGCGCCCTGGCCCGCATCGCCGAGATTCACCACCAGCGGATCACCCGCCTGGAAGACTGAGCCGCCCGCCGCACCCGGAGATTCGCATGTCCGACATACCCGAGTTATTGGAACGTTTTCGCCGCGGCCCCGAACTTCTGGCCGTGGTCCTCACCGGCGTGTTCGGCGAAGAGGAAGATTTCACGCCCGCGCCGGGCAAGTGGAGCGCCCGGCAGATTGTGGCGCACCTGGCGGATGGCGAGCTGGTGAGCGCCCACCGCATGCGCCAGGTGCTGGCCGAAGAAAACCCCACCCTCATAGCCTTCGACCAGGACGCCTGGGCGAGCAACCTGGACTACGCGCGCCGGAAACCCAAGCAGTCGCTCGAAACCTTCCGCCGCCTGCGCGCGGAGAACTTCGAGCTGTTGAAAGGTCTCCCGGAGAGCGCCTTCGAGCGCGCCGGCAGCCACACCGAGCGGGGCCGGATAACGTTGCGCCGCCTGGTGGAGTCGACCGCGGACCACGCGGAATCGCACGCGCGCCAGTTACAGGCGCTGCGCGAGGAATACAAAAAGGCAAAGGGGAAAAAATAGAGCGGCCGCTTGGATTACAAATGCTTCCCGGCCAGAGCGCGTTCCACCCCGGCGGGGTCGTGGGCAATCACGGCTAGATAGGCGCGGGCTGGCTGGTCGGGCTCGCAACGTCCCTGTTCCCAATCGCGCAGAGTGCCGAGCGGGATATGATACCGCGCCGCGAATTCTTCCTGCGTCAGGGCCATGGCCCGGCGCAGGGTTTTGGTCCGCGGGACCCGGCGGGCTGCCCGGAACTGCTCGGGCGTCATGGGCTGCGCATCCGGATCGCTCATCGCCGCGGCCGTGACCTCATCGTCGGTCATAGCCCGCAAGCGCGCCCAATCCGTTTTGTCCTTAAGCGGCTTGGTGGAACCGTCAGGCAACACCTGAACCAGCTTTCCGTCACTGCGCCGTTTGGCTACGATAATATTCTTCTTGCTCATGCTTCGTTGCCCTTCTGGCTGAGATGATGCGCGTGCGATCGGATCGCTCCATATAGATCACCGTCAAAATAACGTCGTTGACCATTCCCGTGATGACGTACCCGATCTCGCTTGGCGCACTGTCAAAATCGCACCGCTCAAAGGCGAATACATCGTCGAACACACAACGCGCCGCCTCGAAGCTGACGCCGTGTTTTACCAGGTTGCTTTCGGCGTTGGTGGCGTCCCACTCGAATTCGTCTTCGTCCATAGTGTACGGCCTACCCGTAGTTTTGTCAAGCCGGCTGAGTTGATCGCGCTGGAAAGCCCTGATCTTACGCCAGCTTGAATGTTCTTGTCACGCTGGAAAAGGATGGGTCACAACCCCGGCCCTCGCCGGCGTTAGACTGGGGCTTATGCCGCATCCGCTTCCGCCTCTTCAAGCCCCTCGCCGGCTTCTGTTCGGCCCTGGCCCCAGCATGGTTGCGCCGCGCGTTTATGAGGCTCTCTCGCAGCCCCTGGTGGGGCACCTCGACCCCTTTTTCTTCGAACTGTCGGACCAGGTTCGCGCGCTTCTCGGTTACGCGTATTCCACCAGGAACGAGTTCAACATCGCAGTCTCGGGCACCGGCAGCGCCGGGATGGAGGCGGCGGTAGCCAACTTCGCGGAGCCGGGCCGCAAGTTTGCGCTTCTGACCAACGGCTTTTTCGCCGACCGCATCGGCGAAATGGCCCGCCGCCAGGGCGCCGAAATCGCGCGACTGGCCAAGCCCTGGGGCGAGCCGTTCGACCCCCAGGAGGTGCGCGAGTTCATCCGCCGCGAGCAGCCTCGAATGGTGGCCTTCGTACAGGCGGAAACTTCCACCGGCATGTACAACCAGGCCCAGCCCATCTGTGAAGCGGCCCATGAAGCCGGCGCGCTGGCCATCGCCGATTGCGTCACCTCGCTGGGCGGAATGCCGGTACTGGTGGATGACAACGGCATCGATATCGCCTACAGTTGCACCCAGAAAGGCCTGAGCTGCCCGCCGGGCCTGTCGCCCATGACGCTCTCCCCGCGCGCTTTGGAGCGCTTGCGGGCGCGCTCCACCCCGGTGCAGTCCTGGTATCTCGACCTGCTGCTCTTGGAGACTTATTACTTCGCCCGCAAATACCACCACACGGCCTCCGCCACCATGCTGTACGCCCTGCGGGAAGGGCTGGCCCTGGTGGCCGAGGAGGGCCTCGAGAACCGTTGGGAGCGGCACCGCCGCAACCACCTGGCGTTCGTGGCCGGAATCGAGGCCATGGGACTCGGGATGCACGTGGCCGAGGGGCATCGGCTGTGGACCCTCAATACCCCGCGCGTGCCGGAAGGCGTGGACGACGCCCAGGTGCGTCAGTACCTGCTGGCCGAGCGCGGCATCGAAATCGCCGGCGGGTTCGGTCCGCTGGCCGGAAAGGTCTTCCGCATCGGCCTGATGGGGCATGGATCGCGGGCCGAAAACGTGTTGCTGGTCCTGGAAGCCCTGGCAGCCGCCCTGAAGCGGCAGGGATACCAACCCGCGGGCGATGCGCTAGCCGCCGCCGAGAGGGCGCTGAACACGGCCTAGGTCCAGCCCCCCTTCGCTATAGCCAGTTCAGCTCCACGCGCCGCTCGCCGGTGAGGCGCAGGAAGAGCGGCTCCAGGGCATCGTACTCCTGGCCATCGTAGACAATCGCGCCCTCGCGTCCGAAAGTGGTGATGTCGCCCTGCCACACCAGCTTCCCTGGGGCGGCGATGATGGCCACTTCCTGGCATAGCCGCTCCACCGTTTCCAGCACGTGACTGGTCATAAAAACCGTGCGGCCCTGTTCGGTGAAGCGGTGCAGCCACTGCTTCATGAGGGCCACGCCGGCCGGATCGATGCTCTCGAACGGCTCGTCGAGAAACAGCACTTCGGGGGAATGGATCACCGCCGCCGCGAAGGCCACGCGCTTGCGCATTCCGGTGCTGAACTCGCTCAGGACCTTGGAGGAATCGGTCAGTTGCAGAGCGTCCAGGAGTTCGGTCACGCGCTTGCGCGTGGTAGCCTCGTCCAACCCGTACATGCGCCCCACGAACGCCAGGAATTCATGCGCCCGCAACGGCTCGAACAGCCCCAGCGTTTCCGGCATCACGCCCATGCGGCGCTTCAGCCCGGCGCTGTTGGCGTCAAAACGCTCGCCCAGCACTTCGATCTGCCCGGAGGTGGGGTCGAGCAGCCCCGTCAGGCAGCCGATGGTGGTGCTCTTGCCCGAGCCATTGGGCCCCAGGAACCCGAACATGATGCCCGAGGGTACCGTCAGGGACAGGTTCTCCACCGCCGTGACCTTGCCGTACTTCTTCACCAGGTTGGTGATGCGGATCGCATCCGATTGGACCCTCATGGCTTCAAGCCTTTCCTTCCACCACCGCCAGCAGCCGTTCGCGACGCGTAACCAGGACCGCGCCGGCCCGCCGCAGAGAGAAGAGATAGAAACACGCGGCCACAGCCGCCAGGGCGAAAGCCATCCACCAACGCTCCGGCGTCAGGACCCCCTTACGGAACTGCCCCACCATCATGGGACCCACCAGGAACACCATCATGGTCCCGATCAGGGCGATGTTGCCGGCGAGCGAAAGGTCGTTCCCCATGGTCTGGTTCGGATCGCAGCGGCGCGGGCCGTAGAGCGTGGTCCACAATCCCAGGCCATGGAAGAAGAATGCGCCGAAGGCCGCGCTGGCCAGCAGCAGGGCCAGCCCGCGCCCGTCGAACGGCACGGGCGCAAACAGCAGCCAGGTGAGCGTGGCCACCAGGGGATAGGGCAAACACGCGGCGAGGAGAGCCAGGCTGCTCGATCGGAGCACCGCTCCCGGATCGCACGGGAACAGGAAGTAACGCCGGAATCCCCCGCCCACATAGCCGAATTGGTTCACGGCGAAGGCCGCCACCGCGGTGATGCCCGAAACCGCGAACACGCCCACGGCGGCGGAGAACGGATCGCCGTGCCGGGTGACCCGTTTGGTCCAGATCAGCAACAGGAATGGGAGTAGCGGCAGCGACAATCCGTACTGAATCCGGAAGCGGCGGGCGCGGAAGTAAAACCGCAGCCAGTGCGCCACCAGAATCCCGTGCTGGCGGCCGAACAGCGCGCCCACCCGGTCAAACGGCGAATCCCAGCGGATGCGCGTGGACTTGGCCGCCTGCTTCTTGAGCGGCATCCGTTCCAGCGCGGAAAGCGCGGCGATCAGTCCCACGATCCATATCAGAAGCAACCCCAGGCCGTACCACGCTCCGGCATCCGTCCTGGTCATCAGCGATCCGGCCCCGAACGCCGGCGTACAGCTAAGCGCGGCCCCGGCCTTGGCCGACGAGGCCGAGTGCTTGGCCAGCCCGGGCCCCACCATACTCGGCAGGAAACATAGCCCCATGATCAGAATGGGCAGCACGATGGAACCGCCCTTCTGTTGCTGAATGCGGTCCATCAGCAGGCTGACCACCTGCGCCGCCAGGTAATTGCAGATGTACAGCAGCAGCACGGCGGCCACGCCCAGCGGCAGCGAACCCGCCCCCAGCAGGTACAACCCGGTGGCCAGCCCCAGTTCCAGGGCCACAAACAGGAACCAGAAGGGGTCCGCCGCGCCGGTGAAGTGGCGGGCGAAACGCCGCTCGCGCTCGCGCAGCGGATAGCGCCGCAGCTCCACGTCGGAAAACGCGGCGTTGATTCCGAACCCCAGCATCACGCTGGTGATCAGCGCGCTGCCGAACAAGCCGGTCAGCACGGCCTGCGCGAGCAGTTCCGCCTTTCCCATGCGCACTGCGGCCACGCCCGCTCCTACGCCGCCCATGACCAGCAGCATGGCGGCCATGACCAGCAGCAGGTAGCCCGCCATGAACCACGCAATCTTGCCGTTGCGCGTGCGCGTCCTGGCCCAGAGGAGCTTGTAGCGCAGGCGTATCAGTTGCCCGATGAGTTGGAAGTTCATGGATTGTCCGGCCTATACCCTGCCGCGGATCACTTCCGTCTGGAGATACGGCCGCAGCGCTTCGGGAACCACCACGCTGCCATCCTTCTGCTGGTAATTCTCGACAATCGCCACCCAGGTACGGCCCACCGCCAGGCCGCTGCCATTCAGCGTGTGCACGAACTCGGCCTTCTTCCCGCTCTGGAAACGGATGCCCGCGCGGCGCGCCTGGAAAGCCTCGAAGTTCGAACAGGAGGAGATTTCCTTAAAGCCCTGCTGCCCGGGCAGCCACACTTCGATGTCGTAGGTCTTGGCGGCGGAAAAGCCGAGGTCCCCGGTCGAGAGCGCCACGGTCCGGAACGGCAGCCCCAGCCGCCGGAGGATGTCCTCCGCGTCGGCTGTGAGCTTCTCCAATTCGTCGTAGCTGCGCTCGGGATGGGTAAACTTCACCAGCTCCACCTTCTGAAACTGGTGCTGGCGGATAATGCCGCGCACGTCGCGCCCGTAAGACCCCGCCTCGCTGCGGAAGCACGGGGTGTAGGCGCACAGGCGTACGGGCAGTGCGCCGGCTTCGAGCGTTTCGTCGCGGAAGATATTGGTGACCGGCACCTCGGCCGTGGGAATCAGCCAGAGGTCCGCGCCTTCGCACTTGAAAAGGTCTTCCTTGAACTTGGGCAACTGCCCGGTCCCGAAAAGACTGGCGGAATTCACCAGAAAGGGCGGCAGAACTTCAGTGTAGCCGTGCTCGCGGGTATGCACGTCGAGCATGAAGTTGATGAGCGCGCGCTCGAGCTTCGCTCCCAACCCCCAGTAGAGGGCGAAGCGTGCGCCGGTGATCTTGGCGGCCCGCGCCAGGTCCAATATGCCCAGTTCCGGCCCCAGGTCCCAGTGCGCCTTGGGCTCGAAATCGAACTGGGGCGGCTGGCCCACGCGGCGGATCTCGACGTTGGCCGACTCATCCCGCCCGATGGGCACGGATTCGTGCGGGATATTGGGAATGCCCGCCAGCAGCTCGCGGAACTCCTCGTCCAGCGTTTTCACCTGTTCGTCCAGGCCGGCGATCTGTTCCTTCATCGATCGCACCTGCTCCTGGCGGGCGGCGGTGTCCTGGCCCTGGCGCCGCAGCTTGCCGATTTCGGCGCTTTCGGCGTTCACCCGGGCCTTCAGTCGCTCGCTCTCGGAGATGGCCGCCCGGCGGCGCTGGTCGAGCTCGCCGAATCGGTCCAGGCTGGGGATGGGGCCGCGGGTGGCAAGGCGTCCGGCGACGCTATCGAAGTTGTTCCGGAAGAACGAGAGATCGTGCATTTCCCTCCATGCTATCGCATGGGCGGAGCGGTCACTCCTCTTCTTCCTCGGCCTTCAGGGGTTCAAGGTCCTCGGCTTCGAAAATCTGATGGCAGTCCAGACACTCCAGGTATTCGATGCCGTCTCTTCGGGCAATCATCTGGGTACGGTTATGGTCGCAGGCGGTTTGCATAGAACCACTTGTAGATGAGAAATATTCTAACCGGACGCGCCGGCTTGTCAAGCCCCCTTGACGTACGGACCGTCTCCAAGGCCACCGACATCGGGCAGTACAGCTATCCGGTCGTCGCCGCCCCGCCCTCAGCGTGACAGGCCGGGATTGTCCCTGACCGTCGCAAACAACTCCGAAGAGAAGTAACGCTCCATGCGATCCGGAAAGACGGTCACGATCTTCGCCGTCCCGATGCTCCGCGCGGCGATCATCGCCCCGCGATAGTTCAGACCCGAACTGGGTCCGACCGGAAAGCCCATCCGGATGAGCGCGCGCGCGGTTTCGAGCGCCTCTTCATCGGGAACCTCGACCGTCGCAATACTCGGATAATCGGATTCCCGGAAGATCGCGGAGGCGCATTCCATAACTCCGGGGATGCGGCAACTGAAGCTGCAGCATTCCTGTTCCCTGCTTCTGCCCAAGTCCACCGGACGCGCCAGAAATGCTCGCCGCACATGGCCCCCGGCAGCGCATCCCCTCATCAGGCCGACCAGCGTTCCACCGGTTCCGACGCCGCTCACCACCGCATCGACCAGATGGCCCGGCATCTGTTGCACGATCTCGCGCGCCGTGCCGAACTGGTGCGCCGCCGCATTCTCCGGGTTCGAGAATTGGCGCGGCAGGAAAGCGCCGGTTTCCTGGGCGAGCGCTTCCGATTCCGCTATGCACCCACGCATTCCGGCTTGCCTGGAGACGAAATGGATGGTCCCTCCATACGCCCGGATCATCAGTACCCGTTCGTTGCTCACGCCCTCCGGCATGACGGCCATGAATCTGAGGCCCAGTTGAGCGCAAACGAGCGCCATGGCGATGCTGGTGGATCCGCTGGAGGCTTCAATAACCATGCCGCCGGGCTTCAACTTGCCGCTACGAACCGCATTTCCGACTATGTACCGGGCGATCCTGTCCTTGGTCGAGCCGCTGGGATTGAGGAATTCGAGTTTGCACCAGATCACAGGCTCATCGGCCGACAACTGAATGGATATAAGCGGCGTGGCCGGCGGCGCGGCCGGATATCGATTGATCGTGCAGGGCTTCGGGTACATGGTGAGTCCTTTTGCCGTTGGTTAACTCAATTGCCTGGGGCGCGAGCCCACAGCCGCTACGATCACCGCGTCTTTCACGTGCGATCTCTTGCTTGCGACGATATCCCGCAGGACTTCCCGTAGCCGCAGAAGGCCGAGTTTCTCCGCCATGGCAAGCCGCTCCTGATAGTGCGCCAGCAGCGACTGCGCCTGGACAAGGTACTCCTCAATCGAAGCCGTGGCTTGAGCGCTCCCGCGCGGCCTCGGCTTGTACGCGCACGGAACGCCTCCCAGCGAGAGCACCTCAGCGGCCAGAGCGGTGGCGTTCGACATCGCCGATGTCGCGTAGCGCACGATCAGGCGCTGGAAATCAGAGTAAGGCTGGGCCACGGCGCCGGCCCGCTGAATGCAATCGTCCGCCATGCGGATCTCCCGCATGATATCCCTGTTGAGGGCGGCGATCACATACTCGATGGCTGTCTGGTAGTGCCAAATCACCTGGAAACCCTCCACGCGTCCGGCGGCGGGCGGTGCAAAGCCGCCCGCTACAACGCCCCGTACTTCTCGAAGGCCGATTGGATGGAGAGACCTTGCCGCAGTTCCGCCCGCATCTTGGCTTCCCGTTCGTAAATCTCCTCGGCCGCCTGAAGAACTTCCAATGTGAGAGCGGCGGGGACGATGACCACGCCATCCACATCGCCGAACACGAAGTCGCCGGGATGGATGATGGTATTTCCGATCTTGATGGGAACCTGATGGGCCTTGATCTCCCAGCGGCCTAGAGACGTCGCCGGCGACTTGTATCTGGCGAACACCGGGTAGTTCATGGCGTTGACGTAATCCACATCACGCACGCCGCCCTCGACCACGGCGCCCGTGCAACCGCGTTCGCGCGCCGCGGTGGACATGATTTCGCCCCAATGAGCGCAGTCCATGCTTCCGCCGCAGGCCCAGACCGAAATCGTACCCGGCTGCATGCTGTCCAGGATCGCCAGGCGGGTAGCCATGTCGTTGCTCTGCGGATCGGCGCAGGGATAGCCCTGGACGGTAAACGCCGAACCGGCGACCCGGTTGGCTGCCGTGAAGGGCGTGATGTAGCCCGGCAGCGACTGATTGCGGTGGCCCGACTTGTCGACCATGTCGGCGATGGCCCCGGTGTACAAGCGCAGATAGCGTTCCCGGATGTTCTCTAGTTCTTCATTCGACACGATGCGTTTCCTTTCCACTCTGGCGGTCGGATTGTTGGCGGCATGGCTCGCAGCCAAGACCAAGAATATTACGATAGCGCATATAGATGCAAGTTGCCCCTAGAAGACGGAGATGAAAGTTCTCTGGCGAAGGCGCGCCGGGACCGGAGAGGGCTCTACCTTCGAAGTCGACGGCCTCTTTTGCGAAGGACTCCCGCCACACTTTAGCAGGCGCCGGATATCACCGGCCCGCTAGGCCTCCGGCATAATGTCGCGTTCCGGCTCGAGCCGGGCGTTCGGATCCACCAGCAACCAGGCGAGAGCCCCCAGCGCGCAGAACCCCGCCGCCACCAGGAAGGAAGCTGTCCAGCCGAACTTCTGCGCAATCCATGGCGTCAGAATGGCGGTAATCGCGCCGGCGACCTGGTTGCCCATGTTCATAAGGCCCGAAACCGACCCCGCCGAGCGACCGGCGATGTCCGCCGTAACCGCCCAATACGAACTCAGCGCCAGATACTCAGCTCCGATCCCCAAAGCCAGGAAGACGCTGGCGAGCTGCGCGCTCTGCGCCTGAGTTCCCAGGGTGATGAACACCGCGGCCCCTGCCATACCCACAACTCCGACTCCACACCTTCCGACGCGCCTGCCGAAGCGCCTGGTAAGCAGGTCGGCAATCCAGCCGCCGAGGGGCGAGCAGAGTGCCATCCCCAGGAACGGAAGCATGGAGTAGAAGGCGCTAGCCTTCAGATCGAGCCCGCGGACGTCTTTCAGGTACTTGTAGAACCATGTAAAGAAGATCCAGGCGGAGTAGCCGAAGGCGAAGTAGCTTAGGGTGACAAAAAGAATGTCCTTATTACCGAAGATCGTCCCCCAGGAAGCGGCCCTGCCCGGCGCGGCGCCCTGCGCACCGGCTGGAATCCCGGCCTCAATGCGGTCGATCTCTCTTTTCGTCGCCCAGGGGTGGCTACGTGGGGTGTCACGCGCCAACAGATACCAGAGCAGCGCCACCACAATGCCCATCGGGACCCGGAGGTAGAAGGACCAGCGCCATCCCCAGTTCACGATGATCCAGGTGATCAGCGGCGGCGCCAGGGCGGAGCCGGCGCCCACGCCGCCGAAGACGATGCCGTTGGCGATTCCCCGCTCGCCTGTGGGAATCCAACTGGCCACCAGGCGGTTGGATGCGGGGAACATCACCGCTTCGCCAGCGCCGAGGAGAAAGCGTGCAGCAATCAGGAGAAACATCGCCGAGGCCACGCCCGGCGGGACCACCGCGGTGAGCGCCGTAAAGAGACTCCACCACAGGATTCCGAAGGTGAGAACCCGCCGGGGCCCGAAGAGGTCGGCCAGCCGGCCTCCCGGCGCCTGAAACAAAGCGTAGCCCCAGATCAACGCGCTGAACACATAACCAAGCTGCACGTTTGTGAGGCCAAATTCCTTCTGAATCGTGGGGCCGGCGATGGAAAGATTCACGCGGTCCAGGTACGACATGGCGCTGATCAGAAAGAGATACAAAACGAGCGCCCATCGTAGCTGGCCGCCAAATGGCTTCATCGTGACTTGAACCTCCGAGACCACATTTGTATGCCGCGCGACACGTGTTGCCATTCCGCCGTCGCGGCGAGAGCGACTAACGTCAGTGAAATCGAAAAGAGCAATCGGGTCAATTTTGGGATCATCGTTTTCCTGGATATATCGGTCATGGGAGCAGCCCGAAATATCCAGCCGTGGCGCCGATGGCCAGGACGAATGCGGGATGCCAACGCAAGGCGGCGAGCAGGCCGAACGACAGCGCGAACAGGCCGTACCCGTGCCATGAGATAAGCGCGCTTCGCCCCAGCGCCAGAGATGCACTCAAGATGAGCCCCACAACCGCCGGATTGACTCCCGCCAGGAAGCACTGGGCACGATGGTCATTTCGCAAGCGGTCGTATTGGCGGCTAATCACCAGCATCAACATCATGCCGGGGGCGAACAGAGCGGCCGTAGCCGCCAGGGCGCCGGCTGCGCCGGCCAGGTGAAATCCGGCGAAAGTGGCGAGAACCGCGATTGGCCCCGGCGTCAGATTACTGATCGCCACGCCATCAAGGAACTCTCGAGGCTTCAACCAGCCGAGTTGGGTGACCAGCCGGTTGTGGAGAACGGGCACCAGCACAAACCCGCCGCCAAAAAACACCAGACCGATCTTGAAGAAGGTGGCGGTCAGTTTCCACACCGGCCCCGCGGTGAAAAATGCGAACGGCATCAAGTTTGCGGCCCCGCTGCCCGCCACCTTTCCAGGATGTTGCGGCTGTCCTGGAGCGGTCGATCTTACGGGCAGGAGAAGGCCCGCCGCTCCAGCCGTGACGAGCACCCAGACCGGGTTCCACTGCGCGACTCCCGCCGCCAGGGCGCCGGTCGCAATCAACGCCGCCGCCCATGAGCGCAGCGTCTGACGGCCAATCGACCAGCCGGCAGCCAGGATCAGGGCAATCACAACCGGAGCAAGCCCAGCCACGGCGCCCTGTAAAGCAGGTACGGCGTGGTAGCGGAAATAGAGATCCGACAAGATGATGACCAGAGTGATCGATGGGGCGAGAAACGCGAAAGCCGAAAGCAGCGCGCCGGCGACGCCGAACAGACGGTAACCGATGAAGATCGCCACGTTCACGGCGAACGACCCTAGAACCTGGCCCAGCCCCACGCCGTGGACGAATTCGTCCAGGGGAATCAGGCGGCGCTTTCGCACGAACTCCTGTTCCATGAGCGCGATTACGGCCATCCCGCCTCCGAAACCGATGCTGCCGATCTTCAGGAAGAGGGTCAGCAGGCTGCCCAGGGGAATAGTCGCCCGACCTTCGATCTTCAGCGCCGATGGATCGCGGTCCGCTGGCTCCACGTCATTTCCACCCATCTAAGAGATCTTCCCGGCCACAGCCGTTGGCTTCCGCTTCCAGTGTGGCATGGGTAATGGCCCACTCTTCATACAGGGAACTACGGCACGGACGATCACGCCAATCCTCTCATCCCTTCTCCGAGTCTTGAGAAACAAGAACGCGCCGGAGATATCCCGCCCGCTTGATTTCCCGGATCAAACCAATGTTCTCGTCGACGGTTTCCGGCGATATGCCATCGAACTCGATCCATGCGCCGGCCTCAGCCGCTTTCCGATGAAAACTCCGATCTTTCTCATCCTGGGCGTGGGCCCAGATAAAACGCCGCAGGGGACACTCCATGACTCTTCAGTAGATTCAGTTGAGCCATTGCGGCGAAACCATCCCCGCAGCGCGGCTCTTCCGGATGGTTCCGAGCGCCACGGCGGCGCCTTTGAACAAATCGCGTCGCATCATGAGATCCATGACCGTCTCCTCCGTGAGGAACACTCTCGGCGGCATCGCCCACCAGAACCGCCGCCTCAACAGGACACGGACAAGAGGCTGCGTTCTTTCCATCGCCTCGCGGGTCCGAGATGCGCCCGGGCGGCCTCAATTGCCTCTTGTCCTAAATACGTAGACCTCCAAGTTCCTATTTCTTGGGTGTTGTCCACAACGATCTAGTGCCGGCATTGGCACATGCCAACCGAGGCCTCCCGCAGGGCGCCGGATTGAAAAGCAGTGGCGATCTGCTCCGCGCTGCCTGCCGCTTCGATAAGTACTACGGGTATTCCACCAGCCTTGAGCGCTTCCGCTGCGCCCGCGCCGATTCCGCTGCACAATACGGCCTCACAGTCCCGCAACGTTTCGACAAATCCGGAGTGACCACGAGGTTCTGTGGCGCCATCGCTCGATCCGCTCCCGTGTTCATGACAACCTGCATTGATACGGGTCTCGATGAGTTTCACTTGCCCATCCTGGGCTTCGAAAATGAGAAACTGGCGGCAGCGTCCAAAGTGGGCGGAAATATTGATTCCATCGTTCGTTGGTATAGCAATCTTCACGTGCGATTCTCCTTAGGTGATACGGATCGGTCAAAATATCCCGGTGCGAGTCCGCGAGCGGACTCGGAGATCGTGGATGAGTTCACGAAGCACCTCTTTCAGCGCCGAACAATTTGTAGCCGGCCCTCATTGCCAAACTCTTGACGTTCTATGCAGCGGAATCTGACCCAGGTAACGCCAGAAAGCGGGCCCATGCGTGGGCGCGTTCAGAACCATCGGTCGCTATAAGCGTAGCCTCGGCCTTCACCAACCGTTTGACCTTCTCCACGACCCATCCCCGAATTCGCAGATTCTCCCCCGCAGCGACGTGGCGCCGGAACCTGACCCTCAATTCGCCAGTCAGCGCTTCGTAGTTCATCGCGGCGACTGCTTTGGACATCGCTTCGTCGAGAACCGTACTGATAATCCCGCCGTGCACGATGCCCTTAAACCCCTCCCAGTTCTCCGTTGGCCGCCATTCCGCCGTGATTGCGCCATCGCGTTCCCGCGCGTAGTGAATGCGCAGTCCGTACGGGTTTTCTTGCCCACAAACGACGCACCCGTTCTGCGTCCGTGCCCGGAGACCAAGCGTGCCTTGGCCGTCATAAGTCTTCGCTTCCGGGGGGTCCTCGGACTTTAGAAACATTTCCATTTAGATCCGCCGGTCTGGGCCTGTCATCACGTTCTCGGACCAATTCCAAAAAGACAACGGATGTTCGACAAACAAGTGGCGGAGTTTCCCCCCATGACACGGGAAACGTGCGCCATCGGTTCCAAGGTCTGTGCCCGCAGGATAGCAGCCTTCGCTGTCTATATGCAACTTGCATCTATAGGCCGAGGGGCAAAGCCCCCCTCGGGTCGGTTGCCCGGCCCTCCGCGCCACCCTACCGCCGGCATTAAGTTCATCCGTGCGGAGCCGGTTGAGGCCGGCAAGTTCTTCATGACGCCTCTGACGTATTGCCGAGAGCGTGCAATCGCCGGCTATGCAGTTTTCGCAGTTTGCTTTCCAAAGCGGGGGAGCGGAGTCGGCGGTTCGGGTTGCGACTCGTCCCCAGTCTGCTTCCCGGCTGTGCGCACAAAACGCGTCATCGAGCGAGCCATGTGGTCGAGAACGGTTATCCACTCCGCGAGGTGCTCTTCGCCGCGGGGCGTGAGGCGATAGACCCTTTTCGCCGGCCCCTTGCCGGTGACATCCCACTCAGAAGTGACGCAGTCGTTCTGCTCCAGTTGCCTTAAAGTCTTGTACAGGGCAGCGGCTTCGATGGACGCATCGGTTAACGCGTGTTCCCGCAACTCCGCCGCAAGCTCATATCCATACGATCGCCCCTTCCTCTTGAGCAAAAACAGCAGGACTGGCTCGACGAATCGGTACAAGTTGCCCATCGCACACGTGCATGGGTGCTGGGCGCCATGGCGCGGACATGTACGACGCGGCATTTTGGAACCGATTCCCCCTTGCGTCAGGATAACAGCTATGGCAATATAGATGCAACTTGAATCTAGTGCCGCATCCTTGTTGAACGGCCTGCTTCGAGCTTCAGGCAAAGAGAGGCGCCGATATGGAACATCCGGTTCCGAATGACGGAACCCGCCGCCGGCGGTACAATTCTGGGTAATGCCGTTCCCCACCCATCGTCTCCGCCGCCTGCGCGCCAGCGAGGCTCTGCGCAGCCTGGTGCGCGAAACCCGGCTCTCGCCGGCCCAGTTCATCCTGCCGTTGTTCGTCTGCCCCGGCGAAGGCATCCGGAAGGAAATCGGGGCCATGCCCGGCAACTACCAACTGTCGATTGACGAGCTGGTGAAGGAATGCGTCGAGGCGCAGGCGCTGGGCATCGGGGGCGTGATCCTGTTCGGGCTTCCCGAGGCGAAGGACGACATGGCTTCGGGGGCCTATGACGACAACGGCATCGTGCAGCGCGCCATCCGCGCCATTCGCCGGGAAACGCCCGCCCTGCTGGTGATCACCGACGTGTGCAACTGCGAGTACACCAGCCACGGCCACTGCGGCTACGTCAAGGACGGCGACTGTGGATAACGACACCACGCTGCAGTGGCTGGCCAAATCGGCGGTATCCCACGCCCGGGCGGGCGCCGA
This sequence comes from Terriglobia bacterium, assembly GCA_963767595.1. GTDB lineage: Bacteria > Acidobacteriota > Terriglobia > Bryobacterales > Bryobacteraceae > BOG-224. The sequence continues at coordinate 296,031 of CAVYEK010000010.1, forward strand.
CATCGTAGCCCCTTCGGACATGATGGACGGCCGGGTATGGGCCATCCGCCAGGCTCTCGATTCCCACGGCTTCGAGAAGACGCCCATCCTCTCCTATGCCGCCAAGTTCGCGTCGGTGTTCTATGGTCCCTTCCGCGAAGCGGCCGAATCCGCGCCCCAATTCGGCGACCGGCGCGGCTACCAGATGGACCCGGCCAACGGCCGCGAGGCCATGCGCGAGATCGAGCTCGACCTCCAGGAAGGCGCCGACATAATCATGATCAAGCCGGCCATGCCCTACCTCGATCTGATCGCTGAGGCGCGCCGGCGCTTCGACGTCCCCCTGGCCGCCTACCAGGTGAGCGGCGAGTATTCCATGATCGTGGCCGCCGCCCGCAACGGGTGGCTGGATCACGACCGCGCCATGATGGAAAGCCTGACCTCCATCGTCCGCGCCGGCGCGGGCATCGTGCTGACGTATTTCGCCAAGCCCGCCGCCCGTCTGCTGGCGTAACCGGACGTGCGTATTAGCCCGACCTTCTCACAGACACTCGGCCGTGACAACGTGGCGCACGCACTCGCGCCTGCCGCGTTAGTGCTCATGCCGACGCCCCGGCTCGACGGACTGTCCGCACCCCCGAACGTGTCGAGAAGAGTACTCATGCGCGGCGGCGCACAACGAAAGATGAAAAGGCCAAGCGTCCCGAAGAGTCGGGACGCGGCAGACTGAGAGGCTGCGCCACGTATGGAACCGTACGGTGAGCGGGGAACAGGCTGACGTCGTGGGCAGGCCCGGCTGCTTTTGGGGAATTGCCTAGCCTCTCCGGTTTCTGGCGCAACTCAGCGCGCGCCGGGGCGCGACATCATCCAAATATTGCCCGTATCCTCGAGGAGCGCCATGGCGACTCGCCCACCCGCCGCCGACCAACCGTAACTGCCAAGGTAGACCCGCCCGTGAAGATGCAGCACCGCGAAGGGTTCGCCCACCGGCCGGTGGGAACCAGCTTCGATCCGCTGCCCCCACAGGCAGTAATGTCCATCTCTCCGGGAAAAGAAGTACAGCGTCTTCCCATCAGGCGACCAGTTGGCAAAGTCTATGGCCCCCGCCTCCGCGATGGTGATCCAGGCGCTTTCGGGAACCGGTCTCGGCCCATCGACCGGCGCGATTGCGATGCGCGCGCGATTTGCCTCAATCCGGGCCGTAAAACTGACCCAGCGATTGTCGGGCGAGAACTGGCCGTACGCCAAATTGTAAGTGGGATGCTTCAGCAGCGGGGTCTGCCGATGCGAAGCCACGTCGAGAGCATTAATCTGATACGGGATGCCGCCGAACACCAATAGCGTCTTCTCGTCGCGCGACCAGTCCGAAGCTCGCAGGCACCCTTCGCATAGTCTTTCCGGCTCCCCGCCGGGAGTGGTCGCGTACACTGCCCTTTTGTCCTTTTCGTACACCGAGAATGCGAGCCTGCCGCCGGATGCGTCGCTCACGGGAAACCCCTGCACAAACGATGAGCTGGCCACGCTTACCTCTTTTCCGGTCGCCAGTTCCCGCATCCAGATGTTCTGCCGGCCCGACTGATCGGAAGCAAACGCGAGATAGCGTCCATCGCTCGAAACCGATGGACATTGTCGAATGGCTGGACCCTGTGTGATCCGCTCCAGCGCGCCCTTTAGCGTCCCACGGTCCAAATCGATCGGCGCCGACCAGATGTCCCTTCTGGTTTCCAGGTTTGTGAAAACCAGGGCGCCTCCGGACGCGCTGGAGGGATTCACCTCGTTCCCGGCGCCCGCCGTCAATCTCTTGAAAACGCCGCTCACCTTCCCGGTCCGCGGCGATAATCCTATTTCCCAGAGGTTCTGTGTATCGCCGTTCGCGATAGAGAAGATAACGCTGTTGCCGGCCGCCGTCCAGCACCCGGGTCTGGTGCTAGTCACCGGGTTCGACGGCGCTGGGAAGTCGCGCCCTAGCAGTCCGGCGCGAACCAGCGCATCGTACGCGCCGGTCCTTACCGCGCCGCTTCCATCGGCGCCCACCAGCCACCAGTCGATGGCGGAGTCATCGTATGCCTTCGCGGACGTGTACCCGAGAAATAGCAGACGCTTCCCATCGGGGGACCAGATCGGAAATCGGGCAGAAGAGAAACCAAGCCCCACCCGCTTCGGCTGCCCGCCGGCCACAGGGACCACCCAGACCGCTCCGCTCCCGGGTATCAAGGCGTTTACGCCTTCCGCGCCAGCCCAATACGCCACTTGCGAGCCGTCCGGAGAAAACTTGGGATTCAAACCGCCCCGCGCCAATAGCCGGACCTCACCGCCAAACGCCGGAATCTCGTAGATGCCGCCGCCATCCCGGTTCGACCGGAAGACGATCTGGCTGCCGTCGGGCGAAAAGTCCGGCGTGGTATTGCCCGCGCCATCCGATGTCAAACGGATCGGTTGGCCCCCGGCAACTTGCTTGACATACAGATCCCGCTCGCCATCCAGGCTGCGATCGGAAGAGTAAGCCACCAGCTTGCCATCCGGCGACAGCGCTGGCGATCCCGAGAGTCCGATGTCGGCGGTAAGCCGGGTAAGCTTCCAGGGGGGCAACTCGGCCTGAGGGCCACGGAGCCGCCACCCCACGGCGAACGAAACCGCCACGCATGCGGCGGCGGCCACCAGCCACCACCAACGACTCGCGCTCGGCTTTCGCGGCGTCTCTTCGCCGGTGGCGGGGCCACCGGCAGCCAGTTCTTCCTTTACCTGCTCCAAGTCGATCTTCAGATCGCCCGCGTGTTGATACCTCCGGTCGCGGTCCTTTTGCAGGCAGCGCGTAACGATCCTGTCGAGCTCGCGTGGAATGCCGCGCGCGATCTCCGACGCCGGCGCCGGCTCGTCGCGCAAGATGGCCGACAGGATGGAAACGGCGGAGTCGCCGCCGAAGGCGCGCCTGCCGGTGATCATCTCGTATAGCAATACGCCGAAACTGAAAATGTCGGCCCGCGAATCCACCTTCTTCCCCTGGGCCTGTTCCGGCGACATGTAGGCGACGGTCCCGACGACCATGCCCGGCTGGGTCCCGAGTGCGCTGCGAGTTTCGGCATCGGCCTGCGAGCCGGAGGACGTTTCAGTCGATTTCGCGAGTCCGAAATCGAGGACTTTTGCCTGGTCGTCCCGCGTAATCAGGATATTCCCGGGTTTGATGTCGCGATGAACTACGCCGGCCTGGTTTGCGGCGGCCAGGGCGCGGGCAATGTCCGACGCGTACCGAACGGCGCGCTCGACGCTCAGCGGGCCGCCCTGGAGCGCCGCGTTCAACGCCGAGCCCTCTACATACTCCATGGCGATGAAGTCCACGCCATCCGCCTCGGCGACCTCGTAGATGGTGACGATGTTGGGGTGATTCAGCGCCGAAGCCGTCCGCGCTTCGTTGATCAAACGCCGCCGGCGATCCTGATTTCCGAGCGCATCGGGCGTTAACACCTTAAGCGCGACGAACCGGCCCAGGATGGTGTCGCGGCACTTGTACACGACGCCCATCCCGCCCTGCCCGATTCTCTCGAGGACCTGATAGTGAGAGATGGTCCGCCCAATCACCAGCCAATCATCGCATATGGTAGCGCCTGGGTCGTGTTGCCGGAGACGGGGTTTGTGGTTCCTTTCACCTTTCTCATAAGCTCCTTCGACCTGGCGCGGCGCTTGTTTCCAAGACGCTCTGTGAGGCGAGCCAGCGTTCCGGCGACCCGAGGACTCAGCTCAGGTCACCCTCCGCCTTCTTCGCTTCTTCTCTCAGGCCGAGATTGCGGACCAGCCGGTGCAGATAGTTCGGATGAACGGCGAGCGACTTCGCCGCTTCCGTGTAATTACCGCCCGATCGGCTGAGCGCGGCGAGAATGGCGCGTTTCTTCTCTTCCCTGACCGTCTGGCGATACCCCCCAGGCGCCTCCGATGCCGCCGGCGTATCCAAGACGGCTTCCGGCAGGTCCTCTGGAAGGATGAGCTCGGTTGAGCCTAACACAACGGCGCGTTCGATAAGATTCTCGAGTTCCCGGACGTTGCCCGGCCAGTCATAAGCTTCCAAACAGGCCAGCGCTTCCGGGGAAAGCCCCGCCAGCCTTCGATTGGCTTTCTTGCCGTGTTTGGTGACGAAGTGCCTGGCCAGCGGCGGAATGTCTTCGCGGCGGTCGCGTAAGGGCGGCATGGCCAGAGAGACGACGTTGAGGCGGTAATAGAGATCCTTGCGGAAGGCGTTGCCGGCGATGGCGCTTTCCAGGTCCCGGTTGGTGGCCGCGATCAGGCGCACGTCCACCTGGATGGTATGGGCGCCCCCAACACGCTCGAACTCGCGTTCCTGGAGCACGCGCAGCAGTTTGGTCTGGAAGGCTGGGGGAAGCTCGCCGACTTCGTCCAGAAACAGCGTGCCCCGGTGAGCCATTTCCAGCTTTCCTTGTTTCTGTGCAATGGCTCCGGTGAACGCTCCTTTCTCATGCCCGAACAGCTCGCTTTCGAGGAGCGTCTCCGTCAGTGCGGCGCAGTTGATGGCGACGAAGGGCTGGCCCGAACGCAGGCTGTTCCGGTGAATGGCCCGCGCCACCAGTTCCTTGCCGGTTCCGCTTTCCCCGCGAATCAGGACGGTGGAATCCGTCGGCGCGACCTTGCCCACGAGCTGGAAAACCTCGCGCATGCGCGGGCCGGCGCCCACCATGTCGTGCTCCATGTCGATGGCTTGTTGGAGGCGGTGATTCTCCGCCTCCAGCCACTCGAGGCGGCGAGCGTTTTCGATGGGCATACCCAGGATGCCGCCGATTGCGGTGGCCAACCGCAGGTGCTGGTCGTCGAACGCCACCCTCGGATCGCTCGCCTCCAGGTAGACGACGCCGAGAGTCTTATCCTGGCTCATGATCGGCGCGGCCAACATCCGCCTGGAGGCGCCCTCCGGGAGGGCGTTGCTGGCCACCGTCGCGATTCCTTCGCGCCGCGTCTGAGCGATGATCGGGCCATAGACGCCGACCGTCGCATGGTGCCTCCCATCGCGGTCGCGAGAACAGGCGAAGGCTGGCTCATCCCCGGCGCCGTCGAATAGCAGGACCGCGCCACGCTCGGCGGGGATGGTTTCGAAGATGCGCTCCAGCAACTGCCGAGCGATCTCCTCCGTTCCCCGGGCCATCTGGAGGCCGGCGCCGATCTTGAGGAGAACCGCCAAGCCGGCGGAGACGCCGGAATGGGCGGCAGCCTCATCCACCCAAGGCTCCCATTTCAGACGGTCGCCCTCCGGCCGGAGACTGAGGAGGGTCTGTGTGTCCAGCGCCGCTTCGTCAAGGCGGATGGGAACGGGATTGGCGGATTCGCTCGATTCCAAAAGGAGGAATAAGAAATGGCAGTCACCGAGCCGGATTTCGTCCCCGTCTGCGAGCACACGTGCGGTGATCGGGAGGCCGTTTACCGCGGTCCCGTTGCGGCTCCCCAAATCGCGGATTTCAAACCGCTCCGCCGCCAGTTTGAGGATGGAGCAATGCCGCCTGGAAACCGAAGGATCATCTATCGGCAGCCGGTTGGAACGATCCCGGCCGATGGAGGTTTCCTCGTCCGCAAGCGCGAAGATGCCGCCCTCCGCCGGGCCGCTGATCCCGACCAGCCTAGGATTGAGCAGGCGCTCCATCTTGCCGTCCCTCCTTAGCAAAGCACATTCCTATCCGATTGGATAGCCGCAACACAATCGGATAGTGTTTTCGCTCTTAGATAGCGGTAGCCCGGCAATCTCGTTTACATCCAAGTCGATTTTTCACAATGAGTTACGCGGCCCTAGAGCACGGCGGTACGTCTGGCGCCGCGGGTGCTTTGTTAGAAGCCGACGCAAGGTGGCGAGGCGATCGGCAGCCAGGCCGATCCCACCAAACGAAACGGCGTAAGGGATGCTTCAACCGGACCGCCATAACTGGGACTGAGGAGGTCCATCATGAAAAACCGAGTTTTCGCGACGTTCAGTGCTCTAACGCTGCTCACAGCCGCAGCCGCGTTTGGGCAGATCAATGCAGGGTTGGATGCAAACATTCCGTTCGAGTTCCACGCCGGGGGGAAGATCCTTCCGGCCGGCCACTACGAGTTGCGCTCCGGGATCACTCCAGGCGTTCTGTCGATCCGGTGCTTTGAGTGCAAGGCCACAGCGCTGGTCATGGCCAGTCCGGTGGAGTCGGGAAAAACGCCGGAAACGGGCTCACTGGTGTTCCACCAGTACAACGGGGCATACTTCCTTTCGAAGGTCTGGACCGGCGGGTCGGCGAAGGGGCGGGAACTCAGCCCATCGAAGACGGAGCGTGAATTGGCGCGTAACGGTTCGCCGGGCCAGTCTGTGGTAGTAGTAGCAGGGACTGGCCGGCGGTGAACCCGTGCGGTAGCCCGGATGGCCGTTGGGGGCCGGGTTGCCTGCTTACTTGATGCGAACCTGACCTTAGAACGCAGGGGGGCGACTTCACAGCTTGGAATCGCCCTCCCGACCCGGTTCCGCGGCGGCCAGCGGCAAAGACTTGCCGCTCCGTCAAGAATTTGACAGTGCGGAAGGCGTCTGAACCAGTCCTTTCAATGGCTTACGATGCCCTCTAGGGTGGCGACCAGAATGCCGATAAGATTGGCATGAGCACCGGTTCAATCAACCTACTTTCCAACAGCTACCTGCAATCGATTCTCGGCAGCGTGCTTCAGAACACGGGCCTGACGACCAACAACACCAACAACAGTTTGAGCGGCATCGGCTCGCTGTCGGCCGTGCAGCAACCGGACAGCGGCCAGCTTTCGCCCTTCGCCCAATTGATGAGCACGCTCCAGCAGCTCCAACAATCGAACCCCACCGAGTATCAGCAGGTTACCGCTCAAATCGCCACGAATCTGACCGCCGCCGCCCAAACGGCCACCTCGGAGGGCAATACGACGGCCGCGAGCCAACTCACCCAGCTCGCCAACGACTTCAACACCGCCTCGACGAGCGGCCAACTCCCCAACGTACAGGATCTGGCGCAGGCGGTCGGCGGGGGCCATCACCATCATCACCACGCCCACGCGGTTTCGAACGATTCGGACGCCAGTTCGAGCGCCAACGCCAGCACTGCCGGCAGCGCATCGAGCGCCGGCGCGAGCCAGATGCTGAGCCAGCTCCTGGCGGTCTTTCAAGCCAACGAGTCCCAGACCAACGCCCTGGATCCGATGAGCATCATTAACAACACGCTGACCCAGGCCGGGATTACCGGCTCGAACGGCTGACGCCGGCCGCATCGGGCACGCCCGGATGTAGCGGAATTCCGGCAGCCAGGCCCCCGTGTTTCCGGGCTACAATTGAGGAGACGCGCGCCCGCGCGATCCTGGCCCGGCCAATTGCCGGGCCGCTCCCGCCGCGCCTGTTCGCGCTGCCGGCGGTATTCCGGCGTAAGTGCATGACCACATGAACATGGAGACAGGCTCATGACCGCACCCACAAGAAGGAAGCTCATCAAGCACGCCTCGCTGGCCTCGCTTGGGTCACTGGTTGGAATCGGCGCCGCCTTGGCCCAGAAGGCGCCATCGGCAGGCGGCGCGAAAACCGCCCAGCCCGCGCGCGGCCAGTCGGCCAAGCGTGCTAAATCGAAGCGGGATCTCATGCTGGAGGTCCTGAACATGGAGGCCCGGCCTGGTTATGTTCCGGCCGGCTTCTTTATGCACTTTGGGGTGCGGGGCGATGCGGCGGTCAAGGCTCACCTCGATCATTTCCGCGGCACCGGCATGGATTTCGTCAAAATCCAGTTCGATGAACAGACGCTGCCATCCAACGATCAAATCAAAACCCCCCAGGATTGGAGCAAGATTCCCGTTCGTCCGGAAAAATGGTTCGAGCCGTCCCTATATCTCCTGAAGAGACTGATCCAGGAGGCCAAGTCCGAGGCGCTGATTATTCAGACTCTCTATTCGCCCTACCAGATGGCCAAGCAGGCAGTGACCTGGCAAGTCCTGGTGGAGCATGTCAAGCAGGATGCCGAATCGGTTTGCCGCGGGATGGAAAACATCACCCTCTCGCTGATGAATTTTGTGCAGGCCGCTTCGCGTCTCGGGGTGGATGGATTCTACATGTGCGCACAAGGTGGCGAGACCAACCGGGTGGCCGATCGCGCGCTCTTCAATCGAGCCATCAAGAACTATGACATGATTCTCTACAAGGAAGCCGCGCAGTTGGTCCGTTGCAACATCATGCACTTATGCGACTACGACGGCCCCTATCGAGACTTCCAGTTACGCTTTCAGGACTACCCGGGACAGGTGGTCAACGTCCCCCTCTCGGCCGATGACAAGCCGCTTTCGCTGCGTCAGGCGGCTGACATGTTCAAGCGGCCGGTGATGGGCGGGCTCAACCGGCTGGGCATTTTGAGCACCGGCAGCCCCGAAGAGGTGAAGAAAGCGGCCGTGGAAGCGCTCCAGGACGCTCCGGCCAATGTCATTCTGGGCGCCGACTGCACCGTAAGTTCGAGTACGCCAAGGGAGAATCTAAGGATGGCGATAAGGACCGCTCACGAGTACAGGGCTTAGGCGCGGCCTTGACCGGGCGGATTTCGCGCGGCGGGCGCTGCGGGGGTCTCGGCCCGGTGTCTTCAAGGTCTGGCAAACTGGGTGAGGGACGAAGCATGGCTCTCGATCACGCCGCCGTTTTCAAGACTCCGACAGCCGGCGATGCAGCTTTGTCCGAGGTGGTACGCCGCCTGGTGGTAGCGTACCGCCCGCAGCGCATCTACCTGTTCGGTTCCGTCGCCAGGGGGGACGCCGGGCCGGACAGCGACTACGACATCATGGTGATCGTCCCCGACGACGCGGCGCCGGAGCGGTTGCGCAGCCGGCTGGCGTATCGGGCCTTGCGGGGAACCGGAACAGCGGCCGACGTAGTGGTTTGGCCCCGTTCGAACTTCGAGCGCCGTGCCCGGGTCGCGGCATCGCTGCCCGCCACGGTGTCGCGGGAGGGGATGCTGCTCTATGGCGTTTGATCCCGAGTTGGTCGCCGAGACGCGGGCGTGGTTCGCCAAAGCGTTCCAGGACATCCGCGCCGCCGAGGCGCTGGCGGCCACTTCCCCGCCGCTGTCCGATGAGGCAGTCTTCCACTGCCAGCAGGCTGCCGAAAAGGCGTTCAAGGTATTCCTCACCTGGAACGGCCGCACTTTCCGGAAGATCCACAACCTGGAGGAAATCGGCGAACAGTGTCTGGCTGTCGATCCGTCGTTGCGTGCCGCCGTCGACCAGGCCGTGCCGCTCAGTGAGTACGCCTGGAAGTTCCGATACCCTGGCGAACCCTCTCAGCTCGGCCCGGAGGAAGTAGCCGAGGCGCTCGCCACTGCTCGAGGAGTCTGCGAAGCCGCCGTCAGCCGGCTACCAGTGGACGTACGCCCCTGATCGGCGGGGCCTCATGACCACGACGAAAACGGACGAAAACGAAGGACGAAAACGAGGACGAAAACGGGTCAGCCTGAACTGGACGAAAACCGGTCAGCCTGAACTGCGCGATTGGACGAAAACCGGTCAGCCTGAACTGCGCGATTTGTTCGCGCGGGAAGGGAGAAAACGAGTCGGCCTGAACTGCGCGATCTAACTAAAACAGGACGAAAACGAGGACGAAAACGGGTCCGGACGAAAACGGGTCAGCCTGAACTGCGCGATTTCTTTCACGCCGTAGAAAATCGCGCAGTTCAGGCTGACGCGTTTTCGACGACACGTTTTCGACGCGTTCTATTTCAGTGCAGCGTTCTCACAGTCGTTCCTCATCTCCGGAATACACTTGCCTGCCTGCCTCCTGGCCTGGTCCACTAGATGAATAGACTCCCTTGGATCGGTCCTTGTGTGCGACGCGCGGGCCAGCACCGCGATGCCTTCAGGGTTATCCTCCCGATAGATCTCGAGCACGGCATCTCCCGCGTTATCGCGTGCCACATCGGACGTGGAGGGGTCCGCGACGGCCTCGATCAACTGGGGAACCGCCGCCTTGCCGATCTGGGACAGAGCGTCAACGGCGAGGTAGGGCGCCCACCACGCGAACTTTGGCGTGAGCTTCACCCCTTGGATGGTGACGCTCGGCAGATCGGGGGAGCGATAGTCCAGATACCCAATGAGGGTCTTGATCGCGGCCGCATAGTGATCGTTGCCGAGTTGTTCGATGGCGTAGAGAGCGCAGTTGCGGTCCAGCCGCGACTTGTCGCCCTGCAGGTATTCCAGGAGCGTCTCCGCCTTCTTGTTCGCGAGATCCGCACAGGGGTAGGCCGCAAAAGCCGGTGACATCCCACCGAGGAACGCCAGCGCCCCCGCCAGCATGACGATAGCGCGTGTTGGGAGCATATTGATCCGCACTTCATTTTACTGCTGCAAGTTCCAGGACACGGGCGTAGTCCCGTACCCGGTCTGATTATATACATCCGTGGAGAACGGCGGGTTAACGCCGCCTTGGTCCGAGACGCATGAGGCAGGCGGGTCAGAATAGGAACCTCCACCGGAGTTCGTTGGGATGCAGCGTGTCACCATCGCGGCATGAGCCGAATTCCCCGCGTCAGTGGCTCCGACCTTCGAAGTTGACAGACGAAAGCGTCTGTCCCACAACACGGTGCGCGGAAGACCCGGGTCGAGAAAACGGGTCAGCCTGAACTGCGCGATTTCTTTCACGCCGTAGAAAATCGCGCAGTTCAGGCTGACCCGTTTTCCACCCACGCCGTAGAAAATCGCGCAGTTCAGGCTGACCCGTTTTCCCGACCCGTTTTCCCAGCCGGGGCGTCGGCATCAGTGCCGACGCGGCACGCACGAGTGCGTGCGCCACGTTGTTGCGTCCGAGTGCCTGTGAGAAGGTCCGGCTAGTACGCGAGTGAAGTTCATGGAGAGAAACCGGTTCCCGTCCATGGCAATCAGGTGTTGAAACCTGGTCTCTCCGCCCGGATCGCCCGGGGCGCAAACTTGAACTGGTAGCTGCTCTGTGCGGGCATTTGGCGATCTCGTGCAGATATTGGGGGCGCATTTCCGAGTCAACTCCGCTGGCCCGGTCAGCGGCAACCAAGCGTCGGCATGAGTGCCGACGCGGCAGACTGAGAGTCTGCGCCACGTCGGGGTGGTGAGGAGGCGTGCGTGGCAGGCTGGTGGCAGGCTGAAGCCTGCCCCGCCTACTTCTGCTCCGCCGCGTCCACCCTGGCTTGCGCGCGTTGCTCGGTGGCTAGGATTTCTACCGGGTCCGTTTCCGTGGTCTGATGCGCGAGCGCTTCCTGCGCCTGCTTCAACTCGGCGCGGGCCTGCTCTAGGTCGATGTCTTCAGCGCGCTCGGCTTGGTCGGCCAGCACCCGCACCTGCCCGGGCAGCACTTCCACGAAGCCGCCGGAGATCGCGAAATAGTGGCGGCGGCCGGCGGCGAGGTAGGCCAGGAAGCCGGTGCCTAACCGGCCCACCAGCGGGGCATGGCCCGGCAGGATGCCCAGGGCGCCGTCCTTGCCGGGAACCTGCACGGATTCCACCGGCGCGCGTACTAACTCGCGCTCGGGAGTGACCACTACCAACTCGATCAAGTCGGGCATGTTATGCCTTCGCCAGGGCTTCGGCGCGCTCCAGCACTTCCTCTATGGTCCCCTGCATGTAAAAGGCCTGCTCGGGGATGGCGTCGTGTTTGCCGTCGGCGATTTCCTTGAAGCCGCGGATGGTGTCGGCCAGCTTCACATACTTGCCCACGTACCCGGTGAACTGCTCGGCCACGTGGAAGGGCTGCGAAAGGAAGCGCTGGATCTTGCGGGCGCGCGCCACGGTCAGCTTGTCCTCGTCGGAGAGCTCGTCGATGCCCAGGATGGCGATGATATCCTGTAAGTCCTTATAGCGCTGCAAGATTCCCTTCACCTGCTGGGCCGCCTGGTAGTGCTCCTGCCCGATGATGAGCGGGTCCAGAATGCGCGAGGTGGAAGCCAGCGGGTCCACCGCCGGGTAGATGCCCAGGGCGGCGATATCGCGCGACAGGTTGGTGGTGGCGTCGAGGTGCGCGAAGGCGGTGGCCGGAGCGGGGTCGGTGTAGTCGTCGGCGGGCACGTAGATGGCCTGCACGGAGGTGATGGAGCCCTTCTTGGTGGAGGTGATGCGCTCCTGCAATTCGCCCATCTCGGTGGCCAGGTTGGGCTGGTATCCCACGGCCGATGGCATGCGGCCCAGCAGCGCCGAAACCTCCGAGCCGGCTTGCGTAAAGCGGAAAATGTTGTCGATGAAGAGGAGCACGTCCTGGCCTTCCTCGTCGCGGAAATACTCGGCGACAGTCAGGCCGGTGAGACCTACACGCAGACGCGCGCCGGGCGGCTCGGTCATCTGGCCGTAGATCATGGCGCACTTGGACTTCTTATAATCGTGCGGGTCGATGACTCCGGATTCCTGCATCTCGAGCCACAGGTCGTTGCCTTCGCGCGTGCGCTCACCCACCCCGGAGAAGACCGACACGCCGCCGTGCTGCTGGGAGATGTTATGGATCAGCTCCATGATGATGACGGTCTTGCCCACGCCCGCCCCGCCGAACAGGCCGATCTTGCCGCCGCGCAGGTAGGGTTCCAGAAGGTCGATGACTTTGATGCCGGTCTCGAACATCTCGAGGCGGGTGGACTGATCCTCGAAAGAGGGCGCCGGGCGGTGAATGGGCAGGAACTTCTTGGCGTTCACGGGGCCCATTTCGTCCACCGGCTGGCCGATCACGTTGAGAATGCGGCCCAGCGTTTCGGGGCCCACGGGGACCTCGACGGGCTTGCCCAGGCTGATGGCCTTCATGCCGCGCACCAGGCCTTCGGTGGGCTGCAGGGCGATGGTGCGCGCGCGGCCTTCGCCGATGTGCTGCTCCACCTCGCAGATGATATCGATGGGCTGCGGCACGTCGAACCCTTCGCTGGTCACGCGGATGGCGGTGTAGACCAGGGGTATCTGGCCTTCGGGGAACTCACAGTCCACGGCCGGTCCGGCCACTTGCACTACCTTGCCGACTACTAATCCGTTGGTTGCCATATCAATCCTTGAAAGGACCCGAAACCTACTCTCCGAAAGGGCCAGTTGGCAGGCGGAAGCGCCTGCCCCACAATTCTTCCTACTCCGCCGACGCGGCCCCGCTCACCACTTCGATGATTTCCTTGGTGATGCTGGCCTGCCGCACGCGGTTCATGTGCAAAGTCAATTTGTCGATCATTTCGGCCGCATTCGAAGTGGCCGATTCCATGGCGGTCATGCGCGCGGCGTGCTCCGCCGCGGTGGATTCGAGCAGCGCGCGGAACATCTCGGTTTCCACGTACTTGGGAAGCAGCTCGCCCAGCAGCTCCACCGCCGGCTGCTCGTAAATAAAATCCATCGGCTCGGCGCGCTCGGGCAGGGGGACCGGCAAGATGCGCGTCACCGTCAGCCGCTGCGTCATCACGCTCTTGAACTCGTTATAGAGCATGTAGACGGCGTCGATTTCGCCCGTGCGGAACCTCTCCATGGCCTTGCGCGCGATGGCCGCCATATCGGCGTAAGCGGGCTTGACCGAAAGGCCGGTGTACTCACCCAAGATATCCAGGCTGTGCTTGCGGAAGAAATCCCTGCCCTTGCGGCCCGCCAGTTCCAGCTTGAAGCTCGCGCCGGGGCGCTGGGCCATGAAATGCAACGCGCCTTTGATCAGGTTGCTGTTGAAGGCCCCCGCCAGGCCCTTGTCGGCGGTGATCAGGACCAGCAGCACACGCTCTTCGGGCCTGGCCGCGAGGAGCGGGTTCTCCTCGGCCGAGGCGGCCGCGGCCACGTCCGCCAGCATCTTCCCCAGCAGGGCCACGTAAGGGCGCGCGGCGATCACGCGGTCCTGCGCCCGCCGCAGCTTGGCCGCCGAGACCATCTTCATGGCCTTGGTGATCTGCTGGGTGTTCTTGACGGAGCGAATCCGCCGCCGGATGTCGATCAGGCTAGGCATGCGCCGGTTCCAGAGCGGCCGCCGCGGGCTGATCCGCCACAAAGCGGGCTTTGAAGTCTTCCACCGCGCCCTTCACCTTGGCGCGCAGGTCGCCGTCCAGGGTTTTCTTGGAGCGGATTTCCTCCCACAGGCTCGGATGCGCATTATCGATGAACCGGTACAGATCGTCCTCGAACTTGCGGCACTGATCGAGCGCCACGTCGTCCAGATAGCCCTGAGTGCCGGCGAAGATGATGGCGATCTGCTTTTCCACCGGCAGCGGCTGGTATTGTCCCTGTTTGAGAATCTCGATCAGGTGTTTGCCGCGGTTGAGCTGGGCGAGAGAGGACTTATCCAGGTCCGAACCGAACTGCGCGAAGGCCGCCAGGTCGCGGTATTGCGCCAGGTCCAGGCGCAGGCCGCCGGCGATCTGCTTCATGGCCTTGATCTGCGCATTGCCGCCCACGCGGCTGACCGATATGCCGGCGTTGATGGCGGGCCGCTGGTTGGAGTTGAACAGGTCGGCTTCGAGGAAGATCTGGCCGTCGGTAATGGAGATGACGTTGGTGGGGATGTAGGCCGAAATGTCGCCCGCCTGGGTTTCGATGAACGGCAGGGCGGTGAGCGAGCCGCCGCCCAGCTTGGCGTTCAGTTTGGCGGCGCGCTCGAGCAGCCGGCTGTGCAGATAGAAAACGTCGCCGGGGTAGGCTTCCCGCCCCGGCGGGCGGCGCAGCAGGAGGGAAATCTCGCGGTAGGCCGCGGCGTGCTTCGAAAGATCGTCGTAGATGCACAGAGCGTGCCGGCCGGAGTCCCGGAAGTACTCGCCCATCGAGCAGCCGGCGAAGGGAGCGATGTATTGCATGGGGGCCGGGTCGGACGCCGACGCGGAAACCACGATGGTGTATTCCATGGCTCCGCGGTCTTCCAGGATCTTGACCACCTGGGCCACCGTGGAGCGTTTCTGGCCGATGGCGACATAGATGCAGATCATGTCGCCGCCCTTCTGGTTGATGATGGTATCGAGCGCGATGGCGGTCTTGCCGGTCTGCCGGTCGCCGATCACCAGCTCGCGCTGGCCGCGTCCGATGGGAATCATGGAGTCGATGGCCTTGATGCCGGTCTGCATCGGCTCTTTCACGGGCTGCCGCGCCACCACGCCGGGGGCCAGCCGCTCCACCGGATTGTATTCCGCCGCCTGGATGGGGCCTTTGCCGTCGATGGGCTGCCCCAGCGCGTCCACCACGCGACCAATCAGCGCGTCGCCCACCGGTACGGACATGATGCGGCGGGTCCGCTTCACCAAGTCGCCTTCCTTGATCTCGGTGAAATCGCCGAGCAGCACGGCGCCCACCTGGTCTTCCTCCAGGTTCATGGCGATCCCGGCCACATCGTGCGGAAATTCGATCAACTCGCCGGCCATCACCTTGTCCAGGCCGTGGATGCGCGCGATGCCGTCTCCCACCGAAATCACGGAGCCGACCTCCGACACGTCGATCGCGTGTTCGTAGTTCTCAATCTCCTGGCGGAGTATGCTGGTAATCTCGTCCGCTCGAATCTGCGCCATAAATTCTTCTCGATCAGCTTTCCGCGCCCAGGCGGCGCTCCAACGATTCCAATTGCCCCCGCACCGAGCCATCGTAGACGGTGGATCCGATGCGGGCGGTCACGCCGCCGATGAGCGAGGCGTCGGTGGCCACCCTCATGCGAATGCGTTTTCCGGTCAGCCGTTCCAGCTCGGCGTTGAGAGCGGCCTGCTGAGCCGGGCTGAGTTCCCGCGCCGCCGTGACTTCGGCGCGCGCGAACCCCAGACGCTCGTCCACCACCAGCTCGAAGGTTTGAATGATCTCCGCCAGGGAGCCCATGCGGCGGTGATCCACCAGCACGAACAGGAAGTTGCGGATGAGGGGGGCCAAGCCCAGAATTCCGGCGATGCGCCCCACCACGGCCTTCTTGCGGCTGTTGGGAATGGCGGGGGTGACGAGCGCCTCGCGCAATTCGAGCGAAGCCTGGAGGGCGGCCTCAAAAGCGCGCAACTGGGCCGCGGCTTCCCCGGGACTGAGGCTCGATCCCGCCCGGGTGACCACATCGGCGAGAGCTTCGGCGTATCGCTTGGCAACGGCTGAAAGTGTCATTTCAAAGGGTCCGAACCTTCGGCGAGGGGTGGTCCAGATCGCGCACAAAGCCCTCCACCAGGGCATCCTCGACGGCCGGCGTCATGCGCGCGCGGATTTTCCCTTCCGCCAGTCCCACCGCCAAGTGCGCGGCGTAGCGCTTCAACTCGCCGCGGGCCGCCTTGGCGGCGGAGGCGATTTCCTGTTCGGCCTGCTCCTGGATCTTGGCCATTTCGAGGGTGGCCCGCCGCGCCACGCGGCTGGTTTCGGCCTGCGCCTCTTGCTCCGCTTCGGCCCGCAGCCGGGCGATCTCCGATCCCAGTTCGGCCAGGCGCTGCTCCACTTCGGCCGCCCGCGCGTCGGCTTCCTTGCGTTGCTCGCCGGCTTCCACTATGTCCTTGCGAATCTGTTGCGAGCGCGCGGCGAAAAACGGCCCGGCGTTCTTGCCGATCAGATAACCCAGCGCGCCGGCCAGGACCACGAAGTTGGCCCACTTCCAGCCCGTCAGACTGTCCGCCTCGCCTGGCCCGGCGGCGCGCGCCGCCGGCGCCCAGAGCGCCAGACCGGCCAGCAGAATCGTTCTGGCGAGACGCCTCATGCGGCTCTCCGCGCCAGAACGGCGTCGGCGATCTGGCTCGAGAGCGCCTCCGCGTCGCGGGCCAGCGATCGTTTGGCGTCCTCCATGTCGGCGTCGAGCTGCGCCTTGGCCTGGCGCACCGCCGCTTCGGAGCGATGCCGCGCATCGGCCATCTCGGCCGCGCGGCGCTCCTCGATCTGCGCGTGGCTCCGCTCCTGCGCCTGGTAGAGCTCGGCGCGCGCCGCCCGCAGGGCCGCCTCGTATTCCGCCGTCCGGGCGGCCGCCCGCGCAACGCTCGCGGCGGCCAGCTTGCGCGCGCCTTCGGTGGCTTCGTAACGCTGGCGCAGCACCTTTTCGAACGGTTTGAAGAACACCGCCTTCAGATAAAAATTCAGCAGAATCACCAGAAGGAAGGTAGGCAACGCCTTCAGCAGGATTCCGCCTAACGCGAGCAGAGTGGCGTCCATGCGATTTTCAGGGAAGACAGAGAGAAGCTCTTTTAAAACAAGAGACTAACATTATGGGCCGGACGGGTCAACCGCGCGGCGGCCGGATTGCCTGCCGCCCGGCGCCTTTCCCGTACTACCCTGAAGGTATATGCCGGTCGGAATGTGGCGGCTTGGCGCGGCCTTATGCGCATTGTCTCTTGCGGCTGGAGCGGCGGACCCGGCCAAGCAACTCTTGGCCGCGGCCCGCACTGGCGATGTAGCCCAGGTGCAGGCACTTTTGAAGGCCGGCGCCAGCCCCGACGCCAAAGACAAGGACGGCCGGACTCCCCTCATGCTGGCGGCCGCGAACGGCTACGTCGATGCGGTGCGCGCGCTGCTGGAGAAGGGCGCCAATACCTCCGTGCGTGACAAAACCGGCCGCACCGCCTTTGACTGGGCGCTGTTCGCTCCCATGGCGGAGAAGGAGCGTAACGCGGTGCTGGCCGCCCTCCCGCAGCACCCGCGCTTTCGCCTGTACGTGGACGCGGTGTGGCTGGCCGATAACCTGGCCAGCTCCTGTTTCCTCAGCCGCGCTGAGTTGAGCGTTTTTGCCAACAACCTCCATCCCGACGCCCTGGTGGCGGGCGCGCTCGTCGAGTACGCCCGAAACTCCGGCAAGGACATGGTGGACATCGTCCGCACGGATACCCATTCGCAGGCCGGCGCCCCTCAGACGCCCGCGCCGCCGGCCCCCGATGTGGATGGCGCCGTCCGGCTGGAAGTGCGGCCGGGGGCCTCCTGCGCCGGCCGGTACGATGATCTGTACCTGGCCATCGACGTCCACGTGATTACTCCCACCAGTCCCGGTCCGATCCTGGTGAAGACGTTTGGCGGCGGGCTGAAGGGTCTGCACACGCAACCAGTGGAAAATCCGGACCAGTACCGGCCATTCTACGAGAAATGGTCCCAAACTCACGCCGAATCCATTTATTGGGCGGTAGTGAAAGCGCTGTTGCGAGCGCAGACGTGAGGGCGGCGCGAAGAACGCCAGCCAGAAGACCGGCGGCAAGCCCATATCGGCGGGGGCTGCGGCCGCACTGAACAAATCTGCTATAATCGAGCTAAGATTTCTGGGCCTTGATCACTATGCCGTTATACGAATACCATTGCGCCCGCTGCGGAAAGACCATTGAACTTCTCCAGAGGTTCTCGGATGAGCCTATGAAGGTGCACGAGGGTTGCGGCGGCGAAGTCGAAAAGCTGATTTCGCGGTCGGCAATCCGGTTCAAGGGCTCGGGATGGTATGTCAACGACTACGGTCAGGGCCGGAAGCCGGCCTCGGAGAATGGCGGCGGGAAGACGCCATCGGAGAACGGGGGCGCGAAAACCGAAAAGAAGACGGCGGCGCCGTCGGCCGAGCCTGCCGGCAGTGGCGCGGCGCCGGCCAAGACTTCGAAAGACTGATGGGTGGGGCGGACGTCGCGACTCAAACGGGCATTCCCTTCATTCGCGCCGGTGGATTTTGACGCGGAGACGCGGAGACGCGGAGCAATTCAATTATTTGCGGGGCTTCGGGTTGTGAGGCCGCGGCGGGATCTTCTGACGCGGAGACGCTGAGACGCGGAGAAATTCGGAGGAAAGAAAGAGGGGACCGCCGTTACCGACTGAACGGGATGTTCAGAAAGAATCAGTCGTTCTTTCTTCCCTCCCGAGATTTCTCCGCGTCTCCGCGTCTCCGCGTCAAATCTCCACGTGAAATCTCCACGTCAAATCTCCGCGTCAAATCTCCGCGTCAAAGGGCCGCCGCGTCGAGGGGCCACCTCGACCCGTCGGAATGGACTCTACAGGAATGGACTCTACCCCCAAGAACACTCCCCGCCTGTGCTAATCTAGACTTTTACACCCCCTATCAGGAGTTGTTGCATGTCTCTACGGATGGGCCTCAGGCCGATCGCGGTCTGTTCTGCGCTCTTCGCTCTTTCCCAAGTCGCATCCGGCCAGCTCAAGGTGGCCGTGGTCAACTTGCAGGACGCGGTCTTCAAGTCGGCTGAGATCATGAAGGCCGACAGCGATATGACGGCCAAATACAAGCCCCGCCAGGACGAGATCAACCGGGTCACCACCGAGGGCAACGACCTGGTGGCGAAGTACCAGGCCGGCCAGGGCAAGATGACCGACGTCGCGCTGGCCGAGATCCAGGCGCAGATTCAGAGAAAGCAGCGCGACCTGCAGCGCCTTCAGGAAGACCTGAATGGCGACGTGGAGCGCGACAAGAACGAGATTCTTACGAAGACCTCCCAGAAGATGGGCGACGTGGTAAAGAAGCTCGCCGAGGAGAAGGGTTTCGATTTGGTGCTGGACAGCTCGACGACTCTCTACTTCAAGCCGGCCATGGACATTACCGCCGCCGCCACGGCCGCCTACGACAAGGCATACCCGGTGGAAGCCGCCGCGGCGAGCCCCGCGCCGGCGCCGGCGAAACCCGCGGCCGCTGCGCCGAAACCCCCGGCTGCGCCGGCCGGCAAGTAACCGGCGTCTAATGAAAACATGGCCGGCTATTTGGACAACTACGGCGCGGGTGAAGAAGAGCGCGCCAAAATCACGCGCGCCTTCGCGCTATGGGGCGGCAGCGCCCTCGGGGTTGCCGCTATCGTCTTATTCGTTTTTCACTTTGTGATTCCCAACCGCGGCGAGCAGGCGGAAGTGAAGCGGTTCTTTCAGCAGCTCGCCGCCCAGAACTACAAGCAGGCGTATGCCATGTGGGGCTGCACGGATAAAAAGCCGTGCCCCGACTATCCGCTGGCGTCTTTTATGCGGGACTGGGGCCCGCAGGCCGTTCCCACGGGCGTTTTCCAAGTGCTGGACGGGGAATCCTGCGGCTCCGGCGTAATCGTGGACATAGACGCCGGCAAAGCGGGCGACAAGAGGCTCTGGGTGGAGCGCAAGGACGGTTCTCTCAGCTTCCCCCCGCCCGGAATGGAACGCTGCCCGCAGGGGAATCGCATCTACGACTTCTTCCGGGACCTGCGTTACCGCATGCACGGCCGCACCTTCCAGTAGTCCGCTTCGCCTAAGCGTCTCTCGAAGCCGCGTTCGGGAAGGCCGCGGCCGTTCTAGCGAAGCGACCGTCCGATTTCTTCCTTTACTGAGCGGCGGGCCGGGCAGGCCCGGCCCGCCGCGTTGAGGTACAAATCGAACGGTCGACGGCCTAGAATAGAAGCAATGGACGAACGCCAGTTCTACACCGACCAGCCGGCCACCAAGCCGGCGCAGTTGAACTGTCCCTACTGCCGGACCGCCGAGACATACGAGCTCCGCTGGGTGATACGAAAGAAGAAGGACCGCATCCCGCAGGGCGCCGATGAACGCGACCGGGCCCGCTTTCAGAAGGCCCAGAGCTTCATGGTCCTGATGGACGACAAAGTGGCCTGCAAGAACCTGCGCTGCCGGAAGCGCTTCGATATCTCGGGCATCAAGACGATGGCGTTTCTGTAGGGCTCCGGCGCAAGGAGCGCCGGCCAGAAGGCCGGTGGCAAGCCCAAAGGCTTGACCCCACGTGTGAGATAATCGCGGCCATGCGCTCAGGAGTTTGCGGTTGCGTATTCGCCGCGCTGGCGTTATCCGCCATCGCGTTTGCCCAGCCGCCGGGGGAGGACCCCGGCGACTTCATCCAGCAGGGCCAGGCGCTCACCCGCCAGGGTAAGATCGACGACGCCCTCGACCTATATCGCCACGCCCTGCAACTGACGCCCGATTCCTTTCCGGCCAACAGCGCGGCTGGAGTGGCCGCCGATTTGAAGGGCGACTACGCCGCCGCGCGCCAGCACTTCGCCAAGGCCATTCAGGCGGCGCCCTCGAGCGCCAGCAAGATCCGCGCGCTGCGGGACATGGGCATATCGTACGGTTTCGAAGGGGCCTGTCAAGGGGCCGCGAAGTACGATCGGCAGGCTTACGAGATGGAAATCGCCGCCCAGGATCTCTATAACGCCGGAGAGGTGGCCGATGAACTGGCGCGCCTGTGCATCGATGCGGGCGACCTGGACACGGCTGCCCAGTGGTACAAGACCGGCCACGACGCCGGCTTGCGCGAGCCCGGCATCGCGCCCGCCCGCGTGAACCTGTGGGAGTTCCGCTGGGAGCATGCGCAAGCTCGCCTGGCCGCGCGGCGCGGCGACCGGGCCGCGGCGGAGAAGCACGCCGCCGCCGCGCGGGCCATCCTGGCCAAGGGAGACAACCCCCAGCAGCAGCAGTTTCTGCCTTACCTCACCGGCTACCTGGCCTTCTACGCGGAAGACTACAAGACGGCCATCGCGGAGTTTCAGAAGGGCAACTTGAACGACGCATTTGTGGTCGGGATGATCGCGCAGGCATACGAAAAGCTGGGCGACAAAAGCGAGGCCATGGACCACTACCAGGCGGCGTTGAGCTTCACTAGCCACAACCCGCCGGTGGCCTACGCCAGGCCGCTGGCAAGAAAAAAGCTGGGGCGCTGAGCGGCAGAGGCGCCAGGCATTCCGTCGCTCGTCAGCGCCCGCTATCCCTTCGGGCGAGGCGTTGCGGGATTCGAGCGGCAGGGGGGCGAGGATCGGGGGAGTGATTTGGGGGTACAATCGATGCTGGTCGGGATGGAAAATCGGATATTCGGGGTGAAAGGACCACAATAGATGCCGGACCACGAATTCGCGGAGAGTTTCCGCTTCGGCGGCGACGATCTGGCCTACTTGTCCAAGGTTGCCCGGGGACTCGCGCCGCTGGCGGCGCAGCCGGGTGTGGCCCCGGAAAAAGCCGATGCCATCCGGCGCGCGGCGGCGGCGCTTGAGAAGTTGCCGGAGTTGACGCCGGAGATCGACGTGCAAATCGAAGTCGCCCATCGTATGGGCGGCGAAGACTTCAGCGAGAACTACAGCTACACGATCAAGCTGAACCAGGAGCGCATTGAGATCCGTTCCAGTGGAAGCCAGTACGATCCGGCGGTTGGGTTGAATTCCTTCAGCCTGGAGTCGCTGCAATGGTGTTCTAATGGCCAAGCCGCGCATCAGGGAAACCGGGACACGTGGCTGGAGCGGCTGGCGTATGCGCTGGCCCGCGACTACACCCTGAAGGTGACCGACGAATCGGGCGGCAAGCGCACGGAAGCAGTCTAAGGGAGGCAGACATGGCGATGAATCGGCGCAATTTCTTCGAGAAAGCTTACGGGACGGCCGGGGCCGCCCTTCTCACGACGCTCGGGAGACCGGAATGGCTCCGCGGCGCGACGGCTCGGAAAGCGAGCGACGTCCTCTACCTCGGGCCGGATAAGATCAAGGTGACCCGGCTCGCCATCGGCTTGGGTACCAACGCCGGCAACGTGCAGCGCGAACTGGGACTCCAGGGCGTGGCCGACCACCTCAAGTTCGCCTTCGACCAGGGGCAGTTCTTCTGGGACACGGCCGACGCCTACAAGACGCATCCGCATGTCAAGCAGGCCTTGAAAAGCATCCCGCGCGAGAAAGTGACCATCCTGACCAAGACGGATGTGCGCACGGCCGCCGACATGAAGCCCGCGCTGGACCGTTACCTGCAGGAACTGGGGACGGACTACATCGACATCCTCCTGCTGCACGGGATGCACACGCCCAAATGGCCGGAAGAAATGAAGGGCGTGATGGACGTGATTTCGGAAGCCCGCGAGAAAGGCATCGTGCGCACCCACGGGGCATCCATCCATTCCCTCGAAGCGCTCCAGACGGCCGCCGTGACGCCCTGGTGCAAGGTGCACTTGCAGGGCATCAATCATGCCGGCGTGAGGATGGATTCGACCGACCCGGCCGTGGTGGTGGCGGCGCTGCGCCAGTCGAAAGCGGCGGGCAAGGGCGTGCTGGGCATGAAGGTCCTCGGCGAGGGCGCTCTGAAGGACCAGATGGACGAAACCCTGCGCTTCGTGATGGGGATTGGTTGCGTGGACGCCTTCACCATCGGCGCGGCCAACCGCGGCGAGCTGGCGCACCTGATCAGCCGTATCGAAGCCGTATAGAATTCAGACATCCACGCCTGGAAAAGGCGTTAGCTCCGGAGGCGCCATGCGTTCTTCTCGCCGTAACTTTCTCGTCTCTGGGATCGGACTGCCCGCCATCGCGTCCGCGTCCCGCTCCGCAAATCCCGCTCCGCAAGCTCCCGCCAAGCGAGCCTCGGACATCAAGTTCGAATACCGGATCCTGGGCAAGACCGGCCTGAAGGTCACCAGCGTGGCCTTCGGCTGCATGGTCACTTCGGACGGCAGCGTGGTGGAGCGCGGGGCCGATATGGGCATCACCTATTTCGACACGGCCCACAGTTACCAGCAGGGGAACAACGAGCGCATGGTGGGCGCGGCGCTCAAGGGCAAGCGCAATAACGTCACGCTGTCGAGCAAAACCCATGGGCTCACCAAGCAGGACGCGCTCAACGACCTGGATGCCAGTTTGAAGTCGCTGCAGACGGATCACCTGGATATCTGGTATCTGCACGCCAAGAGCAAGCCGGAAGAGGTCACCGACGACCTGATCGACGCCCAGCAGACCGCCAAGAAGGCCGGCAAGATCCGGTTCGCCGGGGTGAGCACGCACGCCGGCCAGCCCGAGCTGGTACCGTGGCTGGCCAAGAATTCAAATGTCGACGTGATCCTGAGCGCCTACAATTTCACGCTGGAACCCGCCGTCACCGCGGCGCTCGAGCAGGCCGCGGCGGCCGGCAAAGGGGTAGCGGTCATCAAGGTCATGGCCGGCGGCTTCCGCAGCCTCAAGCCAACCGATCCGGCTTACGCCAAGCTCAAGCGGGACGGCGGCTTGCTGGCGGCCCTCAAGTGGGCCATGCGCAACCCCAAGGCGGTCCACGCCGCGGTTCCCAGCATCACCGACACGGACCAGCTTGAAGAGGACCTCACGGCCATGCAGAAGCCTTACGGCCCGGAGGACGCGAAACTGCTGGCCGAGCGCCTGGAGCTCATCCGGCCGCTCTACTGCCGCACCTGCGGCCGGTGCGATGGCCAATGCCGACAGGGCCTGCCGGTGGCCGACATGCTGCGCATCCTGACCTACGCCGATGGCTACGGCCAGTTCGCCTTGGGCCGCGAGCGTTTTCTGGAATTGTCCCCCCAACACACCGGCGTGAAGTGCGCCGATTGCCCCGGATGCACGGTCCGGTGCCCGCATGGGGTCAAAGTGGTAGAGCGCTTGAGGAAGGCGCAGGAGCTGTTCGCGAGTTAGGGCGCCGTGGAGGGGGCGTTTCGCCCGTCATGCCCGGAGAAACGCCGGCAGGGATGCCGGCGTGGCAGCCTAAAAGGCCGCTCCACGGACGCGGCGCGGGAATCAGTTCTTCACTTCCACCACCAGGGCTTCGAAGGGCTTGTCACTCAGGTTCTCCACCTTGTGTCTGGTGGGGCCATCCCAACTGAAATCCCCCGCCTTGTGCTGGGTTATGTGGACCTTTCCCTCCGGCGAGGTCTCGCGAACATTCAGGTCCGTCAGGTAGAAGATCACGCGGTTGAGAAGATACTCGTGCATCGGCACGCTCCGCCGCGGACCGACCCTGACGCGGATGACCCGGACCTGGCTGTTCTCGAATTCCAACTTGTGGCCTTGGGGATCCACGCGCAACGGGTCGAGAGCGGTCCGCGCCGCCGCCTTGCCGGGAGTGCCCGCCTTCTTGATCCCAATATCGATGCCCATGGCGCGGCTGGGGGGCTGTGAATCGTTGAACACATGATCGGGCGGGACTTCCGAATAGTGCAGCCCGCTGGCCGGACTCCATTTGACGTCGCCCGCCTGCCAGCGCAGGTCCTCCGTGTGGCCGTCCACGTAGTGCAGCAGCTCCCCGCCGCGAAACGCGTAGATCATCACGCGGTTCAGCTTGTGGTCGTGCATCTTGGGGTGCGGCGCATTGATCACCACCTGGTCATTCTCGAAGTCCGGTTGCACTTCGGGCGGCGAGTTGCGGGCGGTCTCCGGCCCCTTGACGCCTTTCACCACCTTCCCCAGATACTCGACGTGGGCGTAAGTGCCTAACCGCGGGCTGTAGGCGAGATACCAGCCGGGGTGGACAGGGTCCTGGTAGATCGCGACTTGATCGCCGTTCCACTTCCAACCCCTGGGAATGTTGTAATCGTAGGGGGCGACGTTCCAGTAGAAATCGCCGAACGTGATGCGATCCAATCCCCCTGCGAGCCATTCGGCGAGCCCGGAATCCACCTTATCCAGCGCCAGCGTGAATACGCGCTGGGGTCCAAAACCGCCGGTGAAGCGTCCGTGAGCCCACGGGTGATCGAGGCGGTAATGCGGATCGCCGGCGGCGGCATCGTGTCCCACCCATCGGTCGTCTCTGGCGTCGACGTGCGGAACATTGGGATGGCCCTTCTGGTCCACCGCAATGAAGTTGCCGGCCCTGGCGGTGTTCGGTTGACCTTGGGCGGGGGGCGGAGCGGCTTTGGCGGGAGCGGGACCGCGAGCGGGGATGTGTCCGCCGCCAACCGCCTTGTCCTGCGCGGAAGCAGCGAGGCAAACCAGAAGGGATAGGCCAATGACGCTTTTCATCTTCGGATACTCCCGAGCATTGACAGACGACAAAAAACGATCGTCTGTCCCACCGTGGGCATTGACAGACGACAAAAAACGATCGTCTGTCCCACCGTGAGCATTGACAGACGACAAAAAACGATCGTCTGTCCCACCGTGGGCGTTGACAGACGACAAAAAACGATCGTCTGTCCCACCGTGGGCATTGACAGACGACAAGAAACGATCGTCTGTCCCACCCTGGGCGTTGACAGACGACAAAAAGCGATCGTCTGTCCCACCCTGGGCATTGACAGACGACAAAAAGCGATCGTCTGTCCCACCCTGGGCATTGACAGACGACAGAAAACGATCGTCTGTCCCACCGTGAGCATTGACAGACGACAAAAAACGATCGTCTGTCCCACCGTGAGCGTTGACAGACGACAAAAAGCGATCGTCTGTCCCACAAGCCCCGGCGTTGACAGACGACAAAAGACGATCGTCTGTCCCACAAGTCATGCGGATGGGATCAGTAGCCGCGCTCTTTGTCCACCACGTTCATCAGCGGCAGGCCGCTGGTGTAACGCCGGACATTCTCGGCCAGCAGCCCCATCAGACGGATCTGGCGTCCCGGCGAGAATCCACCGGTGTGTTGCGTCATGACCAGGTTGGGGCAGTCCCAATACGCGCCAGTGGCCGGATACGGCTCGGGGTACACTACGTCCAGCCCCGCTCCGGCGATCCAGCCTCCCTTGAGCGCGGCGACCATCCCCTTCTCATCCACCACCGGCCCGCGGGACATGTTGATGAAGTAGGCCGTCTTCTTCATGGCCCGGAACACCTTCTCATTGAACATGCCTTCGGTTTGCTTGGTCAGCGGAACCGCCGAGACCAGCACGTCCACCTGGGGGACCATCTCCATGAACCACTCGGGCTCGCGGAGGGTGTCCACGAAGAGCGGCTTGGCCATGGGTTTGGCATCTGTGGCGAGGATGCGCACGTTGAAGCCATAGTGCGCGCGGGTAGCCACGTTCGACCCTATGCCGCCCATTCCCACGATCCCCATGGTCATGCCATCGAGCTCCACCTGGTTGAAGTCGCGCTGCCACTGGTGCTTCTGGAACTGCGGGATGTAGGTCTTCTGGAGCCCGCGCGTCAGGCTCAGCAGCATGGCCATGGCGGTATCCCCGAGGCCCGGCGCGAACATGCGCGCCATGTTGGTCACCACCACATTGCTCTTGATCAGCTCGGGAAACAGGACGTGCTCCATGCCCGCTTCAATGGCCTGCATCCACCGCAAATTCTTGGCCCGCGAGAGCATCTCCGCGTTGAGCGCGCCGAAGACCACGTCGGCGTCGGGCAGCACCTTGTACAACTCCTCGAGGGTGCTGGTGTGAGTGAATTCGACCGGCTTGCCCGAGGCAGCGGACTTGATCTGTTGAATCTCGGCCGGCGTGTAGGCCGGCGGCGGGACCACGAAAGAGGCCTCGGCCACCACGATTCGGACCCGGTCGGGCGGCGGATCGAATATCGCAATTCTGTCCGAGACGGTCAGGGCGGGCGCCGCCGGAGCCGCGGCCACGGCTGACAGGAACAATCGACGAGATACCGAATTATCGGTCATATTACGATCTCCTTCATCGCTTGCCGAGATTAACACGATGATGGGAAGGAAGGCAATGTTGGGACAGACCATCGTTCCCGGTGGTCTGTAAAGGCGCCGCGGCGTTGACAGACGACAAAAAACGATCGTCCGTCCCACAAGCCCCGGTGTTGACAGACGACAAAAAACGATCGTCTGTCCCACAAGCCCCGGCGATGACAGACGACAAAAAACGATCGTCTGTCCCACAAGCCCCGGCGATGACAGACGACAAAAAACGATCGTCTGTCCCACAAGCCCCGGCGATGACAGACGACAAAAAACGATCGTCTGTCCCACAAGCCCCGGCGTTGACAGACGACAAAAAACGATCGTCTGTCCCACAAGCCCCGGCGATGACAGACGACAAAAAACGATCGTCTGTCCCACAAGCCCCGGCGATGACAGACGACAAAAAACGATCGTCCGTCCCACAAGCCCCGGCGATGACAGACGACAAAAAACGATCGTCCGTCCCACAAGCCCCGGCGATGACAGACGACAAAAAACGATCGTCCGTCCCACAAGCCCCGGCGATGACAGACGACAAAAAACGATCGTCCGTCCCACAAGCCCCGGCGATGACAGACGACAAAAAACGATCGTCCGTCCCACAAGGGCCTACTTCTTCGGCTTGTAGGTCTTGCCGAAATTGTTGCGCGCGTTGATGACCGTGAACGTGCCGTCCTGCTCGGCGGAAACCTTGATCCACTTCCCGTCCGGGCTGCCCTCGATGTTGGCGATGTAGTCCAGCGGGGCATTGTTCTTTTCGCCGCCGGAGATCAAATAGTGCCCCTGCCAGTAATCCTCCAGCCCGGGCGACGATTTGACCGTCTGGAACACCTCCGCCGAGGCGCCCTTGGACGGTCCGTTATCGGCGATGACCACCCGCGGGCGGAGCGCGTGCACCAGTATCGGCGAGTTGGCGTTGTCGGTGCCGTGATTGGCGGTCATGTAGAGATCCACCGTGCCTACGCGATTGACCGGGCACATCAGTATGCGATCCATGTTCCAGGTCAGATCGGCGGGGTCCAACATACGGAACTTGCCATAGGTGATCAGAAGCGTGATGGCCATGGCGTTCTCGTTGGTATCCTGGTTGTCCACCACGCCGCGCGAATTCGGCCCCCAGGTCTTGCGGGGAGTCGTATCGCAATCGGGATTCGGCTGGCCCGCCCCCTTCAGCGGCTCCGTGATCGCCTTCCCCGCCGCCATCACCACCTGGGCGTCGAAGCCGGTGATAGGAATCTTGTCGCCGGGCTTCACCACGAGGCGCTTGCCCTTGGCCACCACGTCCATGTAGTCCTTCACCACTTTGTTCGTGAAATCGTTATTCTGGACGTTTTCGCCGTGGTCCACGAAGGTCCCGATGGGCATGCGCGCGGCAATCGCGGGAACGCCGCCCACGTGGTCGCCGTCGTAGTGCGTCGTGACCATATAGTCGATTTTCGTGACGCCGGCGGCCTTGCAGGCTTCCATGATGCGGTCCGCATCGCGGGCACTGCGTTCCGATGCCGGGATGCCGGCGTCGATCAGCATGGTCTGTCCGGTGGGCGAGACCAGCAGAGACGACTTGGAACCTTCCAAATCGATGACATACATGTCGAAGGTCGAGGCCGCTGCCAGGGCCGAGACCATCAGGGAAACAACCGCCGCGATTCGTATGAGTCTCATCGTGGAGATCTTAGCACGTTGCTTACAAGGCCAGGTACGGGGCCGGGTTGGCGTCCGGGGGAGCATAATCCGTCCGTAGGCTCGGTTCACCGCGGAGAGGATTCCTGAGATTTAGGTCGCCGAATCCTCTTTCACCCGACGGGTGGAGCACGCCGGAGGCGGAAATCGCCGAGCAACTTCTTCTACTCCGCGGTAAACTCGGAGCCGGCATTTTGCGCTACTGACGGATCAGGCGCTTTTGCTCCACTCTTGACACGGCGCCCGGCTGGCGCCAGGATGGCTATTCAACCACCGCGATTCCAGAAGAGGAGAAGTTCATGGTCAAACGAATCGTCGTCGGGGCACTGACATGCATGCTCGGGTGCCTGATGATCGCATTGGCGATACAAGCGCAACAGGGGCCGGCTGCCGCGCCGGTGAAGAAGATTTACAATACCGCCAAGCAAAAACTGATGGCCGGAAAGCAGATTTTCGGCGGGTCCATCGAGTCCTCGGACCCCAACATTTATTGCACCATGGCCAACGCCGGGTTCGATTTCACCTGGATCGAGATGCAGCACAGCACGCTGACTTATGAAGAAGCGGCCAAAATGATCTGGGCGTGCAGGGGCGCCGCGGCGACGCCGTTTATTCGCGTGCCGGACGCCACCGAAAGCGATATCCAGAAGGCCACGGACATCGGGGCCCTGGGCATCATCGTTCCCACGGTGGACACGGTGGAGAAGGCCGAGGCAGCGGTCAAGTGGTCCAAGTACCCGCCGGTGGGACGCCGCAGCGTGGGCGGCGGCCAGCATAAGGCTTTATATGGCGACGACTACCGCCAGACCGCCAACGACAACATGATGGTGGTGATCATGATCGAGACGCCCATCGGCGTGGCCAACGCGGAGAAGATAGCCGCCGTTCCCGGGATCGACGTGATCTTCGCCGCCAGCGGCGACATGGCGAACTTCTCCGGACATAAGCAGGGCGAGCCGGAGTACGAAGCGCTGATCACTAGAGTCCACGATGTCACGCTGAAGGCCGGCCTCAAGCTGGGTGGTCCGCAGAACTGGAAGAACCGCCCGGGCTACACCTTCCTTCAGGCGCCCCCGGAGTGGATGCTCATCCAAACGGGCGCGCAGGCCAACCTGGGGATCGTCCCCGCCACGGCTGGCAGCCCCGCCGCCAAGTAGGCAGCCGCGCCGGGGCCGGGCCGGGCGTGCCCGGCCCGCGGTTGCGTGAGGCACTCTTACGTGTCGATCCGGACCATGATCTTGTCGAGCGCGTCGCGGTCGATCGGATATCCGAGTCCGGGCTCGGTGGGCGCGTTGACGTAGCCGTCCCGGTCCACCCGGAACTTGTCTTTGTGGTAAACGCGGTCGACGTATTCCATGGGCCAGGGCATCTCGAACCAGTAGTTGTTGCTGGCCGCCAGCTCGAGCTGGAAGTGCACCGCCAGGTCCATCGGGTTGCCCCAGTTATGCGGCTGGCATTCCATGCCGAACGCTTCCGCCAGTTGGCATATCCGCATCCCGCCGGTGATCCCGCCGATGTTATCCGCTATGAACCGTACTATATCGAGCGCATCCCGCTTGATGTAGTCGCCGAAGCCGTTGATGCTCATGATGAACTCGCCGATGTTGATGGGAACATCGAGCGCCCGGGCCAGCTCGATGAGGCCCTCGATATCGGTGGTGGGAATGGGGTCTTCGAAGGCGATATAGCCCAGATCCTCCAGGAGCCGTCCGACCTTCAGCGCCGAGTAGACGTTGTAGCCTTGAACCGGGTCGAACATGAGGGGGTAATCGTCGCCCACGGCCTTGCGGACCTGCCGGATCTCCTCCATGTGGCCCACATAGCTGGCGCGTGGAGCGGCGTTGGCCGATTGCCCGCCGCCGGGGTGGATCTTGTAACCCCGAATACCCGCCGCCTTAGCCTTCAGAGCGTCGGGGGCGAAATCCTCGACGGTGGGCAGGTGCTGCGAGCTGGCGTAGGCCATCACACGCGTCTTCGTGCCGCCCAGAAGCTTGTAGATGGGACGGTTCACGGTCTTGCCGAGGATATCCCATAGACAGACGTCGATAATGGAATCGTGCTGGTAAACCTGGCCGGCGCCGGCCTGACCGCCGCCGCCGCCCGCGCCGCCGCGCCCGCCGGCCGGAGCCGCTCCCGCCACTCCCGCCGCGCCGCGTCCACCGCCAGCCTGGCCGGCGCCACCGGGCGGAGGGCCCGCCGGACCGCGGCCGGAATCGAGCGCCCCATAGGCGCTGAAACGCTTGGTGTTGGGAACGCGGGTGATGGTATTCACGTCCAGGGCGCTCTTGCCCAGCACCCGGCGCTTGGCATATTCCAGGAAGCCCGGCGGGTTTCCGCGATTGCCGAGGGTCATGTTACCCTCGATCCCGCTGTTGGTCACGATGGAGGCAATCTCCCCGCTCTCCGAGCTATTGAGGCGGCGGACATTGCCGATATTGGCGACGTAGACCTTGACTTCCTTGATGGTGAGGTCGGGCAGATCGGCCTTCTTGACTCCCACCGCCTGGGCCGCCGCCTCGCCGGGATCGGCCAGAGCTGCCACCGCGGCAGCGCCGAGCGCGGTAGCGCCAAACAATTTGCGACGCGAAAATTCTCGTTTTGACACTGAATTCTCCTGGTCCGGAATTTCCGTTTTGGAGTCCCGGCTCTTGTTCAGTATATACACAGGCGCATGGTTGTGGCTGGCCCCGGCGCAAGCCGGAAAATCGGCTCCGATTTCGCCATTGGACGGCCGTATAATAGGCCCATGCGACTGCTACGATTGGGCGCGAAACGGGCATTCGCGCTTTGCCTTTTCGCGGGGGCCATGCTGGTGGCGCAGAACGCGCGCTCCACCTTCGAGAACGATTATGTGCTGATCAACGAGCGGCACGGCCAGCCGCACGATCACAGATTCAATCGCGTGATGATCTATTTTCAGGACGGCGGCGAGGTGCTCCATTACCTGGACGGCAAGGACGTGACTCTGAAGTGGGCGGCCGGCGACGTCAAATGGAGTCCGGCCAGCGGGATGCACAAATCGGAAATCCCGGACAGCATGAAGGTCCTGGACAGCGCCGGGGTAGTTCTGGTGGACATCGGAATCAAGAAGGCGCCCGACCCCGGCAAGGTGGCGAGCGCCGCTCTCGACCCGTTGCGGGTGGATGCCGGCGACTGCAAGCTGGAATTCGAAAACAGCCAGGTTCGGGTGATTCGCTTCCGGATCGGCCCGCGGCGGAGCGCGCCGATGCACGAGCACGCGCTCAACCACGTGGTGGTCTACCTCACGGACCAGAGCGTGCGCGAGACCTCGCCCGAGGGCAAAGCCGGGGTGGGACAGCACAAGGCGGGGGATTTCATTTGGAGCGGCCCCTGCAAGCACGAGCTGGAGAACCTGAGCGACAAGCCGATCGAAACGGTGGTAGTGGAATTAAAGACCTGAATTTCGCTCCGGCAGGGTTGTTCCCGTCGGCGCCAGGGTGTATTTTTAGGCGTGGGTGACGGAAATGACGCCCCGGAAGAGGTAATCATGGCCAGACACGAGATGGATCGCCGGGACTTCCTGGCCGCGGGCGCGCTCGCAGCCGGCGTTCTCGCCGGCGGAGCGGAAGCTCAGACCAAAACGCCCTCGAAAGCCAAGGCGCCGGATCGGGCGAAAGCTCCGGCGGCGGCCAAGAACATACTGAACTACAACCCCGACATGGAATACCGGAGACTGGGTAAAACCGGGCTCATGGTGTCCGCCATATCGCTGGGAGGGCACTGGAAGCGGATTGAAATCGAGCTTGGGAAGAACGCTCCCGCGCGTTATTCCGACAGCGATTTTTCCTATCCCAAGATACCCGGCTTCCTGGAGTCCCGGGACCGCGTTCTGGCCCACTGCATCGAGTGCGGCATCAACTACCTCGACGCCATGGCGGCGCCCGAGGTGGTGGCCTACGGCCAGTTGCTCAAGGGGCGGCGGGACAAGTTCTACTTCGGCTACGCGTGGTGGCAGAAGGAGCCGCGCTCTCCGCAGTTCCGCACCGCCGGCAAGCTGCTCGAAGGTCTCGAGGAGAACCTCAAGGAAGCGGGACTCGATTACGTGGACATCTGGCGCATCGCGCTGCCCATGGAAGGCGTGCCGGACCTGGGCGAGCTGGAGCGGGTGGAAACCGCCACGGTGGAAGGGCTGGCGAAGGCCAAGCAGCAGGGCAAGGCGCGGTTTACGGGCGTCTCGTCGCACAACCGCGTGTGGCTGAAATCGATGATCGAGGCGTACCCGAAACAGATTGAAGTGGTTCTCTTCCCCTACACCGCGGGCAGCAAGGAACTCCCGACGGACAGCCTGTTCGACGCCATCAAGGAGAATAATGTGGGCGCGTTCGGCATCAAACCGTTCGCGGATAATTCTTTGTTCGCGGGGAGCAGCTCCCCCAACGACCCGCACGCGGCGGACGACGACCGGCGCGCGCGCCTGGCGTTGCGCTACATCCTCTCCAACCCCGCCATCACCGCGCCGATTCCCGGCCTGATTAACATTCACCAGGTGGACAACGCGGTGCAGGCCATCCGCGAGCGCCGGCAGTTGGACCTCAATGAGAAGGCCGAGCTCGACCGCGCCACGCGAGACATGTGGGCCCGGCTGAGCCCTGGGCACGAGTGGCTCAGGGATTGGGAATACGTATGACGGCGATGCGCCTCTGATGGGAGTAATTCTCTATGACAAGTTGCAGAGCCTCGCGGGCAGTTTTGTTATTCATTCTGTGCGCGGCGTTCGCCTGGGCCGTTGACATCAGCGGGCAGTGGACGGCGGATTGGGCGGACTACGGCGGCGGCTCCCCGAGACATAATACGTTCACCTTTAAGCAGGACGGAACCACTCTGACCGGCGCGGTCAAGAGCGAGGGAGGCGAGTTACAGATCCGGGAGGGCAAGGTGAACGGCGACGACGTCTCGTTCGTGCTGGCGCAGAAGATTGGGAACCGCGAAGTGACGCTCACCTACACGGGCCGGATTTCGGGGAGCGAGATCAAATTTACGGTTTCTTTCGCGGGAAGCGACCGCTCCTGGGATATGACCGCGAAGAAGGCGCCGTAACTTGTTAACTTGTTAACTTGTGGGACAGACGATCGGTTTTTGTCGTCTGTCAACTTGGGGGAAGGTCTTTTTGGGATTGACAGACCACGAAAAACGATAGTCTGTCCCACCATGGGGTTGACAGACCACGAAGAACGATTGGTCTGTCCCACCCTGGGATCGACAGACCACAAAGAACGATGGGTCTGTCCCACCCTGGGGTTGACAGACCACAAAAAACGATGGTCTGTCCCACCGTGGGCTATGGGAGACGTTTGCGATGACACGGAGAGAGATTCTCGCCATGGCCGGAACCGCGCCGGCCTGGTTTGGAGCGATGTCCCCGGCCGCCGTGGCGCAGCCGGCGAAGACGCGTCTGGGAGGGGCGCCGGGGGCTTTCAGCGCGCGCGCGCGGCGCGCGGGAACGAGTCCCTTCGACATCGTCGAGCACTGCCATCGGGTTGGCCTGGGCGGGGTGCAGACGTCGCTCGAAGCCACCGACCTCGATACCGCCAAGGAACTGCGCAAGAAAGTCGAAGACTACGGCATGCAGCTCGTCCTGGGAGCGCCCCAGTTTCCAGGCGAGGAGAGCCAGTTGTTCCGCTTCGACAATGCCCTGAAATCCTGCAAAGCCGCCGGGGCGTATTGTCTCCACGCGGCCATGACGCAGCCGCGTTACGAGCAGTTCGACTCCCGGCAGGCGTTCCAAAG
Source organism: Terriglobia bacterium (assembly GCA_963767595.1). Classification (GTDB taxonomy): domain Bacteria; phylum Acidobacteriota; class Terriglobia; order Bryobacterales; family Bryobacteraceae; genus BOG-224. The sequence goes on from CAVYEK010000010.1 coordinate 330,603, forward strand.
GGATTTTGACCGGACCAAGAGCACCATCGCCCTGGCCGAGCCGATTTTGCGCCGGAACCAGATCAAGCTGGCCGTCGAGAATTACCGGGGATGGCGCGCGGCCGAGCAAGCCGACTGGCTCAAGCGCCTGGGCAGCGAGTGGGTGGGCGTGTGTTTCAACTTCGGGGCCAATATGGCCCTCTGCGAGGATCCCCTGGATACGGTCCGGATACTGGCGCCTTACACCCTCATGTGCCATATCAAGGACATGGCCGTCGAGAGTTACGAGGATGGCTTCCTGCTCTCCGAGGTGGTCCTGGGGGAAGGCATTCTCAACCTGAAGGAGATGGTCCGGATTTTGCGCGAGAAGGATTCGAACATGCCCTTCTATCTCGACGTTACCACCGGCGATCCGCTCAAGATTCCCGTATTTACCGACAAGTACTGGGCGACTTTCGACGATTCCACCAGCTTCCTTCCCGGCCGGGATCTCGCCAAAATCCTGGCCATGGTTCACCGGAACCCGCCCAAGAAGCCGCGGCCGCGCATTTCGGGTCTGGACCCCGAGGCGGCGGTGAAGCTCGAGGATGACAACAACGTGAAGTGCATCGATTACGCCCGGCAGACGCTGAATATCTAGGCGGCGAAACCTATGGATCATTTATCGCGGCGGGAGTTTGTGAAGGTTGGAGGCGCCGCGGCCAGCGCCATCGGAACCCTCAGCGCGGCCGGCGACCGGGTGGCTTACGGCGTCATTGGCGCCGGCGCGCAAGGCAGGCTGCTGCTGCGCCACATGGCGGGGTTGGCGGGCTGCCGCTGCGCGGCGGTGTGCGACGTCGACGAAACGAACCTGAAGGCCGGAATTATCGCCGCGGGCTCGAATCCGCGGGCTCACCAGGACTACCGCGAGCTGCTGGAGCGCAAGGACATTGACGCGGTGGTAATCGCCACTCCCCTGTCCACTCATTTCCCCATCGCGCGGGATGCCCTGACGGCCGGCAAGCACGTTTTCTGCGAGCCTCCTCTGGTCTTCAAACCGGAGGAAGTCCACGCCCTGCGGGCATTGGCCGCCCTGTGCCCGAAACAGGTAATTCAGACCGGATTCCAGCGGCGCTACAGCAGGTTTTACCAGATCGCCAAAGTGATGGTCGCCAAGGGCCTGCTGGGCAACGTCACCCACATCGCCGCGCAGTGGCATCGGAACCCCGGCTGGCGCATCCCGCCGGACCCCGCCAGCGAACGGTATCGTTACTGGATGATTTTCCGGGAGTTCTCGGCCGGGTTGGCGGGCGAGCTGGGCTCGCACCAGATCGACGCAGCCTCCTGGATGTTCAACGCCCAGCCGGAGTACGTCATAGGCGTGGGCGGCCGGGAGTTCATCCGGGATGGCCGCGACATCTACGACAACATTCAGCTTATCTACCGCTATCCCAAGGGGCAGAAGCTCACTTACAGCGCCATCAGCACCAACCAGCACCTGCCGCTGTTCGGCGGAGCGCGGGCCGAGTTTGGCGAGACCATCATGGGCGCCGGCGGCACGATCGAAATCACCATCGGCTCGGAAGAGGATCCCTCCATCGCCCTGTGGTACTACGAGCCGCGGGCGGCGCTGGTGACCAGGGGGACGGACTACGCGGAGCCCCCGCTCATCGGCGGCGCCACGTTGGGAAGCACCGGCAACCCGAAGAGAGGCTTCCCCTTGCTGCTCGAGCGGGACCAGATGACCGGCGACGAGTCTTTCCTGGGGAAAGAGTTGAAATTTCTGCGGCGCTGGCTGTACTCCCAGGGACTGACGCATCCGGAAGAGGATCGCAATCCGGTGGACGTGCAGATGGAGAGCTTCTTTCAGTGTTGCCGCACCGGCGACAGCCCCAAGGCGGATCTGGAGGCGGGCCTGCGGAATGCAACGGCGGTGATTCTCTCCAATCTCGCCATGGACGAGGAGCGCCGGGTTTATTTCAACGAAATCGAAAAGATGGGCCTCGGGGGGAAATCGCGCGGTAAAGACTGAGTGGGGTTGGGCTGTCAGCTTGCCGCCGGGCTTCCGCCCGGCGTCACGCGGCGGCGCGAAAAACGCCGGCCCAAAGGCTGGCGGCAAGCCCGAAGGCTTGGCCCCACACACGCTGCGCGGCCCTGCCCCACGGATCTGTGGTACAGTTGCAGTTCCCCGGAACTCCGATGCGGCCAGAATTCGCCTCGCTTCGAAACCACCCCGTCGTCTCCGTTCTGATAATCGGCGGCGGCATCAACGGAATCGGCTTGCTCAACGAGCTGGCGCTGCAAGGGATCGATGTCCTGCTGGTGGAGAAGTCCGACTTCTGCGCCGGAACCAGCTCGGCCATGACGCGCGTCATTCACGGCGGCCTGCGCTATCTGGAAAACGCGGAATTCCGTCTGGTGCGCGAGTCTCTGCGGGAGCGCAACCGGCTGCTGAGGAACGCGCCGCACTACGTCAAGCCGCTGCCCACCACGATTCCGATCTTCAATTGGACGGCTGGGATGGTCCCCGCCATCCGGAATCTGCTGGGATGGCCCGCCAAGCCGGGCAATCGGGGAGCGCTGCTGATCAAGACCGGGCTGACGCTCTACGATTTTCTGGCCGGCCGCGAATCCCCGCTGCCGCGGCACCGGTTCCACCTCAGGCGCGCGGCCCTGGCCCAGCGGCCGGCTTTGAATCCCGAGGTGATCTGCACCGCAACTTACTACGATGCCAGAATCACCTATCCGGAACGGTTGTGCCTGGAACTGATTCAGGACGCCGAAACCGCGTGTCCCGAGGCCCGCGCGCTGAATTACGTCCGGCTCCAGAGCGCCGCCGGCGGCGCCGTGGTCCTCCGTGACGAGGTTTCCGGCGAGACGTGCGAAGTGCGGCCGCGGATCGTGGTCAACGCCACCGGCGCCTGGATCGATTTCACCAATCGCGGTCTGGGGCGCGAGTCCCGCTTCATCGGCGGCACCAAGGGTTCGCATATCGTGCTCGACCACCCCGAGCTGGCGGAAGCCACCGGGGAGGGGATGATCTATTTCGTCAACCGGGACGGCCGCATCTGCATCTTCTATGCGGTCCATGGCAAGATCATCGCCGGGGCCACGGACATTCCGGCGGAAGACCCGGAGGCGGTCTGCGACCAAGCCGAGGTGGATTACATCATCGAAGCCATGCGGCTGGCGTTTCCGTCGATCCATGTGGACCGCTCCCACGTCGTCTTTCGGTTCTGCGGCGTCCGCCCTCTGCCGCGCAGCGACGCCCTCACCCCGGGCCAGATCAGCCGCGACCACAGCTACCCGGTATTGCCTCCGGGCAACGGCATCGATTTCCCGATCTACTCGCTGGTGGGCGGAAAGTGGACCACCTTTCGCGCCCTGGCCGAGCAGGTGGCGAACGAAATCCTGCGCGCGCTGGGACGCGCGCGGGTCCGCGATTCGGCGGATCTTCCCATCGGCGGCGGCAAAGGCTATCCCAGGACGCCGGAGGGGACCGGACTGCCTCAAGAGCGGCTCGATGCGCTGCTGGAGCGCTATGGCACGGGGGCGGATCGGATAGCCGCTTACTTACAAGCGGGCCCGGATGCGCCGCTCGCCTGTCACGCCGGTTATTCCCGCCGAGAAATCGAATTCCTGGCGCTCCACGAGCGGGTGATTCACCTCGACGATTTGATTCTGAGGCGAACCCTGATGGCCTTGCTAGGCGAGGTGAACCGGCCCGTGCTGGAAGAGCTGGCGGGCGTCATGTCGCCGGTGCTTCAGTGGTCGCCGGGGGACGCCGCGGCCGAGGTCGCGCGAACCATCGAGCTTCTGGAGACGGTTCACGGGGTGATTGAGGCCGCGCGATCGAAATCGCCCTTGAGGTGCTCGTAGATGTCCCGGTATACCTGGTAGGTCTCCGAATACCTTTCGTGATTGGCTTGGTTCGGTTCGAAGCGTCGGCCGATTTGTACCATCTCGAGCAGTGATCTACGAACGTCGGGAAAGGCGCCGGCGCCCATTCCCGCCAGAATCGCGGCGCCGAATGGGGACCCGACCGAAGTGCGCGGCAGCAGCACGGGCCGTCCCAACACGTCCGCCTTGATCTGGTTCCACAGATCGGCGCGGCTGCAGCCGCCCACGCTTCGCATCTCCCGGACTTCGGCGCCGGCGCGCTCCGCCACCTCCACGTTATGGCGAAGGGCGAAGGCGGCCCCCTCCAGAATGGCGCGCACCAGCGCCGCCTTGCGGGTGGCCAGCGAGAGGCCGAAGAAAACTCCGCGAGCGTTGGTATGCCACAACGGCGAGCGTTCCCCCATCATGTAAGGGAGGAAGATCACCCCGTCGCTGCCCGGCCCCACTTGCGCCGCCTGCCGCGTCAACAGATCGAATGCGTCGCCGCCCTCTTCCATGGCGGTCTGCGTCTCGGGCTGTGCAAGCTGGTCCCGGAACCAACGCAGGCAACCACCCGAGGAGACCATGGCGCCGAGCAGCAGGTGGATTCCCGGCAGGACGTGCGGCAGGGCGATCAGCGCCGGTTCCGTAAGTCCCTGGTCATTGGGCATGATGACCACCGTGGAGGTCCCCGTCATTTCGACGGCGATGCCCGGGTCGGCCACGCCCGCCTCGAGCGCGGCCGCCGGGCTGTCCACCGTCCCGGCCATCACCGGAGTGCCCGCTCTCAGGCCGGTAGCCGCGGCGGCTTCGACGGTGATCTCTCCCTGCACGGCGGCGGCTTCGATGACCTCGGGAAACTGCGCCGGTTCCACCCCGCAGGCGGAGCACAGAGCTTCGGACCACTCTCCGCTGGCGTAGTGGCGCATTTGCAAAAGCACCGCATGCGCCGGATCCATGCCGAGCCGTCCGGTGAGCCGGTAGTTGAGGTACCCGTTCACCTGAACGAACTGCCAGGTGCGCTTGAGAATCTCGGGTTCGTGATTCCGCAGCCAGAGCAGCCGGGCGGCCACGTAAAAGGCGTCGGGCCGGTTGCCGGTGATGCGGTGGATTTCCGCCGCTCCCAGCAGCTCGGCGAGCCGCGCCGCCTCCGCTTCCGCGCGGCGGTCCATCCATATCATCGCCGGACGCAGCGGCCGGCCGGAGCGGTCGAGCGGCAACAAAGTGGGCGCCTGGGAGCTAACAGCCATCCCCAAGACCCGTTCCGCCCCGTGCGGGACCTGGGCCAGCGCCTCGCGAATGGCCTTACAGGTTGCCCGCCACCAGTCTTCGGGGTCTTGCTCCACCCATGCCGGCCGGATGTGGTGGAGCGGATATTCGGCTTGACAAACGGCGCGGAGGTCTCCGCGAAGGTCCAGCAGGACGGCTTTCGCGGAGCTGGTTCCGACATCGATGCCGAGGAGTAGTGGTTCCAAGAATCGACCTCTCGCCGCGGGCTAGGTCCTCGACCGCCCGACCATGTTCCTCTCATGTGGGGCAGGATGACATCCCGCGGCGGGTTGAGAACCCGCCGGGAGCGCCGGTTTCCAACCGGCGCGCGGGTTGACAAGCTGCCCCACGACCGCACAGTTGCATACGGTCAGAGCGCTAATACGACGCCCGCCCCATTATCTCACTCCCCAATTCCTCTCCGGAATGCAAAGGCCGGAAGGCGTGAAAGGTACGTGGAAGCGTCTCGTCCGTCCCCGCCGCCCCTTTAGCCGCCGAAGCCGGCGAGGGAGAAGAATCCCTATGATCGAAGGGATGGCGACGGTCCGCATCACAGAAGCCGAGCTCGTCCGCGATATCCACGCCGTGCTGGCCCAGGTCCAGGAAGGCGTCGAGGTGATCGTGGAGCGGCGCCATCGCCCCGTGGCCGTCATCAAGACGCCGCAAGGTCCGGGCCGGAAGATCGCCGAGTGCATCGCGCTGGCACTCGGCTACGCGCCGGCGCCGGACGCCGACTTCGCCAAGGACGTGCAAGCGGCCATCGATGCCCACCGCGAGCCGTATCGGGCCGGTGTAACCGGCGAGAACGACGCTGCGGCAGGCAGCAGATGGTCAACAGTGCGGCGGGAATCCGCCGCACGCAGATTCAAGCCTTTCATTCCGAGCTTCGTGCCGGCGCTTCTCGGCGCCGGGATGCAGCGCGCCTGGCATACTCCTTCAAGCTCAAGAGGATGACCAGCGCCGTTCCAACACCCATCCAGGTGTCCCAACTCGGACTCGGTTGGCGGTTCCAAGCGACCAATAGCCAGGCAAATGCGGCGTTCTGTACGAGGACCTCCGGCAACCCCCGCAAGTGCTGGGCCAGGCTCAGGCGCGTGTAGAACAGGCCCTCGAGCGAACCGGTCACCGGGCCGGACGGGGACAGCACGCAAAGTCCGATCAGCAGGAGAGCCAGCCTCCACCAGCCCGACGGACTGTCCAAGAAGACGCCGCGGAAGGGATAGAGCACGGCCGCCAGCACCAGGCCACGAAAGAACTGGAACGCGGGGCCCACCGCCATCCACGCCGACTCGATGGGGCGCATCAGATCTTTGAGGCCGGGTGTCTGGAAGAAGCTGCGGTAGTCCATCAGCGCGAATGCGAACATTCCGGCCACGAAGTAAGTCACCATGTGACAGGCCGTCGTGCGCAGCCAAAAAGTGACGAAGGCCAGATTCACTACTTCAGGTTGCATGCCGATTCGATGTTACCGCGAGTCGGACTGTCCGAGCATCCGATTCAGGCTGGCCTGGTCAAAGCTGAGCGCATGCGGCGTAGCGCGCACCATCTCCGGCAGTTTGACAAACTTCGCCGGGTTCGGCCCGTTATGCCAGCCTTCTTGCTCGGCGTGCGTGCAGATCGCCGAAACCACTGTTTTCACGTGCTTGGCGGAATCGCGCATTAGCATTGTTCCGATCAAGCGTTGCAGGTCCTCCCGCTGGACATCGCGCAGGCGCATCTCGCCTGTTCCGTACTGCTGGGGAACCGGAGGCGGCTCCTCGCCGGGCTTGAATCGCGTCTTGCCCCCACGGGACCCCTTCTTGCTGGGGGGAAAGGGGGGGAAAGGGGACAGTAACCAATTACCCATTTCCATTTCGGTTCTCGCTGAGCTGGGACCGGTCGCGGTCAATGTCGGGCCTGAAGCAGCCCGGCCAATTCCTCCAGCCTCAACCGCCCGATGTAAATCGCCATTGCCAAAGCCGCGTGCACGTCCATCGCCAGCCACGCCCGCACATCGTCAAGCGTGGTGATACCTCCCGCCGCGGTGATTTCAAGCGGCGTGGCTACGCGGAGGCGGCGGAACCAGTCGAGGTCCGTGCACGCACGTCGTCCCAGGCGATTGTCTGAACCGCGCTGGACTCGAGATCTCGCACCCGAAGCGCAATTTCATGCCGCCAAGCCTCCTCGGCGTCTTCATCGACGTCCGTGTCAAGGCTTTCAACCAGAGAGTCGGCGAGCGCCGCCCTTGCCGCCGGTGGCAGCTTCAAAGCATGCGTTAGCAACTCCGCTGCATCCTCAGCCATGTCCCTATTCTACCGTGCGCCGGAGCGGCGCAAGCTGGCTCGAGCATTGGTAAACGGCGTTTGGGGTAAAGTGGCCCGGAGGGAGTGGTCCAGAGTCCCCCAGTGTCCGGGAAAATGAGGTCTCGGCGCGCGTAAGTCTTGTGTTTGCAATGCGAGGCGGCTACAACCCGTAGTGCCGTTAACCGAAGGCCGCCGTGCTACCATGAACTCAGCGCCGCCGGCGCTGAAAGCGTTCCGCCGGCGATAGCAGATGGGCGAACACCATGACCATCCCCGCGAAATACGAAAACGGCGTCTTCCGGCCCCTGGATGCCGTGCAAATCAAGGAGGGCACGGTCGTTGAAGTGTACGTTCCCGCCGATTCGCAGCGTGCGGGCCGGCAACCTCGGTCGGTGCGGGAATTCGCGTTCTGCGGGATGTGGAAGGACCGGGACGAGATGGCGGACAGCGCCGCGTACGTGGACCGGCTCCGGGGCGACCTGCGAGGCTGACCCTGCCGCGTTCTCCCGAGCGAGTGATTGGATGCCCTACCTGCTCGACAGCGATGTGCTTATCGATATCTCTCGGAACGGGCCGGAGGTAATCGATTACGTCGATACGCTCCCGGACCCATGGATGATATCGCAGGTGACCGCGATGGAACTTCTGGTGGGAGCCAGAGACAAGCGGGAAGTCGGGTACCTTCATGCGTTTCTGTCTTCCTACCCGATCGTTCCGTTGCCGCAGGACGCCAAACGACAAGAACTCACAGACACTGCGCATTGTGGCGCCCCGTGCCGTAAATCCGTTGCTAAAACGGACGATGCTACCATCGCCGTCCGGCTCCGTTCCGGCCTTTGATGCCTTCGCCGACAGAGTGCGTTTTCGGTTCAACGTAAGAATATATCCAGACCGTGTCGCGCTCTCGAAATGGCTCCTTAGTTGAAACCGGTCCGCCAAGAGCGCGCGCAGCATCAACCTGATCTCACCCTCACCTCCACCCCCCTGGTTCTTAGCCGCAATGTCATACCAATCGCTCCGAGCCCACTCCGGGCCTCCGTTGACCGTCTCGGGGTTCAGATCATATGCCTTAATAACCAGTCCAAGAACCGTGTCGCTCCCGACAAACGATCCATGCCCCATCTGGAGAGCAATCTGACCCCTCGTGGGGTCGGTCGGTCGGATCGATGCTACATCAAACACGGGCGCACGTCTACCCGAGATCTGCGCACTGGCCACTGCCCCCCAGACCCAGAGGAGCCCCGCAAGTGCGGCGATAATCCCGACATTCTTGCGCATGCTGCGTTGATACCACGCCGTACACTGGTTGTCAACAGCATCACGCAAGCTACCCATTGTCTAGGCCTCAACGCAAGACCGCCATAAAGCGGGAAGTGCGCGGGCGCGGTCTGGCAGATGGGGACAGTAACCAATTGCACCGTTACGCGGGCGCTACCCGACGCGTCGGTAACGCGGTAGCTTGGTCGCCGTCTTCCCCGCCGATTCTTCGAGACTCGCAAGCGAACCGCAAACGCGCGCCCTAACGATACGCCCTCTGCTCCTTACCTTTGAAGCAGCCCCGCCAATTCCTCCAGGCGTAACCGCCCCGTATAGATCGCCATTCCCAGAGCCGCGTGAACGTCGATGGCCATCAACGCGCGGACGTCGTTGAGGGTGGTAATGCCGCCGGCGGCGGTGATCTCTAGCGGCGTCGCCGCGCGCAGGCGGCGGAACCATTCCAGGTCAGTGCCGCTCAGCATGCCTTCCTTGTCCACGTAGGTGCACAGGAAGCCGGAGCAGTAGGGCGCCAGAGCTTCGAGGACGCTCTCGGCTGTCAGGTCGTGGATTCCCGCCAGCCCTTGATTACGATGCGCCCGGCTTTGGAATCCAGGGCGATGATTACCCGCTCGCGGCCGATGGCGTTGCAGAGGGATTCGAAGGAAGGGCACGTTCACGCCATGCGCAACGACGGCGAACGCGGCGGTGCCTACTATCACTTTGCGCGCGCCTTGCTGCACCAGTTCCTGGGCGCGCTCCACGGTGCGCACGCCGCCGCCCACGCGGGTGACTGCCTTCGAGGCGATCAGTGCGCACCAGATCGCCGTTCGAGCCGCGCCCCATGGCGGCGTCGAGGTCGATCACCTGGATCTCGGGGAAGGCGGCGAAGCGGAGTAGCATTGCGTCGGGCGAATCGGCTTCGAGGGCTTTCTCGCGGCCTTGCACCAACTGCACCACTTTGCCGTCCATGAGGTCTATGCAGGGGAAAATCATGCCAGCCTCACGGGGATGCCGCGGCGGTCCAGCTCTTCCTTCAACTGGTTCACGGTATAGGTCCCATAGTGGAAGATGGAGGCCGCCAGCGCGGCGTCGGCGCAGCCTTCGGTCAGCACGCGCACGAAATGTTCGGGTTTGCCGGCTCCGCCGCTGGCGATCACGGGGACGCGGGTGGCGCGCGAGACGGCGCTGGTGAGGGCGCAGTCGAAGCCGTCCTGGACGCCATCGGTATCCATCGAGGTCAGCAGGATTTCGCCGGCGCCCAACTCTTCTCCGCGGGCGGCCCAGGCGACTGCGTCGGTGCCTTCGTCGTCGCGGCCGCCGCGAGTGTAAACGTGCCAGTGGCCCTGGGCCGGCTGCGCCGCGCGTCGATGGCCAGCACCACCGCCTGCGCGCCGAACTCCAGGCTCAACTCGGTGATCAGCTCGGGTCTCCGCACGGCGGCGGTGTTGACCGAGACTTTGTCGGCCCCGGACATGAGGATGCGCCGCGCATCGGCCACCGAGCGGATGCCGCCGCCCACGGCCAGGGGGATGAATACCTTGCGCGCGGTGCGGGCCACCACGTCGGCCATGATGTCGCGGGCGTCGCTTGAAGCCGTGATATCCAGGAACACCAGCTCATCGGCGCCGTCGCGGTTATAGCGGCCGGCCAGCTCGACGGGGTCGCCCGCATCGCGCAGGTTGACGAAATGAACGCCCTTGACGACGCGGCCGCCAGTGACATCGAGACAGGGAATGATGCGTTTCGCAAGCATAGGAGCAAATTAAGGAAATAGCCCGACCTTCTCACAGACACTCGGCCGTGACAACGTGGCGCACGCACTCGTGCGTGCCGCGTCGGCACTCATGCCGACGCCCCGGCTCGACAGACTGTCCGCACCCCCGAACGTGTCGAGAGAGTCTCGACACGGCACGCACGAGTGCGTGCGCCACATCTTCGGGCCACCTGTGAGAAATGCAGGATAGCCACGCCAACCAGTTCTTGTGGGGCAGGCGCTTCCGCCTGCCAGCATTCGGATTGACAGACGAAAGCGTCTGTCCCACAATTGACAGACGAAAGCGTCTGTCCCACAATGCGGTTGTTTCCTGTCAATTCCTTACGCCTCCAGAAAATTCTTCACGATTCTTAGCCCTACGGCGCCGGATTTCTCGGGATGGAACTGCACCCCGAACACGTTGTCCGATTCGAGCGCGGCCGTGTAGGGGACTTCGTAAGTGCAGAGAGCGGCGGCGCGCTGGCTTACCGGCACGTAATAGCTGTGCGCGAAGTAAACGAACGGGCGCGCATCGAGGCCCCGCATGAGCTTCGACGCGGCGCGCGCGTCCAACTGGTTCCAGCCCATGTGCGGCACGCGCGCGCCGGGGGGAAAGCGGCGAACCGCGCCCGGGTAAAGGCCCAGCCCGCGCACTTCCGGAGCTTCCTCGCTCGATTCGAAGAGGGCCTGCAAGCCGAGGCAGATGCCCAGGAAGGGAACGCCGGCGCCGATACGCTCGAGCAACGCCACGCGGACTTCGAGCGCATCGAGCGAGCGCATGATTTGTCCGAAATGCCCCACGCCGGGCAGGATGATGCGGGAGGCGCGGCGCAGGCCGGCGGAATCGCGCACCAGCTCATATTCACAGCCCAGCTCGGCCAGCGTGTTCTCGACCGAGCGCAGGTTGCCGGCGCCGTAATCGAAGACCGCGATCATAGCAACCCCTTGGTGGAGGGCAACTGGTCTTTCAGCCGAAGGTCGCGGGAGCAGGCGTACCGCATAGCTCGGGCGAAGCACTTGAAAACGGCTTCGACCTTATGGTGGCTGGAGCGGCCGTACATCACTTTGGCATGCAGGTTGGCGCCGGCGTGGGCTACGAAGCCGCCGAAGAAATCCTCCAGCAGCTCGGCTTGCAAATCGCCCACCAGACGGACCCGCACCAGGTCTTTGTAGACCAGCGCCGGGCGCCCGCCCAGGTCCACGGCCACCACCGCCAGGGTTTCATCCATGGGCAGCACGAAATAGCCGGCGCGGTTGATGCCCTTGCGGTCGCCCAGCGCCTTGGCGAACAACTGGCCGAGCACAATGCCGGCGTCCTCCACGGTGTGATGCTGATCCACGTCCAGATCGCCCTCGGCGAGCAGCTTGAGATCGAAACCGCCGTGTTTGGCGAACAGCTCGAGCATGTGGTCGAGGAAACGGATGCCGGTCGCGATCTCATACGCTCCGCGCCCTTCGATGCGGAGCTCTCCGAAAATGCGCGTTTCCTTGGTATTTCGCCGGACGGACGCGTGCCTCATGACGCGAAGACCTCCTCCAGGTGATTGATGTCGTCCACGATGGCGTAAGCGCCGGCGGCCTGGAACAGGAACACCAGGTCGAGGTACAGCGGGTTGGAGGGAGCGGCGACGCCAATGAAGGGAACACGCGCCGCCAGGGCGCACTGCGCATCGTCCACCGTATCGCCCACGTAGAACGCCTCGTGGAGCGGGCCTCCGGCCTGCCACGCCGGCATCCTTGCCGGCGTTCTTGGGGCCTCCGCGCCGCCGCGCCCCACGATACTCAGCAGGCCCTCCGGATGCGGCTTGGGATTGCGCGTCTCGCCCATGCAAACCATGGGGTCAAACACCACGGACCCGGCGAACCGCTTCAAAGTCAGCTCGGCCTCGGCGCGCGGCCGGCCGGTGAGAATCGCCAGGTCAAAACGTTCGGCCAGCCTACGCAGCAGGCCGGGTTGCGCCACCCAGCGTTCGCGCAGCATCAGGCCGCCCAGGAAGAGCTGTTGGAAGCGCTCTTTCACCTGTTCGAACGGGACATCCACTCCCGCCTCCTTGACGATGTAGTGAGTAAGCTTCCAATCGTCGTTGAAGCCGCCGCGGTTCTTGCATTCCTGGATATACTCGGGCGTGGGCTTCACGCCGGTGAACTGTTCGGCGGCGCAGGCGATGGTCTCGCGATAGGAATCGCTCACGTCCACCAGCACGCCGTCCATATCGAAAATCAGAATCGGCTTGCTCATCGTTTCCAGATCTCTTCCAGGGCCGCCAACAGGCGCCGCGCCTGGTCGCGGGTGCCCACCGTGATGCGCACCGCGCCGGGAGCGTCATAGCCGCGGTCCCGCACCAGGATGGCTTGGGCGCCGAGGGCGTCGCGCACCTCGAGGGCGCGCGCGCCAAAGCGCCCCAGAACGAAATTGGCGGAGCTGGGAATGTAGTGGATGCCCAGCCGCTCCAGGCCCAGGCAGAGGACCTCGCGCGCCGCCAGCGCTTCGGCCACATAGCCGCGGATGTATTGCTCGTCCTCCACCGCCGCTTGCGCGGCCATGACGGCCAGGGTGTTCACGCTATACGGAGACTGCGCTTTGTGCAGGAAGGCCACGTTGCCCTCATGCGAGAAGAGGCATCCCAGGCGCATGGCGGCCATGCCGAACACCTTGGAGAAGGTGCGGCTGACGAACAGATTGGGCACCCGCTCGATTTCGCCTAGGGCGGTGACGCCGGAGAACTCGTAATAGGCTTCATCCACCAGCACGGCCGCCTTGCGCGCGCGGTGCAGAATGCGCTCGATGCCCAGCAGCCCGACGCCCGTGCCGGTGGGGTTGTTGGGGTTGGCCAGAATCACGGCGCGGGTCTCCGGCGTAATGGCGTCGAGCAGGGCTTGCAGGGGCAGCTCCATCCCCGGCTGCGGGTACTCGACTTCCTTGATCCTGGCGCCCGCCACCTGGCAATAGAAGCGGTACATGGCGTAGGTCGGCTTGAGGAGCACCACCTCCTGCCCGTCGTCGAGAAAGGTATTGACGAAAACCTGGATGGCTTCGTCGGTGCCGTTGGTAAAGACAAACTGCTCCGGCCGGACGTGGAAATAGCGGGCGATGGCCTGCTTGGCCTGGCCGTATTCGGGATAGATGGCCAACTGCGCCGCGTCAAGGCCCTCGCGCAGCGCGGCCACCACGCGCGGGGAGCAGCCCACGGTGTTCTCGTTAAAATCCAGGCGCAATTTGCCGGAGCGGTTGCCGGTAGGCGGCGAATAGGGGGCCATCCCGACCACCGCCGGGCGGGGTTTGATGGCGCCCTTGGGGAGCTTGGGGAGCTTATCGGGCATATCTCACGCTCCACCATCCGGCGGTCACTTGGGCCTCCGGTGGCCGCTCGCTGCCTTGCGGCCCATGCGGATCTCCACCGAGCGCGCGTGGGCCTCCAGGCCCTCGGCGCGCGCCAGCGTGGTGATGGTCGAACTCAGGCGCCGCAGAGCGGTCCGGTCCAAGTGCTGCACCGAAATGACCTTCAGGAAATCGTTGACGGAAAGACCGCCGCGCTGGCGCGCCGCGCCGCTGGTCGGCAGCACGTGGTTGGGACCGGAAGCGTAATCGCCGGCGGCTTCCGGGCTGAACGGTCCCACGAATACGCTGCCGGCGTGCCGCACCTTGGCCAGCAGCTTCCCGTCGGGAATGCTCAGGTGCTCGGGAGCGAAACGGTTGGCCAGTTCCACGGCCTGGTCCAGGGTCTCCACCAGAATGATGGCGGAGTTGCGCGCAATGGACTGGGAAGCCACGCCGGCCGTGGGAAGGCTGGCGAGCTGGGCGGTCACCTGGCCCGCCACCGCGGCGGCGAGGCGCTTCGAAGTAGTGAGAAGGATGGCCGAGGCGTCCACATCGTGCTCCGCCTGGGCCAGCATGTCGGCCGCCAGATGGCGCGCGTCGCCCTCGGCGGCGATGATGACGATTTCGGTGGGGCCGGCGATGAAATCGATTCCCACTTCGCCCGCCAGGAGCTTCTTGGCGGCGGCCACGTAAATGTTGCCCGGCCCCACAATGCGGTCCGCCTTGGGCACGGTGGAAGTGCCGAAGGCGAAGGCGGCGATGGCGTGGGCGCCGCCCATTTCGAAGGCGTTGGTAGCCCCCAGCAACTCCGCCGCGCCGAAAACTTCGTCCACCCGCCGGGGCGAGGCCACGCAAATGTTGGGCACTCGGGCCACCTGCGCCGGAACCACCGTCATGATGACCGTGGAGGGCAGGGGATAGCGTCCCGCGGGGATGTAGGCGGCTACGGTTTCGAGCGGCCGCACGATTTGTCCCAGGCGCAGCCCGGGGCTGACCTCGCGCATCCACTCGATGGGCATCTGGCGCGCGGCGTAAGCGTAGACATTCTCGGCCGCCGTTACCAGGGCGGTCACGAATTCGAGCGGCAGCCGCTGGCGGCACTCGATCAGGTCGTCTTCCGATATGCGGAGACGCTTTCCGGTGAAGCCGTCGAACTGGCGCGCGTATTCGAGGACCGCCGCGTCGCCGCGCGCGCGCACGGCTTCGAGAATCGGCCCCACCACCGCCTCGGCCTCGCCCAGCCGCGCCGCCTTGCGGGCCAGCAGGCCGCCGGCGTCTTTGCTTTTCAGAATCCGTATCACAGTACGATCTTGTTCAGGGGATACTCGACGATCCCCTGTCCGCCGGCCTCCTTGAGCCGCGGAATGATCACGCGAACGGCGGTTTCCTCCAGTATGGTGTTCACCGCCAGCCAATCCTCGTCGCTCAGGTGGGAAATCGTGGGCCGCTTCAGAGCCGGCAGCACGGCCAGAACGGCGGGCAAGTTGTCGCGATGCACGTTGAGCATGAGCCCCACCTTGCCCAGCGCGTTGATGGCGCCCTCGAGCAACATGCGCATGTCTTCCAGCTTGCGCCGCTTGGCGTCGTCGGCCCAGGCGAGCTTGTTGGCGATGAGCTGGGTGTTCGATTCGAGCACCGTATCGATGATTTTGAGCTTGTTGGCGCGCAGCGAAGAGCCTGTTTCGGTGACCTCGACGATGGCGTCGGCCAGCACTGGCGGCTTCACCTCGGTGGCCCCCCAACTGAACTCCACCTTGGCGGATACGCCGTGGGCCGCCAGGTAGCGCCGGGTGGCTCCCACCAGCTCGGTGGCGATGATCTTGCCCTGAAGGTCGGCCACCGAATGGAAACTGGAGTTTTCCGGCGCGGCCAGCACCCAGCGCACTTTGCCAAAGCTCTGCTTGGCGTAGATGAGGTCGGCCACGGCCACCACGTCGGCTTCATTCTCTTCGATCCAGTCGCGGCCGGTGAGGCCGGCGTCCAGCACGCCGTCTTCCACGTAGCGCGCCATCTCCTGGGCGCGGATGAGCATGCACTCTATCTCCGGGTCGTCGATAGCCGGAAAGTAGGAGCGGCTGCTGGTGGTGATGGTGAAGCCGGCGCGGCGGAACAGATCGATGGTGGCGTTTTCCAGGCTGCCCTTGGGAATGCCGAGTTTGAGTTTCATGGCTTGCCTCCATAGACCGAGGCGGGGTTGTAGGCGCGCTCCTCCGTAATCTTCCATTCCCCGTCTTCCAAGCGCCGGAAGAAGCAACTGGCGTAGCCTTCATGGCACACGCCGGGGCCCAGCGCGTCCACCCGGATGAGGATGGCATCGCCGTCGCAATCGGCGCGGATCTCTTTCACCACCAGGCGATGGCCGGAGGTTTCGCCTTTAAGCCAGAGCTTCCGGCGCGAACGGCTGTAAAAGGTCACAAAGCCGGTTGCGACGGTCTGGCGGAAGGCTTCCTCGTTCATGTAGCCAAGCATCAAGACGCGGCCGGTGGCGTGGTCTTGCACCACGGCCGGGGCCAATCCATCGGCTTTTTGAAAGTCCAAAGTCATTGCGATAGCAACAAAAAAGCCCGCCACTTCCGCGGCGGGCGTCCTTTCCATTCGTTGGCTTGAGATTAGGACACAGCCCGTCGCCAGGAGATGCGGTGATGCTCGAGATGGCGCCGCGCGACGGCAGATGTCATAAACCCAGAGTATAGCAGAGAAGGCGCGCGGTTATCCGGCCGGGCCTGAGGGAGTGGAGGAGTTGTCCAGGGCCGCCTTTGACGCGGAGACGCAGAGACGCGGAGAAATTCGAGGAGGTTCAAGAAAAGGGGCGGGCGGAGGCTTCGGCTCGTTTCTTTCTCTCTTCCCCTCGAATTCTCAGCGTCTCGGCGTCTCTGCGTCAAAATGCGTCCATGGCGTCCGTGTTTTCGGATGTAGATAGATAACTAATGCCAGCGTACGGCTGGTACCGTTCTAGGACTGATCCTATTATTTTGGCTTTCACTTCTCGGAAAAATCTGATTAACTCGTAATTTAGGAATGGTGATTTTCCATGGCAATCGATACTCTACCCACAAGCGAACCTCAAACCCTCGCCCAGCGTCTGGCCGAGGGCAGACTCTCGGTTTCCGACTCCCTGCGCTACGCCATGCTGCTGGCCGACGCCCTTCGCAGGCTGCACGATGAAGGGCACGCGCACGGGGCGCTTTCGCCGCGCTGCGTGGTCCTTAAGAACGGGACTTTGGAACTGGCTCCCGGCTCCGCCGGCATCACTCCCTACACGGCTCCCGAGGCGCTCGAAGGCCGTCCCACGGATGCGCGCAGCGATGTGTTCAGCTTCGGCGCCATCCTGTACGAAATGTTGACTGGCGAGCACGCATTCCAAGGGGAGGGCGTGGCCCTGGCCACGGCGTTGGCCACCGCCGCGGCGAAGCCTTCGGGGAGCCCGGCGGTCGATAGAGTGCTGGCGAACTGTCTGGCCAAAGACCCGGCCGGGCGCTGGCCGCGCATGCAGAAGATCATCATGGAATTGAAGTTGCTCACCGTGGCGGCCCGGCGGGCGGAAACTCCCGCGCCCCAGCGCCGCCCGGACGTGGCGGACGCGGCGCTGCGCGGCGAGATGCTCCAAATGGAAGAGCGCATGACGGCCAGGCTCGAGGCGCACGGGAAAAGCATGGCGGAAGTCCAAGGCGCCGCCGTCAACCTTATCGAAGCGGTGCGGGGAGAAGTGGCCGCCCTGGAAGCCAAGCTGGCTGCCGCCCAGGACCATGCCGGCCGCCTGGATCACAGCGTGGAGGCCCTCGAAGGACAGGTCACGGCCCGCTTCGTTCCCGGCCTGGAAGCGGCGGGGGAGCGCGTTGCCAAGGTGGAGCGGGACACGGAGACCCTTCGAACCAGCTTCGCGAAATTCGAGAAGGATGTCGCTCTGGACCTGCACGGTCTCGAAACCGCCATCGGAGTGCAAGACGCCGCCGTGCAATCGGCCCGCACGGCCATGGCGCAGACCGACGACCTGGTGGAGCGGGTTGTAGAGGCGCTGGAGTCGCTGCAATCCGCGGTTCTGGAACAATCCGAGGAGCACGCGGCGGCGGCGAAGTAGCCTCCCGCCCCGCTGTCCATGCGCTCCGGCGGCCATGGACGGCATCGTACAACTGGCGACCCGAGAAATTCGGTCCTGTTTGCATTTCTCCCGGAAACTGTCGGAAAATGGTCCCAAACAGGGAGGGATGTGCTCTTGAATCGGCCCGAGGGGAAGGTGTCCGGCAAGCACGGAGCCGCCGCGCGGAGGGACATTGCGAGCCTCCTGGAGCGAAACGAGGGCATGGTCGCGGCGCTTCTGGAGTCCGCTTCCCAAGCGATATTGGGCTCCGATGGCGACGGCGGAATCGTGCTGGCCAACGCCCGGACAGAGGCCATGTTCGGCTACTCCCGCCAGGAATTGCTGGGCAACCGCATTGAGATGTTGCTGCCCGAAGCCGCCCGAAGCCGGCACGAGCGGGAGCGCGCGGATTTTTTCGTCCATCCTCGCGTGCGGGAGATGGGTATCGGCATGGAGCTGTCCGGGCGGCGCAAGGACGGCGTCCATTTCCCCGTCGAGGTAAGCCTCAGTTACGTCCGCGCCGAAGAGGGTCTCTTCGCCATCGCCTTCGTCACCGACATCACCCAGCGCAAGAAACTGGAAGAACAACTGATGCACGCCCAGAAGATGGAGGCGGTGGGCCGTCTGGCGGGCGGCGTGGCGCACGATTTCAGCAACATGCTGACGGTGATCGCCGGGTATAACCAGATGATTCTGGACCAGGTTTCGCCGCTCGACCCCCTGCACGGCTTCGCCGAGGAGATCCTCAAGGCCTCCGAGCGGGCGGGGGCCCTGACCAACCAGCTTCTGGCGTTCAGCCGCCGGCAGGTGGTGCAGCCCCGCGTCTTTGACGTGAATTCCGTCTTGATGCATACCGAGAAACTGCTGCAGCGCCTGATCGGGGAGGACGTCGAGCTGGCGCTCAAGCTAAACCCCAACGTAGGGCGCATAAAGGCCGATCCCGGCCACCTGGAGCAGGCCATCTTCAACCTGGCCACGAATGCGCGCGACGCCATGCCGCGCGGCGGGCGGATCACCATCGAGACCGAACCGGTCACCCTGGACGACTCCTACGCCAGGACCCACGTGGGCGTGCAGCCCGGCGAGTTCGTCATGATCGCGGTGAGCGACAACGGCCAAGGCATGGATGCCGAGACCAGGAGCCGGATCTTCGAACCCTTCTTCACCACCAAGGAGCGGGGCAAGGGTACCGGTCTGGGCCTGGCGACGGTGTACGGCATCGTCAAGCAGGCGGGCGGCGACATCTGGGTCTACAGCGAGGTGGGCAAGGGCGCCACCTTCAAATTGTACTTTCCCGCGGTCTCGGAAGCCGCCTCCGACGCCCTCGGCGGGGACGTCTCCGCCGCTCGGGACGCGGAGCACGCCACCATCCTGCTGGTGGAGGACGAGCAGGGCGTTCGCGACCTCACGGCGAAGATGCTGAAGCTCATGGGTTACACGGCGCTCGTCGCCAGTTCGGGCACGGAGGCGCTGGCGCTGGCCAAGGCGCACGAGGGCACTATCGAGCTGCTCTTGACGGATGTGGTGATGCCCGGCATGGGAGGCAATCAACTGGCGGAGGAGCTGCGCCGGTGGCGGCCGGACATCAAGGTTGTATACGTTTCCGGGTATACCGCGCACACCGTTTCGGATCACGGGGTCCTCGACGCCGGGGTGGAGTTCCTGGCCAAGCCTTTCAGCCGGGAAGCGCTGGCGCGAAAACTCCGCGAGGCCTTGTCGAAGCGCTGAGCGGAGGGTCGGATTGACAGGCGAAGGCGCCTGTTCCACCTTGCCTCCGAAGGACTTCCGTCCCCCATCTGAACATCTGGCCGCGGCGATTCCCGTAGAGCGGGCCTCCGGCCTGCCACGTCGGCGTCCCGGCCGACGTTTTTCCGGACCCAACCAGTCCCCTATGGCCCTTTTCTCTGCAATGGAGGATAATAGGGTCTTCGGACCGGTTGTATCGAAATGAATGGAGGCACAGTGAATACCGAATCCTCACGGCGCAATTTCTTAGCCGCCGGCCTGGCGTTGCCAGTAGCCGGCCTGGCATCCACCACGTCCAGCCCCACGCCCGCTCCGGCTCCGCAGCAGGCGGCAGGGCCCTCTGGCAAGATCACCTACCGGACTCTGGGCAAGACCGGAATGAAGGTCACAACCGTGGGATACGGTTGCATGATTACCTCGGATCCGACCGTGATCGCCAGGGCGGCCGACATGGGCATCAACTATTTCGATACTTCCCGCAATTACTCGAACGGCCAGAACGAGCGCATGGTGGGGGCGGCGCTGGGAGCGAAGCGGAAGGACATCTTTCTTTCGAGCAAGTGCGATACGAATACCGGCGCGGGCATCCTGGCGGAGCTGGACACCAGCCTCAAGGAGATCAACACCGACCACCTGGATGTGTGGCTGCTGCACATGAAGGACAAGCCGGAGCAGATCAGCGACGAGCTGGTGGAGGCGCAGCGCAAGGCCAAGCAACAGGGCAAGGTGCGGTTTATCGGCATGAGCACGCACCAACTGCCGGCCATGGTCGATCGGGTCATCGAAGCCAAGCTGGATATCGTCCAGGCGCAGTACAGCTACGCCTCGGCCGCGACGTTTACGGCGGCCATCGACAAGCTGAACCAGGCCGGCATTGGCGTGGTGGCCATGAAGGTAATGGCGCAGGCCGGCCGCGGTCGTGGCAGGGGCGGCGCGGCGCCGCCGGCGGTTTCGCCGGAGAAACCGGCCGCGGCGCTGAAGTGGGCCATCAAGAACCCAGCGATCGCCACCACCGTACCCAGCATGACCGATATCGACCAACTGGAGCAAAATTTCAAGGCCATGGGGCAGCAATTCACCGATGCGGATCAGAAGGTGCTTACGGCCGCCCTGAAAGAGATCGGCCCGTACTTCTGCCGCATGTGCGGGCAGTGCGAAGGCCAGTGCCCCAAGGGCCTGCCGGCGCGCGACCTGGTGCGGTTCACCATGTACGCCGACGGCTACGGCCAATTCCCGCTGGGCCGCGAGGGCTTCCAGCGGATGTCCGCGGAGCATCAGGCGATACGCTGCGGCGACTGCTCCTCATGCGCCATCCAGTGTCCGAACGGGGTGCGCGTGGCGGAGCAGGCCATGCGCGCGCAGGAATTGTTTGGGTAAGCGGAATAGATCGAATGGAGGCAGCATGAATACCGAATCCTCTAGACGCAATTTCTTGGCCGCCGGCCTGGCGTTGCCAGTAGCCGGCCTGGCATCCACCACGGCCAGTCCCACGCCGTCCGCTCCTGCTCCCCAGCAGGCGGGAAGCTCCGCGGGCAAGCTCTCCTACCGGGTCTTGGGCAAGACCGGAATGAAGGTCACAACCGTGGGCTACGGCTGCATGATTACCTCGGATCCGACCGTGATCAGCAGGGCCGTGGACATGGGCATCAACTACTTCGATACGTCCCGCCACTACCAAAACGGCCAAAACGAGCGCATGGTGGGAGCGGCGTTGGGCGCGAAGCGGAAGGACGTCTTCGTCTCGACCAAGGCCGATGGGCCATGGACCGGCCCGAGCATTTTGGACCAACTCGATACCAGCCTCAAGGAGCTGAACACCGACCACGTGGACGTGTGGCTGCTGCACGGTTTGGGCAGCGGGGCGGAGATTACCGACGAGTTGGTGGAGGCGCAGCGCAAGGCCAAGCAGCAGGGCAAGGCGCGCTTCATCGGCATGAGCACGCACAATCTGCCGGCCGTCGCCGACCGCGTCATCGAAGCCAAGCTGGAGATTGTCCAGGCGCAGTACAACTTCACCTCCGCGGCGGAGTGGGGACCGGCCATCGATAAGCTGAACCAGGCGGGCGTGGGCTTGGTGGCCATGAAGGTAATGGCCGCCCGGGGCGGCGGCGGCCGTGGCGGCCGTGGCAGGGGCGGCGCGCAGCCGGCGGCCCCGGCAGCGCCTCCGGCGCCTCCGGTGGGCAGAATGACGGCCGCGTTGAAGTGGGTCATCAAGAACCCCGTGATAGCCACCACGGTCCCCAGCATGACCGATATCGACCAACTGGAGCAGAACTTCGCGGTCATGGGGCAAAGCTTCACCGACGCGGATCAGAAGGTGCTGACGGCCACCCTCAAGGAGATCCGTCCGTACTTCTGCAGCATGTGCGGGCAGTGCGAAGGCCAGTGCCCCAAGGGGTTGCCGGCGCGCGATCTGGTGCGGTTTGTGATGTACGCCGACGGCTACGGCCAATTCCCGTTGGGCCGCGAGAGCTTCCAGCGGCTGTCCGCGGAACATCAGGCGATACGTTGCGCCGATTGCTCTTCTTGCGCCATCAAGTGCCCGTACGGGGTGCGTGTGGCGGAGATGGCGATGCGCGCGCAGGAACTGTTCGCGTAGGCGGAGTGGTTTCACGACCGTCTAATCGATGCTCGGGCCGGGCATGCCCGGCCCTACGCCGCGCCAGTACACCGGGCTCCGGGCCGGGCATGCCCGGCCCGGAGCGCGGGAACGAAACAGACAAGCGCGGCCCCCAAAGTGGGGCCGGGATTTCATCCTGCCGCCGGCTTCTCAGCCGGCGCTCTTCGGCTCGTCGCCCTGGCGCCATCTCGCATAGAATAGAGTCTGCAATCCGCCATCGAGGCATCATGAATCGCAGACAGTTTGTGACTTCTTCCGGCGCCCTGGCGTTGGCCGGCGCTGGAGGGCGGGCCGTGGCCGCGGCGCCGCCCTCGCCGCTCCTCATGAAGTTGGGGTGCCAGAGCTCGCCCACCAGTGAGACGCATTTGAAGTACTTCGCCCGCTATGGCGTGCGCAATATCTGCGGCTATCCGCAGGCGGCTCCCGGCCAGATCTGGGCCACGGCCGAAGATTTGGCGCGCATGCGCGACCTGGCCGCCAAGTATGGAATCAGCGTGGACTGCGCAGCGCCGCCGATTCTGGAATCGAGCCACATCGACCGCGAGCGCCATCCGGCCATCATGCTGGCCGAGAGCCCCGAGCGCGACCGCGATATCGAAGCCCTGCAAACCTTCATCCGGAGCTGCGCCCAGGCGGGAATCCCGTCCATCAAATACAACATGAGCATCCTGGGCGTGGTGCGCACGGCCAGCGTCCCGGGACGCGGCGACGCCACCTACGCCTCCTGGAAGCTGAAAGACGCCAAGCCCAATCCTCCGCTGACCCGCGCCGGCGTGGTGGACGCCGCCCGCTTCTGGGAGCGGATCACCTATTTCCTGGACCGCGTGATTCCGGTGGCGCAGGAGTACAAGATCCGCATGGCCTGCCACCCGCACGACCCCGGAATGCCGCCCGAAGGCTACCAGGGCGTGAACCGCGTGCTGGGGACCGTGGACGGCCTCAAGAAGTTCATCACCATTCGGGAGAGCCCCTACCACGGCCTGAATTTCTGCCAGGGCACGGTGACGGAGATGCTGGCCGACCCGGGCAAGGAGATCTTCGACGTGATCCGCTACTTCGGGTCGCGGAAGAAGATCTTCAACGTGCACTTCCGCAACATCCGCGGCCACCGCGACGATTTCGTGGAAGTATTCCCGGACGAAGGCGACATCGACTTCGTGAAGGCCATTCTGACTTACAAAGAGGTGGGCTACCCGTATATGCTGATGCCCGACCACGTCCCGCAGGCGCCGGGCGATCCCGGTGGTTTGCAGTCCTTCGCCTTCTGCTATGGCTACATTCGCGCGCTGTTGCAGGCGGTGGAGCAGTTGGGCTGAGCTTGTGGGAGCAGGCTTTCGGCCTGCCGGGGCGCCCTTCGGGCCCGCTTCTGCCCGGCGTCTCGCGACAAATCGAAGAACGCCGGCTAAAAAGCCGGGGGCAGGCTGAAAAGCCCGACCCCACATCAGTCGCGCGTCAGG
Source organism: Terriglobia bacterium (assembly GCA_963767595.1). GTDB lineage: Bacteria > Acidobacteriota > Terriglobia > Bryobacterales > Bryobacteraceae > BOG-224. Next base: position 354,221 of record CAVYEK010000010.1, read on the forward strand.
AACTTCGGACCGGCGCCCGGTGTCCAAGCCAAATCAGGAGGAAGACACCGTGTTATCCGGTATCCGGCAGGACATCCGCTACGCCTCGCGCACGCTGGCGAAGAGCCCGGGGTTCATATTGACCACGCTGGTCTCGCTCGCGCTGGGCATCGGCATCAACACCGCCATGTTCAGCGTGATTCACACCGCGATGGACCGGCCGGTTTCGGGTCGCGCCCCGGAAGAGCTTGTGGATCTCTCGCTCTCGACTCCCGCCGGAAACATGCTGTTCTCGTTTCCCGAGTACCAGGAGATTCGCAGCCGCACGCGCGTCTATTCCGATGTGATGGCGCTCACGACGGGACGCTACCGGGTGAGCGGGGGGGGAAGGCCGGAGTTTGTCACCGCGCTCGCCACCACCACGAATTTCTTCCAGGGCTTCGGGCAGCAACCCGTGCTCGGCCGTGGGTTCGCGCAGGATCAGGCGAATCCGAAAGAGGTCCTGCTGGCGCAGGGTTTCTGGAAGCGCCGCTTCGCTGCGGATCCGGGCGTAATCGGCAAACCCCTGGTGTTGTATGTTGGCCCCACCCGGCTCACCTACACGATTGTGGGAGTGCTGGCGCACGATTTCCGCTATGCCTCCATGTGGAGACCGGACATTGTGGCGCCGTTCCCCGAGGACGCCGCCCTGCGCAAGGGCGATGCGCGATCCCTGAACATGATGGCGCGAGTGAAGCCTGGCTCGACCATGAAGCAGGCCCAGGTGGAAACCGAATTGCTCGTGCGGCGCCTGGCGCCTATGTTTCCCGAGAGTTTGGGCAAGGCCAAGCTGAACTTCCGGCCCAAGGTACGCCGCGACGGCGTCACCCGCACAGTGGCGGCCATTGTGCAAGCCGTGGTGGGCCTCATTCTGCTGATTGCATGCGCCAACGTCATGAACCTGTTGCTGGCCCGGCACCAGGAGCGGCGCTTTGAGATGGCCACGCGCCTGGCGCTGGGCGCCTCCGCCGGGCGCCTCACGCGGCAATTGTTGACTGAGAGCCTGCTGCTGGCCGTCCCGTCGGCGCTGGCGGGTTACGGAGTCGCGGTATTGACGATTCACGTTGTGGAAAAGCTTCCCATACCGGGCCTTGCCGGCATCGATATGTTTTTCTACCTGGACCGGACGGTGTTGGGCTTTGCCATGGGCGCGGGAGTAGTGGCTTCGGTGATCGCGGGTCTGTGGCCGGCTCGGGCGGCCTCGAAGCTGGATCTCATGCCGGTACTGAAGGGCGGGGGCGCCGCGGTGGGGCGGCGCAAGTTCGGGTTGCGGGGCGTATTGGTGGCGGCCCAGCTTGCGCTTTCGATGGCGGGGATTACCGCAGCCGCGATGCTGACCCGCAGCGTTTGGAACCTGAACGAGTTCGATCCCGGAGTGGATCCGCACAAGGTGCTCACCGCCACCCTGTGGCCGATCATGAACGACTACAAGGAGGAACGCGCGGCCCAGTTCCGGCGGGACCTGGAAGCGCGCGTGAAGGCGCTGCCCGGCGCGCAGGCGGTGACGTTTGCGGCGCTGGTTCCCGGCGGCGGCGAGAACCGGTCGCTGAAGGTGGTCAACAACGGTTCGCCCCTGCTTCCCAAGCAGGAGACCCTGGTGGTAAGTTCCAACTCCGTGGCCCCCCGCTTCTTCCGCACATTCGGGATACAACTTCTGCGCGGACGCGAGTACGTTGAGGCGGATCTGAGCGGCCGGCCGCTCTGTGTGGTGAACGAAACCATGGCGCGGCGGTTCTGGCACGACCAGGAGCCCTTGGGCCAGACCGTGCGGGTGTCCGGACCGAGAGCCACGGACTACACGGTGATCGGGGTGGCGCGCGATACGGCGTACGACAAGAACGGCGACGATCCCGCGCCCTTTCTGTATCTCCCCCTGGCCGGCAACGATTTCCTGACCGTATTTGTGCGCGGCGGCGGAGATGCCAATGCCTTCGCCGAGCCTCTGCGGCGCACCGTGGCTTCGCTCGATCCCGAAATGCCCCTTCAGACAATCGATGTGCTGGCGAACAAGCTTACGGGAGGGTCCAACGGCACGGAACTGCGTCTACGCGCGGGCCTGATGGGGACTCTGGGCGGGACCGCTCTCCTGCTGAGCGCGTTGGGGCTATACGGCGTGGTGGCCTACATCGTGAGCCGCCGCACGCGGGAGATCGGCATTCGCCTGGCGCTGGGGGCCGGCCGCGCGGATGTTCTGGCGGCGGTGCTAAAGGACGGCCTCCGGCTGGTGGGCGCGGGGATGGCGTCGGGAGTAGCGCTTTCGCTGGTGGTCTGCCCGCTGCTTGCCAATCACCTGTTCGGCGTCACCCCCAACCATCCGGCGGTGATCGCCGCCAGTTGCGGCATCCTGGGGGCCGTCGCGGCGCTGGCCATGCTGGTTCCCGCGCGCCGCGCGTGCCGGGTACAGGCCCTCTCGGCTCTGAGATACGAATAGTTTCGGCCGTCTCACGTATTCTGTTGTATGTGGGCGGCGGATTCGGCATTCGTGCTTCGGTTCTCCTGATCGGGTTCACGGCGGCGATTGCCCAGATCGTGCTCCTGCGGGAGCTGATGCTGGTTTTCGGCGGCAACGAGATTTCCGTGGGCCTGGTGCTGGCGGTCTGGCTGTTTTGGACCGCCGTGGGGAGCTCCGTTGCGGGCTGGCTGGGTTTGCGGACCATGGCGGGCGTGCAGGCGCTGCTGGCGCTGGCGCTGCCGGCCACCGTGCTCGGGGTGCGCATCGGGAAGGCCGCGCTTACCGCGATTCCGGGCGAAAACCTGGGGCCGGCGGCCGCGCTGCTGGTCTCGCTGGCCGCGCTTTGCGTGTTTTGCATCCTCTCGGGTTCGCTGTTCACGGCCGCCTGCGGGCTGTGGACGACGACTCCATTAGGAGAACCGGTGGGCAGGCGAAAGCGCCTGCCGCACAAGGATGGCGGTCCTTCGACGACCGGGTGGGACAGACGCTTTCGCCTGTCAATCCAACAAGGCGCCGGCGCCACGGTCTACATGGTGGAAGCCGTGGGCGCGGTGGCGGGAGGGTTGGCCGCCGGACTGGCGCTGCTGCGGCTCTTCAGCCCGCTCCAGATCGCTTGTGGCTTGGGCCTGTTGAACCTGATGGCCGCGGCTGGCCTCGCAATCCGCCGGCCGTGGGCGCGGCGCGCGGCGGAAACCGCGCTGGCGGCGCTCTGCGTTCCGGTGTTCACGGTCCTGCCCGCGTCTGAGAACGCCCTTCTCCAGCGCTTGTGGCCGCCCGGCTATCGCCTGTTATCCACGCGGAACTCGGCTTACGGCAACCTTGCGGTGGTGGAAACCGAAGGGTCGCGCAGCGTCTATGAGAACGGGCTGATTCTGTTTCACGCGCCCGATCCGGAAGGGGCCGAGGAAGCCGTCCACTATGCGCTGCTCGAACACCCGGCCCCGCGCCGCCTTCTGCTGATCGGCGGCGGGGCCAACGGAAGCCTCCGGCAAGCGCTCCAGCACCGCTCGCTCGAACGCGTGGATTACGTGGAGCTCGATCCGGCCATCCTCGAAATCGCGCGCCGCTACTTTCGCGAGGAATGGGCCCCGGCGGAATCCGATGTACGAGTGCATGTACACGTGACCGATGGCCGCCGTTTCGTGCAGACCGCCGAGGGCCTTTTCGACGTGATTGTGGTCAACCTGCCCGATCCGCATACGGCGCAGTTGAATCGCTACTACACACTCGACTTCTTCCGTGAAGCCGCCGCGAAGCTCACGCCCGATGGCATCCTCTCATTCCGCCTGGCGGCTTCGGAGAACTACATCGGCGCGGACCTGGCGGAGTTCCTGCGCAGCATGGAGAAGACCCTGCGGGCGGTGTTCCCCGAGGTGGTGGCGATGCCGGGCGAGACGGTGCATTTCTTCGCCGCGAAACGCGCCGGATCTCTGACGCGCGACCCCGCCACGCTGCTCGACCGTCTGCGGGAGAGGCGGCTGGCAACCACTTACGTGCGCGAGTACTACCTGCCGTTCCGCATGGCGCCCGAGCGAATGAGCGAGCTCGACGAGCGCATACGCCCGCTGCCCTCCACGCGCGTGAACCGCGACCTGGCGCCGGTGGCGTACTACTTCGACCTGACGCTGTGGAGCAGCCGGTTCGGGCACGGCTATGCGCTGGCGCTGCGAGCCCTGGGCGGGATGAGCTTCGCGCGCCTGGCCTGCGCGCTGGGACTGCTGGTGATGGCGCTGGTGTTGGCCAGCCGGCGGCGCGTCTCCGCGGCGGCGGCCTGCACGGCGGCCACGGGCTTCACTTCCATCGGGCTCGAAGTGCTGCTGCTTTTGGCGTTTCAGGCCAAGTACGGCTCGCTGTACCAGGGGCTGGCGCTGCTCATCGCGGCGTTTATGGCGGGGATGGCGCTGGGGAGCTGGGTGGGGCGGGCCTCCTGGCCTGCCCCACTGCTCACCCGGGTGCAGTGCCTGGTGGCCCTCGCCCCGCTGGCCCTCTGCGCCTGCTTTTCCGCGCCGCAAGCCGTTTACCCGGCGCTGGCGCTGGCGTGCGGGGCGCTCGGCGGATATCAGTTCGCCCTCGCCGTCGGCGTCTCCGGCGCAACCGCGCCACAGCTCTACGCGGTGGACCTGGCCGGCTCCTGCGCCGGCGCCATCCTCTTCAGCCTCTACCTGATCCCCGTGTTCGGCTTCCTCAGAACCAGCCTCCTGGCGGCGGAACTGAACCTGGCGCCGGCGGCGCTGGCATTCCTGGCGTCTGCTGCGCGGGCTCCGCGGGAATGAGCGGCTCGAGCGTGCGGTCGCCGAATACCAGGGCGGTGAAGCGGAACAGGTCGGCGTCCGGATCCTGCCAGGCGCGCTGGGGCAGCCCGGCCTTGAGGCAGACTTCCCGCAGGAATTCGGCGCGGTCCCACTTCTCTTCCACCGGGACTTGCGGCAGCAGCAGGCCCTCGTAGCTGTCCTTGCGAATGAGCAGACCGGTTCGCCCCACCGCGATCTCGTTGTTGTCCATGATGCGGCGCATGGGCGATAGAACCGAGATCTCATATTCGAGCGCGCCCAATTCGCCCGCCGTCACCGGCCGGAAGCGCCTGTCCTCCAGCGCCGCGAACCGGGCCACGTCGCGCACCGTGATGTAGAGCGGCTTGATGGGCGCCACGTAGCCGATGCAGCCGCGCAAACTGCCGCGTTCCTTCAGGGTGACGAACGCGCCGCGCTCCTGGTTCAACGCCTCCGAGGAGGGCGCCGGCGGCGCGTACTCCTTGCGGTCCCGCACCGAGGTTTCGACGGACTGCCGCGCGATCCGCATCAACTCGTTCTTCTCCTGCCGGGTGAGAGAAAAGGGCGCTTCGGCCGCCGCTGGGCCTCCCGTTTTCTTGAGGAACGCCACGGCCCCGTATCCCACCACGCGGCTCTTGTCGCCGATGGCGACGTCTCCCGAGTTGGCGTACTTCAAGATCCTGGCTTGCGACGCGCCGAGCCGCTCGGAGGCGATCATGGCGGCGATGATCGGGCCGCCGCCGCAGGCTTCCCATATGCCCTGCTCGAAATTGCGCGACATGCTGAGGTAGTCCCACTCTTCGATGGCCTTCAATGTCTTGTGATCGATCTTCTCGGCCTCGTCGTAGGTGTGGTAGTGGGAAAGGTCGGAGCTGGCTACGATCAGCGTGTTTGTACCCGCCACCAGCTTGGCGACGGCGACGCCCACGGCGCGGCAGAGCTCGTAACTCTGATCGCCCATGACGATGGGCACCAATTGGAACTGGCCCAGGGTGCGCTGGAGGAAGGGCAGTTGCACCTCGACGGAATGCTCCAACTTGTCCGGACTGGGCGTGTGGCCCAACCCCGAGAGCTTGATCAGCGGGCTCATGGAGGCGAGCTTGGCGGCGAAAGCCCGATCCACGGGAACCTGGCCCAGCGGAGTGGAGTAGGCCGAGCCATCGTACACCGAAGCGAAGCGGAAGGCCTCATAGTGCGAGGGCGCGATGAGCACCACGCGGTCTATCTTGCGGCCTTTGAGCGAGGCGTAGGCGTAGGCCGCCACCTGGCCGGCGTACTCGTGGCCGGCGTGCGGCGCCACCAGCGCCACCGCATCGAGCGGCGCCTGGTTGGCCTTCGCCAGGAAGCCGTCCACCATTTTGGACAGCGCGGCCGGGTCCGCAAGATAGAACGACCCCGCCACCGCCGGCGGCCGGACCTTGGGCGTTTCACCCGGGCTGACGCTTCCGCAGTGGACCAGAAGCAGCACGGCGAGCGCCGGCAGAGCGAACATCCTGGAAGTCTTCATGCGTGGAGCGCTCCTTCCCACACTCCGGGAATGGTGGTCTGGCAGGACTGGCATTTGCCGCGGTCCAGGTGAAAAGCGAGGATCGAGTAACCCATTCTCTCAACCACCACGCGGCGGCACTTGGGGCAATAGGTGCTCTCGGCCGGGTGGCCGGGCACGTTGCCTATGTACACATAGTTGAGCCCCTCGGCGTCGCAGATGGCCTTGGCGCGTTCGAGCGTCGGCGTCGGCGTCACCGGCAGGTTCTTCAAAAGGTACTCGGGATGGAATTGCGAGAAGTGCAGCGGAACGTCCGGCCCCAGATTCGTCTTGATCCACCGCGCCAGCCCCTTGAACTGCTCGTCGGAATCGTTGAGCGTGGGGATCACCAGGTAGACAATCTCATTCCACACGCCTTGTTTGCGGATGGTCGCAATCGTGTCGAGCACCGGCTTCAGCTCGCCGTTGACCACTTCCTTGTAAAACTTCTCGGAATAGCCCTTCAGATCGATTTTGATGGCGTCCACGCGTTTGCATAGTTCGAGCAGCGGTTCCTTCTGGATGTAGCCGCCCGAGATCACCACGTTCTTGACGCCCGCCGCGCGCCCCGCCTCGGCGGCGTCGAGTACATACTCGATGAACACGGTCGGCTCGTTATAGGTGTAAGCGATCGAAAAACAGCGATACTGCCCGGCCAGAGAGGCCAGCGTCCGCGGCGGCGTGTAATTGGCCTGGATCTGCTCGGGACGCGACTGCGAAATCTCCCAGTTTTGGCACATCTTGCAGTTCACGTTGCAGCCCGCGGTGGCCACCGAGAACGCCAGCGTGCCGGGCGCGAAATGAAATAGCGGCTTCTTCTCGATAGGGTCGCGGTTGGCGGAGCACAGGCGCGCATAGACCAGCGAGTAGTATTTCCCACCGCGGTTTTCGCGCACCCCGCAGTAGCCGCGCTCCTGGTCGTCGATGGAGCATTCGCGCGGGCACAGCTTGCACTTGATTTTCCGGTAAGGCTGCTTCTCATAGAAGCGCGCTTCCACGATGAACTGCGCATCGCTGGGCGCTGGCATGGCGGCGCGCGGAGCGAGGCAGGGAAGTGCGGCCGAGATCAGAAACCGCCGGCGGTCCATGCGCTACGCCTCCACCTTGTCGATCATCGCCGGGTCGTTGGTTCCCAGGCGATGCTGCGCGTCGGCGGCGCACGCGATGTAGACCGGCTCCCGCTTGGCCGCCTGGAGCGTCGGCAGACCCTTGGCCGCCCGCTGTTCCTCGATGATCCGCCACCCCGTGTAGTCGAGCGCCACCGGGTCGCGCGAGGCAATCAGGCTGTTGAACGGCCAGGCCCACTGCGGCATGTAAGAAGGCCCGCCTTCGTACTGTGGCGCGATGGCGTCGCAGATGTGCAGGCGTACCTTCGCCCGTATGGGCGGGAGCATGTTGACGTCCGCCACGTACGGGTCGCCGCAGTTGGAGTGGTACTTGTTGGGATTGTGGATGGCTCCGAAGAAGTTCTTTAGAGCCATGGTCACGCCCACGATGCCGTGGTCCTTCAGCACCGGCAGGCTGATTACGGCGTCGCAAACCTGCGTTACAGTTTTCGAAATCAGGCTGCCCACGCTGCCGGAAATGGCCAGCTCGTTTTCGTACCCGGAGTCGTCATTGCCCAGGAAGCGGATGCGGTCCTTGCGCGAGGCCACGCGGAATCCGGCGTGTTCCAAATCCGCGTGCAGACGGTCCCAGACCACGATGTTCTTGTCCGGAATGCCGGCCTGGCGGAGCCGCTCGCAGATGGCGTCCACCAGCACGGGATTGGTGGAGGCGCCGCCGCGTCCCGCCAGGCAATTGACCTTGAGCCCCACCACTTCATTCGGCCGGGCGATCTTCTTCCAGGCTTCGAGCGGGGAATCGCACTGGTAGATGGCCTGAACGGCCCGGTCGAGCAGACCGGACAGGCGGGCGGAATCCACCGCGCCGCCCGATGGCCGCACCAGCGGATCGCGGGCGATCACCACCCGCGACTTCGCACCGGCCGCGCACCCAGGCCGGACAAGCGTCCCGCCCAGGCACAGGCGAAACAGGTCGCGGCGGGTAGCGCCGGGTGACATAAAAGGTATTCCGACTCCGTTATAGCACCCGGCGGGGAGTCTGTCTCTTTGGACCCTTTGACATCGTGATGCCATATGATGTAGCATCACGATGTGCGAACGACTCTCACCCTGGATGACGATGTGGCGAGCCTGCTGGCCAAGGAGGTCCGCCGATCGGGCGTCTCCTTCAAGGCGGCCGTGAACCAGTTTCTGCGCCTTGGGCTGATCCGCTCCGGCCAGCCGGCGGCCCGGCCGTTCCTGGTGGCGCCCCGGTCCTTGGGCCTGCCTCCGGGGGCGAGCTATGACAATATCGCGGAACTGCTCGATGAGATCGAGGGCGGCGGCCACAAATGATTGTCCTTGACGCAAACCTCTTGCTGTATGCCTACGACGCAAGTTCGGCGATTCACGCCCAGGCTCGCGCCTGGATCGAAAGCGTTCTCTCGGACGGCACGCCGGTCGGTCTGCCCTGGCAGACGGTGGGCGCCTTTATACGCATCGTGACGAATCCGCGGCTTCCGGGTGATCGATTCACCCTCGAAGAGGCGGCCGGAATCGTGGACTCCTGGCTGGAGCAGCCGAACGTCCGCCTGCTGGCGCCCGGCGACCGCCACTGGCCGCTGCTCCGAAGGATGGCGGTAGAGGGCCAAGCCAGGGGCGCTCTCTTCACGGATGCGCAACTGGCGGCTTTGACGATCGAGGCCGGCGGTGTCCTGCACACCACCGACCGCGATTTCGCGCGGTTCCCCGGTCTCCGTTGGGTGAACCCGCTGGCCTAATACCAAGCGGCGCTGCTCCAAAAGTCTAGATTCCTCGCATTTTTCATCCGATTTGTGTCAAAATCGTTCATGAATCGGTCGATGAATGCATTTTTGGGGTGATTTATGCTTCTGCGTTTTCGCTTCTCGAATTTCCGTTCGTTCCGTGGCGAGCAGGAACTTTCCCTGGTGGCGGGGCCGTTTGCCGATTTGCCGGACATAGTCCGACATCCCAATGAGTTTCCGAGAGGGTGTCTTGCCCGCGGCGGCGATATACGGGGCTAACGCCTCCGGTAAGACGAATGCTATTCGGGCGTTCCTTTTCATGGCGGCGGCGGTGGGGGAATCTCACCGGGACTGGAAACCGGAGGGGCCGATCCCCCGCGAGCCTTTCCTTTCAGATGAGGGAACCAGCGGGGAACCCACGGAGATGGAAGCGGATTTCCTGTTGGCGGGTGTTCGCTATCGATACGGGTTTCGCGTCGATTCGGAGGCCGTGCTCGAAGAGTGGCTCTATGTCTATCCGAAAGGAAAGAAGCAGACGTGGTTTCATCGGAAGAGGGGTAGTCCTATCGCGTTCAGCAGCAAGATGACGGGAGAGAACAGAACCATAGAGAGCCTCACGCGAAAAAACTCCCTGTTTCTTTCTGCCGCGGCCCAGAACAACCATGAAGCTCTATATGCCGGTCTATAAGTGGTTTTCGGGCTTGTTGTTTGTGATCGGTGACCGGGCGGCCATATTACATGCAAACGGCAAGCCTGTGCGCCTGAATCCGATTTCCGCGAGCAACGTCGCCAGGCTCGTGTCCTTCGCGGACCTCGGGATTACCGGACATGGAAGTTAAAGAGAGAAAATAGGTCCGGAGTTAAAGGAACTTGTGTCGACGGTCGATTGGCTTCAAGATGGGTCTCTCGGAGCCGGTTCCGGAGACGTACTCGAATCTGCCTTGTGCACCGGTTCGGCGACAAGGTCAATCCCCCTTCCGCTGAGCCAGGAGTCGGCGGGCACGATCGCGTATTGGCCCTGCTCGGGCCTGTAGTCATGCCCTTAGGAGTGGCATCCGCACTTCTGGTCGATGAGCTTGACGCAAGCCTTCATCCGCTGCTGGCGATTGAGCTGATCCGGCTCTTCAACGGTCCGTCCAGCAACCCCAACGGCGCGCAGTTGATATTCAATACCCACGACACGAACCTGTTAAGCAGCGGCGTCCTCCGGCGCGATCAGATTTGGTTTACAGAGAAGGGCCAGGATGCGAGCAGCCACCTGTTCCCTCTGAGTGACTTCAAGCCGCGCCGCCAGGAAAACCTCGAAAACGGATATTTACAGGGCAGATACGGAGCAATTCCCTTTATCAATCCTGACGCCTTTTTGCTTCGTTTCGAGGGCGGTGATGGCCAGACGAGACAGGCGTGACAGCATACGGCGCCGTCGTGCATTCCGCGCCCCGCGCCCGCGCTTTTTGATTGTCTGCGAGGGGATGAAAACGGAGCCGGGGTATTTCAGAGCAATGAGGCATTTGGAAAGGAGCCTCATAGAATTGGAGCTTGTTAGCCCCGGGGAAAAGCCGAAGGCTCTGGTGGAACGCGCCGTGGCGATGAAGAAGGAGGCCGCCGCCAGGGCAAAACGCGAGAAGGACGAGAACTGCAACTACGACCAGGTCTGGTGTGTGTTCGATGTAGACGAGCACCCTTACCTGCCGGAGGCCAAGCACCAGGCCCGAGACAACGGTATCGAGGTCGCCGTCTCGAATCCGTGCTTTGAACTGTGGGCGCTGCTGCACTTCTGCGACCAGACGGCGCACATCGAGCGAGGGCCGCTTAACCACAAATGCAAGGAGTACATGCCCGGCTACGACAAACAACTGCCCACTTCGCAGCTCCATCCCCTGTACGCGGAGGCGCTGCAAAGGGCAATGGCCCTCGACGAGTGGCAGAGATCGCGAGATTGCGCAGAGGCCAACCCTTCAACCGGCGTGTACCGGCTCATGGAACAAATCAGGACGCTGGGCAAGCCGGTAAACTGACTCGCCGCGTCTCGGGGGCGTGCGCCGGCAAGCCCCCGAGCCTTCGGCCGGGCGTTCGGGTTGGCTGTCGCCTGCGCGGCCGGCTACCCGTCTTGGAACACCTGCGCGACAATCTCCCGAGTTGCGGCGTAGGCCGCCTTTCGCGCCACCAAACCCGCCGCCAGCCGCTTGGCGGCGGTCTCGGGAGGCTCATGGGAGATCACCACGGAATCGACGTAGGCCGATACCGCTCTCGTGACGTCCGCCTTCAAGGCGCTGTCGCACGCTTCCAGCGCCAAATCTTTGTCTGCCATAACAACGGGTCCAGAGCCCCCGGCTACTTCGTCACCCCGAATCCGTCTACATCAACCAACAGTAGGTGATTGATGCGGATGCCGTAGATGCCGTCGGTCTTCGCCAGCGGTCCGGTCTTGGCCTCCGTGTGCACCACCGTGCCGTTGACCACGAAGTCGATTTTGTCGGCGCCGACGCGCACTTCGAGGGCATTGGTGCACTGGCCGTTGGCGTCGGGTTTCTTCACCATGTCGCTGGGGGTCTTCTGCGACACGGTGGGGGTCGCGCTGCCCTCGCGGCGTTTGATCAGCCACGTTCCGTCCTGCGCCACCACAAAATACAGATAGGCTTGGTCCGGACCTTCGAGAGCGCTGCCGCCAAACACCAGGCCGTAGTAATTGGTGTGGCCGCTGAGCTTCAGGAGCTTAAACGTGCCTTTGAGGGTATAAGCGCCGGTCGCGGTATTCGCCGGGTTCCAGTACACCGCCGCCACGGGATTGTCGGCGTGGAAGCCCGCTCCCTGGGTGGTGAACTTGACGGGGCCGGCGGCGTCGGGGTCCGACGCTGACTGGCTGCGATCTATGCGCTGCTTCCAGCCCTGCGGCGCCTGGGCGACAAGCGGCGCAAGGGCGACCAGCGCCAGCGCCGCGGCATAAACGTGACATTTCATCTCGTGTTTCTCCTTACCCGGAGTCTCGGTTGCGAACATCCGGATCGTATTCAGTGTACCTCCGGAGGCTCACGTGGGGCAGGACTCCTGTCCGGCCTTGGTTCGGCGCTGGACAGGCCAGGAGCCCAGGCAGGCCGGGATGCCGGCCCCACTGGCTCAGTGCGTCATGGAGTAGACGATGTAGTTCACGCCCAGGCGGATGGCCAGGTCCGAGAATTGCGCCGGATAGCTGGCGTCGTCGGCCCACTCCCAGGCATCGCCGATGTCCGAGTTGTAGGAGATGGCCACCAGAATACGGCCTTTGTCATCGTAGATGCCGCGCCAGTGCGCGCCCTTGCCGTCCTCCGGTCCTTCGGGGAACATGGGGCGCTTGTAGCCCAGCCGCCGGTGGTCGTAGCCGGGGACCTGATAGCGGTCGTTCAGCTCGTAGACGGTATGGAAGATAGGGTCGTCATCCGGAATTTCCATGATGGGCCGGTCCGGGAAGGCCTGTTTGATACGCTCTTCGAACATGCGCCACTCGTAGGCCCCGTGGAAATCGTCGGCCATGAAGAAGCCGCCGCGCAGGAGATATTCGCGAAGCTCCCGCGCCTGCGCCTCGGTGAGACCCCATTCGCCAACCTGAACCGCATAGAGCCACGGCCAGTCGTACGCATCGCCTTCGTCCAGATTCACCACCTGCTCCACGGAGCGGGTGTGGAGCCTGGTCAGACGGCGCACAGCCAGCGAGAAATGGCGGTCCGCGCGGGGGAAGTCCTGCGTCCATAGGGAAGAGCCCAGATGCCAGTCGCCGTCGAATCGGCCGCGATAGCCGTCGTTGGGCCCGGGCGGGTACATGAGCCGGGCAAAGGCCCACTCGGTCTTTTCCTGGTAGTCGGTTGGAAGAGGAATCTCGCCGAGTCGGTATTCCACCCCCTGGAACGCGCGAAATGGGCGCTGGAAGGCATAGCCGGCGGCCAGCGCGGCCAAACCCAATCCGAACACCCAGGTGACCCTCCAGTGCCCCATTGCTCTCTATCCTACTGCAAACCGGGGCTGGGCGGGCATTTCGGCTATTTACCCCTGATTTGTCCCAATTCGGTAACATCCGTCTTCCGCCGCGCGTTACTATTCTGAGAGAGGTGCGTCATGATTTCGGATTCGTCCCGACGGAATTTTCTGCGCGCGGGGTTGACCATTCCCGCCGCCGGGCTGGCTCTTCCTCACGTTGGCTCCGCGTTTCAAGGTTCGGCCGCCATCCCGTACCGAACGCTCGGGAAGACGGGACTCAAAGTCAATCCCATGGGCATGGGCGTCGGTTTTACGCCGGACCCGGCCGTGGTGGCGCGCGCCGTGGACCTGGGCGTCAATTTCTTCGACACGGCCAACGACTATGCGGCCGGCAACAGCGAAAGGCTGCTGGCGCAGGGCTTGAAGGGTGTCCGGGATAAGGTCATCATCGTCAGCAAGACCCCCGCCCAGACCAAAACGCAGGCCACGGCGGACCTGGAGGACAGCCTCAAGAACCTCCAGACCGACCACGTGGATGTGTGGCTCCTGCACGCCAAAGACACGCCGCGGCAGGTGTCGGACGAGCTCCTGGAGACCTTCGAGACCGCCAAGAAACAGGGAAAGGTCCGGTTCTACGGCTTCAGCACGCACGACATCAACCAGATGGCCGACCACGCCATCAAGTCCAAGGTGGATGTGGTGTTGTTCAGCTACAACTTCACCATGGGGACTACCAAGGACGCGGCCATCAAGAAACTCCATGACGCCGGCATCGGGACGGCGGCCATCAAGGCCATGGCGGCCACCGGCGGCGCAATGCCGACGTTTGGCGGGCGCGGCGCGCGGGGCGCGGCGGCTCCCCCCAGGCCCGCGCGCATTCAGAACCCTCTGCCCGCGCTCAAGTGGGTGCTCAAGAACTCCGATCTGGCGGGCGTGTTCCCCGGCATTCGCGACAACGACATGCTGGACATGAACCTGAAGGCGCTCACCGAGAAGTACACTGCCGAAGACGACAAGGTCCTCACCGCCCGCAACGAGGAAGTGCGCCCGTACTACTGCCGCATGTGCTTCCAGTGCGCCGGCCAGTGCCCCAAGGGCGTTCCCGTGCCGGATCAGTTGCGCATTCTGGCCTACGCCGATTTCTATAACGATTTCCCCTTCGCGCGAACCAGTTTCCTGAAATTACCCGAAGAGGCGCGCGCCGTGCGTTGCAGCGATTGCTCCAGTTGCGCGGTGAAGTGTCCCAATGGCGTCCACGTTCCCGAGCGGCTGATCCGCGCGCAGGAAATGCTGGCGTAGGGGCCGGACACGCCGGTCCACAGCCGCTACCGGTTCGGAAGCGCCTGCTGGTTGGGTGGCGGCGTTGGCGCCGGCGGCGGCACCGGCGTCTGCATTACGTCGACTTGCCGGTCGGCGCAACCCGCCAACAGCGCGGCCGCGACCGCCATCAGAAGAAACCCCAGGATTCTTCGGCGCATGTGCACATCATCGCGCAAAGCCTGGCGGCCAATCAACCTCCGGGCGGTCAGGCGGTCAGGCAGCCCGGCTGCTGCACTTATGCGCGGCGCACCCCCCGCTAGTGGGGGTATCCGCCTGATCCCCGCATGATTGTTGTTGAAAAATGCGGCACAGCGGGATAAAGTAATCCGAAATGGCTCAGAAGCGTGCGTGCCCGGCATGTAAGAACGCAGCATGTCCGGCCAAATGCCGTTTCCGGAAAGCCGAACCCGCACGCCCGGCCGTGCGCCAGAGAAAGGAAGACTAACCGTGGCCAAACTCTACACCAGCGCCATCCACCGCGACCACTGGATCGCCAGCGTAGCTGGGCTGGGCTGGTTCATGTTCCCGGCGCGGGAGAATGGGTGGGAAGAGCGCCGGCCGGCGCGGGGATTGGACCCGCTCTACCTCCGCGAGGTTCCCGCCAGGCTCGGAGAAAACGCCGGTTTCCCGCCCTACGGCCAGGCGCGGGAACTGGAACGCGTGGCTTAGGGCCCAATCCGCCGGCGATACTCCCAAGCCGGCCGCCGGGCCGCCCCATTATTCCGAGCGGGCGGCGACGATCCGCTTTACAATCGCGCTATGAAGGATCGTCGAGGGTTTCTCAATGGCATGATCGCCGCCGCCGGACTGGCCGCGGCGACGCCGGCCGGCGCGCCGGCTCAGGCGGGCGGCGCGGCGTCATCGGATGGCTCTTTTCTTCCGAGCTATGCCCGCGCTCGGAACTACAGATCCCTGAAGCAATCCAGCTTCGATCGCACCGGAGGGAACCGCGATTCCTGGAGCATCCCGGCCGGCGGAACCCGGGAAGTCTTCCAAGCCGATGGCCCGGGCGTCATAACCCACATCTGGTTCACCATTTCCGCGCGCAGCGGCGACCACCTGAAAGAGTTGGTGCTGCGCGCCTACTGGGACGGCAACGAGAAGCCCAGCGTGGAGGCGCCCATCGGCGATTTCTTCGGCCTCACCCTGAATACGTATTTCCTTTATGAGTCCGAATACCTGGCGTGCTCGCCCGGCAAGTCGCTCAACTGCTATTTCGCCATGCCGTATCGCCGGTCCGCGCGGATCACGGTGAGCAATGAGGGCCGGCAGGAGGTCGGATCGTTCTATTCGAATATCGACTACATGGCCGTCCCGAAGCTGCCGGACGACGCCCTGTATTTCCACGCCCAGTACCGGCAGGCGCAGCCCTGCACGCCCACCACCGGCGAAGCGGCGCGGTTGAATACCGACGGCCGGCTCAACTACGTCTTCCTGGAGACGCATGGCCGCGGCCACCTCATGGGGATCGCGCTGGGGGTCCTCGAGAACGCTCCCGGATGGTGGGGCGAGGGCGACGACATGATCTTCGTCGACGACGAAGCGAAGCCCGCCATCAACGGCACCGGCTCCGAGGACTATCTGCTGGGGAGCTGGGATTTCGGCGGCCGCGACGGCGCGCAACCCTTCGCCTACCGCATGTACGGCGCCCCGCTCATCGTCAATGCGGAGCGCACCGGCGGCCGGTACTGCGTCTATCGCTGGCACGGCGATAACCCGGTGACCTTCGAGCGCTACCTGAAGCACACCATCGAGCACGGACACGCCAACGACCGCGGAGACAATTTCTTTTCGGTGGGCTACTGGTATCAGGACCAGCCGTACACCGACTTTCCGCCGCTGCCGGCCGTGGCGGCGCGCCTGCCGGTGGTGAAGACGGCGTAGATACTCAACCGGGCGCGCTTCACCGGCCCGACGAGCCGAAGCCGCCCGCGCCGCGGGTGGAATCGGTCAGGTCGCCTTCCACCCATTCCACCGGCTCGTAACGGGCCACGACCATCTGCGCGATGCGGTCCCCGGCGCGGATGGCGTACGGCTTCTGCCCCAGGTTCAGCAGAATCACGCGCACCTCGCCGCGGTAGCCGGGGTCGATGGTGCCGGGGGCGTTGGGCATGGTTATGGCGTGCTTGAGCGCCAGGCCGCTGCGGGGGCGCACCTGGGCTTCGTATCCCGGAGGGATTTCCACGGTCAGGCCGGTAGGGACCAGCTTCGGTACGCCGGGCTCCAGGGCGACGTCTTCCACGGCGCAGAGGTCCATGCCGGCGTCTTCCGACGGTCCGTGAGCGCAGGTTGGAAGGACGGCGGCGGGATGGATGCGTTGGATTCTTATCCGCACCCCGCTATGATAACTTCTTGACCCAAGCGAAACGCGTCATCACGCTGGCGCCCATGCCGCCGGAGAAGATCGCCTACGCGCTGGCGCGCTACAGCCGGTCGCCGGACTCCATCCGCGACTCCATCGCCTGGGTGCGCAGCCACGATTCGCGCAAGTTCCTGGAGAGCTTCTATTTCCAGTACGGGCACGCCTCCATCGCCGACCTGGGGCACGCGGCGCTGTGTTTCGAAGGCATTTCGGAGCTGGCCGCCACCGAGGTGGAAGAGGAGCCGCTGTGGGACGGGCAGGCGAAATCGTCGCGCTACCAGGATTTTTCGCGGTCGGGCTTTATCATTCCTCCCGAGCTCGAGGGCGAAGAAGCGGCCGCCTATGGAGCGGCCGGCGAGGCGCTGCTCGAAGCCTACGCGCAAGTCAACCGGCTGGCCTTCGAGCGCCTGAGCGAGAAACTGCCGCGTCCCGAGGACATGAAGCCCGAGGTCTACCAGCGCAACCTGGCGGCGCGGGCGTTCGACGTGGCGCGTTACCTGCTCTTCTGGGGCGTGCCCACCAACGTGGGCCAGGTGGCCAGCATCCGTACGCTCGAAAAGCAGATCCGGCGCTTCAAGGCGTCCGAGTACCGGGAGCTGCGGGAACTAGGCGACGAAATAGCCCAGGCCTGCGCGGCCGAGCCCGATTGCCTGTGGGACGCGGCGGCCGCCGCGGAGCCGCTCGCGCCCACGCTGGCCCGCCACGCCGACCCCGACGAACACGCCGCGCAATCGCGCCGCGATCTCAAGCGTTGGGCCGGGCAGAACCTGCCCGCGCCGCGGGGCGGCATGGCGCCCATGGTGGATCTGCTGAAGCCGGCGAACACGCCTGCCGATATCGCCGCCACGCTGCTCTATCCGGTGACGGACCGGCCGTTCCGCGAGTTATGCGAAATCGCCGGCGGCTGGAGCGCGGCGCAGCGGGCCGAGGTGTTCGACGTGGCGCTGGGATCGCGGACCCGCCGCGACGAAATCCTGGCGGGGTTCCGCGGCGGCCTGTATTGCTACGATCTGGCGATCGACATTGGGGCCTACCGCGACCTGCACCGCCATCGCCGCTGCCAGAAGTTCCGCCAGGAATACGCCGGCAAGCTGGGCTACGATACGCCCGCCCTGGTGCGGGAGGCCGGCGCCGCCGCGGTGTACGATTCCGCTATGCGCCAGGCCCTGGACGCCATGGGGCGCCTGCCGGCCCCCGCCGCCCATTATCTGCTGCCCTTCGGCGCGCGCTCCCGCTTCCTGTTCAAGATGGATTTCGCCGAGGCGGAGTACATATGCAAGCTGCGCAGCGGCGTAAAAGGCCACTTCAGCTACCGCGCCATCGCCTGGGAGATGAAGCGCAAGATGGAGGAACTGGAGCCGGAGCTGGGCCGCCTGATGGAAGCCACGCCGCCCTGGGTGGAAGACCCGCTGCGGAGGTAGCGGCCGCGCGTAAACAGAGTTGACAGACGAAAGCGTCTGTCCCACGTTGGCGCCTATCCTTGTGGGGCAGGCGCTTTCGCCTGCCAACCACGCGCTCGACCAAAGCCGATCGCTCGAATTGGCCACCAGACCGGCGCCGAACGGGTTTCGCTCGATTGGAGCGAACGATCCGCTCCAACAAGGTTGACAGACGGAAGCGTCTGTCCCACATTACGGATTCATTTTGCCGGCGATAGCGCGGTTGCGAAACGGCTGGTTGGCTTCATACAGCGCGATCCTGGCCCCGATCTCGCCCGCCAGCGCGGGCTGGTTCTCTTGCGCCGCCCGCGCCTGGGCCCTGCGCGCCGTGGCCGCCGCTTCGGCGAACCGCCCCTTCTCGGCGTAGGCGGCCGCCAGCGTGTCGAGCATGCGCGCGTCGTTTCCTCCGGAGAGCTGCACCGCCCGTACCGCCAACGCCAGCGCCTCGGCGCCGTCGCGGATGGCGGCATCGGGCGCGGTCGCCAGCACCCAGGCCGCCCACCGCAGCGCCTGCGCGTCGCTGGGCTGCAGCCCCATGGCGCCGCGCCAGTGCGCCAGGGCCTCGGCCGTCCGCCCTTGCGCATAAAGCGCCTCGCCCAGGCTGTCGTGGGCCTCCGCGTATTTGGGGTCCAGCTCCAGCGCGCTTTGCCATTCGCGGACGGCCTCCCGCGCATTCCCCCGCCGGTTCAAGACCAGCCCCAGATTGTAGTGCGCGGGCGCATACCCGGCGTTCAACTCCAACGCTTTGCGCAGTTCGACCAGCGCCTCGTCGAGCCTCCCCAGCTTCGCCAAAGCATCGCCCAAGTTCGTGCGCCCCTCGGCGAAATCCGGCTTCAGCTCGGCCGCCTTCTGGAATTGCGCCACGGCTTCCTCCGCTCGCCCGGTCTGGACCAGCAGCACGCCGAGATCGTTGAATCCCCGCGCCGCGGTGGGATCGGCCTCGATCGCCGCGCGCAGCTTGATCTCGGACGCTTTCCGCAGATGCGCCGCGGATTCCTCCCGGTGTCCCGTCAGGAGCAGCACGGTTCCCAGGCCGCGATGCGCGGTTTCATCGTCGGGACTGATCTCCAAAACCTGCCTCCACCTGGCGGCGGACGCTTCGTACCGTCCGGTCTTCTGCAGGTACGTCGCGCTGTTGACCAGCCGGTAGTAGTCGAGGACCGGGCCGCCGATTTGCCGCAAGCCATCCGGAGGGATGTTCACAAACTCCGGAATGTTGGCCGCGCGGTTGGCCGCGGTGGTGTTGTCGATCAATATGGCCGGGCTGTCATTGCCGTCCGCGTCGATGTGGGTGAGGTACAACTGCGTGTAAGGCGACCTGGCTTTGGAGGAAAACACGAGCCAGCGGCCGTTGGGCGAAAAGCTGTGCCACGAATTCATTTGCGCCGTGTTGCAGCGCATGCGCCGCGCCGCGCCGCCGGCCGCGGGAACGATGTACAACTGGCTGTCGGGACGCATGAGCAGCCCGTTGCGGCACTTGACGAACACGATCCATCGTCCATCGGGCGACACCTTCGGAAAGGTATTACTCATGCCGTTGGCCGAAGCTCCGGCGATGGGCTCCGGCGCGCCTCCCCGGCCTTGGTTGAAAGGAACCCAGTAGAGGTCGTACTGGATCTGGAGCTCGTTGGGGTCGTTGGCGAATTTCGCCAGCGGAACTCCCGGCGGATTGGGATCCGTGGCTGGGGCGCGGGCGAACACCAGGTACTGGCCGTCGGGGCTCCACATGCCGCCCATCTGCACAAAGCGCGAATCGTCGGCGCCGGGCAGCGGCTGCAAGACTCCCGTCTGGCGGCCATACCAGCTCACAATTCCGCGCGTGGGATAGAACACCTGGAGGAACCGGTAGTCCCGGAAATTGACCACGTAATAGTTGCTGGCAGGCTCTTCGGAGCCAGCCGCCAAGGCGGCCGGGTTGACCGTGGTCGCCACGTACTGCCCGTCCGGCGAGACCTGCGACATGAATCCGATGCGGAGGTTGCCCTTGAGCCTGCCCCGCGGCGAACTCCACTGAATCACGTCCGGCTTGCGGATCGCCATCTCCGGGGCCACCGAGGCCAGGAAGTACATTCCCCGGTTGTTCTGCAAGCCATCGAGATCCATTCCCATGGTCTTGCCGTCGCGGGAGAAGGAATGGCAGTTGGCGCACACCGGCAGGTCCTCCATCACCACCCGGCTGTGCGCCTGGCCCACGTTTCGAAGCCGCCAGGCGACCAGCGGCAGGGCCTCCGCGGCCAGGGGTTTGATGACGCCGGTTTCCGCCTGCGGCGCGGGCATCAGCGGCACGTCGCGATAGAAGATCGGCGCGCCCACCGGGTCCTTTGAAGTGCGAATAGCGACCTTACCGCGGGAGACAACCGTCTCCGGGGCGGCGTCGCGAAAGCCGGTGATGGTCACCGTCGCCGCGTTGGCCGTCGAGCGCCGCTTGATGGCCTGCCAAGTCGCGCTGTCCGGCGTCCAGGAGTGCGCCGCCGCCAGTTGCGGCGTAAGCCGGGGCGGCTCGTTGGTGACGGACACGCAATCCGGATCGATCCTGCCGATGCGCAGGCGCTCGCCCTTGGAAGTGGCGTGAATCGCCGCCAAGCCGGCGCCGAACGAGACCTCGATCCGCCAGAAGGCTACGCCCTTCGCGCCATCGCGCCAAAGGAAAGTCGGAGGGGTGATCTCGGGCGGAAAAATGGACCCGTCCTCGGGATAGTCGATGGTGATAGTCGACCGCGTGTGGGCTCCTGCCGGCGTCCACGCCATCGGACGCGCCTGCGGCCAGAGCCACCAGAAGGCCGGGCAGGAGAATCACCCTGGAAGGCAGGCCGGCCCTCATTCGCATCCCACCATAGGACCAGGATACAGCCGGGGAAGGGGCCGCGGGGATGCGGGCTGGATGCGTGCCGCTGAGAATCGAGCTAACGATGAACCGCTTACTTGCCAGGCTCGCGGTTCCCCAAACCGGGCCGATCCGCGTCGTTGGGCTGCCCTGGAGCCGCTCCCGGCGCGGTCCGCAATTGCGGACGCCGCTCGGGCGAATCCTGGCGGCTGGTATCGAGGTCGATCAATCGCTGGCGCATGGCGCTGTACTCGGAGGTATTCACCACGTATTCCGGCCTGGCCGGCAGGATCCGCTCGATTTCCTCTTGCGTCCGGCGAATGCGTTCGGCGTCCGGCGGGTGGGTGGCGAACAGCCGGCTCACGGCGCCGGGGCTCTTGCGCTCGAGCGATTCCAGCTTTTCGAAAATGCTGATGGTCCCGTTGGGGTCGTATCCCGCGGCGTACATGTACTGCACGCCCAGATAGTCGGCCTCCGATTCGTCCTTCCGGTTGAAGCTGACAACCGCCGCCGGAAGCGCCACGCCCGCGGCGTAGCCTTTCCATCCACCCGCCGCCACGCGCGCGGGAGCGCTCAACAGGCGGGCCATATCGGACCGCGTCGCTTCGCGCGTCATGTGCCGCGCCGCGACATGGGCGATCTCGTGCGCCATCGCGCCGGCCAGCTCGTCTTCCTCATCCGCGATCTCGATCAGGCCCCGGTTGACGAAGACGTACCCGCCCGGCAGGGCGAAGGCATTCAGGCTCGGATCGTCCACAACCTTGAACGTGAAAGCGTATTTCGCGTCCGAGTGGCGCACCAGGTTCTGGCCCAGGCGATTGACGTACTCGGCGACGATCGGATCGTCCACCAGCTTGGATTGCCGTTCGACTTCCTGCGCCAATTGCCGGCCCAGGGCCATCTCCTTCTGGATGGAGTAGAAGTTGACCCCCGAGCCGACATCGCGGTTCCCGATCTGGCTGGGGTCGTTTTTCTTGTCGTCACCCGCGCGGAGGCCCGCCGCCAGCGCCAGACTCAAGAGGAACGCCGAAGCGTATCGCATGGTTTCTCCGCCGGCCCTCATTCACTTATATTGTAGAGAGGTGAGCCTGAAAGTTCCCGTTAATTCTGGTGAAGATATTACGCTTTGGGAGCGATACGCACATCAGTTTCCCATTCGCGAGCGGCTGACGTATTTGAACCACGCCGCCGTGGCGCCCCTTTCGAAGCCAGCGGCGGACGCCATGAAGCACCTGGCGGACGATTGCCTGAACTACGGCAGCCTGCACTACGCCGAGTGGATGGCGGTCTATGACGGCCTGCGGAAATCCGCGGCCCGGCTAATCGGCGCGGAGCCTGGCGAGATCGCCCTGGTCAAGAACACTTCCGAGGGCATTGCCACTGTGGCTCTTGGCCTGGACTGGCGGCCGGCGGACCGAATCGTGGCCTTTCGCGAAGAGTTTCCGGCCAACTATTTTCCTTGGAAGCGGTTGGAACAAAAAGGGATTGCGGTTACGTGGCTATCCGTGACGGACCCCTTGGAGCGGATTGAAGAGGCCTGCCGTGGGGCACGCCTGCTGGCCATCAGCTTTGTCCAGTTCCTGAGCGGATACCGGGCGCCCATTCACGAAATCGGTGAGATTTGCCATCGCAACCACTGCATTTTCCTGGTAGATGCCATTCAGGGCTTGGGCGCTTTTCCGATCGACGTACGGGCCAGCCATATCGATGCCCTGGCGGCCGACGGCCACAAGTGGCTTTTGGGCCCCGAAGGCTGCGCTATCCTTTACATAAAACAGGACCTTCAGGACCTCGTGGAGCCCATCGAATTCGGCTGGACCAACGTCGAAAACTACGCCGACTACGCTTCCCGAGACATGACCCTCAGGCGGGATGCCGGCCGGTACGAACCAGGAACGCTAAATACCATTGGTTGTTTCGGTTTGAAGGCGGCAATCGATTTTTTACTTGAAGTCGGGGTAAGAGAAATAGCCCCCGTTGTCCGAAACCTGACGGGCCGGCTGGCCGAGGGCGTCCGGGCCAGGGGCTACCAGCTTTTCCGGGAGCAAACGCCCGAGACCGCCTCGGGCATCGTCAGCTTCCGCAAGGCGTCCCTGCCGGCCGAAGAGGTGGTGCGGACCCTAAAGGCGCGCGGCATTATGACCGCCCCCCGCGCGGGCTGGGTACGTACGTCGCCGCACTTTTACATCTCGCCGGAAGATATCGACCGGATGCTGGAGGCTCTGCCGTAAGGCGGGTGCGGGAGGACCCCCTGGTCGCAAGGATCCGCAACTCAGAATGAAGCTGGAGAACATGCCGGTTCCGCTTCGCGCGGAGATGGTGGACGAGTACATGGGGCCGGTTCTGGAAGCCGCGGCGGGCGGGCGGCTGGAGCTGATACGGAACGTCTAGGGCCAATGCTGTTCACTTAGCACGTCTGCTCCTCCGTGGCGCAGGCTCTCAGCCTGCCGACTCGACGCTCGTGTCGAGTCTGGCGCGCGGTCCGCCACCAAGCGTCGAGAAGAGTTCTCGACGCGGCAGCCTAAGAGGCTGCGCCACGGAGCTAGAATTGGCTTTATGCCAAAAGCCGGCGGGGGCCTGCCCGTGTCTCCCGCCCGCGCCTGGACCGTTGCCGGCCTGCTGTTCGTAGCCGGCTTCATTAACTACCTCGACCGCGCCATCGTCTCCGTCGCACTGCCGGCGATCGCCCTCGATCTGCACCTGGGGCCCGCCTCCAAGGGCCTGCTGCTGTCGGCGTTCTTCTGGTCGTACTCGCTGATGCAACTGCCCATCGGCTGGGCGGTGGACCGCTCGAACTTGCGCTGGCTCTACGTAGCGGCGTTCGCCGTCTGGTCGTTGGCATGCGGTTTCACGGGTCTCGCCGGCAGCCTGGTTGTGCTGATGGCGATGCGCATGGCGCTCGGGGTGGGCGAGTCGGTCTACATGCCGGGCGGCATGAAGATTGTCAGCGTATTGTTCGATTCCAGCCGGCGCGGCATGGCCGCCGGCCTCATGAACTGCGGCACGCGCGCGGGGCTGGCCCTGGGCGCGCCGCTGATCGCATATCTGGTTCACTCGTTCGGCTGGCACAAGGCTTTCTTCGCGCTGGGGTTCGGCAGCACGGTGTGGCTGATCCCCTGGCTGGCGGCGTTTCCGCGCAGGGTCAATTTCCAGGGGACAGCGCCCGCTCGGAGCCTGCCCGAGACGCTGCGCACGTTCGACCGCAACCTGCTCGGCATGTGCCTGGGCCACCTCGGCTTCGGCTACTACTGGTACCTGCTGGTGACGTGGCTGCCCGATTACCTGATGGAATCGCGCCACATGTCCATCCAGCGCGCCGGGGCCTGCGCGGCTATTCCATTCCTGGTCTTCGCCATCGCCGAGCCGCTGGGGGGCTGGATCGCCGACCGCATGGTCGCGCGCGGCTGCAATGAGCGCCGCAGCCGCAAGACGGTGGTGACCGTGGCGTTCCTCTCGAGCAGCATGCTGCTGGTGGCGGCGCGGACTCCCGGCGATACCTCGGCCGTGCTCCTGATCGGCATCGCGGCCCTGGTCGGCCTGGCCACCGGTAATCTCTACACGCTCACGGCGAACTCGGCGCCCGAGGGGGCGGTCGGCATGTGGATGGGGATGCTCAATTTCTCCGGCAACGTCCCCGGCGTGGTGGCGCCCATCGTTACAGGCCTGCTGCTTGAGCGCACCGGCTCGTTCTATCCCGGATTTGTGGTGGCCGTGGTCGTCCTGCACCTCGCGCTTCCGGCCTACTGGTTCATGGTTGGAGAATCGAATCATCATGCCTGACAAATACGTTTTCGACACCGCGGAGACCGTGCGCTACCGGTTTCCCACGCACACCAACGACCTGGTCCTGGACCGCGCCGACGCCGAGACTTCCGAGGCGTTTCTGGTGGTTTTGGAGCCCGGCGAGGCTCCGCCCCTGCACGTGCACCACGATACGGAGCAGATCTTCTACGTCATTTCCGGCGAGGGCGAGTTGCAGATCGGGGCCGGCGAGCGGGACGCGCCCGCGCCGCGATTTCCGGTGCGGCCCACCAACCTGGCGCGCATTCCGCCGCACGCGTGGCACCGCATTTTCTGCCGGGGAGACCGCCCGCTGGTCTACCTGAGCGTGGATTGCTTCCTGGCCGGCCGGCCCAAGGACGAGCCCACCTGGGAGAGCCACGTCCGCGCGATGTGCGCCAACCACGGCTGGGACTTCGATTCAGTGGTCCGGCGTTAGGAAAGTGCGCCTCGGTATCGCGCCGGCCAGGCAGGTGAAGGGACTCGAGAAGCGCCGGGCCGCACACCGAAAAGCATGCCGGCAAGGCGCGCGCCCAGCAAATGTCAGCATCGGGCGTTACGCGGCCAAGTGTAGCCGCCACTCCCCGGAGCACCGTTGCGGCCATTTGTCCAGAAATCCCACCTAAGGGCCACTACGGACGACTCACGCGTTCTGCTGGTCGCCCCCCGGCGATTTTTGGGGGTTTCGTAGTCCGCCCAAGTCCGCCATGGCCATTTCCCGCTTGAATGGTCGCCCGCTTCGCTAACTGGCGAAACTTTGGGCAGGTGGTGATCTTCAAAAATCTTCTATGTCGCCCAATTTGCCCATGACCTCGGCAATTTGACTTGGCGTAAGCCCGCGCTTCTTCAACTTACGCTTGAGTTCACCGCGCCGCCTTAACAGCTTTGGATTTGTCTCGCCCTTCCCCCCATCGGTGACCGTCGGTGCGGGCGATATGTAAATGCTCCTCGAACAGTCAGGGCACTCGTCTATATAGCGGCCAAGGGGTTTTTCCGGTGGCTGCGGGCTCTGGAAGCTCTCGCCGCAATGTCGGCAGACGAGCGTCGTCTTCATACCTACCGAGGGATGGCGAAGTAGCGGGGAGAGGCGAGTGGATTGTAGCCGGATACAACGATGTGTCGGCCATGCGGGGTATGGGATATCGGCGTTCCGTCGTCGCCAGCCACCGCCGTGCCGCACTCAATGCCATCGCAGCCAATTGCATCCTCTTCGCGCAACATAATCACTTCGGAGTTGCCTGGGTTGCGCACGTCTTCGGCCCTGATCGTGAATGACATACCCCCTAGAGACCTCCTAGCCTATTTTACGCTGCCCCGCGCCACATGGAAGGTGATCGACGTGTTGGCTGAGTCTCGAACGCAGCTTGATTTCAGAACGCACCCGGCCAAACAAAGCCTCCGCGCCGAGATCAGGGCGTCGCGGCCGTGATCGGCTCGGCTTTCGCGCGGGCCTTCGCGGCCTCGTGCTCCTGCTTAACCCGCAGTGGAGCCAATTTGATTTCGGTCTTCTGCCGTTCTTTCTCGGCCTTTGCTTCATCTTTCCTGGCTTGGGCTTCGGCCTTCAGCCGTTCTTTATCAGCTTTGGCCTGTTCCTTTCTGGCCTGGGCATCCTGAGCGGCCGCGATGCAGCTTGGATGGCTCAAACAATAAGCTGCAATCGCGCTCTGCTGATTGCCCAGCTCAACTCCACGCTGATAGGCATCGTTCACCGAGTTACTCTGAGCAACAACCAGCCCAGAGGCGAGTAACGCCATTGTCACCAGCTTCATCATTTGGACGGCTCCTTGCGCTTGGCCAAGTCGTAGCCCGACTCGGAGATTCTGTAACAGATGTTCGCGTGGATCGGTACCCCGTTCAGGGAAGGCTCGCAAAATCCGGCGTCAATAAGCTCGATGCAAAATTCCGCCCTTGGAAGATCAGAAGAAATCTCGCCTGAAGCCCGGCGTCGAGCGTGTGGCCCCGGCCCCGGCACGACACCGAAAACTCCTGTGCTGTCGCAGCGACCAATGAGGCCTATGCCGTCATCCGCCATTTCCCGAAGGATCATTAAGGCACCCCGCGAAACGGCTCGATTCATGGCAATAATATTGTAGCTCCGCTGAACCGGTTCTTTCTCCGGTCTGCCGCCCATGTTCGCCCAGCCGCCCCCGCAAAACAGCCAGACATAGCGCCCCTTATGTCTGGCAATCCATGCAAGCACCTGAATATACGCATCTTAGCAGCATGGTGTGGGGCAAGTCCGCC